>NZ_JBHTHD010000011.1:0-881732 GCF_042675345.1 Neobacillus sp. GCM10027624
TGGCGGAACTGGCAGACGCACAGGACTTAAAATCCTGCGGTAGGTGACTACCGTACCGGTTCGATTCCGGTCCTCGGCACCAAAGTTTTTTAAAATATGCGCCCGTAGCTCAATTGGATAGAGCGTTTGACTACGGATCAAAAGGTTATGGGTTCGACTCCTTTCGGGCGCGCCATTATCGGGAAGTAGCTCAGCTTGGTAGAGCACTTGGTTTGGGACCAAGGGGTCGCAGGTTCGAATCCTGTCTTCCCGACCATTATCCTTAATTATAATATGGGGTCTTAGCTCAGCTGGGAGAGCGCCTGCTTTGCACGCAGGAGGTCAGGGGTTCGATCCCCCTAGACTCCACTTATCTAAATAATATTTTGGCGGTGTAGCTCAGCTGGCTAGAGCGTACGGTTCATACCCGTAAGGTCGGGGGTTCGATCCCCTCCGCCGCTACCAAAAGGGACCTTTAGCTCAGCTGGTTAGAGCAGACGGCTCATAACCGTCCGGTCGTAGGTTCGAGTCCTACAAGGTCCACCATTAGATTTGATATATTACGGAGGAATACCCAAGTCCGGCTGAAGGGATCGGTCTTGAAAACCGACAGGCGGGTTAAACCGCGCGGGGGTTCGAATCCCTCTTCCTCCGCCATATGATTTTATCTTCAGCATAGAGTTTTAGCTTTAATTTCTATTATCGCGGGGTGGAGCAGTCTGGTAGCTCGTCGGGCTCATAACCCGAAGGTCGCAGGTTCAAATCCTGCCTCCGCAATTTGGTCTGGTAGTTCAGTTGGTTAGAATGCCTGCCTGTCACGCAGGAGGTCGCGGGTTCGAGTCCCGTCCAGACCGCCATATGTTGGCTCAGTAGCTCAGTCGGTAGAGCAAAGGACTGAAAATCCTTGTGTCGGCGGTTCGATTCCGTCCTGAGCCACCATTTAAACATTAGATTAATATGTTTCCTATTATGGCGGCTGTGGCGAAGTGGTTAACGCATCGGATTGTGGTTCCGACATTCGTGGGTTCGATTCCCATCAGCCGCCCCATAACATGCGGGTGTAGTTTACTGGTAAAACCTCAGCCTTCCAAGCTGATGTAGTGGGTTCGATTCCCATCACCCGCTCCAAAATATGGGCCTATAGCTCAGCTGGTTAGAGCGCACGCCTGATAAGCGTGAGGTCGATGGTTCGAGTCCATTTAGGCCCACCATATTTTAGTTATTCCGCAGTAGCTCAGTGGTAGAGCTATCGGCTGTTAACCGATCGGTCGTAGGTTCGAGTCCTACCTGCGGAGCCATATAGAGAAGTACCCAAGTGGCTCAAGGGGCTCCCCTGCTAAGGGAGTAGGTCGGGTGACCGGCGCGAGGGTTCGAATCCCTTCTTCTCTGCCATATAATTTAATCGGCCCCTTGGTCAAGCGGTTAAGACACCGCCCTTTCACGGCGGTAACACGGGTTCGAATCCCGTAGGGGTCATATTGTAAAGCTGATGATTTAGTTCATCAGCTTTTTTTATTTGAGGGATAGTTTTGAACGAATTATGCTGAAGAATTTTTTATAAGATGTTTTGTTAGATAGTTGCCATATGGCTGCCTACGCTGCATTTATAATGGGCACTTTATTTTACATCTTCCTTATTAAAATACTTTCCAGTTCCTCCCGTATACTTTCCGGTTTCAGCAAAATACTTTCCACTTAAGGGATTTACTATCCAATTAGCTCCAAAGGACAGTAAAACTGGACTGTAAGCGATAAAACAGGATGATTTGAAAAAGATTTTCCGAATTAAATACAACTTTATATATTGATTTGAATTTACTTTCTACTTTTCCAAAAATACTTTCCAGTTCCTCCCGTTTACTTTCCGGTTTCAGCAGATTACTTTCCACTTAAGGGGATTTACTATCCAACTAGCTTCAAAAGGCCGTAGAACTAGACTATAAGCTATTAAACAGGATATTTCATTAAAGATTACTCTGATTAGATACCACTTTATATATTGATTTGAATTTACTTTCCACTTCCTCCAAAATACTTTCCAGTTTTCATGACTTACTTTCCACTTTGACGATCGATTTATCTTCCACCTAAAACCGCAATACACTTCATTAATATTTTCATCTAGATACCTTCCGCTCATTAATTACGAAATGTAAACGCTGCCAAACAGAATCTTTTTTTAAGAGATTTCATCTGTTTTTGTCGAGAAGCGTTATTTTCTTTGTCTGTTATGGTCGAATTGTGTTGAAAAAGCAATCATTTTGGAATTTGATAATAGTTATTGTCAGAAAACATAAAAAAGTATTTCAACGAAAATACAATAATTACAATTATAATTGTACTTTGTAATACATATTTTCAATGGAGATGAGAAAAGCCATGGCAGTGAATACTTTTTTTCCTACTGACTACCAGTTGCATTTATTTCATGAAGGAAGCTTTTTTCAAGGTCACCAGCTTTTTGGCGCTCATATCTATAGAGATTCCGATAAAGTATATACACGGTTTTGCGTATGGGCCCCTAGGGCACTAGAAGTGAGGCTAGCTGGAGATTTTAATAATTGGAACGGTAAGGGATATGAACTACAAAAAGTGAACGATGAAGGTATTTGGATTCTCATTATGGATCAGAACCTTGAAGGATGCCTTTATAAATATGAAATTATTACAGAGAAAGGTGAGGTCATCAAAAAGGCGGATCCATATGCATTTTATTCAGAGCTTCGGCCGAATACTGCGTCAATTGTCTATTCATTAGACGGCTATAAATGGCAGGATGAGCAGTGGATGAATCAGAGGAAAAAACGAAATTTCCTGTCAGAGCCTTCTGTTATCTATGAAGTTCATCTAGGGTCTTGGCTAAAGAAGCAGGATGAAGAATTTTTATCTTATAAGGAATTGGCTACAGAACTTCTTCCCTATGTTCTTGAACATGGGTTCACACATATTGAGTTGTTGCCCCTTGTTGAACATCCACTTGATGCTTCTTGGGGATATCAAGGTACAGGTTATTATTCTGTAACTTCAAGATATGGTAAACCGGAAGATTTCATGTATTTTATTGACCAGTGCCACCAGCAAGGAATTGGAGTTATTCTTGACTGGGTACCAGGGCATTTTTGTAAAGATGCACATGGTTTATATCAGTTTGATGGTTCGCATGTCTATTCCTATAGTCATGTACGTGATCGGGAGAACCCGGTATGGGGGACAGCTAATTTTGATTTAGGTAAAGCTGAAGTGCAGAGCTTCCTAATTTCAAATGCCTTTTTTTGGATGCAATACTACCATATTGATGGTTTTCGAATTGATGCGGTTGCCAATATCATTTATTGGCCGAATGCCGATGGGAAAAGTGAAAACCCATATGGGATTGAATTTTTAAAGAAATTGAACAAAGAAATCCACGAATATGATCCATCCTTCTTGGTGATTGGAGAGGACTCAACCGATTTTCCTCGTGTCACCACACCGGTTTGTTATGGAGGATTAGGCTTCGATTATAAATGGAATATGGGCTGGATGAATGACATGCTTGAATATATGGAGACACCCCCTTATTCTCGTTCAAAAGTCCATTCAAATGTATCCTTTTCGCTTTTATATGCATTTTCAGAAAACTTCATGCTTCCATTCTCACACGATGAAGTTGTCCACGGGAAAAAATCATTATTAGACAAAATGCCGGGTGATTATTGGGAAAAGTTTGCTCAATTACGACTATTACTGGGCTATATGTACGCCCACCCTGGAAAGAAACTGTTATTTATGGGATTTGAACTGGGGCAATTTTCCGAATGGAAAGATAAAGAACAGCTTGATTGGAACTTGCTGGAGTATGACATGCATCAAAAAATGAATGTGTATGTTAAAGAATTAACAAAGTTTTACAAACGTTCAAAACCTCTTTTTGAATTAGACCATCTTCAGGACGGATTTGAATGGATTGATGTAGATAATCATCATCAATCAATCTTTTCTTTTATCCGAAAAGGCAAAAAAGTGGAAGAGTCATTAATTATTATTTGTAATTTTACAGGGGTTGGTTATGAAAATTATCGGATTGGTGTTCCGTCCCCTGGAGAATATCGAGAAATTTTTAATAATGATTACGAAATATTCGGCGGTGCCGGATGGATGAATAAAAAGAAAATCATCTCTAAAGAGGAGCCATTTCATGGCAGGGGATATTCCGTTGAAGTAACCATTCCACCATTTGGATTCCTCATCATTAGACCTGTTAAAAAGCGAAAGGAGCGAAAAGGAAATGGGAAAGAAAAAGTGCGTAGCCATGCTATTGGCAGGAGGGAAAGGAAGCAGACTTAATTCTCTCACAAAGGACCTTGCAAAACCGGCTGTACCTTTTGGGGGGAAATACCGGATTATTGATTTTCCGTTAAGTAACTGCTCCAATTCAGGTATTGATACCGTTGGTGTTTTAACACAATATCAGCCATTACTGCTCAACTCGTATATTGGAATTGGCAGTGCCTGGGATCTTGACCGTAAGGATGGCGGGGTAACTGTTTTACCTCCATATAGTGAATCATCTGAAGTTAAGTGGTACACAGGTACGGCTAGTGCGATTTATCAAAACTTAAATTATCTTAAGCAATACCAGCCGGAATATGTGTTAATTCTTTCCGGAGATCACATCTATAAAATGAACTATGAAAGCATGCTTGAATATCATATTGAAAAAAGGGCGGATGTCACGATATCCCTAATTGAAGTGCCATGGGCAGAAGCCAACCGTTTTGGCATTATGAGTACGAATGAGGATATGAGAATTACAGAGTTTGAGGAAAAGCCAAGCAGTCCTAAAAATAATCTTGCTTCCATGGGCATTTACATTTTTAGCTGGAATATACTGAAAGAATATTTGGAAATGGATGAAAGAAATCCTCATTCCAGCCATGACTTTGGAAAGGATGTTATTCCCTTATTACTGGATGAAAAGAAGAAACTGTTTGCCTACCCATTTAAAGGATACTGGAAAGATGTAGGTACGGTCCAAAGCCTTTGGGAAGCCAATATGGATTTATTAAATGATAAGTGTGAATTAGATTTATTCGATCTTGACTGGAGAATTTATTCAGTTAATCCGAATCAGCCACCACAATATATTGCTCCAAATGCCACCGTAAAAGAATCACTTATCAACGAAGGCTGCACCATTGAAGGTGAGATTGAAAAGTCAGTTCTATTTCAAGGGGTAAGTGTGGGGCAAGGGTCAATTATAAAAGAATCAGTCATTATGCCTGATGCAATTATTGGTAATAATGTCCTGATTGAAAAGGCAATTGTTCCAAGTGAAGTTACGGTTCCGGATGGAACAGTCATTCGTTCGTTTGAAGATGAAATTATCCTTGTGACAGAAGAAATGTTAAGTGGGTTATATCCTGCGTTTTAAATAAATAAGGAGGGAATAAGGTTTGAAAAGAAGGCTATTAGGAGTAATTGACGCAACAACCTATCATGAAGATTTAGAGGACTTAATTACACACCGCTCACTTGCAGCCCTGCCTTTTGGCGGGCGTTATCGAATGATTGATTTTATTCTTTCCAACATGGTTAATTCCGGAATCCGCAGCGTGGCGATTTTTCCGAAGCAACAATACCGTTCATTAATGGACCATCTAGGATCAGGAAAGAATTGGGATCTAAATCGAAAACGAGATGGACTGTTCTTTTTTCCTTCGCCCATTCTCGAAAATGATCAAAACAAGGTCGGTTCATTTGATCATTTTGCGGCTAATATGGACTATTTTTATCGCAGCACCCAAGAATACGCGATTATTGCTAATTGCTATACTGTTTTTAATATGAACTTTAAACCTCTTTTGGATTGGCATATCCGTTCAGGTTGTGATATCACAGAACTCCATCACAAAGATGGCCAGCCGATGGAGATTTACTTAGTAAAAACCTCCCTGCTTATGAAATTAATTGAAACTAGAAATGAAACAGGGTATACCTGTATGAAAGACGTTGTTCGGGATATTCATCATGAATACACAGTCTGCCACCATGTATATGATGGATATGCAGTAATGATCGATTCATTCCAAAACTATTATTCTACGAGTATGGAAATGTTAAACCCGGCTGTTTGGAAGCAGTTATTTTTAAAAGACCAGCCAATTTTAACAAAGGTAAAGGATGAGCCGCCATCGAAATATATTAAAGGCTCAAGCGTAAAAAATACGATGATCGCCAATGGCTGCTTAATCAACGGTACGGTTGAAAATAGCATTATCTCTAGGGGCGTTAAAATTGGTAAAGGATCAGTTATCAAAAACTGTATTATCATGCAGAAGTGTCAAATCGAGGATAATTGTTACCTAGATTCGGTGATTTTAGATAAAGATGTCAAAGTTCAGGCTGGAACTCAATTAACGGGTACAGCTCAGAATCCATATGTTATTCGTAAAGGTACGAAACAAGGAGTGTTGATTAATTCGTGAAAGTTTTATTTACAGTTTCTGAGTGTGGTCCATTTGTAAAATCTGGAGGGCTTGCCGATGTTGCAGGCTCTCTTCCAAAAGAATTAAAGAGTCTTGGTACAGATGTTAGAGTGATTCTTCCTAAATATGGTACAATCTCTGATGAATTTAAGAAGGAAATGAAAAAAATAAAAGAATTTACTGTTCCGGTAGGCTGGAGAAATCAATATTGTGGGATTGAGGAGCTTGTATTTCAAGGACTGACCTTTTATTTTGTGGATAATGAATATTATTTCAAACGAGAAAGCCTTTATGGCTTCTTTGATGATGGAGAAAGATTTGCTTTCTTTAATCGGGCTGTGTTAGAAACCCTATCACACCTTGATTTCTTTCCAGATGTCCTCCATTGCCATGACTGGCATACAGCGATGATTCCTTTCCTTCTTAGAAAGGAATATTATCAACGAAAAGGGTACGGTAAAATCCGCACTGTCTTTACGATTCATAATCTTCAATTTCAGGGAATATACGCAAATGAAGTACTAGAGGATCTATTCGGAATGGATCGAGAATCTATCGATTTAGGACAATTGGAGTTTTTCGGAAATGTTAATTTTATGAAAGCTGGTCTTGTTGCTGCCGATAAAATTACAACTGTTAGCCCTACGTACAAGAAGGAAATACAAACACCAACATATGGGGAAAAGTTGGACGGTTTACTTAAAACGAGAGAAGAAGACATTTTGGGGATCCTGAACGGAATTGACGAAGATTTTTATAATCCGGAAAAAGATCCATTTTTATATCAAACCTATACGGCTAAAAATCATGAGAAAAAGGCAGTCAATAAACGGGAGATTCAAAAGCTATTTGGGCTTCCCCAGTCTTCAGGAACCCCTTTAATGGTGATGATTTCAAGGCTGACAAAACAAAAAGGGCTTGACCTTGTTAAATGCGTTCTTAGAGAAATCCTGCAAGAGGATATACAGGTCATTATTCTTGGAACAGGTGATTATGAGTTTGAGGAGTATTTCAGACAGGCCGCAAGGGTTTATCCTGAAAAGCTAAAGGTTCATACAGGATTTAGTGAAGAGCTTGCCCATAAGTTATACGCTGCGGCGGACCTATTTTTAATGCCATCCCTATTTGAACCTTGCGGGCTGGGGCAGCTTATTGCCATGAAATATGGAGCCATCCCGATTGTCAGAGAAACTGGCGGATTGAATGATACAGTTCAAGCCTGGAATGAAACAACAGGTGAAGGAAACGGCTTCTCATTCAGCCATTTTAATGCACATGACATGCTCTATACCATTCAGAGAGCCCTTCATTTTTACCGTGATGAGGCTGTTTGGCCAAAGCTTGTAAAGCGGGCAATGGAGATGGATAATAGCTGGGCACAGTCAGCATTCAGATATAATCAACTCTATGCAGAGCTCATCTCAAGGAGTGAAACTCATGTTTTCTAATAAAACCGAGTTTAAAAGAACGTTTTTAAAAAGAGTTGAGATGGTGTGCGGGACTAGTTTTGCTGAGAGTACGGAGCAGGATCATTTTCAAACCCTTGGAAATATGATTCGTGAATATGTAAGCAATGATTGGATTAAAACAAATGAACGATACCGGGAAACGAAGGGAAAGCAGGTTTACTATCTCTCCATCGAGTATCTTCTTGGAAAACTTTTACGACAAAATTTAATCAATCTTGGTATCGAAAATGTGGTCCAGAATGGGCTGCAGGAACTTGGGATTGATTTAAGCGAGTTAGAAGAGTTTGAAGCGGATGCAGGATTGGGAAATGGTGGCTTAGGAAGGTTAGCCGCCTGTTTTCTAGATTCCCTCGCCTCGCTTAATCTCCCTGGCCATGGATATGGAATCCGTTATAAACACGGGTTGTTTGAACAAAAGATTGTCGACGGATACCAGGTTGAACTTCCGGAACAGTGGCTTCGGAGCGGTAACGTTTGGGAAATTCGAAAGGCAGATTTAGCAGTTAAAATTCCTTTTTGGGGGAAGGTAGAATCCAAAACTGAAAATGGCAGGCTTCTGTTTCAGCATTTGAATGCTGAAACCATTACTGCCGTGCCCCATGATATGCCGGTAGTCGGCTATAACACTGACACCGTCAATACATTAAGGCTATGGAACGCTGAGCCTTCACAATTTCCAATCCACCATGATATTTTAAGGTACAAAAGAGAAACAGAGTCTGTTTCGGAATTTTTATATCCTGATGACACACATGATGAAGGAAAAATTTTACGACTAAAGCAGCAATATTTTTTAGTTTCTGCGAGCCTTCAATCCATTATTAAGTCCTACCGCCAGCAGCATAGCAATTTAACCCAACTTCATGAGCATGTTTGTATCCATATCAATGATACGCATCCTGTTCTCGCTATTCCTGAATTGATGCGGATATTAATTGATGAGGAGTCATTTGACTGGGACGAGGCCTGGTATATTACCAGAAATACGATTTCCTATACCAATCATACCACCTTGACGGAGGCCTTAGAGAAATGGCCACTCAGGATTTTCCGCCCATTGCTTCCACGGATTTATATGATTGTAGAAGAAATCAATGAACGTTTTTGCAAAGAACTTTGGGAACGGTATCCAGGCGATTGGAATCGCATTGGGAAGCTTGCGATTATCGCTGATGATCAGGTGAAAATGGCTCATTTAGCCATTGTCGGAAGCTTCAGTGTGAATGGTGTTGCTAAACTCCACACAGAAATTCTAAAAAATCGGGAAATGAGTCAGTTTTATCAATTGTTTCCGGAGAAATTCAACAATAAAACGAATGGAATTGCCCACCGGCGCTGGTTATTAAAGGCAAACCCAAAATTATCGAGTTTGATTACGGAAACGATTGGTACTAATTGGACACAAGCACCGAATGAATTAGTTCGGCTAAGCGAATATGAGAATAATACATCTTTCCTTGAACGGTTAGCGAGGATTAAAAAGGATAATAAAGAAAGACTTGCAGAAATCATCCATGATAAAACAGGAGTGGCAGTTGATACGAATTCTATTTTTGATGTGCAGGTAAAAAGACTTCATGCGTATAAGCGGCAGCTCCTCAATGTTTTACATATCATGTATCTTTATAACCAAATTAAAGAGGATTCAAGTTTTTCGATGGTTCCAAGGGTGTTTATATTTGGTGCAAAAGCTTCACCGGGTTACTATTATGCAAAGAAAATCATTAAACTAATTAATACGGTTGCTGAAAAGGTCAATCATGATCCAAAAATCGGTGATCGTATGAAGGTCATTTTTATGGAAAACTACCGCGTTTCATTAGCGGAGAAAATTTTTCCGGCTGCAGATGTGAGTGAACAAATTTCTACAGCGAGTAAAGAAGCTTCGGGAACAGGAAATATGAAATTTATGATTAATGGAGCCCTTACAGTAGGGACACTGGACGGTGCTAATATTGAAATCCGTGAATTAGTAGGGGATTCCAATATCTTTACTTTTGGACTTGCTGCGGATGAAGTACTGCATCATTACCAACATGGCGGCTACCAGTCCCTTGAATATTATCATCATGATTGGCGGATTCAGCAGGCCGTTGATCAGCTGGTCAATGGATTCTTTCCGGGAGTATATAATGAATTCGAACCGATATTCGATTCTTTACTAGAGGAGAATGATCAATATTTTGTTTTAAAGGACTTTGCCTCCTATGTGGATATCCAGAAAGTAATTGGCAATACCTTTATGGATCCACTTAAGTGGCAAAAAATGAGCTTAGCAAATATTGCAAATGCCGGCTATTTTTCTAGCGACCGAACGATTCGAGAGTATGCAGATGATATTTGGGGCATTAAGTAATAGGCTGTATTAAAGTATAATGTTAATTTTTGAACAACGTTGATTGGAGTGGAAGGCACGAAGACTCCTGTGGGAGTACGGGACAGGGGAGACCCCACAGGAGCGAAGCGACGAGGAGGCTCCCCGAACCGCCCACGGAAAGCGAAGTGCCTGGAATGGAAATCAACCACCAGGTTAAAAAGGGAGACCGATAATACGGCCTCCCTTTTATTTATGAAAAAAAGTGTCCAATAAAGATTCCGACTGCTAATAAAAATCCAAAGATTGTATTCGTTTGAGCTGTAGCTTTCATGGCCGGTGCCATTTGAATAGGCAAGGTGTTTTCGATAAATCCCTTTGTTGCTTTGATTGCTTTTGGTGCACTTATTATAACAATTGCCACCCAGGCAGGAGTGACTCCGGCAACAATCAGAGCGATCACCCAAAGGTAAGAGAATGTAAACATCCCGGCAAGTAAAAAAATGGCTTTTTTCTTTCCTAAAAGAATGGCAACCGTTTTTCGGCCGTTTTTCTTATCTCCATCAAGGTCACGAATGTTATTGGATAGCATGATTTCACCAACAAGAACCATACTAGGAACAGAAACAAGAATACTGGTACTATTAACTGTACCGGTTTGAATAAAGAAGGATATTAAAATAATTAACATTCCCATAAAGAAACCAGAAAAAATCTCTCCAAATGGAGTATAAGCAATTGGGAAAGGCCCTCCAGTATAAAAATATCCGATTGCCATACAAATCAATCCAACTAAAGCAAGCCACCAGCTGCTGTTTGCACAAATATATACTCCTAATAATAAAGCAATCCCATAAAAACCAAAGGCAAGATTTAAAACGGTTTTTGGTTTAATTCCATCACGGACGATTGTACCGCCAATTCCAACCGATTCCTCATTATCTAGGCCTCGTTTGAAATCAAAATACTCATTAAACATATTGGTTGCTGCCTGTATTAACAAGCTGGCAATCAGCATAGCAATAAAAAGTCCCACGTGAATTTTTTGATATTTAAGTGCTAGTGCTGTCCCAAGCAGGACCGGTACAAAAGATGCCGTTAGCGTATGGGGACGGGTCATTTGCCACCAAACCTGAAAACCACGATTTGATTCCACAGCTGAACGCTGTAAATTTGGCTGCATATTTAATCTCTCCCTTTTAAAATTTTATCTATATTCCAAGCTTAATTTCTAATAGGACCAACAATCTTTCCAAATACTAAGTGTAAGAAAACAAAGAGTCAGTGTCAATGGAATTTTATTAGTTAGCCTAGCAGATAATACCTGTTTGATTGAAAAGATAGGTTAGATAACATCAGGAAATCCCTGATTTTACTGTTTTTATACGAAAAAGAGATATTTACTATATAATAAGGAATGAAAAAGAAGGAAAAGACATGGATTTATTGACTTTTTTACAATGGGAGTAGTATGTTTAAATAGGCTTGAAAATGAATGGATAACAGCTTTTTCAGCTGTTTTGGAGGGATTTTTTTGGTTACCATTCACGAATTAGAATTAAAGGAAAGAGGCCTTTTGGCTCTTACAAGAGCAAAAAAACTTGGCCGATCCATTTTAGTAAGTGAAGTTCATCAAATGGATTGGATGAACCCTTTTACATTTTTTATGCTTGGGAAGGACCGCTATCTGGGTGAACGGTTTTTCTGGAAGGACCCGACGGATGAAATGGTGATAGCAGGTATTGGAATATCAAAACAAATTCAGTCGGATCAGGCTACTGACCGCTTTTTTCATGTTGATAAAGAATGGCAGACTTTTTTAAAGGATAGCCTTATTTTTAATCCATATTCACAATTGGGGATTGGTCCTGTCATGTTTGGCGGATTTTCTTTTGACCCTCATAAACTAAAAACAAATCTTTGGTCAAAATACCCTGATTCACTGTTTCATATCCCAAAATACATGTTAAGTATTATAAAGGGTCAAACCTTTCTAACAACCAACATTGTTTGTACCCCAAATGATGATGAATCATTATTTACAAAGATTCTGGACGAGAGAAATCAGCTTTTACGTTCCAGCAATCAGAAGATCGAAACAAAGTCAGCAGACCTCCTTAAGACGAAAGAAATTTTTCCTGAATCGTGGAAAGAGTCCGTTGATGAAGTTGTGAAGGATTTAAAGACAGGCCCGTTAAAAAAGGTAGTTCTTGCCCGTGAACTCCGTCTGTTATTTAATGCTATGGTTGAACCGGAATCCGTATTAAACCGGTTATCTGAGCAGCAACAGGATAGTTATCTCTTTGTGTTTGAATCCAATGGAGATTGCTTTATCGGGGCTACTCCTGAACGGCTGATAAAAAAGCAGGATACTCACATTTTTTCTACTTGTCTTGCCGGATCGATTTCGAGAGGCCAGACTGAGGAAGAGGATGAATACTTAGGTGAAACCTTATTAAACGATAAGAAAAATCTAATTGAGCATGAGTATGTAGTGGAAATGATTAAGGAAGCTTTAGAGGAGTCGTGTGAAGAAATTATCCTTCCTGATAAGCCCCAATTAATGAAAATTAGAGATATTCAGCATCTATATACACCAGTTGTTGGAAGAGCTAAGAGCAATGCTGCTTTACTTCATATAGTTGAGAGGCTTCATCCAACACCAGCGCTTGGAGGACTTCCCAAAAAAGAAGCGGTTGAAAAAATCAGGGAAGTAGAAAAACTTGACCGGGGCTTTTATGCAGCACCACTTGGCTGGGTGGATTATCGCGAAAATGGAGAATTTGCTGTTGCGATTAGGTCTGGCCTTATTCAGGGAAAGGAAGTTTCCTTATTTGCTGGGTGCGGTGTTGTTGCTGATTCTGAATCAGAAAGTGAATATTTAGAGACGGATTTAAAATTTAGACCGATGCTTCGTGCTCTTGGAGGAAATTAATATGAGTCATCAAGAATCACTTACTGCCTATATTGCAGCATTTGTTTCAGAGCTTGTTCTCTCCGGCATAACAGATGTCGTAGTTAGCCCAGGCTCCCGTTCTACACCAATGGCTATGGTCATTGCGGAACACCCGGAATTAAAACTTCATATCCATGTAGATGAACGCTCAGCAGCGTTCTTTGCATTAGGGATTGCAAAGGCTTCCAATCGCCCAGTAGCGATCCTGTGCACATCAGGAACAGCCGCTGCCAATTATTTTCCTGCAATTGTCGAGGCACGATACGCAAGGGTACCGTTACTCGTACTAACGGCTGACCGGCCGCATGAACTTCGAAATGTCGGTGCACCGCAGGCCATTGATCAAATTCATTTATATGGTCATCATGTTAAGTGGTTTTCAGAGATGGCTTTACCTGAAAAAAGTGATGAAATTATCCGCTATGCAAGGACCGTTTGCGCCCGTGCAGCAGCTATTGCGAGACAAGCCCCAGCTGGCCCTGTCCATTTGAATTTTCCTTTTAGGGAGCCGTTAATACCAAAGTTAAATGATGAGCTGTTTCATGTGACAGAACGCCGGAATGGCTATGTAAACGTCATTAACGGAGATGTTACGATAGACGATGAACAATTTAAGGCGATCGCCGCGTTGCTTGAGGATAAGGAAAAGGGAATTATTGTATGCGGAAATATAGGGGACAAGGATTTTACAAAAAATGTTACAAAGCTGGCGGAAACCTTAAACTACCCAATTCTGGTTGACCCGTTATCACAGCTAAGAAGTGGTAAGCATAATCAGGAGCATATCATCGACGCTTATGATACATTTTTACGGAATGAAGATGCGAAAAATAATCTAAAACCTGATGTAGTGATTCGTTTTGGAGCCATGCCCGTTTCCAAAGCGTTAACAATCTTCTTAAAAGAAAATCACAATGCAGTCCAATTTGTAATTGATAGCGGTGGAGGCTGGCGTGACCCTGCAGCATTAACATCCAATATGATTTATTGTAATGAATCAACTTTTTGTAAAAAGTTAGAATCAAGTGTTACGAGAAAATCGACAGCCTCATTTTTAGATAGATGGAAAAGGGTTAATCAACTGACGAAGGACCATATGGGGATGATAAGAGATGCGACCGAGTTAAGTGAAGCGAAATTATTCTCCCAGTTGGCGGACATGCTTCCAGAGGGTGCCACTTTATTTGTCGGAAATAGTATGCCTATACGGGACTTGGATAGCTTTTTCCTTAATAATGATAAATCGATTACTGTAATGGCCAATAGAGGTGCGAATGGAATTGATGGTACTGTTTCGACTGCTTTAGGCGCAGCTTTATATTCAAAACCGCTCTACCTGGTATTAGGAGATTTAACGTTTTTCCATGATTTAAATGGATTATTAGCGGCAAAGTTACATGAAATTGACATTCAAATTCTCGTTATAAATAATAATGGCGGAGGAATTTTCTCCTTTCTTCCACAATCAGAACATCCGAATCATTTTGAGCTGTTATTTGGAACACCAATAGATCTTGATTTTGAATATGCAGTTAAAATGTATAAAGGGAATTTTACTAGAATTAAGGATTGGGACCATTTCCATTCGCTTATGAATAATGCCAAAACAACTGGTTTAAATGTATTTGAACTCGTGACAAATAGAGAGAAAAATACGGAGGAACACCGCGAATTTTGGCGTTCAGTTTCCCGGGAAATATCAAATTTTGTCAATGGTGAACATGAATGGACGTAATGGTTGAAAAACTTCAGGTTCATGTCGAAATATGCGGAACTGGTTTTCCATTACTTCTGCTTCATGGGTTTACAGGGGATTCCTCCACTTGGACTCCGTTTTGCTCTGTTTGGGGTGGACATTCTAAATTAATCATTCCTGATATCGTGGGCCACGGCAAAACCATAATTAGCGAAGAATTAGACCGCTATAAGATTGAGTCAGCTGCGGGAGATTTGAATCTCTTACTTGAACAGCTAGGAATAAATCAGATTGATATTCTTGGATATTCAATGGGAGGGAGACTTGCATTAACCTTTGCCATTCTTTATCCTAAAAAGGTAAGAAAGCTGATTTTGGAAAGTGCTTCACCTGGTCTTGAAACCGAAGAAGAACGGAAAAATCGCTCTATGAATGATTTTCGACTTGCTCGTTTTATAAAAGAAGAAGGAATACAATCATTTGTTGATTATTGGGAGACAATCCCATTATTCGCAACGATGGGAAAACTTCCGGCTGAAACGAAGAGGTCAATTAGAAAACAGCGTTTAAACAACTCCCCGATTGGGCTTGCAAACAGTTTAATTGGAATGGGAACAGGTTCTCAGCCTTCTTGGTGGGAGAACTTAAGTCAGTTATCCTGTGAGGTTTTACTGCTGACTGGTGAAAAAGATGTTAAGTTTTGTCGGATTGCAGAAAAAATGATGAAAAAGCTTGAAAATGGTACATGGCTTGCTGTTCAAAAAAGTGGACATGCAATCCATGTGGAAGATGCTGAAAAGTTTGGTACAATAGTTAGTGACTATTTGTCGAATAAAAACTAAAGGAGGATCAACTTATGACAGTTGAATGGGTTGCAGGTCGCAAGTACGATGAAATTATTTATGAAACCTATAATGGGATTGCGAAAATTACCATTAACCGCCCGCATGTACATAATGCTTTTACACCAAAGACCGTAATGGAATTAATTGATGCTTTTGCTTATGCACGTGATGACTCAAATGTAGGTGTTATCGTTTTAACAGGTGCAGGTGATAAGGCGTTTTGTTCCGGGGGAGACCAAAGTGTCCGTGGACATGGAGGCTATGTTGGAGAGGACCAAATTCCTCGTTTAAATGTGCTTGATCTTCAACGTCTAATTCGTGTTATTCCGAAACCAGTTATCGCAATGGTGAAAGGTTATGCAATTGGCGGAGGACATGTCTTACATGTTGTCTGTGATTTAACAATCGCAGCAGACAATGCTGTTTTCGGCCAAACAGGACCGAAAGTAGGAAGCTTTGATGCCGGATATGGCTCAGGCTATCTTGCTAGAATTATTGGACATAAAAAAGCCCGTGAAATTTGGTATTTATGCCGTCAATATAATGCACAGCAGGCACTTGACATGGGTCTTGTTAATACTGTTGTCCCACTTGAGCAGGTAGAAGAAGAAACCATTAAATGGTGTGAAGAAATGTTAGAAAAGAGCCCAACAGCTCTTCGCTTCATAAAAGCTGCCATGAATGCGGATACCGATGGATTAGCTGGACTTCAGCAATTTGCCGGAGATGCCACTTTACTATACTATACAACGGATGAAGCGAAAGAAGGCCGCGATTCATTTAAAGAAAAGCGTAAGCCTGACTTCGGTCAATTCCCTCGTTTCCCTTGATTTCAAAAACAAATTTCAATTCAGCTTGATGGCCTCCATCAAGCTGTTTTAATACAAAGCGGAAATTTAAAAGTTGGTGACTACGATGCAAAATGATATAATTCCTAATTTTTTAAAGAATAGAGCATATTTAACACCTGACCGCGTAGCGGTTTATTTTAATACCAGGCAATTAACTTTTCATGAACTTTACGAACAAACAGTTAAAACCGCAGGCAAACTTCAAAGTCAAGGGGTTGGAAGGGGGCAATATGTGGGGGTTTTATTAAAAAACCACCTAGATACGATTGTGGTATTATTTGCACTTCAACTTCTCGGAGTTAGGGCAGTTATTCTCAATAACCGTTTAACCTCGTCTGAAATCATCTGGCAGCTAAAAGACTCCCAGGCGACCTTTTTGATAACGGAAAAAAACTTTGCTGATAAAGAACTTGAAATAAGAGATATACTTCCAACACTTCCAACCCTTATAAAAGAACAATTGGACAGCCTCCCAATGGAAACTCCCGATATACAAGAGGAAATTAATCTGGGAGATGTTTGTACGATCATGTACACCTCCGGGACAACAGGTAAACCAAAAGGAGTTATGCAGACATATGGAAATCACTGGTGGAGCTCAGTTGGGTCTGCGCTTAATCTTGGATTTATCGATTCGGATTGCTGGCTTTGCTCGGTCCCTCTTTTTCATATCAGTGGTTATTCAATCCTCATGCGCAGTGTTATATATGGTATGCCAATCGTTCTTCATGAGAGCTTTGATGTTGAAAAAATAGTGGAGGATTTTCATAGTAAGCGGGTTACCATTATGTCTATTGTAGGAACTATGTTAACAAGAATTGTTGATTTTCTGGGAGATAGGCGGCTGCCGGAATCATTCCGCTGTATGCTGCTTGGCGGAGGCCCCGCACCATTGCCATTACTTCAAGCCTGCGTGGCAAAAAATGTCCCTGTATTTCAGACATATGGAATGACAGAAACCTCCTCGCAAATTGTAACCTTGTCACCAGAGTATAGTATTTCAAAATTAGGTTCTGCGGGAAAGCCGCTTTTTCCTTCACAAGTTCAGATTATGCTGGATGATGGTCGAAGAGCTCAGGAAGGCGAAACAGGAGAAATTTTCGTTAAAGGCCCTAATGTTACTCCAGGTTATTTAAACCGCCCAGGAGCCATGTTAGACAGGACGAAGGATGGCTGGTTTTCGACGGGGGACATCGGATATTTAGACGATGAGGGCTTTTTATATGTTTTAGATCGCCGTTCAGATTTGATTATCTCAGGGGGGGAAAATGTTTACCCAGCTGAAATTGAATCGGTTCTTCTATCCCATCCATTTGTTATGGATGCAGGGGTAACAGGACAAGAGGACGAACGATGGGGTCAGGTGCCTATTGCTTTTATTGTGAAAAAAGCGGGAATCGCTGTATCCGAAAATGAACTTGAACGATTTTGTATGGAGCGTTTAGCCAAATACAAAGTGCCAAAAGATTTTAAGTTTGTTGAAGAGCTCCCAAGAAATGCTTCCAACAAGCTGTTAAGAAGAAAGCTTAAAGGAGAACATTAGTAATTAAAAAGAACCAGGCAGATCACAAATGCCTGGTTCTCTTCGTTATATTCCCTCAGGTTCAAAGGTTTTACAATCTGTTTCTTGAATATTATCTGCTGTTTTCCCTTTATGACTTACAACATATATTTGTTCAGCGCTGCATTTATTTCCTTTTGCCCAATAAGTACAGTTATTGACTTCACATAAAACATCTTGTGCCATTTTGTATCACTCCTTTTAATTTCGTAATACAGCTATAGCTTTTGATGTTTGGTATTGTGCCATCCGTGGGAGTAAAAGGAATTTTATTTAGATAAAGCAGTTTTTAGCGTCGCTAAATTTTTATTCATTAAAGTAAAATAGGTTTCTTTATTTTTAATATTATCTTCGGTTAAAATGGCCAAATTGTGAATGGGAAGTGCCTTTGCACCAATTTCATTTTTGACAATCTCTCCTAATTTTGAATGAACATTTTGTTCAAAAAGAATATAGTGTAATCCTTCACGGTCGGCCAATGAAATGATTTTTTCTAATTCTTTCTGTGTAGGTTCATTCGTTGTCGATAAACCGGAAATACTAATTTGCTTAATTCCATAACGAGTTTCCCAATAGCCAAATGCAGCATGGGTAACGATTATTTCTTTATGTGGTGCATTTTTTATCGTTTCTTGATACCTTGTATTTAGATTATCCAATTGCTTTGCAAGCCTTTGGTAATTTTCATTGAATAATGCTTTATGCTGCGGCATTTTTTTAATTAATGAATTTTTAATAACTCCAGCCATTTCTTTAGAGTATATAGGGTCAAGCCATACATGGGGGTTTATATCGCCATGTTGATGGCCATCTTCATCCGCTTCATCAGCATGCTGATCTTTTGGAAGTTGAAGCTGATCAGCAGCTGCAACTAATGTAACATTCTCGTCCTGTAAGGTGGTCTTTGCCTTTTCTACAAAGCCTTCAAGACCTAAACCAATATAGAAAAATAGGTCTGAATCTGCAAGGTTCATCATATCCTTTTGCGATGGTTCAAAGGTATGTTCATCCGCTCCAGGGGGATAAATGGTTTTTACATTTACATATTTTCCGCCAATTTGTTCAGTAAAATACTGAAGTGGGAATACTGTTGTATATATGGTTAATTGCCCTTTCTTTTTTTGCACTTGGTTATTATTGGATGTACATCCTGCCAATAGCAAACTTAAAGGAACTAGGATCGAAAGAAAAAGAATAATTTTTTTCATAAAAACTCCTTTAATAAAATAATAAATCGGATTAATTACGATTTAAATGAGAAAATTTTTTAAAAATTGCATGTATAATACGGAACGATTCCGATTTCCTTATGTATCTTACAAAAAAATAACCTTATTTGCAAGCAAAAAGTTTACTGCCGGAAGCAGAATTTATATAAGATAGAGAAAAGGAATTACGAAACGAAAGGTAGATGGCTATGACAGGACAGAAAATGTTAAATGATATTTTGGAATTTAATAAGCAATTTGTGGAAAATCGGGAATATGAAAAATATGAAACGACCAAATTCCCAAAAAAGAAAATGGTGGTCCTTACCTGTATGGACACCAGATTATTGGAGTTATTGCCAAAAGCGCTGAATTTGAATAATGGGGACATCAAACTTGTCAAAAATGCTGGTGCGATTGTTTCCCATCCGTTTGGTAGTATTATGCGCAGTATTCTGATTGCAGTTTTTGAATTACAAGCAGATGAAGTAATGGTCATTGCCCATCATGATTGCGGCATGAGTGGACTAAAAGCAGGCCCGGTAATTGAAAGCATGAAAAAGCGGGGGATTTCAGAAGAAAAACTTGAGACATTAAAATATGCAGGGGTTGATTTTGAAGAGTGGCTGCATGGGTTTGATAACGTACAAGAGAGTGTTGTCCACAGTGTCAATACCATTAAGTATCACCCGCTAATGCCAGAAGGCGTACCGGTTCATGGCCTTGTTATTGATCCAAAGACAGGAAAGCTTGATTTGATTGTCAACGGATACGAGGACTAATATCCTTTACCTCGTTCTTTTTTTCAGGAACAGGATCGAGACCTCCTGGGTGAAAAGGATGACATTTTAAAATCCGTTTGATTGTTAACCAGCCGCCCTTTAGTGCTCCAAAGCGCTGAATGGCCTCCAAGCCATAATGGGAGCAGGTGGGATAAAAACGGCAGGTCGGCGGTTTTAAAGGTGAGATCACCACTTGGTAGAAACGAATCAACCCGATAAATGTTTTTTTAAACATGCAGTTCACCTCTAGAGAATCAGTATCTACAACATACCATAATTTTAAAGTAACGTCTAAATTGTTAATTTGAACTAAGTAGATGTAAAAACTCGGATTTTATAGTATGATAGGGAAGAAATATGTAGAGGAGTGATATGAATGCCTTCAGTTGAAAGCTTTGATTTAGATCATAATGCTGTTAAAGCCCCGTATGTCCGCCACTGTGGTGTCCAAAAGGTAGGCAGCGACGGTGTTGTTAATAAATTTGATATTCGATTTTGCCAGCCAAATAAAGCGGCCATGAAACCAGATGCCATTCATTCTCTTGAGCACTTACTGGCACATAATATTCGTGAGGCTGCTGAAAAGTATGATTTCAGCATTATTGATATATCGCCTATGGGGTGTCAAACAGGCTATTACCTTGTTGTTAATGGAGAACCAACAGTAGATAAAGTTATTGATCTTATTGAAGATACAATGAAAATTTCACTTGAAGCAACAGAAGTTCCAGCTGCAACTGAAAGACAGTGTGGGCAGGCAAAGCTTCACAATTTAGAAGCCGCTAAAGAGTTAATGCGTGAATGGCTTAAAATCAGCAAAGAGGATTTAAAGCAAGTATTTGCATAGTAAAAAAACTCCTATTCAATCGAATAGGAATTTTTTTATGGCTTAATTTGTTCCTCTTCATCCTTGTTTTCTTTCTCTGCATAAGGATTATTTTCCAATGGATCAACGGTATGTTTATATGAGTAGGCTTTAGATGTGGTAAGAACTGCAAGCAGTAAAACAACGATTACAATTACAATACATACTACGAAAACTGTATACATCTTTTTTCCCCCTTTCCACCACTATTGTAGCATGCCATCAACCTTTTTTTGTACAAAAAAAAGGAAATTGCCCAAAGGCAATTTCTCCTTATTCTATATGTAAAATTAATGTATATTACGAGGATAAAAGGTATGTGTCCGGTGCTGTCCATATTCTTCTTGAGCAAATTTACCCTTTAAACTTTCGATTAAATATAACCCCATCAAATCATAAAGTTCTTGTTTATCCATATCTTGGATTAATGCGAGTAAATCTTCATGGGACATTTCCTCAAGAAAAGCGAATGCCAGCATATCAATATCTTCTTCGTCACCAGTCAATTTATTCCGATACATTTCGTATAGTTCATCAACTAATTTCAAATTGTTCACCTCCTATGAGAATATTTTTACTTAATCATTATTTTATCCCTTTTACACAATTAAAAATCTGTTTCCTTAATTTTATGATAATTATACAGCATTCATTTCTAAAAAATGAACCCAAATTTAAAAAAGAATTAAATTTATCTTTGTGGAGAGAAAATATTGTGGTTAGTTAAAGAAGGGGGTAATGCGTTTCACTACCCCATTTAAGATTGAAGTTTAAAAGACAGCAAGTTTGGCCTTATCAATTATTAATTCCCTAACCTTTACATCCGAAGGAATCAACGGATGGTTTCGGATGATGTTGACAGTGGTATTTATATTTTCATGTAATGTACCGCTGCCCTCGAGCCATTCCTTTATTGTTCCCCTTGGAAACTCAGGTCTGCAATGTTTAAAAAGATAATCAAATGTTTCAATTTTTTTCTGTAATTCTTTTTTTTCGTATATCTTTTTAAAGATTGCCTCTAAGTTCGGTTTGTTCTCTTCTACAGCTGCTGCGACAATGATTTCGTCTACATTTTTTTGATAAACAGCCATAATGATGTCCCTCATTAAATCACCAAAGGGGGAAATAACTTGTTGATAGCTTTGCAAAATCAGGAAATTCTCAGGATTCATATTGGAATTCTCATTTAGGATATGTTCGATTTTATGGTTCAATCCAATGACAAAAAACAACTTTTTTTTCTTATCTGTACCCATTGCATTCACCTCATTATCCTCTCTTAAGATAATTTGTTCTCCAAATTACTCGAAAGCTTAAAAAACATGACGCGTTCTCCGGTACGCGTACTGATATCAGTGTAAAAACTAACAACTTCTTGACCAGTTATCGTGAAAATAATATCTTTTAATTCTTCTATGCCTGATTCAACTAAACTGTTTCGAGTCTTTTTCACTGATAATAATCCCTCTTTGTCCTGACAAAGGGAATATTCAGCGGGGGATAATATGCCATGTAAAATTACGATAATCATATCTCGTAAGATATCTGATTTAACGGATACTGAACCGCGTCCCAGATAATTTTTCTCCCAATGAGTTAAAGCTTTACTTATTTCGGCTTCAATAGTTCCTTTTGATTTATCCATAATGATTCCTGTTCCTTCTCTCTATCAAAATTACTTAAATTACGAACGAATATATGGCTTTTTTTACTGGGGGAAAGCATTAAGACCAGTTCTTCCAGTTTCCTTCCGGATCAATGGACGCAAGCCGAATCCATCCATTTTTAACTTTTTGATGAAATGCCTGATTTTGGTTAAGTGCCCTCTGCACATACTCTCTTGGCGCTTGAATGACCATCAGCAGTCTTAATGGAGCATGATAGACCTCTAGATCCGATTGCATCACAGACTGCCAAGGAAGTCCGGATAATAAGTCACTGGCATTCCCTTGCATAACTCCTATACCAGCTGTTACAGTTTGGGTTGCTTTATTTCCGCTGCCATAATAATGTGGGGCAACAGTAGATGCATAATACTGTAAGTTAATCCATTGGCAAACTGTACCTGGACCATCAATAATAGCAGTAAGCAGATCACCGTTTTTATCATTCTGCCATTTATAATTTTGTAAAAACGCTCTCCCATTCAGATTGCAGTCCCGGGTAAGGTTTCGTTCTCCTATAATAAAGGCTGCATTGCGTGCTAATCCCCACTCAGGACGTACTTCACTCCAATCTTCTGCAAAGCGTTCAGCCTCGGCCTTTGGATTTTTGCAATTCAAGTTTATATTTGGTAATTGTGGTATACGTTCAGCATTAGCTTTTTCACTAACTTTTAACAATATGGCCTCGATTTGATCAAATGCTTCTTTGGCTGAATTTGTTAGATCCGGAACATAAAGCCATTTTAGTTCATCAAGGGTTGTAATATGTTCGGCTGCGGCAAAAACGGTATCTTCCGGAATCGAAATTCCCTCCAAAGCAAGAGATTGCCTAACACTTGGAAGATTACACATGGACGCAAGCACCCGGGCATTGATTCCACTTGATGCGCCGCCGCATGCCCCGCAGTCGAGTGACGAGGAAAATGGATTGTTTGTACTGTGACTGCCATGTCCGCAAATGACCACTAATGGAGCGAAATAGCTGGTAAGCCCCAACATTTTCAAAGCTTGGCGAACATAGTACACTTTCTCCTCATCAGTAAACCCAACCGGCAGCTCTGCTTCCAAAGTATGTTCGCGTTCCAATGAGAGTTGAGTGGAAGGTTTACGCAGCCAAGTTTTTCGAATTTTTCGGAATGCAGATCCGGCGCTTCTTGGAATAAAGCTCCTTGCCAACGTTTGCAGCCCCAGCCAGGGACCGCTGATTTCTGGCAGCAACAGACTTGAAGGCAGGTTATGCTTCATTGTCTTAAACGCAGTGCCTAGTGAATGGGCAGCATGATTCCGTTGTTGATAATGCTCTAAATCCACCTCTGATGAAGTTTCCTTTACTTTAAATTGCGGTTTGAACATAACCGGTAAGGAGTTATGGCTGTGTTCACTGCCCAGATTTGCCGTTTCAATCGGCAATCCGAAAAAACCCGCGGCTCCTAATGTTTCAAATGGACCCTCCTGTTCCAGCTTTCGGCGAAAAGGTTCAGAACGCACATCAATGCAAAATGCAAATTGTGCCAATATAGGCTTTGCTTTTTTTTCTGAAGCCAGTTGTTTCGATGTAATCATCTTCATCAATTTTTCTTCGTAGGTTTTTTCCCATGCTTCTAACCAAAGGCGCTGGCGGATAACCTGATCAAAACGATAGGCAAGTGTCAAGTAGACTTTGAGTTCTGAAGAAGACAATTGGGACAATAAACTGATCGGCATCTCACCCCACTGAACCCAAGCAGCAATTAACGGTTCTAAGAAGACTTTATCTTCTATTTTTTGCTCAGGCAAGGGGAGGTAAGGTTTAATTAATGCACACTCCATGGAAATCCGAACGGCCAAATATTCCTGAAGTAGTAAATTTTCTCGTGATGACTGCTGCGAACGCCAGAGCATCATACCCGCCCAGCCGGGAAGGGCAAGTAAATGAGCTTCTAGATATTCCTGTATCTCTGAAAAAGGGATTTCCATTTCCAACAATGCCTTCATTAAAGCATCTTCGGCTTTTTCAGGTCCGTCATTCAGCTGCTCTCGTACGGTAGTTTTTAGGTCTGGATCATACTTAATCAGTCTCCGCCACGCATTATAGAAACCATCTTCGCGATTCGGCATAGACCAGACAGCTTGGGATTCATCCAGAAACAATTTACACCACTTAATCATGTGACGATTGAGATCTTTCGAGATTCTTTCATCACCCAGCAGTTCCAAGCGCTGACTAAACGTTTTAACGGCTTGTTTTTCGATAATCTGGAATTTAAAATGGCCTATTTTTTTTCCCAATCTTTTTAGCTCAGATGCTTCCAATGGCTTGGAAGGTATTTGCTTCTTCAAAAGGGCAGCTCGGCAGAAACGTTCTGCAATATCACGGGGAAGGTTTAAAGATTGTGCATCCAGCCATTTTTGAAGCCCCATTTCCAAAAATTCTTGATGAATCTCTCCCCGATTTCGAGCAGACCATAATACTGATTCGTTTGGGAAAATATCTACATCAATAACAGCTTTTAAACGGCGTGCCACTTCTTCAAATGATTCCCGTTCCATTCCTTCCCAAGGGTGACGCGCAGCAAACGTGGTTATAGGACCCAGGGGTGCTATAACTTTACTGGAAGACTCCACCAAATCGTTAAGACTTTGGGGATATGATTCGTTTTCTACAGTAAAGGAATGGGCTAATGTTAATGAATTGCTCACCGTAAATTCCCTCCTTGAGACAGTAATCGTGTTAAATACTTTGGATGGCTTTCAAAAAAGTTATTTTTTGGCTCACTTAACCGTAAAAGCCATAAATATATCACAGTAAAGAAAGCGGACGATCGATACCGAGCCAGTAATAGCCCAAGCGTACTGCCGGCGAGCAGAATAAAAAGAAGGAAAATGGCTGCCGGTGCTGGAGATTCTGTTCCAAGCTGTACGGATTTATCTAACATGTGATAAAAGGCGGTGTGTACCAGGTTAAAAACAATGCCCGCTCCTGAAAACAGGACCAATCCTGCAAGACGCCCAACTTTACCATTTCCGTTAGCCACAAGTTGCCTCCAAGCAAGTAACACAGACCATCCTAAAATAAGAACGTTGATTAAATGATAGCCATCCTTAGGAGAAGTCAGCCAAAAACCAATTCCTAATAGGAGGGCTAAAATGGCTCCAATGATTGTCCATATCAAGGATATTGGCTGATGTATCTGTGCTGTGGATTTAGGGTGATGAACAGCTGAACCGGCCTGTAAGAAGAGAGTGGCCTTGAATAAGCCGTGTAATACAGCGTGAATGATTGCTGCCCAATAGGCACCTAAAGCACACTGAATCAGCATGAAGCCCATTTGTGCGATTGTAGAGCCTACAAGCTGTCGTTTATAATCAACCTGTACCAACATAATGCCCGTGCCCATCAAAACTGAAAAACTAGATAATACTAGGAGAACCACCTGTGCTGCATCTCCGCTAAATAGTGGTGCAAAACGAGTTAACATAATTCCACCAGCATTCACAATTCCTGCATGCATAACGGCAGAAATAGGCGTTGGCGCAATGACTGAGTCTAGCAGCCAGCGGTGGAAAGGCCATTGTGCTGCCGGAATCGCAACAGCTGCGATTAACAGCAAGTTAATGCAGGTTTTATCCCATGAATCAAGTTGTGCAAGGCTATTTTTTGAAAGAACCATCGACAACTGCCAGTGACCTGTCTTCTGTGTGATCCAGATGACCGCTACTAACAAGATAATCCAACTACATGCAAATATACGGCCGGACAACATCGAAGCATTTCTGGCTACTTGCCATTCCTTCTTTAAGCCAATGAGTACGGTTAAGCCTAGAAGTGTCACGCCCCAGCAGAGTAGCAGTAAACGAAGATCATTACTTAGCCATGCAAGCGAGTCGGCAGCTGTTGTAATGGTCAGCAATACAAAATAATTACGATATGAACGTTCGCCAAGTAAATAATGTATGGAGTAACGCTGCACAATAAAACTAATCGTAAGGACAAATGATGTAATCAGCCATGATAATGTATCAAATTGCCATGGCTCGAAATTTACACTTCTATTATTTGAAATAAGGGCGATTAGAGCTGCCAGCGGAGGCAGCAAAAGGATCGCAGTATGAATACGGACGAAATTCAATGGGACCTTCGGAATTAATAGTACTAGGCTGCTTAATACCGAGATTGCAAGTAACATAAAAAAAGTCATTGGCAGTAAATTAGAGGTATGGAAAATTAGCATTTGGCTTCCCTCCATGGAATTGAATGGTCCGAAGCAGCAAAAATTCCGAGAATACAATTCATAACCATTTGCATCATTTTCCTTTCTTCATAGCATTTTTAAAACAAAAAAACCGACAATTTTTCACTATTTAATGGTTTTATATCAAACCATTAAACTCTGAAAATTGTCGGTTTACTTTTAACTAGCCTAATTTGGGCTTTTTATTAGTCTACCATTTTATACATTTTTCTTATTTATAAAGAATCCGAGTCAACCTATTCTGATTCTTAGTTTACTCCTTTTTCATTTAGCCAATAGGTGGTATTAACCGAATGCTAAAGGAAAATTAATTTTTATATAATAATAGAATAAGTTTTATGTGGTTTTTATTTTACTGTTAATTCAGCATTCTGTCAAGGTGAAAAAAAAAGGAAAGTCAATCAATATTTTAAAGGTGAAATTGGTAATTTTTACAAAACTATAAAGAAGCCATTTCTAAAAAACGAATTACATTTAAAAAAAGAATAAAAATTATCACTTTGTGGAAAATGATAATTAGTGTTAAGAAAATCGGGCACCTCTGAAACGAAAGAGTCATGGCCTGAAAAAGGAGCTGATAGCATGGATGAGCAAAAGAAAACTTATTATATAGATGTTGGTACAGGGCATATAACGCAAAATGCAAGAAGTTCAACCTGGAGCTATAAAATTCAAGCAACCGATGATGAAATTACCGAGCTGCGTGAATTATTTGATCAAAACTATTCTACTGAATGGGATGCTTTTATCCGCGCTCATATTCCCTTTGTCGAATATCATCATGATCGTGAAAATCACCAGTATGACAGCACGATTCAACAAGTATATGGAATTATTTATAAGCTTGGAGATGAAGAAGCAAAGAATCATATTGGGAATATGAATATTTTACCAAAAGATGAATAACAAAAGGAAATCCTTATCCGCATAAAGATAAGGATTTTTTGTTTTAAGATAATTGATTATAATGGAAGAATCAATGGATATAGGCGGTAATGAAATGATAGAGTTTATTGATCAAAATGGGAATAAAGTTGAGTTATCCTTTTCCAAAAAAAGCTTTCCCGACGAGGCAAAGCATGTGCTGGTCATTTGTCAATATAAAGATTCCTGGTTATTAACCTGTCACAAAAGACGTGGTCTCGAATTTCCGGGAGGTAAAAGAGAGGAAGGAGAAACACTTGAAGAAGCAGCACGTCGAGAGGTTCTTGAAGAAACAGGGGCCCATCTAGGGGAGGTTAAGAGAATCGGGGAATACAGGGTAATCGACCCAAAAGGTCCTTTTGTAAAGGCTATTTTTTGGGGAATTGTAAGCACGTTAAACAAAACGAATACCTATTATGAAACCAATGGCCCTGTTCTTGTAAAAGGGGATCTTTTACAGCTCAGGTTTGGTGATGAATACAGCTTTATTATGAAAGATCGAGTCGTGGAAGAATGCCTTCAAGTTCAAAATAGAAAAGAATAGCGGCATTGGATGTGAAGACTGCTATTCTTTTATTTTTATAAAAAATTTTGAATTTTCCCTAATAACTGAATTGACAAAAAAACTAGTTTGTGAGAATATAATTTTGTGAATCCGCTTTCAATTATTTAATTCTTCAAAAACAATAGAATATTTTTACGGTTGATTGTATTGGGAGAGAGTAACGAATGTTGCCGCCGAAGGAGCAAATTCCATAAAAGCCTTGGAATAAATCTCTCAGGTAATAAGGACCAATACATGACGTAGCTCTGGAGAGTGCATATTTCTTTATATGCCACCAAAGGGGATCTGCTTTTTTGGCAGGAAACTTTCAGGTAAAAGGACAGAGAAGGTAGAAATAGTGCCTTCATCTGTCCTTTTTTTGTTGTGAAAAAGGAGGCAAAGGAAATAGGTGGACTTACTGGAAAATTATGAGGGTGTATTCACGGTTTGAAAAAAATTAGGAAAAGAGGGGAATCAATGCAAGAACAAAAATTAGATAGAGGTTTAAAGAACAGGCACGTTCAGCTAATCGCCATTGGCGGAGCAATAGGAACGGGGTTATTTCTTGGGGCAGGAAAATCTATTCATTTGGCAGGACCTTCGATTTTATTTGCTTATATGATTACAGGTGTCATTTGCTTTTTAATTATGCGTGCACTTGGCGAACTACTCTTAACCAATTTGAACTATCATTCATTTGTTGACTTTGTGAGAGACTATTTAGGTAATATGGCAGCCTTTATCACTGGTTGGACCTACTGGTTTTGCTGGATCTCCATTGCCATGGCTGACTTAACAGCGGTTGGTCTTTATACCCAATATTGGTTTCCTAATGTACCACAGTGGATGCCAGGATTAATTGCCCTTGTTATTCTGTTAGTTATGAACCTTACAACTGTTAAACTTTTTGGTGAAATGGAATTTTGGTTTGCATTAATCAAAGTAATTGCCATCTTGGCTCTAATCTTCATCGGTCTTGTCATGATTATTAAAGGCTTTTCTACTAATTCAGGGCCGTCTAGTTTCAAGAACTTGTGGAGCCATGGCGGCATGTTTCCAAATGGAATAAATGGGTTTATTCTCTCATTCCAAATGGTCGTGTTTGCCTTTACAGGGATTGAACTTGTTGGCCTTACAGCGGGCGAAACGAAAGATCCGGAAAAAGTTATCCCAAAAGCAATCAATAATATCCCAATCCGTGTTTTTATTTTCTACCTTGGCGCACTATTTGTAATTATGAGTATTTATCCTTGGAATGCCATAAATCCGGCGAAAAGCCCATTTGTCCAAGTCTTCGTAGCGGTTGGTATCGCAGCTGCTGCCGGTATCGTTAATTTTGTCGTGCTTACATCCGCGGCTTCAGCTTGTAACAGCGCTGTCTTTAGCACAAGCCGGATGGTTTACTCACTGGCCAAGGATAAAAATGCACCTGTACCATTCGCAAAACTTACTTCACGAAAAATACCTTCAAATGCATTATTCTTTTCAACTGTTGTCATTCTCATTGCCGTAATTTTAAACTATATCATGCCGGAAGGAGTATTTACACTAATTACAAGTATTTCTACGGTATGTTTCATCTTTATTTGGGGAATTACTGTCATCAGTCATTTAAAATACCGTAAAGTAAGACCTGATTTGGCAAAAGTAAATAAATTCAAGTTGCCGTTTTATCCCGTTTCCAATTACTTAATCCTTGCTTTTCTTGCATTCGTTCTTGTTGTCCTTGGGTTAGCGGAAGATACTCGTGTTGCCTTGTTCGTAACTCCTGTTTGGTTTATTATGCTAATTGCTATTTATAAGGTACGGAATCTAAAGGAAAATCATGCAGATCCAGTGAATCAGGAAAAGATTGCAGAAAATTAACAGCAAACGATAAAAGATCTTAATTACCTTTTGTTGTTATCGCTTTCAAAAATTATATAAAAAAAGCTTGACGTGAATTATGTTAGCGATTATTCTGAAAATAATAATAAATAGAGCGGATGACGGTTGTGGGAGAGTGCAATTTAACACGCCACCGAAGGAGCAAGTTCCAAAAAGACCCTTGGAATAAATCTCTCAGGTAGATGGAACCATAACTGGACGCAACTCTGGAGAGCGCATAATTAATATGCCACCAAAGGGGAAGGTTCTTTTCGTAAAAGGAACTAAACTCTCAGGTAAAAGGACAGAGAAGGGTAGAGCAATCTTTATGCTACCCTTTTCTGTCCTTTTTTGCGTGCAAAAAAGTGAGTGTTTCTATCGATTTACTTGGAAATAAAAATCTTCAGTAATTAGCAAGATAAATTCCATGTTTGAAACATCAAAGGGTAGTTGAACCATTAAAAGGAGGACTAGAAATGGGATTACAACAAAATGATTCAACTATTTTTGAAGCAATTAAGAAAGAGCAGGAGCGTCAGCATCAAACATTGGAGTTAATCGCTTCTGAAAACTTTGTAAGCCAAGATGTATTAGAAGCAATGGGAAGTGTGATGACGAATAAATATGCTGAAGGCTATCCAGGAAAGCGTTACTATGGTGGATGTGAATTTGTTGATATAGCAGAAAATACAGCGATTGATCGCCTAACAAAGCTGTTTGGAGCAAAATATGCAAATGTTCAGCCACACTCAGGTGCACAAGCAAATTTTGCAGTATTCTACGCATTGTTGCAGCCTGGTGACAAGGTCATGGGGATGAACCTTTCACATGGCGGGCACTTAACTCATGGGAGCCCTGTTAGCGTTTCAGGAAAATGGTTTGAAATCGTCTCCTATGGTGTGAGAGAGGACACTCAATTGATTGACTATGATGAACTAGAAGAGATTGCAAAAAGGGAAAAACCAAAATTGATCATTGCGGGGGCAAGTGCTTACCCTAGAGTAATTGATTTTGCACGCTTTAGACAAATTGCTGATCAAGTTGGTGCAAAATTCATGGTGGACATGGCACATATTGCAGGACTTGTTGCAGCTGGTCTTCATCCATCACCAGTTCCATTTGCCGATGTTGTAACAAGCACTACGCATAAAACGCTCCGAGGTCCGCGCGGCGGAATAATTTTAACCAACGATGAAGACATCATAAAGGCCATTAATAAATCAGTGTTCCCAGGGATACAAGGCGGTCCGCTCATGCACATAATTGCGGCCAAGGCCGTTGCTTTCAATGAAGCACTGCAGCCAAGCTTTAAGGAATATGCAAAACAGGTCATTGAAAATGCAGCAACACTTGGCGAAACATTAAAAAATGAAGGTGCTGCCCTTGTTTCTGGGGGAACGGATAATCATATCGTTCTTTTAGATTTACGTCCGTGGAATTTAACAGGAAAAGAAGCAGAAAAATTATTAGAAGAAGCGGGCATTACCGTAAATAAAAATACGATTCCATTTGACCCGGAAAAGCCGTTTGTTACGAGCGGGATCCGGATGGGAACAGCAGCTCTGACAACACGCGGAATGAAGCAGGAAGAAATGGTGCAAATCGGGAAAGTCATTGCCGCTGTTCTGAAGAGTAAAGGGGACAAAGTCGTGCTTGAGAAAGCAAAGGAAACAACAAAAACGATTTGTGGAGCCTATCCGTTATTTCAACAAGCTGTAACAGTGTAAGAAAGGGGAAAATTGGGATGGAATTTCAGAGTTGTTTTGACATTATCGGTCCGATAATGGTTGGACCATCAAGTTCTCATACAGCTGGAGTGGTATCAATCGGAAAGTTTATCTACGAATTGTTAGGCGATTATCCACAAGAAGCAAATATTGTATTTTATGATTCATTTGCCGAAACCTATCAAGGTCATGGAACAGATAAGGCACTTCTCGGAGGATTACTTGGGATGGATACTGATGATTCACGCATTAAAAATTCATTGGAATGGGCTAAGGAATCTGGCATGCAGTACCAATTTGAATTTGCGGAAAGTTGTGAGTATTACGATCATCCAAATATAACAATTGTAACAGCAAAGTGCGGCGATTATGTTGTTAAAGTTGGCGGAGTATCACTCGGCGGCGGCTTATCCAAGATTTTTATGATTGACGACGAGATGGTTCATATACGTTTGAGTGCAGGCGAAGATTTTACAGCCCTTGCTCGTCATTATCAACCAATTAGGAAAGAACTTATGGAGGCAATATGATGGATATTCAGTCCATGAGAGAGCTGATCGAAGCTTGTGAAAGAGAGCAAAAAACAATTGGCGAAATGATGTTGAAGATAGAAGCAGAAAAAACAGGTAGAGACAAAGAAGTCATTATTGCCATGATGGAAGAGCGTTTGCTCAAAATGAAAGAAGCTGTCGACAGCGGTATCAAAGATGACTCCGCTGCACCAAGTGGAATTTCCGGTGGTGATGCCGTGAAAATGTATGAATACATGAGTCAAGGAAAGGCTCTGTCAGGAAATTATATAAGTAATGCAATGGCCTTTTCATTGGCAACCTCTGAAGGTAATGCCCGGATGGGGGTCATAGTAGCAACGCCAACTGCCGGAGCAGCCGGCATTTTACCTGGAGTTTTGTTTTCACTTCATAAAAATGATGGTACGCCTTTTAAAGATTTAGTTATGGGCTTGTTTACAGCAAGTATGCTCGGGTTAGTCATTGCAAACCGTTCCTTTATTTCTGGAGCAGCAGGAGGGTGTCAGGCTGAAGTAGGATCGGCAACAGCCATGGCTGCCGGAACAATCGTTGAGCTAAAAGGAGGCACACCACAACAAGCCGTGAATGCCACTGCTATTGCCATGAAATCACTTTTGGGTTTGGTTTGTGACCCGGTGGCTGGCCTTGTTGAAGTGCCTTGCATTAAACGAAATGTGATTGGGACTTCCATTGCGTTTTCAGCAGCCGATATGGCCCTTGCCGGGATTGAAAGCCGGATTCCTTGTGATGAAGTCATTGAAGCGATGTATAGGGTTGGGAAAGATATGCCTAGGACACTTCGGGAAACAGCTCTTGGAGGACTGGCAACGACAGAAACAGGTAAACAGGTAAAGGAACGGCTTTTTTGTAGGAAATTATAGGAGGTATAACAATGGGGATCGATACAGCATTAAAACAAACACCACTTTTTGAAACTTATGGTAAGCATGGTGCGAAGGTTATTGACTTTGGCGGCTGGGCACTTCCGGTACAGTTTTCCAGTATTTTAGATGAGCATGAGGCGGTCCGAATAAAGGCAGGACTTTTTGATGTCTCACATATGGGTGAAGTGCTCATTGAAGGAAAAGATGCAGAGAGTTACATTAACTACTTGGTTACAAACGATGTAACCAAGCTTAGCATCAATCAAGCACAATATACCGCAATGTGCTACCCAGACGGCGGAACGGTCGATGATTTATTAGTATATAAATTAGACAATGAAAAATATTTACTCGTCATTAATGCGGCTAACATAGAGAAAGATTTTGACTGGATGAAGCAACAGGCAAAAGGGGAGATGACGCTCCAAAATATTTCGAATGAAATCGCTCAGCTTGCCATCCAAGGTCCAAAGGCTGAAAGTATCGTTCAAAAATTAACTGACATCAATTTATCAGAAATTGGCGCATTTAAATTTGCTCAACATGTCAATCTAGACGGGGTAACAGATGTACTTGTATCTCGCACGGGTTATACAGGAGAAGATGGTTTTGAACTATATTTAGCTGCTGATCAAGCGGAAACCCTTTGGGAAAAGCTTTTAGATGCAGGAAGTGAGGACGGCTTAAAGCCATGTGGACTTGGAGCACGTGACACACTTCGATTAGAAGCACGTCTGGCACTTTATGGTCAAGAACTGTTAAGTGATATCAGTCCGCTTGAAGCAGGAATTGGCTTTGCCGTAAAACTGAAAAGAGAATCCGATTTTATTGGGAAGGCTGCACTTATCGCCCAAAAAGAAGCCAGTTTAAAACGAAAGCTTGTAGGGATTGAAGTAACTGGACGAGGGATCCCGCGTCACGGTTATAAGGTAGTTTCAGAAGCTGGAGAGGAAATCGGTGTTGTTACATCTGGAACCCAATCACCATCTTTAAAGAAAAGCATTGGACTTGTTTTAATTTCTGCGGAACATGCTGAAGTGGGGACACCATTAAAAGTGGAAATCCGTAACAAGCTGATTGATGCCGTTGTTGTGAAAACACCATTTTATAAAAGAGGTTAATAGAGTAATAAAGATACTCTGGCAGACTCTCAACCTGGGGTAAGGCATAAAGGCTGATTAAACAAACATACTTAAAAGTGATTTTTAAACTTATTAAATTCTAATTAACAGTTGAAGGGAAGAAAATATTATGACACAAGCAATTGCAACTTTACTATATAGCAAGGAACATGAGTGGGTTTTAAAGTTAGACGGAAATCGAGTACGAATCGGGATTTCTGATTATGCACAAAAACAGTTGGGAGATATTGTATTTGTGGAAAATCCGCAAGTGGATGATGAAGTAACAGCGGATGAATCAATGGGAACAATCGAATCGGTTAAAGCCGTTTCTGAAATTTTCGCTCCTGTATCGGGTACTGTAGTCCGGATCAACGAAGAGTTAGAAGATGCTCCTCAGACAATTAACGAACATCCATTCAGTAAAGGCTGGTTGGTAGAAGTGGAAATGTCGGTTCCAGAAGAGCTTGAATCCCTTTTAAATGAAGATGAGTACAAAGCATTTATCAATGAAGAAGGAGAGGAATAAGATGGCGAATACTTATAGATATCTCCCTGATACGGAACAAGATAAAAAGGAAATGCTCGATTTCTTAGGAATGTCTTCAATTGAAGAATTATTTGAAGATATTCCATCTGAACTTCGTTTAAAAGGTGAATTAACAATTCCAGAAGCGGATCCAGAACCTATTTTAATGAAAAAAATGAACCAACTTGCTGCAAGTAATTTAAATGCAAATCAATATCCAACTTTTCTAGGCGTGGGTACATATGATCATTACATTCCAAGTGTTGTTGATCATATGATTTCACGTTCAGAATTTTATACTGCTTATACACCATATCAACCAGAAATCAGCCAAGGGGAATTACAAGCAATTTTTGAATTCCAAACGATGGTTTGTGAGTTGACAGGAATGGATGTGGCCAACTCCTCCATGTACGATGGCTTTACATCACTTGCAGAAGCGGCCTCACTTGCTATTGCTTCTACAAGACGTTCAAAAGTAGTGATTTCAAAAGCTGTTCATCCTGAATCACGTGCAATTTTAAACACTGTTGCAAAGGGTCAAGAATATTCAGTTGAAGAAGTAAGTCTTGCTACAGATGTAACAGACTTAGAACAACTTAAAGCACAAGTAGATAAAGACACGGCTGCTGTTATTGTTCAATATCCAAACTTCTTTGGTTCTATTGAAGATTTGACAGCAATTAAGAATATCGCTGATGAAGTTGGTGCTCTTTTCATCGTAAGTTCAAACCCACTAGCATTAGCTCTATTACAATCACCTGGTAAACTTGGAGCAGATATTGTTGTCGGAGATATGCAGCCGCTTGGTGTTCCAATGTCCTTTGGCGGCCCGCACTGCGGATATTTTGCAGTTAAACAAAAATATATGCGTAAAATTCCAGGACGTATTGTAGGGCAAACTCATGACGAACAAGGAAGACGAGGATTTGTATTAACCTTGCAAGCTCGCGAGCAGCATATTCGCCGCGATAAAGCGACTTCTAATATTTGTTCAAACCAAGCACTAAATGCTCTTGCCTCTTCTATTTGCATGTCAGCATTAGGAAAGAATGGTGTTCGTGAAATGGCACAGCAAAATATTGAGAAAGCTGACTACATGGCAAAGTCTCTTCAAAACAAAGGCTTTAACGTTTTAAACAAATCATCATTCTTCAATGAATTTGTTGTAGAACTTCCACGCCCGGTTAAAGAAGTAAACACTAAACTTCTTGAATCAGGGCTCATTGGTGGGTATGACTTAGGAATTGATTACGGATTTGACAATCAAATGCTGATTGCGGTAACAGAACAACGTTCAAAAGAAGAGATAGACAAATTTGTAGAAGCATTGGAGGCTGTTGTAAATGGTTGAATATAATGATCTAATTTTTGAAATCAGTCGTTCAGGTCGTGTAGGTTACAGCCTTCCGAAAAGTGATGTTGAAAGTGTTGATTTACAAGATAAATTTCCAAAACATTTAATTCGTGATGAAGCAGCAGAACTACCTGAAGTATCTGAGCTTCAACTTGTTCGTCACTATACTGCACTTTCAAATAAAAACCATGGGATTGATAATGGATTCTATCCTCTTGGATCTTGTACGATGAAATATAATCCGAAAATTAACGAAGATGTGGCACGACTAACAGGGTTAAGCCGTATTCACCCATATCAACCAAGCGAAACTGTACAAGGTGCATTAGAGCTTTTATATAATCTACAAGAAGAGTTAGCTGTAATCACTGGTATGGATGCAGTAACATTACAACCTTCTGCAGGTGCTCAAGGTGAATGGACTGGATTAATGATGGTTAAAGCTTACCATGAGCAAAAAGGTGAAGTTAGAAAGAAAGTTCTTGTTCCAGACTCCGCTCATGGCACAAATCCTGCTAGTGCGAGCGTTGCAGGATTTAAGACAGTAACGATTCCATCAAACGAAAATGGATTAGTTAACTTAGATGAATTAAAGAAACATGTTGATAGTGATACCGCTGCATTAATGTTAACAAACCCTAATACACTTGGTTTATTTGAACAAGAAATCGCAGAAATTGCTGCTGTAGTTCATGAAGCAGGCGGATTACTATACTATGATGGTGCGAATGCCAATGCGATTTTAGGAAAAACAACTCCAGGATCAATGGGCTTCGATATCGTGCATTTAAATCTTCACAAAACATTTACGGGTCCACACGGTGGTGGAGGTCCTGGTGCAGGTCCTGTTGGTGTTAAGGAATTCCTTCTTCCTTATTTACCTGTACCACGCGTTGAAAAAGACGGTGATAAATTTGTGTTGAATTCAAATTATCCATTATCTATTGGTCGTGTAAAAGGCTATCATGGAAATTTTGGAATTTTGGTTCGTGCATACACTTATATTCGTACATTGGGACCAATAGGATTGCGTGAAGTTTCTGAAGGGGCTGTCCTTCATGCGAACTACCTTCGTAAAAGACTTGAGCCTTATTTTGATGCACCATATTCACAAATTTGCAAGCATGAATTTGTATTATCCGGTTCAAGACAGAAGAAGCTGGGGGTCAGAACACTTGACATGGCCAAACGTCTGCTTGATTTTGGATATCATCCGCCAACCATCTACTTCCCGCTAAATGTTGAGGAGTGTTTGATGATTGAACCAACAGAAACAGAGTCAAAGGAAACAATGGATGCATTTGCGGATGTGATGATTCAAATTGCCAAAGAGGTAGAAGAAAACCCAGGTATCGTATTAGATGCACCACATACAACGGTGATTGGCCGATTGGATGAAGTACAGGCAGCGAGACAACCAATTTTACGATATAAAAAAGAGGAATCGGCAGTAAAAGAAAAAGAACCTGTAAACGTATAAAGAAATCTTCCATCTGTGCGGGGATACCTCCGCACAGATAATTTTCACGTTTAGCAGATTATATGTTCCGTTCATAGGAGTGAATAAGATGGCAACTGAGTATGTACGTAAACCGGAATGGCTTAAGATAAAATTAAATACGAATGATCAGTATACTGGCTTAAAATCGATGATGCGTGAAAAAAGGCTTCATACAGTCTGTGAAGAAGCAAAATGTCCGAACATTCATGAATGCTGGGCATCGCGAAAAACGGCAACCTTTATGATTTTAGGAAGTGTATGTACACGTGCCTGCCGATTCTGTGCCGTTCAAACAGGGCTTCCGACAGAGCTTGATTGGGAAGAGCCAGAGCGCGTGGCAGAATCAGTGGAGTTGATGGGATTAAAACATGTTGTGATTACCGCGGTTGCACGTGATGATTTAAAAGATGGAGGAGCCGGGGTTTTTGCTGAAACGGTAAGAGCTGTAAGGCGACGTAATCCATTTTGCAGCATTGAAGTCCTACCATCTGATATGAATGGTAAATATGAAAATTTAAAAACCTTAATGGATGCAAAGCCAGATATTTTAAATCACAATATTGAGACAGTGAAACGTTTATCACCAAAAATTCGTGCCAGGGCTACATACGAGCGATCCCTTGAATTTTTACGGCGCGCAAAAGAAATGAATCCTGCTATTCCAACAAAATCAAGCATTATGATCGGACTTGGAGAAACGAAAGAGGAAATTATCGAAACAATGGATGATCTTCGCGCGAATAATGTGGACATTATGACTATTGGACAGTATTTGCAGCCTACTAAACAACATTTAAAAGTACAAAAATACTGGAGTCCGCAAGAATTTGAAGAACTAAAAGTAATCGCCATGTCAAAAGGTTTTAGTCATTGCGAAGCGGGTCCGCTCGTTCGCTCCTCCTATCATGCAGATGAACAGGTCAATGCAGCAAAAGCGAATGTGCGATAAGGGCAAATAGGAGAAAAGGAGGGGCATCCTATGAAGTTAAAAGTAACAGAAGCGGCGATAGACAAACTTAAAGAGATGATTGAGACGGAAGGAAAAATTCCCCGGATTGATGCGGATGTAACTGGGGGCTGCGGGATGTCGGTTAAGTTTTCAATTGTTTTTGATGAACCGCGTCGAAACGATTTATGCATTGAGATGGATGGGATACAAATTCGGCTGGATCGTTTTACTAAACGCTATTTAGATGAAGAAACAGAAATTGATTATCAAGTTGAACAGGGGTTTCTAGTTGGAGACAGCTTTACCTCAAGTGCTTGCGCAATTGAAATCGATTAATGGGATTCTGAATATGCCTTAAAATGCAAGGAGCATCCCCTGATTTTTATTACTTATAATCAAAGTTTTCCGGTAGGTATTATTGGTGTTGTTATGGTGGAAAGGAGAAACGAAAATGACAAAAGAATATGATGTTGTTATTATCGGCGGCGGGCCTGGAGGATACGTGGCTGCCATTCGTGCATCTCAATTAGGTTTAACAGCAGCGGTTGTTGAAAAAGGGAAAATCGGTGGAACATGCCTTCATGCTGGGTGTATCCCAACCAAAGCCTTATTAAGAAGTGCAGAATTATATTCTCAAACAAAAAATGCAGAGCGGTTTGGGGTAATTGCCCCTGAAATTGGACTTGATTTTTCAAAAGTACAAGCTCGGAAAGAAGAAATCCAGGAACGTCTTTTTAAGGGGATCCAACATCTAATGCAAAAAGGAAAAATCGATGTTTATGATGGAAAAGGCAGTATCTTGGAGTCAAAAGATGTTTTAGTTGAATTGAACAATGAGGGCAGAGAAATCATTATTAGTCCGCGGAATATTTTAATTGCGACAGGTTCCCGGCCTAGAACATTCTATGGCTTAGAAGCAGATGAAAAGTATGTGATGACATCAGATGAAGCTCTGGAAATGGAAACACTTCCAAATTCCATCATTATTGTTGGCGGTGGGGTGATTGGAATTGAATGGGCATCTATGCTAGTGGACTTCGGTACACAGGTTACTGTGCTTGAATATGCTGATCGTATTTTACCGACAGAAGATAAAGATGTTTCAAAGGAAATCCAGCGCTTACTAAAGAAAAAAGGCGTAAAAATCGTCACAGGGGCAAAAGTTCTCCCAGAAACGCTTGAAAAAGGTGATGGTGTTTCGATAAAGGCAGAGCATAAAGGGAAAGAAACATCATTTTCTGCAGATAAACTTTTAGTATCCGTAGGGAGATTGCCAAACACAGAAGGAATTGGACTTGAAAAAACTGCCATTGAAATGAATGGAATCTTTATTAAAACAAATGATTCCTATCAAACAAAAGAACCGAACATATACGCAATTGGTGATGTTATTGGAGGCTTGCAGCTTGCTCATGTCGCTTCACATGAAGGAATCATTGCTATTGAACATATAGCTGGAGAAAGTCCAAATGCACTTGACCCAACTCTTGTTTCAAAATGTGTATACTGCAGTCCTGAAGTAGCCAGTGTTGGACTAACAGAAGATGAAGCAAAGGAAAAAGGATTTCAAGTAAAAACCGGTAAATTCTCATTTCGTGCAATCGGCAAGGCACTCGTTTTTGGTGAATCAGACGGATTTGTCAAACTTGTTGTTGAAGAAGGAACAAATAAACTGTTAGGAGCTCATATGGTGGGGCCTCATGTAACAGATATGATCACCGAGTTTGGTCTTGCCCGTGTATTAAATGCAACTGCAATGGATATTGCCCATACAATCCATCCACATCCTACATTAGCCGAAGCAATCGGTGAAGCAGCACTAGCTGTAGATGGAATGGCAATTCATGCATAAAGGATGGTGGAAGCGGAAATGATCACAAAGTTAAAGCTAAATCGCGCGGTACTATTAATTTCTTGTCCAGAAAAGCCAGGTATTATCTCAACCGTAACGAATTTTTTATTAGAACACAAAGCAAATATTGTCCATTTTGATCAACATACAACAGACCCGCACTCTGGTATATTTTTCATGCGGATTGAGTTTGATTTGGAAGAATTAGATTCTGCATTTGAAAAACTTGAACAAGATCTTCATATGATGGGGGAGGAGCATGCTTTAGATTGGCAGTTAAGCACGAATAAAAAAAAGAAGCGAATGGCTATCTTTGTTTCCAAAGCAGATCATTGTCTCACCGAGCTTCTTTGGCGGTGGAAGTCAAAGGAAATCCCGGTGGACATCCCTTTGGTAATCAGTAATCATCCCAATTTAAAAGAGGAAGTTGAAAGTTATGGCATCCCTTTTTATCATATTCCAATGTCTCATGAAACAAAAGAAGAGGCCGAACATAAAGCATTAGAACTATTAGATGGAAAGGTAGACTTCATTGTATTGGCAAGATATATGCAAATTCTTTCACCGAATTTTATTTCTCATTTCCCGAATCAAATCATTAATATCCATCACTCTTTCTTACCGGCATTTGTTGGTGCCAATCCCTATGTGAGAGCATTTAACAGAGGTGTGAAGTTAATCGGCGCAACTGCCCACTATGTAACGAACGATCTTGATGAAGGACCAATCATCGAACAAGATGTACAGCGTATTAATCATCGTTTTACAGTTGAGGATCTAAAGACGGCCGGGCGCCATGTGGAAAAAAGGGTTCTTGCTGAAGCGGTTTCCTGGCATGTTGAAGATAAAGTACTTGTTCATGGAAATAAAACGATTGTATTTGCATGAGAGGCATGAAAAAATTAAAAGAATAGCGATATTTTTTCGCTATTCTTTAATCAGTTTTTTCTCAATATAGTCTACTAACTGGTACATAATGGTTGCTAGGACAGCAACAACAAGGAGTGACAGCATCACTAATGTAAAATTAAACACCTGAAAGCCGTAAATAATTAAATACCCCAATCCTTTAGCTGATACAAGGTATTCTCCTACAATTACCCCTACCCATGATAATCCGACATTTACCTTTAAGGTTGAGATAATCGTTGGAAAACTGGCCGGCAGAATCGCTTCTTTAAAGCATTGAAAACGAGTGGCACCAAATGTTTGCAGGACTTTTATATAGTTCGGATCAACTTCGCGAAAGGATGTATAGATTACGATGGTTGTCACAATAACAGATATGATGACTCCCATAGCAATAATCGAAGGATAACCCGGACCTAAAGCAACAATTAAAATGGGACCAAGGGCAACTTTTGGTAGCGCATTTAAGATTACAAGATATGGATCGAAAATTTTTGAAATCATCGGGGACCACCATAATATTGCAGCCATAATAGTGCCTAGTAATGTCCCTAAAATAAAACCGAAAATGGTTTCAGTTAATGTGACCATCGTGTTATCAAGCAATGTTCCATCTTGAATTTTATCCCAAAATAATAACCCAATTTTGGAAGGGGAACTAAAAATGAGCGGATCAACCCAATGGAGTCTGCTTGCAACTTCCCAACCTATAAAAAATAAGAGGAAAATTAACAGCTGATAAAATCGTACCCATCTATTTTCAACCTTTAAGTAGTGTAGGTATTCCTGGTGAAGCTGTTTTACTTTATGAGGATTCAAGGGACTCCAACTCCTTCCATATCAACTCAAATAAGTTGGAATATAATTCGTGGTTACGGGCTTCAAGAGGGGATAAATTTCTTAGCTCATTTGGAATTTGAAAAGTTTGATGGAGCTCGCCAGGTCTTGCTGAAAACAAAAATACCCGATCACTCATGGCTATGGCCTCACCAATATCATGTGTAACAAGGATGGCTGTTTTGTTTAACTCTGTTAATGTGTTAGAGACTAAATCCTCTAATTTTAACTTTGTTTGATAGTCAAGTGCTGAAAAGGGTTCATCCAGCATCAATAGCTTAGGCTCTGTTGCTAATGTTCGAACGAGTGCAGCACGCTGCCTCATTCCCCCAGATAATTGTTTTGGCAGTTGTTTCTCCACACCTTTTAGACCGATTTGATTTAAAAGCTGTAATGTTTTCGTTTTCGACTTTTCATTCAGCTGGTTTGATAATTTTAGTCCCAATAGGATATTTTCCTCAATTGTTTTCCAAGGAAACAGGTAATCCTGCTGAAGCATATAGCCAATTTCATTGTTGTTCGAAGATATAGGCTTATTTTCGAGAAGCACCGTCCCTTGGGTTGGTTTAAGTAACCCGGCAATAATGGACAAAAGGGTTGTTTTTCCACAGCCGCTTGGGCCGAGAAAGGAGACAAATTCCCCTTCCTCGATTTTTAACGAAACATCGGAGAGGGCCGTGGTCACGGAGTTTTTTGTCAAATAGGTATGATGGATTTCATTAATGGTTAAGAAACTCATCGGACCGCCTCCTAAAATAGTTTTAAAAGAGCCTTGGTGTATTTATTTTTGAATGATTTTTTCTGCAACGCTTGTATTCACTAATGTTTTGTAATCAACTTGCTTTGGCAGTTCCCCGGCCTCTTTCATAATGTTTTGGAGATTATTCCATTCTTCCTTATCAAGGATGGGGTCTGTAGCAAAAGAGCCTTGATTTTTATATCGATCAACCACCATTTTAATAATTTCAAAGTCCGTGTCCTGGAAATAAGGCTGAACGGCCTTAGCAATTTCTTCAGTACTGTGCGTTTTCACCCATTGTTGAGCTTTATAAATGGCTCTCGTGAATTTTTCAACTGTTGCATTATGCTCCTTCATATAACTTTGCTTTGCCATAAAAGTGGTATAGGGAACATGACCTGATTCGGTGCCGAACGAAGCGATGATATGGCCTTTTCCTTCTTTTTCAAAAATACTGGCGGTTGGCTCGAATAATTGGACAAAATCACCAGTCCCGGAAGCAAAAGCACTGGAAATATTTGCGAAATCAATGTTTTGAATTAAATTTAAATCTTTATGCGGATCAATTCTGTGTTTCTTTAAAACAAACTCCCCCACCATTTGAGGCATACCGCCTTTACGCTGTCCTAAGAAGGTTTTTCCTTTCAGCATATCCCATGAAAAGTTATCAATTTTTTCTCTGGAAACGAGAAATGTTCCATCTGTTTGTGTTAGTTGAGCAAAGTTTATCACCGGATCATCTGCTCCTTGGGCATAAACGTAAATGGAAGTTTCTGAACCGACAAGTGCAATATCTGTTCCACCGGACAGCAATGCCGTCATGGTTTTGTCGCCACCGAAGGTAGTCGTCAGTTTTACATCCAATCCCTCAGCTTTGAAAAATCCTTTTTCTAGGGCAACATATTCAGGGGCATAAAAAATCGACCGGGTTACTTCAGCTAACCGAACTTTTTCCAGTTTTTTAGTCTTCGTAGTATCATTATTACAGGCTGCAAGTGAAAACATAAGAATAGCAATAAGAAGCGTTGAGAAACTGAATTTTAGCCATTTTTTCATGTTAAACCTCCTAATCTTCAAAAATCTGGGCTGCTTTTGCCTACGATATCGTATGAAAAGGGAAAAAATGTGTGAATGCCCAGTTACAATATTTTTTAATAAAAGGCTGTGTTAAAGAACATTGTTAATTTTTTAACCCTGTTGATTGGAGCGGAAATAAACAGACAAGTTTAGCATAGTCAAATAAAAAGGGAGTGGTTAGGGTGAATGCAGATACAGGAAAAATCATTGAAATGGATCGGTTTCCCTCCCCAAATCCGAATGTTGAGCTAAAGCTGGTTACCTACCTTTCAAATGGATTAAAGGTGAAAGGATTGCTGGCAGAGCCGAAATTTGAAAAAACAAATGAGGGATTTTTATATTTACGCGGTGGGATTAAAAATGTTGGAAAAGTTAGACCAGCTAGAATTGCTCAGTTTGCAGCCGAAGGGTTTATTGTTTTTGCGCCATTTTACCGGGGAAATCAGGGCGGAGAAGGGAATGAGGATTTTGCCGGTAAAGACAGGGAGGATGCTTTTTCGGCCTTTTTGCTCCTAAAATCCCTTCCCAAGGTTCAGCATATTCATATTTTTGGTTTTTCACGAGGGGGGGTAATGGCGCTCTTAACAGGAATTCAATTTCCAGAGGCAGCATCCCTGGTTACATGGGGAGGAGTAAGTGATATGGCCTTAACCTATTATGAGCGCACTGATTTACGTAGAATGATGAAAAGGGTGATTGGCGGTACACCCGAAAAATTTCCTGAGCGATATGAGGAACGGACTCCCCTATTTAAAATAGAGGATTTAGAAGCCTCTGTTTTAATTATCCATGGAGTGAATGATCATAATGTTTCGGTTGAACACGCATATCGTCTTGAACGGAGGCTGAAAGCTTTAAACAAACCTGTAGAGGCCTGGTATTTTGAGTCTTACACCCATTACTTTCCTCCAGGTGTAAATCGAAAAATTGTCCAAGATTTAACGAATTGGATGAAAAGGCAAATCAAAAGATGATAGAATGGAAGTAACCAATTAGCAGAGGAGTGGATCATATGGGCATGCCTCTTGAATTAAACACGATGATAGTGACAAAAGGAAACGAAAAGCGGGTAGAAGAAAATCTGTTTTATTTAGTAAAAGAAGGATACAGGCTCTATCCAATTGATATTCCTATTGAGGTTCGAAAAACGATACAAAGTGATTCGAATGGAACAGCGGTTATTCGGAAAGTGGAATGGCAGGAGAAAACGACTAAAATTACGTACCAATTAATTTCATTGAATTCAACGAATTAAGCAGGGGGACTTTTGTCCTTTTGCTTTTTCTTTTATGAAAAATCAGATAAAATCGTGTTTATCGCAGATAAATCATTCAGTAACGCAGATAAGTGCTCCCTTATCGCAGATAAAAGTGCGTTACCGCAGATAAACCTTAATCCATAAAAGAAAAGAGACGCCATTCATTACGAGTGGCATCTCTTTTTTCATATTATGCGATTGGTCCGCCTTTTTCTTCGATATCGCTTGCGGCAGATGAAAACTTTTTGAAGTTTTGACGGAATTGTTCAGCTAATTCTTTTGCTTTTAGTTCATATGCATGTGCGTCTGACCATGTTTTGTTCGGCTGAAGCACCTCGTCTGGAACTCCTGCAATGTGAAGCGGGATATGCAGACCAAAGATTTTATCCTGAACAGTTTCAACATGATTTAATTCACCTTCAAGAGCTGCCTGAACCATTGCTCTTGTATAGGAAAGCTTCATTCTGTTGCCAACACCGTATTCTCCACCAGTCCAGCCTGTGTTTACAAGGAAAACATTTGCACCGTGTTCAAGGATTTTCTCACCAAGCATTTCTGCATAACGTTTTGCAGGTAGCGGCAGGAATGGCGCCCCAAAGCAAGTTGAGAATGTAGCCTGTGGTGAAGTGATTCCACGTTCTGTACCGGCAAGCTTCGATGTATAACCGCTCAAGAAGTGGTACATTGCTTGTTCCTTTGTTAATTTAGCGATTGGAGGCAGTACGCCGAATGCATCAGCCGTTAAAAAGACGATTGTATTTGGATGTCCAGCTATGCTTGGCTCAATAATGTTATCAATCGCTTGAATTGGATAAGCTGCACGTGTGTTTTCTGTTAATGTGTTATCATCATAATCAGGAATTCTTGTTTCAGGATTCGTAATGACATTTTCTAACACAGTTCCAAAACGAATGGCATCAAAGATTTGCGGTTCTTTCTCACGAGTAAGATTAATGGTCTTAGCATAGCAGCCGCCTTCAATATTAAAAACTCCATTAGAAGACCAGCCATGTTCATCATCACCAATTAATTTGCGATTTGGATCTGCTGATAATGTTGTTTTACCTGTTCCAGAAAGACCGAAGAATAAAGCGACATCACCTTCTTGGCCTACATTGGCAGAACAGTGCATGGAAAGAATATTGTTTTCAGGAAGTAAATAATTCATGACAGAGAAAATGGACTTTTTCATTTCTCCCGCATATTCTGTACCACCGATTAAGACAGTACGGCGTTCAAAAGAAATAATAATAAATGTTTCGGATTTTGTCCCATCAACAGCCGGATTTGCTTTAAAATTTGGTGCGGAAATGACATTAAAGCCAGATTCGTGTGTTAATAACTCTTCTGCATTTGGACGAATAAATAATTGATGGGCAAATAGGTTATGCCATGCATACTCATTAACCACTTGGATTGGCAGGCGGGATTTTTTATCTGCCCCGGCGAATCCTTTAAAAACATAAATTTCTTCTTTTGTTTTTAAATAGTCAAGCACTTTATTGTAAAGGTTTGTGAATGCTTCTTCAGAAATAGGCTGATTGTTTCCCCAATCAATTTTATCCTTTGTAGATCCTTCAGCAACAATAAATTTGTCGTGAGGAGAACGTCCAGTATATTTACCAGTTGCTACACTGATAGCACCTGATGAGGTTAAAGTTCCTTCATTACGGCTTAATACTTTCTCTACCAATTGTGGAACGGATAGTTGGATTTGAACATTTTTTTCATCTAATAATTGATTTAATTCATTAGGGATATGAAGAGAATTCATTTGGATGGGACCTTCCTTTTTAGTTTTTTTAGCAGGGACTGCATCTTGATAAAAAGTATAACACATTTAATTTATTAGTCTATACTAATTCGAAAAATATCTAACATTTTATACATTATTCATAAATTAATGCGTTTATTTAGGCAAAATGTTCATTAATATTATTTTTTACAAAAAATGATTTTTTCGCTGATATTATTGTTGGTTTATTTTTGAAAAAATTGATTGACATTCTTCGACATGGTAGGTTAAGATTTAAAATTGAACGGATACTCTCTTATCCCGAGCTGGTGGAGGGACAGGCCCAATGAAACCCAGCAACCTGCTATTTTCAGGAAAGCAGTCGACAAAAGGATATTCCTTTTTAAACTGGTCATTTTCTTAGCAAAGGTGCTAAACCTGAAGCAAGGCTAGACCTTGAACGATAAGAGTGAAAGGCGCGGAAACAGTATGCTCTTGACCTTTCCTCAAATGGAAAGGTTTTTTGTTTTGGTGCAGTAATCTTTTATTTCTACCCTTGAAAATGTACAAAGGGCTTGTTTTTCTCATAAAAAGCCCGTATTTATTTCATACTACTAAGGGAATGAGTACCGTATCAGCCCGAGGTTAAATGGAAAAGGTTTAAAAGCCAGCACAGATAACCTCATATAATAAATTTAGGAGGAATTCAGATTGTCAACAAAACGCCGTTTGTTTACTTCTGAATCAGTAACCGAAGGTCATCCTGATAAAATCTGTGACCAAATTTCTGATTCCATTTTAGATGCCATTTTAGCAAAGGATGCTAATGCACGTGTTGCAGCTGAAACTTCAGTTACAACAGGATTAGTCCTTGTTGCCGGTGAAATCACCACTTCTACTTATGTGGACATTCCAAAAATCGTTCGTGAAACCATTAAAGGGATTGGTTATAACCGTGCAAAATATGGCTTCGACTCCGAAACCTGTGCGGTATTAACCTCAATTGATGAACAATCACCTGACATTGCAATGGGGGTTGATCAGGCACTTGAAGCACGTGAAGGTCAAATGTCTGATGAACAAATTGAAGCAATTGGCGCAGGAGACCAAGGCTTAATGTTTGGATTTGCTTGTAATGAGACAAAAGAACTTATGCCGCTTCCAATTTCACTTGCTCATAAGCTAGCACGCCGTTTAACTGAAGTTCGTAAAGAGGAGATTCTTCCATACCTTCGTCCAGATGGAAAAACTCAAGTAACGGTTGAATATGATGAAAATGATAAACCAGTTCGGATTGATACGATTGTTATTTCAACTCAGCATCATCCTGAAATTGCTCTTGAGCAAATTCAGCGTAATTTAAAGGAATATGTAATTAATCCGGTTGTACCAAAAGAACTAATTGATGAAAATACTAAATATTTCATTAACCCTACTGGCCGTTTCGTTATTGGCGGACCTCAAGGAGATGCAGGTCTAACTGGTCGTAAAATTATTGTTGATACTTACGGTGGCTATGCTCGTCATGGCGGTGGTGCATTCTCCGGTAAGGATCCTACAAAGGTTGACCGTTCTGCTGCCTATGCAGCACGTTATGTAGCAAAAAATATTGTTGCTGCAGGACTTGCTGAAAAATGTGAAGTACAGCTTGCTTATGCTATTGGTGTAGCAAGACCGGTGTCCATTTCCGTAGATACATTTGGTACAGGTAAGGTAAACGAAGAGATTTTGGTTGAATTAGTAAGTAAAAACTTTGACCTTCGCCCTGCAGGCATTATCAATATGCTTGACCTTCGCCGCCCAATTTACAAACAAACAGCAGCTTACGGACATTTCGGACGTACAGATGTTGATCTTCCTTGGGAGCGTACAGACAAAGCTGACGCCCTTCGCGAACAAGCAAATCAATAAGCATTTCCAGTAAGAGAGTTACATAACAGTGTAACTCTCTTTTTTTTCGTCACATACATAAACGGTTAGAAGAATAGGATGTTTAAGTCACCCTAAACAGGTGAAAACTGGATAATATCTATTTTTTAATTGAAGCAGGTGAGATACGATGTGCGGATTTATTGGCTGTGTCCATGATCAGCCAAAGGTTTATCGGGACGAACAAAAACAGCAATTTAAAACGATGAATGATATCATTACCCATCGTGGACCCGACGATGATGGGTTTTATCATGATGAATATGTTCAATTTGGGTTTCGCCGCTTAAGTATCATTGATATTGAGAGTGGGCACCAGCCATTAACATTTGAAAATGAACGTTATTGGATTATTTTTAATGGTGAAGTATATAACTATGTTGAATTACGTGAAGAGCTTTTATTGGAAGGAATGGAATTTGCCACAAGTTCTGACACGGAGGTCATTGTTGCTCTTTACAGTCATTTAAAAGAGCAAGCTGTTGAAAAACTTCGTGGTATGTTTGCCTTTATTATTTGGGACAAACAGGAACAGCGGATTTTTGGAGCACGGGATCCCTTTGGCATTAAGCCATTTTTCTATTTTGAAGAGAATGGAAGAACCTTCTTTGCTTCCGAGAAAAAGAGTATTTTGCTTGCATGTAAAAATGAGGTTCTGAACTATAATGCCTTGCAGCACTATTTTACCTATCAATTTGTCCCAGAACCGGAAACCTTATCGGAAGGAATTAAAAAATTAGAGCCTGGACATTTTTTCACAAAAAGAATTGGAAATCCGATGGAAATAAAAAGGTACTGGAAAGCGAAGTTTCATCCTATTACCCGATCGGAGTCGGATCTGATAAAAGAAATTAAGGATGTACTAACTGAATCGGTAAAAATTCATATGCGCAGTGATGTTCCAGTCGGTTCCTTTCTATCAGGAGGGATTGATTCGTCTATTATTGTCTCATTAGCAAGGGAATTTCACCCGGCAATTAAGACGTTTTCAGTTGGGTTTGAACGAAATGGATTCAGTGAAATTGATGTTGCCAAGGAAACGGCAGATAAACTTGGGGTTGAAAATATCAGTTATGTGATTCCACCTGAGGAATACATGGCTGAACTCCCCAAAATTATGTGGCATATGGACGACCCTCTTGCCGACCCGGCCTGTGTTCCTCTGTATTTCGTTGCTCGTGAAGCGCGCAAGCATGTGACGGTGGTTCTCTCCGGTGAAGGAGCGGATGAGCTTTTTGGTGGATATAATATATACCGAGAACCGCAATCACTGGAGGTTTTTAATAAAGTTCCAAGAGTGGTGAAATTATTCTTAAAATGGATGTCCTCCGTTATGCCGGAAGGTACAAAAGGGAAAAGCTTTATTGAACGCGGGGTAACACCAATGGAGGAACGCTATATTGGGAATGCCAAAATGTTTACGGAAGAACAGAAGCGGGAGTTGCTGAATGTTTATCAAGAAGGTTTGAATTATACGGAGATTACTAAACCTTTTTATCAAGAATCATTTGGGTATGCCCCTGTTAACCGCATGCAGTTTATTGATATTCATACATGGCTGCGGGGAGATATTTTATTGAAGGCCGATAAAATGACGATGGCCCATTCCTTAGAGTTACGTGTTCCCTTTTTAGACAAGTCGGTTTTTGCAGTTGCTTCCAAAATACCTGATAGTCTAAAAACAGCAAATGGAACAACAAAGTATATTTTAAGAAAAGCAGTAGAGGGTATTGTGCCGGATCATGTATTAGATCGAAAAAAGCTGGGGTTTCCTGTGCCGATTCGCCATTGGCTGAAGGATGAAATGAATGAATGGGCGAAATCTACTATCCGTGAAAGCGGGACCGATCATTTAATCAATAAAAGCTATTTATTGAAGTTATTAGATGAGCATTGTCAGGGTAAAGGTGATTACAGCCGGAAAATTTGGACCGTGCTTATGTTCATGATTTGGCATCAGGTTTATATTGAAGAAAAGTACTCATTTCAACGGGAGTTTACAAGAGAGCCGGAAGTATTAAAAAACTAAGGGACATACCATCCCCCCTTAGTTTTTTGTTTGCAGTGATTTATAATACTGAGCCTTTTCTGCGTATTCCCGAATGATTCTTTCCATGTCTTTAATATCTTCAGCATTTAGTTCGCGAATGACCTTTGCGGGTCTGCCAAATGCTAATGTATTTGGCGGGATTTTTTTACCTTGCGGGACAAGACTGCCAGCACCAATAAATGCACCCTCCCCAATTTCAGCCTGATCTAGAATAATTGAACCCATCCCGATTAAGGCCTTTTTTCGAATAATGCAACTATGTAAAACGACTTGATGACCAACGGTTACTTCATCTTCTAAAATGAGCGGATTATTTGGACTCTGGTGCAGGACGGAATTGTCCTGAATGTTTACCTTATTACCAATAATGGTAGGTGCTACGTCCCCGCGAATGGATGTGTTAAACCACACTCCCGATTCTTCCCCGATGGTAACATCACCGGTGATGGTGACATAGTCAGCAATGAATGCTGAATCAGCAATTTGCGGGTATTTATTTTTAAAAGGATAAATCATTCATTTTTCCCCTTTCTAGGTGATGGTTTTATTTTACCGAAAATGAGGAAGAAATAAAAAGTATTTGAACGCCTCTCATTAAATGCATGTCATTTTTGTAACTTATGTTAAAATAATATAATAATTATGACTAGGGTTCTAATATTTTGGCTATTGTTTCGTTCTAGCGCGCAGCGCTTGCGGTTTCTAAGGAGGAAGGAAAATGTGGAAGTGGGAAGCAGAAGGGGAGGCTAAGGCGATTATTGTGATGGTTCATGGGGCCATGGAACATCATCGCCGCTATGGTTGGCTGATTGAAATGTGGAGAACATCAGGCTTTCATGTCATCATGGCCGATCTTCCCGGTCAAGGCATGACCACTAGAACCAGCAGGGGCCACATTGATTCCTTTGATGAATACATACTAGAAGTGAAGGACTGGGTCCAGGCTGCCTATCGCTACAATCTGCCTGTGTTTTTACTTGGTCACAGCATGGGCGGTTTAATTTCGATTCGGCTCATGCAGGAAGAGAGAATGAATTTAGCTGGTGTGATTCTTTCTTCACCTTGCCTTGGTCTTGTCCAAAAGCCATCCAAGTTTTTAGAGTTTCTCTCGTATGGTTTGAATCTTGTTTTCCCTTCCTTTCGCATCAATTCCGGTTTAACGGTGGAAATGGCGACAAGGAATCTGGATGTTAGGGATGCCGATGTAAATGATACTCTATATGTGACAAAGGTTTCTGTCCGGTGGTATCGTGAATTAACGACAGCGATGAAACTTGCTTTTTTGAATTTAGAGAAAACGCATGATGTACCTATCCTTGTAATGCAGGGTGGGGATGATAAAATTGTTAATAAAAAAGCGGTAAAAGATTGGTTTAACCATGCTCCATTTTCAGAAAAGAGATTTAAGGAATGGTCAAAATTGTACCATGAGATTTTTAACGAACCTGAGCGCGAAGAGGTTTTTGAATACACAAAAGACTTTGTTACCAGTCAGTTGAAAGCAATTGGATACATTGTATAAAAAAGAGGTGGAATGATGAGTTTTTCGATGATGCCAATTAATCTAATGTCAAACGTATACCGTAAAATCATTCCGGCTGTTCACCAAGAATTAGGTTATTGGAAAAAACGCGCAGAAAATATTCCAAATTCAGAGCTACGAAACCAGGCACTTGCCAGTATAGAGCATAAAACGTTTCACTGTGAAGGCGGTGCTATTCTGGCACTAACTGCCAATCAGCATTATAAAAAAGCCGTGAAGTTTATTGTAGCTTATCAAACCATCAGCGATTATTTGGACAATCTTTGTGATCGAAGTACATCTCTTGACCCGAACGATTTTGCCGCCCTTCACGAATCCATGGCTGATGCACTATCAATAGAAGCAACTAGGAAAAATTATTATCGCCTTCGTGAAGACCAGGACGATGATGATTATTTAAATGATTTGGCAGCAACATGTCGTTCGGTATTAAACGAAATGGGAAATTATGACTTAATCAAGAAATACCTTCTAGAGCTTTGCCGCTATTATTGTGATCTGCAAATTCACAAGCATGTGGTAAAAGAAGAGAGGGTACCTAGGTTGGAAAATTGGTTTAATCTTTATAAAAATCAACTTCCAGACATGGAATGGTACGAGTTTTCTGCCTGCTCTGGTTCTACACTTGGGATATTTTGCCTTATTTCCTATGCAATGCGGGAGGATTTCCAGGAGAAGGATGCGGAAAATATCCGTAAAGGTTATTTTCCTTATATACAAGGCCTGCACATTTTATTAGATTATTTTATTGATCAAGAGGAAGACATTAAGGGCGGAGATTTGAATTTTTGTTTCTATTATGAAAATCAGGAAAAGCTCTTTAAAAGGTTGAAACACTTTGTTTTAGAAGCAGACCGTCATACAGAATATCTTCCTCACAAGAAATTCCACCAGTTGATTAATCGTGGTTTGTTAGGGATTTATTTATCAGATGGTAAAGTAAGAAAACAAAAGAATGTTCGGAAATTGGCAAAGGAAATCATAAAAATCGGCGGAATCATTAGCTACTTCTTTTTTATTAATGGACTAGCTTATCGTTCTTTCCAAAAATGGGTGCCATCATTTGCTACAAGATTGATAAAGTAAAACCAGGCCTTTTCAAGCCTGGTTTTTAACGTTTTTCGATCGCCACAATAAATGGCGGATTATTTTGTTGGTTGATAAATTGATACGTTAGGACATGTGCAGACTTTTGGTCGAGTGTTTGGCAATACTCTAGAAGCGCATCACGTTCGAATGCACCTTCAGAATGACCGTGATAAATGACAAGAATAATGATTCCTTCAGGCTCCATTATGTCTAAAAGTTGCTCAATCGCTGCAATAGTCGTTCCAGGTTTTGTGACAACCGTTTTATCGCTGCCTGGTAGATATCCTAGGTTAAAAATCGCTCCTGTTATTTTTCCGTAATCAGCAGCAGGAATTTTTTGTTTAATTTTCTCGTGTCCTTCACGAAAAAGTGTTACCCGTTCGAGCATATTATGCTTGGACAGCCGTTCCTTACTTGCTCCTATGGCTTCTTCTTGGATATCAAAACCATATACTTTACCATTTTCGCCGACAAGCTCAGCTAAAAATAGGCTATCGTGTCCGTTCCCGAGTGTTGCATCAACAGCAATATCACCAGGTTTTACAGCTTTGGATAGCAACTGTTTTGCAAAAGGAAGAATCCGCTCTAATTTCATTGGATATTCCCCTTTTGAAAAAATTTCCCCTGCCAGCTGTTTCTTCTTTTTAGCTCGGCATCAATTGCATTTAAAACTTCCCATTTATTTACACTCCACATTGGTCCAACCATTAAGTCAATTGGTCCGTCACCAGTAATGCGATGAACAATCATTTCGGGTGGTAAAATTTCTAATTGGTCGCATACTAGGCTTATATAGTTTTCTTGGGAGAGAAACTCTAGCATGCCTTTTTCATATTGTTTTACCATTGGTGTCCCTTTTAAAAGGTGAAGTAAATGGATTTTAATCCCTTGAACATCAAGTTTTGCGACCTCACGGGCAGTCTCCATCATCATTTCATTCGTTTCAAGCGGCAGGCCATTAATAATATGAGAGCAAATGCGAATCCCATGTTTTCTTAATTTGTTAACTCCCTCAACATAGCATCGAAAATCATGGGCGCGGTTAATTAACATGGCTGTCCGTTCATGAACAGTCTGTAAACCAAGCTCGACCCAAAGATAGGTTCTTTCATTTAATTCAGCCAGATATTCCACCACATCATCCGGTAGACAGTCCGGGCGGGTGGCAATCGACAGCCCCACAACACCTTCCTGATTTAGTACCGCTTCATATTTCTCACGAAGAACCCCAACAGGTGCATGGGTATTCGTGAACGCCTGGAAATAGGCCATATATTTTCCGTCTTTCCATTTTGTATGCATTTTTTCTTTTATTTCAAGAAACTGGGTTTCTAATGTCTCGGCACGGTTTCCGGCGAAGTCCCCAGAACCTGAAGCGCTGCAAAAGGTACAGCCTCCATGAGCCACCGTACCGTCGCGGTTTGGGCAATCGAATCCGCCATCTAATGCCACTTTAAAAACCTTGTGGCCGAAATGGTGGCGAAGATGATAATTCCACGTATGGTAACGTTTATCATCTAATGCATATGGAAAAGGTTTCGTTTCAATCATTCGAAAACCTCCTAATAAAAGAATTTATAAAGAAGCACATAAAGTAAATTTTATCATGAAGTATGGGCTTATCCAAATGGATTTTATTTGCTGTTATAGGAAAAGAAATCAAGAACAAAATAAGGATTGAAGCGGTGCGCTTCAGTGTTCATAGCAATAGGAAAGGGGTTCTAAGATGGCTACTCGTGATTCAATGAGTCATTTAATTCAGCAATGTGAGGATGCTATTCGATTTGCCCAGGATCAATATCGGGAAGGCAGCCTTCAACAACATTATAATAACGATGATTATACGAATGCCTTACAAGGACTTGAACAAACCTATCAGGATGTTTGTAAAATGGCACAATTTGCAAATGGACAACAAAGGGAGCAGCTGCACAGAATGAGACTACAGCTGCAACAGATTCAAAATACAATGATTTTACAGGGGCCTTATCAAAATACACAAATTCTTGAGTAACCATTGAGGAGGAAACTTTGGTGAAAAAACGGTCGAAACAGCAAAATCCAGAACAAAAAACAAGGAATGGCATCAATAATAACGATTTGGAGTTAGGTCAGGATGTTGATTTAGTGAAACAGGCAAAAAAGAAATATGAAGAGACAGGCGGGCAACCGGTAAAATCGAAATTTCATCAAGAAAAGGAACAGTCTTCTTAATTAACTGTTCACCCTCAACAAATTGTTGGGGGTTTTTTATATGTGATTTTTCAGTCGAAATAAGGCAATGAAAAAGGATTGCGCGTTAAGTAAAAGTACACTACACTTATGTAGGGTTTCGAAATATTTATATGTAAAGGGGAATTTTCATGCCGCGTGCATTATGGCTGTTAATTATCGGGATGGCAGTGAATTCAACTGGCTCTTCTTTTTTATGGCCTTTAAATACAATCTATATTCATGATCATTTAGGAAAAAGTTTATCGATGGCAGGAGTTGTTCTCATGTTAAACTCTGGTGCAAGTGTCATTGGTAACCTAATTGGCGGTAGTTTTTTTGATAAGTATGGGGGTTATAAATCAATTTTAGCAGGTATTGGGGTTTCAGTGTTTGCCATCATTGGACTTTCGATTTGGCATGGCTGGCCAGAATATGTGATCTTTTTAACCATCATTGGACTTGGAACAGGCATTATTTTTCCTTCCATGTACGCTATGGCAGGTTCCGTATGGATTGAGGGTGGTCGAAAAGCTTTTAATGCTGTGTATGTTGCCCAAAACCTGGGTGTAGCAGTCGGGGCTGCACTATGCGGAATTGTTGCTGATTATTCTATGCAATTAATTTTTCTAGCAAATGCTGTTATGTATATCATATTTTTCTTCATTGCAGTTTTTGGCTATAGGAATATTAATGTGAGTTCGATAAAACAAAAGAAAAAGCAAGAAGAGCATATCCAAGTAAAAAACAAAAGGAATTTAAAATCATTACTTATCCTATGTTCTGGTTACTTGCTATGCTGGGTAGCCTATGTTCAATGGACAACGACGATTGCTTCATACACGCAGGAAATCCATATTTCTCTATCACAATATAGTTTATTATGGACGATAAATGGTGCGCTAATCGTTCTTGGCCAGCCCCTTTTAAACAGTGTTTTAAAACGCTGGGTTACTTCGTTAAAGGTACAGATGGTGACCGGAATCATCATTTTTATTATTTCCTTTGTCGTAGCTGGTAATTCCAATGCTTTTTTTGGGTTTCTTATGGGGATGATTATTTTAACCATCGGTGAAATGTTTATTTGGCCGGCGGTCCCAACAGTTGCTTTTGCCTTATCACCTAAGGGCCGTGAAGGATTTTACCAAGGAATTGTCAATAGCACTGCCACCGGCGGCAGAATGCTTGGTCCGCTATTAGGCGGAATAATCGTCGATTTATACAGCATGTCCACATTATTTACCGTATTAATCGCGCTATTTTTGGTGGCAATCGTCACAACCCTAATCTATGACCGCGCAACGGTGACAGGCACCGTTCGTGGACAAATCTAAGGATTTGTCCGTATGGAGTGGACAAAGCGGTATTTTAACCACTTTGTCCATTTTTATGTTTAAAAGAGAAGGAATGCGGCAATTCTGAATTTAGGCTTTTGTTATCTTGCAAATTGCCGGGAAATTTTATACAATAACCGTATATCTTTATATTGAAAGACATGGATTAGGAATAGTAATGGTTCTTGCCCGTTTAGAGAGTTGACGGCTGGTGAAAGTCAATCGGGTACATCATGAACTCGCCTAGGAGTTGCAGGCACGAAAGAAGAGTAATGTTTGCCGTTTACCGCGTTAAGGAGAATGAAGCGAGTGTTTTAACACTAATGTGGGTGGTACCGCGGGAAGATACATACAATCCTCTCGTCCCTGTTTGGGGATGAGAGGTTTTTTATTTTTAAGGAGGAAAATCTTATGAGTTTCGACCATCAACAAATCGAAAAGAAGTGGCAAAAGAAGTGGGAAGAAGAGAAGACATTCAAAACAAGCGAAGAGTATGATAAACGAAAATTCTATGCGCTTGATATGTTTCCATATCCCTCCGGTGCCGGACTTCATGTCGGACACCCTGAAGGCTATACAGCAACAGATATTCTTTCACGTACGAAACGGATGCAGGGCTATAATGTTCTTCACCCAATGGGCTGGGATGCCTTTGGTTTACCTGCCGAACAATATGCATTGGATACCGGAAATGACCCGGCAGTATTCACAGAACAGAATATTAACACGTTCCGCAGACAAATTAAATCACTAGGTTTCTCTTACGATTGGGATCGTGAAGTAAACACAACTGATCCTGAATATTATAAATGGACGCAGTGGATTTTCTTGAAACTATGGGAAAAGGGTCTTGCTTATATTGATGAAGTGGCGGTTAACTGGTGTCCGGCACTTGGAACCGTATTAGCTAATGAAGAAGTCATCGATGGAAAAAGCGAACGCGGAGGACATCCGGTAGAACGCCGTCCAATGAAGCAATGGATGTTGAAAATTACGGCCTATGCTGACCGTTTGCTTGAAGACCTTGAAGAACTTGATTGGCCGGAAAGTTTGAAAGAAATGCAGCGCAATTGGATTGGCCGCTCTGAAGGTGCTGAAGTCACCTTCCAAATTGACGGACATGATGAAACCTTCACTGTGTTCACAACAAGACCAGATACACTATATGGAGCAACCTATGCGGTGCTTGCCCCAGAACATGCCTTTGTTGATAAAATTACAACCGCTGAGCAACGTTCAGCAGTGGATGCTTATTTAGATAAAGTAAAAACCAAAAGCGATCTTGAGCGGACAGATCTTGCAAAAGAGAAAACAGGTGTATTTACAGGTGCTTATGCCATAAATCCTGTAAATGGTGAAAAAATGCCGATCTGGATTGCCGATTATGTGTTAGTAAGCTATGGAACCGGTGCAATTATGGCGGTTCCGGCACACGATGAACGGGACTACGAATTCGCTAAACAATTCGACCTGCCTATTAAGCAAGTAGTTGCAGGCGGTGATATTGAAAAAGAAGCGTATACAGGTGACGGGGAACATATTAACTCTGAATTCTTAAATGGTTTAGATAAAACAGAAGCCATTCAAAAGATGATTTCTTGGCTTGAAGAAAAAGGAATTGGAACTAAGAAAGTAACCTTCCGTTTACGTGACTGGTTATTCAGCCGTCAACGTTACTGGGGTGAACCAATTCCAATTATCCATTGGGAAGATGGCGCAATGACCGCTGTGTCGGAAGAAGAGCTTCCGTTAATGCTTCCAAAAACAACGGAAATACGACCTTCTGGGACAGGTGAATCACCACTTGCTAATATCGATGACTGGGTAAATGTGGTTGATCCAGAAACCGGTAAAAAGGGCCGTCGGGAAACCAATACGATGCCGCAATGGGCAGGAAGCTGCTGGTATTATTTACGATATATTGATCCAAAAAATAATCAGGCACTTGCTTCTGAAGAAAAATTAAAACATTGGCTTCCGGTTGATACCTATATTGGCGGTGCGGAGCATGCGGTGCTTCACTTACTTTACGCTCGTTTTTGGCATAAGTTTTTATATGATATTGGTGTTGTGCCAACGAAGGAACCATTCCAAAAGCTATTTAATCAAGGAATGATTTTAGGCGAAAACAACGAAAAAATGAGTAAATCTAAAGGAAATGTCGTCAATCCTGATGATATCGTGGATAGCCATGGTGCTGATACACTTCGCTTATATGAAATGTTCATGGGACCTCTTGATGCTTCAATCGCATGGTCAACGAATGGCCTTGACGGTTCACGACGCTTCTTAGATCGGATTTGGCGTTTATTAGTGGAAGAGAATGGCGAGGTAAATCCGAAGATCCAGCCAAACGAGGAAGCCACTAATTTGGAAAAAATCTATCATCAAACTGTAAAAAAGGTTACAGAGGATTATGAAGGCTTGCGTTTTAATACGGCTATTTCACAAATGATGGTATTTATCAATGAAGCCTATAAATCAACGGTCCTTCCAAAGGATTATATGGAAGGCTTTGTAAAATTACTTTCTCCAGTCTGCCCGCATATTGCAGAGGAACTTTGGGAAAAGTTAGGACACAATGGTACAATTTCCTATGAAACATGGCCAGCATATGATGAAGCAAAGCTTGTCGATGAAGAAGTTGAAATTGTCATCCAAGTAAATGGCAAAGTGAAAACAAAACTAAAGGTACCAACAGATGCTAGTAAAGAAGCGTTAGAAGGTATCGCCATGGACGATGACCGGGTGAAGGAACAAATCGAAGGAAAAACTGTTCGCAAGGTCATTACGGTTCCGGGCAAGCTAGTCAATATCGTGGCAAACTAATACAATTGAACATCCTCCAGTAAAAAAATGCTGGAGGATGTTTTATGAAGGGATGGCTAAAATGGAAGAAATTCAAATTATTACTCCAGAAGAATTAAAGTCGAAGCTTAAGCAAGGGGAAAAGCTGGAGCTTGTTGACGTAAGGGAAGATGAAGAGGTTGCTGAGGGAATGATTCCGGGTGCAAAGCATATCCGGATGGGAGATATCCCTGCCAACCTTGATTATTTCGATAAGGATAAAGAATATATCTTCATCTGCCGCTCAAGCCGCCGTAGTGAAAATGTCTGTTACTACTTGCAGGAACAAGGCTATAAAGTTTGCAATATGATTGGCGGCATGATGAATTGGACAGGTGAAACCAAATAAACGATTCCACAAGTGGAATCGTTTTTTTCTATTACTTAACATTTCCGTCGAAAATTCCTCCTCTCCAAATTTTCCCCTCTTGGTCAATGAGTACTGCTTGGGTTCTTTTTTCGCGGATAAAACTCTTTCCATCCTTATCTCCTAATAAAAGAACGGTCTTTGCCCATACATCCGCTTCAACAGCGGTGGGGGCGGTAACGGTCGCTGAAACAATTTTGCTCTCGGACGGCTGCCCGGTCCTAGGATCTATCAAATGATGCTGCCACTCCTCGTTTAACTTCCATCTTCTTTTCATGGTAGTTGAGGTAGCAACCGCACCGCTTTCAATCTGAATGGAGGAGAGCAGGTTGGAAAAATCAAATGGACTCTCAATTCCAATATTTAATGACCGTGGCAATGCTCCAAAAATGCGAATATCACCGCCGACATTAATAAAGCCAAATCCTATTTCTTCTAACAATTCTGCTGCACGGTCAATCACCCAGCCCTTTGCAATTCCGCCTAAGTCAATTTTTGAAAAGAGAATGACGGATTGCTGCTCCTTGTCTAAAACAAAGGGTTTATTATTGTGAATGGCATTCGGGGAAAAGCCGGGTAATTTAAATGATTGTCCTTTAATATACTCAATTGATTTTACATACCCGCTGCTTTCAAGCGAAGTTAATACTCCCGGATTGAAAACACCGCAAGTTTCAAGAAAATAGTGTTCAGCATCTGTTAGTATCGAAAACATTTCAGAAGAAACGGTTACTTGTTTCCCTATTTGTTTATTTAATTGGGATAATTCACTATCTACTTTAAATCGGCTGCAGGTGGACTCGATTAGTTCGAAAAGCTTATAGATCGGCATCAAATCATTCGCAAACATTTCTTGGTTAATCGAGATTTTCACCATCGTACTCATGGAGTTAAATTGATATTGATACATCAGGTACCACCCGTTGTTGTGTCAAAGCCATCATGATGCCCAAATGAATGACCGCCGCCATTAAATTGATCTTGATTTTGCTGAAAAGAATCATCACTGTTCCCTTGCCCATATTGCGATGCTTGATCATCATCAAAACTAAAATTCGAACTCGAATCAGAATCAGCTGACGACTGATCCCCACTTGAATCAAGATTATTTTGCGCTTGTTGATTTGTATTTTGATTAGCCGGAGAGTTTTGACTCACTGCTGCTTGATTATTATTTCCATTGGATAGTCCGAGATAGGATACCATCCCTGCCACTAATGCCAAGCTCCCAAAGCTGACGCCCCACGAGATTCTTTGTTTTTTATCCAATTTCTTTTCTCCTTTCCTTCTTTCTGATAGTAGTTTAAAAGCTGAACCTTAAATTATTCTTAAATTTTTGCAGATGCTGATTTTTAAAATTCTGAAAATAGGGAAATAATGATAGGAAAAAACAAAGGGAGAGAGTAAAGTGATTCAGGTTAAACTGTTTGACCGGGAGCATGAAAAGGATTTGGAAAAGGAAATGAATCGTTTTTTAAAAGGTTTAGATGAAAAAAGTCTGCTGGATATTAAATACAATGTTGCAGCAATGACAGAGGATGAAGAGGAGGAACAAATTTATTGTTTTTCTGCGATGATTATATATAGATCCTGACAATAATTTGTCAGGATCTATCTTTTGCAGAAAGTGCGGCATTTGTACCGGCAAGCCTTCCTGTTACAAGTGCTGAGGTAATATTATATCCTCCTGTATATCCATGGATATCAAGTATTTCCCCACAAAAATATAAACCATTCATTATTTTAGAGCCCATCGTTTGCGGCTCAATTTCTTTTACAGAAACTCCGCCGCCGGTGACAAATGCTTTTTCAAGTGGCAGGGTGCCATTCACTTTAAAGGTAAATTGCTTGCAGCTTTTTGCAAAACTACGAATTTTTTCATGAGAAACAGTCCCACACTGTGCAGCAGGATCTATCTCATTGTTCTCCAGTAAAAATAGAAGGTATCGCTCTGGCAACATCCCTTTTAAGGTGTTTTTGATACTCTTCTTTGGTTCATTTTTTACCAGCTTACTAATTTCTTGAAAAAGGGCCTCCTCTTTTTTGTCAGGGAGGACATCTAGGTTCATTGTTACCTCTTTTAAATTCCACTTCTTCATCGCTTTGACAACAAATTGGCTGCAGCGTAAAACAGCTGGACCGCTTACCCCAAAATGAGTAAAAATCATATCCATTCGATGAGATATCATTGGCTTGCTTTTTGGATTTAAAACACTTAATTCAATATCCCTTAAGGAAAGTCCCTGAAGAGTTTTCTTTTGGATAAACGCTTCGCTTGAAGTGACAGGTACTTCTGTCGGGAACAACTCGGTCACTTTGTGCCCGGCTTTTTCTGCCCATGCGTATCCATCTCCAGTTGACCCGGTATGGGGAACAGATTTTCCACCTACCGCAATTACAACAGATTTTGCGGTTATTTTTTGACCATCCCTCAGTATTACGCCTGAAACCTGCCCGTTTTCATAGAGGACATCTTTTACGGCTGTATTTTTAAAAACCCGGACCTTCAGTTCTTCTAATTTTTGCAAGAGAGCATCTACAACCGATTGAGCTTTATTCGACGCCGGAAACATCCGCCCGTGATCTTCCTCTTTTAAGGCTATCCCGAGTTTTTCAAAAAAAGCAATAATATCCTCATTACTAAAAATGGAAAACGCACTATATAAAAATTTTCCATTCCCTGGAATATGTTTTATAATTTCATCAACAGGGAGGCGGTTTGTCACATTGCACCGTCCTCCCCCGGAAATAGCAAGCTTTCGGCCAAGCTTGTCTCCTTTATCAATCAAAAGTACTTTTGCACCCTTTTCACCGGCGGCTATCGCTGCCATCAGGCCTGACGGACCACCGCCAATGACTATACAATCAAATTCCATTCTCTCACCAACTTTATGTTCCTAGAAATTTTTGGTTAAACTATTGAAATGCATTGTTTTATTATAAACCTTACCATTTTTTCTGAAAAGAAAACGGAAAGTCAATATTTCAAAAAAATTTAATATGATTGTTAGTAGCGTCAAAGGGAAAACAGTTGTAAACTACTATAGTGTGCAAAAAAAGTCGAATTAACTTTGAGAAAGAACACATTTTAAAATTTTAACATGAATACTGTCTAGCTCCAGCGCCTAGCTCCTCGAGGGAAAAAATGAACTGCTTTTTTCCTAGGTCGCGTCACGCCAGCCGATGAAGTCAAAGAACGACTTCACCGTCTGGCCCGCAAGCAGCTGCCTTAGGCTGAACAAGGCGCTTACGCTTTTCGAAGTAGGAAGGGATTCTATGTCGTCTAAGCTTTTAAGAGGAACGTTTATATTAACCCTTGGAACGATTTTATCAAAGGTTCTTGGCTTATTCTATGTCATACCTTTTTATCAAATTGTCGGGTCTTCGGGAACAGCTCTTTATCAATACTCGTATGTTCCATATACGATTTTTATCAGTATTGCAACAGCTGGGGTACCGCTTGCCGTTTCAAAGTTCATTTCCAAATACAATGCTCTTGAAGAATACGCTGTTGGCCGCAAGTTATTTAAATCGGGCTTAGTAATTATGCTGTCGACCGGATTTGTCTCGTTCTTAATCCTCTATTTTTCTGCCCCGCTTTTCGCAGAAATGATGTTTACGAAAAATGAGGATGTCGGTTCAAGTTTAAAGGATATCACAACGGTTATTAGGGCAGTAAGCTTTGCCTTGATCGTCGTTCCGTTTATGAGTTTAATCCGCGGATTTTTCCAAGGCCATCAATCGATGGGGCCTTCCGCTGTTTCGCAGGTAATTGAGCAAATTGTCCGGATTACCTTTACACTTGCAGGTGCATATGTTGTCTTGCATTGGTTAAATGGCAGCACCGTTCAAGCGGTAAGTGTTGCAACCTTTGCTGCTTTTGTTGGAGCTATCGGAAGCCTATTGATGTTATTTTGGTATTGGTATAAGAGAAAACATTATTTGGATGAACTTCTCATCCATGATAAAGGAACCATCAATATCTCGTTAAAAGAAATTTATAAAGAAATCGTTCTTTATGCAGCCCCATTTGTATTTGTAGGAATCAACAATCCGTTATTCCAGGCGATCGATCAATTTACCTTTTACCGTGCATTAGGGGCAACGGAGTATGCTAAAAATGCCTTCTCCATTTTAAACTTTGAATCTCATAAGATTGTCATCATTCCAGTTTCACTTGCAACTGGATTTTCGTTGGCACTGGTGCCAAGTATCACGAAAGCATTCGTTGAGAAAGACCGAAGTGGATTGAATCACCAATTAAATCAAGCATTTCAGGTACTTCTTTATTTAACTTTGCCGGCAGCCATTGGACTTTCTTTACTGGCTGAGCCTGTTTATACCGTATTCTATGAGCATAAAATGCTGGGAGTGGAAGTATTAAGGGCATATGCTCCTGTGGCGATCTTGTTTTCCTTGTACTATGTAACGGCCTCCGTTTTACAAGGGATTAATGAACAACGATTTACTGTTTTAACCTTGCTGGTAGGATTACTGATAAAATTATCATTAAATATTCCACTAATACAAAAGTGGGGACCACAAGGGGCAGTACTGGCAACTACTCTTGGATACATGGCAGCCATTTCGATTAATTTATTCGTAATTAAAAAATTTGTAGAGTTTCAGTATCGGCTTGTCTTTCGGAGAAGCTTACTAATTTTCATTTTTGCCGGCTGCATGTGGGCAGGTTGTGAAATCGTTTATCGGTTATTGACGTTATTCCTATCACCTGCTTCTAAAGGGCAATCTCTTATTATCATTGTCATTACGGCAGCTGTGGGAGCAGCAATCTATTTTTATCTTGGTTTAAAATCAGGATTGATCAACCGGTTATTTGGGGACCGCGTTGACCGGATAAAGCAAAAGCTGCATTTAAGAGTTTAAAAACCTTCTCAAAAGGGGTGTAAGCGATGAGAATCGATAAAATGCTGGCAAATATTGGATATGGGAGCCGTAAAGAAGTAAAACAGCTTCTGAAAAGCGGTGCCGTAAAAGTGAATGATGTGGTTGTAAAAGATGCCAAACAGCATGTGGAGCCTAATCAAGAAACCGTGACACTAAACGGTGAAGTGATTGAATATAAAGAGTTTATTTATTTGATGATGAACAAACCGCAAGGGGTTTTATCAGCTACTGAGGATAATTCCTGTGAGACGGTTATTGACCTATTGGAGCTTGAGGATCAAGTGTATGAACCCTTTCCAGTCGGCAGGCTGGACAAGGATACGGAAGGTCTGCTTTTGATTACGAATGATGGTCAGTTGGCCCATCGCTTACTTTCTCCTAAAAAGCATGTCCCAAAGACTTACTTTGCGGTAATTGACCAAGAGGTAACGGAGGAAGATGTCCGTGCTTTTGCAGACGGGGTCACACTTGATGATGGCTATAAAACAAAGCCCGGCGAGTTAAAGATTCTAAAATCAGGGCTTCGTTCTGATATTGAACTTACGATTACCGAAGGAAAATTTCATCAAGTAAAAAGAATGTTCGAAGCGGTTGGGAAAAAGGTCGTATACCTTCAGCGAATTTCGATGGGGCCGTTGGCTCTGGATGAGACACTCGAACTTGGTGAATATCGCGAACTAACGGAGGAAGAAGTGGAGTTATTGATGGAGTTTCAAGTGAAATAGAATAAAGCAATGAAAAAGCAGCCAGAAGTATGGCTGCTTTTTCCATTGAGTGCTAATCTTTTTGATTTTCGTAAAACGAATAACCGCCGATATTTTTAATCCATAGCTTTGCATTTTTTCCATCCTGATTTGCAATCCATAAATTCTCCTCAGCAGATGCAATATCTTTTTTTCGCAACCAAGTTACCTTGCTGACAGAAGGAATATAAACCGGGCTGTAATCCCCCAGGCCTGCTGGTGGATGAGTAATCTGAGTCTGCTTCTGATCATTAATATTGATTAAAAATAATGATGGATCGGGGCGTTTACTTGCTTCATTTGACCACTCTTTTTCTTTTACCCTTGAAACGTAAAGTGCATTGTCATCCTTCCATCCGAATCCCAATTCGGCAAAATGCGCGGGTGTCATGCTGAGAGTATTGTAAGCTGGAAGTTCCGTGACCTTCATGTTTTTATTTTTGAAACCAAAAACAATTCTTCCGCCGCCGGCAATATAACCAATTAAATCTTTATGTAATGCCCACTGTGGATGATCCACTCCAAGGATGACCTCATCTAAGACCTCGAAATTCTTTCCATCTGAAGAAAGAACACAAACCATATTACTGTCCATTGACCACGACGCTGTTGGCCCAACAATAAAAGAAATCCACTTGCCATCAGGAGAAAACTGAAAATCAGTTCCATCAATTGCAATAATACTGACATTGCCTTTCTTCAATTCTTTCGGGATTGTATAAAAAGGCTTTACGTGTTTAGTTAAGCTTGTAATCTTTTTTAAATTCTTTTCCAGTGTTATTTTATAAAGGATTGGATTTGTCCATCCGTCAGGGCGTAATGATGCACTTGAGGAGGTAATTAAGGAACGGCCATCAGGGAACCAATTATAATCCCCGACTCCTAAAGCAATATTATAAAAATGATCAAGATCTGAGATATTTAACACGCCACCGCTTTTAAAGGCTACCAAATTTTCGACAGGTGACCATTTCGGGTTCGTGCCATTCAAGGTAATCCTTTTATGCTTTTTCGTTTCGATATTATAAACCCATATTTCTGTACTATGTTCAGGGGCCGAGCTAGCTTTTTCTTTCGTTTCGATTTGGTATAAAATCCACTTTCCATCATGCGACCATTGTGGGGCATAAGGGAAAATATCCGGTTCTTTCGTTTGTTTCTCTTTCTTGCCATTCATCATTGTCCAAAGGAAGCCATCTTTGATATAGGCCATTTTTATATGAGCCTCAATTGGTTCTGCATTTGCAAAGGTTGGCAGCAGCAAAAATAAAATAAATACTATGAAAATTTGTTTTTTCATTCTTTCACCTCATCTTCAATTATTTTCCACAATAATGGGAGAATTATGATAAAAAAAACAAATGAACAATATTTGCAAATAACATGATTACACAGTGGGTAATCTATAAATATTTACTTGGATTTTTGAAAAGGGGGAAAGTATACCATGAAGCTAACACATGAGCAGCGGATTGAGTTACATGGCTTTAATAACCTGACAAAATCACTTAGCTTTAATATGTATGATATTTGTTATACAAGAACGAAAGAAGAACGTGAGGCCTATTTGCAATATATTGATGAGGAGTACAGTGCGGACCGATTAACCAAAATGTTAAAGCATGTATCTGACATCATTGGAGCCCATGTCTTAAATATAGCCAGTCAGGATTTTGAGCCGGCAGGAGCAAGTGTGACTCTATTAGTATCAGAAGGTCCAGTTGAGCACGCGCCATCTGAATCCTTTGAGGAATCTCCTGGGCCGTTGCCGGAATCAGTCGTCATGCAATTGGATAAAAGTCATATTACCGTTCATACATACCCGGAATATCATCCAGATGAAGGCATTAGTACCTTTAGGGCAGATATTGATGTTTCTACCTGCGGAGAAATTTCACCGCTTAAGGCACTGCATTATTTAATCCGGTCGTTTGAGACAGATGTAATGATTGTTGATTATCGCGTTCGCGGATTTACTAGGGATAAAAGTGGCCATAAGTTATTTATTGATCATGAAATCAGTTCGATTCAAAATTATATTCCTGAAGATGTTGGCGAAATGTTTGATATGATTGATGTAAATGTTTATCAAGAGCATATTTTCCACACAAAATGTAAGCTGCGGGAATTTGATTTAAATAATTACTTATTTGGTTACACAAAGGACAAGTTATCCCCTGACGAACACATTGAAATCACCGAAAGAATTAAAATGGAAATGGACGAAATCTTTTATGGGAAAAATATTGTCCAATAACCAACAAAGAGCTTAGAAACTAACTCTAGGCTCTTTGTTTTTTGGAAATTATCCATTTGACAAATGTTCAGTGCAGAAAGTGCAGAATTCAAGCTTCTCTCTCCTATTTGAAACTTTTTCCAAAATTTAACGTAATATTGGTAGACAGAAAAAGTTACGAGGAGTGGCAGAATGAACAAGGATTCGCTTTATTTTAAAGATAATTTTTTTTCGTCTGGCAGGACGGAGATTTACAATAGTTTAAAAGAGAAGGTAGGGGAATTGGATCTCAGGAGCGCCTTTTCTTCTAGTATTGACGTAATAGATGGGGATGGGAAAAAAATTATTAGTGGTAGATTTGGTTTGTTTAGCAATAAGTGGAGAATTTTAGACGACAGCGAGCAAGAAATGGGGATCCTTAAACAAAAGCTAACCTTCTTTGCTAAAAAATATGAATATAATGCCTTTGATCGAGGTGTTTATATAATTGAAGCAGAGGCTTTCTCCCGTAAATATGAGGTATTTGATGAACAATCGAACCAAATAGCCAAATTTGAAAAAGTAAGCGGAATTTTTGCCTCCCCAGCTTTTCAATTAACTAATTTTAATGAAAAACTCCGTTCAGAGGAATTAATTGCGGTTATAATGGGAGTCAATGCCATTCAAAAAAGAAGAAGAAGTAATGGAGCAGCGGCAGGCAGTCCGGGAAATTGATTTTTATTAAGTTTTTAATAAAACCAATTATTGAATGAAACAGGTCTATTAAGGTGACTTTACTAATTGTAGAGTTGCCTTTTTTATAAAAAAATAATTGACATGAAACCAAAAGGTGTTATATATTCTAAATGTGAAACCAAATGGTTTCTTATTTATTTGTATAAATTTATTATTAAAATTGGAACATTATGAGGAGGACTTTTTAAAATGACGAATGAAACACTACAGGATATCAGATATACCGAAATCTACAATGCTCCCATTGATAAAGTATGGGCCGCTGTTGCAACCTCAGAAGGGCTTGCTGCATGGTTCATGCCGAACGATATGGAGCCGGTAGAAGGCCATGAATTTCATTTGAATGCCGGACAGTTTGGGATGTCCCCTTGTAAGGTTACACTAGTCGACCCGCCTAATCGTCTTTCTTTTAATTGGGGAAAGGATTGGAGCCTTACATTTGAATTAAAAGAGTTAGAGGGTAAAACTGAATTTACTTTAATCCATGGCGGATGGGATGCGAATAAGGTAACCGAATTTGGTGCACCGCATACTCCAATCCGTGAAAATATGAACCAAGGCTGGGCAGGTCTTGTTAAAAAATTACAAGGATATGTTGAAGCATAAATGGAAGCTTCTTCGGCCAAACATGATGTCTTTCAAGCCATCGCTGACCCAACTCGCCGAAGGCTGCTAAAACTTTTAAGCCAGCAAGAAATGCCTGTTAAAGATATAAGTGATCAATTCCCAATTAGCCGTACCGCCGTTTCCAAGCACTTAAAAGTTTTAGCTGATGCAGGTCTGGTTAAGGAGCGAAAGGTCGGAAGAGAAACACGGTACAAGCTTGAACCTGAGCCATTATTTGAATTAAAGGACTGGCTCCAATATTTTGAAATCTTTTGGGAAAACAAACTTTCGGCACTCAGGCGTTTTGTGGAATCCGATGAGCCCGATAACCGTGATTTATCGGGACCTACCGGGGGAATCAAGTCTGAAGAATAGAAAAAAGTGATACCCTCACACAAATGGGTATCACTTTTTTGTTTAAGGTGAAGCGTCCGCCACTTTTTTGAGTCTGGATAGGGCTAGTAACCTAGCTTACCGGCTTGTTATTGCTAATTCATTTTTCGAACAGTAAAAGAAAGAACAATCAAAATAGCCATGATTACCAAACAAACAGTTGATCCTATAAGATTATTTGAATTTAAGAGAAATCCAATAAAAATGACACTTAAAGAAACAATCGCAAAAATAGTAGTAAATGGGAACCCTTTTACCCTGAAAAATGGTTTGTTTTTATAATGTGGTCTTAGCTTTAACTGAGCTGCACAGATACTAATCCAAATTAACATCACAGTAAACCCTGGTATCGTCATTAAGTAACTAATTACCTGGTCAGGGGTAATATAGGCTAAAAAGATTCCGACTAAAATCCATGCACTTGTAATCAAAATCCCTGCTATCGGGGTTCCATTTTTGGAAATTTTTAATAGAATTTTCGGTGCTACACCGCTTTGTGCCATTGAAAATAAGGTTCTTGATGTAGCATAAATTCCGGAATTGGCTGCTGAAAGAACCGCAGTTAAGAGTACAAAGTTCATAATATGTGCGGCACCTGGCAGCCCGGTAATACTCAATACCTGGACAAAAGGACTATCTACACCTGATACCTTGTTCCATGGTATCATTCCACAAATGATAAGGATTGGAAAGATATAAAAGATAATGACACGCCATACGGCCCCTTTAATGATCTTTGGTAAAACCTTTTCAGTATCCTTTGTTTCCGTAACAGCTACCCCGATTAATTCAGCTCCGCCGTAGGAAAACATAACAACTAAGAACGCGCTGGCCACTCCATGAAAACCATTCGGGAAAAAGCCGCCATAAGCCGTATAATTGGAAAGCGGGTTATGAATGGAGCTGGGGATTATTCCTGCCAGGATTAATACACCTAAAATAATAAAAGTCGTTAAGGCAAAAATTTTGATTCCTGCAAACCAAAATTCAAGTTCTCCATAGTATTTAACTTGAAATAAATTAATTCCCACAATCAATAATCCACAAAAAAGACTTAACAGCCATAATGGTGCAGAAGGGAACCAGAATTGCAGGAAACTTCCCGCAGCGAGCAACTCAACAACGGTAACAATGATCCAGTTAATCCAATAAAGCCAACCAACAATGAACGAAACTTTGAATCCAAATGCTTTATTAACCAAAAGCTGTACGTTTAAGTTTGGATAGGAAACTGCCATTTCCCCTAATGCTGCCATAATGATTAACAATAATATTCCGCCAATAAAATATGTTAATACGACACCTGGACCAGCGATATTTAATGTATCTGAACTTCCTTTGAAAATTCCGGTCCCAATCATTCCAGCTAAGGCAATAAACTGAACATGCCGCGGTAATAACCCTCTTTTTAATCCTTGATGATTTTTTTCCAAAATGCTCCTACCCTTCTATATACAACGAATTTTCTTTTGTGCTTAAACGCTTTTATGCGTTAAAGAATTTTATATTAATATAATATATTTTAAAAGTTTATAAATCAAGTATAGTCTGATATCTTTGCCATAATGATAAAGAATTTCACTTTAAGAATTTTTTTGCCTAAAGGAAACTTTTTAGATTTCACGAATAAAATAATAGTAAAATTGGAGGGTGATAGAAATGAATTCGACCCCGCGGATCCATAAAAAAATCTTAAAATATTCTTTCCTTTTTAAAATGCTGGGCATTATAAATGACCAGGAATTTAAAGCAATAACGGGTGTGGATTTTTTACATGCTGACGTTAAAAGGTAAGTGGAAGAATTTTTTTACTTAAAAGGACATATAGTAAATTGCACAAAAAATAGCATGCGAACTCATCGCATGCTATTTTTTCATTATTTTTTTATTCATTAATAAACTGTTTAAGATGTCATTTTCACTTTTTTTTCTGTGGTGGTCCATTTTCCGCGGCTTGGGCTTATGACCAAGTCATTATAGGCTAAGACATTTAAATCTCGTTGTATGGTGCGAGGAGTGATACCAAATTCCTCTACAAGTTCCTGCGTTGTCACAGTGCCATTATTGCGAATAAACATGTAGATACATTTGATGCGGTTTAACATCCGGTTAGTTGAAGGTTTCAAAGAACCACTCCCTATCCTTTTTTCAAACCTATGGCGAATTCCCTCTACCGACAGCCTCTTTGAAGAATTATTCTTCAAGAATATGTAGTTTCTTTTCCGCAGACATCTCCTTTGCATGGACGTTTAAGTGGACACTTAGATGTCATACATCTAACCTTATTGTACCCACAATTTCTGAAAATTTCCACCATTATACATCATTTTGCAAAATAATCTTTTTATTAAAAGATAGTGGTTACTCTCCCTCCTTTAAATTCTCTTAGTATAGAATATGGGGAATCAAGCTAGAAATATGATAAATTAATTGAATTTTTTGTAAATTATTTATAGCAAGTCTGTTTTTAACTTGTCTGTTGATTTCCGCTCCAGGCGCTTCGCTTTCCGCGGGCGGTCAGGGGAGCCTCCTCGGCGCTGATGCGCCTGTGGGGTCTCCCCTGCCCCGTCCTCCCGCAGGAGTCTTCGCTCCTTCCGCTCCAATCAACATTGTTACAACATTCAACAAGAATTTTAATATAGCCAATAATTAAAAATAATAATGGATTTCGCTTTTGTTATGAAAATTGGTAAGATATTTGCAATAATAATATTGGCTTTACGTATCATATTTGCTTTAGGAGGCATTTGAATTGACAAAGATTGATTGGATCATTGAGGTGGAAAAAAGAAAAGAGGCACTGCTCAAAGATGCACAGGGGCTATTACATATCAAAAGCTTATTAGATGAAGAAAATGCTACGCAGGATGCCCCGCTTGGTAAAGGGGTGAAAGAGGCATTAGATTACATGCTGACTCTAGGGGAGAAGGATGGATTTATCCCTAAAAATGTTGGAAATCTAGCTGGACACCTGGAGTTTGGAGAGGGAAGGGATTTGCTGGGAATTCTTTGCCATGTCGATGTTGTTCCCGAGGGGGACGGCTGGACAAGTAATCCTTATGCTGCTGAAGTTCGAGATGGAAGAATCTATGCGCGGGGAGCGATTGATGATAAAGGACCGACAATGGCAGCGTATTATGCCATGAAAATTGTGAAGGAACTTGGTCTGCCGTTGAAGAAACGGGTACGAATGATTATTGGCACGGATGAGGAAAGTAATTGGCGCTGTGTGGAACATTACTTTAAGCATGAAGAAATGCCTTCCCTTGGCTTCGCTCCGGATGCTGACTTTCCGATTATCAACGCAGAAAAGGGAATTTCCGACTTTGATATGGTTCAAATAGGGACGGATCAGGGTAATATAGATGCAAATGTTGAGGTTCAAACCTTTCTTTCAGGGAAAAGATATAATATGGTTCCTGATTATGCAAAGGCAGTGATTCAGATCAAAGAGAATCAGGCTGAGATCACTGAAATGTTTACAAATTTTATGAACCAATATAAACTCGATCATCAATATTCAGAAGAAAGTCAAAAGCTTACATTAGAGGTAAAAGGAGTTTCTGCTCATGGAATGGAGCCAAGGAACGGTAAAAATGCCGGTCTATTCTTATCAGAGTTTCTTTCAAAGCTCAATTTAGATCGAAAAGCAGCCCAATATTTTCAATTTGTTTCCCGTTATTTTTTTGATGATTCAAGGGGAGTTCATTTAGGAGTTGCTTTTTCGGATGATATTTCAGGAGAATTAACCATCAATCCTGGTAAGTTTTCTTATACAAAAGAGTCCGGTGGGAAAATTGGAATGACATGCAGATACCCTGTTACCAATAAGATGGAGGAAACAAAAGAAAAACTAGACGCACTGTTGAAAAACGAAGGTTTTACGATTGAAAACTTTTCGGATTCTAAACCACATCATGTTGATGAAAAGGATTTCTTGATTCAGACGTTAAAGAAGGTTTATGAAGAACAAACGGGCGAGAAAGCGGAACTGCTGGCAATCGGCGGTGGAACCTATGCACGTTCTCTTAAGTCAGGCGTAGCCTTTGGCCCATTATTTCCGGGAAGACCGGATGTAGCACACCAAAAGGATGAATATATTGATCTCGAGGATTTATTCAAAGCTACAGCCATCTACGCACAAGCAATCTATGAACTCGCAAAAGAAGAATAAAGCAAAAAAAGTAAAGACGTATCAGCAAACCTCTGCTGAACGTCTTTTTTTTAAGTTGATTTTTGAACAGTGTTGATTGGAGCGGAAATCAACAACAAAGTTTAACAGAGCCTTTTTTTTTAATAATAAATACTTAAATAATGTAAAAAATATCGGAAACCTTTGGATTTTGTTTTTAGATACAAATGGATAAAAATCGACTAAAATTAAGTAAAGGAAGGTTTAGAGATGAACCATCAAACTCATTTTTTTTACGCTGTTCCAATTCCAAAAGAAATAAAATTAATCATGAAAGACCATTGTGAAAAATTACAACAGTCCCTTCCTTTTAACCGCTGGGTCCATCATGAAGATTTGCATATTACCTTAGCCTTTTTAGGATTTGCACCTTCAGATCAACTTGAAAAATCATTAGAAAACGTCAGAACAGAACTAAAGGGAAACCCTTCTTTTTCACTGCAGATTAACCAACTTGGAATTTTTGGACGTAAAGAATCTCCCCGTATCTTTTGGGCGGATACGTTAAAAAGTGATGAACTTCAATTCGTTAGAAAAAAAGTATTTACAGCATGTGAAGATGCAGGTTTTCAACTTGAAACAAGACCGTTTCGTCCCCATATCACTCTTGCAAGGAAATGGACAGGGGATGAACCCTTTCATCATGAAAGACTTGATGTTTGGCAGGAACTACAGCCGAACCCCCTTGCATTTTTAGCGAGTGAAGTGGTTTTATTTCAAACCCATTTAGAGAAAACACCAAAATATGAAGTGAAGAAAGTATTCTCTCTAAAAAAATAAAAAGGTTGATTCGGTATGAAAACCATCTACTTTATTATTAATCCCAAGGCAGGAAACGGGACCTGTAAAAAAATCTGGAGTAAGATTGAGAGCCAATTAAAACTCGAGCAATTACCCTATATGGCGTTTTTTACGAATTCCCCTGGACATGCAAAAACACTTGCATCGCAAATTGCGGAGCGTAGTGAGGAGCACACCATCATCGTTGCACTTGGCGGTGATGGAACCATGCATGAAGTGATGAATGGAGTTGTAAACTATAATAATATCACTCTTGGATTTATTCCGGGAGGTTCAGGAAATGATTTTTCGAGAGGATTTGAAATTCCTTCTAAACCGAAGCAGGCCCTTAATGCTTTACTCCGTTTAATGCAAAAGGAAGCCGGCGTTGATATTGGGAAAATCGATAGTGGGAATCAAACAGCTTGCTATTTTATAAACAATATGGGTGTTGGATTTGATGCACTGATTTCATATGATGTGAATCGTTCAAAGATTAAATCCGTCTTAAATAGCCTATCCTTGGGAAGGCTAGTATATGTTTATTTTTTATTGATTAAACTTTTTACGTATAAACGTTCAATAATTCGTTTATCAATTGATGGTAAAACGCATATATTTGAACATACATGGTTTGTCACAGTTTCTAATCAACCCTTTTATGGCGGCGGTATGAAGATTGCACCGGATGCCAAGCCAAATGATGGTGTTTTTAATATTACAGTTGTCCATCAATTATCAAGGCTGAAACTGTTGTTAGTATTTATTAGTGTTTTTTGGGGAAAACATGTTCTTTTTAAAGAAGTAAAAATGTTTAAAGGCAAGGATATTTATATTCAATCATCAGCCCCCCTTTTTGCCCATGCTGATGGGGAGTTTATTGGTTATACTCCGATAAAGATACAGCTCAAATCAAAGGCATTAAAAATTCTGACAGGAAAACAAAATTTACAGGAATTTGGTTTGAAAGAGAGGGATTCGAATGATTTCCAGTGAACGAAATTTTCTTGCCTACTTGGATGAGATGAAGATCATTGCGATTCTTCTTCCTCTTTCATATCACCAAGGTGTGTCTGCAACATTTTCGATAAGTGATGGAATTCAGACACAGCCCCTAAAGATACTCGAGAAAAGACGAATCGAAAATAATAATAAATATGTTTGTCAGCTTGCACATGAAATTAGTTTTGGAAAAGTATATTGGATATTGGATGAGCATGGTGGTAAAACAGATCTACAAATAGGTGCAGTGATTCGTACAGAATTATTCGATAACAAATATTATTACGATGGGGATGATCTTGGGGCAAAATGTACGGAAACTTATACCCAATTTAAACTATGGGCACCGACTGCTACTCAAGTGAAAGTCAAACTACGGCAGCCTAATGGTTCATATGCTGAAATTGTAAAAATGAAGCGAAAGGATAGAGGGGTTTGGTCCGCAGTAGTCCATCGCAATTTAGAATATCATCACTATACTTTTCTTGTCCTTGTGAATCAAGTATGGCAGGAAGCTGTTGACCCCTATGCTACAGCAGTTTCGGTCAATGGGGAGCGAGGAGTAATCGTTAAGCTGGAAAAAACGACGAGGCCGAAAATCCCTTTGCCTGAATTGGAAAGTCCAGTCGATGCGCTCATTTATGAAACACATATCAGGGATTTTACCGTTCACCCCAATAGTGGTGTAAAGCACAAAGGGCTTTATCTTGGTGCCGGGGAATTTGATACAAAAAGAAAAGAAGGAGACGTTACTGGTCTATCTTATTTAAAAGATTTAGGAATAACCCATATTGAATTTTTACCCTTTCATGATTTTGCCGGGGTAAATGAACTAGAAGCAAAAAAGGAATATAACTGGGGCTATAACCCTGTACATTTTAATGCCCCTGATGGAAGCTATGCTACCGACCCGACTGATCCCTATTCCAGAATTAAGGAACTAAAGCAGTTAATTGATCAAGTTCATTATAAAGGTTTAAAGGTAATAATGGATGTCGTATATAATCATGTGTACAGTCGTGAAAACTCCCCGTTTGAAAAAATAGTACCGGGCTATTATTTCCGTCATAATGAATTCGGGATGCCGTCAAACGGTACAGGAGTTGGAAATGATATTGCATCGGAAAGAAAAATGGTAAGAAAGTTTATCCTTGATTCCATTCGATTCTGGCTGGAAGAATACCATATTGATGGTTTTCGTTTTGACTTAATGGGAATTCTTGATGTGGGAACCATTTCTGAAGTAAGAAAGATGTGTGATCGATTGGCGAAGGGGATCCTGTTAATTGGTGAGGGTTGGAATTTAAATACGCCACTTCCGCTTGATAAAAAAGCGATCATTCAAAACCAGTCCAAACTTCCCACTATTGCTCAATTTAATGATAAATTCCGGGATACGATTAAAGGGAGTACCTTTAATTTATTTGATAAAGGATATGCCTTTGGAAATGAACATCACTATGAGGCAGCAGCCGATTTAATTGCCGGCAGTGTTGGGGTTGTGAAAAGAGAAAATAAGTTATTTAATGAGCCTTCTCAAACAGTCAATTATGTGGAATGCCACGATAATCATACGATGTGGGATAAACTATTAGCATGCTATCCTACTGAAGATGAATCCATTCGAATAAAATATCATTTGCTTGCAACAGCCCTGGTGATTGTATCACAGGGAGTTCCTTTTCTTCATAGTGGCCAGGAATTCTTCCGCACGAAGCAAGGTGAAGGGAATAGCTATCGATCGCCAGATTCTATAAACCAACTGGATTGGAATCGAAAAAGCCAATATATAAAAAATGTTCAATATTTAAAAGGTTTAATAGAAATTCGAAAAAAGTTATCCTGTTTCAGATTACGTACCGCTGAGGAAATCCGCTCATCCATGAAACAAAATCCCCTTCACGCTCCGCTTATCAGCTTTGTCTATCAAAATAAAAATGGAGAATATCGTGAAGTCATTCTTGTCATAAATCCAAGAAAAAATGAAGAAATAATCAGCCTTCCAGAAGGATCATGGTACGTGTTAGCTGACCATAATGAGGCAGGGATTTCTATGAGCAAAAGAATATCTGGGGGAGAAATAAAAATTCAACCAATCAGTATAAATATTTTTGCGAAAAAATAGATTCTTTAGATTTACTTGACGAAAAAAGCTCTTTGAGGATAAAATTTATTAAGATGGCTATTGTGTGAAATGATATCAATAGCTTTTTTTATTTTTTATTATTTAGTATAAATTCTCCTTAATTTTTAAAGCTGTGAAGTATTACAAGTAAAGAAAGAACCTTCCAGCAGCAAGGATTTTACTTCGGAATAAAATGGGCTAGTATCCCATTAGAACGGTCATAATTGAAGGTGAACAATTTTGGAACATTTACTTGGACAAGAATGGAAAATTGTCCCGGCTGGTGGAGCGACTGGAGAAGCTTTTTTTGCCCAGTATCAGGATCAAAAGCTTTTTCTGAAACGTAATTCCTCTCCATTTCTTGCAGTCTTATCTGCTGAAGGCATTGTCCCGAAGCTTGTTTGGACAAAACGATTGGAAAATGGTGATGTGATAACAGCACAGCAATGGCTTTCTGGAAGAGAACTTAAGCCGGCTGAAATGGATCAAGAAGTCGTCGCAAAGCTTCTGAAGAAAATTCATCGCTCAGAGCCAATGCTAGGCATGTTAAGCCGCCTGGAAAAAAAGGCAATGTCTCCTGAAACGATTTTTCAATCCGTGCAATCACAATTAGATTCAGAGGTCCTTGGATTACCGGAAGTGCAAAAAACAATGGACTTTTTAAAAGAAGAAGTATCAAATATTTATAGTGAGGAAAAGGTTGTTTGCCATGGTGATGTTAATCATAACAACTGGCTGCTCGATGAAAACAACCAGTTGTATTTGATTGATTGGGACGGTGCTATGATTGCTGACCCTGCTATTGATTTAGGATTACTTCTTTATTGGTATATTTCAGAAGAAAGCTGGGATCAATGGTTAGCGATGTATGGAAAAATGTTAACAGACGATTTAAGACTGAGAATGAAATGGTATGTGGCGATTCAAACCATATCTTCCATACAATGGCATAAAAATAAAAGTAGATTTCAGGAAATGGATAAGTGGGTTAAGTTTTTAAATGTTATTCTTTAATTATGAGAATTGATCAATATTACTAACCCACCCGGATAGATTTTCTTGGTTTGATAGGATATGTTGGTCTAAATCAGCAGTCTGAGCTCCATTTTGGCTGTATTGATAAACTTCCTGCAAAATGCTTTTTACATTTTGATCGACTTGTGTATTAACCATTAGGGATTTTACTAAACGTTCCAATTGTTCACATTCAGCAACAGATCCACAGCAATCTGTTTGATGATTGCTTAATATATCTTTTAGTAACGTAACTTGGTCTTGGTGACTTAATGGCATAGAGTAACACCCTTTCAAGTGATAATAAGTAGAATTCACAGTTAGGTTGTGAATTCTTTTTTTGTTTATACATTGCATCTAAGTTACTTGATTTCCAAAAGATTCGCCTTGCGCTTACGGATCATAGCATGTTAAAGTTTGAACGAAAATATTTTTAGGAGTGTAGAAATGAGACTTCGAAATAAGCCTTGGGCAAAGGAGAAAATAGAGCAGCACCCACAATATATAGTTCCCAATCCTGAAGATTTTAAAGGAAGATGGAAGGAAGCATTTGTGAAAGATCAACCGCTTCACATCGAAATTGGAACAGGCAAAGGCCGTTTTATCACTGAAATGGCGAAGGCTCACCCGGATATTAATTATATGGGGATTGAGATATATGACAGCGTGATTGTTGCCGCATTAGATCGCTTGATTGAAGCAGATTTACCGAACTTAAAGCTTTTAAATGTTAATGCGGGTGATTTAGAAAAATATTTTTCAAAAAACGATGTGACCCGAGTATATTTGAATTTTTCTGATCCATGGCCAAAGATACGTCATGAAAAAAGAAGATTGACGTATAAAGACTTTTTGAAAAAATATGAGGACATTTTAGTTGATGGTGGAGAAATTCATTTTAAAACGGATAATCAAGGTTTATTTGAATATTCGTTAATGAGCTTTTCGGAATACGGTTTATTATTGAAATATGTCAGTCTCGACCTTCATAACAGTGAGTATGAAGGGAATATCATGACAGAATATGAACAAAAATTCTCTGAAAAAGGTAACCGCATTTACCGCTCTGAAGTAAAATATCAAAATGAAGGAAAGGACAGTTCTTTATAGGGCTGTCTTTTTTTGTTTTCCTGAATTATCAGATAATGGTAAAATAAAGGAAGAGGAGGAGAGGTCCGTGGAAAAATTACAAATTGGAAGGGTAGCGCTTACATGGCTTACCGGAGGAGTAACAAACCTGGATGGCGGTGCGATGTTTGGTGTAGTTCCAAAAATATTGTGGGATAGAAAATATCCAGCTAACGAAAAAAACCAAATTGAATGTCCGACAGATCCGATATTAATCCAAATGGATGGGATGAAAATATTAGTTGAGTCCGGAATCGGAAAAGGAAAATTAACAGAAAAACAATTGCGGAATTTCGGGGTAACAAAAGAATCGGAATTGGATTCATCTCTTGAAAAGGTTGGATTAAAGCCGGAAGAAATTGATTATGTTCTTATGACACATTTGCATTTTGATCATGCCGGCGGCCTTACGAAACTTGTTGATGGGGAATATGTTTCAGCTTTTCCAAATGCGAAAATTATCACGTCAAAAATTGAATGGGATGAAATGCGCACCCCTAATATTCGCTCCAAAAATACATATTGGAAGGAAAATTGGCAGGCAATTGAAAAACAAGTCATACCTTTTGATGAAAAGTGGAGCTTAGGTTCCCTGACCTTGATTCATACCGGCGGACATAGTAACGGACATTCGATTTTACTTATTGAAGATGGCGATGAGGTCGCCATTCATATGGCGGATTTACTGGCAACTCATGCCCATCAAAATGTACTATGGGTAATGGCCTATGACGATTATCCAATGGATTCGATTGCCGCGAAAGAAAAATGGCTGCCATATGCCCTTGACAAAAATGCCTGGTTTACATTTTATCATGATGCTTTTTATCGTGCAGTTAAATGGGGTTCAGATGGACAAATAACGGATGCTATTAAAAGAAGCTAAAAAAATGGGGCGTACCTATCGTGGTGCGGCCCATTTTTATTCTATTTACTTTGTGACATGAACGTCTATGACCGTTCCCGTTTTAGCATCAGCGACAAATTCATATTGCTCGGCTGTACCTTCGTTATTTTTGGATATGCCGCCTTTATATACTTGATAATGAATTTGTTGCTTTTCGTAGGGCACAGGTTCCATATGTATCCATGACCCGTTGATGGCTCCGTTTTGTTTAAACTGTTTTTTTACATTTTCTAATACCCGCTCAGGTGAAACTGTTGAATTTTTTGAAATGATTTCTCTTATTGCTAAACTGCTTATTGCTCCAGCCGCCGCACCAAGGATAAATGATTTCCAGTTCATACCTTCTGCACCTCCGAAATATGATTTAGTAATGAAAACGTTTCGGTTAAGAATTCTCCTTTTAGTATATCGTATTTAATGGTCTGAACATAATATAACCATTGGCGATTTGAAATGTTGGTCATCAAGGAAATGATTCTGTAAAATAAATTTATACATAAATAAATTTTAAGGAGTTTGAAAATGAACGAACAAACATTAAAGCTTTTTCAAACCTTGACAGAGCTTCCCGGCGCTCCTGGAAATGAACATCTTGTGAGAAAATTTATGCGGGAACAACTAACACCTTATGCGGATGAAATTGTCCAAGATAACCTTGGAAGTATTTTTGGCGTGAAAAGGAGTAATGAGAGTGGTCCAACCGTAATGGTAGCAGGACATATGGATGAAGTGGGCTTTATGGTTACCTCCATTACCGATAACGGGATGATTCGTTTCCAAACACTTGGCGGCTGGTGGAGCCAAGTTCTTTTAGCACAGCGGGTTCAAATCATGACGAAAAATGGCCCGGTCATTGGCGTCGTGGGCTCAATTCCTCCTCATTTACTCGATGATTCAAAGAAAAATAAACCGATGGAAATCAAGAATATGCTGATTGACATCGGTGCGGATGACCGCGAGGATGCGAAGCAGATTGGCATCAAGCCAGGTCAAGCAATTTTACCGATTTGTCCGTTTACTCCAATGGCCAATAAGAAGAAAATTTTAGCAAAGGCTTGGGATAATCGTTATGGCTGCGGATTAGCGATTGAACTACTTCAGGCAGTAAAAGACGAAATTTTGCCAAATACTCTGTATTCCGGAGCTACTGTCCAAGAGGAAGTTGGATTAAGAGGTGCACAGACTGCTGCAAATATGATTAATCCTGATATCTTTTTTGCACTAGATGCAAGCCCTGCTAATGATATGTCAGGGAAGAAGTCTGAATTTGGCCAGTTAGGAAAGGGAACCTTGCTGCGAATCCTTGATCGCTCAATGGTTACCCATCGTGGAATGAGAGAATTCGTCCTCGATATGGCTGAAACCCATAAAATTCCGTATCAATATTTCGTGTCGCAGGGCGGTACAGATGCAGGAAGGGTTCACTTGTCCAATGAAGGGGTTCCAAGCGCAGTAATCGGTATATGCTCTCGCTACATCCATACCCATGCTTCCATTATCCATGTCGATGATTATGCCGCAGCTAAAGAATTATTAGTCAAACTTGTAAAAGCATGTGATAAATCAACGGTGGATTCTATAAAAGCAAATAGTTAAAAATTAAGAGGGGGCATTTTGATATGCCTCTTTTTAGCGAAAAAGGAGCGGCACCATGAAAATCATTATCGGAACAAAGAACCCTGCTAAAATTTCTGCAGTTAAAAAAGCATTTGTTGAAACAGAAGCGGAGTTTCTCTCCTTAGATATCCCGTCAGAAGTAAGTGACCAACCGTTTTCGGATGATGAAACAATTCAAGGAGCAATCAATCGGGCACAAGGGGCACTAGAACAAGGAAATGGTGATCTAGGTATTGGACTTGAAGGCGGTGTGCAAGAATCCAAACATGGGTTATTGATTGTAAATTGGGGTGCACTTGCTGCAAAAGGCAGAGAACCGATTATTGCTGGAGGAGCAAGAATCCTGCTCCCTGAAGAAGTTGCGACACGTTTGAGGGCAGGAGAAGAATTAGGGCCAGTAATGGAGGATTTCTCCAACAAGGAAAATGTCCGTAAAAAAGAAGGTGCAATCGGAATTTTTACCAATGGATTCATTAAACGGGATGAAATGTTTACCCATATTGTGAAGCTGCTAGTTGGACAATACACCTATCAAATAAACAGGGAATAAAGAAATTCCTCCTTGTTTCGACAACAAATATCGTCAAATACCTTGTCATGTAAATAAAGTGAAAGGTATGATGTATATAGGAATTGGTCGAAAAGGAGGGAAATCATCTGAAATTCTTTAAGACAATTTTTATTTGTATCCTAGCTATTCTCATAGTAAGTTCCTGCGGGAAGCAATCATTGAAAGAGGCAAGTAAGACTGCTGTTGAAACTGTCAAAACTACTTTTAATGAAGACACGAAGAAGCCAAATAAAAAAAGCGGAGAATTCCAAATTTACCTGCCATTTGGCTATGAGATAAATGATAAATCACCAAATAATATTATTTTAAAAAATGGTTCAAAAACATTTATACTATTTAATAATCCGCAAGAAGATTCGGCAAGTGAAGTAGTTTACAAAGCAACAGTGGCACAATATAAGCATCTAGATACAAATGAAAGATTTAAGAAAAACAATGAACTTGGATTTATCTTGGTCAAACATTTGAAGGATGATTTGAATGAACTTACGGTAGGAATTGGCGGAACCAAGATGACCACTCAAACCAAAACAAGCAGTTTAGCAATGGACACTAAAACGATGATGCAGATTGTTCATTCAATAAAAAAATAAGCAGGAGGTAATGAAATTGAAAAATTTAGAGTCTATGGAGCAATTTGAACAACTTAGGGATAACGGAAAAACGATTTTTATGTTTTCAGCAAACTGGTGCGGGGATTGCCGTTTCATTGAACCGTTCCTGCCTGAAATCGAAGAAAATTTTAAGGAATATACTTTTGTTCATGTGGACCGCGATCAGTTTATTGATCTTTGCCAGCAGCTTGATGTATTTGGAATTCCGAGCTTTATTGGCTTTGAAAATGGGAAAGAACTCGGTCGCTTTGTTAGTAAGGATCGAAAAACCCAAGAAGAAATCGAAAACTTCATCAATGGCCTAAAATAATTTCGTTTCTCTCTCCGTCTCCTTTGAGATGGAGTTTTTTCATGTTACAATAAGTGCGCATCTCCTTTGATATGGAGGGATAAGGATGAAAATGGATAGTAAAAAAATGCGAAAAGAATTAGAACAGCGATTGGCGGCTCCTGGTCGGAACTTTACGTATGACCGTGATAATGATCAGCTCCGAATCGAAAATTCTGCAGCTGGAAAAGGAATTACGGTTTCTTTATCTGGAATAATTGCTAATTGGCATACCAATAAAGAAAAAGCGATTGATGAAGTGGTTTATTATGTTGAAGAAGGCCTAAAGGCGATGGAAGATAAAATCCAGTTAACAAACCACGAGAAAAATATTTTCCCTGTTATTCGTTCTACATCATTTCCAGCTGAAGCAGAAGAGGGTGTTCCTTTTTTAGCCGATGAGCATACAGCGGAGACGAAAATCTATTATGTGATTGATATGGGAAAAACGTATCGTTTAATTGATTCACGTGTGCTGGAAAATGAGGGATGGGAAGCAAATCGGATAAGAGAAATTGCGTTATTTAATGTCAGATCCCTTCCAACCCCATTAAAAGAAGATAATGTTGCTGGAAATGTCTTTTATTTCCTTAACACAAATGATGGTTATGATGCCAGCCGGATTTTAAATAAAGGCTTTTTAAATGAGATGCAAAAGAAAGTTTCAGGAACAATGGTATTAGCTGTACCGCATCAGGATGTGCTGGTCATTGCAGATATTCGAAATGACAGAGGCTATGATGTTCTAGCACAATTAGCGATGAGCTTCTTTGCTAATGGCCATGTGCCCATCACGGCATTGTCATTTTTGTACGAGGATGGGGAACTGGAACCAATCTTCATTTTAGGAAAAAATAAGTGACAAAAATGAGGAAGGATCACAACAAAAAGTGGTCTTTTTTCATTTGTATTTTAAGAATTCCACCCTATTCCACTATATTTCGACTGATTTTTAGATTTCTTGTCGAAATATTATCAAATACTGCTAAAATAGAATAATAGATGAAAGTAGAAAGAGTGATAGTTTTGAGCTGGATCCAAAACTTTTTTCAAAGGTTTAAAAATGATGAAGAAGATGAAAATGATTACGAATATGAATCGAACCATTCTAGAATACATAATGAAATGAGAGACCTTCCTTCTTTAAAAAATAAGGAAGGCGGCAGGGATATAGATGCCCGTATTTCCTACCAATATCCAAAAGGGAAAATTCGTTTACCCATTATCCAGGATGAAAAGTCAATCGAAAATAAAGGTACAGCTTCAAAGAAGAGAACAGAAAGACATCAAAAAAGAAAAGAGACAGAGCATTTTGAGGTTCTGCAAGAGAAAAAGCCAGCTCCTAAAATACAAAAGGAGCAGGAGCCAAAAAAAAGCAGACCTTTTCATGCAACCGAAATTCCATCCCCAGTCTTTGGTTTTAAAAAACCTGTGAAAACCAGCAATTCAATCGTTGTTGAGCACGAGCTGACTCAGTTTATAAAAGAGGAAACAGAATCACTCCAAAACAGTCAAAAAATGATGGAAGAGATTCAGGTCCCACCACAGGAACAAAATGAAAATCCTGTTCTCCTGGTAACAGAACCTGGTCCGTTAATTGAGGAGATTGAAAAAGAGGAAAATTCAAGTCAGTTGGAGCCCTTCTTAAATGTTCCAGATTCTATACCTGATCGTGATCAAGAGATTCCTCCTGTTCAAGCGGTTGAACCTGAAAACTTACCACCACAAATAAGTGTAGAAACCGTTCAGGTGGATACGGAGAACCCAAGACCAAAACAGTCCCATTTACCATTCAATGTCATGATGTTAAAGCAGGATAAGGAGAAATGGGAAGAAAGAAAAATACAAAGAAAATTGGGCATGGATTCCCGAATACCGCTTGAAATAAACAAGCCGGTAGAAACGGTTAAGGAAGTAAAAGTGGTTCATGAGGAAATAAAGGAAGTGCCAATTTTTCGAATAGATAACGCTGCACCGAAAAAAGAGGCAACCACTCATGATGAAATCGAGGCCCATAAAGAAGAGGTAACCACTCATGATGAACCGGAGGCCCGTATAGAAGAGGCAACCACTCATGATGAACCCGAGGCCCATAAAGAAGAGGTAACCACTCATGATAAACCGGAGGCCCGTATAGAAGAGGCAACCACTCATGATGAACCGGAGGCCCATAAAGAAGAGGCAACCACTTATGATAAAACTGTGGTCCTTGAAGAAGTGGCTATTTCGGAAGCAGATATCTATCAATTTCCTGAATTTTCTTTGTTGAGCCCACCAGTTGTAATTGAAACAGATACAGAGTGGATTCAAAACCAAGAAAATTTATTAAACCAAACCTTACAAAATTTTAACGTTGGGGCAAAGGTGGTTAATGTAACACAGGGGCCAGCCGTTACACGCTTTGAGGTTCAGCCTGAGCCGGGTGTCAAGGTTAATAAAATTACAAACCTTAGTGATGATATTAAATTAAGCCTTGCTGCCAGAGATATCCGGATTGAGGCTCCTATCCCAGGAAAGCATACGATTGGTATTGAAGTTCCTAATCAAAAGTCACGGCCGGTCTTCATAAATGAAATTATCCAAAGTAATGTTTTTAAGGAATCCAGCTCGCCCTTAACGGCTGTATTAGGGCTCGATATTTCAGGAAAACCGATTGTAACTGATTTGAAAAAAATGCCGCACGGCTTAATTGCCGGAGCTACGGGGTCGGGAAAAAGTGTTTGTATTAACACAATCCTAGTTAGTTTATTATTTAAAGCTAGTCCGGAAGATTTAAAGTTATTGCTGATTGATCCCAAAATGGTTGAATTAGCCCCTTATAATCGAATCCCACATTTGGTCAGCCCGGTTATAACGGATGTAAAAGCGGCAACAGCTGCCTTAAAATGGGCTGTTGAGGAAATGGAAAGACGCTACGAGCTTTTTGCCCATACAGGTGTCCGTGATATCAACCGCTTTAACGAATTAGCAATGGAACATAAGAGATATTCCGACAAACTGCCGTTCATTGTCATTATTATTGATGAGTTGGCTGATTTAATGATGATGTCACCGGCAGATGTAGAGGAAGCCATTTGCCGTATTGCCCAAAAGGCAAGAGCATGTGGAATCCATTTAATCGTGGCTACCCAAAGACCTTCTGTAGACGTTATTACAGGTTTAATCAAAGCAAATATTCCAACACGAATTGCTTTTTCCGTTTCATCACAAATTGATTCGCGAACAATTATTGATATCAGCGGGGCGGAAAAATTGCTTGGACGGGGGGATATGCTCTTCTTAGAAAATGGTTCATCGAAGCCTGTCCGTTTGCAAGGTACATTTGTTTCTGATGAAGAAATTGATCTTGTTGTTGCCCATGTAAGGGAGCAGCAGGAACCGGATTATTTATTTGAACAGGAAGAACTTTTAAAGAAGGCACAAGTGACAGAGGAAGAGGATGAACTTTTTTATGAAGCCTGCGAGTTTATCATTGATCATGGCACGGCCTCAACTTCTAGTTTGCAGCGCCGTTTTAAAATCGGGTACAACCGTGCAGCAAGATTAATGGATATGCTTGAAGCAAATGGGTTTATTTCCAGTGCAAATGGGAGTAAACCGCGTGAGGTTTTAATTACGGCTTCGGATTTAGAAGCCTTTTATGAGGCGAATTCAAATGGATAACCGAATATTCTTTGAAATAGTAAATGAAAAATTTGAAATAAAAGTAAACAGTTCTTAAATAGTTTTTAAGAACGAAGAGTGTTATAATAATTAAATGTGATTACAATGAGAATATAGTTAAATTTTTTGTGTCTAGCGAAAGCGCCTAGGGGCTCAAGTCATAAGCCAATCCGTCAAGAAGGTTAAAGAACAACCTTCATGCCGGCTTGTCTTATGCTGGTCGCCCCTGGGCAAGGCGCTTCCGCTTTTCTTATAGCAAATAAGTTAAGATGTCATATACTGTTTTACAGATAGACGTTAGTTGGAGGTTCTTTAGATGACTATTTACCATTTTGTAGGTATTAAGGGGTCTGGAATGAGTGCGTTGGCGCAGGTTCTGCACGATATGAACTTTGAAGTGCAAGGCTCCGATGTCGAAAAGCACTTTTTTACTCAGGTAGCCCTTGAGCAATCAGGAATAAAGATCCTTCCCTTTCAAAAAGAAAATATCAAACCGGGAATGACCATTATTGCAGGAAATGCCTTTCCTGATACCCACGAAGAAATTCAAGAGGCGATGAAGCTGGGGCTTCCGATTGTCCGTTATCATCGATTCTTGGGAGATTTTATGTATAACTTTACAAGTATTGCGATTACAGGTGCCCATGGAAAGACATCCACTACAGGGTTGCTTGCACATGTTATGGAAGGGGCAAAACCTACTTCGTTTTTAATTGGAGATGGGACAGGGAAAGGCCAGGAAGGTGCTGAATATTTCGTCTTTGAAGCATGCGAATACAGAAGGCACTTCTTATCGTACTTTCCTGATTATGCAATTATGACCAATATTGACTTTGACCATCCTGACTATTTTGCCAATATTGATGATGTTTTTTCAGCATTTCAAGAGATGGCTATACAGGTGAAGAAGGGGATTTTTGCATACGGGGATGATGAGCAGCTTCAAAAAATCCAAGCAAAGGTTCCTGTATTGTTTTATGGTTTTGAAGAAGAGAATGACTATCAAGCCAAAAATCTTGTGAAAACGACAGATGGAACCAGCTTTGATGTGTTTATCCGGAATACTTTTTATGATTCCTTTACAATTCCAACTTTTGGTGACCATAGTGTCTTAAATTCTCTTGCTGTCATTGCCCTTTGCCACTATGAAGAAATTGATGTGGCTATTGTCAAGGAGCAATTAAGCACGTTCCAGGGAGTAAAGAGAAGATTCTCGGAAAAAAGAATTGGCTCACAAATTTTAATTGATGATTATGCACACCATCCAACTGAAATTAAAGCAACAATTGAAGCGGCTAAACAAAAATATCCTGATCGTCAGTTGATTACCGTTTTTCAGCCGCATACCTTTACAAGAACGCAAGCGTTTCTTGAAGATTTTGCTGAAAGCTTACGCAAGGCAGATAAGGCCTATTTATGCGAAATTTTTGGTTCCGCACGTGAAAACCACGGAAAGCTTACAATCAAGGATCTTCAGGACAAAATAGAGGGAGCGGAGATTCTTTCAGAAGAGAATACATCTGTCCTTAAAGATTTTGATAATAGTGTAATTATTTTTATGGGCGCAGGAGATATTCAAAAATTCCAAGAGTCTTATGAAAAGCAATTATCTTAAAAAAAGGATGCCAGGCATTTGCCGGCATCCTTTTTCTTTTATTTTAAGTGATCAGGATTTAATTTTTCTAATTCAGGAATAACGAATAGACCATCCTTACGAATCAGGACATCATCAAAATAAATTTCGCCTCCGCCATATTCAGGACGTTGAATATTGACCATATCCCAGTGAATATTTGAATGGTTCCCGTTAAAGGCATCGTCATAGCATTGACCAGGTGTAAAATGGAAGCTTCCTGCAATTTTTTCATCAAATAAAATATCTTGCATTGGATTTAAAATGAATGGATTTACCCCAATGGCAAATTCCCCGATATAGCGGGCTCCCTCATCAGTATCAAAAATTTTATTGATTCTTTCTGAATCATTTGCTTCTGCTTCAACAATTTTTCCATCCTTGAAGGTTAATTTAACATTTTCAAACGTAAAGCCTTGGTAGGGGGATGGAGTATTATAAGAAATCACGCCGTTAACAGAATCACGAACAGGAGCTGTATATACCTCTCCATCCGGAATGTTTAATCTTCCTGCACATTTAATGGCCGGGATATCCTTTATGGAGAAGGTAAGATCTGTTCCCGGTCCGGTTAAACGAACTTTGTCAGTACGGTTCATAAGTTCAACAAGGCCATCCATTGCCTCATCCATCTTTCCGTAATCCAAGTTACAGACATTAAAGTAAAAGTCTTCAAATCCTTCAGTGCTCATTTTAGCTAATTGAGCCATGGAGGATGTTGGGTAACGAAGAACAACCCATTTTGTTTTTGGCACCCGAATGTCACGGTGGACCTTCTTGCCAATTGTATTCCCGTGAATCTTCATTTTTTCATCTGGTACGTCTGCATGCTCATTTATGTTATTGCCGGAACGCAGTCCTATGTATGCATCCATTTGACTCATTACATTGGCCTCAAATTCAGCCATTAGATTAAATTGTTCTTCTTGTGCACCGAGTAATAAAGAGCGGTCCACTTGATGATCTTTTAAAAGAACAAATGGCCAGCCTCCTGCTTTATAAGCTTCTTTTACTAAAGCGGTTACAAGTTCACGCTGCAAGCCGAAATTCTCAATTAGTACCTTTTCGCCCTTTTGAAGCTGAACAGAATAGTTGATTAAATTTTTTGCTAGTTTCTCAATCCGTGGATCCTTCATTTCATACGCCTCCGAAAAGAAAATTCTTATACTACCTCTCTATTTTACCCGAATATGGTTGAATGTTGAAAAATAACGATATTTTATAAATATGATGGCAGGAAAACAAGACAAAAATATTGAAGTAGTATAAAATGTTGATGAGGTTTATACCCAACATCGTTGGGTAATACATAATGGTAGAATCAAGCGGAGGTGCCACGATGATTATTATTTTATACTTAAGTGTTGCATTGATTGCAATCGCCTTTTTAGTACTTGTGATTTATGTTTCCAAAATGCTTAAGTCGTTAAGGGAGACATTGAAAAGCGTTTCGAAAACTCTTGAAGGGCTTGAAACACAGCTTGAAGGAGTCACAACAGAAACAACCGCGCTTTTACAAAAAACAAATGCTCTTGCTGATGATCTGAAATATAAGTCAGAAAGCTTAAATAGTGTTGTAGATGCTGTAAAAGACGTTGGTACAACAGTGAGTAAGTTTAATGGAACCTTACAGGACATTAGCCATTCCTTTGACAAGCAGGTTGAAGAAAGTAAAGAAAAGGTTTCCCAAGTTATTCAATGGAGTAATGTAATTCTTGAACTTAAGGATAAATGGAAGGAAAAAAGACAAGAAAAAAATAGGATTACCCCCGGTGAAAGCGGCAGAGTTAGGTCAAGATAATATAGGTTAAGCCAAGGAGGGCGTTTTTTTATGTCTAATAAAGATAACGAAACACGAGAAACGAACCAAAAAAGAAACGAAGATTCCGGTAATAGTTTTTTACTTGGCGCCTTAATAGGCGGGATGGTTGGTGCTGCTGCTGCACTGTTTTTTGCACCAAAAGCAGGGAAGGATTTGCGAAACAAACTAAGTAACCAAACGGGTTTTATAATGGAAAAAACCGCAGATTTGCGGGGAAATATGATGAACAAAAGCAGCCAGTTTGCTTCCAAGACAACATCGATTACACAGGGCATCGTTCAACAATCAAGTGATCTTTTAAGCAAAACAAAAATCAAACCAAAGGCAAGGGAAGAAAAAGAGGACAAGTCAGATGTCATTTATATTCCCATTCAAACCCACCAACAAAAAAATGTAAGCATAAAGACAGCGGCACCGCTAAACAGCGAGGATATTAAGAGAAAACTAGACGAAGCAAAAAAAGCCCTCGATGAAGAAGAGTTAAAGGTAAAACAGTAAGAATTTTTAAAATCTAAACTGATTATTTGTGATAGAAACGGTGGAGTGATAAAATGACTTCACCGTTTAATTTTTTGGAGGGAATAAATATGGTTGAAAAAATAGAAACCCAAGAACAGTTTGAAGAACTACTGAAAAAAGAAGAGAAATTCCTTTTCTTAAAACATAGTTTAACATGTCCGGTTAGTCAGGCAGCATATCAGGAATATCAAAAATTTGCCGATAATGAAAATAGCATTCCTGCTTACTTTTTAGCTGTACAGGATTCACGCCCATTATCAAACGAAATTGCAGAGAAATTTAATATTAAGCATGAATCACCACAGGCTATTCTTTTTACAAATGGGGAGCCACGCTGGAATGCCTCTCATTGGAAAATTACCAAGCGTTCATTAGCAGATGCAGTGAGTGAAAATAAGTAGCATTTAAGGGCATCCATAATATGGGTGCTTTCGTTTTAAAAAAATGTACAATTTTTCTATAAGCATCACATTATTCAGATATCAACATATTTTAATTTAATATCCTTAAAAGTACTTTATCGCTTAAAAGCGTTTAATCATTAAAGAAAAAAGTGATGACAAATATAATTTTTTCCGCTATAATAAAGCCTAATTATTGAAAAAACAGAAAATTTTTTTCAACACAATCTTTTAAAATGTAGGACACCGTTCAGTATTTATGAATATAAATATCTGATTGGCAATGAAAGGACGGGGAAAATATTGAGCACAAATGAATTGGATCACTTAAGATCACGTGTGGATGAATTAAACTTGGAATTGTTGAGGTTAATTAATGAAAGAGCTCGACTCGTCCAAGAGATTGGGCAAGTGAAGGGAAACCAGGGAGTTTACCGTTACGATCCAGTCCGTGAAAGAAAAATGTTGGAGGTTATTAAGGATCATAATGATGGTCCTTTTGAAAATTCAACAATTGATCACATTTTTAAAGAAATTTTTAAAGCTGGGTTAGACCTGCAAAAAGATGATCATAGTAAAGCATTATTAGTATCAAGAAAGAAAAAGCCAGAAGATACAATTGTTACGTTAAAAGGTGAAAATATTGGGGACGGTAAACCGCACTTTGTTTTTGGTCCTTGTGCAGTTGAATCTTATGAGCAAGTTGCAACGGTAGCAAAAGCAATGAAGGAGAAAGGACTAAAACTTCTGCGTGGCGGTGCATATAAGCCAAGAACCTCTCCATATGATTTCCAAGGTTTAGGCGTCGAAGGTTTAAAAATTTTAAAACGTGTTGCAACTGAGTTCGATATGGCTGTAATTAGTGAGATTGTAAACCCTGCGGATATTGAAATGGCAGCTGAGTACCTTGATGTAATTCAAATTGGAGCACGTAATATGCAAAACTTTGAATTATTAAAAGCAGCCGGAGCTGTAAAGAAACCTGTTTTATTAAAAAGAGGACTTGCAGCAACTATTGAAGAATTTATCAATGCAGCAGAATATATTATGGCACAAGGCAACGGCCAAATTATTCTATGCGAACGCGGTATTCGCACATATGAACGTGCCACAAGAAATACATTAGATATTTCTGCAGTACCAATTTTGAAACAAGAGACACATTTACCGGTTATGGTGGATGTAACACACTCCACTGGAAGAAGAGATTTACTACTTCCTGCTGCTAAGGCGGCGATTGCAATTGGTGCTGATGGAGTTATGGCTGAAGTTCATCCAGATCCAGCCGTAGCATTATCCGACGCACAACAACAAATGAATCTTGAACAATTTGACAATTTTTACAATGAGTTACTAGCATCGAACTTTGTTCGGATTTAAACTTGATAGTAAATATTTCCAAAAAACCTTCTGCAAACCTGTGCAGGAGGTTTTTTTACTTAAAATTTCCGAAAATAGAGGAATCTCATTGCGGCTTCTACGTTCTTGTCGTATCATTAAATAGATAATTAAGATTGTTTATTATATCACAAATTAAAATAGCGGAAACAATAGAACAAGCTAAAGAAAAGAAAATGACTAGGCTTTGTTAAACTGCTATAAAATAAAGAAAAATAATGTATCGTTTTAAGGAGAGTGTTGAGCGTGAATGTGACGATCTATGATGTTGCCCGGGAAGCAAATGTTTCGATGGCAACCGTTTCACGTGTTGTGAATGGGAATCCCAATGTTAAACCGGTTACCCGTAAAAAAGTATTAGAGGTAATTGAACGGCTAGGATACCGTCCGAATGCTGTTGCAAGAGGATTAGCAAGTAAAAAAACCACTACTGTTGGTGTCATTATCCCGGATATCTCAAATATTTTTTATGCTGAATTAGCACGCGGTATTGAAGATATTGCAACAATGTATAAGTACAATATTATCTTAAGTAACTCTGACCAAAATAAAGATAAAGAATTACACCTGTTTAACACGATGCTTGGGAAACAAGTGGACGGCATAATTTTTATGGGAGGAAATATTACTTCTGAACATGTAGAGGAATTTGAAAAATCACCTGTCCCTATTGTGCTTGCCGGCTCTATGGAAGAAACCGAAACGATTCCTTCAGTGAATATTAATTATGAACAAGCCGCTTATGATTCGGTTAAAGAATTTATCGATAAAGGCCACAAGAATATTGCCTTTGTCGTCGGTCCATTATATGAACTAGAGAATAAGGTAAAAGGGTATCAAAGAGCGCTTGAGGATGCCGGGATTCCATTTAACGAAGAATTGGTTGTTGAAGGAGATTACACATACGATTCAGGAATTGAAGCCTTTGAAAAGTTATTGGAAGCACAAGAACGGCCAACTGCCATTTTAGTGGCATCTGATGAAATGGCACTTGGGGTTGTCCATGGTGCTCAGGATAAGGGGTACAATATACCTGAAGACTTTGAGGTCATTACCTCGGATAATACAAGATTGGCCCTTATGGTACGTCCACAGCTAACAACTGTTATTCAGCCATTATACGATATCGGTGCAGTGGCAATGCGTCTGTTGACTAAATATATGAATAAAGAAAAAGTGGAGCGGCATACTGTGGTTCTTCCACACCGAATTGAACATCGTCAATCAACAAAATAAATTAAAGGGCTATCTGCAGATAGCCCTTTTAATATTAGCTGGATTGACTCTTTTGCTGATTTCGAATTGGATATAAAGCCTTTTCAAGCGTCTGTAAATTTTTTTCAGTAATTTCTGCCTTTCTTGGAATCGGCAAATAGAGATTGTCTGGATCGTCCCATTCCTTAGGTAATTCAACGGGGGAATCCTTCTGCCAGAATTGGACCCATTCATCAGGTAAATTACCATAACAATTGGAGTTTTCAGTCATTTCGAGCCAAATAAGGGCCCATGCGCGTGGCACCACTCTCCAGATATCATACCCGCCGCCACCAACAGCAATCCAGCGGCCATTACAATATTGATGGGCGATTTCATGGGCAAGCTTTGGTATTTCGCGATAGATTTTCATCGTTGCGGATAAATGTGTTAATGGATCAAAGTAATGAGCATCTGCACCATTTTGGGTGAGAATAACATCTGGCTTAAAGAAATCGGCGACTTCCCTAATTGCATGTGAATAGGAGTGAAGCCATGATTCATCTTCGGTAAAGGCATCAACAGGAATGTTAAACGAATAGCCATAACCTTTGCCTTGGCCGCGTTCATTTACGTTTCCTGTTCCGGGAAATAAATATCTGCCTGTTTCATGGATAGACAGGGTACACACATTAGGATCATCATAAAAAGACCATTGGACTCCATCCCCATGATGAGCATCCGTATCGACATATAAAACGCGCGCATTATATTTTTGCTGCAGATATTTAATTGCTACAGAGCTGTCATTATAAATGCAAAACCCGGAAGCTTTTCCTCGAAACCCGTGATGAAGACCTCCTCCAAGATGAACTGCATGAACTGCTTGTCCTGTCATTACCTGGTCAACTGCCGTCAATGTCCCGCCAACTAGTAATGAGCTGGCCTCATGCATATTTGGGAAAATTGGAGTGTCCTCGGTTCCTAAACCATAGTTTTCTGCTATTTCGATAGACAGCTGATCATGACCAGCCTTAAATACGGCGTCAATATAATTTGGATCATGAATAAGGCTGAGATCCTGTACACTTGCCGATCTGGGTATGATAATTTGCTTTTCATCCAGTGCATTTAATTTTTTAAGTAAATCTACTGTTAATTTAAGCCGAAACTGATTAAAAGGATGATGGCTGCTGAATTTATAATTCAGCAGTTCTTCTGAAAAAACAAATGAACATTTATCTGTCATAGTGAAATCCCCGGAAGATTTGGCCATAGAACATGGTGTCCTGCTTTTTTTAAATCTTCAATTAGCCCCGTTGGGTTCATCAATTGCACGCGAATAACGAGTATTTTAAATTGATCATCCTTTTTGTCCGGGTAAACAAGCACACTAAGAATATTTGCGTTACGTTTTCGAATTATACTAGAAATTTCACAAAGCATTCCGGTTATATTCGGGACCTTTATTTCAATTTGCGACCCGGGCTTATGGGCACCGGTTAATTCCACCATTGTCCTTAGCAGGTCTGTTTCTGTGATAATTCCAACTAGCTTTTGATCATTGATGATGGGAAGGCAGCTGATTTTATGTTCATAAAAAAGACCTGCCACCTCTTCTACAAAATCAAGCGGATGGCCCGTAATCACATTTTTTTTCATTATCGTCACAACTGGTTTTTGTAAGTCTTCCAAGTGTTCATTAGCATGAAATATAGAGGGCATGGCATCACGGATATCTACGACCGTAACTAACCCTACTAAATGATTTTCGGAGTCGATAATGGGCACATGGCGAATTTTTTTTGATTCCATTAGGCGTAAGGCATCCTTAATCGAATCTGTTGGAAAAAGTGTTGCAACGTTTGGTTTCATGATTTCTTCTACGATCATTGGAAAATCCCCCTTCATAAAAACAGTTTCATTGTCCAGCTCCAGCGCCTAGCCCCTCGAGGTCATAAGTCAATCCGTCAAGAAGGTTAAAGAGCAACCTTCTCGCCGGCTTGTCTTATGCTTGTCGGGGCTGACCAAGGCGCTTCCGCTTTTCGTTTAATACATAAACCGATTCATAAAGCGCAGGCGGTCAAATTTTTGGACGGATTCATTATCTACCCTTTTGCCGATCTTGACCATTAAGCAATTTGCAGGATGGGAACAAATTTCAGGATCATCGGTTGCATACCATTCAAGTCCACCGGCATTCATCATTTTTTCCATAATCTTTCGATATTCCCATACATTCAGGCCTGTTCCTTTTAGATCCCAGTGCCAATAATATTCAGTCGTAATCGTAATATAATCTTCCATCGCATCATCCATCATTGACACGATTATGAGATTTTTACCAACAGCACAGCCCCTAAATTGAGGAATGACTTCAATGGCACCTAATTCTATTAAATTATCCATTTTTCCTTCAGACCATCTTTCAAGAGGGTCTGGATAGAGATAGGTAACATAGCCAACAATTGTATGGTGAGATCTGGCGATAATAATTCTTCCTTCCGTAAGATCGGCAATTCCCACCAATGCTTGGTGTTGCTGCCTGGGCGGGCGAAAGGCGGTAAGGTCCTCATGAAATTCGTAACCTGCCAGCTTTTCCGCTGAGATTGGTCCTTCTATAATTAAATTTCCGTGAGGGGTCTTTAATTCTTTTGCATTGTACGTTTTCTTATGTTCCATTTGTTCACCACCTGGAAAAGTGTTTCATATATAATTCTATTATACAAAAAATCTATTTATTAAAAGCGTTTTCACAAAATGTTTAGACACTTTTTATAGATTTCAAAAAAATTATCATACAAAAAAATAATTTTAAAAATTGAGAATAGTCTCTACTTGTAATATAATTATCTCAATAAAACTTAAGGGGGAAATTTAGATGAGAGTGGAAGCGCTGCCAGTAGTTCAGGGAGAGTATAACTTACCAAATTATGAAGAATTGTATAAGAATTTTAACTGGGAAGAGGCTGAAAAGGAATTTTCTTGGCACGAAACAGGATTGGTAAATATGGCTTACGAGGCGATTGACCGTCATGTAAAAACCTTCCGGAAGAACAAAATTGCTCTTTATTATCGTGATGGAGTAAGGGACGAGAAGTACACATTTAAAGAAATGAAGGAACTGTCAAACAAGGCAGGCAATGTTTTGAAAACCTATGGCGATGTAGATAAAGGCGACCGTGTATTTATTTTCATGCCTCGCTCTCCAGAGCTTTATTTCACTGTTTTAGGTGCGATTAAATTAGGAGCGATTGTTGGTCCGTTATTTGAAGCATTTATGGAGGGGGCTGTCAGAGACCGTCTTCAGGACAGTGGTGCAAAGGTACTTGTTACCACTCCGGAATTGCTTGATCGTGTTCCTGTCAGTGAATTACCTGATTTAAAGCATATTTTTGTAATCGGTAAAAATGTTGAAGAGCAGGGACCGGTTATTGACTTCTTGAAAAAGTTTGAAGAAGCAGAGAAAGAGTTAAGAATTGAATGGGTTCAAAGAACGGACGGCATGATTCTACACTATACTTCCGGTTCTACTGGGAAACCTAAAGGAGTTTTGCATGTACATAATGCAATGGTTCAGCATTACCAAACAGCTAAATGGGTTCTTGATTTAAAAGAAGACGATGTTTACTGGTGTACAGCGGACCCTGGCTGGGTTACTGGAACCTCTTATGGTATCTTCGGACCATGGTTAACAGGAACCTCTAATGTCATTATTGGCGGACGTTTCAGCCCTGAATCCTGGTATCAAATGATTGAAGATTTTGGTGTTACTGTTTGGTATAGTGCCCCAACTGCTTTCCGGATGTTAATGGGAGCTGGCGATGAACTTGTGAAAAAATATAATCTTAGCTCACTCCGTCATGTTTTAAGTGTAGGGGAGCCGCTAAATCCTGAAGTGGTAAAATGGGGAGCAAAGGTATTTAATAAACGAATTCATGATAACTGGTGGATGACGGAAACAGGGGCACAGCTGATTTCAAATTACCCATGTATGCCGATTAAACCAGGTTCAATGGGGAAACCGATTCCGGGAGTAACCGCGGCTATCGTTGATGACCAAGGAAATGAATTACCACCTTACCGTATGGGCAATCTTGCGATTAAAAAAGGCTGGCCTTCCATGATGTACACAATTTGGAATAACCAAGAAAAGTACGAGTCCTATTTTATGCCTGGTGACTGGTATGTTTCAGGCGATTCAGCCTATATGGATGAAGAAGGGTATTTCTGGTTCCAGGGACGTATTGATGATGTAATCATGACTTCCGGTGAACGTGTTGGTCCTTTCGAGGTGGAAAGCAAGCTTGTTGAGCACCCAGCGGTCGCGGAAGCTGGCGTTATTGGAAAGCCGGACCCAGTTCGCGGGGAAATTATTAAGGCCTTTATCGCCTTAAGAGATGGCTTTGAAGAAACGGAAGAATTGAAAGAGGAAATTAGACAGTTTGTGAAAAAAGGTCTTGCAGCACATGCGGCACCTAGAGAGATTGATTTCCGTGATAAGCTTCCAAAAACAAGAAGCGGTAAAATCATGAGACGTGTGTTAAAGGCATGGGAGCTTAACCTGCCTACTGGTGACCTTTCAACAATGGAAGATTAAAAAGTAGTAAAAACCGCACCAAATTCGGTGCGGTTTTTTTCTGCTTATTTATTTTTCTCTTTGTTGTTATTTTCCTTTTGATCGGTGCTTTTTTCGGTACCCCCAACCTCCACCAAATTAGACGGCGGGGATTCCTTTCCGGCAATATCCACTGCCGTAACGTAATAAGTTCCGCTTGGGACCGAGAGAGAAAGGCTTGATCCGCTTTTAATACTTGCTATCTTCAATTTTAAAAGCCCCGCATGATAAACTCGGTAGCCAATGACATCATTTTCCGAAGATGATGACCAAGCTAGGTTATTTGCATCTGCTCTTAGCCTTACGGATCCCGGAGTCTTGCCGTTATCAACAATCTTAGCGGTTGGGACAAGAATATGCGCCCAGCGGCTTCTGTTTGGAATGAGCTGGCTTGGATTATGAAAGTTTCTTCCAACCATCCTGTCAATGAAATCGGGATTTAAGACAAGCCCTCTTTGCGCAAATTCTGCAGGTGTTGAATCCAATGCTAAATATTTGCGGTCGCCAATCGTAACATAATTTCCGGCAACCAAACTATCATCCACTTTTGTCGGGACATATTTAGCATTGAAGTAGTCACTCTCAACTAAGCCGGCATTTACGCAAGCTGCAGATGGCAAGAGACCTGAAACAGCGCAATAAGAGCGTCTAACAATTCCTTTTGGCATTTTAAATTGCTTTTTAGGAGCAATTAAGGACGGCTTGATCTTATAGGCAGAATTGATTAAATCAACCCAAAGATTGTTTGTCCGCTGACTATACGACATATACCCGTAAGATTGAAGGGATTTTGGTGTATCATAACCTGTCCAGATTCCAAATGTTACATTCGGATTGGTTCCAACCAGCCATGAGTCTTTATAATCGACTCCTGTACCCGTTTTTCCGGCCCAGTCTGTTCGAAATTTAAGACGGTAATTAATGCCGGCAGCCGTACCCATTCTCATAACATCACGCATCATATCTAATGTTAAATAAGAGGTCTGCGGTGTGAAAACTTTAACAGGTTTGATCTGATGCTGATAAATCACTTTCCCATCCTTATCGACGATTTTGTCAATCATATAGGCGTCGATAAATTTCCCGCCATTTGCAAAAGTTGTAAAGGCATTCGTATTTTCTTCAACTGTTACTCCGTTGCTTAAAGAACCAATGGCTGTTGAAAGGTTCGTATAGTCCTCACTTCTAAGTGAAGAAAAACCCATTTTTTCAAGGTATTTAGCTGGCCGTTGATTAACAATGTCCCTGTATAACTTTACAGCAGGCACGTTATAAGACCATGCCAGGGCATATCTTGCAGAGACTAAACCACTGTATCTCATGTCATAGTTATGGGGCCATGGGCTGCTGCTTGCCGGGTTAAGGCTCAAAGCAACATCCGGTAAAGTTGTCCCAGGGGCAGCCTTTCCCATTTCAATTGCCGGTCCATAAACAAGGAGCGGTTTCATGGTCGAACCATTTTGACGAATCGCGCTGGTAGCGTGATTCAGCTGCTGTTTATTATAATCTCTTCCGCCAACAAAGCTTATGATTTTACCGGTTTTATTTTCAATTAGGATAGCCCCAACCTCCACGGGCTCCATGACGGTTTTGACCTTACCTGTCTCCGGATCCTTCTTTTCTTCCGGTTTTTCAGGTCCATAATATGGATATCGATCCTTAACTTTTTGCATGGCGTCATACATTTTTTTGTTAATGGTTGTGTGGATCTCATAGCCATTTTGTTTTAAATCGTGACTGGCTAATGTTTGGTACTTGTAATGAAGATTACTGTCTTTCTTCAATTCTTTTTCACTGATTCCGTCCTTTTGGGCTAAAACCGTAGCAAGAACATCGATTGAACGTTTTTCAATTTCAAATGTCAGCCATGGATATTTTTCCAAAGGATTTGGACGCGGTGGTGTAAAATCTTTTGTAATGTCATAGGCGGCCGCTTCGGCATACTGCTTTTTGTTAATGTAACCGCCATCATACATCCTTTTTAAAACGGTTTTCATCCGGTTTATTCCCGGATCCAGATTTTCTTTCACTTTTCCGTCTCTTGTAAAAGGGGTGTATCCGAAGGGGCTTTGCGGTAACCCCGCGATAAAGGCTGCTTCTGGTAATGTGAGCTTGTTTGCGCTTTTCCCGAAGATTCCTTTTGCTGCTGCCTGTACCCCTGCAATATTTCGTCCCGATGAATTTCGACCGAATGTTGAAACATTTAGGTAGGCCTCAAGAATTTCTTTTTTGGAGAAAAATTTTTCTAAACGAAGGGCAAGTAAGATTTCATTTGCTTTCCGTTGAAAGGAAACCTCATTGGTTAAAATTTGGTTCTTAATAAGCTGCTGAGTTAACGTACTGCCGCCTGATTGAACTGCTGAATTGGTGACTTCCTGAAATAGGGCGCGAAAAACGGCTTTTGGAACCACACCATGATGCTTATAAAAATACTCATCCTCTGTTGAAATGACGGCTTTTACAAGGTAATCAGAGACTTGATCCAAATTTACTTCTTCACGTTCAAGATCTGATCTTAGTTTTCCGAGGTAAACATTATCAGCAAAATAGAGGTCAGAAGTCTCAGTATAATTATAAATATCTTTTTTCAAACTACTGTAAGAGCGGACGGGTTCATCCTTCACAAGTGAGGCAAAGTACCCTGCACCAACACCGGTAGCAAAAGAGCCTCCAAGAATAATTACAGTTAAAAAGATTAGAAAAAGATTCCAAACTACAGAATATGTAATTCGAGCACTCTTTACTGTTTTTTTATGTGTAAGCAAGTTTAGGGATGATTTTAAAACTTCCATCCATGCCTGCAGTCTTTCTTTCATTAAGAGCATCACCTCGACTTAAATCACATACATTATAGCATATACATGTTCAAAAAAATGACAAAGTTCTACATTTATCTTAATTTTCCAATTCAAGTTTGACAGGAGTCATGGAAATGTGGTAAAAAAGGTATAATCAATTTTATAATTTTAAAGCTGTGAAAGGAATCAACAGTAGATTTTCTATCCCTGTTTGTAGAGAGTCAGCGGAGGGTGAAAGCTGATACATATAGAAAATTGAATTACGTCCTGGAGCTTTCTCTGTGAAGATAGGAGTAGCAGAGAACGGATAAGCCGTTAATTTTTTGAGGTGGAGGAAGTTTTTTCCTCAAGCCGGGTGGTACCGCGTATTTATACGTCCCTGCATGTTTGCAGGGACGTTTTTTATTTTCTTTTAGGAGGCTATTTAAATGAATTTATTAGAGGATTTGGCATGGCGGGGAATTATCTATCAGCAAACCGATGAAGAAGGTTTAAAAGATATTTTATCAAGTGAAAAAATTTCATTATATTGTGGTGCGGACCCAACAGCAGACAGCTTGCATATTGGCCACTTAGTTCCATTTTTAACACTTAGAAGATTTCAGCAGCACGGGCATCGTCCTATTGTGCTAGTCGGTGGGGCGACGGGTTTAATCGGTGACCCTAGTGGTAAAAGTGAAGAGCGTAACTTACAAACATTAGAAGCCGTACAAAAAAATGTTGAAGGCATTCAAAAGCAATTAGCGGCGATTTTTGAGTTTGACGGCGAAAATGGAGCCATCATGGTAAATAACTATGACTGGGCTGGTTCCATGGATATCGTATCGTTTTTACGTGATATCGGAAAACATATCGGTGTAAATTACATGTTGGCGAAGGATACAATTGCAAATAGACTTGAAACAGGGATTTCTTTTACTGAATTTACTTATACGATTTTACAAGCGATGGATTTCAACCATTTATATGAGCATCATAATTGTAAATTACAAATTGGCGGAAGTGATCAGTGGGGGAACATTACCTCCGGGCTGGAATTGATCCGTAAAATGCAGCCTGAAGGCTCAAAAGCTTTTGGATTGACGATTCCGTTAGTAACCAAAGCGGATGGTACAAAATTCGGCAAAACCGAAGGCGGTGCCGTTTGGTTAGATCCTGAAAAAACAACACCATATGAATTCTACCAGTTCTGGATTAATTCAGCTGATGCGGATGTGGTTAAATACTTGAAATACTTTACCTTCCTGTCACACGAGAAAATTGAGCAGCTAGAAAAGTCGGTACAGAAAGAACCACATTTACGAAAGGCACAAAAAGCTTTGGCTGAAGAAATGACTCGATTAATTCATGGCGAAGAGTCATTGCAGCAGGCAATTAAAATCACCCAGGCATTGTTTAGCGGTGATGTGAAAGAACTTTCTGCTGCAGAAATTAGACAAGGGTTTAAAGATGTTCCTTCATTTGACGCTTCCAGTTTTGAAGGGAATCTCGTTGATCTGCTTGTGGCAGCAGCGATTTCACCATCCAAACGTCAGGCGCGTGAAGACATTACAAATGGAGCGGTGTCTGTTAACGGTGAACGAATTACAGATGCTTCCTACTCTCTAGCTGAAAATGACCAGATTGAAGGACAATTTACCATCATCAGAAGAGGGAAGAAGAAATATACATTAATTAAATACTAAAATGATGCGGCTCTTGGAGAATTACCGAGGGCTCTTTCTTTTTTTTCTACTTTTGTAACAGAGATTAACTTAAATCGTCTAATAGAATAAGCACAAGACGGGGGTGAGGCATTTGCGGTTATTGTTGCATGCTATTTTTATCATTGTGCTCGCACTTGTTACCTTTTTTGGTTTAGGACCGGTTTTGTTAGCGGATGGAAGTTCAACAGAAAGAATCATCACAGCATTCATTGTATTCATTTTATATGCAATCATTGTCTTTTTTTATCGAAAATCTCTTCAATCGGTTAATAAAAGAAAATAAAAACCCCTAAGCAATTGCTCAGGGGTTTCTTTTTTACAGAGATTAACGTGAGTAGAACTCAACGATAAGTGCTTCGTTAATTTCAGCTGGTAATTCAGAACGCTCTGGTAAGCGAGTGAAAGTACCCTCTAACTTATCAGCATCGAAAGTTAAGAAATCAGGAACGAAGTTGTTTACTTCAATTGCTTCTTTCACAACATCAAGATTGCGTGATTTTTCACGAAGAGTGATAGTTTGTCCTGCAGTTAAACGGTATGATGGGATATCAACGCGAGATCCATCAACAAGAATATGACCGTGGTTAACTAACTGACGAGCAGCACGGCGAGTGCGAGCTAAACCTAAACGATAAACAACGTTGTCAAGACGTGATTCAAGAAGAACCATGAAGTTTTCACCGTGTTTACCAGCTAATTTGCCAGCTTTGTCAAATAGGTTGCGGAATTGGCGCTCATTTACTCCGTACATATGACGAAGTTTTTGTTTTTCTTGTAATTGCAAACCATATTCAGAAAGCTTTTTGCGTTGGTTAGGACCGTGTTGTCCTGGAGCGTAAGGACGCTTATCTAATTCTTTTCCTGTGCCGCTTAGAGAGATTCCAAGACGACGGGATAATTTCCAGCTAGGGCCGGTATAACGAGCCATGAGAGACTCCTCCTTCGTGTTTTTATTTTGGTAAAATAAAAACGGTTATGAAACAACGATGATAGCCATTTTGTTTTCAGATACCTTCGCCCTAGCAGCAGAGGGTTACAAGATACCCCATCATTTGAATAAAGTGTTCAAGTGAGGAACAAAATGAACGATTAAAGTGTTCACATAAGCTGCAATATTTTACACAAAGAGTATTATATAATTTTATTTACTGATAAGTCAAGAATATTTTGTTATAATAATGTATATCCAATCTTTTGCAGACTATATAAAAGTTAGAAATTATTCGAAAATTAATTACAAAAATCAGAGAATATTCACTATAATTAAGTGAAGGTGTATATATTTGGAATTAGAATGGAAAAATTGGGTGAATGAAAAATGAACGCGTTCGGTGAAAATTTCATCATACAAAATAAAGAAAATAGATATAAGCGGTTATTTCATATAACTGAAAAATTCCATTCTTTATTGGATAAGGAATCTCTTCTACGGGAAATAATTGTTTCTCTCGAACAGTTGTATCCCTCATTTTCCTGCTATTTGCTTCTTTCTCAAGATTATCACAACCAAAATGAATTGCCCATTATTGATCTTGAATATGATAGTGAAAATATTACAGCCATGGAGGCTTATGTTTCAGGGAATACCAAATTGGAAAATTCTCTTGAAGAGAACAGTTCTATCCTTTATGCACCGTTAAAAGGGAAACAAGGGGTTTATGGTGTTCTGCAAATCATTGCCGCTAACATCCTTGTATTTCCAAAAGATGAAATTGAATTTATCACTTTACTGGCAAATGCAGCTGGTGGTGCATTGGAAAATACCAAGCTTTATCAGCAGTCCAGACAGGTAATTTCCGATTTACAGTTAATTAATGAAACAACACATCGTTTAAACTCAAAGCTCAGACTAAAAGATATGATTAGCTATATGACAAATCAAATTAAACATTCCTTCCAAGCAGAGGAAGCAGGTTTTTTCCTGCTGACAGACAATTTGATGAATAGTAAACTACTGCCAGGATCTACCCCATTCTTTTATACGAAACAAGCACATCCATATATTGAATACATAAAAAATAAAATACTGATAGAAAAAGAGGCGCTTTTTTTCGGAGATATAAACATTCCTAGTATTAATGGAATAAAGTGTTTTCGTTCCATAATGGCGGTTCCAATGGTCCAAAGAGGAAAATTTAAAGGTTTTAGTATTGTTATGAATCAAGAACCCTATTTCTTTTCCTTTGAAGCCTTTAAGCTTCTGCAATCGCTGATTCATCATTCCGCACTGGCGCTTTCCAATTCGATGCTTAGGGAAGAATTGGAGAGAATGATTATTACAGATCATTTAACGAAACTTCATTCGCGAAATTATCTTGATGAAAAGATTCAATTGTCAATGAAAGAGGACGAGCAAGGGACATTCATTCTGATTGATATTGATAATTTTAAGGACATAAATGATACGTATGGACACCAGGTTGGTGATGAAGTATTGGTTCAAGTAGCCAATATTATTCGTGGAAATATTCGCGATCATGATGTTGGAGCACGCTGGGGTGGTGAGGAAATGGCCATCTACCTTCCTAAGGTGACATTAGAGACAGGGGTGGCAGTAGCTGAGCGTTTAGTAAAAGCTGTGGCCGAATACTCAATCCCATCAATTACCGTATCTTGCGGTGTATCCTATTGGCATAGGGACATGCTTGATTCTTATAACTATTTATTTAAAAGGGCGGACGAGTCCCTCTACACAGCAAAAGGAACAGGGAAAAATAAAGTCATTAATCAAAATGATCGCATAAAAGCAAGTTAAGGCATCCATGGATTCATGGGTGCCTGAATTCATATAGGTTGAAATTTTGTTTACGTACTTTATCTAAAGAAGCTTCATATTCTATAGAAATGGAAGCGTTTTCAAAATAGGAGGGGCAAAATTGGAGGATAAAAACTTACGCTTTGAAACAGAGGTCATTCATTCAGGTTATGTATCTGATGAACATCAGGGGAGTCTCGTTCCACCCTTGTACCAAACATCAACCTTTACCTTTTCCACTGCTAAGCAGGGGGAAAGACGGTTTTCCGGCGAGGAAGAAGGCTATATTTATTCACGTTTAGGGAATCCAACTGTAAAAATACTTGAAGAACGGTTGGCAGTACTTGAAAAAGGGGAAGCTGCTTTAGCCTTTTCATCCGGAATGGCAGCCGTTTCTGCTGCATTAGTTGCCTTAACGAAAACCGGTGACCACATTCTTTGTTCACAAGGTGTATATGGCTGTACCTTTGGATTCCTGCAACTCTTGAAAGAAAAATATGGGATTGAACATGATTTCTCTTCAATGGATTCAATAGAAATGATGGAAAAGGCAATCCGTCCAAACACTGCATGTATTTATATTGAAACACCAATAAACCCTACAATGAAACTAGTTGATTTAGGGCAGGTGGCTAAAATTGCGAACGAAAAAGGCATACCGGTGGTGGTAGATAATACATTTTGTTCTCCTTATTTACAAACCCCGCTTACCCATGGCTGTGATGTCGTCATCCATAGTGCGACAAAATATATTTGCGGACATGGCGATGTCCTTGCCGGTATCGTCGTTGGTAAAAAAGAATGGATTCAAAAGGTTTCAAGAACAACGCAAAAAGATATTGGTGGAATTATTTCACCCTTTGATGCGTGGCTTTTGCTAAGGGGATTAAAAACCCTACCAATTCGAATCGATCGTCATTGTGACAATACAGATAAAATCTTTCAGTTTTTAATGAAACATCCCAAAATTGATGCGATCTATTACCCAGGTGACGCTGAGCACCCAGACTATCAAATTATGAAAAAACAAATGAAAAAGCCTGGGGGTCTTATTTCGTTTTCCATAAGAGGGGGAAAGGAAACAGCACAGCGATTGATGAATGAACTAAACTTAATTAAAATTGCTGTTAGTCTTGGGGATGCAGAAACCTTAATCCAGCATCCGGCTACGATGACACATGCAGTGGTCCCGAAAGAAGAAAGAAGAAAAATGGGGATAACGGAAAATTTACTCCGGCTTTCAGTAGGGCTTGAAGCTTGGGAGGATATTATCGATGATCTCGATCAGGCCCTGGAAAAGATATAACAAAAAAGCAAGGAAGATGAAAAACTCTTCCTTGCTTTTTAGATTAAATATGCTGTATTAAAATTTCAACAAACTCTTCTAATTTTTGCTGATCAAGCTCGTCGAAGCGGTTTGTTTCCGGTGAATCAATATCCAAAACACCAAGTAAATGTCCATTTTTTAACAATGGGATGACAATTTCTGATTGTGATGCAGCATCGCAGGCAATATGGCCTGGAAACTGATTCACATCTTCTACTCTGACTGTTTCCTTTAACTTTGCTGAGGTGCCGCAAACACCTTTTCCAACAGGAATCCGAACACAGGCAGGAAGTCCTTGAAAGGGTCCTAATACAAGTTCTTCCTTCTCATCCATTAAATAAAACCCGACCCAGTTGGTACGGTCAAGAAATTGGTTTAACAAGGAGCAGGCATTACTAAGATTCGCAATTTGATTTTTCTCATCATGAATCAAGGCATGCAATTGTTTTTTAACAAGTTCATAATTTTCCTCACGACTGCCCGTATACATTTCGACGTTAAACATGTTTTTTCACCTATTTTTCGTTAGTTTTTTATATTATTTTAGCAAATTACCGTGAAACCAGGTAGAATTTGTCGATTTTTTAATAAAGGAATAAGCGGCGAAATAAAGAAACATTAGGTAAGGAGTAAAAAGTTCGATCCACTTTCGAGGGGGAAAGACATGAAAAAAAATTTAAAGGAAGCAATTATTGAAGCAGCGATTAAATTATTTAATTCAAATGGATACTCTGGTACATCAATCAGAGATATTGCAGGCTATGCGAATGTAAACTCTGCAACGGTTGCTTACTATTTTGAAAATAAGCTCGGCCTCTTAGAATACTGCTTTACGCACTTTTATGAACAATACCTCCGGATCATGGAAGAGGAGTATGCCCTGGTAGGGCTCGGTGCTAAAGATTGCCTAAAACGAATGACTGCCAAATTGCTCCATTACCAATGTGAAAATATTCAATTGGCAAATGTTGTATACCGTGAAATGTCATTGGATTCACAAATCGTTAGAGAAATAATGTCAACGTATAATCTTAAAGAAAAATATTATTTTCAAAAAATATTTGAAAAAGGGATGGAATGGAAGGAATTCCAGCCTCACTCTGTTCCTTATTTGATTATTCAGCTTAAGGGTTTGCTAATGATGCCATTTATGAATTCTCATTATCTAAGAGAAGTAATGTATATTTTTCCAAATGAACGTTTCTTTGAGCAAAAATATTTAAACGAAATGTACAATTGGATTGAAAATACACTTTGTAATGGTGTAGTAGTGAAGAAAGAGGCTATTTTATGATGAGCCTCTATTTTTTTGATTTCTTTTGCAAAAAAATTGAAAATTATAGTCAAAAATTGTCGTTTACATGGTATCATAAATACATTGAATTGAACATATCGTGCTATTTTTATATAAACTGACACCTAAAGAGAACTTGAAACGATGTTTTCCGGAACAGGAGGCTTACATGTGAAGTATTTCATAGGATTTTTTATCCTTATGCTAGCTTTATTTGTATTAGGATATCTAATAAAGAAAAAGTATTTTAAAGAAATGGACCGTTTAGAAGCGTGGAAAATCGATTTGTTGAATCGTCCAATTTTGGAAGAAATGTCTAAGGTGAAGCAGCTTAATATGACGGGGCAAACAGAGGAACTGTTCGAAAATTGGCGTAACCAATGGGATGACATTGTTACAGTGAAGCTCCCGAAACTAGAGGAAATGTTATTTGATGCGGAAGAATACATAGACCGCTACCGATTTAACAAGGCTAAAACAGTTCAACGTACAATCAATGATACCTTGCAGGAAACCGAAAATCAGATTACAAAAATATTGGAAGAATTGCATGAGCTAGTAGGCAGCGAGGAAAAAAACCGGGTAGAAATTGAACAATTAAAAGAATTATACCGGGAAACAAAGAAAGTACTACTTGCCCACCGGCATACCTTCAGCAAGGCTGAAAAAAGCCTGGAAAAGCAACTGGAAGAGGTCACGAAGAAGTTCCAAGAATTTGATGAAAAAACAGAGCATGGAAACTACCTTGAAGCCCGCGAAATTGTTTTAACAATCAGCAGCCATTTAGGGACCATTAAGAATGTGATGGAGCTTACTCCACAGCTTTTAATTGAGGTTCAATCCATCCTGCCGGCACAAATTTCCGATGTCCATGATGGGTTTAAGGAAATGGTTCAGCAGGGCTATTACCTAGAGCATATTCAGTTGGAAAATGAAATTAAAGCATTGGAAGAAAAGCTTTCAGAAGCAATTCGCTTGATTGAGGAAACGGACTTAGATAAAGCAGTTGAAAGTGTAAAAGAAACCAAGGATCGAGTGGATATCCTTTTTGATTTACTGGAAAAAGAGGTACATGCTAAGCACTTTATCATTAAAAATGAGAAAATTGCCTATGATCTTCTGATAGAAGCACAGGAAGAAAACAACCTTCTTGTTGATGAAGTGTCGAATGTCCAGCAAACCTATCATTTAAAAGAATATGATTTTGAAACACAAAGACATTTGGAAAAAGAGCTTTTAGCAGTGTTTAAGCATTATGAAATCCTAGTCGAAAAATTAAAAATTAATGAAACAGCTCAGACCAAGATAAGTGAAGAATTAAATGAAATAAAGGAACAGCTTGAAAACATCAGAGAAGAACAACAGCAGTTTGCAAATAATCTTCAATCATTACGTAAGGATGAGATTGAGGCAAGGGATAAGGTTAGAGAACTGACAAAAAAAGTGGGGGAAGCCGTTCGGCTTGTTTCCAAAAGTAATATACCTGGATTGCCCGAGGATTATAAGTATTTGTATGAGGACACAAATGAGAGCATACAAAATGTGAAGCAGCAGCTTGAGGAAAAACCGCTTAATATTTCTGCTCTGAATCAATATTTAGAAATTGCGGTTTTAACGGTTGATAAACTAACTCATTCTACAGTGGAATTGATTGAAAATGCGATGCTGGCAGAAAAGGCTATTCAATATGGAAACCTGTACCGCAGCAAATTTCCTTCCGTTGCAAAGGGATTAATGGATGCAGAACAGGCTTTCAGGCATTATGAATATCAACAAGCATTGGAACAGGTCGCAGCATCATTAGAAGGGGTTGACCCTGGAGCCTTAAAGAAAATCAAAGCAGCAATTGCAAATGACTAAAATGATAAGCAAAAAACCGATTCAGCACACCGGCTGTTCGGTTTTTTGCTTTTGTTAAACTGAAATTTCACATGTACCATCATTCTAAATTGAAGCAATGTATGATAAGATTATTTTTTGCATAAGGGTTTTCGGATTCGTTAGGGGGAAAATCATGATTTATTTTGACAATAGTGCGACAACTAAACCATATAAAGAGGTTCTCGATTCATTTTTGACGGTTTCAAGTGAATACTTTGGAAACCCGTCCTCACTAAACGCATTAGGCGGACAGGCTGAGAAACTTTTAACAAAGGCAAGGGAACAGGTGGCGAATCTTTTATCTGTAAAGCAAACAGAGATACTGTTTACATCGGGAGGAACCGAAAGTAATAATTTAGCGATTAAAGGCACTGCCTATATTCATAAAAATAAGGGCCGCCATTTAATTACGACAAGCATTGAGCATGCCTCTGTCAGACAATCATTTGAGCAGCTGGAGCAGGATGGATTTGAAGTAACATACCTTCCAGTTGATTCAACCGGTCGGATTCAAATAGAAGACCTGGAAAAGGCAATCAGGAAAGACACCATCCTCATTTCGGTTATGCAGGTCAATAATGAAGTTGGGACCACCCAGCCAATAAAGGAAATCGAAGAATATTTAAAAAAATATCCTAACATTTTGTTCCACGTAGACGCCGTTCAGGCTGTCGGAAAAGTCCCGCTTTCATTGCATGAAAACAGAGTCGATCTATGTTCTTTTTCCGCCCATAAATTTCACGGCTTGAAAGGGACTGGAGTTTTATATATTCGGGAAGGTGTACGATTGTCCCCATTATTAGCTGGAGGAGGCCAAGAGAGGAAGCTCCGCAGCGGCACGGAAAATGTTGCAGGGGCTGTTGCCCTATCCAAGGCATTACGAATGACATTAACGGAAGGGAAAAACGGGATGGAAAGAATGAAAAAGATTCGGGAAATCCTAAGGAATGGGTTAAGTGAATTAGAAGAGGTTCAAATCCATACGCCCATTCAGAATGCTGCTCCACATATTTTAAATTTTTCCATTAAAGGAATAAAATCTGAGGTTCTTATTCATGCACTTGAGGAAAAAGAAATCTATGTTTCAACCACAAGTGCATGCTCATCTAAGAAGAAATCCCCAAGTGCAACATTGCTTGCTATGGGGGTTCCGGATGAACTGGCTGAAAGTGCTATACGAATCAGTCTCTCCTTTAATAATACAGAAAATGAAGCCATTGACGCTCTTTCAGCAATGAAAGAAGCTTCTGAACATTTACGAAAGGTAATGAAATAATATGAATTATGATCGAATAGTCATTCGCTATGGAGAAATGTCAACGAAAGGCCGCAATCGTAATAAATTCGTTGGTAAATTAAAAAAAAGTGTTAAATTGGCCCTTGCCGCTTTTCCAAAAATAAAAGTGGAAGCAACACATGATCGTATGTATGTCTTATTAAACGGTGAAGATGTACAAGAAATTAAGATGATTTTAAGAAAAATATTTGGGATCCAAACATTTAGTCCGGCTGTTAAGGTAGAAAGTGATTTGGAGAAAATGAAAGAAACTGCTCTTGAATTGGTTGGTTCACTTTATCAAGAAGGTCAAACCTTTAAAGTTACCGCGAAAAGATCGGATAAAACCTTTGAATTGGATACGGACGGAATCAACCAACTATTTGGTGCGCATCTGCTGTCAAACATTCCTGGTCTAAAAGTAAATGTGAAAAAGCCGGATATTAATTTATTGATTGAGGTTCGTAAAGAGGCTGTTTATCTTTCATGTGAAACAATAAAAGGGGCCGGGGGATACCCAGCGGGCTCCAGCGGGAAAGCGATGTTAATGCTGTCAGGCGGAATCGACAGTCCTGTTGCTGGTTTTATGGCCATGAAAAGAGGACTTGAGATTGAGGCCGTTCACTTCTTCAGTCCGCCGTTTACAAGTGAACGGGCTAAGGAAAAGGTGATTGACCTTGCTAAAAAGCTAGCTGAAGTGTATGGTCAAATGACGCTTCATATTGTTCCGTTTACGGATGTACAACAGGCAATACGTGAACAAGTTCCTGAAAACTATACTATGACATCAACAAGAAGATTCATGCTTAGGATTACCGATAAAATTAGAGAAAAGCGGGAAGGGCTTGCCATTATTACGGGCGAAAGCCTTGGTCAAGTGGCTAGTCAAACACTTGAAAGCATGTTTACCATTAATGAGGTTACCAATACACCCATCATACGACCGCTTGTAACAATGGACAAAACCGAAATTATTAAAATCGCTCAAGAATTCGATACCCTTGAGATTTCGAATAGACCGTATGAAGATTGCTGTACGATTTTTGTCCCTGCGTCGCCAAAAACAAAGCCCCGCAGAGAGAAAGTCCAGCAATATGAAAGCTATTTTGATTTTGATCCTTTGATTGAAGAAGCAGTTAATGACACGGAGACTATTACAATTAAACCGGATCTGGGTAACGATGATTCAGAGTTCGATGAATTATTTTAAAATGAATTTTTTGTGAACAATTACCAATTGATATTAAGAATGAACCTTGTGAGTTCTACACATTATAAACTCACAAGGAGGTGATATCAAATGGCAAACAACTCTAATCAATTATTAGTTGCAGGTGTTGAACAAGCTCTTGACCAAATGAAATACGAAATTGCTAATGAATTTGGTGTAAACCTTGGTGCTGATACTACTTCTCGTGCTAACGGTTCAGTTGGTGGAGAAATCACTAAGCGTTTAGTCGCTATGGCTGAGTCTCAATTAGGCGGCAGCGGATTTACTCGTTAACAAATAAATAATATGGCTACAGAGAGCAGGAATTATTCCTGCTCTCTTCTTTATTTGCTATTTTATTTTATCTAATTGATTGGTGGGAAAATCAATAACGAACTTAAAAAATGTTTTTCGAATAATAATAATTTAAAATTTTAGGACAATTTTGTATAATAAAATTGGATGTAAATTTTTATTGCTGAGGGGGAGAGTTATGAAACGTGAGGATTTAATTGCACCGGAGAACTACAATCTTGTTTCTGAAGTAGAACGTTTTGCAAAAGACCCGAACAAATTAGCATTAAAATGGGAAAATGAAACAGGTGAAACAAAACAGGTTACATATGATGAATTATTGAAAAAAGTAAATCAAGCAAGTAATGTGCTGATTCATAATGGTTTACAAAAAGGTGACACAGTTTTAGTAATTGTTCCAAGACTGATTGAAGCCTATATTGTCTACCTCGCTGCATTAAAAGCGGGGATGGTGGTAATTCCAAGCTCTGAAATGCTAAGAGAAAAGGATTTACAATACCGGATTACACATGGTGATGTTAAGGCTGTTATTAGTTATTATCCATACGTGGATCAATTTGAAAATATTAGTACTGCCCAATCTCTTGTAAAATTTTCCCTTGGAAGAAAAATGGAAGGATGGAGCCATCTGGATGAAGAAATGAAAGCGGCTTCAGAGGAATTTACCATTGCCGATACGAAAAGAGAGGATATGGCCTTTTTATCCTATACCTCAGGTACAACCGGGAATCCTAAAGGAGTGGTGCATACTCATGGCTGGGCATTTGCTCATCTGAAAACGGCTGCGTCTAAATGGCTTGGGATTAACGAAGGGGATACCGTTTGGGCAACGGCCGGTCCAGGCTGGCAAAAATGGATTTGGAGTCCATTTTTATCAGTCCTTGGGTCAGGCGCAACAGGTTTAATCTATAATGGCAAATTTGAGCCCAAAAAGTATTTAAGCCTGCTGCAAAAATACGATGTAAATGTTCTTTGTTGTACACCGACAGAATATCGATTAATGGCAAAGGTAGATAACCTAGCAGAATATCAATTGCCAAACCTTCATAGTGCAGTATCCGCTGGGGAACCACTAAATCGCGAGGTAATTGATACCTTTAGGAAATACTTCCGTGTTGATGTTCGGGATGGCTATGGTCAAACAGAAAACACTCTGCTTGTGGGAGTTACGAAGGGAATGCAGTTAAAACCTGGTTCCATGGGCAAACCAACTCCGGGAAACCGTGTTGAAATCATCAATGAAGAAGGACAAGTTTGTCAAGTAGGTGAGGTGGGCGATATTGCCGTTCATGTTGAAACGCCTGCCCTATTCAAAAAATATTATAAAGACCCGGAACGAACAGCGATGCAATTCCGTGGAGATTACTACGTAACGGGCGACAAAGCGAAAATGGACGAGGAAGGCTATTTCTGGTTTGAAGGGCGCGGCGATGATATTATCATTAGTTCCGGCTATACAATTGGACCATTTGAAGTAGAGGATGCCCTTGTTAAACATCCATTTGTCAAAGAATGTGCAGTAGTGGGAAGTCCTGATGAAATTCGCGGGTATATTGTCAAAGCGTTTGTTGTTTTACAAGATGGGGTTGATTCGAACAATCCTGAATTAACAAAGAATCTTCAAGAGCATGTAAAGGAGCTTACAGCGCCATATAAGTATCCTAGAAAGATTGAATATGTATCGGATCTTCCGAAAACCACCTCCGGAAAAATCCGCCGTATTGAACTTCGCCAAAAAGAAATGGAAGCTTTAAAAAAATAATAAACAAAAAAAGACAATCGGTATACTGATTGTCAGGCTGTCGAAAATCTTTCGATAGCCTTTTATTCTATTTTCCCTCTTTAATGATTCACCGAATTAATTCATTATAAAAATATAAGAGTTTAGTCTGTACAACAGGCCCTTTTGCAGGGACAATCAATTAAATTGGTATTTAGATTTTGCCAAATTAAAAAATTGGTGAGAAAAATACCCTTTCACGACAATCTGACAATCGGTAAATCCCGATTGTTTTTTTATTTGGGCAAAAATTGGTGAATTAAAATTCCCCCTTTTCCTTCCGTTTCACGTTATAATAAATAATATTTCGAAACTAGAAAGATTGGGGAACAGAACAACAATGAATAAATCAGAGATAAAAAAGGGAACCTTCCATGCGGGTTTTTCCTATTTCTTATGGGGGCTGCTGCCCATCTATTGGAAGCTCATCGATCAAGTAAGTGCCTTTGAAATTCTTGCGAACCGAATTTTTTGGTCGTTTATTTTTATGGTACTAGTACTTTTATTAACGAGAAAATGGAGATTATTTATGCAAACCCTTAAAGGATTTGCACAAAATAAAAAACAGCTATATGCCCTGGCGATCGCCTCGTTATTAATAAGTATTAATTGGTTTGTCTATATTTGGGCAGTTAACAGCGGTCATATGCTTGAAGCAAGCCTAGGCTATTATATCAATCCGCTTGTGAGTGTCCTATTGGGAATGATTGTCTTAAAAGAAAAATTGTCAATTGCACAATATATATCGTTTGGCCTAGCCACTATTGGGGTATTGATCATTTCAATTTCCCATGGGAAATTTCCTTGGATTGCCATCAGCTTGGCGCTTACTTTTGGGTTATACGGTCTCGCAAAAAAATTAATCAATGTAGAGTCAGCCGTGGGATTAACCCTTGAAACATTAGTTGTTGCACCGATTGCAGCAATATATATGTGTTTCCTATTTATTAATGGTACGAATTCATTTTTATCAGCAAGTGCGGTAACCGATTTATTGTTAGTAGGTGCCGGAGCGGCAACGGCTATACCACTGCTTTATTTTGCTAAAGGAGCACAAAAAATACCCTTATCCTTACTTGGATTCTTGCAATACATTGCGCCGACTTTAACTTTAATTTTAGGCGTGTTTGTCTATAAAGAACATTTTTCAAAAATACAGCTGCTTTCCTTTATTTTTATTTGGTCCGCTTTAACCATTTATTCTCTATCTAAGACCAAACTATTTCATCAGAGAAGATTAAACATCCAAAAAGAAAAATTAAACGTTTAAAAAAAGCAGCCACCCGAGTTTTAAATTCTAGGGTGGCTGCTTTTTTATAGAAATTGTCTCTTCACTTTATGCCAGAACGAATTGTCTTTTAATTTAAGCGTCTTAATTTTTTTATTGCTCATTTTTATTTGAATTCTTTCTACATGGCGAATACTTAATGCTTCATTGTCCATGCCCATTACGGGATGGTCGTTTCCTTCTGAAATCACTTTAAGTGTCAGCGTACGTTCCTCCCCTATGATAAATGAAGACCCAAGTGTGCGGTACCGATTATTATTTAACGAAGCAACCTCGCTGATTTGCATACAGGAAATTAACGGGTCAACAACGGAACCATTTAGCGATTTATTATAGGCTGTGCTGCCGGTAGGTGTGGCCACAACCAGCCCGTCTCCACGGAAGGTTTCAAAATGCAGCTGGTCAATGAACACGTCAATTACCAGCGTTTTAATAATGGAGGAACGGATGCTAAACTCATTCAAACATGGGAACATTCCTTGTCCATCCACTTTCACTTCAATAAGAGGGTAACGACGGACCTCAAATTGTTCATTTACTGAAGCTTCAACCATTTTTGAGGTGTCATCAATCCGAAAATCACAGTACATACTTAAATTTCTAGTAGTCGAAATACCAGCGTAAAGACAATCCTCTCTAAAACCTGTTTTCCGGACAGCTTGCAGGAAAGTACCGTCATGCCCGATGCTGGCAATAATATTTGCTTTCAGTTGATCATCAACAATCGTAAAACCATATTGTTCAGCTAATTCATAAATATGCGAAGCTTTTGAACGCGTATCGGCATCACGTGCGTGGTAAAAGTAAATATTGCGGCGACTTTCCATTAATGAACCTCCTACATACAAAATGAATTTCCAATTTTTAACCTTTTTAAAAATATCTTTTAATAAAATGATGATAATCTTATTTAGTTTAGCATTTTTTTGAAACAATATGAAAATACGGACGTAAATTTAACTGGATTGACACAGGTGGGGGGAAAACAATATGAATGGAAAACGCTGGGCAGCACTCGGAATTGCAGCAGCACTATTTTTTGTCTCAGTGGTTATTAATTTTTTATCAGCTTTTGCCTTTAAAAGTATTGAGACGGATATAGGTGAATTTTTATCAACAAGTGAGCAGCCTTTTACTGAAGAGGTAGTTAAAGACGGAAGCGAGCTAAAAAAAATTGCGGTCCTAGATGTAGATGGGGTTATTCAAGATACGGGTGAAACAGCCTCTTTATTACAAAGTTCAGGCTATAACCATCAGGACTTTATGAAAAAATTAAACTATATCAAGGAGGATGATACAATCAAGGGTATCATCATAAAGGTTAATTCTCCCGGGGGCGGAGTCGTCGAAAGTGCAGAGGTCCATGATAAACTAGTGGAGATTCAAAAAGATACGAAAAAACCGGTCTATATTTCAATGGGGGCAATGGCAGCGTCAGGAGGATATTATATTTCAACAGCAGCTAAAAGGATTTATGCAAGTCCAGAAACGCTTACGGGGTCTCTTGGAGTTATTATGGAAGGGGTCAATTATGAAGGATTAGCGAAGAAATATGGCGTCGATTTTGTCACGATTAAAAGTGGTAAATATAAAGACATTATGAGTCCAACTAGAAAAATGACCGAAGAAGAGCGGCGAATTCTTCAACGGATGATTAATAATTCGTATCAGGGATTTGTCAAGGTTATATCTGAGGGCCGCCATTTAAGTATCGACCGGGTGAAAAAGATTGCGGACGGGAGAGTTTATGACGGCCGGCAGGCGAAAGAATTGAATTTAATTGATGGCTATGGATATTTGGATGATGTTATTAAGAAAATGAAAAAAGATGAAAATTTGAAGGGAGCAAAGGTTATTCGCTATTCAGATGACCTTGGATTTGGTTCATTATTTAGTATGCAGGTTCATAAATGGATGGGAGAAAATGTGGAAATGGCCGGAATGTTAAAAATTCTCTCTAAACCAAATTCACCTAGGCTTATGTATCTTTATGCGGAATAGGGGCGAAGTAGATGGAAATCAATCATAATCAAGAAAACATAAACCAAATAGATGATCCCCACTCTGAAGAAATGATGATACATCAAGAAGAAGAGGTTAACAGCGAAAACAACGTTCAACTAAAAAAGGGAACGATAGAGGAAATACCGCGATATCCAATTCGATATGCCGGATTTTGGATGCGTTTTTGGGCATATCTAATCGACTTAATTATAGTTGGGAGCCTAGTCAGGCTGTTGATTAAGCCTGTATTTCGCATACTTGACATCTCTTTAGCTGAATTTAATATGTTTGCTCCAATTTCTATTGCTTCAGCGGTTATTTTTTATTTATATTTTGTCTTGATGACAAAATATTTCCAGCAGACACTTGGCAAAATGGTATTTGGGATTAAAGTAGTTGATTTGAAAAAGGATCAATTAACTTGGGGAACTGTTTTATTCCGTGAATGGATCGGTCGCTTTATATCGGCGACAATCATTGTCGGATATGTAATTGCTGCCTTTCTCCCGAAAAAGCAAGGATTGCACGATCTCTTTTCGGATACTTCGGTAATCCATATAGAAAAGTGATTTTTAAGCCTTTCAACTTTTGGTTGAAGGGTTTATTTTTTTTCCTTAAAGCCATACTAATAGGCTGAAAGGCTGTGAATAAAATTGATCTGGGTCCTTCTAATCTTTTTGATTCTTTTGCTCTTATTCTTGCTGATTATTTTTACAAAGCTGACCATTAAAGTGAATTATTATCACCATAACGACAATGATGACTTAAAGATTGAGTTTAGAATTTGGTTTGGCCTGATTAAATTTAAAAAACATATTCCATTAATTAAAGTTGATGATAATTCACCAAGTATTGTTGTCAAAGGGAAAAAGAAAAAAGACCATTCTTCTAAAAAGTCTTCAAATGAAGAGGTACACCATATTACCCCCGATGATATGATGACGAATTTTAAAAATACAAAAGAAATCCTTAACCATGTAATTCATATGCATATAATCATCCGTAAGTTTTTAAAGAAGGTCTCTATAAAACAATTTGAATGGCATACGATGTTTGGGGTTGGGGATGCCGCGCATACTGGGGTATTATGTGGAGGACTTTGGACCATTAAAGGAGGTATTGCCGGTTTATTAAGTAACTATTTTAATTTAAAAGAAATGCCTATTTTAACAGTTACACCACACTTTCAAGCAACCGTTATCCAAACACAAATTTCATGTATGTTTCAGTTTCGAATCGGGCAAGCTATTTTAGCAGGATTAAAATTAATGAGATTCTGGAAGGGCGGAAGCCCGAATTTGAAATCAAACACAAATTTTTCAAAGGAAAAAACTAAATCCGTTTGAAAGAGGAGGAAACAACGATGTCTGACCATCCAATTCAAGGTTTGATGACAACCGCAATGGAAAGCTTAAAAGAAATGATTGATGTAAATACAATTATCGGAGATCCTGTTGAAACCCCAGATGGAAGTGTTATTTTAACAGTTTCAAAGGTTGGTTTTGGATTTGCGGCCGGTGGAAGTGAATTTAAAGGCGGCGGCGGAGGTCAACAAGGCCAGGGGCAAAGTCAGGGCCAAAATCAAGGGCAGAGCCAAAATCAGTCAAGCCTCCCATTCGGTGGAGGAAGCGGAGCCGGGGTTTCTATTACACCTATTGCCTTTTTAATTGTAAATTCTCAAGGCGTGAAAATGCTCCATTTGGACGAAAGTACTCATTTATACGAGAAAATATTAGAACTGGCACCACAGGCTGTGGATAAAATCCAGCAAATGTTTTCGAAAAGAGATCAACACCATTCAGATCACCAGCAAAATATCCATCAGTCCCAAGAAAAACATGATCTTGATTTATAATGAAAAGGTTAATCTTCCGAGTAAAGGAGGATTAACTTTTTTCATGGATTAGTTTCAGGTTGAAATAATTGCAAAAAAGATTCTGAAAAGATATATTTACACTGTACATAGTAGCGGTATGAAATTAAATTGCCGCTCAATTTGATAAAAATCAAAAGGAGGATGTAAAGATGGCAAACGTGACATTTGGCGGTAATCCGGTAACATTATTAGGCAGTGAGGTAAAGGTAGGGGAAAAGGCACCTAATTTTACTGTACTTGCAAATGATCGTTCAGAGGTTACTTTAAATGATACAAAGGGACAGGTGCGTTTAATTACCTCTGTACCTTCTTTGGATACAGGTGTATGTGATGCAGAAACACGTCGTTTTAATGAAGAAGCAAACAATTTAGGGAATGTAAAAATCCTAACAATCAGCTGCGATCTTCCATTTGCACAAAAGCGTTGGTGCGGAGCGAACGGAATCGAAAACGTACAGACATTATCCGATCATCGTGACCTTTCTTTCGGTGAAGCATATGGTGTTGCTATGCAGCAACATAGATTATTAGCACGTGCAGTATTCGTGGTTGATTCCAGCGATACCGTGACATATGTTGAATATGTTAGTGAAGCAACTCATCACCCTAATTATGAAGCAGCAATCGAAGCAGCTAAAAGTGCGAAATAATTAAATGTAAAGGAGGCCTCGTCAATGGCGGGGTCTTTTTTGATTATATGGAGGTTATAGGATGAAAGTTTCTCCAGTTGAAGAGCTTTTTACGGTATTCAATCAAACGGCACTGGTGATCCAAGAAGAATTGGAATGCAGCTTTTTAGAAGCATTAGCTGAAACAGGGGAGAACCTTTTTCACAATTCAATCCTTCAGGAGGAGTTAAGTGAATTAACCGTAAAAAGATTAAAAAAACATTATGAAGAAATTCAGCTTAATAAATATTCGAATGAAGAAATTCGAAAAGCGTACCAGCTTGTGATTTTAAAAGGGATGCAGGAAAATGTGCAGCCGAACCATCAAATGACGCCTGATTCGATTGGAATGCTCGTTGGTTATTTAGTTCAAAAGTTTGGCGTACAGCCATCCATGCGCTTGCTTGACCCGGCAATTGGAACAGGTAATTTATTAACGACTGTATTAAACCATTTACAAAAGGAAGTGGTTTCCATCGGCGTTGAGGTTGATGACCTTTTAATAAAGCTGGCTTATGTGAATGCGAATTTGCAAAAGCATCCCGTAGAGCTTTTTAATCAGGATAGCCTTGAGCCATTATTTATCGATCCAGTTGATGTGGTAATTGGAGATTTACCTGTTGGGTACTATCCGAATGATGTTCGGGCCGCCGACTATCAATTACAGGCAAAAGAAGGACATTCCTTTTCACACCATCTTTTTATTGAACAAAGTGTCCGGCACACAAAACCAGGAGGGTATCTATTTTTCCTGGTGCCAAATACACTTTTTGAAAGTGACCAGGCCGGAGGGCTTCACGAATTTATAAAGGAACATGTTATTATACAAGGGTTCCTTCAATTACCAAATAGTATGTTTAAAAATAAGAGTACAGCAAAAAGTATTCTAGTTTTGCAGAAGAAAGGTGAGGAAGTTCAGCCTCCAAAGCAGGCTTTACTTGTTAACCTGCCAAGTCTCTCAAATGCTGCAGAAATGGATAAAATCTTATTGAAAATGGACAAATGGTTCCAAGATAACAAACCGAAAAACCGATAAAATATCGGTTTTTTGTTTTTTACTAATAGTACAAAAAATTTGAATAAAATTATATTTTGGATGTAACCGCTGACACGTAAATTACTCCTTGAAATGTGACAAATCGAGTGTTTAAATGAGTAATTGAGAGATATATTCAATTTCGGTTTTCTAAGGCTAAAGATGTGTAAAAAGAGTCCTTTAAAACCGATGTTTTTATATAAAAGGAGCTGTAGCAAAATGTCTAAAATTATTGCAATTAATGCCGGCAGTTCATCCTTAAAGTTTCAATTATTTGAAATGCCAAGTGAGAATGTTATTACAAAAGGGTTAATTGAGAGAATCGGCTTAAAAGATTCTATTTTTAATATCACTGCACATGGTGAAAAAATTCAAGAAATCATTGATATTCCAAATCATGATGTGGCCGTTAAAATGCTGTTAGATAAACTAACAACGCTCGGAATTATTGAATCACTGGATGAAATTGAAGGAATCGGACATCGTGTAGTGCATGGTGGAGAAGCCTTTAATGATTCTGTTCTTATTACCGATGAAGTATTGGCAAAAATTGAGGAACTATCGGAATTAGCGCCACTGCATAACCCGGCAAATATTACGGGAATTCAAGCATTTCAGGGAGTATTGCCGAATGTTCCGGCAGTTGCTGTATTTGACACAGCTTTCCATCAAACCATGCCGGAAAGCTCATTCTTATACAGCCTTCCATATGAATATTATAAAAATTATGGAATTCGGAAATACGGTTTCCATGGGACATCACATAAGTATGTTTCACAGCGGGCTGCCGAGCTATTAGGCCGTCCGATTGAGCAGCTCCGGCTTATTTCCTGCCACTTAGGAAATGGAGCAAGTATTGCTGCCATCGAAGGCGGAAAATCGATTGACACCTCAATGGGCTTTACACCACTTGCAGGGGTTACAATGGGAACTCGTTCAGGAAATATTGACCCGGCGTTGATCCCATATATTATGGAAAAAACGAATAAAACAGCTGAAGAAGTTCTTGATATTTTAAATAAAAAGAGTGGAATGCTGGCTGTTTCCGGTTTTTCAAGTGACCTAAGGGATATTGAAATTCAAGCGAAACAAGGAAATGCCCGGGCAAAGCTTGCATTAGATGTATTCGCAAACAGAATTCATAAATACATTGGTTCCTATGCTTCCCGTATGTATGGTGTAGATGCGATTATTTTTACTGCGGGAATCGGTGAAAACAGCGATGTGATTAGAGAAAATGTTCTTAAAGGGTTAGAATTCATGGGAGTTTATTGGGATCCTTCCCTTAATAAGGTTAGAGGGGAAGAAACTTTCATTAATTATCCTCACTCACCTGTTAAGGTAATAATCATCCCGACAAATGAAGAAGTAATGATTGCCCGGGACGTTGTTCGTTTGACAGATAGGATTTAATACAAAAGGCAAAGTCTCTAAAGGGATTTTGCCTTTTTTTAATCCATCCGTTGCTTTATGCTATACTTAAAGAAAGAATTGTAAGCAGGAGGAGTGTTTTCATGCCGCTCTCAGACAGGGAGAAAAACGTCTTGAAGGAAATAAGGGAATGGGAAAATCATTTATTCAGCTATGAAGCAAATGACTTTCAATTGACCTATGAAAAATACTTAGAGCGTGCCTTTTTACTTTTACCCAAAACAGTTCAAAAAAGGTTTTTTCTATTAGTCGACAACTGGTTGTTTCATTTACATGGCATGATTCAGGGTTCCCAGCTTCAGATGGATGCGAAGGAACGAATTCTTTCTTCCGGAAGGATTTTTTACAAGGAGTTAGAAAAAATAGATGATCTAAAAAAATTAGATATCAACCAATTGCAATACATAGCCCAGCAGCAAATTGCCAAGCATCGGCTGTATTCCTTGGCGCAAGGGGGAATCTCGGGAACAGGTGGTACCTTGCTTTTAGGAATGGATATTCCGGCAATGGCCGTGATTAATTTACGAGCTGTGCAATTAATTGCTATGACTTATGGATTTGAGGTCAATACTCCTTTTGAAATGATGACTTCACTGAAGGTTTTTCATACTGCTACACTCCCTCCTAGAATTCAAAAGGATGGATGGGCGGCGCTCATGAATGAATTAGACGGAAACGATGATTTTTATTTTTATCAAGGGAATGAAGAAATAACGGATATTACCTGGCTGGAGCAGCCTGTCCAACAGCTGTTAAAGGCAATGGTCATTGCTTTATTTCGAAAAAAATTGATTCAGGGTATTCCGCTTGTCAGCATGGCGATTGGGGCAGGGGCAAATTATCAGTTAACAAGGAAAGTTACGGAAGTTGCCCACAAATATTATCAGCTTCGTTATTTAAAAGAAAAAGAGGAGTATCCGGATGAGTACGAAAGAGCATAAAATAGAAGCGCCGAAAACCGTTCATTGTAAAGTAATTACGGTTAGTGATACACGAAATGAAGAAAGTGATAAAAGCGGGAGATTGATGATTGACCTTCTAGAGCAAGCAGGTCATAAGGTCCTTGATTATTGTATAGTAAAAGATGAAAAGTCCCCTATTCAAGAAGAAATTTTAAAGGGCTGTGAACGAGAGGATATCGAAATTATTCTCACCAATGGAGGCACAGGAATTGCCAAAAGGGATGTGACGATTGAGACTGTCCAGGAGCTAATTGAAAAAGAGATTGTTGGGTTTGGAGAATTGTTTAGAATGGTAAGCTACCAGGAGGATATAGGATCTGCAGCCATACTTTCACGAGCCATTGCCGGGGTTGTGAAAGATAAAGCCGTTTTTTCTACCCCTGGCTCTTCAGGTGCCGTAAAGCTCGCGATGGAAAAACTCATTCTTCCCGAAATAGGCCATGTGGTAAGAGAATTGAAAAAGGACTTGAAATAAAAAGGCTCCCAAAAGTGGGAGCCTTTTCTAATGGTGCATTTTTACTGAAACAGTTTGGTTCGCGCGATACCATATCCATAAATCATTGATAATGGAAGCAAGATCTGCGATTTCACTGTTTAGTTCACAGGAACGAGGGAAGTCGCTTTCATCTGAAAGTTGTGCTTGTTTTTGATTAATCGTATGTTCAAGTTCTGCAATTCTATCAGGAATGGTCCCGCGAATTTGCTCCCAATAGAACAAGATAGCAGCCTGGGTCTGGCGGGAATGTTGGTCCCAATCTAGTTGAATGTCAGGGAGTTGAATTCCCAGCCGTTGATCGAAAGAAAAATATTCTTCCATACATTTGCCTCCACATGTATAGTTTTTTTTATTTTACTACACATCATCAGAGCTTTCACTGGAAAACTATTAATCTAAAAATATAAATGTAAACAAAACCTACAAAGTGTGGGTTTTTATATTAGGAATCCTTTTCCGTACGGACAACAAGGACATCACATGGAGCATAGCGGGTAATATGTTCAGAGACACTTCCGATAAAGAAACGTTCTACTGCATTCATACCTGTAGCACCGCAAATGATTAAATCTACTTTGTGTTTTTTTGCAATTTCTTTTGGAATAATTAATTTAGGTGAACCGAACTCAATTACATAATCAACCTTAATAACACCTTCATCTAAAGCAATCCTTTGGTATTCCTGAAGTAGTTCAGATGCCAAAGTGTCAGCTTTTTCAGCTATAGATCGATCATAGGCTTCAACCATTGCAAAGGTTCTTGTGTCGATGACATGAGTTAAGAGAAGGCTGGAATTGTTTCGCTTAGCGATTTCAATCCCTTTTTTAAAAGCCCATTCTGCTTCTTTTGAACCATCAATAGCGACCAAAATATTTTGATATTTAAGTCCCATGATTCATCATCTCCTTACTTAAATTATACAACAATTGGAAATGCATAGATGTGCCAATTTTTCGAACAATAATGAGGTATTAATTATTGAAGGGGGCAGGCACATGAGCAAGCGTAATCCGAATAAGCAAAATATTTTTGAGTTTGATGAACAGGGGACAAATGAGGTAAGCGAGCAAATCTTGAATTCGTATAATAGCGGATTTATCGGAGAGGGAACCGAGCAGACTGAAAGCAGTAGTACAGAAGGTTAGGCAGGGAAGAAAGGCTGTCCGCATGAGGGCAGTCTTTTTTTGTTTTTTATTCTATTTTCAATCAATCAATGCAATCTATATTCATAACGGGCTTTGACATTATTAAGCTTACGGGTGGATATAATAGTAAATATGGATGATTTTAAATGGAGGTAAAGATATGCGGATTGGGGTACCTAAGGAGATAAAAAATAACGAAAATCGTGTTGCAATGACACCTGCAGGGGTAGTAAACCTATTAAAATTTGGTCATGAAGTATATATCGAAAAAGAAGCGGGGCATGGGTCTGGTTTTTCCGATGAAGATTATGCCTCAGCTGGGGCAAAGATAGTAGAATCGGCTAAAGAAGCTTGGTCGATGGAAATGGTTATGAAGGTGAAGGAACCACTCCCAAGTGAATACTCCTATTTTCGTGAAGGGCTAATACTATTTACATATTTACATTTAGCCCCTGAACCGGAATTAACAAAAGCTCTCATCGATAAAAAGGTGATTGGAATTGCCTATGAAACTGTGCAGCTGGCAAATAGAAGTTTGCCATTATTGACTCCTATGAGTGAAGTAGCTGGTAGAATGGCAGCACAAATTGGTGCTCAGTTCCTTGAAAAGGTTCATGGTGGTAAAGGAATATTGCTTTCCGGAGTACCGGGGGTTCATCGAGGAAATGTGACAATTATCGGTGGCGGGGTTGCTGGTACCAATGCAGCCAAAATGGCTATTGGATTAGGTGCGAAGGTTACGATTATTGATTTGAATCCCGACAGGCTTCGTCAATTGGATGATATTTTTGGTTCAGACGTGACTACGTTAATGTCTAACCATTATAATATTGCGGAAGCTGTTAAGGAATCAGACCTTGTAATTGGAGCTGTCTTAATCCCGGGAGCAAAAGCACCGAAACTTGTTACGGAAGAAATGATTCAGTCAATGAAACCGGGCAGTGTTGTCGTAGATATCGCCATTGATCAGGGTGGTATTTTTGAAACTACGGACCGGATTACGACTCATGATAATCCAACATATGTAAAGCATGGGGTGGTCCATTATGCTGTTGCAAACATGCCAGGGGCTGTTCCGCGCACTTCCACCATTGCTTTAACAAATGTAACGGTTCCGTATGCATTAGATATAGCGAATAAGGGGTATAAAGCGGCTTGCCTTAAAAATGAAGCATTGTTAAAAGGAATTAATACACTTGGCGGCTATGTAACCTACGAGGCAGTGGCAGAAGCACATGGTCTTCAATTTAAAGATACAAAGACATTGTTGGAAAAGGCATAAGGTATATAAAAAACCAGCTTCAATTCGAAGCTGGTTTTTAGTTACTAATATGTAGCCGCAATTGCCGTATTCATATAAGAAAGTTTTAAACCACCACTCCTCAAAGTGGGTGTTCGCAGAAACCTTCCTGCCTGTCCTCCATGTCTTATAGACAGAGGCATGTCATTTCAGTTTCAATGTTAAAACTCCCTTTTACAGCTTAAAGGTTAAAACTTTATTATCATTACGTACAATGCAGCTTGTATTATTATTTTACTGCAGAATACTCGATTGTTCAATAGATAAAAATTCCATATGGTTATTTAATAATTTGTAATTCTTTTGGGAAGTTTGTTAATACTTTAGCACCGTCCGCGGTAATAAAGAGATCATCCTCAATTCGAACCCCAGCTACCTCAGGTACATAAATTCCTGGTTCAATTGTGTATACCATGCCTTCTTCGATGATCAACTGATTTGTTTCAGTCATGGAAGGATATTCATGAACACTAATTCCAAGTCCATGTCCTAAACGGTGTGGAAAATACTCTCCATATCCTGCATCAGCAATAATTCTGCGGGCAGTTAGGTCAACCTCTGCTGCTGTCACACCAGGCTTACTCGCCTCAATTGCGGCAAGCTGTGCTTTTAAGACTGTGTCATAAATTTCTTTTTGCTTATCATTGATGTCTCCGTATGCAACAGTTCTAGTGATATCAGAGCAATAGCGATCAACGACAACACCAAGGTCAAATAAAACCAAATCGCCTTTTTTAATTTTTGTTAAGCCCGGGTTGCCATGCGGAGATGCAGCATTTGCACCAGTTAAAACCATGGTTGCAAAGGACATTTCGGTAACGCCCTTTTGTTTTAATGCATATTCGACTGCATTAAGAACATCTAATTCTGTTTTGCCTTCTTTGATTTCACTTGCGCCGAATTCGACAGCATAGTCTGCGAGTGCACAAGCCTCCTCGATAACTTTTAATTCCTTAGCATCCTTAATCATTCGAAGAATACGTAATTTTTCTTCAGCAGAAATAAAAGCAGCTTTTGGGAAAAGACTCGAAAGTAGTTCGTACCGTTCCACATTCATATGTTCTTTTTCAATCGCAGTTTTTGATACAATTCTGATTCTTTTTTGAATAGAACTTTGAATCATTTCCCAAGGGTTTTCGATGTCACTATATCCAATGATTTCATGGTCCCATCCGGAGCGTTTCGCATCATGAACTTCCATGGCCGGACAAACAAGAAATGGTTCTTCTTGTTGAAAAACAGCGAGAGCCAATAGGCGTTCATGCGGATTCGTAAAATATCCGCTTAAATAAAAAACATTTTCAGAAGAGGTGATGAAGCTTACTTCGATTTCGTTTTCTTTCATCCAAGCTTGAAGCTTTTCGACACGTTGATTCATGTTAGATATCCCCCTAAAAATCATTTCCACCTTTGAGATTATCAATATAAAGGCTAAATGTAAACAAACTGAACTTTGGTAGCGATAGGTTTATAATTAGACATGATATAGTTCATTTTTTTGCTAAAAGCGTTATCTTTTGGGTAAAGTTATTTTGTGAGGAAGGAATTCCTAATTTTTGCATGGAAGTAATTATAAAATGATTTTTTGAGAGGAGTTAAAACAATGAAAATTTCTTATCATGGCCATTCCATTGTCCAAATTCAAACGGAGGGGAAAACAATATTAATTGACCCGTTCATTCGAGGAAACTCTTTAACCGATCTAAATGTGGAAGAGGTAAATCCCGATGTTATCCTCTTAACACATGGTCATAATGACCACGTCGGCGATACGGTTGAAATTGCAAAAAGAACTGGTGCCCTTGTTGTTGCCAACGCTGATCTAACCACTTATCTCAGCTGGCAAGGAGTTCAAACCCATGGGATGAATATAGGCGGTGCCTATCAATTTGACTTTGGAAAAGTCAAACTGACACAGGCTTTTCATGGATCAGGTTATGCAACAGTTAACAATGAGATCGTATACTGCGGCATGCCAACGGGTATTTTGTTTAGCAATGAGGGCAAAACAATTTACCATGCCGGCGATACAGGGCTTTTCTCCGATATGAAATTAATCGGTGAGCGTCATCCAATTGATATTGCCTTCCTGCCAATCGGTGATAATTTTACGATGGGAGCGGAGGATGCGGCCTATGCTGCCAAACTATTAAACGCGAAAACAGTTGTGCCGATTCATTTTAATACCTTCCCGCCAATTAAACAGGATCCGAATAAATTTATTGAACTACTTGAGGAACAAAACGGTAAAGTTCTACAGCCAGGAGAAGCTATAGAATTATAAAGAATTAAGGCATTTGTCTACTTTTTTTCTTCCTTCTAGCATAAAAATGAAACAAGCAGTTTTTTAAGGGAGGAAAAAATGTGAAGAAAAACAGATATTTTTTATGCCTTTTACTTTGCGGAGCAATGCTTTATTATGCAGTGCCTCAATTATCTGTAACCGCACCGGGGCAGAAAGGGATTTTTTCTATAGCGTGGCTTGCTTTTGCTCTAATGGTGATTGCCGGTAATTTAACGGGAATTCTTTATAGCCCGAAAAAGGCAGTCCAAAAACTGCAAACAAATCGCAGTAAAAGAAAATCCCGCATGTTTCATTAAAGAGTATAAAAAAGCTCCGGTACAACCAGATACCGGAGCTTTTTCGTATAAAAGTAACAATCCTCATGTCTAGCTCCAACGCCTAGCCCTTCGAGTCGCTTCGATCCTGACGATGAAGTCAAAGAACGACTTCACCGTCAGGCCCTCCAGCGCTTTTCGGGGCTAAACAAGGCGTTTCCGCTTTTCTTATTGTTTCAAGGCTTTTTTAACTCTATAATTGAATTTACAACGAATCCGGGAAAGTCATTGCTGGATGAATGGGAATTTAAAATAAAGGGTGACGGTCTTGGCTACAAAACATGAACAAATTTTACAATATATTGATACACTTCCTGTAGGCGAAAAAATCTCTGTCCGCCAAATCGCAAAGGCGATGAATGTCAGCGAGGGCACAGCCTATCGAGCCATTAAGGAAGCTGAAAATAAAGGATATGTCAGCACTATTGAACGTGTTGGGACTATTAGAATAGAGCGGAAGAAAAAAGAAAACATCGAAAAACTTACTTTCGCCGAGGTTGTAAATATTGTAGATGGTCAAGTTTTAGGGGGAAGAACGGGTCTCCATAAAACACTGAATAAATTCGTCATTGGGGCTATGAAATTAGAGGCAATGATGCGCTATACCGAAGCGGGCAACCTATTAATCGTCGGCAACCGGACACAAGCTCATGAACTTGCCTTGAAAGAAGGAGCGGCAGTCCTGATTACTGGAGGATTTGATGCCGAGGACCAAATCAAAAAGCTTGCAGATAATCAAGAATTGCCAGTCATCTCAACGAGCTATGATACGTTTACTGTAGCAACGATGATTAACCGTGCCATTTATGACCAATTAATAAAAAAAGAAATCATCTTGGTGGAGGATATTTTAACTCCTTTGTCTGAAACATTTTTTCTAAAAACATCAGATAAGGTTTCAAAATGGCATGAATTAAATCAACAAACCACCCACAGCCGTTATCCGGTTGTAGACCATAATATGAAGGTACAAGGGATGGTTACTTCAAAGGATATTTTAGGGCAGGATTTTGAAACAACTATTGATAAGATTATGACGAAAAATCCAATGACTGTAAGCGGAAAAACAAGTGTTGCTTCCACAGCCCATATGATGGTGTGGGAGGGCATAGAGGTTCTTCCAGTGGCAGATGATTCGAACCGCTTAGAAGGAATTATCAGCAGGCAGGATGTATTAAAAACGCTGCAAATGAATCAACGGCAGCCTCAGGTCGGTGAAACGATTGATGATATCGTAACCAACCAGATGGAATTAATTCCAGGGAAGGCAAAAGGTGAAGAGGTTTATTCCTGTGAAGTCAGCCCGCAAATGACGAATCATCTTGGAACCATTTCGTATGGTGTCTTCACCACGATTGTCTCCGATGCAGCAAATCGAATTTTACGAAGCTATAAAAAAGGCGATCTTGTCGTTGAAAATATGACCATCTATTTCCTTAAACCCGTGCAAATGGAAAGTACACTAGAAATTTATCCAAAAGTACTTGAAGTAGGGCGGAAGTTTGGAAAGGTAGACGTTGAGGTATTTAATGACGGCATATTAGTCGGAAAAGCAATGATGATGTGTCAGCTGATTGATCGAACCTAAAACAATAAGAAAAGCCGCTCCTGATATCAATGGAGCGGCCTTTGATTTATTTACTGTCTTTTTAGGGTCTCGGCTTCTTTAACAGCAAATGGCAGGTAATGTTTATAAGCTTTATATCCAGTCCAAGAGCTTATGCCGCCAATGATAATAAAAACAGCAGCAACAATAATGGTAACGGTTGTTTGCGATAAATATACAGTATTAATACCGAAAAAGAAGACAAAAAGACCAAGGGCAATACTCGATTTAGCCGAAAGCCATTTCTTTTCAGCAGGACGGTTGCTTCTAAAGTACTTTGTTTTATAAAATAAGTATAGTACAAATAATAGGACAATTAAAATAACGAGTACTGACATTTTTAGCTCCTCCGAACTTTTAAAAAATCATCTACTATTGTACAGGTTATCATCAAAAAATGCCAGAACCGGTTCAAAATGAACAGAAAAAGGAGACGCCATGCAGGAAAAAATCTTAGAAACAATTAAAAAATATGAAACCATTATTGTTCATCGCCATGTTCGTCCAGACCCTGATGCATATGGTTCCCAATGCGGACTTGTCGAAATGTTGAGGGCATCTTTTCCGGAGAAAAAGATTTATGCTGTGGGCCGCGAAGAACCATCCCTTCATTTTATGCAGCGATTGGATACCATTGAGGATGCAGTTTATAACGGTGCACTTGTGATTGTATGTGATACAGCTAACACGGAAAGAATTTGCGACAGCCGGTATACTTTAGGTGATATGCTGATAAAAATTGATCACCATCCAAACGAAGACCCGTATGGAGACCTTTTATGGGTGGATACGAGTGCAAGCTCATGCAGTGAAATGATTTATGATTTCTATTTATTTGGGAAAGAGCAAGGTCTGAAAATGAATGATAAAGCTGCAAGACTCTTGTATGGAGGGATTGTTGGCGATACCGGCAGATTTCTTTATCCAAGTACAACAGAAAAGACTTTTTCGCATGCAGGAGAATTAATCCAATATAATTTTTCTCGAACAGAACTCTATGACAAGATGTATGAGCTGGATTTAAATATCATAAAATTAAATGGCTATATTTTGCAAAACTTTGAACTACAGGAATATGGAGTGGCCTCGGTTATCCTTTCAAAGGAGCTTTTAGAGGAATTTGGAGCGAAGCCGCCGGAAGCTTCCTTATTAGTTAGTACATTAGGGGACGTTAAAGGAATTACAGCCTGGGTCTTTTTCATTGAAGAAGATGACCAAATTAGGCTTCGCCTCCGCTCAAAAGGACCGGTAATTAATGGAGTAGCACGCAAGTTTAAAGGCGGCGGTCATCCCCTTGCTGCAGGTGCATCCATTCATTCCTGGGATGAAGTGGACTTAGTTTTAAACGAACTACGTGAGGTTTGTAAATCACACTCCTAATCATTAAAATTAATAAAAATTCGGCCCTTTATTATTAGGGCCGAATATTATTCATCAAAATTAATTTCAAGCTCAATGGAAAGAGTGGTATAAACAATCATTTCTTTCACTTCCAGCTTATATCTTTTATTGTTAATTTTCACTCTTTTATTTTCAATGATTTTTTTAATCAAATCCTTACTTTTATAAACCGTTTCTAGGTCCTTGGCCAGCATCATGCTAATATCGTCCTTTACGGATTCCTCAGTTTCAAAAGTACCAAGCTGATCAAGCTTATATTTCTCCCAATTTGTAATCCGAACATTTATTTTTTGAACTGTAATTTGTTCAATATTGCGCTTATTACTCTCTTTATATTCCTGCTGCCAAATATTAATATCCTTTTTCAATTCCAGGATTTCATCCTCCTGAAGACGGATTTTATGCGTATGCTTTTCTTGCCACACTCCAAAAATATATAAAAAAATGACCCAACTAATCGCACCGCCAACAGCCATGCCAGAAAAAAATCTTTGCCATGCGGGCCTTCTATAGTAAGGCGGGATTCTCATGATAAATGCTCCTGTGTCAACCAATTGATTAGCAGAGCACCCGTTTGGGCACCGCCGAGTGCGGAAAGAATTAAGAGTATCTGTTTAAATACATCCTTTGTCTCAGCATTAAAAATTCCTCTCTCAAAGCTATACACAGCATCAAAGGTTCCACCAATTGCTGCTACAATTGCCCATATTCGAAGTGCTGAAGACAAACGAGCAACGGCTGTCAGCGGCGGCTGTCCAGTTAGGAAAGAAGCAATTCCTCCAATTAATGACCCGCCAAGTAAAACGCCTAAGGCAATAAAGTAGCTTTCTATAAAAGTAGGAAAAAAACCAATATCTTTCATGTTTTCAACCGCCCTTACACAAAATCAGTAATCCCTTACTCATTTATATGGACAAAGCCTAACGAATATGTTTTTTGCACTAAAATTTGAAAATACCAATATTCCTGCCTTAATTATGGGAACATATTTTCTTTTTTTCAATGAAGTTCTATAATAAGAAATAGATAATCGTTTTAAGGGTGTGATGACTAATGTCTTTTATTCACCTGCATGTATATAGCGCGTACAGCTTATTAACGAGTACGGCATCTGTTCCTAATTTGGTAGAAAACGCAAAGAAAAAGGGGTTTTCCGCCATAGCGATAACAGACCGAAATGTCATGTACGGAACAATCGAATTTTATAAATTGTGTAAGAAATTTGATATAAAACCTATCATCGGTTTAACCATAGATGTTCAGAGTGAAGAAGCAGAAGCGGAGTCTTTTCCGCTTGTCTTACTGGCAGAAAATGAACAAGGCTTTAAAAACCTTTTAAAAATATCAAGTGCGGTTCAAACAAAATCACCAAGTGGTATTCCTTTCAAGTGGTTAAAACACTATGCAAAAGGGTTAATTGCTATTACCCCGGGAATCGAAGGGGAAATTGAACAATATCTAGCAGAACGGAAGGAAGAATTAGCAGAAACTGCTGCCAGAAAGTTGAGGGGGATTTTCGGTAATGACCATCTTTTTTTCTCGATTCAAGATCATCATTTGGAGAAAGAAAGATTGATAAGAGATGGAATTCTATCACTTTCCCAAAAGTTAAATATACCTATTGTTGCAACAAACTGCGTTCAGTATTTAGAAAAAGATGATTCGTTCGCACATGAAGTCATGCTGGCCATCAAAAATGGTGACAAAGTAAATGATGAAAATCATGAAAAATTGGGGAGTGACCATTTTTATTTAAAAACACCAGAAGAAATGGTTGAGACTTTTTCTGAAATACCGGAAGCCTTAGAAAATACAATCGCCATTGAAAAGCGCTGTCAGGTAAATATTGAATTAAACAAGACTTTTCTACCTGTTTATCCAACAGAAAATGGTATGCAAGCAGAAGATTATTTGGACATGCTTTGTAAAAAGGGATTAGCTGAGCGTATAACTAACCCTTCAGAAGAATATCAAAAAAGGCTTGCTTACGAATTATCGGTCATCAAACGAATGAAGTTTAGCAACTATTTTTTAATTGTTTGGGATTTTATGAGATATTCCCGTGAGAATGGGATTTTGACTGGGCCGGGCCGGGGGTCGGCAGCAGGTTCTCTTGTTGCGTATGTACTGTACATTACGGATGTAGACCCGATTCAGCATCATTTATTATTTGAACGTTTTTTGAATCCGGAACGAATTTCCATGCCTGATATTGATATCGATTTTCCGGACCATCGCCGCGATGAAGTCATTGAATATGTTGCAGATAAATATGGGGATTTGCATGTTGCTCAGATTGTCACGTTCGGAACAATGGCGGCAAAAGCAGCATTGCGGGATGTCGGTAGGGCATTTGGATTCAATTCAAAGGAATTGGATCATCTATCAAGGCTTATTCCCTCTCGATTAGGAATAAGTCTAAATGCTGCCTATAACGAATCAGATGCATTTAGAAATTTTATTCACGAAAATCAATTGAACCGGCGTCTCTATGAAACTGCCTTGAAACTTGAGGGGCTCCCGCGGCATACATCCACGCATGCGGCAGGAGTAGTAATCAGTGAAAAGCAGCTTGTTGATTTAATTCCCATTCAACAGGGAAGTGGAAATGTTTATTTAACGCAATATTCAATGGAGTACCTTGAAGAAATTGGTCTGTTAAAAATGGACTTTCTTGGATTAAGAAATTTATCGCTGATTGAATCTATTTTAGCTTCCATAAAGAGAAAAACCGGTAAAAAAGTAGAGATCGGTTCCATATCACTAAACGATTCTGAAACGTTTGAACTGTTAGCGAGCGGGGAAACCACAGGAATTTTCCAGCTGGAATCGGAGGGAATGAGAAAGGTGTTAGTCCGATTAAAGCCCTCACGATTCGAAGATATTGTGGCGGTTAATGCGTTGTACCGGCCAGGTCCAATGGAAAACATCCCGCTGTTTATTGATCGCAAGCATGGAATAAAGCCCGTTAGTTATCCACATCCGGATTTAAAAAACATTCTTGAGAATACATATGGAGTCATCGTCTATCAGGAGCAAATCATGCAAATTGCCTCGACAATGGCCGGATTCTCGTTGGGAGAAGCCGATTTATTGAGAAGAGCTGTTGGGAAGAAGCAAAAAGAGACACTAGACCGTGAACGAAACCATTTTGTCCAAGGGGCTTTAAAAAAGGATTATGAACAGAGTTTGGCGAATGAAATATACGATTTGATTGTCCGCTTTGCCAATTATGGATTTAATCGAAGCCATGCAGTTGCCTACAGTATGATTGCCTATCAGCTTGCTTATTTAAAAGCACATTATCCATTGTATTTTATGGCGGGGTTATTAACGGCTTCAATTGGAAATGAATCAAAAATATCGCAATATATTATGGAATCTAGGCAAAAGGGGATTAAAGTACTGTCTCCTTCCATAAATAACAGCGGGTATTCATTTCAAGTGGAACCGGAAGGGATTCGTTATAGCTTAGCGGCAATCAAGGGTGTCGGCGCAGCTGCCTTGAAAGAAATCTTTGGAGCAAGGAAAAAGAAAAAATTTGAAGATTTATTTGATTTTTGCAGCCGTATTTCATCGAAAGCAATTAATCGTAAACAGCTTGAAACCCTGGTTCATTCCGGAAGCTTTGATGAATTTGGGGAAGACCGTGCCATCCTGCTCGCCAGTTTAGATGTTGCAATTGAACATGCCCAGCTGGTGAATCCGGATGACTCCAGCCAAATTGACTTTTTTTCCGGTGAAGAGTACTTTCCGAAACCAATGTATGTACAGGTTGATCCCATTAGGTCCGAGGACAAGCTTTCCTTTGAAAAAGAAGCACTCGGATTTTACCTTTCCAATCATCCTGTTTCCACTTATGAACAGGAGTTAAAACAAAAGGGAGCTCAAGCGATATTTGAGCTTACTATGAATAGGAACAGGGCAATTTCAGGAATTTATGTTACTGTCTCAAAAAAAATTCGTACGAAAAAAGGTGAATCGATGGCCTTTCTTACCATTAGTGATTCAAGTGGTGAAATGGAGGCAGTGGTTTTCCCTGCAGTTTATAAGCGCTTTTCATCAATTTTAGACCAAGGGAAATTTGCCGTCGTCGAGGGAAAGGTAGAAGAAAGGGAAGGGAAACGTCAATTTATTATCCAGCAGGCAGCAGAAATGCAGCACTGGCTTCAGGAAAAAAAGCAAAAAGCCTCTGTGTTATATATTAAAATTGTCGAGGGAAAACAAGATGAACTTTCTTTAAGGAAATTATATTATTTTTTAAAAGAGGAAAAGGGGGATACTAGTGTTGTCTTACATTATGAATCCACCCGAAAAACTGTCCGATTAGCAAGTGAATATAATGTACATCCCACTTCTAAATTATTGACAAACTTGGGGGACTTTCTTGGTCCCGATAATGTCGTATTGAAAGAATAATTCTTTACAACTTTCGCAGATATGTTATAGTGATAAAGAGACGAGTGTGGTCAGACCACTCATAGTCGGAGAGATTTCAAAAAAACTTTTTGGTGATAATTTAAGGGGTGACTTAGCTTGACTTTACGTGAAGAAGCATTACATATGCACCGCATTAACAAGGGGAAATTAGAATCAAAATCAAAAGTTCAAGTTCGAAATGCTAAGGATTTGAGTTTAGCATATTCACCAGGTGTAGCGGAGCCTTGTAAAGATATCTATGAAAAACCCGAAACTGTTTACGACTATACAATGAAGGGGAATATGGTTGCCGTTGTGTCCGATGGGACAGCTGTACTTGGTCTTGGAAATATTGGCCCTGAAGCTGCATTGCCTGTTATGGAAGGAAAAGCAGTCCTATTCAAAAGCTTTGCCGGAGTGGATGCTTTCCCAATCTGTTTAAATACTACAGATGTTGATAAAATCGTTGAAACCGTTAAGCTAATGGAACCAACCTTTGGCGGTGTCAATCTTGAAGATATTGCTGCTCCACATTGCTTTGTTATTGAAGAAAGACTAAAAAAAGAAGCCAATATCCCAATTTTCCACGATGACCAGCACGGTACAGCGATTGTTACGGCTGCGGGACTAGTCAATGCCTTAAAGTTAATTGGTAAAAAGATGACTGAAATTAAAGTGGTTGCGAATGGAGCCGGTGCTGCCGGGATTGCAATCATTAAATTGTTATATCATTATGGTGTAAGAGATATTATCATGTGTGATACAAAGGGTGCCATTTATGAAGGCCGTCCTGTCGGAATGAACGCCGTTAAGACTGAAGTGGCGAAATTCACTAATCATGATAATTTAGCTGGAAGTCTTGAAGATGTAATTAAAGGCGCAGACGTCTTTATTGGGGTTTCTGTTGCTGGTGCCCTTACAAAAGAAATGGTTGCTTCCATGAACGATGATGCGATTATTTTTGCCATGGCTAACCCTGATCCGGAAATTATGCCACATGTAGCAAAAGAAGCCGGGGCAAAGGTTGTTGGGACAGGAAGATCAGACTTCCCAAACCAAGTAAACAATGTTCTTGCATTCCCTGGGATTTTCCGTGGAGCGCTTGATGTTCGTGCGACACATATCAATGAAAAAATGAAAGTGGCTGCTGTTGAGGCGATTGCTGGATTAATCTCAGAAGCTGAGCTTAATGAGGATTACGTCATTCCGGGACCATTTGATCCCCGTGTTGCACCTGCAGTAGCGTCAGCTGTTGCAAAAGCTGCAATGGAAACAGGAGTTGCACGTATTAAAGTTGACCCTGAAGAAGTAAAAGAAAAAACGATGAGACTTGCTATTATTGGAAAAAGTGAGTGAGATCGTAAGTGTCAAATACGAAAGTTTACCTCGAAATTGTAAAGCAGTTGAGAGAAATGATCACTGCTGACGGACTTGAGTCCGGCGATAAAATACCATCTGAACGGGAATTATCAGAGCGCCTGAATGTCGGGCGCTCTTCCGTTCGAGAGGCCCTTCGAGCATTAGAATTGCTGGGGCTAATTGAAACGAGACGCGGGGAAGGAACCTTTATCAGAGATTTCCGCGGGAACCAGCTTGTACAGCTTTTAAGTACCTTTATTTTACAGGATGAAAAAGCGAAACAAGATGTTTTTGAAACAAAAAATTTAATTGAAATGGATTGTCTCCGATTAGCCATTCAACGAATGGGTAAAGAAAATATTTTGAAACTCATTGAAAAGGTTAAATCCGGTCAATTGAATGATGATGAGTTTTTTTACCGAATCATTGAAAACGCTGATAACCATTTATTTTTAAGAATGTGGTTAATTTTAAAGGATTATTACAACTCACTCCATTTAAGAAAAGTTGAATATAAACGGGAAGATTACCTTATTTTACTCGAAGCGTTAGCGGAAAAAAATGAGCAAAAAGCGCTTTCAGCCTACCGGAATCTGCGAAAATTGTCTTCTTCAGCGACAAATACTAACAAAATTTGAACCCCAAATCCTTTATAGTGGATACAGACAAGCGATGCCCGGATTATGGGATTTTTGATATGTGGGTGGTCTGACCACTTTTATAAACCCGCAAAGGTATGAAGTGATTAAAGAATAGAAAGACTTTTGATTAGAAGATGTAGGTCTTGCCGGTTGGCCTAAGAACTACAACGAGGGAGGTTATTTTTTGCTTAAAGACCTTTTTACAAAAAACACTACTAAGAAGAGAAAATATGCAACCATTCCAACTGAAACGGTAAAAAGTGATGTTCCTGAAGGAATAATGACAAAGTGTCCTTCATGTAAAAAGATAATGTACACAAAGGAATTAAATAAAAATCTAAAGGTGTGTATTCATTGTGGGCACCATTTCCAAATGAATTCAAAAGAACGGCTTGAAAGTTTTCTGGATGAAGGTAGTTTTGAAGAAATAAATGAAAATATGATTTCAAAAAATCCTTTGAATTTTCCTGATTATCTGGAGAAACTGGAAAAAGACCGAGAAAAAAGTAAACTGAATGAAGCAGTTGTAACTGGAATTGGAACTGTCAATGGCCATAAAATTGTTGTAACTATTATGGATGCCACCTTCCGAATGGGAAGTATGGGGTCGGTTGTTGGTGAAAAAATAACACTTGCGATCGAAAAAGCGGATGAGCTATCCGTACCATTTATTATTTTTACTGCTTCCGGCGGTGCCAGAATGCAAGAGGGAGCACTAAGTCTTATGCAGATGGCGAAAACCAGTGTTGCCTTGAAGAGGTTTAGTGATAATGGCGGTTTAATTATTTCAATGATGACACATCCAACTACTGGCGGTGTTTCCGCAAGCTTTGCATCGCTAGGTGATTTTAATTTTGCAGAACCTGAAGCTTTGATTGGGTTTGCAGGCCGAAGGGTTATTGAACAATCTATCCGTGAAGAATTGCCGGAGGATTTTCAAACAGCGGAATTCCTTCTAAAACATGGGCAGCTTGATGCAATTATTTCTCGTTTGGATTTAGTGGATCAAATTACTAACATTCTCGAAATCCATCAACCTGGAGGTGAGCTTGAATGGTAGGAGAACTAGAATTTGAACGGCCAATTATTGAGCTAAGAAAGAAAATCAGCGAAATAAGGGAATTTACGAAAACAGCTGATGTTGATCTAAGCTCGGAAATTGAAAAATTGGAGTCTCGTTTAGAGAAACTTGAAAAAGATATTTACGAAAATATTAAGCCGTGGGATCGTGTGCAGATTGCCCGCCATCCAAATAGACCGACAACACTTGATTATATTGCGGAAATCTTTGAAGGCTTTTTTGAATGTCACGGAGACCGTACCTTTTCGGATGATGAGGCTATTGTCAGCGGTATTGCTAAATTTAAGGGATTACCTGTTACCATCATTGGCCATCAAAGGGGTAAGGATACGAAGGAAAATATCCGCCGGAATTTTGGAATGCCCCATCCGGAGGGGTACAGAAAAGCACTTCGTTTAATGAAGCAGGCAGATAAATTTAAACGGCCGATTATTTGTTTTATTGATACAAAAGGTGCCTATCCCGGGAAAGCCGCTGAAGAACGGGGGCAAAGTGAAGCGATTGCGAAAAACCTTTTTGAAATGGCTGGTCTGCGGGTACCTGTAATCTGTATTGTTATTGGAGAAGGCGGAAGCGGTGGAGCCCTCGCACTTGGTGTCGGCAATCGGATTTATATGCTGGAAAACTCTACCTATTCGGTTATTTCACCCGAAGGGGCAGCAGCTATTCTGTGGAAGGATGCCGCTCTTGCAAAGAAAGCGGCAGAAACGATGAAGATTACCGCACCAGACTTAAAAGAACTGGGTGTAATCGATGATATTATCCCTGAGATTAAGGGCGGTGCCCATAAAAATGTTAAAAAGCAGGCAGAGGAAATTGAAAACATTTTAAAGACTTCTTTACAAGAACTTCTTAAACTTTCAGAGGATGAATTGATTGCAGACCGGTATAATCGATTCAGGACAATAGGTGAGTTTTCACTTGCAAAGGATTATATTGGTGTTCAGTAAAACGTGTCTTTTTTAGGCACGTTTTTTATATCATGGTCATTTTTTTGTAACATAATATTCATTAAAAGTTTTTGAAAAAGACAATGATAACGGTTGCATTTCCAGTTAAACCGTTTGCAGTTGACTGACTATTCCGTCTATTTATTTTTGCATTATGAATCAGTTGTTATCGTTATTTCTTCATGTTATTTTATAAATATTCAAGTGTTTTATGCGAATACTAAAAGCAGTTATCAACAAAATAGGCTGAGAGTCTAATTTTTTTTTGCAATACATAAATTTAGTTATTTTATAATGGGGTGATTACCATGAAAAAAATTGGGGTACTTACGAGTGGTGGAGATTCACCCGGTATGAATCCGGCAATTCGTGCAGTTGTTAGAAAAGCAATTTATCATAATCTTGAAGTTTACGGTATCTATGGTGGCTATTCAGGATTGATTTGCGGTAATATAAAAAAACTTGAACTAGGTTCAGTTGGAGATATCATTCATCGAGGCGGGACCATGCTTCATTCAGCCCGCTGCCTGGAATTTAAAACAAAAGAAGGTCAGCTTCAAGGAATTGAGCAATTAAAGGCTCATGGAATTGACGGGTTAGTGGTAATCGGAGGAGATGGTTCGTACCGCGGAGCAAAAGCTTTGACTGAGCAAGGTTTTCCTTGTGTAGGTGTACCAGGAACGATTGACAATGATATACCAGGCACAGAGCTTACTATTGGATTCGATACGGCGCTCAATACGGTAATTGATGCTTTAGATAAAATCCGTGACACAGCTACATCCCATGAAAGAACGTTTGTGATTGAAGTAATGGGTCGCAATGCAGGTGATATTGCTCTTTGGGCAGGTCTTGCCGGCGGAGCCGAAACCATCTTAATTCCTGAAGAAAATTTTGATATGGATGAAATTGCTGACCGTCTTCGCAAGGGTCAAGAGCGTGGTAAAAAACATAGTATTATTATCGTGGCTGAGGGTGTTTGCAGCGGCGTTGAATTTTCTAAAAAACTAGAGGAAGCGACAGGCTTTGATACTAGGGTTTCCGTTTTAGGACATATTCAACGGGGTGGATCACCAAGTGCTGCCGATCGTGTCCTTGCCAGCCGTTTAGGAGCAAGGGCTGTGGAGCTACTACTTGAAGGTAAGGGTGGACGTGCAGTCGGAATCGAAAATAATCGGCTTGTTGATTATGATATCATTGAAGCGTTAGGGAAGAAACACACATTAGACCTGCAGCTTTATAACCTTTCAAAAGAATTATCCATTTAATCATGCTCGATCTAGGAGGAAATAAAGGATGTTACGGAAAACCAAAATTGTTTGTACAATCGGTCCCGCAAGCGAGTCGGTTGAAAAATTAACACAATTAATTGAATCGGGAATGAATGTAGCAAGATTGAATTTTTCCCATGGAAATTTCGAAGAACACGGTGCACGGATTAAGAATATTCGTGAAGCCGCAAAAGAGACAAATAAAACAGTCGCTATTTTGCTTGATACTAAGGGCCCTGAAATCCGTACAAATAATATGGAAAACGGTGCAATTGAATTAAAGTCCGGGGAAAATATAATTATATCGATGACAGAAGTGGAAGGTACACCGCAAAAATTTTCCGTTACATATGCCGGGCTAATTGAAGATGTTCACGTAGGTTCGAAAATTTTATTGGATGACGGGTTAATTGGTCTTGAAGTAACAAAAATAGATCAAGCTGCAAATGAAATTCATACAAAAATTTTGAATAGCGGTACATTAAAAAATAAAAAGGGTGTAAATGTACCGGGAGTTTCTGTTAATTTACCAGGAATTACAGAAAAAGATACAAAAGATATCCTTTTTGGGATTGAGCAGGACGTCGATTTTATCGCTGCCTCCTTTGTTCGGCGTTCCAAAGATGTTTTGGAAATCCGCCAGCTTTTAGAAGAAAATAATGCAGCCCATATTCATATTATCCCTAAGATTGAAAATCAAGAAGGTGTTGATAACATTGATGAAATCCTGGAGGTTTCCGATGGTTTGATGGTCGCACGCGGTGATCTTGGGGTCGAAATTCCTGCAGAAGAAGTTCCTCTGGTACAAAAAATGTTAATTAAAAAATGTAATGCACTAGGTAAACCAGTTATTACGGCAACGCAAATGCTGGATTCGATGCAGCGTAACCCAAGACCAACACGTGCAGAAGCTAGTGACGTTGCTAATGCCATTTTCGATGGAACAGATGCTATTATGCTTTCAGGGGAAACGGCTGCCGGCACGTACCCTGTAGAAGCCGTACAGACCATGCATAATATTGCCTCAAGAGCTGAACAGGCACTAGACCACAAAGAAATCCTTTCAACCCGCAGCAAGGATACGGAACACAATCTGACTGATGCGATTGGGCAATCAGTAGCACATACCGCACTTAATCTTGATGTAAACTCGATTGTTACTCCAACGGCGAGTGGTCATACGGCAAGGATGATTTCGAAGTATCGTCCGAAAGCACCAATTGTTGCTGTTACATCAAATGATTCGGTGTCCCGTCGTTTATCCCTTGTTTGGGGCGTGTACCCACAGTTGGGAAGAATGTGTGCAACGACGGATGAAATGCTCGAAATTGCTGTTGAAGAGAGTGTAAATAGCGGTATTGTCAAACACGGAGATTTAGTGGTGATTACGGCTGGTGTTCCTGTTGGGGAAGCTGGTACGACCAATTTAATGAAGATTCATGTTGTTGGTGATATCATCACAAAGGCACAAGGTATTGGACGGAAGTCTGCCTTTGGTAAAGTAGTGATTGCACACAATGCAAAGGAAGCTATGGAAAAAGTAAAACCCGGATGCATTTTAGTTACAATTGGCTCTGACCGCGATATGATGCCTGCGATTGAAAAAAGTGCCGCACTTATTACCGAAGAAGGCGGTTTAACCAGCCATGGTGCTGTAGTAGGCTTAAATTTAGGGATTCCTGTAATTGTCGGTGTCGACAATGCGTTAAATCTATTTGCAGATGGTCAAGAAATTACCGTGGACGCAGCAAGAGGCGTTATTTATAACGGACACGCTAGTGTTCTATAATTAAAAGAAGGGCTTTTGCTCTTCTTTTTTCTTTTTCAATGGTATGATTGTCTTATTAGGTATAAGGGGGAGAGGGAAAATGCGTTACTTATTTTTATTGATTATCATTATACCGGCGGCAGATATTGGGTTACTTCTTTTTTCAGGCAAAACAATTGGAGTATTACCAACACTTCTCTTTATCCTTTTAACAGGGGTCCTAGGTGCCTATTTGGCAAAAAAAGAAGGCTTACAAACCATTCGAAGAGCACAGGAACAGCTGCGCTACGGACAGATTCCTGGTGAATCAGTACTAGATGGTGTGTGTATTCTGATTGGAGGAACGCTCCTTCTTACACCAGGATTTATTACCGATATCCTAGGATTTCTCATGCTTTTCCCACCAACTAGAAAACCATTTAAATTCTTAATGAAAAATTCGTTCCGCAAATGGATTAATAAAGGCAATATTAAAATAATAAAATAAAAAAACGTCAGCAGGGGAGCTGACGTTTTTTATGCTTCTTTTCCCACAATGAATCCCCATAAATCATGGAAGACATTTGCACGGTAAAGTGTACTGATAATGACAAGGGTAACTGGTCCAAGGATTAATCCTAAAAACCCAATTAATTTAAATCCGACGAATAAAGAAATTAGGGTTGCTAACGGATCAAGGCCAATATTAGAAGATAGAATTTTCGGCTCCATAATCTGTCTTTGGGCTAAAACAATCACATATAGAACACCTAACCCAATAGCAAGTCCTGTATCTCCGGAAATGACCTCATAAATAATCCACGGAACAAAAACAGCCCCTGTCCCTAGATAAGGAAGTACATCGACAATCCCAGTGACAAGCGCAATCGTGATTGCATAATCGACACGAAGGATAAGCAATCCGATTAAAATAATAACAGTAGTGATGGAAATGAGCGTTAATTGTGCTTTGATAAACCCAAATAAGGCTTTCTTTAAATCAATAAAAACAGTTTTTCCACTGGACTTTGCTTTTTCAGGTAATAATTTTCCACCAAGGGCTGACAGACGATACCAATCCTTGCTGATAAAGAAGGTTGCCAGTAAAGAAAAGATTAAGACGGTAGCGGCAGTTGGAAACCATGATAAAATGTTAGGGATAATCCCGAAAAGGTTTTGGATGAATGAACCGACAGTGGTACCAATATTCTTCCCTACATTCTGAATATTTCCGATAATGGTATCCTGCTGTCCGGCATCAAGCTTGTTAAAAACACTTGTTAATTGATTATAGAAGGGAATAATCTGGGCGGTGACGACTTTTTCAATATAATCAATTAATGTATCAAGATGTTCCGGTACTACTGCGGCAAGGTAATTTGCTCCAGAAACAATTTCTGCAACTAATAATGTAATCAATCCCGCAAATAGAGCAAAAATAAAGATTAGCGATAGGAAAACAGCTAGTACCCTCGGCATTTTTGCTTTTTTCTCCAATATATTAACCAAAGGATTAATCATAAAAGCAATAACGAGCCCAATTAGAAATGGATAGGTAACCTTTGATACATAATAAAAAGATAAAAATCCAAGAACCACAATTCCTACTACTAAAAGGAATCTTAACGTTCTATATAAATACTTTAGATTCAAGCTTAAACCTCCTCTCTAGAATGGATCTATTTTAATTAGATATATTTTAACATTTTTGATTGAAACTGCATATTTTTCCAATCTTATTTTTAAGGACCTTTTTACAATGTTATACTGATATATTTATAATAGGAGGTGCACAACAAATGATGAGTCAATCATTATTATTTTTATTGTTATTACTCGGAATCGGTTTTATAGCTAAAAATAACTCCTTAATGGTTGCGATTGCAGTTTTGCTTTTACTAAAATTTAGCGGATTAGGGACAAAATCGTTCACCATGCTTCAATCGAAAGGAATCAATTGGGGTGTTACAATTATTACAATTGCAGTACTAGCTCCGATTGCAAGTGGAGAAATTGGTTTTAAGGATTTAACCGGCGCATTTAAATCCTCATTTGCCTGGATTGCCCTTATCTCCGGTATGGCCGTTGCCTTATTAGCAAAAGGGGGGGTATCATTACTTACGAATGATCCTCAAATTACGACAGCACTTGTATTAGGAACCATTTTATCTGTTTCAATTTTTAAAGGTGTGGCAGTGGGACCGCTTATTGGGGCAGGTATTGCCTATACAGTGATGAAAGTTGTTGATTTTTTCACTTAGAAATTTTGTAAAAATAATATTTTTCTATTTTTTCAAGTCCTTCTCATTCACAAAACTCTGATAATTGTTTATAATAGAACGTGTAAGCGTATCCTTTTTTACATATCTCACTCATATATGATAAAATACCTTTATAATAAGCAATTTATTATAAAGGAAAGATTTTGTTTTTTTCCGAGCAAGCGCTCACTCTATTTCAATCTATTGGAAATATGCGTGAGATGGGTAACACAATGAATGGGGAAATACAACCTATTTTATTCTTTTTCATCCAGGATAGCTTTAGCTAACTTTTATTGAAAGATATAATAAACAAATGGGTAATGGGGAATTTTAGAAAGCAAAGGAGAGATTTACGATGACGGTAACACGTGGACTTGAGGGGATTGTAGCAACAACCTCCTCCATCAGCTCAATTATCGATGACACACTAACATACGTGGGTTATGACATTGATGATTTAGCAAAAAATGCTAGTTTTGAAGAAGTTATTTATTTGTTGTGGCATCGTCAGCTGCCGACAGCAGAGCAATTGAAAGAGCTTAAAAAAGAACTTTCTGAAAATGCAGCACTTCCTCAAGAAGTAATCGAACATTTCAAAATGTATCCAATTCAAAAGGTTCATCCAATGGCAGCGCTCCGCTCAGCCGTCTCTCTATTAGGGTTATATGATGATGAAGCCGATGTAATGAATGAAGAAGCAAACTATAAAAAAGCGGTTCGTCTGCAAGCAAAGATGCCTACAATTGTAGCAACATTTGCGAGGGTTAGAAAAGGTCTAGAACCTGTTGCACCAAAAAAGGATTTAAGCTTTGCAGCTAATTTCCTTTACATGTTAACAGGAAATGAGCCTAAGCCTATTGCGGTGGAAGCAATTAATAAAGCACTTGTCTTACATGCAGACCATGAATTAAATGCTTCTACCTTTACTGCACGTGTTTGTGTGGCTACATTATCAGATGTTTACTCCGGAGTTACAGCTGCAATCGGAGCATTAAAAGGTCCGCTTCATGGTGGAGCAAATGAAGCTGTTATGAAGATGCTTACTGAAATTGGTACAATTGAAAATGTTGAACCATATATTCGCGGCAAGCTGGAGAAAAAAGAAAAAATCATGGGCTTCGGTCACAGAGTATACAGGCAAGGAGACCCGCGTGCAAAGCACTTAAGGGAAATGTCAAAGAAATTAACAGAACTTACCGGCGAACCATTCTGGTATGACATGTCTGTTAAAATTGAAGGCATTGTTACAGGCGAAAAGAAATTACCGCCAAATGTTGACTTCTATTCAGCATCTGTCTATCACAGCCTTGGTATTGATCATGATTTATTCACACCTATCTTTGCTGTCAGCCGTGTTTCCGGATGGCTTGCTCATATTCTGGAGCAATATGAAAACAACCGCTTAATTCGTCCGCGCGCTGAATATACTGGTCCTGGAATGCAAAAATACATTCCAATTGAACAAAGAGGATAATTTCATTTTACTTTTTGCTCAAAAATTGGTGTAATAGGATTGTAGGGAAAAGGTTAGGGGTAACCCTCTAACCTTTGATTCGGTCCTAGAAAACGGGTTATAAAACTTTTACCCGACAGTTATACATATTAGGAGGAGAACATCTATGCAAGGCGAAAAAATTACTGTTAAAGATGGCGTATTAAATGTACCAAACAATCCAATTATCCCGTTTATCGAAGGAGACGGTACTGGTCCTGATATTTGGGCAGCTTCGTATCGCGTATTAGATGCAGCGGTTGAAAAAGCCTATAAGGGAGAACGCAAACTTGTCTGGAAAGAAGTTTTAGCAGGTGAGAAAGCATTCAATCAAACAGGGGAATGGCTGCCTTCAGAAACTCTTGATGTAATCAATGAATACTTAATTGCTATTAAAGGCCCATTAACAACACCTGTTGGCGGTGGAATCCGTTCATTAAACGTTGCACTTCGCCAAGAATTAGATTTATTTGTATGCTTACGTCCTGTAAGATGGTTTGAAGGGGTTCCTTCCCCAGTTAAACGTCCTCAAGATACAGACATGGTTATTTTCCGTGAAAATACTGAGGATATCTATGCTGGTATTGAATATGAAAAAGGTTCAGATGCAGTTAAGAAAATGATTGAATTCCTTCAAAATGAAATGGGCGTTAAGAAAATCAGGTTCCCTGAAACTTCAGGTATTGGAATTAAGCCAATTTCTGAAGAAGGAACAAAACGTCTTGTTCGCGCAGCTCTTAACTATACCATTAAAGAGGGACGTAAATCTCTTACAATTGTGCACAAAGGTAATATCATGAAATTTACTGAAGGCGCATTTAAAAACTGGGGCTATGAAGTGGCTGAAACAGAATTTGGCGATAAAGTCTTCACTTGGAATCAATATGACCGCATTAAAGCTGAACAAGGTACTGATGCTGCGAATAAAGCACAGGCTGATGCTGAAGCTGCAGGTAAAATTATTGTGAAAGATGCAATTGCTGACATCTTCTTACAACAAATCCTTACTCGTCCTAAAGAATTTGATGTTGTTGCTACAATGAACTTAAATGGTGATTATATCTCCGATGCGCTTGCAGCACAAGTCGGCGGTATTGGTATTGCACCTGGAGCAAACATTAACTATGTAACAGGACACGCAATCTTTGAAGCAACTCATGGAACTGCACCAAAATATGCAGGTCTTGATAAAGTAAATCCTTCATCTGTTATCTTATCAGGTGTTCTTATGTTAGAACATTTAGGATGGAATGAAGCAGCAAATATGATCACGAAATCAATGGAAAAATCCATTGCTTCTAAAGTTGTAACATATGACTTTGCCCGTTTAATGGACGGAGCAACAGAAGTAAAAACATCTGAGTTTGCCGACGAGCTAATCAAAAATATGGAATAAGTTTATTTCCTTCAGTTAAGGGCTGTTTTATAAACAGCCCCTGTTGGTTATGCATTTTAGATTTTATACTTTTTAAAAAAAGGGGAGAGTCAAAATGTCATTAAAACGTAAAAAGGTTTCTGTAATCGGCGGCGGTTTCACTGGAGCAACTACTGCATTCTTACTTGCACAAAAAGAACTTGCAGATGTGGTTTTAGTTGATATTCCTCAAATGGAAAATCCAACTAAAGGCAAAGCATTAGACATGCTTGAAGCAAGTCCTGTTCAAGGTTTTGATGCAAACATCACAGGCACTTCCAATTACGAAGATACGGCTGACTCGGATATCGTTGTTATTACAGCCGGCATAGCTCGTAAACCAGGCATGAGCCGAGATGATTTAGTCCAAACAAACCAAAAAGTAATGAAAAGTGTAACACAGGAGATTGTTAAGTATTCACCAAATTGTACAATCGTTGTTTTAACAAACCCTGTTGATGCAATGACCTACACTGTTTTTAAAGAATCTGGCTTTCCTAAAAATCGCGTAATCGGCCAATCAGGTGTTCTTGATACAGCTCGTTTCCGTACATTTGTTGCCCAAGAATTAAACCTTTCTGTAAAAGATATTACAGGTTTTGTTTTAGGCGGACACGGGGATGACATGGTACCACTTGTTCGTTATTCCTATGCAGGCGGTATTCCTCTTGAAACATTAATTCCGAAAGATCGCTTGGAAGCAATTGTTGAACGTACAAGAAAAGGCGGCGGTGAAATCGTTAACCTACTTGGAAATGGCAGCGCATACTATGCTCCTGCGGCTTCTTTAGTGGAAATGTGTGAAACAATTCTAAAAGACCAACGCCGTGTCATTCCTTCTATCGCATACCTTGAAGGTGAATTTGGATATGATGGAATCTACCTTGGCGTACCAACTATCCTTGGGGCAAATGGAATTGAAAAAATTATTGAACTTGAATTAACTGCTAACGAAAAAGCAGCATTAGATAAATCTGCTGAATCTGTTCGCAATGTTATGGGTGTACTAGCTTAATAAATTTGAGATTCGGGGTTTATGCCCCGAATTTTTTTCGAATTACATTGAAACCGTTTACATAAGAGGGGAGAAAAAATGCTTTTAGGAAAAAAGAGAAAACTGGGCCGAAAAATTAAAGAAATGACCGTCGGAGAAAAATTATCGCTGACGGAAAAAATTGAAGATAAGGACTTATTACTCTATTTAGGATTAACAGATGATGCCAATCCCCTTTATATTCAACATGACTATGCATCACAAACACCGTTTAAAAAACCAATTGTCCCGGTTATTATGCTTACAGGAATCCTCACTTCCGCTATTTCGAAGTATTTACCAGGTCCCGGAAGTCATATTCTTAGCCAGGAAATTGAGTTTCCGAAACCGGTTTACCACTATGGAACCGTTCATTTTTTATTTGAGGTAATCGAAGTAGATCAACCCAATCATTTTGTCATAATTCATGTTTTGGGTCACAATGAAAAAAATGAAGTGGTCATCCAAGGAAAAGTAAAGGTATGTCCGCCATACCCGCTCGAAGGTTTGGATGGACAGGCATTGGAAAACTTTTAATAAGAACAGTTAAGGGAATGTGGTCTGCACATTCCTTTTTTCTTTTTACCGAGGTTAAAGGTTATTGAAGGAATTTCTTTAAGGTTTATATTATAATGAAAATTGGAAACTTGGATAGGACAATAAAATAGGGGCAAATTTATATAAAAGCGGAGGATTCTATGAAAAATAAAGTACTTGTTGTGGATGATGAGCAATCAATCGTAACCTTACTTCAATATAATTTTGAGCAGGCTGGATTTGAGTGTCTTACAGCAATGGATGGTGAAGAGGGAAAAAGATTAGCTGAAACAGAGTCGCCTGATATCATCGTTTTAGACCTTATGCTGCCCAAACTAGATGGAATGGATGTTTGCAAACAGCTTCGCCAAAACAAAGTCATGACCCCTATTCTAATGTTAACAGCAAAAGATGATGAGTTTGATAAAATTTTGGGCCTTGAATTGGGTGCAGATGACTATATGATTAAGCCATTCAGCCCAAGAGAAGTAATTGCTAGAGTGAAAGCCATTCTAAGAAGAACACAAGTACAGCCCGAATCTAATGAAAATACAAAAGATATCGAGCAAATTATAATCGGGGATTTAAAAATTTATTCCGAAAAACATGAAGCTTATTTTCGAGGGGAACGATTAGAGCTAACATTAAAGGAATTTGAACTTTTGCTGCATCTTGCACAAAATAGTGGAAGGGTTTTAACCCGGGATCAATTATTAAGTGCCGTCTGGAATTATGATTTTGCCGGAGATACACGGATTGTGGATGTCCATATATCGCATTTAAGGGAAAAAATTGAAGATGATACCAAGAAGCCAATCTATATCAAAACCATTCGCGGACTGGGGTATAAAATGGAGGGGCCAAAAGGAGAATGACAAATTTTCGTAAAAGGCTTCTAATTGCACTAATTGCTACCATAGTGATTGTCTTAACTGGATTAGGAATATTGGTTAGTCAGTTATTGAAAGGTTATTATTCTCAATCATTTTACCAGCTAAAACAGGAATATGGACAATATGGGTGGATTTTATTATTTAGCCTGGGAATTATCTTACTCATTATTCTTTTTCTTGGATATTTGATTACAGCAAGATACACGAAACCGATTGAAGCTGCTACACAAGTGGCAATGGAGCTTGCCAAAGGAAATTATCGGGCAAGGACTACTGTAGGTGGATTTAACGAAACAGGAATGCTAAACCAGTCGATAAACATTTTGGCAAAGAACATTGAAGAAATGGTTAAATCCAAGGAAATGCAGCAGGATCGTTTGACGGCATTGATTGAAAATATTGGGGCTGGCTTAATTTTAATTGACAGCCGTGGTTTTATAAATTTGATTAATCGGGGCTATGGTGAAATATTTCATGTGGATCCTGCAGATTATTTGTTTAAACGTTATTTTGAAGTGATGGATCATGAAGAAATCTGTAATTTAGTTACAGAGGTTTTCAGAACTGAGCAAAAGATTAGAAAACAAATGCTGCTTCCATTATTTATTGAAAGAAAGTACTTTGATGTCTATGGGGTGCCAATCATTGGAAAAAACAATGCTTGGAAAGGCATCTTGCTTGCTTTTCATGATATAACAGAAATAAAAAAACTTGAGCAAATGCGTAAGGATTTTGTTGCCAATGTTTCGCATGAATTAAAAACACCGGTCACATCAATCAAAGGATTTACTGAAACACTTTTAGATGGGGCGATGAATAACCAAGAAACATTGGAAGCTTTCCTCTCGATTATTTTAAAAGAAAGTGACAGGCTGCAAACGCTGATTCAGGATTTATTGGACCTGTCAAAAATTGAACAGCAAGGATTTAAATTGGCTTTGCAAGATGTAGATTTGACATTATTACTTAATGAAGTGATCACAATGTTGAGTGGCAAAGCTCAAGAAAAGAAAATGAACATTGATTTTTATCCAAACCAGGAACAGGTTTTGATTAAGGGCGATGTGAATCGATTAAAGCAAGTGTTTATTAATTTGATTGCAAATGCGATTACCTATACACCTCCTGAAGGAGAGGTTAAGGTCATTTTACTAGAACATGGAAAAAATGTTCGAATTCATGTGAAAGATTCTGGAGTGGGAATTGAAAAGGATGAAATTCCTCGGATATTTGAGCGTTTTTACCGTGTAGACCGGGCTCGAAGCAGGAATTCCGGCGGAACTGGGCTAGGATTAGCCATCGTGAAGCATTTAGTTGAGGCTCACCATGGAACAATAAGTGTTAGAAGTAGTGTGGGCGAAGGCAGTGAATTTATTATCGAATTTAGTAAATAGTGAAAGTAGCCTTGGGTTGGTTGGTGTAATAAATTTACATAAACTTAATAGTTTCTATATATTTAGTTAACATTGTCGTTATATGATAATTGTACAAGCCCCCAATCCAAGGGAACCAAAGAAAAGGTGAAAGTTACCCCGCTTTCACCTTTTCTTTTTTTTACGACGTCAACGTTATTTTCTTTTCTTTTTCCAGTCATGATAAAATAAGAAAAGGAAATTATGTTTTTTAAAAAGATATATACATAATCGTTAATAAGTGTAATATGAGGAGGTTCCTGATGGATCAGAAAAAGCTGGTATTAATAGACGGGAATAGTATTGCCTACCGGGCATTTTTTGCGTTGCCGCTACTGAATAATGATAAAGGAATTCATACAAATGCAGTATATGGTTTTACCATGATGTTGATGAAGATTATTGAAGATGAAAAACCGACCCATATCCTAGTTGCTTTTGATGCCGGAAAAACGACCTTCCGTCACAAAACGTTTGAGGAATATAAGGGGGGCAGGCAAAAAACACCTCCAGAACTATCAGAACAATTTCCGTTTATCCGTGAACTGTTAGATGCCTATGGGATTTCACGTTATGAACTCAACAATTATGAGGCAGATGATATTATCGGCACACTCTCACTAAATGCAGAAGAGAATGGTTATGATGTAAAAGTGATCTCCGGAGATAAGGATTTAACACAGCTTTCTTCGAATACCACTACAGTCGGAATTACCCGTAAAGGGATTACAGATATTGAAGAATATACTCCAAAGCATATCCAAGAAAAATACGGTCTTACCCCTGTGCAAATAATCGATATGAAGGGTTTAATGGGAGATGCATCTGACAATATCCCCGGAGTACCGGGAGTCGGTGAAAAAACGGCAATTAAATTACTTAAGGAATTTTCAACACTTGAAAATCTGCTGGATTCTATCGGACAAGTCAGTGGTAAAAAACTGCAGGAAAAGCTCGAAGAATTTAAAGACCAAGCGTTAATGAGCAAAGAGTTAGCCACGATTGAAAGGAAGGCTCCGGTCGAAATAAAACTAGATGAAATTTCTTATGAAGGGTTTACCAGAGAAAAAGTGGTGGCATTTTTTAAAGAATTAGGCTTTAATTCATTGCTGGATAAACTCGGAGAGTCTGAAGTAGACGAAGTTCAGCAGGATATGGAAGAGATCGAGTTTCAGATCCCGGAAGAAATCACTGCGGATTTATTTGCCAATCATAATTATTTCTATGTCGAAATGCTCGATGACAATTACCATTATGCTGACATTATCGGTTTTTCACTGGTAAATGAAAACGGGAATTTTTATTTTCCAACGGAATTAGCGACAAAATCAGAGGAATTTAAAAAATGGGCAGAAGATGAAAATAAAAAGAAAACTGTTTATGATGCAAAACGTTCAGAGGTTTCTTTAAGAAGATATGGGATTCATTTAAAAGGTGTCCACTTTGATACTTTGATTGCTTCTTACATCATCAACCCGACTGAAAGCATTGAAGATCTTGCATCAATAGCAAAAAGAAATGATGTACATAATATTCAATCTGATGAAGCCTTTTATGGAAAAGGAGCGAAACGGAAAATTCCCGATACCCAGCTGCTTGCGGACCATTTAGTCAGAAAAGGCTTGGCAATGTCTGTTTTAGAGGAAAAACTGGAACATGATTTAAGACAAAATGAACAATATGAATTGTTCACTGATCTTGAGATGCCGTTATCGCTTATTTTAGCAGATATGGAGGCATGTGGGATAAAGGTGGACAGCGAGCGGCTGCAGCTGATGGGGCAGGAGATTAACGACCGTTTAATCGACATCGAAAAGGTCATCCATGAATTAGCAGGTGAGAAGTTTAACATTAATTCTCCTAAACAATTAGGGATTATCCTATTTGAGAAACTGGGTCTGCCTTCATTCAAGAAAACGAAAACGGGATATTCAACCTCTGCAGATGTGTTAGAAAAACTGGCGCCTGATCATGAAATCATTGAATATATTCTGCTTTACAGGCAATTAGGTAAGTTGCAGTCAACCTATATTGAAGGATTACTTAAGGTCATTAATCCTGAAAATAGTAAGGTCCATACAAGGTTTCAACAAACTTTAACGGCGACAGGAAGACTAAGTTCTATTGATCCGAACTTGCAAAATATTCCAATTCGTTTAGAAGAAGGACGAAAAATTCGCCAGGCCTTCGTTCCATCCGAAAGAGACTGGGTGATTTTTGCTGCGGATTATTCGCAGATTGAATTGCGTGTCTTAGCGGATATTGCTGGTGATGCAAAACTGATTCAAGCCTTTAAAGAAGACTTGGATATTCATACGAAAACTGCGATGGAAGTATTTCATGTCAGTGCGGATGAGGTCACATCTAATATGAGACGTCAGGCAAAAGCTGTAAATTTTGGAATTGTTTATGGAATCAGCGATTATGGTTTATCACAGGGATTAGGAATTACCCGTAAAGAAGCCGGAAAATTTATTGAACGTTATCTTAACAGCTATCCGGGTGTCAAAGATTATATGGATGATATCATTAAACTGGCAAAACAAAAGGGATATGTTACGACATTATTGCAGCGCAGAAGATATATCCCTGAAATCACTAGCCGTAACTTTAATATTCGCAGCTTTGCGGAAAGAACGGCGATGAACACCCCGATTCAAGGGAGTGCGGCTGATATTATTAAAAAAGCCATGATTGAGATGGATGCAGCGCTGAAAGGGCATAACTTAAAAACAAGGCTATTGCTTCAGGTCCATGATGAATTGATCTTTGAGGCACCACAGGATGAGATTGAAATTTTAAAAACGTTGGTACCGGAAGTAATGGAACATGCACTGGAACTGAAGGTGCCATTAAAAGTAGACTATGCATATGGGCCGACCTGGTTTGATGCCAAGTAAAATGAGGTGAATTTGAATGCCTGAACTTCCAGAAGTCGAAACGGTGCGAAAAACGTTAAAAAATTTAGTTCTTCATAAGGAAATTAAAGATATCACAGTCCATTGGCCGAAAATCATTAAAAATCCTGTAGAAATCGAGCAATTCATTGATGCCCTAAAAGGGGAAACCATTTTAGATGTGGGGAGAAGGGGGAAATTTTTAATCCTATATACCAACCATTATGCGCTTGTTTCCCATTTAAGGATGGAAGGAAAATACGGACTTTATCCAAAAAGTGAGCCTTATGATAAGCATACCCATGTGATTTTTCATTTTACCGATGAAACTGATTTAAGGTATCGTGATGTTCGTAAATTTGGAACAATGCATTTATATAAAAAAGGGGAAGAATTTTTCCGGCCGCCATTATTTGATCTTGGACCAGAGCCCTTTGATGAAACCTTTACAAGGAATTATTTAAGTGAGATGTTAAAAAAGACAACAAGGAAAGTGAAACCGGCACTTTTAGATCAAAAGGTCCTCGTTGGGCTTGGAAACATATACGTAGATGAAGCACTTTTCCGGGCAGGGATTCATCCGGAACGGATTGCGAATACCTTGACTGAGGAAGAAACCACAATTCTTCATCAAGAAATTATTCATACGTTAAGTGAAGCAGTGAAAAAGGGCGGAAGTACGATACGTTCTTATGTCAACTCTCAAGGAGAGATTGGAATGTTTCAGCTTGAATTATATGCCTATGGACGCAAAGGCGAAGCATGTAAACGATGCGGTACACCGCTTGAAAAAATAACGGTCGGCGGCCGCGGAACACATTTTTGTCCAAGCTGCCAAAAGATTTAATCATGATGTAAAAGCCGGTTTAAAGGCACACATAGGATAGGCTCCTTCCATATACTATCGTAGTGATTGACAGGAAGGAGCCCTACATCAATGGTTCAATTGTTCTCACTTCTCTTACTAGCTCTTGCTCTTAGTCTCGACAGCTTTAGCGTTGGATTTACCTATGGATTAAGAAAAATGGTCATGCCAGTTAAATCAGTTCTTATCATTGCTAGCTGTGCGGGATTATCTTTATTGCTCGCTGTGTCAATCGGACATGGTCTTGCGAAAATATTATCACCAAGTATAACGGCAGGGCTTGGGGGATTCATTCTTATTGCTTTGGGCGCAGGAGTCATTTATCAATATTTTCGGCCGGAAAAAGAGAAAGAAGTTCAAAAACAAGAAAAAACAATTGTGAATTTTGAAATTCGCTCTCTCGGTTTAGCCATAAATATTTTGAAAAAACCAATGTCTGCCGATTTTGACCAATCTGGTACCATTACAGGAATTGAGGCATTAGCGCTGGGGTTTGCTTTGTCATTAGATTCTTTTGGTGCAGGAATTGGGGCTGCTATGCTCGGGTTTTCCCCTTACTATTTAGCGTTAGCGGTAGCAATTATGAGCCCATCCTTTGTCCTTTTTGGAATTAAAATTGGAACATTCTTTCACAAGTATGAATGGATTCAGAAATTTACCTTCTTACCGGGAGTAATGTTGATTTTAATTGGAATATGGAAATTATGATGAACTTAGAAAGGATAAGAGCATGTCACTCGTTATTGGATTAACAGGCGGAATCGCCAGTGGAAAAAGCACGGTATCCAATATGTTTAAGGAAATGGATATCACCGTTATTGATGCAGATATCGAAGCACGCCTTGCAGTGGAAAAAGGTGAACCTGCCTATAAAAAAATTATTGAATCCTTCGGCAGCGATATTTTACTTCCGAATGAAGAAATTGATCGTCAAAAATTAGGTTCCATTATTTTTCACCATGAAGATAAGCGACAGCTCTTAAATGAGATTGTTCATCCTGAAGTGCGAAAGCGAATGAGACAGCAAATGGAAGCGGCCATTTCGCATCAGGAAAAAATCGTCGTTCTCGATATCCCATTATTATTTGAGAGTAAGCTAACCTATATGGTCCAAAAAACAATTCTTGTTTATGTAGATCGTGAGGTTCAGCTGCAGAGGTTGATGGAGAGAAATCAGCTTTCTATGGATGAAGCGGAGGCTAGAATCCATTCACAAATGCCGCTTGCAGAAAAAGTAAAACTGGCTGATGCAGTGCTCAATAATAATGGGACACTAATAGAAACAAAAAAACAACTCCTAGAAGTTTTAGCAAAATGGGGAGAAAATCTATAATGTATAACCTATTTGAGAAGGGATTCCCCTTCTCTTTTTTTATTGGAATCGCTAGTTTTTGGCGTTAAATCAAGGGATTTCCACCTGAATGAATTATCTGAAAAATAAAACATTAATAAAATCCGCATATTATTCATCACAATTACGGATTAATATGTTATACTAATTACAAGAAAACAAGTTAACAGTATAACACTTATGCGGAAGGGGCCGTAAAATGAAAGCAAGAATTGCAATTAACGGTTTTGGGAGAATCGGAAGGATGGTTTTTAGAAAAGCGATCCTTGAAAATAAGCTTGAAGTTGTAGCGATTAATGCGAGCTATCCGGCTGAGACATTAGCTCATCTTATTAAATATGATACAAATCACGGACCTTTTCAAGGGGAAGTTATTGCCTTAGATGATGAGTTAATCGTAAATGGAAAAAGAGTGAAATTATTAAGCAGCAGAAATCCGGAAGAACTTCCTTGGAAAGAGCTTAATATAGATATCGTAATTGAAGCAACAGGTAAATTTAATTCCCGTGAAAAAGCAGCATTACATTTGGATGCAGGAGCTAAAAAGGTAATTTTAACTGCTCCAGGTAAAAATGAGGATGTTACGATTGTTGTTGGGGTAAACGATGAAATGCTCGACCTTAACGAGCATGACATCATTTCAAATGCATCATGTACAACAAATTGCCTTGCGCCAGTCGCAAAAGTATTGGATGAAAAGTTTGGAATTGAATCCGGTTTAATGACAACGATTCATGCCTATACAAATGACCAAAAGAATATCGATAACCCACATAAAGATTTACGCAGGGCTAGAGCGTGTGGACAATCTATCATTCCAACAACAACTGGCGCTGCTAAGGCATTATCCTTAGTTTTACCACAGCTTAAGGGCAAATTGCATGGAATGGCACTTCGTGTTCCTACGCCAAATGTTTCTTTAGTTGATTTAGTAGTTGACTTAAAACAAGATGTTACAGTTGATGATATTAATCATGCATTTATCGAAGCAGCAGATGGACCATTAAAAGGAATTTTAGATTTTACAATGGAGCCGCTTGTTTCAGTTGATTTCAACACCAACCAACATTCAGCCATCATTGATGGTCTATCTACCATGGTAATGGGCACAAGAAAAGTCAAGGTTCTTGCTTGGTATGATAATGAGTGGGGCTATTCTTCACGCGTTGTTGATTTAACTCTATTTGTTGCACAAGAAATGGCGAATACTAAACAGGTGAAAGTGGGATAAAACCCGCTGAAAAAAATTGCTGTCAATTGGCAGCAATTTTTTTTACATAATCGTGCGTTAAAGATTTTTGATTGGAGCGGAAATCAACAGGCAATTTATAATAGAATCTTTAAAAAATTTTATTTTGATAGGTTGCAAAAAAAATATAAACAAAGTATACTAGTCATCGTGAACTTCTTGAAATTAGGTAACGATCGATTACTTAAAGGGTTAGGACCTCTCTGGACTAACTTTCCCCCGTGGTAATTACTTTGCTACCGTCAATAACAGGATTTCAAGAATGAAGCAAAAATCTTTAGAGGGGGAAATTGAATATGGAAACAATGGGTAGACACGTAATCTCAGAATTATGGGGATGCGATTTTGAAAAATTGAATGATATGGACTTTATTGAACAAACTTTTGTTGAGGCAGCTCTTAAGTCAGGTGCGGAAATCCGCGAAGTGGCTTTCCATAAATTTGCTCCTCAAGGCGTGAGCGGTGTCGTGATTATTTCTGAATCACATTTAACCATTCACAGCTTCCCAGAACACGGATATGCGAGCATTGATGTGTATACTTGCGGCGATTTGAATCCGAATATTGCTGCCGACTATATCGCAGAAGCTTTAAATGCGGAAACACGTGAAAATATTGAAATTCCACGTGGTATGGGTCCTGTTCAAGTGAAACAGGCAAAAGTTCTTTAATCCTTATAAAAGTGAAAATGGCAGAAGAAGAGGCGTATCCGATGGTACTCCTCTTTTTATTTTCATAATATTTGATGTAAACTAGGAGGAAAGATATTTTTTAATGGAGGATCGATATGGCTCTTTTCGGGAATATATTCTTAAGGTTCAGTAAACAAATTGAAACCTCTGATAAGCACTCAGAAGAACAGTTAAAAACACATTACTATAAATCCAGTTTTAATCAATTATTCCAATCTGTTGAGGAATTATTTAGGCAGGATGCGGATTGCCGGATCATAACCGTATCGAAAGAGCGAGGCGAAATAGCCGTTGAGGTAATGCAACCATTTCCTTGTTTTCTAATTGCTACGGTCATTTCAATTAGAGGGATGGAAACGGCTGTGGATTTTAATCTTTCAACCGAACATTTTTCAGTCGGAGGGACCTACCCTGCTTTAAGGAAGAGAATCACTTCTTATTATGACAAGCTTAAACAATTACATACATATATTGGTGCAGGTAAAAACGCCTAATAGTTCTACTTGTCTTAAAGGGTTGTTTTTTATAAGATAAAGGTAAGATATGATGACACTTGTTCGGGTTTTGTCGGATAGATTTGGAGCTGATTAACAATGAAATGCCCATCTTGTCAAAATTATGGTACACGTGTGCTTGATTCCCGTCCAGTTGATGAGGGGCGGGCAACACGGCGCAGACGAGAATGTGAAGAATGCGGCTATCGTTTTACAACCTTTGAGAAGATCGAAGAGATTCCCTTAATTGTTGTTAAAAAGGAAGGCACAAGGGAAGAATTCAGCCGGGATAAAATTTTAAGGGGCTTAATTAAAGCTTGTGAGAAGCGCCCTGTTGCATTAAAAGAATTAGAGGATATCACGCAAGGGGTAGAAAAAGAACTGCGAAGTCAAGGAATTTCCGAGATTAAAAGTGAAATGATTGGCGAAATGGTAATGGACAGACTCGTTAATGTGGACGAGGTCGCCTATGTCCGATTTGCCTCTGTTTACCGTCAATTTAAAGACATTAATGTATTTATTAATGAATTAACAGAACTGATAAAAAAAGAGAAATCATAGGGAGCTAAAGAGACTTTGGCTCTCATTTTTTCACTGGGAAAATTTTTTTATAAGAAGGGTTTGAAATATATGGCGCAGCATTGGCAGGAGCTTATTCCAATCGATCGTTATATTGTTGCGGCCAGTGGGTTACTACATGAATATGACCGAAAAGTGCTGACCTTATTGTATCAGCCATTAATTGGAACAACCTGCTCTAGTTTATATATGACACTATGGGCAGAGCTTGAAGAAAACAGATTGTGGTCTGAACCCTCCACGCATCATTTATTAATGAATTTACTAGGGATTAATCTAAAGGATATTTATGAGGCACGATTAAAGCTGGAGGGAATTGGTTTATTAAAGACATACGTGAAAACGGATGAGGAGCGCTCATTTATTTACGAACTTCACCCGCCGCTCACGCCAGAACAATTCTTTTTAGATGGAATGCTTAATATTTATTTATATCGAAAAATCGGTAAGAATCATTTCGCCCGGCTTAAGCGGTTTTTTAGTGATCAACAAAAGCCGAAGGAAGAGGGATTTGTTGAAGTTACAAAGGCATTTCAAGATGTTTTTGCCTCAGCTACCCCCGGAAGCCTGCAGTATATGCAGAACATCCAAAGTGAACTGGACCCCGGCAATGACCAGCAGTTTATCGGCCGGAATGAACAGAAACCAATTGTGGTTGATGTGAATACCTTTAATTTCGATTTATTACAAGCGGGATTAAATGATTCGCTTGTACCGAAAAAGGCGCTCACTCCAAAAGTGAAAGAGGTTATCAGTAATCTTGGTTTTCTTTATGATATTGATCCGATTCAAATGAAAAATATCGTCTTAGGGGCTGTTAATGAAGTAAATGAAATTGATGTCGAGGAATTAAGAAAGGCTGCCCGTGATTGGTATCAATATGTCCATTATGATCAGCTGCCGTCCTTAATTGAACGAACTCAGCCGCACGTTTACCGCGTTCAGCTTGAGGAGCCAAAAACACAGGAGGAGCAGTTAATTCGCTCATTGGAAACCACTTCGCCTGTGAAGGTTTTTAAAGACTCCTCCGGCGGTGTTGAACCCTCAAAAGCTGACTTAGAAATTATCGAAGAGATGATGTTTAAACAAAAGCTTCTCCCGGGAGTTATGAATGTACTCATTCAATTTGTATTATTAAAAACAGATATGAAATTTACAAAAGGGTATGTTGAAAAAATTGCCGGGCACTGGGCAAGAAAACAGGTTAAAACGGTTAAAGAAGCGATGGACCTCGCAAAGAAAGAGCATAACACCTACCTTGGGTGGAGTGAAACGAAGAAAACGGGAAAATCTTCTTCAAAGCAAAAGCCAATTCGAACTGAAGTACTTCCAGAGTGGTTTGAAGAAAAATCTCAGACAACAGCAAAAGATGCGCCTGTAGAGAATAACAAGGAACTAGAAGCGAAAAAGCGTGCCATCGAGGAAAAATTAAAGGCATTTCGCAAATAGAGGGTGACGAATATTGGAAAAAATAAACAAAACCTTGAAGCGGTTAGCCTCAAATGAAAACTTTCAAAAACGCTATGAAAAGATGCGGCGGGATCTTCTTCAGCATCCGGATATTAAAGCATTTCTTAATGAGCATCGGGAGCAAATAAACGATGCAATGATTGAAAAAAGCTTAAGCAAACTTTTCGAGTACACGAATCAAAGTAAGGAATGCAGCCGCTGCCAAAGTCTTGACAGCTGTATTAATATGATGAAAGGGTATCATCCTTCTCTAGTTTTAAGGCGCAATTCGATTGACTTGGTATATGAAAAATGTCCAAGGAAGGTAATTGCGGATGAAAAAAGGAAAAACGAGCAATTAATTAAAAGCCTTTATGTCCCGAGAGATATATTAGAAGCGACCTTTGAGGATTATGAGGGTGATTCAGGCAGACTTGATGCAATTGATCAAGCTGCCGACTTTTTAATGAATTATGAACAGAATAAGAGGCAAAAAGGGTTATATCTTTATGGCAAGTTTGGGGTTGGAAAATCCTATTTATTAGGTGCAATTGCCAATGAACTTGCAAAAAAGAAAATTTCCTCGATGATTGTCTACGTTCCTGAACTGTTAAGGGAAATGAAAAGCTCCATCGCGGATTCAACCTTAAATGAAAAAATTGAAGCATTAAAAAAAGAACCAATCCTCATGTTGGACGATATTGGTGCAGAAGCTGTGTCCAGCTGGACGAGGGATGAGGTATTAGGGCCAATCATGCAGTTTAGGATGCTTGAAAATCTGCCGACGTTTTTTACCTCCAATTTTGATTATCAAGGGCTGGAACATCATTTAACCTATAGCCAGCGTGGCGAGGAAGAAAAAATGAAAGCCCGCCGGATTATGGAAAGAATCCGTAGTTTGACTGTACCTGTTCAGGTAGATGGTCCAAACCGCCGAAATTAAGTAAAGATGACGTAAAAAGGATTGCTAATATTATATTAGCAGTCCTTTTTCTTTTTGGATAACTTCTAAATTGGCCAAGTCCCCCATATATATTAAAAACAGAGTTTGGGACATAGGGGGGATTTGGTTGGCGGAAATCATCTTCCAAGGCAAGATGGATGCAAAGCGATTTTATAACCACTTGCTGACGTATTTAAAAGATTGTTTAACTGAACATGATATTCTTCTACACGAAGATCGATATATAGTAAAAATTCTTGAAGGCGGATTATCTGCTTTAACGTTTAAAAAAGTAAAGGAGGCCTTTTTCGGGTTTATTGTAAAAATAAAGACAGAAGACTGGTATCGGGAAATTCTCAAGGAACAATTTTATTATGATGATCCGGAAGAGCAGCAGCAAATTATCGATATTATTTATTCGATCCAGGAAGGGCATCGGCAGGATTTAGCCATTTTATTAAAAGAAACAGCGGAAGAACCGAAGGTCAAAGAAGCAATTGAGCAAGTTTTTCAAGAAAATATTTCTTTTTCCTTCGATTCCTTTCTTAAATTTCGGCTGCGTCCCTACCTGCAGATGCTTGAAAACTATGTTGAAATTTCAATTGATGAATATAAAATGGAGCAGGAATATCAAATGTTTATTCAAACCCTACGTGAATTTTTGGCCGGACGAGAGCCGAAAATGGACACACTCCATCTATTGATTGATGAGGAAATCACTTTCTTTACTGCCCAGTTTGGAGAAATCAAAAGAGGGGAATTAACAAAAATGATTGACCGGAAATTACTGGTGAATCATCCGGTATATGTTGACTCTGCATCGATTGCACCGCTTCTGTCGATTGCGCCTAAAACGATTTTTCTTTATGCAAAGGAACCCGATGCACCGCTAGTTCGAACCATTCAAAATATTTTTGAAGAAAGGGTTACGCTCAAATCCTTTCAAGCACTGCGAAAAGTAAAGGAGCAAGAGGAGTTTAGGGGTGAAATGGGCGAAAATCATGGGTAAAAAATAAAAATGCAAAAAATGGGTAAAAGGAACTTGATTTTTCAAAATTGAATCATTATAATTACGTACATAGTTTACTTACAATCGTACATGCGTAAAAAGTAATGATAAGGATAACAGTATTTTTTTACGGCTTCTAGAGAGGGAGATCCCAGGCTGAAAATCTCCTATCACGAAAAAAATACTTACCACCTTTAAACTTCGGCAGTGAATACCTTATTTTTGCAGGGTTAGTAAATGCTGACGGCTAATCATCCGTTATTTGTCCAAAGTCATTTTAAAAAGCATAAGTGTTTTAAAATGAAAAATTGGGTGGAACCACGTGTTAATCATAACTCGTCCCTTTCTTTAGGGACGGGTTTTTTTATTTGTATAAAAAGTGATAAGGGATCAAATTCAATCCCGGGCACTTAAAATATTAAGGAGGAATTATTATGTCAGACGTTGTTAAGATTTCGTTTCCAGATGGGGCAGTAAAGGAGTTCCCACGGGGAACAACAACGGAAGATATTGCTGCTTCCATCAGTCCCGGCCTTAAGAAAAAGGCGATTGCCGGCAAATGGAATGGTAAATTAGTTGATCTTCGCCGTCCAATTCCAGAAGACGGTTCAATAGAAATTGTTACACCGGATTCAAGTGATGCATTAGAGGTATTGCGTCACAGTACAGCTCATTTGATGGCACAGGCAGTTAACCGGCTTTATCCAAATGTAAATTTAGGAGTAGGCCCAGTCATTGAAGGCGGCTTTTATTATGACATGGATTTGGAAGATTCGTTAACACCTGAAGATCTTCCAAAGATTGAAAAAGAAATGGCGAAAATCGTCAATGAAAATCTTGAGATTGTTCGTAAGGAAGTAAGTCGTGCAGAAGCTGTACAACTGTTTAAAGAAGCTGGCGACCCGTATAAGCTTGAATTAATCGAAGCGATTCCTGATGAGGAAACAGTGACAATCTACGAGCAGGGTGAATTTTTCGACCTTTGCCGCGGTGTTCACGTACCGTCAACTGGAAAAATTAAAGAGTTTAAGCTTTTAAGTATTGCAGGTGCCTATTGGCGTGGTGACAGCAACAACAAAATGCTGCAGCGTATTTACGGTACAGCCTTCTTCAAGAAAGAAGATTTAGCAGAACATCTACGTCTGCTCGAAGAAGCAAAAGAGCGTGATCATCGTAAAATTGGTAAGGAATTAAGCCTTTTCACAAGTTCTCAATTAGTTGGGCAAGGATTACCATTATGGCTTCCTAAGGGTGCAACCATTCGACGTATCGTTGAGCGCTATATTGTTGATAAGGAAGTAAGCCTAGGATATGACCATGTTTACACTCCAATAATGGGGAATGTGAATCTATATAAGACTTCAGGTCACTGGGACCATTACCAGGAAGACATGTTTCCAGTTATGGACATGGATAACGAACAATTAGTGCTTCGACCAATGAACTGTCCTCATCACATGATGGTTTATAAAAATGCGATTCACAGCTACCGTGAGCTTCCAATTCGGATTGCCGAACTGGGCACTATGCACCGTTATGAAATGTCTGGTGCGTTATCAGGGTTGCAGCGTGTCCGGGGAATGACTTTAAATGATGCACATATCTTTGTCCGCCCTGATCAGATTAAGGAAGAATTCCAGCGCGTTGTCCGTTTAATTTTGGATGTCTATAAAGATTTTAATTTAACAGAATACTCATTCCGTTTATCCTACCGTGATCCACAGGATAAAGCGAAATACTTTGATGATGATGTAATGTGGGAAAAAGCACAAAGCATGCTGAAGGAAGCAATGGATGACATGGGTCTTGAGTATTATGAGGCAGAAGGGGAAGCGGCATTCTACGGACCTAAACTTGATGTTCAGGTTAGAACAGCATTAGGTAAAGATGAAACGCTTTCTACTGTTCAATTAGACTTCTTATTGCCTGAGCGTTTTGATTTAACTTATGTAGGGGAAGACGGAAAGCAACACCGTCCGGTTGTTATTCACCGCGGTGTCGTTTCAACAATGGAACGCTTTGTTGCCTTCTTAATTGAGGAATACAAAGGGGCATTCCCAACATGGTTAGCACCTGTTCAGGTTCAAGTTATTCCGGTTTCACCTGCAGCACATTATGACTATGCAAGAAAAATTCAAGAACAGCTAAAAAGCGCCGGCTTCCGTGTTGAATTAGATGGACGCGATGAGAAAATCGGCTATAAAATCCGTGAAGCTCAAATGCAAAAAATACCATATATGCTCGTTGTCGGGGACAAAGAAGTCGAAGATCATGCCGTCAATGTCCGTAAATATGGCGAGCAAAACTCAGAAACAAAACCATTTGCAGCATTCCTTGATGAATTAAAGGCAGAGGTGCAAAAAGGTTAGTTTTTAAAAAAGGAAGGATTTACCTTCCTTTTTGTTTTTGAAAAAACTATTGAATAATTTTTTATTTCTTGCTAAAATAAATTTCGTTGCAAGAACATAGTCTATTTGACATTACGTCTTTGCTTATGTTATAGTAATCAAGGTGAAAATAGAATACGATTTTAGGAAAAGAAGGAGCACCCGCTTCTCACCTGATTGACGCTTATTAGCAGTTGGCAGGTTTTACGTGAACTTTTTGTTTTATTACTTTTGTTTCGTAAAGTGTGGGTGGTTTCATCCGCACTTTTTTGTTTGGTTAAAAAAACAAAGCATTGCTTAAAAGTTTTAGTATCTGACGATTTGCTTAGTGTCATAAGTAACGAGGAGCCTTTTTAAGATCCTTCTTGACCTGGATGTTGTTTTCGTGATTAAACCTTGGAGGTGGCTAATTATTAGCAAAGACATGTTGTTAAATGAGGGAATTCGCGCTCGTGAGGTTCGCCTAATTGATCAAAATGGTGAGCAGTTAGGAATTAAATCCAAAAACGAAGCGTTGGAGATTGCAGGACGAGTGAATCTTGATTTAGTGCTTGTAGCACCAAATGCAAAGCCTCCGGTAGCCCGAATTATGGACTATGGAAAATTTAAATTCGAGCAGCAAAAGAAAGACAAAGAAGCTCGTAAAAACCAAAAAATCATTACCACGAAGGAAGTTCGTCTAAGCCCGACAATTGATGAGCATGATTTTAATACAAAGCTTCGTAATGCCATTAAGTTTTTGGAAAAAGGCGACAAGGTAAAAGCCTCAATCCGATTCAAGGGCCGGGCAATTACCCATAAAGAAATCGGTCAGCGTGTGTTAGACCGTTTTTCCGAATCGTGCAAAGAAGTTGCGACCATCGAGTCTCATCCTAAAATGGATGGACGAAGCATGTTCCTAGTTCTTGCACCTAAAACAGACAAGTAATAAGGAGGAAGTTCCCAATGCCAAAAATGAAAACTCACCGCGGCGCTGCAAAGCGTTTCAAAAAGACTGGTTCTGGTCAATTAAAGCGTGACCACGCTTATACAAGTCACTTATTCGCTAACAAATCTACAAAAGCAAAGCGTAAGCTTCGCAAATCTTCACTGGTTTCAAAAGGCGATTTCAAACGCATTCGTCACTTATTAACTTACGTTAAATAATCTCGTATTTTCGATTTATATAGGAGGGAAATTACATGCCACGTGTTAAAGGCGGTACAGTTACGCGCAAGCGTCGTAAAAAGGTTCTTAAATTAGCAAAAGGTTATTTCGGTTCTAAACATACTTTATATAAAGTTGCAAATCAACAAGTAATGAAATCATTACAATATGCATTCCGTGATCGTCGTCAGAAAAAACGCGACTTCCGTAAACTTTGGATTACTCGTATCAATGCAGCTGCACGTATGAACGGTCTTTCTTACAGCCGTTTAATGCACGGACTTAAGTTAGCTGGTATCGAAGTAAACCGCAAAATGCTTGCTGAATTAGCAGTTAGTGATGCAAATGCATTCAATGAATTAGCAAACGTTGCAAAACAACAATATAACAAGTAATTCTATAAAAAGCCATTCTCTACATCGAGGATGGCTTTTTCTGATAGGAGGAATCGAGAGTGGAGGGGAACACACTATTATTAGTGGTCTATATAATTATGAATGTCGCTGGTTTAATCATCATGTGGGAGGATAAACAAAGGGCTATTCATCACAAATACAGGATTCAGGAAAAAACTTTATGGCTTGTGGCACTGTTCGGCGGAGCAATTGGAGCAACGATGGGAATGCAGCTTTATCGCCATAAAACTAAACATGTTCAGTTTAAAATTGGTTTTCCGTTGCTAGCCGTTATAGAATTTATCCTAATGCTATATTTATTTTTAAAATATTAAGTGTCCTTGAGGAATTCCTGAATCGGACTTTTCCAATGGATTTCGGCATTTGGATATTTTTCACAGATCTTTTTTTCAATAAAAATAAAGTCTTCTTTTGCTAACCCGCTTGGTTTATTTTGTGGCCAAATCGTAATGGATATAGCGGTACTACCGTTATATTTTTCACCTGTAAACACAGCCCCTTTGTAGGTCAACAGGAAGTTCCTTCTAACATCATCGCTATCAAGAAGCAAAAAACGCTTTTGTTTACTGGCAGACTTAAGCTTCCGTTTAGGTGCTAAAAGGGATTTTGAGACATAATAAAAATAGAGGATAAGTAAAAGCAATAGAACGAAACGGAGCATCCAGACCATTGTTAAGCCCCCTACTTAATTTTCTTTTAATACGAAACAGAGGGGGAAAAGTTTCACCAAATTTTGCAAGAGTGTTCATAAGTTTTATTTTGCTTAAACTACATAAAATTTGCTAGTGGAGGTTCAAATGGAATATAACGTAAAGGTAAAATTAATGAATGATGATGCGCGTATACCCTATCGAGCACATGAGGGGGATGCCGGATTAGATTTGTTTTCTATTGAGGAAAAAATAATTAAAGCTGGGGAAGCAGGATTAGTTAGAACAGGCTTACAAATTGAATTGCCAAAAGGAACAGAGGCTCAGATTAGACCAAGAAGTGGTTTAGCATTAAAACACGCCATTACTGTACTAAACAGTCCAGGAACCATTGATGAAGGGTACAGGGGAGAAATTCAAATTATCCTCATTAATCATGGAAAAGAGGATTTTAAAATAGAAAAACAAATGAGAATTGCTCAAATGGTGATTGCTCCAGTTTTAAGAGTTAATATTATTGAAACAGAAAATTTATCGGATTCAGTAAGATTAGAAGGCGGGTTCGGTTCATCCGGTATATAAAAATATGGTCATTCTTCTTTAATTAGTAAACCTTTTAACAAAAGGTACTTTTTTGCTTAATATTTTCCAGATATAATATAGTTATACATGAGAACTTATTGTTGTGAACATCCTATAGATGCTATCGTTTAGTTGAGTTGTTTATCCATTTAATTTGTATCTAGATTGTAAACTTCTGTATAATTAAATTCGTACATATATTAAGGGGGTAAATAAATGGCGAAATTAGATGAAACATTAACAATGTTAAAAGATTTAACAGATGCCAAAGGGATTCCCGGAAATGAGCGCGAAGTTCGCGAGGTTATGAAAAAATACATAGAACCATATGCAGACGAAGTGACTACAGATGGGCTTGGCAGTTTGATTGCCAAAAAGGTCGGTAATGAAAGCGGTCCGAAGATTATGGTGGCCGGTCACCTTGATGAAGTAGGATTTATGATTACCCAAATCGATGATAAAGGATTTCTTCGTTTCCAAACAGTCGGCGGCTGGTGGGGCCAGGTCATGCTCGCTCAGCGCGTGACGATTGTTACGAAAAAAGGCGAGGTAACCGGGGTAATCGGTTCGAAGCCGCCGCATATTTTATCTGCTGAGGCGCGTAAAAAGCCTGTAGAAATTAAAGATATGTTCATTGATATTGGTGCCTCAAGCCGTGAAGAGGCAATAGGATGGGGTGTTTGCCCTGGGGATATGGTGGTTCCATATTTTGAATTTACTGTAATGAACAATGAAAAAATGCTGTTGGCTAAAGCATGGGATAATCGAATCGGTTGTGCGATTGCGATTGAAGTACTGAAACAATTGCAGGGGGTGGACCATCCGAATGTGGTCTATGGTGTAGGTACGATTCAAGAAGAGGTTGGCTTACGCGGAGCGCGGACATCAGCTGCAAAAATTGAGCCGGATATCGGTTTTGGTGTTGATGTCGGAATTGCCGGCGATACTCCAGGAATTTCTGAGCAGGAAGCAATGAGCAAGATGGGGAAAGGGCCGCAAATCATTTTATATGATGCGTCGCTTGTTTCTCATAAAGGATTGCGGGATTTTGTAACGGATTTGGCGGATGAATTGAATATTCCGTACCAGTTTGATGCGATTCCAGGCGGCGGGACGGATGCAGGTTCGATTCATTTAACGCATAAAGGTGTTCCGACTTTAGCGATTACGATCGCTACGCGTTATATTCACTCTCATGCCGCTATGCTGCACCGTGATGACTTTGAGAATGCAGTAAAATTAATTGTGGAAGTCATTAAGCGATTAGATCGTGAAACGGTTAATAAGATTACGTTTGAATAAGGATGATTTTTTCCTCCGGGGCTTCGCCTCGGGGGATTTTGATTTCTTTTCAACAAAAAACTGCCGATCCCAAAATCGGCAGCTACCTTTATCCATTAATGCTTTAAACCATTTTCGAGTGCAGAGAGCATCTCTTTTTTCTCATTCTCGGAGGAATTGTTCCAAATTACTTCAAATAATACCCCAAGACCTGGGAGCATTTTTTCTTCGCCATTTTGGATGGCATCAACAATTGTATCCTCCAACTCAGCCTGTGAGTTTCCAGATACATTATGAATAATAGCATTTCTTAAGTTTAGGTTCATCCTTACACACTCCTTTTTAGCCTTCGATTCTTTATTATCATTTCTAATTTTGGTTTAATTATGTATAATGAGGAAATTAAAAAGCATGTAAAAGGAGATTTACTGTTGAAACACATTCAATCTGTCCAAAATCCACAGGTGAAACAATGGAAAAAGCTGCAAACCAAAAAAGAACGTGATAAAACAGGATTGTTCATCGTAGAAGGATTCCACTTAGTAGAAGAAGCCTTAAAACAAAGAGAACAAGTTCTAGAAATCATTATTTCAGACAAGGCGGAGCTACCGCCGCGCTGGGATACAGGAGCAGTATCCATTACACTAGTAACAGAAGAAATTTCAAATACATTATCCGATACAGAAGCCCCGCAGGGAATTTATGCAATTTGTCGTCAAGAAGGCAGCGAAACAGCACTAAATAATGCGAAAACATTTCTACTCATTGATGCAGTCCAAGACCCTGGAAACTTGGGAACGATGATCCGTACAGCAGATGCTGCAGGAATTGAGGCTGTTATCGTCGGGCACGGCAGCGTGGATATTTTTAACGCAAAAGTCCTCCGCTCCGCACAGGGCAGCCATTTTCATCTCCCAATTGTAAGGGGCGATCTAAATGACTGGATTCAGATACTGAAGGAAAAAAACATCCCGGTCTATGGTACTGCACTAGAAAATGCTTCTGTTTATACAGAAACTAAAACATCTGAATCGTTTGCTCTTATCGTCGGTAATGAGGGAGCTGGCGTCAGTAAAGAAATCCTGTCCAATACAACCGCCAATCTCTATATCCCGATTTACGGCAAGAGCGAATCCTTAAATGTAGCTGTCGCAACCGGCATCCTTCTTTATTATTTGAAAAAATAGGCTTGATTAGGGTTTGAAACCGCAAGAAAATTATTATATAATAATGAACAATATTGATATTCTCAAAAACAATGACGGAGAAAAGTATCTTGTACAGAACCTTTTAGGGAGAAAGTGCCGTGACTGGAAGCACTTTTACGTGTTCACACAAGAGAAGTTCACCTCCTGAGTTGGCATCGGGACCATTTTCGAGAGAAAATGTAAAGATGCATCGGCGAAAAGCCGTTATCCGAATGAAGCGAACGCTAATGTTTTATACATACAGTGTTTACAAGGGTGGTACCGCGAACAAAAACCTCGTCCCTTTTTGGGATGGGGTTTTTTTATTTTGTCGAATTCGACAGAATCCGACGGGTGCCTGTCACCACCTGAAATTTGTCGAAATTAAAAGGAGGAAATTCTGATGCAAGAGCGTTTAAAGGAGTTGCAGGAGGAAGCGATTCAGAAGATTGAGCAGTCTTCTAGTTTGAAGGAATTGAATGATATTCGTGTTGCGTATTTAGGGAAGAAGGGGCCGATTACGGAGGTGCTTCGCGGGATGGGTAAGCTTTCTGCGGAAGAGCGTCCGATTATGGGGGCACTTGCAAATGAGGTGCGTGAGGCGATTTCTGTAAAGCTTGAAGCAAAGCAAAAGGATTTAGAAGAAGCAGCGGTAATGGAGAAATTGGCATCGGAAACGATTGATGTTACGCTGCCGGGCCGTCCGGTCAAAGTGGGGAACCATCATCCATTAACAAGAATTATCGAAGAAATTGAAGATTTGTTTATCGGTATGGGCTACCAGGTAGCAGAAGGTCCGGAGGTCGAGCAGGATTACTATAACTTCGAAGCATTAAACCTGCCAAAAGGGCACCCGGCTCGCGATATGCAGGACTCTTTTTATATCACAGAAGAAATCCTGCTTCGTACTCATACATCACCGGTTCAAGCACGGACAATGGAAAAGAATGAAGGTAAAGGTCCGATTAAAATTATCTGCCCGGGAAAAGTGTACCGACGCGATAATGATGATGCGACACACTCCCATCAATTTATGCAGATTGAAGGACTTGTGGTCGGCGAAAACATCCGTATGAGTGATCTGAAAGGGACTTTAGAGGTTTTTGCAAAGAAAATGTTTGGTGAAGACCGCGAAATCCGCCTTCGTCCTAGCTTTTTCCCATTTACAGAGCCATCTGTTGAAATGGATATTTCCTGTAAAATTTGTGGTGGCCATGGCTGCAGCGTATGTAAGCGAACAGGCTGGATTGAAATTTTAGGTGCCGGGATGGTTCATCCAAACGTATTGGAAATGGCCGGTTATGATTCGAAAAAATACACAGGCTTCGCATTTGGAATGGGTCCAGAGCGGATTGCCATGTTAAAATACGGAATTGATGATATTCGTCATTTCTACACAAATGACGTTCGTTTCTTAAAGCAATTTTCAACGCATGAATAAAAACCGGCCATCGGTCGCTTAAGTAAATCAATAAGGAGGAGTAACGACATGTTCGTTTCATATAAATGGCTCCAGGATTATGTAGATTTATCCGGAGTAACGGCAGAAGAATTAGCTGAAAAAATTACAAAGAGCGGGATTGAAGTTGAGGGCGTTGAGGTTCTTAACGAAGGAATTAAGGGTGTCGTAGTTGGGTATGTTCAAGAACGTGAACAACATCCAAATGCAGATAAACTTAGCAAATGTCTTGTTGATATTGGTGAAGAAGCACCAGTTCAAATTATTTGTGGCGCACCAAATGTCGCCCAAGGACAAAAGGTTGCAGTGGCCACGGTTGGCGCGGTGCTTCCAGGCAATTTTAAAATTAAAAAAGCAAAGCTTCGCGGCGAAGAATCAAATGGGATGATCTGTTCTTTAACCGAGCTTGGTATGGAAGGAAAAATCGTACCAAAAGAATATTCTGAGGGAATCTTTGTTTTTCCTGCTGATGCTGAAGTCGGGACTGATGCGCTGGCATTATTAAACAGAGATGACCAAGTTCTTGAGCTTGGGTTGACACCTAATCGATCCGACTGCTTAAGCATGCTTGGTGTTGCCTATGAAGTGGCAGCAATCCTCGGCCGAGATGTAAAGCTTCCGGAAACAGCTCTTCAATCAACTAGTGAAAAAGCATCTGATTATGTAAAAGTGGTTGTTGAAGCAAAAGAGGATAATCCGTTATATGTTGCGAAAATGATTAAAAATGTAAAAATCGGTCCATCCCCATTGTGGATGCAAACGCGATTAATGTCTGCAGGAATTCGTCCGCACAATAACGTTGTCGATATTACAAACTATATTTTATTAGAATACGGCCAACCGCTTCATGCGTTTGACTACGACCGTTTAGGTTCTAAAGAAATCCTTGTCCGCCGAGCAAAAGATGGAGAAAAGATTGTAACACTTGATGATGCAGAACGCACCTTAACCTCTGACCATCTTGTCATCACAAATGGTTCAGAACCTGTAGCCATTGCCGGAGTAATGGGTGGTGCCAACTCTGAAGTCATTTCGGACACCACTACGGTTCTATTAGAAGCGGCTTATTTTAGTGGGGGCGTTGTAAGAAAAGCTTCAAAAGACCATGGATTACGAAGCGAAGCAAGTGCGCGTTTTGAAAAAGGGGTTGACCCGAATCGTGTTCGTGCTGCAGGAGACCGGGCAGCTTACCTAATGGCGAAATATGCCGAGGGTGAAGTGTTAGAAGGTACTGCAGAAGTGGATACTCTTACAGTTGAGCCTGCTATTGTATCGATTACACTTGAAAAAATTAACCGTGTCCTCGGAACAAATCTAAATGCAGCCGATGTTGAAGATATTTTTGACCGTCTGCAATTCGGTGTGACGATTGAAAATGATTTCGTTACGGTTACAGCTCCGACCCGCCGCGGTGATATTAAAATTGAAGAAGACTTAATTGAAGAAGTAGCACGTCTCTACGGCTATGACAATATTCCAAAAACATTACCAATTGGTTCTTCCACTCCTGGAAAACTATCTGATTACCAGAAAAAGCGTCGGGTAGTCCGCCAATATTTAGAAGGTGCGGGACTTTATCAAGCAGTTACGTATTCCTTAACAAGTGAAGAAAAAGCGGCCCAATTTGCACTTACTCAAAGTGAGACAATCCGCTTGGCGATGCCGATGAGTGAAGAACGCAGCATTCTCCGCTTAAGTATCATGCCACAGCTGTTGGAGGTATTAAAATACAATAGTGCCCGTCAAAACGACAGCCTAGGGGCTTATGAAACGGGTGCCGTTTTCTTAGGTAATGGTACTGAAGTGCTTCCAACAGAGGAAGAACATGTAGCGGCTGCGATTACCGGCTTATGGCATAGCCATTCATGGCAAGGTGAGAAGAAGCCTGTTGATTTCTTTGTATTAAAAGGGATTTTAGAAGGAATGTTTGCAAAACTAGGAGTGCTCGAACAGGTGAAATTTGTCCAAGCGAAGGTAGACAGCATGCATCCGGGCCGTACAGCGGAAGTACAGCTGAATGACAAAAAAGTGGGCTTTATCGGGCAGGTACATCCAAATGTGCAAAAAGAGCTTGATTTAAAAGACACCTATGTGTTCGAGCTTTCGTTGAAAGATATTCTTGGTGAGGAAACCGCTGCACTTCAATATCAAGCAATTCCTCGTTTCCCATCGATTACAAGAGATATTGCCCTTGTAGCCAATAAAGAAACAGTTTCCAACACCTTGAAAGAAATTATTTTAACAACAGGTGCTCCTTTAATTAAAGAAGCCCATGTGTTTGATTTATACGAAGGGGAGCATATGGAAGCAGGTAAAAAATCCATTGCGTTTTCATTAAAATATGCTGATCCAGAACGAACTTTAACAGACGAAGAAGTCACAAAGGTTCATAATAAAGTACTTGAGGCATTAAAAGAAAAAGCAGGAGCCGTGTTACGGGGTTAATGAAGAAGGGGCTGAAGATCAACTTCAGCCCCTCTTTTTCTTCACAAGATTCATTGCCTTTTCGGTGTTGGCAAAATGAAGTTTTACATAGGCAGGAAGAACATCTTGTCCCTTTTTCAAAATCAGCTTGGCTGCTGCTTCATCAACCTGTGAGCCGGCCCCTTTAGGGATAGTAAAGCCGGCATCAGCGCTGAGCTTGTCCATATATTGTACAAAAGCATAGCGTGCGAGGATAGAGGCAGCAGCAACTGCAAGATGTATCCCCTCTGCCTTAGTACTAAAATAAACCTTTTCACGGGCAATGGATTTCTGGTTTTTAAGATGTTGAAAATAGGTGCTTTCCTGAACAAATTGGTCAATCAAAATGGCCTCCGGTTTTGCAGGAGAAATTTTTTCTAACACATGCAGAATCGCTTGATTATGTAGGATTGCCTTCATTTTCCCCTGTGACATTCCCGATTGCTGCAGCTGATTATACTTTTCATTTTTTAAAGTTAGAAGGCTGTAAGGGACAACATCCTTAATTACTTTGGCAATCGCAATAATTTTTTCATCATTTAAATCCTTTGAATCTCGGACACCCAATTCTTTTAATAACGGGATATCCTCTTTTTTAACATAAGCAGCGACAACTGTAATCGGGCCGAAAAAGTCCCCGGTACCAACTTCATCCGAACCAACGGCGGACATAAGTCCTATTCCCGTTGGCACATGGCCCTTAGCTGAACCTGATTTCGCCGTAGAATTGCTTTTTCGAACAGGAGCAGAAGCCTTTGGGTTAGAATTCCCCCATTTGCTTGCTTCTCCTTCACAATTATTGCCTTGAAAAAGTACTTTGCCCGACTTATAGGCAGTAATCATACAAGCTGGGGTTTTGGCAGCAAAAATACTGCCAGGAGGCGTTTTATCGGTCAAAAAGGAATTATAATAGTTTTTCATTTTTGTTATTTCAGTTAGATCGCATTTTAAAACAACATTCCCCAAAATTTGCACCACATTTCTATAAAATAAGATTTGATTATGTGGAATTCCCAAGAGTTTTCCACATTTCTGTATGGTTTAACTTTTCCACGTATACCCGTTCATGGTATGATAGAGAGTAGGATTCCTTTGAATGGAGGCATTTACGTTGTCAAACTCACAAAAATCAAGAACAACCGTTAGTATTTACGGACAGCAATATGTCATTGTCGGAGATGAAAGTTCAAGCCATATCAAGCTTGTAGCCTCATTAGTTAACGATAAAATGCGGGAAATCAGCTCAAGGAATCCGTCGCTTGAGGTAAGTAAATTAGCCGTTTTAACAGCGGTAAATGCCGTTAATGATTATATTAAAATCAGAGATCAATTGGAGCGGCTGAAAGCTGAATTAATTAAGGAAAAGGACTGAAAAGTCAATGCTGGATTTAGCCATTATCATTTTATTAATTATTGGATTTTTTACAGGTCTTAAAAGGGGTTTCATCCTTCAGCTTGTACATTTAACAGGATTTATTATTGCATATATTGTGGCAAATTTATACTATGATGATTTGGCCTCAAGGTTAACGCTGTGGATTCCTTATCCCAAATTAGGGGAGGACACAACCTTAAAGCTTTTAACGGGCAGCAGCAATATGGAAGCAGCTTTTTATCGGGCGATTGCCTTTGTCATCATCTTTTTTGCCGTAAAGGTACTGTGTCAAATCATTGGTTCCATGCTTGATTTTATTGCCCATTTGCCGGTCCTTAGATTTTTAAATGTTTGGGCAGGGGGATTCCTTGGATTTGCAGAAGTCTATTTACTTATTTTTATTTTATTATATATTGCAGCGCTTATTCCATTGGAAGTTTTACAGAATCCATTAGATCATTCTGTATTGGCCGGGATGATGGTAAAGCATACCCCAATCCTTTCGCAGCAAATTAAGAGTCTATGGATTGAATATTCAACTGCTTTAACTTCTCTGTAGCAGAGAAGTTTTTCTATTGGCTGATAGGTAAATAAATTTTCGACTTCGAGAATTGTCTAGCTCCAGCGCCTAGCCCCTCGAGGGAAAAAATGAACTGCTTTTTTCCTAGGTCGCTTCGGTCCTGACGATGAAGTCAAAAAACGACTTCACCGCCAGGACCACAAGCAGCTGTCGGGGCTGACCAAGGCGCTTACGCTTTTCTCAATAAGGAAATGCTATTCTTTAAGGTGGGTGGAATCGATGGAAGTAAATAAAAAAGAAGTCATTCGTTTATTAGAAATCATTGCGGTTTATATGGAACTGAAAGGGGAAAATCCGTTTAAGGTTTCCGCTTTTCGAAAAGCCGCCAATGCTTTGGAGGTCGACGAACGCAGTTTATTAGAGATTGAAAACTTTACGGCGATTTCCGGTATTGGGAAAGGAACGGCCGCTGTCATTGATGAATACATAAAAGACGGTACATCCACTGTATTGGATGAGCTAAAAGAGGAAGTTCCAGCTGGATTAATTCCGTTATTGCAAATCCCAGGACTCGGAGGCAAGAAAATTTCAAAGCTATATCAGGAGCTTGGAATTGAGGATGTCAATGATTTAGAGGAAGCCTGTAAATCTGGCAAAGTGCAGGGGCTTGCCGGCTTTGGCAAGAAAACAGAAGAGAAAATTTTAGCGGCTATCGCGGACTTAGGCAATCGGCCGGAGAGGCTGCCGCTTGCCTATATGCTTCCGATTGCCGAGCAGATTGAAGCAATCTTGGCAAACACCCCGGATATTGAGCGCTTTTCAAGGGCAGGAAGTATCCGCAGAATGAGGGAAACGATTAAAGATTTGGATTTTATTATTGGGACGAACCATCCTGAAAGTGTAAAGGACTCCCTGCTGAAATTTCCAAAAATTAAAGAAGTCATTGGAGCTGGAGGCACAAAGGTTTCCGTCGTATTTGGACTGGATTATGATGTTTCCGCTGATTTCCGTCTGGTAAAACCGGAGGAATTTATTACAACCTTACATCACTTTACCGGTTCAAAGGACCATAATGTCCGTATGCGCCAGCTGGCTAAGGAACGCGGTGAGAAAATTAGTGAGTATGGTGTTGAAAATCTCGAAACAGGTAAAATTTTGACTTTTTCCTCCGAAGAGGAATTTTTCAAACATTTCGATCTCCCGTTTATCCCGCCGGAAATTAGGGAGGATGGCAAAGAAGTCGAAGAATTCACGGCAAATGAGGAACTAATCGAGCTGAAGGATATAAAAGGGGATCTCCATATGCACTCAACATGGAGTGACGGTGCCCATACGATCGAAGAAATGGTCGAAGCCTGCCGTGCCAGAGGCTATAAATATATGGCCATTACCGATCATTCCCAGTATCTCAAGGTGGCTAATGGCCTTACAAGAGAGCGGCTTTTAAAACAAAGGGAAGAAATTAAAAAATTAAATGAAAAATATGATGATATTCTCATTCTATCCGGGGTGGAAATGGATATTCTTCCGGATGGAACATTAGACTATGAAGATGATTTACTCGGTGAGATGGATTTTGTGATTGCCTCAATCCATTCCGCTTTTTCCCAGCCGCGGGAGAAAATCATGGAACGGCTTAAGACAGCTTTAACTAATTCCCATGTCGATTTAATTGCCCATCCAACCGGCCGTAAAATTGGACGCCGTGCCGGCTACGATGTCGATTTGGATCTGCTCATTGAGCTCGCAAAAGAAACGAACACGGCGTTAGAATTAAATGCAAACCCGAACCGGCTTGATTTATCGGCAGAATATTTAAGAAAAGCACAGGCAGCGGGTGTAAAGATTCTTATTAATACGGATGCCCATAGAATAGATACATTAGCCCATATGGAAATTGGCGTTTCAGCTGCCAAAAAGGGCTGGATCAAAAAATCCTCGGTGTTAAATGCACTGGAAACGAATGATTTACTGGAATTTTTGCATAATCGATCATAAGAAATAAGGAGGTCTCTTTCCATGCAAGAAAGAACCTTAAAGGTATTAGAATTCAATAAAGTGAAGGAACAGTTGTTTAACCATGCTGCTTCCTCACTTGGTAAAGATAAAATAAAAAACCTTGTTCCCTCAACAGATTTTTCCGAAGTCGTGAAGCTCCAAGCGGAAACGGATGAAGCGACAGCTGTACTAAGGTTAAAAGGGAATGTGCCTCTCTCAGGGGTTCACGATATACGCGCCCATATTAAACGTTCGGTCATTGGCGGTGTCTTGAGCACGCATGAATTGGTTCAAACTGCGAGCACGATTTATACAAGCCGGCAAATGAAACGATTTATTGAGGAGATTGCGGATGAAAAATTGGATCTCCCTATTTTAGCAGACAAAGCCGGGCAAATTATTCCGCTGACAAACCTTGAACATTCAATTAAATATGCCATTGATGAAAGTGGTGAAGTTTTGGATGGGGCCAGTGAGCTATTGCGTTCGTTGCGATCCCAAATGCGCTCCAATGAGGCAAGGATCCGCGAAAAGCTTGAAAGTATGATTCGCTCTTCAAGTGCGCAAAAAATGCTGTCTGATGCGATTGTAACGATTCGTAATGACCGATACGTCATCCCGGTAAAACAGGAATATCGCGGACACTACGGCGGAATTATCCATGACCAAAGTTCCTCAGGACAAACATTATTTATTGAACCGCAAGCAATTGTTCAATTGAATAATCAGCTCCAGGATATTCGGGTAAAAGAGCAGCTGGAAATTGAACGAATTTTAACGGAGCTATCGGCAAATGTGGCTGAGCATGAGTCAGAACTAAAGGTAATTGTTGAAGTTCTTGGTGATTTGGATTTTATTTTTGCAAAAGCAAGATATGGCCGGCAAATTAAAGCGTCTATGCCAACCATGAATAATGAAGGAAGAATTCGTTTATTTAAGGCAAGACATCCATTAATCCCGATTGAGGAAGTGGTCGCGAACGATATTTTCCTTGGAACGGACTATTCAACGATTGTGATTACCGGACCAAACACGGGCGGGAAAACAGTGACATTAAAAACATTAGGTTTATGTTCGTTAATGGCTCAAGCCGGGTTGCAGGTGCCGGCATTAGATGGTTCGGAGCTTGCTGTTTTTCATGCTGTATATGCTGACATTGGCGATGAACAGTCAATTGAACAAAGCTTAAGTACCTTTTCCTCCCATATGGTCAATATTGTCGATATTTTAAATAAAGTAGATTATAAAAGTCTGGTTTTATTTGATGAACTTGGTGCCGGTACTGACCCGCAAGAGGGTGCTGCATTAGCCATCTCGATTTTAGATGAGGTGCATAAAAGGGGAGCAAGGGTGATTGCCACCACCCATTACCCGGAATTAAAAGCCTATGGCTATAACAGAGAAGGGGTCTTAAATGCAAGTGTCGAATTTGATGTAGAGACACTTAGCCCAACGTACAAGCTGCTATTAGGGGTACCTGGCCGAAGCAATGCCTTTGAGATTTCCAAGCGACTAGGGTTGAACGACCGGGTTATTGAGGCTGCCCGCTCCCATGTCAGCGAGGATACCAATCAAATCGATAAAATGATTGCTTCCTTAGAGGAAAGTAAGCGCCAGGCTGAAAAAGAACAGGAAGAAGCCCGCGAATACTTAAAGCAGGCAGAAAAGCTTCATAAGGACCTCCAAAAACAAATGATAGAGTTCTACGAGAATAAGGACAGCTTGCTTGAAAAAGCGGCCGAAAAGGCTAAGGATATTGTTGATGATGCAAAGGGAGAGGCTGAAAAAATTATTCGTGACCTTCGGAAAATGCGCATGGATAAGCATGCCGAGATTAAGGAACACGAGTTGATTGATGCGAAAAGACGCCTTGAGGAAGCAGCGCCTGAAATCAAGAAATCAGCAATTTCGGCAGCGAAGAAAACGAAAAAACATACATTTGCATCTGGTGATGAAGTAAAGGTTTTAACCTTTGATCAAAAAGGCTTTTTAATCGAAAAAACTTCATCAGGTGAATGGCAAGTTCAAATTGGGATTCTCAAAATGAAGGTGAAAGAAAAAGACTTGGAATACTTGAGCACCCCAAAACAAGTAGATACAAAACCAATGGCCATTGTACGGGGAAGGGATTCGCAAGTAAAACTTGAACTGGATCTTCGCGGGGAAAGATATGAAGATGCCTTGTTAAAGGTGGAGAAATATATCGATGATGCTTTATTATCAGGATATCCACGTGTTTCAATTATCCATGGAAAGGGTACGGGTGTTTTAAGGCAAGGGGTTCAAGAATATTTACGAAATCACCGCTCCGTTAAGAAAATTCGCTTCGGAGAAGCTGGTGAAGGCGGATCAGGTGTAACCGTGGTTGAATTCAAGTAGATTTCAACTTGTTGAATTTAAAATAGAATTCAACATTGGTTGAATTTAAATCATGTTCGGGGAGAATCGTAATGAACCAGTTTTGGGAGAACGACTATATTCAAATTGCAGCCAATTATAGTGTTGTTATTTTATGTATGATTGTCTTTTTAGCGATTTTTGAAGTGGTAACGAAATATCGAAATTGGGAAGAAATTAAAAAAGGAAATATGTCGGTAGCAATGGCGACAGGGGGGAAAATATTTGGAATCGCCAATATTTTCCGCTATTCAATTGAGCAGAATGAATCGCTGCTCATGATGATTGGCTCAGGAGTTTTTGGGTTTGTGCTTCTTTTAGCCGGTTATTTTATCTATGAATTTTTAACGCCGAAATTTAAGATTGATGAAGAGATTCAAAGCGATAATCGGGCAGTTGGTTTTATTTCGATGGTCATTTCAATCGGTTTATCTTTTGTAATTGGTGCAGGGATATCGTAAGGGGAGAACTAAAGTGGAGACATTAGCAAAGGTACTGATGGGATTGTGCGGGCTGTTCTTGCTGATCGGATTAATTTATATGATATTTTTTTAGTAAAACTAGAATCATCGCTGAAAATATTCAGCGATGATTTTTTATTTGATTTAGCTTATATATCCGTTGAGTACAGATTCTCTTTTCATTGTCTAACTTATCTATCTATATTATAATATAAGTAGTTTGAATTTTTTAATAATTTTTAAAAAAGGAGGAGTTCAATGTCCGACCTCAAACCATGGTTGAAACACTACCCTGAGGAAATTCCCGCCACATTGGAGTATTCTTCAGAGCCTGTTCAGCAATATTTAATCAATGCTGCCAAAAATTATCCAGACAAGATTGCGATTCATTTTATGGGGAAGGAAATGACTTATAAAAAGCTTTATGAAGAGTCACTTGTGTTTGCCGGGTATCTTCAGGACCTCGGGATTTCAAAAGGTGACAGGGTCGCAATTATGCTTCCGAATACACCTCAGTCAGTTGTAGCCTACTACGCCATTCTTATGGCGGGCGGTATTGTCGTTCAGACCAATCCTTTGTATACGGAAAGGGAACTTGAGTATCAGATGAAGGATTCAGGAGCAGTCGCCATCATTACCCTCGATATCCTCTATCCGCGTGTATCCAGTGTACAATCGCGAACCGATCTCAAGCATATTTTTGTAACCGCCATCAAAGATTATCTGCCATTTCCAAAGAATTTAGTTTATCCCTATATCCAGAAAAAACAATATGGAATTGTCGTCAATGTAAAACATGAAGGAAGTACCCATCTTTTAAAAGAGATTATAAAGGGTCAGCCGAAGGAATTAAAGGCGTTTGACTTCAATTTTGAGGAAGATTTAGCCTTACTCCAATATACAGGAGGAACAACGGGTTTCCCAAAAGGGGTCATGCTAACGCATAAGAATTTAGTCTCAAATACTTCAATGTGTCAGGCATGGCTTTATAAATGTAAACCGGGTGAAGAATCGGTCCTTGGAATCCTGCCCTTTTTTCATGTGTATGGCATGACTGCTGTTTTGATTTTATCCGTAATGCAGGCACAAAAAATGATTTTATTGCCCAAATTTGATGTCGTTACCACATTAAAAACAATTGATAAAATGCGCCCGACCCTTTTTCCAGGTGCACCAACCATTTATATAGGTTTATTGAATCATCCTGATTTGAAAAAATACGATCTTTCTTCCATTAAGGCCTGTATTAGCGGGTCTGCTCCATTGCCGGTTGAAGTTCAGCAGAAGTTTGAAGACGTAACCGGAGGAAAATTGGTAGAAGGATATGGTTTAACAGAGTCTTCACCTGTTACCCATTCAAATTTCCTTTGGGACCGACCAAAAGTAAAAGGAAGTATTGGGGTTCCGTATCCGGATACGGACGCCGCGATTTTTTCAATGGAAGGTGAAAGACTTCCTGTGGGAGAAATCGGTGAAATTGCCGTAAAAGGACCACAAGTAATGAAAGGTTATTGGAACCGGCCTGAGGATACAGAACAAACCTTACGAGATGGTTGGCTGTTAACGGGAGATCTTGGCTATATGGATGACCAAGGATATTTTTATGTGGTCGACCGTAAAAAGGACATGATTATCGCAGGCGGATTCAATATTTATCCTAGAGAGATAGAGGAAGTTTTATATGAACATCCGGATGTACAAGAGGCTGTAGCCGCAGGAATTCCTGATCCTTATCGCGGGGAAACGGTTAAGGCTTATGTTGTACTAAAAGATGGTTCAACTGTCACAGAGGATGAATTGAATCAATTTACTAGAAAATATCTAGCTGCCTATAAGGTACCAAGAATTTATGAATTTAGAAAGGAGCTCCCAAAAACAGCTGTCGGAAAAATTTTAAGAAGAACATTGGTTGAGGAAGAAAAGAAAAAACTAGATGAGGAACGACCTAAGCATGCATAACATGAAAAGGCCGTGAAATTCAGGTCTTTTATTTTTTGACAATATCAGCTTGTCTTCTTTTGATGTTTAAAGTTTTCGGAAAAATTGGTATAGTATTTCTTGACAGATGTTTGAATAAAATCTATTATTAAATTATGAATGATGGTTCATTCATTTTCTATCCGGGATAAAAAATGAATGAACTTTTTCTTCAAAGGGGGGATATGACAACGATGAAAAAAAACAAACCAAAATATATGCAGATTATTGATGCAGCAGTGATTGCCATAGCAGAGAATGGTTACCACCAAGCCCAGGTTTCGAAAATTGCCAAGCAGGCAGGAGTGGCTGATGGGACCATTTATCTTTATTTTAAAAACAAAGAAGACATCCTAATCTCACTCTTTGAAGAAAAAATGGGGAACTTTGTTGAAAAAATTGAAGAAATGATAGCAGGAAAACACTCAGCGGCAGAGAAATTATTAATAATGATAAAAGCTCATTTTCAAATGCTCTCTGATGACCATCACTTAGCAATTGTTACTCAGCTCGAATTACGCCAATCCAATAAAGAATTGCGCTTAAAAATAAACGACGTTCTGAAAGGATACTTAAAGCTGATAGAGAGAATCGTGTTGGAAGGCAAGGAAACAGGGGAATTTTCAATTGACCTGGATGTGCGTCTTGCAAGGCAGATGATTTTTGGCACAATTGATGAAACCGTGACATCGTGGGTAATGAATGAGGAAAAGTTTGATTTATACGCACTTGCACCCTCGGTCCATCATCTTTTAATTAATGGATTTGGGAGCCGAGAATGCTAATCAAATGGGGGGAGAAAATTGGAATTTTTAAAATGGTCTAAAGAAGACCAAATCGCAACTATCACGATTGAACGTCCTCCGGCGAATGCCCTTTCATCAGGTTTACTCAAGGAAATTTCGGCTGTGTTGGATGAAATTGAATCGAATCTTGATGTAAAAGTGATTGTACTTCATGGAGAGGGCCGCTTTTTCTCAGCTGGTGCTGATATTAAGGAATTCACGACCATTTCTTCTTCAGAAGGTTTTTCGCAGCTTGGTAAATATGGGCAGGATGTATTCGATCGTATGGAGAAGTTTCCAAAGCCGATTATTGCTGCAATTCACGGGGCTGCACTTGGTGGAGGCTTGGAGCTGGCAATGGCGTGCCATATCAGACTTGTCAGTGAAACGGCGAAGCTTGGCCTACCGGAGCTTCAGCTTGGATTAATTCCAGGTTTTGCAGGAACACAGCGACTGCCAAAATATGTCGGAGTAGCCCGTGCTGCAGAAATGCTTTTCACTTCTGAACCAATTACCGGTGTACAGGCTGTTCAATATGGGCTTGCCAACCATGCTTATCCGGAAGGGGAAGTATTAGAAAACGCTTATAAATTGGCTAAGAAGATTTCCAAGAAAAGCCATGGCTCTTTAAAGTCAGCTATACTATTATTAAATTATGCAAAAACAGAAGAGTTCTATGAAGGTGTAAAAAAGGAAGCCGAGTTATTTGGTGAAGTATTTATGTCAAATGACGGCCAAGAAGGAATCCAAGCCTTTATTGAAAAAAGGGAACCACATTTTAAAGGTGAATAAACTTCGCTAGCGTGGTTGAACGCGCATCGAAGTCTTTATAAAATTTTTTTTCGAAAAAGTTTTCTTAATCTTTCAAACTGAGCGAATGCTCGAAATTTAGGAGGGAAACCATGAACATTTATGTGTTAATGAAAAGAACCTTTGATACTGAAGAAAAGATTTCGATTTCCGGCGGAAAAATCAATGAGGACGGTGCAGAATTTATCATCAATCCTTATGATGAATATGCGATTGAAGAAGCCATTCAAGTACGCGATGCAAATGGCGGCGAAGTAACCGTTATTTCTGTTGGCAATGAGGAAGCAGAAAAGCAATTACGTACTGCATTGGCGATGGGTGCAGACAAAGCGGCTTTAATTAACATTGAAGATGATATTGAGAATGGTGACCAGTTTACGACAGCAAAGATTCTTGCTGAATACTTAAAGGACAAAGATGCGGATTTAATCCTTGGCGGTAATGTGGCAATTGACGGCGGTTCTGGACAAGTAGGTCCACGTGTTGCAGAGCTATTAAATATTCCATATGTTACCACCATCACGAAGCTTGAAATTGACGGAAGCAATGTAACCGTTACCCGTGATGTTGAAGGAGATTCTGAGGTGATTGAAACGAGCCTTCCATTGCTTGTTACAGCACAGCAAGGTTTAAACGAACCTCGTTACCCTTCATTGCCGGGAATCATGAAAGCGAAAAAGAAACCACTTGAAGAACTTGAATTAGATGACCTTGACCTTGAAGAAGATGACGTTGAAGCTAAAACGAAAACAATTGAAATTTATTTACCGCCTAAAAAAGAAGCTGGAAAAGTATTAAGTGGAGAGCTTGCTGACCAAGTAAAAGAACTTGTTCAACTTCTTCATACGGAAGCAAAAGTAGTTTAATCGGTTTAAAATAAGAGACTTGTCAATTGGCTTAGTAAGTTGGGCAAGGAAAAAGACAGGGTTGAACGATTAGCCAAAATTGTTGCAGGAGGTAAAGGGAATGTCTAGAAAAGTATTGGTATTAGGAGAAGTCCGTGACGGATCATTACGTAATGTTTCATTCGAAGCAGTTGCTGCTGCGAAAACAGTGGCAGAGGGCGGAGAAGTGGTTGGAGTTTTGGTCGGCGAAGCTGTAAGCGCTTTAGGTTTAGAACTCATTAAATACGGTGCAGACCGTGTCGTTGTTGTCGAAGATGAGAAATTAAAGCAATATACATCAGATGGTTATTCTCAAGCTCTTTTAGCTGCAATTGAGCAAGAAAAGCCGGAAGGTCTTGTATTAGGCCATACTGCACTTGGAAAAGATTTATCTCCAAGGATTGCTGGAAAGCTTGGATCCGGTCTGGTTTCTGATGCTACTGCAGTAGAAGCTGCAGGTGGTAACATTGTCTTTACAAGACCTATCTATTCAGGTAAGGCATTTGAAAAGAAAATCGTAACAGATGGTTTAATTTTTGCATCTGTTCGTCCAAACAATATTGCTCCATTAGAAAAAGACGACAGCAGAACAGGTGAGGTTTCCAGCCTTTCCGTTGATATTAAAGACCTTCGTGCGATTATCAAAGAAGTGGTTCGCAAAGCAAGCGAAGGAGTTGACCTAAGTGAGGCGAAGGTAGTTATTTCCGGCGGACGCGGTGTGAAAAGTGCCGAGGGCTTTGAACCGTTAAAGGAATTAGCGCAAGTTCTTGGCGGGGCAGTTGGAGCTTCCCGTGGTGCATGTGATGCTGACTACTGTGATTATTCCCTGCAAATCGGGCAGACTGGTAAGGTTGTAACTCCTGATTTATATATTGCCTGCGGTATTTCCGGAGCGATTCAACACCTTGCGGGAATGTCTAACTCTAAAGTAATTGTTGCTATCAACAAAGATCCGGAAGCAAACATCTTTAAAGTAGCTGACTATGGTATCGTTGGCGACCTATTTGAAGTCGTACCAATGTTAACTGAAGAGTTTAAAAAGCTTAAAGTTCACTCATAATAAGAAGAGCGAAGGCGAAGGCGCTTACGCTTGAAAATTGAAGCGAGCGGAAAGATCCGCTCGCTCTTATTACGATTTTTTATAGAATACTTATGGATTTAATGGGAAAATTATCTACGAAACATATTATTAGCTTGATTTACCAAACGATGGTATACTTTCGGTAGTATTTCAGTATTTTATAGGAGGTCAATATAAATGGCTATTTCACATGTAACTGATCAAAATTTTTCGGCTGAAACAGGCTCAGGCCTTGTTCTTGCAGATTTCTGGGCACCATGGTGCGGACCTTGTAAAATGATCGCTCCTGTTCTTGATGAACTTGATTCAGAAATGGGCGAAAAAGTAAAAATCGTTAAACTTGATGTTGACGAAAACCAAGAAACTGCAGCTAAATACGGCGTTATGAGCATTCCAACTTTGCTTGTTTTCAAAAATGGCGAAGTTGTCGATAAAGTTGTCGGCTTCCAACCAAAAGACGCATTAGCAAGCGTGTTACAAAAACACGTTTAAAAATAGCCCCAAAAACCTTAGCTGGAACTTTCCGGCTAAGGTTTTTATTTTTCCTATAAAACACAGCTTTTCATTGACCGTAATTTAATTTAAACTTTTATATAGATATAAAGAATGGGGTGGGGTGGCCGGAATGAACGAAACAATAAAACAAAAATTAACATTACTGCCTGATCAGCCTGGCTGCTACTTAATGAAAGACCGCCAAGGAACAATCATCTATGTAGGAAAAGCAAAAGTCTTAAAAAATCGTGTCCGCTCCTATTTTACCGGCTCACACGATGGCAAAACACTGAGACTGGTAAATGAAATTGAGGACTTCGAATACATTGTAACTTCCTCCAATATTGAGGCACTGCTTCTTGAATTGAATTTAATTAAAAAGTATGACCCTAAATACAATATCATGCTAAAGGATGACAAAAGCTATCCGTTTATAAAACTAACAGCAGAAAGACATCCAAAGCTAATCATTACAAGAAAAGTTAAAAAGGATAAAGGCAAATATTTTGGTCCCTATCCGAATGTTGGAGCAGCAAATGAAACAAAAAAATTGCTTGACCGCCTCTATCCATTACGGAAATGCTCAACACTCCCAGACCGCGTCTGCCTTTATTATCATTTAGGTCAATGCCTCGCACCATGTGTGAATGAAGTGGCGGAAGAACAATACAAGCAAATGACCGATGAAATTACGCGCTTTTTAAATGGCGGATATAAGGAAATCAAAAAAGATCTTACTGAAAAAATGACCGCAGCGGCGGAAGAATTGGATTTTGAGCGTGCAAAAGAATTCCGCGATAAAATTATCCATATTGAAACGATTATGGAAAAACAAAAAATCACGATGACTGATTTTACGGATCGTGATGTGTTCGGCTATGCTGTTGATAAGGGCTGGATGTGTGTCCAAGTCTTCTTTGTCAGGCAAGGGAAACTCATTGAGCGGGATGTATCCATGTTCCCGATTTACAATGAACCAGAGGAGGAAATCCTCACTTACCTGGGTCAATTTTATCAGAAGACCAATCATTTTAAGCCAAAGGAAATTTTAATTCAGGATGAAATTGATCTGGAAATGGCTGAACAACTTCTTGAAGTAAAGGTGTTAAAACCGCAGCGCGGGCAGAAAAAGGATCTCGTCAAAATGGCGATTAAAAATGCTAAGATTGCCTTGAATGAGAAATTTTCATTGATTGAGAAAGATGAAGAGAGAACGATTAAGGCTGTAGAGACCCTTGGAAATCTTCTTGGAATTTATACGCCGCATCGGATTGAAGCCTTCGATAATTCAAATATTCAAGGGACGGACCCGGTGTCGGCAATGGTCGTATTTACCGATGGAAAGGCAAACAAACGGGAATACCGTAAATATAAAATTAAATCCGTTCAGGGACCTGATGATTATGAGTCAATGCGCGAGGTTACAAGACGAAGATATGCAAGGGCTTTAAAGGAAGAGCTTCCACTTCCGGATTTAATCATCATTGACGGCGGGAAGGGACATGTCGAGGCGGTTAGAGATGTATTAGAAAATGAACTTGGTCTCGATATTCCAATCTCCGGCCTAGTGAAGGATGAAAAACACCGTACATCTCAATTGTTGTACGGGAATCCACTTGAAATAGTCCCGCTTGCAAGGAACAGTCAGGAGTTTTATTTGCTGCAAAGAATTCAAGATGAGGTTCACCGATTCGCGATTACCTTTCATCGCCAGATCCGTGGCAAAACAGCTTTTCAATCGCTGCTCGATGATATCCCCGGTATTGGAGAGAAGCGGAAAAAAATGTTATTAAAGCATTTTGGTTCCGTGAAAAAAATGAAAGAAGCTAATCTTGAGGAACTTATTGAAGCTGGCCTGCCGGTAAATGTTGCTGAAGAATTAATGAAAAAACTTCAAAGTTGACCGTTGTCAGAAGAATAGTCCTATGCTATAATGAGTGAAAATTTAATAACACTTTATCAACGTAAAGTGTAGGTAGAGGTGCGAGCTTCAAGAGTAGTGGTTCTGAGAAGGATGAGCTTCAAGGAAGAATCATGAAAGGGGATGTTCGCCGAAGTGAAGAGAGTCTCATTTCTTTCTTTGCTGGTCCTGTGTTGAATAAATACTGGATTGTCAAGACTAATAGTAGGTCTTGGAGAGCTATCTTACATTGTAAACGCAAGAATACTTTTTTTGTGTTCCCAAAGCAATGAGATACTCTTCTCATTGCTTTTTTTGTTTTTCAGAACTACATAGCCTTACAGGAAGAAGGGGAAAAAATGGGTTTAATTGTACAGAAATTTGGGGGAACGTCCGTTGGCAGCGTTGAAAGAATCATGAATGTGGCGGAACGAGTGAAAGATGAAACGATATTAGGAAACCAAGTGGTGGTGGTTGTTTCCGCGATGGGAAAATCAACAGACCAGCTTGTAAAATTAGCTAAAGAAATTTCTCCACAGCCAAGTAAACGGGAGATGGATATGCTGCTTACAACGGGGGAGCAGGTCTCGATTGCCTTATTATCGATGGCATTAAATCAAAAAGGACTTGAGGCTGTTTCCTTTACAGGCTGGCAGGCCGGAATTGTTACGGAACCTGTTCACGGAAATGCCCGAATTACCGATGTTAGAACGGAGGCAATTGAAAGCCAATTGTCACATCGAAAGGTTATCATCGTTGCCGGTTTCCAAGGCATTACCGAAAGCGGCGAGATTACCACACTAGGGCGTGGCGGCTCTGATACTACGGCAGTCGCATTGGCAGCTGCACTAAAAGCGGATCGATGTGATATTTACACAGATGTAACCGGGGTATATACGACTGATCCCAGGTATATTAAAGGAGCACGTCAGTTGAAGTCTATTTCTTATGATGAAATGCTTGAACTTGCCAATTTAGGTGCCGGTGTACTCCACCCAAGGGCTGTCGAGTTTGCGAAGAATTATCAGGTACGGCTTGAAGTTCGTTCAAGTATGGAGAAAATTGAAGGAACAATCATTGAGGAGGAAGCAACAATGGAACAAAATCTAGTAGTCCGCGGTGTCGCATTTGAGGATCAAATTACGAAAGTAACGGTATTAGGTCTGGCGAATTCATTAACAAGCCTGTCTACCATCTTTACAACACTTGCACAGCATCATATCAATGTTGATATTATTATTCAAAGTACAACAGAGGCAGGAGCTGCAAATCTTTCTTTCTCCATCAAAACAGAAGATTTAATGGAAACTTTAAAAGTTCTTGAGGATCATAAAGAATTGCTAGGCTACGAGCAAATTGATGCAGAGAACCAATTATCCAAGGTATCTATCGTCGGTTCAGGAATGATTTCCAATCCGGGGGTTGCTGCCAGAATGTTTGAAGTATTGGCTTCCAATCAAATTCAAGTAAAAATGGTCAGCACCTCAGAAATTAAGGTGTCAGCAGTTGTCGAAGAAGAAAATATGCTAAAAGCCGTCCAAGCACTTCACAACGCCTTCGAACTATCCGCCGTAACAGAATAACAATGTCCGTCTGAGGCGGACAAAACAAGTAATTTGTCCACAAACGGTGACAGGCACTATGTGAATTCTTCACATAGTGCCTGTCACTTTTTAGTCTAGGGTATCTTTTTTGTCCCATTTTACGGTGAAGAGGACTTTGTTGGATTTTTTTACAGGATGTTCGAAGGTTTCAGCGATGACCTTTTTCTGAAGTTCGATTTGCTGGGCAAGGAAACCGGCCTCGAGCTGGAAGTAATATTCAGCTTTTGATTTCACTCGGGAAACAATTAGTGGACTAATGAGTTCAAACTCCATTTCATCCTTATTCTCACTTTTAATCGTTAAATGTCCCCATGAAGCCCTCTCGAAAAACTCAATCAGTTCATCATAATGATTTAAAGGGTACATTCTCGCTAATCGTTTTCCTGCCCAATATAATATTTCAGGAGTGTCTTTTCCTAAAATTTCGGGTAAAAGAATTTCTCGGATTAGCTCATATCCAAAAATCGACACGGTTCTCGTCTCATCTGATTGCGTGTTTAAATTAACTGCCGTACTATCGTTCAATAGTATCCCCTCTTTCTACCATTCTATTATATACAATATTGGTTAAATTTCATTACTGAATTTTAGATTAGAAAACGGTTAAAGAATCCAATTGCAAGGATTGTTATGTCACTATACTTTTTTTGTTTACCATCATAACTATATTACCTTTTTACTTTAATTTCTATCCTTTACATAATGATAAATAAAATGTAGTTATAATGGAAACGCTTCCAAAATAAACCTCAAAAATGTAAGCGCTTAGCATTCTCTTTTACTATCAAAATCGTAAAAAAAATTGTATTTTTAAAAAATAATTCTGTATACGGTTTCTTGACGCTCTTTGTCGACAGGAGTAAAATGGACATGTCACAATTTTGTCATAGTGATGCTAGGTTGAAATTTCTTTTTAAATGGATTATAAAAAGGAAGGAAACTTAACATCATTCTTATTATTTAAGGGGGGTAAATTATGGCGGGAAATCGAGAGTTTATTTCACGAAGAGTACACTCGCTGCTAGGGGTCATTCCAATTGGTTTGTTCCTTATCGTGCATCTAGTAGTCAACCATGCCGCTACGGGCGGAGCAGAATCCTTTCAAAAAGCAATAAATTTTATGGAGGATCTTCCATTCCTTATCGTTCTAGAATGGGTATTAATTTATTTGCCATTATTATTTCATGCAATCTATGGCCTATATATTGCCTTTACATCAAAAAGCAATGTTGGCAGAATGGGGTACTTCAGAAACTGGATGTACATTCTGCAGCGTATAACAGGGGTGATTGCCCTGATCTTTATTGCATGGCATGTATGGGAAACACGGATCGCCAAGGCATTTGGAGCTGAGCTTAATTTCCAAATGATGGCTGATATTTTATCTTCACCATTCATGTTTGCTTTTTATTTAGTGGGAGTTCTTTCTGTCATTTTCCACTTCTCAAATGGTTTATGGTCATTTATGGTAAGCTGGGGAATTACAATTTCACCACGTTCTCAAGTCATTTCTACATATGTGACTTTGATCGTGTTCGTGTTGCTTTCCATTATTGGAATTCAAGCGCTTCTAGCATTTGTGTGATCAACAAATTAATGAACGGAAAAATATTGGATTTAGGATTAGGGAGTGAGTCACGATGAGTAAAGGTAAGGTGATCGTAGTCGGTGGTGGTTTAGCTGGCTTGATGGCAACCGTTAAGGTGGCAGAATCGGGTACACCGGTAGAGTTATTTTCTCTAGTTCCGGTGAAACGTTCTCACTCTGTTTGTGCCCAAGGCGGTATTAATGGAGCAGTAAATACTAAAGGGGAAGGCGACTCTCCTTGGATTCACTTTGACGATACAGTTTATGGCGGAGACTTTTTAGCAAATCAGCCTCCGGTTAAGGCAATGTGTGAAGCTGCGCCTGGTATTATTCACTTATTTGACCGAATGGGAGTTATGTTTAACCGTACCCCTGAAGGATTACTTGATTTCCGCCGCTTCGGTGGAACACAGCATCACCGTACAGCATTTGCCGGTGCAACTACTGGTCAGCAGCTACTTTATGCGTTGGATGAACAAGTTCGCCGCCATGAGGTAGAGGGCTTGGTTACAAAGTACGAAGGATGGGAATTCCTTGGTGCGGTATTGGATGACGAAGGCGTTTGCCGCGGAATTGCTGCTCAAAATTTAAAAACAATGGAGATTAAATCTTTCGTGGCTGATGCCGTAATTATGGCAACTGGCGGCCCTGGGATTATCTTTGGTAAATCAACAAACTCTGTTATTAACACTGGTTCTGCTGCGTCAATTTTATATCAACAAGGTGTTTCCTATGCAAATGGTGAAATGATTCAAATTCACCCAACTGCAATTCCTGGTGATGATAAACTTCGTCTCATGAGTGAATCAGCTCGTGGAGAAGGCGGTCGTATTTGGACTTATAAAGACGGTAAACCTTGGTATTTCCTTGAAGAAAGATATCCTGCATATGGAAACCTTGTACCACGTGATATTGCAACACGTGAAATTTTCAATGTCTGTGTGGATATGAAACTAGGAGTTAATGGGGAAAACATGGTCTTCCTTGATTTATCACACAAGGATCCACATGAATTAGATGTGAAATTAGGCGGAATTATTGAGATTTATGAAAAATTTGTCGGAGACGATCCGCACAAAGTTCCAATGAAAATTTTCCCTGCCGTTCACTATTCAATGGGCGGTATGTGGGTTGACTATGACCAAATGACAAACATTCCTGGCTTATTTGCAGCAGGTGAGTGTGATTATTCACAGCACGGTGCTAACCGTTTAGGAGCGAATTCATTACTATCTGCTATTTACGGTGGTTCTGTTGCCGGTCCTAACGCTGTTCGCTATATTGGGGGACTTGAAAAGAGTTCTGATGCTATTTCTTCTTCTGTATTTGATCGTAAAGTTAAAGAGGAAGAGCAAAAATGGAATGCGATTATGTCAATGGACGGAAATGAAAATGCCTATGTTCTTCACAAAGAGCTTGGCGAATGGATGACTGATAACGTTACAGTTGTTCGTTACAATGATCGATTGTTAAAAACAGATGAAAAAATTCAAGAACTTTTAGAGCGATACAAGAAAATCAACATCAATGATACAGCTAAATGGAGCAACCAAGGGGCTGCGTTTACACGTCAATTACAGAACATGCTTCAATTGGCTCGTGTTATTACACTTGGGGCTTATAACCGTAATGAGAGCCGTGGTGCTCACTACAAGCCGGATTTCCCTAAACGTAATGATGAGGAATTCTTAAAAACGACAATGGCGAATTTTGTTGACGCTTCTTCAGCTCCGGCATTCCATTATGAAGATGTTGATATCTCGCTGCTTGCTCCACGTGAACGTGACTATACTAAAAAGCATTAATTGAAAGGGGAGTAGGAAAAAATGGCTGAAACAAAAACAGTAAAATTTATAATAACCCGTCAGGATACTCCAGACTCTGCTCCTTTTGAGGAGGAGTTTGAACTTCCATACCGTCCGAATATGAACGTTATTTCGGCGTTAATGGAAATTCGCAGAAATCCTGTCACTGCAAAAGGGCAGGATACATCCCCAATTACTTGGGAAATGAACTGTCTTGAAGAAGTATGCGGTGCGTGTTCAATGGTTATCAATGGTAAACCGCGCCAAGCTTGTTCGGCGCTTGTTGATAAATTAGAGCAGCCAATCCGTTTGGCACCAATGAGTACTTTCCCGATTGTGCGTGACCTTCAAATTGACCGAAGCAGAATGTTTGATTCCTTAAAGAAAGTAAAGGCTTGGATTCCAATCGATGGTACGTACGATTTAGGTCCTGGACCACGTATGCCTGAGAAAAAACGTCAATGGGCATATGAACTTTCAAAATGTATGACATGTGGTGTATGTTTAGAGGCGTGTCCAAATGTGAATAGCAAAACAAACTTTATGGGTCCTGCTGCCTTTAACCAAGTTCGTTTGTTCAATGCTCACCCAACTGGTGCGATGAATAAATCTGAGCGTTTAAATGCATTTATGGAAGATGGCGGAATGCAAGGCTGTGGTAATTCACAAAACTGCGTGCAATCTTGTCCGAAAGGGATTCCGATCACTACTTCAATCGCAGCTGTTAACCGTGACGCTACCATGCAATCATTCAGAAACTTCTTTGGAAGCGACAACGATTAATCAAATTAAAAGCCTTCTTTTCTTAACGGAAAGGAAGGTTTTTTTATGTTTCGTTCCAAATACGAGTTTTTATCATCCTCCATTTGTTATAATGAAGGAAATTTGAAAAAGGATGGTACGGTAAAGGTGAAGTCAAAGATTCCACTACTGTTTATTTTAGTCGGTCTTATTTTAATAGGGATTGGAGTTTGGCAGTTTATTGATGTAAAAATGCAAACAAAGGCATCACTTAAAGAGGCAAAAGAAATCGTCTCAGAACAGCAGCCAATTGATTCAAATCAAAAATCTAATGGGAAAAATAAACTTAAAGTTAGCAAAAAAAATAAAGCTCCGAATATTGGCGATACCATTGGCTTGCTTTCTATCCCTAAAATCAGTGCGGAATTACCGATTGTTGAAGGAACAGACCCCGATGATCTGGCAAAAGGGGTTGGTCATTATAAAGGTTCCTATCTGCCTGGTAATCACGGGCAGATTGTTTTATCAGGACATCGAGATACCGTTTTTCGCCATCTGGGAGAATTAAAAAAAGGCGATACCTTAAAGGTAAACGATTCAAAGGGTAATTTTAAATATGAAATCACCCATATGAAAATTGTTAAAGCAGATGACACTAGCATTATTACTTTGCAAAATAAACATGAGGAATTGATTTTGACCACGTGTTATCCTTTCAGTTATGTAGGAAATGCTCCAAAACGATATATCATTTATGCCAAGCCTAAATCGTAAAAAGTTCCGGATCATTATCGGAACTTTTTATTTTTTAACTTTTAGGCTGTGTTAAACATATCTAGTGAATTTCCGCTCCAGGCACTTCGCTTTCCGCGGGCGTGCCGGGGAGCCTCCTCGTCGCTTCGCTCCAATCAACAGGGATAAAAATCGGCAATGTCCTTTAACACAGCAAACTTTTAAATTATAATAGGATTAAAGAGTACTGAATGACAATTCATTTTTTTATGAAAAGGAGCGTGACAAATAATATGGTGAAAGCAAATTATATAGATGATTTTCATAAGTGGCAGGACGAATTTAAATATTTTCTCCCAATTAGGGTTAGGTTTTCCGAAACGGATATGTTTGGGCATTTAAATAATACAGTTCCATTCGTTTATTTTGAGGAGGCTCGGACTGAATTTTTGAAATCCATTGGTTTTATGGATGAATGGGTAAAGCCTGAAAGTAAGACATTTCCGGTTGTTGCGGATCTCCAATGTGATTTTTTACAGCAAATTTTTTTCGGTGAAAATTTAAAGATATATGTAAAAGCCGCTACAGTTGGAAATTCGTCTGTTGATCTTCATTATATGGGCAAAAAAGAAGACGGTTCTGTTGGATTTGTAGGAAGAGGAACGCTTGTTCAAATCTCAAAAAAGGCAGGGAAAGGCGTCCCTTGGACAGAGGAAATGCGAAATCTGCTAGTACAGCATATCGATGTTAAAATATAACGAAACAAAATCATTTTTCAGATAGTATTTATAGTCACTACATTTGTAGAGTTCACATAAGATATGGTGACTAAATATATACCCACCCCACGGTTCATAACTGGCGAAGGCAAGGAGGGTCACAATACTTGAAGGAGAATGATTATACTCACAAGCCATTACTCACCAAACGCGAAAGAGAAGTATTCGAACTGTTAGTACAAGACAAAACAACGAAGGAAATCGCTGGTGAATTATTTATAAGCGAAAAAACGGTTAGGAATCATATTTCCAATGCCATGCAAAAGCTTGGTGTCAAGGGGCGTTCACAAGCCGTTGTAGAGCTCCTTCGAATGGGAGAGCTAGAACTTTAATCATGACCGGCATCCTTTTGGGAGGCCGGTTCATATTTTTTAATAAAGATATAATCAAAGTAGATGTAGGTGTGAAACGCCGTACTGTTTTTTATGTGAAAAAACGAACGGTTCATGTTCCTGCTTGAAATTTAAGTGAAAAAAGTAGAAAATATATACAAGCTTAACGATATTTTAGAGATAACAATTCGTTTAGCGGCGCTTTAAGTTGAGGGGAAAGCATATTATAGGAGTGTATAATACATGAAACTCGAAAATTCACAAAAAGTGAACGGGGAAATAGTGGCGAATATTGAAAAAGATTTACGGTACATATCCGGGATTATTAAACAAAAAGGAAGAGAAATGTTAAGTAATTATAAAATTACTCCTCCCCAGTTTGTTGCCCTGCAGTGGCTTTTTGAAGATGGAGATATGACAATTGGAGAATTATCTAATAAAATGTTTCTTGCCTGTAGTACCACTACAGATTTAGTCGATCGCATGGAGAAGAATCAACTCCTTGTTCGGGTTAAAGATCCGAATGATCGTCGAGTAGTGAGAATTCATTTGCTCGAGGAAGGCGAACGAATTATCAATGAGGTAATCAAGAAACGTCAAGTTTATTTAGAGGAAATCTTAAAAAACTTTACCACAGACGAGATTCTTCTGGTCCAAAACAATTTAAGTAAACTGCATCAGGAAATGCGTTAAGAATGAGGCGAGAAGCTTGAAACAACCAATAGGTGTAATTGATTCCGGTGTTGGGGGTTTAACGGTTGCAAAGGAAATGATGCGGCAGCTGCCAAATGAAAAAATCATTTATTTGGGAGATACGGCACGTTGTCCTTATGGACCAAGACCAACAAAGGAAGTTAGAAAATTCACTTGGGAATTAACAACCTTTTTATTAGAAAAGCAGATTAAAATGCTGGTCATCGCTTGCAATACGGCAACAGCTGTTGCTCTGGATGAAATTCGTAGGGAATTAAAAATTCCAGTGATTGGTGTCATATATCCAGGAGCACGGGCCGCGATTAAGCGAACGAAAAACTATCGGGTTGGCATTATAGGCACCCAGGTTACCGTAGAAAGTGGTGCTTATGAAAAGGCATTAAAATCGTTAAACAGCAGGCTGTTTGTAAAAGCCCATGCCTGTCCTAAATTTGTTCCGCTTGTGGAAAGCGGTGAATATGACGGGGCGATTGCGGAAAAAATTGTTACGCAATCCTTGCAGCCGGTGTTAAATTTAAATTTAGATACATTAATTTTAGGGTGCACGCATTATCCGCTGCTTGGACCGCTTGTTAAAAAAGTAATGGGCCCGGAGGTAAACGTGATTAGTTCCGGTGATGAAACTGCGAGAGAAATCAGCGCCATCCTCCAATTCAACGGCCAGCTCGAAGAATCTGAGGACGAGCCGGAGCACGAGTTTATTACAACCGGATCAAGAGGCATCTTTTCCAAAATCGCCTCCGAATGGCTAGACATGCCGGTGGACAATGTACAAAAAATTAAATTATAAGTTGGAGCTCCTAGTTTCTAGGAGCTCTTTTTGGTACTTTTGAAGAATCGGGTGAGGGGTCCTGTGCTTTAGTGAGGAAAAAAAGCTTTTTGGTAAAAGGAAAAGCGCTGCATTACCCCTTAGGAGGAAAGAATCGCATAAGAGGTAAAAAGGAAAGGCGCTGCATTACCCTTTGGGAGGAAAGAATCGCATAAGAGGTAAAAGGAAAGGCGCTGCATTACCCCTTAGGAGGAAAGAATCGTATAAGGGGTAAAAGGAGAGACGCTGCATTACCCTTTGGGAAGAAAGAATCGCATAAGAGGTAAAAGGAAAGTCGTTTCATTACCCTTTGGGAGGAAAGAATCGCATAAGAGGTAAAAGGAAAGTCGTTGCATTACCCTTTGGGAGGAAAGAATCGCATAAGAGGTAAAAGGAAAGTCGTTGCATTACCCTTTTAGGAGGAAAAAAGTACTCAAGAGGTAAAAGGAACCCCTATCCTTTGCCCTAAATAAGAAAAATAGACCTTTCATAGTAAAAGGAGATTCCACACAACTACCCCAAAACAAAGTTTTTTTAGAGAATGTCCAAATTTTTTTTTCAAGACGGTCTAAATTCCCGGATGGCTCGTATACATGGTAGTACAAACTGTCTTGGGAGGGAATTTTATGTCTAAAAATAAAAATAAAGCAGTCATCCTTGTTTCGGCTATGTTTGCATCGAGCGTTCTTTTATCCGGATGTGGCTTATTTAATACTGAAACGGAAAAGAAAATCGACCCGCCAAAATCCGTTTCCGTAGACACAGGCAAAAAGGAAAGCAAAGATACGATGGCTAAAACAGAAGATGCTAAAAACACCATCAAAACAGAACTATACCTCATCGATAAAAATGGCTATGTAGTGCCGCAGACAATAGCACTGCCGAAAAAAACCTCTACCGCAACACAAGCTCTCGAATACTTAGTAGATAACGGACCAGTTGAAGATATGCTGCCAAACGGATTTAGAGCAGTCATCCCGGCAGAAACCTCATTGTCCGTTAACATTAAGGATGGCGTAGCACATGTTGATTTTTCAAAGGAATTTAAAAACTATCAGCCTGAAGATGAGTTGAAAATTCTTCAATCCATTACTTGGACATTAACCCAATTTGACTCCGTTAAGTCCGTACAGTTATCCATGACCGGGCATCCATTAACCGAAATGCCGGTAAACGGTACACCAATCAGTGATCACTTAACGAGATCCATCGGAATCAATATTGATACAACGGATGTTGTGGACATAACCAATACAAAACCGGTAACCGTATACTATATTGGCGGTGAAAAAGAAGGCTCGTACTACTATGTACCGGTAACACGCCGGGTTAGCAATAAGGTAACCGATAATATTATTGCAGCTGTAAATGAATTAATTGAAGGGCCAAGTCAGAAGTCAAACCTTCTTTCAGAGTTTATGTCTGATGCGAAACTTCTTGAAGCGCCAAAAGTGGAAAATGGACAGGTAACATTGAACTTTAATGAGAATATTTATGGAAGCTTCGAAGAAAAGGAGATTTCGCAGGCCGTGTTAAACACTCTTGTATTATCATTAACAGAACAGCCGGGAATTGAAAAAGTGGCAATCGAAGTGAAAGGGAAAGCAGGGCTCAAAAATGAACAGGGTAAAAAAATATCTGAGCCTGTAACTCGTCCGGAAAAAGTAAATACAGGTAGTTTTTAAAAAAAGTTTTTTGTTATACTATATAATGACCATGAAAGAGGTTGGCTTCCCGCCGCCTCTTCTTTATTTGTCTGGCTCTAAAGCGTCCTTAAAAAAGACGCTTATGCTTTTCTATTTGCCAGATGGCCGGCTTATACCAACAAGGCGAGCTTGATTATAAAGGAGGAAGATTAGTGCGTGTTGATGGACGTGAACCATTGCAGTTAAGACCCATACATATTGAAACAAACTATTTAATGCATCCGGAAGGCTCGGTGCTCATTTCTGTTGGGGACACAAAAGTAATTTGTACGGCTACAATTGAAGACCGGGTGCCGCACTTTATGAGGGGAGAAGGCAAGGGCTGGATTACAGCGGAATATTCGATGCTCCCAAGAGCGACGGCATCAAGGAATATCCGAGAATCTTCTAAAGGGAAAGTGTCCGGGCGCACAATGGAAATTCAGCGGCTGATTGGCCGTGCCTTAAGGGCTATTGTAGATTTAAAGGCTTTGGGAGAAAAAACAGTTTGGATTGATTGTGATGTCATTCAGGCTGACGGTGGAACCCGTACAGCTGCTATTACAGGAGCATTTGTCGCGATGACGCTTGCTTTAAATGAATTGGCCGAAAAAAGAGCGATAAAATTCCCCATTACTGATTTCCTGGCGGCGACCAGTGTCGGAATTATAGAAGAGAACACAACCATCCTCGATTTAAATTATCCGGAGGACTCCAGTGCTATGGTTGATATGAATGTAGTCATGACCGGAAGCGGCGAATTTGTTGAACTGCAGGGAACAGGTGAGGAAGCTACCTTTTCCTATAACCAGCTTCAAGAATTACTTCATGCGGCACAAGCCGGATTGAGTGAGCTTTTTGAGCATCAAAAAATTGCTCTTGGTGCAGACATAACCGAAAAAATTGAAGAAAGAAGAAAGAATAAATGAGAGAAGTTATTATTGCTACTAAAAACCCCGGAAAAGCGAGAGAATTTGAAAGTATTTTTGCTAAAAGGGGAATCGAAGTCAAAACACTATTAGATTTTCCTGAGATCCCTGATGTAGAGGAAACAGGAACTACTTTTGAGGCAAATGCAATCCTTAAGGCAGAAGCGATCTCAAAGGCATTGAATAAAATGGTCATTGGAGACGACTCCGGTTTGATTGTGGATGTATTAGAAGGTAGACCTGGTATCTATTCAGCCCGATATGCTGGAGAACATAAAAATGATCAGGACAATATTGATAAAGTTCTTTCTGAGTTAAAGGATGTCCCTGAGGAAGAGCGGACGGCAAGATTTTATTGTGCACTGGCGGTGGCTGTGCCGAATCAAGAAACGATGACGGTTTCGGGAACTTGTGAGGGCCGGATTTTAACAGAAAGAAAAGGGACGCACGGCTTTGGATACGACCCGATTTTTTATGTTCCAAATTTGAAACTTGCAATGGCTGAGCTTCCTTCAGAGGAAAAAAATAAAATCAGCCACCGCGCAAACGCCATAAAGAAGCTTGATACGGTGCTGGATTCAATTTTAGAAAGAGCAAATCAATCATGAGCAAAATTTTGATTGTCAGCGATAGTCACGGAATGACAAAAGAGCTTGAAATCGTGCGGGACAGACATATGAAAGATGTTGATTTAATGATTCATTGCGGGGATTCGCAATTAATGCCGGATGACCAAGCGATTTCAGGGTTTGTCACCGTATTAGGGAATTGTGATTTTGGCGGTTATCCTTTAGAAGTAATTGAAGAGGTAAATGGCCGGAAAATTTTCGTTACTCACGGGCATAAGTATTCGGTTAAGTCATCTTTGATGAATTTAAAGTATAAGGCACAAGAGGAAAACGCCGATATTGTTTGTTTCGGGCATTCCCATATATTAGGGGCGGAAGTCATCGGTGGAACGCTGTTTTTGAACCCCGGAAGCCTCCGTCTGCCCCGAGAGCGCTTTGAAAAAACGTACGTTATGCTAGACCTAGCAGATGAAAAAATAAAGATGACCGTTTTTGAATTGAACGGGCGTGAAGTAGTCGATTTAGGTTATGAATTTACCTTGCCGAAAAGATAATGGGGAGTTTATCTTCCCATTTCTTGTTTTTTAAAAACAACAAATTTATTATTGACTTTTATTTTTTAGGACTATATAATAAATCTTGTCTTTGATAAATGACTATGTCCCAGTAGCTCAGCCGGATAGAGCATACGCCTTCTAAGCGTACGGTCGGGAGTTCGAATCTCTCCTGGGACGCCATCTACATACCAAATGAACTTTACTCACCCAGAAAAAGGTGAGTTTTTTTGTTTTTTACTTAATTCGTGCTACACTAATTTTCATCAACCAAAAGGGCGGAATTTTATGAAAAAACGGGAACGAGTTAAAAGAAAAGAGAATGTAATTTTCTTTCCCGGGCTTGAACAGCGATTAACGGAAAAGGGCTTAGAAAGCCTGCAATTAAAAAAATATGAAGAAGCCATCGAACTTTTAGAAGGGGCGAAGGAACTTGACCCAGAAAATGGCGATGTGCTAATGGGATTAGTCTTAGCCTATTTTGAAGCAGGTGCTTACCGAAAAGCAAAAAAACTTGCAAACGAACTTTTACTAAAAGGAATCGGTGATTATTATCAGATGGTCGATTTATATTTGACCATTCTGATCCAGCTGCACGAATATCAAGAAATCGTTTCAACGATTGAAGTCTTATTGGATGAAAAAGAAATCCCACCAGAAAAACAGGATCATTTTATCACCATCCTGCAATTTAGCAGAAGGATGGCGGAACAGGATCAAGCAGATGTGGAAAATGACAATTCGTATGAAACCGGTCCAACGAACAAAAGCCTGAACCTTTTTTCCTTACAAAATACAACCGAACAAATGCTGCTCCTATCTAAACTGGCTGAGAGGAACATCAGGCCTTATATAGAGGAAATTAATGCCTATTTAATCGCAGAAACAGGACAGTCCTTTTTTAAAACAACCCTGCTAACTCTTCTAAAAGAGCAGGAATATGACAAGGAAATTGAGGTTCAAAAGTTTCATCAGGTCATAAAGATTATCCCGACAAAATTGCCTGAAGTTCATGCCCAGCCCAGGATGGAAAAAATCATAGAACATTTAGAAGATTATTTAGAAAATAGTAACCCGGTTTTATTGGCTGATATAATAGGTATGGTAGAACGAATCTTTTTTATCAGCTATCCTTTCGAGCTAGAGCCGAAGAATGCTAAAGCATGGGCAGCAGCCTTTCATGTTCTAGCAGAGGAATATATGGGAAACGATTTAGAAATAATTGATAGAGCGGAAGAATACGGGGTTTCCAGCGAAGAAATCAATCTAGCAATCGTTAAAATACGAGAAATAGAAGAAATTTCTTACCCCAATTTTTAGGCAGTGTGTTGAAAGAAATCAATCCTATGATATAATGTAGGGGTCGCATTCTGTAGAAATTCGATATTTTACAACAAAAAGTGGATAATGACTTGATAGAACAAGACATATTCATACAATTCGTTACGAATGAAATGAGAATAGATGTTGGAGGGAAAAAACGGTATGACAGCTAAGTGGGAAAAATTAGAAGGAAACCGCGGTGTACTTACAGTTGAAGTAAGTGCCGACGAGGTAAGCAAAGGATTAGACGCAGCATTCCAAAAAGTTGTGAAACAAGTAAATGTTCCAGGATTCCGTAAAGGGAAAATGCCTCGTGGCATGTTTGAAAAGCGCTTTGGTGTTGAATCATTATACCAAGATGCTTTAGATATCATTCTTCCAGAAGCATATGGAAATGCAATCGATGAAACAGGCATCGAGCCAGTTGATCGTCCTGATATCGATATTGAGCAAATGGAAAAAGGCAAAGAGCTAATCTTCAAAGCTACTGTTACAGTAAAGCCTGAAGTGAAATTAGGCGATTATAAAGGCCTAGAAGTAGAAGAACAAGACACAAATGTTACAGATGAAGACGTACAAAAAGAATTAGAAACACTTCAAAATCGTCAAGCAGAGCTTGTTGTAAAAGAAGAAGGTACTGCTGAAAACGGTGATACAGTGATCATCGACTTTGAAGGTTTCGTTGACGGAGAAGCATTTGAAGGCGGAAAAGCTGAAAATCACTCACTTGAGTTAGGTTCAGGCTCTTTCATCCCTGGCTTTGAAGAGCAATTAGTTGGAGTTGCAGCCGGCGAATCTAAAGACGTAGAAGTTTCTTTCCCAGAAGAATACCACGCTGCAGAGCTTGCTGGTAAACCAGCAGTCTTTAAAGTAACTGTTCACGAAATTAAAGGAAAAGAACTTCCAACACTGGATGATGAGTTTGCAAAAGATGTAGACGATGAAGTTGAAACATTGGATGCATTAAAAGAAAAAATCAAAACTCGTTTAGAAGACAGCAAAAAGCATGAAGCAGAGCATCACCTACGTGATACTGTAGTGGAAAAAGCGGCTGAAAATGCTGAAGTAGAAATTCCAGCTGTTATGGTTGATAACGAAGTAAACCGTATGCTTCAAGAGTTCGAACAACGCTTGCAAATGCAAGGTATGAACCTTGAGCTTTACTTCCAATTCTCAGGTCAAGATGAAAATGCTTTGCGCGAGCAAATGAAAGAAGAAGCTGAAAAGCGTGTACGTGTAAACTTAACGCTTGAAGCAATTGCGAAGGCAGAAAATCTTGAAGCAACTGATGAAGACGTTAATGCTGAACTTGAAAAAATGGCTGGCATGTACAACATGACAGTTGACAATATCAAAGCAGCACTTGGCGGAGTTGAAGGAATTAAAGCAGATCTTCAGCTTAAAAAAGCAGTTGACTTTCTTGTTGAAAACAAAAAATAATTAATTTCGGCAAGGCACGATTCCATCGTGCCTTGTTTTATACATTTTATCGATTACATATTATAATAGGGGTAGGGAAACCTTTTTATTAAACCTTATGAAAAGCCTTAGACATTTTTGCAGATGGGCAGGAAAAATGGAATTACATATCGAATTAAATTAAACCAAACGGATTTAAGGTTGATTTTTCAAAATTTTGGTTATGCTTAATGGGTACATAAGTTTCTGTTATGATGGCGGATCCCAGTAAATTTAACAGTAGCAAACATAAGGCTTTTTATTTCCAGTCCATCGGCAACATGTGTTACAATGCAATACATACCACTAAAAATAGAAGAAAAAAGATTCGGATTTATTTGGGATTCGCAGCTTTAAAATTGTGTGACAACAAGTATCAAGGGGTGAAAAGATTGTTTAAATTTAATGATGAAAAAGGGCAATTAAAATGTTCCTTCTGTGGTAAAACACAGGATCAAGTTCGAAAGCTGGTTGCGGGTCCAGGAGTTTATATATGTGATGAGTGTATCGAGCTTTGCACAGAGATTGTTGAGGAAGAACTTGGAACAGAAGAAGAAGTAGAATTTAAAGATGTTCCAAAGCCAAAAGAAATCTGTGAAATTCTTGACGAATATGTCATCGGCCAGGATCAGGCTAAGAAATCATTATCGGTAGCCGTTTATAATCACTATAAGCGGATTAATTCCAATAGTAAGATTGATGATGTTGAGCTTGCAAAAAGTAATATTTGTATGATTGGACCAACTGGTAGTGGGAAAACGTTATTGGCACAAACCTTAGCGCGCATTCTTAACGTACCATTTGCGATTGCCGATGCAACTTCATTAACCGAGGCTGGATATGTTGGTGAAGATGTTGAAAATATTTTGCTTAAATTAATCCAAGCTGCTGATTATGATGTTGAAAAAGCAGAAAAGGGCATCATTTATATTGATGAAATTGATAAAATTGCCCGTAAATCGGAAAACCCATCGATTACAAGAGATGTTTCCGGTGAAGGTGTTCAACAGGCATTATTAAAAATTCTTGAAGGTACGGTTGCAAGTGTTCCTCCGCAAGGCGGCAGAAAACATCCGCATCAAGAATTTATCCAAATTGATACAACGAATATTCTATTTATTTGCGGTGGTGCATTTGATGGCATCGAACCAATCATTAAACGCCGTTTAGGGCAAAAAGTCATTGGATTCGGCTCAGATGTTAAGACCCAAGAAATTGGACAAAAAGAGCTTCTTTCAAAAGTATTGCCTGAGGACTTGCTTCGCTTTGGCTTAATTCCAGAATTTATCGGACGTTTGCCTGTTATTGCAAGCCTGGAGCAATTAGATGAAGGTGCTTTAATTGAAATCTTAACGAAGCCGAAGAATGCTTTGGTGAAGCAATACCAAAAAATGCTTGAAATTGATGATGTAAATCTTGAATTCGAAGAAGGCGCTCTAGTGGAAATCGCGAAAAAAGCGATTGAACGAAAAACAGGTGCCCGCGGTTTACGTTCTATTATTGAAGGAATCATGCTTGATGTGATGTTTGATCTTCCATCAAGGGATGATATCACGAAGTGTATCATCACGCAGGAAACGGTATTAGATAACAGCGAACCGAAACTGATTCTAGAAGACGGAACTGTTGCCAACGAAAAATCTGCATAATGAAAAAGCGTTGAAGTACCTAAATACAGGCACTTTAGCTAAACAATCAAAGAACCTGGCTCGTCGCCAGGTTCTTTTTTTCTTACCAAACCGCACAATTTGTGGTTTATTCCACCCAATCGCAGGAAATACTGAAAATATCTATCAGAATTAATCTGCAGGAGGGGATAGTATGAGTTGGACGGGGATTGCCTTATTTATACAGCTCTTTTTTGGAATCATCATTGGGCTATATTTTTGGAATTTGCTTAGAAATCAGCGAACACAAAAAGTATCCATCGATAGAGAATCAAGAAAGGAAATGGAGCAGCTTCGCAAAATGAGATCCATTTCTTTAACCGAACCATTATCAGAAAAAGTACGTCCTACCAGCTTTCAAGATATTGTTGGGCAGGAGGATGGAATTAAATCATTAAAGGCGGCATTATGCGGTCCTAATCCACAGCATGTCATCATTTACGGACCGCCCGGTGTAGGGAAAACAGCTGCTGCCCGCCTAGTTCTTGAAGAAGCGAAAAAAAATAGTAAATCACCATTCAAACCGGCATCTGTTTTTATTGAACTTGATGCGACAACCGCCCGTTTTGATGAGCGGGGAATTGCCGACCCATTAATCGGATCCGTCCATGACCCGATCTATCAAGGCGCTGGGGCAATGGGACAAGCTGGTATTCCTCAGCCAAAGCAAGGAGCCGTAACAAATGCACATGGCGGCGTATTATTTATTGATGAAATTGGTGAATTGCATCCTATCCAAATGAATAAATTGTTAAAGGTGTTAGAGGATCGGAAGGTTTTCCTGGAAAGTGCCTATTATCATGAGGAAAATAATCAAATCCCAACACACATCCATGATATTTTTAAAAATGGACTTCCTGCCGATTTCCGGCTAATTGGGGCAACAACAAGAACACCGAATGAAATTCCCCCGGCGATTCGTTCGCGCTGTATGGAAGTTTTTTTCCGTGAATTAAGCCAGGAAGAAATTAGTTTGGTTTCAAAAAAAGCGGCAGATAAAGTGAAGCTATCGATAAGTGAAAACGGTGTTGAAACACTTTCAAACTATGCAAGAAACGGGCGGGAAGCAGTTAATTTGGTGCAAATTGCTGCCGGGCTCGCCATCCAAGAGGATCGAGACTTTTTAAAAGATGAAGATATTGAATGGGTGATTCATTCCAGTCAAATGTCACCGCGAATGGAAAGAAAAATTAATGATGATTCCCAAGTTGGCCTTGTGAACGGGCTTGCTGTTTACGGCCCTAATTCCGGTGCGCTCCTGGAAATTGAAGTAACGGTAATTCCGGCAAAGGAAAAGGGTTCGATTAATATTACCGGTATTGTGGAAGAGGAAAGTATTGGCGGTCAAGGCAAATCGATTCGCCGCAAAAGTATGGCACGCGGTTCGATTGAAAATGTGATCACCGTATTACGTTCGATGGGAGTTCCTGCTGATGACTTCGATATCCATGTGAATTTCCCAGGTGGAGTTCCAATTGACGGACCGTCAGCGGGAATTGCGATGGCAACCGGAATTTATTCGGCCATTTATAAAATCCCAATCGATAACAAGGTAGCCATGACTGGGGAAATTAGCATTCACGGGAACGTCAAACCAATTGGCGGTGTTTATCCAAAGGTGAAGGCAGCGAAAAAGGCCGGTGCAGAAACGGTTATTATCCCGGAAGAAAACATGCAGTCGATTTTAAATGAAATTGAGGGCATCAATATAATTCCAGTCACTCATTTACATGAAGTATTTGAGATTGCCTTAGTTAATGAGTTAGCCCGGAACAAAGTCATTCCGGCATCCATCGAACTTTCAAAGAAAGAATCTATTTGAAAAATAAACTTCGGTTTGTAAACCAAAACAAACCGAAGTTTTTTATTGGCATGGAAGAAAACTAGGGGATTGGGGAAAATAGAATTATTGTAGTTATTAGCTTATATTAGACACTTTTTTTTAAATAGGATAGAATTGTACAAAGATGAATTCTAATTCACTAATGGAAATTTTGATTTTTGGAGGTGCAGTAATTTGGCGAAAAACAATGAAATAATCGTCCCCCTCCTGCCGCTTCGGGGGTTGCTGGTTTATCCGACAATGGTCCTTCATTTAGATGTAGGACGGGAAAGATCGGTTCAAGCCCTAGAAAAAGCGATGGTAGATGACCACTTAATTTTTTTAACAACCCAAAAAGATGTGTCAATAGATGAGCCTTTGGAAGAGGACATATATAAGATTGGGACTTTAACAAAAGTAAAGCAAATGCTGAAGCTCCCGAATGGGACCATCCGTGTGCTGGTGGAAGGACTAAGCAGGGCTGAAATCGTAACATTCCATGACGAAGAAGATTATTATTCTGTCGTCATTCAAACATACGATGACCCGGATACAAAAGATGTGGAAGATCAAGCCTTGATGAGAACAATGCTTGATTATTTCGAGCAATACATAAAATTATCGAAAAAAATCTCTGCTGAAACCTTTGCATCCGTTACTGATATTGAAGAACCAGGAAGAATGGCAGATATCATTGCCTCCCATTTACCGATTAAACTAAAGGATAAGCAGACGATTCTGGAAACGATTGACGTTAAAGAACGGATGAGCCTCGTCATCGATACCATCCATAATGAAAAAGAAGTCCTTAATCTTGAAAAGAAAATCGGCCAGCGAGTAAAGCGCTCAATGGAAAGAACGCAAAAGGAATATTATTTGCGTGAACAGATGAAGGCGATTCAAAAAGAATTAGGTGATAAGGAAGGCAAAACTGGTGAGGTTGCCGAACTTACTGAAAAGATTGAAAAGGCTGGAATGCCGGACCATGTAAAACAAACAGCATTAAAAGAATTGGATCGTTACGAAAAGGTTCCGTCCAGCTCTGCTGAAAGTGCTGTGATCCGTAATTATATTGAATGGTTAATTTCGATTCCATGGTCAAAGGCAACGGACGATGATATTGATATCAATCGTGCGGAGCGAATCTTAAATGAAGATCATTATGGTCTTGAAAAGGTGAAAGAGCGGGTGCTTGAATATTTAGCTGTTCAAAAGCTGACCGATTCGTTAAAAGGGCCAATTCTTTGTTTAGCTGGACCTCCAGGGGTAGGGAAAACAAGTCTGGCAAAATCGATTGCGACCTCACTTAATCGTAATTTTGTTCGGATTTCTCTTGGCGGTGTCCGTGATGAATCGGAAATCCGCGGCCACAGAAGAACCTATGTCGGGGCTATGCCGGGAAGAATTATTCAAGGAATGAAAAAGGCAGGCACGATTAACCCAGTCTTTTTACTGGATGAAATCGATAAGATGTCCAGTGATTTCCGCGGCGATCCTTCGGCAGCCATGCTAGAAGTGCTTGACCCGGAGCAAAACCATAATTTCAGCGACCATTATATTGAAGAACCATACAATTTATCAAAGGTCATGTTTATTGCCACGGCCAATAATTTGTCTACTATTCCGGGGCCGTTGTTAGACAGAATGGAAATTATTACAATTGCCGGCTATACCGAAATTGAAAAAGTTCATATTACAAGAGATCACTTGTTACCAAAGCAAATTAAAGAAAATGGACTTTCCAAGGGAATTCTTCAGGTTCGTGATGATGCGATTTTAAAGGTTGTCCGTTATTATACACGTGAAGCAGGGGTTCGGAGTCTTGAACGGCAAATGGCGACCCTTTGCCGGAAAACGGCTAAAATCGTTGTTTCCGGTGAGAAAAAACGAGTCATTATTACCGAAAAAAACATCGAGGAATTTTTAGGCAAGCCAAGATTCCGTTATGGTCAGGCTGAAGCTGAAGACCAGGTAGGTGTTGCAACCGGATTAGCGTACACAACCGTTGGCGGGGATACGCTGCAAATTGAAGTTTCATTAGCACCGGGAAAAGGCAAGCTAGTTTTAACAGGTAAACTCGGTGATGTTATGAAGGAGTCGGCGCAGGCGGCATTCAGTTATGTTCGGTCAAAGGCGAAGGAACTTGGCATTGAGGAAGATTTTCATGAAAAATATGATATTCATATCCATGTTCCGGAAGGTGCGGTCCCGAAAGACGGGCCATCTGCAGGGATCACCATTGCCACAGCGCTTGTCTCGGCTTTATCCGGACGACCAATTCGCCGTGAGGTGGGAATGACGGGAGAAATCACGTTAAGAGGACGTGTTCTTCCAATTGGCGGATTGAAAGAAAAAACCTTAAGTGCTCACAGAGCCGGATTAACAAAGGTCATCCTGCCGAAGGATAATGAAAAGGATATTGAGGATATACCAGAAAGTATTCGAAATGAAATTGAGTTTGTGCTTGTATCGCATGTAGATGAGGTATTAAAACATGCTCTGCTTGAAGGAGTCGTAAAATGAAAGTAACAAGTGCAGATATTGTTATTAGTGCTGTAAAGCCAGAGCAATATCCTGAAACAGATATACCAGAATTCGCCTTAGCCGGGCGATCCAATGTAGGAAAATCATCCTTTATTAATCGCATGCTGGGTCGAAAAGCGTTAGCAAGAATTTCTTCCAAGCCGGGAAAAACACAAACCTTAAACTTTTTTATAATAAATGAGGTACTCCATTTTGTTGATGTTCCCGGTTACGGCTATGCTAAGGTTTCAAAAACTGAGCGTGCTGCTTGGGGGAAAATGATTGAAACCTATTTAACCAGCCGGGAGCAATTAAAAGCCGTTGTGCTGATTGTTGATTTAAGACACCCGCCGACACAGGATGATATCATGATGTATGATTTTTTAAAGCATTACGAAATCCCCTGCATCATCATTGCCACGAAGGCGGATAAAATCCCAAAAGGGAAATGGCAAAAGCATTTAAAGGTAACCCGTGAAACCCTGGATCTAGACCCAAATGACCATATTGTTCTTTTTTCATCAGAAACTGGTTTAGGAAAAGACCAAGTCTGGTCGCTGTTGCAAAGCTATATGAAATAAGAAAAGCGGAAGCGCCTTGTTCAGCCCCGACAAGTGCTGGAGGCCCTGGCGGTGAAGTCGTTCTTTGACTTCATCGCCAGGGCCGAAGCAACCTAGAGGGGCTAGGCGCTGGAGCTAGACAAAAACAAACGCCCGGTATCGATACCGGGCGTTTATTTTTTGCGTTTCAGTATAAAATAAAAACCAACAATGATTAAGAGGACGGGCCAATATTTCCAAACAACGGACAAACCGTTTTGCAAAAAGCCGAAATATCCGGCAATTTTATCATAAAACAGCAGCAAAACAGCTAAAATTAAAAATAAAAAGGCTTGAAATAAACCTGTATTTGCTTTTTGAAAACGAAGAAAAAATCCTAATGAAATAATCAGCATTAGCATTCCAATCGTGTTCTGCGGCCAAAAAGATACATGTCCAACAAGATGAAAATGCAAACCAAAACCAAACATAATCACCCCGGGAAGAATTCCCTCATGGTCCTTAGCAGCATAGCCTTGACCAAGGAAAGCTGCGCCAACAATAAGAAGCAAGGTCGGCCACGTATAAAATTGTTTAAAAAGTGTGATATGAGATTGCTGTAGTAAAAAATAGGCTCCAAAGCCAATCAGAATAATTCCAGGAAAAATTCGTTGATTTTTCATCTAAACCACCACTTCCAGAAAGGTTCACTTGAATATCATTCGTTTTTTTGATAGTGTACATAAGGAAGGAATTTGTCGAAATACAATCCTTATCAATTCATAATCATATCATATAGTTTCATTTTCTGTTCACATTTTTCGGGTAAATAAACAAATTACCCATGGTATAATCATACTAGTTAATTTTGTAATCTTACGTGGGGGTGTATGAATCAATGCATATATTAGTGATCGGTGTAAACTATAAAACTGCCCCTGTAGAAATCCGTGAGCGGTTGACATTTAATCAATCCGATCTTGTGGATGCCATGAAAAAATTAAACGCAAAGAAAAGCATCCTGGAAAACATTATTCTTTCTACATGTAATCGTACGGAAATTTATGCGGTTGTCGATCAATTACATACAGGCCGCTATTATATAAAGGAATTTCTGTCAGAATGGTTCGGACTTGACCAAGCGGAGTTTTCTCCGTATTTATTTGTGTATGAAGAAGATGGTGCAGTGGAGCATCTGTTCAATGTAACATGCGGATTAAATTCCATGGTTTTAGGGGAGACGCAAATTCTTGGACAGGTACGCACAAGCTTTATGCTTGCACAAGAAGAAAATATTACCGGCAGTGTGTTTAACCACCTATTTAAACAGGCAGTAACAGTAGCAAAACGGGGGCATTCTGAAACGGATATCGGGGCAAATGCCGTATCTGTCAGCTATGCTGCGGTTGAATTAGCGAAGAAAATCTTCGGTTCACTATCAGGAAAGCATGTTTTAATTTTTGGTGCGGGAAAAATGGGCGAATTAGCTGCTCAAAACCTACATGGCAATGGGGTTAAAAAAGTAACGGTAATCAACCGAACATTTGAAAAAGCACAAGAGCTTGCTATACGCTTTGGCGGTGAGGCAAGAGGACATGAAGAACTTCAAAAAGCACTTGTAGAAGCAGATATTCTAATTAGCTCAACAGGGGCAAAGGATTTTGTCATCACAAAGTCAATGATGGCAAAGGTCGAAAAAGCTCGGAAGGGCAAGCCTTTATTTATGGTCGATATTGCGGTGCCGCGTGATCTAGATCCGCAAATTGCTGAGCTTGAAAATGTCTTCCTTTACGATATTGATGACCTAGAAGGCATTGTAGAAGCGAATCTGCAGGAGCGCAAAAGAGCTGCTGAGAAGATTATGCTGATGATTGAAAAGGAAATCGTTGAATTCAAGCAATGGCTTGGGACGCTTGGTGTCGTACCGGTCATTTCAGCACTTAGAGAAAAAGCCCTTGCGATTCAGGCTGACACAATGGTTAGCTTGGAACGAAAGCTTCCAAACTTATCAGACCGAGACATAAAAGTATTAAATAAGCATACAAAGAGCATTATTAATCAGCTCCTAAAAGATCCAATTTTATCAGCAAAAGAATTGGCTGCAAGACCAGATGCAGAACAGGCGATGGCGTTATTTAAACAAATATTTAATATTGAAGAGCTTGCAAAGGAACAACAATTGAAAGCAGCTGAATCAAATCCTTCACCCGTTTCTAAAGTGCAGGCTGCCTTTGAAGTCTAAGGGGCCGTTCGATGTTTAGTGTCTTAATGACAAGGCTGCACGAACTTACCGTTGTTCTATATGCCTTCAGTGTGTTGTTATATTTTTTCGACTTCATTCACCATAACCGGAAGGCAAACCGTATTGCCTTCTGGTTACTTGCGTTTGTATGGATTTTGCAAACTGTCTTTTTATTTTTCTATATGGTTAAAACAGGAAGATTCCCTGTACTCACCATTTTTGAGGGGCTTTATTTTTATGCCTGGGTATTAGTCACATTATCACTTGGGATCAATCGTTTTTTACGGATTGACTTTATCGTCTTTTTTACCAATATCCTTGGCTTTATTGTCATGGCGATTCATACCTTTGCCCCGATGCAGTACCATTCGCATGTGATGGCAAATCGGCTGGTTTCCGAATTGCTGCTGATTCATATCACGATGGCCATACTTTCTTATGGTGCATTTTCATTATCCTTCGTTTTCTCCCTTTTATATTTGCTTCAATATGATTTATTGAAACGAAAGAAATGGGGCAAGCGATTATTAAGGCTTGCAGATTTGGAAAAACTGGAGAGACTGTCATACATAACTGCAATTATTGGTGTTCCAATGCTTTTGCTAGGCTTAATTTTAGGTCTGCAGTGGGCGTTTCTCAAGCTTCCCGGGATGGATTGGTATGATATGAAGATCATCGGGTCATTTTTATTGCTGACAGCCTATAGCATCTTTTTGTATTTACGGACTGTAAAAAACATCCATGGGAAAAATTTAGCCTTATGGAATGTCGCATCCTTTTTAATCGTATTAATAAATTTTTTCTTATTTGGTCGATTATCATCATTTCATTTGTGGTACTCGTAATTTTAGGAGGCAATCATGAGAAAAATTATCGTAGGTTCCAGACGAAGCAAACTAGCGTTAACTCAAACTAATTGGGTCATCGATCAGCTAAAAAAACTTGGTGCACCCTTTGAATTTGAAGTAAAAGAAATCGTGACCAAGGGTGATAAAATTCAGGACGTAACCCTTTCAAAGGTTGGCGGAAAAGGGTTATTTGTTAAAGAAATTGAGCAAGCCATGCTAAACAAAGAGATTGATATGGCCGTCCACAGCATGAAGGATATGCCCGCCGTGCTGCCGGAGGGACTTACGATTGGCTGCATTCCTTTCCGTGAGGACCACCGCGATGCGCTCATTTCCAGAGACCATATTAAGTTAAACGATTTAAAACCGGGTGCGATTATTGGGACAAGTAGTTTAAGACGCAGTGCCCAGCTCTTAGTCCAGCGCCCTGATTTGGAAATTAAATGGATTCGCGGCAATGTCGATACAAGATTAAGCAAGCTGAAGGAAGAAGAATATGATGCGATTATTCTAGCAGCGGCTGGCCTTTCCCGCCTTGGCTGGGCAAGTGAAACGGTAACGGAATTTTTGGATGCCGATAAATGTATTCCGGCTGTTGGCCAGGGTGCCTTATCGATTGAATGCCGTGAAGATGACCATGAGCTTCTCGAATTATTTGAGAAATTCACTTGTAAAAAAACAGAGCTTGCTGTCCGCGCTGAGCGTGCCTTCCTGCAAAAAATGGAGGGCGGCTGCCAGGTGCCGATTGCCGGCTTTGCAACTGTTGAAGATAACGATGAAATCGTCCTAAAAGTTTTAGTCGCATCCCCTGAAGGAAGGGACGTATTTAAAGAAGAGCTTCGCGGAAAAAATCCGGAAGAGTTAGGGGTTCACGCAGCTGACCTATTAATTCAAAAAGGGGCTAAAGACTTGATTGACCGGGTGAAGCGGGAGCTTGAGGGGAAATGATTGAGCCTTCCCCTTTGCTTGAAAAAAGGGTTCTTGTTCCAAGGGGTGAAAATCAAGCAAAACCCTTTTCACAGCTTGTCGAAAACTATGGAGGGATTCCTGTTGAAATTCCTCTGATTGCCTTTCGGCCGATTGAAAGCAATCAATGCCTCCAAGCCTGCTTGAAGGATCTTGATACATATGACTGGATTATTTTTACGAGCAATGTGACGGTAGAAACATTCTTCTCGTTTTTACCAAACCGGCGGTTGCCGAAGATTGCTGTAATTGGAAAAAAGACCGCTGAGGGATTGGATGCTAAGGGACTGACGGCTGAATTTGTTCCCTCCGCATTTGTTGCGGAGACATTTGTGGAAGAATTTTTGCCGATCGTTCATCCGGGTTTGAGGGTTCTGATTCCTAAAGGAAATTTGGCCAGAGATTATATTGCTGCTTCATTACGTAATGCGGGTGCAATAGTTGATGAAGTCGTCATTTATGAAACATTTATGCCCAAAGAGAACCGAATGAAGTTAGCGAGTATGCTTGCGGAAAAACAATTGGATATTTTATTGTTTACCAGTCCTTCAACCGTGGACAATTTTATGAGTGTCGTTAATGACTTTGAATTGAGAGAGAAATTAACGGGCTGCCTAATTGGCTGTATTGGCCCTGTCACCGAACAAAAATTACTTTCGTATGGATTGCCGGTTCATGTATCTCCGGAGGAATACACGGTTAAGGAAATGATAAAAAGTACAATTGCCTATATTGAGAGGGAGGAATTATAAATGGATTTACAATTTTCACGTCACCGCCGCCTGCGTTCAAGTGCGAGTATGCGTGCACTTGTGAGAGAGAATCACTTAAAGGCGGAAGACTTCATTTACCCACTGTTTATTTATGAAGGGGAAAACATTCGCAAAGAGGTTTCTTCGATGCCGGGTGTATTCCAGGTTTCAATGGACAATCTTCAAGCGGAAATGGAAGATATCGTTGCTCATGGTATTAAAGCGGTTCTATTATTTGGAATTCCGGCTGAAAAAGATGAGTGCGGTACACAAGCATTCCATGATCATGGGATTGTTCAAGAAGCAACTCGTTTTATTAAAGAAAAATACCCTGATGTACTTGTTGTTGCCGATACATGCTTATGTGAATACACCAGCCACGGTCACTGTGGTGTGGTCGAAGGGGAAAAAATTCTAAATGACCAATCGCTGGACTTACTTGTAAAAACAGCGATAGCTCAAGCGAAGGCCGGAGCGGACATTATTGCTCCTTCCAATATGATGGATGGATTTGTCGCAGCCATTCGTGCTGGGCTAGATGAAGCAGGCTTCACAGAAATCCCAATCATGTCCTATGCCGTTAAATACGCATCTGCATTTTATGGACCTTTCCGTGAGGCAGCAGAAGGTGCACCGCAATTTGGTGATCGTAAAACGTATCAAATGGATCCGGCAAACCGTATGGAAGCGTTTAGAGAAGCAGAATCGGACGTTGCTGAAGGTGCCGATTTCTTAATTGTAAAACCAGGTATGCCATACCTTGATATCGTTCGTGATATTAAAAATAACTTCAATCTACCAGTGGTTGTTTATAACGTCAGCGGTGAGTATTCGATGATTAAAGCAGCAGCATTAAACGGCTGGATTGACGAGAAAAAGACTGTTCTTGAAATGTTATACGGCATGAAGCGGGCAGGAGCTGACCTAATTATCACTTATGCAGCAAAAGACGCGATTCGCTGGTTAAAAGAAGAAGAATAATCACGTGAAATGAGGGATTACAATGCGTTCGTATACAAAATCGATTGAAGCCTTTAAAGAAGCCCAAACGCTCATGCCCGGCGGCGTAAACAGCCCTGTGCGCGCTTTTAAATCGGTCAATATGGATCCGATTTTTATGGAGCGGGGCAAAGGGTCAAAAGTTTATGATATTGATGGTAATGAGTACATTGATTATGTTTTATCGTGGGGGCCGCTTATTCTTGGCCACTCAAACGATCAAGTGGTCGAGTCTTTGAAAAAACAAGCAGAAATGGGTACAAGCTTTGGCGCACCGACCTTATTGGAAAACCAATTAGCCCAGCTTGTAAAAGAACGTGTACCTTCGATTGAAATCATCCGTATGGTTAACTCCGGAACAGAAGCAACGATGAGTGCTTTACGCTTAGCGCGCGGATATACCGGCCGTGACAAGATTTTAAAATTTGAAGGCTGCTACCACGGTCATGGCGATTCATTGTTGATTAAAGCCGGTTCCGGTGTGGCTACTCTTGGTTTGCCTGACAGCCCAGGGGTTCCTGAGGGTATTGCGAAAAATACGGTAACGGTTCAGTATAATGACCTTGAAGGCGTGCGCTACGCATTTGAGCAATTTGGCGAGGATATTGCCTGTGTGATTGTTGAACCAGTTGCAGGTAATATGGGTCTTGTGCCGCCACTACCAGGATTTTTAGAAGGTCTTCGTGAAATCACTACTCAATACGGGGCATTGTTGATTTTTGATGAGGTAATGACAGGTTTCAGGGTGGGCTATAATTGTGCACAAGGTTACTTTAATATTACTCCTGACTTAACGACTCTTGGTAAAGTAATCGGTGGCGGACTTCCTGTTGGGGCATACGGCGGTAAAGCGGAGATCATGGAGCGAATCGCTCCAAGCGGTTCGATTTATCAGGCTGGAACATTGTCTGGAAATCCGCTTGCCATGACTGCTGGCTATGAAACATTAAGCCAGTTAACGCCGGAGCATTATGAAGAGTTTATCCGTAAAGGCGATCTGCTTGAAAAAGGCTTTAAAGCCGCAGCGGAAAAATACGATATTCCAATTACGTTTAACCGCGCAGGTTCCATGATTGGTTTCTTCTTTACGAATGAAGATGTTATCAATTATGAAACAGCGAAAACATCGAATTTAGAATTCTTTGCGGAATATTTCCGTCAAATGGCGGATCAAGGAATTTTCGTACCACCTTCCCAGTTCGAAGGACTATTCCTATCCACAGAGCATTCGGATGAAGATATTGAAAAAACCATCCAAGCTGCAGAAAATGCCTTTTCGAAGCTTAGAAAATAATCTTTTTTCTAGGACACTCACCATTGTTGGTGGGTGTTTTCTTATTAAAGCGCTGTTTTCGTAAACTTTGTTGCTATTTAACAAGAATGGTTGATTTCCACTCCAGGTTGCTCGCTTTCCGCGGGGCGGGCGGTGAGCCTCCTCGTCGCTTTGCTCCTGTGGGGTCTCACCTGTCCCGCTGCTCCCGCCGGAGTCTCGCACCTTCCGCTCCAATCACCCTCTTTCTAAACAGTTTTCCTTATCAAAACCTATTAAAAAAACAACAATCCTAAAAAAACATCTATTAAGAAAGACGAAAAGAAAACGACATTGACGAAGTTTTGCGTAATACAAACGCTTTTTTATCATATTTATTTATCATCCCTCATAGAGTGTAAGTGACATAGTGATTTTACGTGAAGGAAACGAAAGGAGGAGTCGCTTTGTCTCAGGAGAATCAATCGAGCCTACGATTTTCCTTGGAGGAATCTTTGTGGTTTAGAAAGGGACAGGAAGTCGCAGAACTTGTATCGATTTCCCTAGACCCGGATATTACCATCCAGGAAAATGATCAATACGTAATCATCCGTGGTTCGTTGGAATTAACCGGCGAATATAAGAGTTTCGTAGAGAGTGATGCAAGCGGGCAAGATCAAGCTGCCAGTCAGAAATATGTTGAAAGGGTAGATGAACAGGACGAAGGCGTCTGCCAATTTGCACACCGCTTTCCAGTGGACATTACCATCCCAAACAATCGGATTCAAAGCATCTACGATATTGACGTCCTTGTCGAATCCTTTGATTATTCTCTTCCAGAGCGCAGTTGTCTAAAACTATCAGCTGAGCTGACGATTAGCGGCTTATATGGCAATGAAGAGCAGCTTGAACCGCAAATTGAGGAAGAACAGCCTGAGTTGGAAGTTCTCCATCGTATTCAAGATGAAAACGAAGAGGATGAAGAAATATACCAACAGCCAGTACAGGCAAATCCATATGCGGAATCCTTCCTATTCGAAGCAGAAGCAAGAAAGCCACGCGAAGAGGAAGAGAAACCAGAAGCATTTCCGCAATTCCCGAACTTTTCCTACCAAGCACAAGATTATGAGCCGGTAGAGCAATACCAGCCTTCCTGGAGCTTCCAAGAATCACGCAGTGAAGGCAACCATCCATTTGAAGTGGTTGAAGAAATTACGGAAGTTCAAACGGAAAATACTCAATACGAAGAAGACGTAGCCATTATTGAGGAAAGCTCCTCATCCTCTGAACAGGCTCCAAAGCAAGCGAAAAAGAAAAAGCCTGCCAAAAAGAAAAGCATGACGTTAACAGAATTTTTTGCACGCAAGGAAGATGGTGCAGAACAAGCAAAACTTAAGGTTTGTATTGTTCAAAAAGGAGAAACAATCGAAAGCCTTGCGGATCGTTATGATGTGACCGTGCAAAATCTCCTTCGTGTTAACAACCTTGAACTAAGTCAGGATGTATACGAAGGGCAGGTATTATATATACCGGTTGGATTTGCAAAAAAATATTAGAAATATTTAACAGATGAGCGGGTTTTATACCCGCTCACCTTGTTGTAAAATCCGAAAAACAAAGTGAGTTGAGTAACATGAATGACTCAAATTGGCTTGAAAGGCTTTCTCCCATTCTTGAAAATTATCAGATTAAGCCTTATTTTGTAGAGGATTTCGGCAGTGTCCTGAAGGTCTATTCCAATAAAGGAACCTTTGCCCTTAAAAAAATCACTCCCACAACAGGAACGGATTTTATCCGCCATGTCCATCTTTTATACCAAAAGGGCTATAACCGCATCGTTCCAATTTATCCAACCATGGATGGCCGGTATGCTGTTCTTCATAACGATGAGCTGTATTATTTGATGCCGTGGATGTCAAACGAGTTAAAAGAAGACCGTGTTCACCGAAATCAGCAATTATTCCGTGAACTGGCCAGGCTTCATACACTATCGGCAAAAGAAATCGATGTGAGCAAGGAAGAGCGAACTGAGCATTATGAAAAGACTATTCAGCAGTTGGAAAAACATCAGGAATTTCTAGAAGGCTTCATTGAAGAGTGTGAAAATAAGACCTATATGTCGCCGTTTGAATTATTGTATTGCCTGTATTACAACGAAATTAGTCTGGCCCTGCGTTTTTCAAAGGATCGATTTGAAGATTGGTATGAAGAAACGAAGGACAAAGAAAAAGCCAGGATGGTCATTATCCATGGAAAATTATCATCAGAGCATTTTCTATATGATGACAGAGGATATGGCCATTTTATCAATTTTGAAAATGCCCGTTATGGGTCGCCCATCCATGACATGCTGCCATACCTATCAAGATCCTTAGAAACCTTGCCAAGACGGAATAATGATGCAATTGAGTTGGTCCAGCACTATTTTAAATATTTTCCTTTTAAACAGGATGAAAAATTACTTTTTTACAGCTATTTAGCTTATCCGGTCCCAATGATCCAGGGTGTGGAAGGTTACTATCGCAGGCAGGATGCAAAAAATGAATTAAAGTTTGTCAGGCAGCTGCAGCGCCGCTATTGGCATTTGAAAAACTCGGAATATGTAGTGACAAGTATGTTTGAAATGGATAAACAGCAGCAACAAGCAAAAGAAGGAGCCCAGCAGCAATAATCTTGCTACAAAGGCTCCTTTAAATAATTTCAAACATAAGTGAAAGGCCGACGACGATAAAAAATGACAATAACAAAACATCAAAGACCGTCGGTAAGAATAGTGTTCGAATAAATTGAAAAATAATGAACGGAACAATGAATTGCGCTGCAATTCTGCGGCAGGCTCTGAACCAGGGATGGTAGGTAAATTTGCTGAATTTTCTCCTTTTCACCGAAAGAGTCCTCCCTTTTTAACTGACTTTCTTTATGTATATTCTTGACCCCGTTCAAATTCCCCAAAAAAATACCAAAATCCTTCCAATACCTTAAAAAGGTCTATTTTAGTATAAAATTTTAAAAAATAGGCAATCATTATTGACGTCATCACCCTATTTTGGGTAGTATAACAATATAATTTAATTAGTGTAAGCATTGACAGGGAAGAGTACGATGCAATCTGCTTTTAGAGAGGGAAATCAATAGCTGGAAGATTTCCTAAGCCGAACATTGGAAGGTCGCCCTTGAGCTTCTTCTGTGAAAGGATTTTACATATCCCATTAGTAGAAGACGGATCAAATCCGTTATCCGATGAAGAGCCAGTCGTAATTTGATTGGAAAAAAGGTGGTACCGCGAAGCAACTCCATTCGTCCTTTTATGACGAATGGAGTTTTTTTATTTTTACGGTACAAAACAGGTTATTAAAGGAGGCAAAACTTAGATGGAAACAAAAGAAATTACAATGCCGACCAAATACGATCCGCAATCCATTGAACAAGGTCGTTATGATTGGTGGCTGAAAGGCAAATTTTTTGAGGCGAAGGATGATGAAGAGAAACAACCGTATACGATTGTCATTCCTCCGCCAAACGTAACAGGAAAGCTTCATTTAGGTCATGCGTGGGATACTACCCTTCAAGACATCATTACGCGAATGAAACGGATGCAAGGGTACGATGTTCTTTGGTTACCGGGAATGGACCATGCTGGTATCGCCACACAAGCAAAGGTAGAAGCAAAGCTACGTGAAGAAGGCAAAAGCCGTTATGATTTGGGCCGTGAAAAATTTGTTGAGGAAACTTGGAAGTGGAAGGAAGAATATGCTTCCCATATCCGCCAGCAATGGGCAAAATTAGGTCTTGGCCTAGATTACAGCCGCGAGCGTTTTACCCTTGATGAAGGCTTATCCGCAGCTGTTCGTGAAGTTTTTGTTACGCTTTATAAAAAAGGATTAATTTATCGCGGTGAATACATTATTAACTGGGATCCGTCCACAAAAACGGCTCTTTCTGATATTGAAGTTATTTATAAGGATGTTCAAGGTGCGTTTTATCATATGAGATATCCATTAGCCGATGGCTCTGGACATATCGAAATCGCAACAACCCGTCCGGAAACGATGCTTGGGGATACCGCGGTTGCCGTTCATCCGGAAGATGACCGTTATAAGCATTTAATTGGTAAAACAGTTATCCTGCCAATTACAGGCCGTGAAATTCCAATCGTTGGCGATGATTATGTTGATATGGAATTCGGTTCAGGGGCGGTTAAAATTACTCCTGCACATGATCCGAACGACTTTGAAATCGGCAACCGTCATAATCTTGAACGTATTTTGGTGATGAACGAAGATGGTTCAATGAATGGTAATGCCGGCAAGTATAAAGGCCAGGACCGCTTTGAATGCCGCAAGCAAATTGTGAAGGATTTGCAAGAACAGGGCGTTCTTTTCAAAATTGAAGACCATCTTCATTCGGTTGGCCATTCAGAAAGAAGTGGGGCAGTCGTTGAACCATATCTTTCAACCCAATGGTTTGTAAAAATGCAGCCACTTGCAGATGAGGCGATTGCTCTACAAAGCAAGGAAAACAAAGTAAACTTTGTTCCAGACCGTTTTGAAAAAACGTATATGAACTGGATGGAAAACATTCGTGACTGGTGTATCTCCAGACAGCTATGGTGGGGCCACCGCATTCCTGCTTGGTATCACAAGGAAACAGGCGAGGTTTACGTAGACCATGAGCCGCCGGTTGATATCGAGAATTGGGATCAAGATAATGACGTTCTTGATACATGGTTTAGTTCTGCATTATGGCCGTTCTCAACAATGGGCTGGCCTGATAAAGAAGCGGTTGATTTCAAACGGTACTTCCCAACAGATGTATTAGTAACTGGCTATGACATCATCTTTTTCTGGGTATCTAGAATGATTTTCCAAAGCATTGAATTCACAGGAGAGCGTCCATTTAAAGATGTTTTAATTCACGGACTGGTTCGTGATGCACAAGGACGCAAGATGAGTAAGTCGTTAGGTAACGGTGTAGACCCAATGGATGTGATCGACCAATACGGTGCCGATTCCCTTCGGTACTTCCTATCCACTGGAAGCTCACCAGGTCAGGATTTACGTTATAGCACTGAAAAGGTTGAAGCAACCTGGAACTTTGCCAATAAAATTTGGAATGCATCCCGCTTTGCTTTAATGAACATGGATGGTCTTAAATTTGAAGAAATCGATTTTAGTGGTGAAAAATCAGTAGCGGACAAGTGGATTTTAACCAGATTGAATGAAACCATTGAAACGGTAACAAGACTTTCTGCACGCTATGAATTTGGTGAAGTAGGCCGTGCCCTTTACAATTTCATTTGGGATGACTTCTGTGATTGGTATATTGAAATGGCGAAGCTTCCTTTATATGGAGAAGATGAAGCAGCAAAGAAAACAACACGATCCATTCTTGCCTATGTACTGGATAACACGATGCGTTTACTTCATCCGTTTATGCCATTTATCACGGAAGAGATTTGGCAAAACCTTCCTCACAGTGGCGAATCGATTACAACTTCTCAGTGGCCAGAGGTAAACCCATCGTTTACAGACGAAGAAGCAGCACAAGAAATGAAAATGTTAGTGGAAATGATTCGTTCTGTACGGAATATCCGTGCTGAGGTTAATACACCAATGAGCAAAAAGATTAAAATGCTTGTAAAAGCAAAAGACGAATCGGTTCTAAAATCGCTCGAAAAAAATCGTGCTTATATCGAACGTTTCTGTAATCCTGAAGAGCTTCAAATGGGTATTGAAATTGAAACACCGGATAAAGCGATGACAGCTGTTATCACTGGTTTAGAAATCATGCTTCCGCTTGAAGGTTTAATCAATATTGAGGAAGAAATCGCACGTCTTCAGAAAGAATTCGATAAGTTCACAAAAGAAGTAGACCGAGTTCAAAAGAAATTAAGCAATGAAGGCTTTATTAAGAAAGCTCCTGAAAATGTTATTGCCGAAGAAAGGGCAAAAGAACAGGATTATCTTGAAAAGAGAGCAGTTGTTGAAGCGAGATTAAATGAACTAAAAGGATTATAATAAATAAGACGAATCCGTCACTGGATTCGTCTTTTACATAACAAAAACGGGGTGTCAAAAATGTTTGCAACCTATCAAGAAGCCCTTGACTGGATCCATGCAAGGTTAAGACTTGGGATTAAACCCGGCTTAAAAAGAATGGAATGGATGATGGACAAGCTGGGGCATCCAGAAAATAAATTAAAAGCGATTCATATTGGCGGGACAAACGGTAAAGGCTCAACAGTCACCTTTTTGCGTTCCATGCTCCAAGAACAAGGGTACAAAGTCGGAACCTTTACATCTCCTTATATTGAGCAGTTTAATGAACGGATTAGCATCAATGGAAAACCAATCGGTGACGATGAATTATTGCAGCTTGCCAATGTAATCCGCCCGCTTGCAGATGAATTGGAAGAAACAGAGCTTGGCGGTCCGACAGAGTTCGAAGTGATTACAGCCATGTCTTTTTATTATTTTGCTGAAATAAATCCGGTAGATATTGCCCTTTATGAAGTGGGGCTTGGCGGCCGCTTTGATTCAACGAATATCATCTTACCGATTGCATCTATAATTACAAATATTGGTCTAGATCATACAAATATTTTAGGGGATACTTATGAGGAAATTGCCTTTGAAAAGGCGGGGATTATAAAAAATCAAACCCCTATTTTTACTGCTGTCCAACACCCGGGAGCATTAAAAGTGATTGAGGAGCAGGCGAAGAAAAAGGATGCGCCGATTTACCGTCTCGCTCAGGAAATTGGCATAAGCGGACACGAGTCAACATCGAAAGGAGAAATCTTTTCAATAAAAAATGCATTTGATTCATTAGAGGCAATTGAAATTAGTATGATTGGCAGACATCAAACCGAAAATGCCTCTCTGGCTATTACAACAGCTCAATATTTAAATCAAAAGGGATTGATTTCAATAACGGAGCTATCGATCAGTGAGGGATTAAAAAAGGCGTATTGGCCGGGAAGATTTGAAATTCTTTCTGAAAGTCCGCTGGTCATTATTGATGGTGCGCATAATGATGAAGGAATTGCCACGCTTGTAACCGAGTTAAAAAACCGTTACTCAAATCGAAACATCCACATTGTCTTTGCAGCATTAAAGGATAAAAAGTTTGATAAAATGATTGAACAGCTTGACCAGGTGGCTGACCAGATATCTTTCGTTTCCTTTGATTATCCCCGCGCAGCAACTGCCCAAGCTTTATATGAGAAAAGCAATTCGCAAAATAAGGAAATTGTAGAGAATTGGCAGGAGTATTTAAACGAAGCAATTCAAGCTATGCCATTCGATGGATTGTTAGTAGTAACAGGTTCGCTTTACTTTATTTCAGAAGCAAAAATTTTATTATGCAAGTATTTAAAAAATATGTAGATTTTGTTTCGATGAGATTTTGATTTAATAAAATAATTTCACCCTGAATCAAGTAGTTCAAAATATTTATGGCCATCAAAGTGGCTTTAATCGAGGTTGCAACTGCTGCAGAGCACCGTAAGATAATGCGTTAATTTTGATAATTTGAATCGCATTTTACTCTGGGGAATATTTGAAAAGAGTAACCGTGCTGATAAAAATGAAAAAACACAAAAAGAACCCAAAATAGGGTTCTTTTTGTATTATTTGTATATTGATATAATAGGTAATTTGATATAATAAAAAAAGATTAACCAAAACAAGATTCAAAAATTTAAAACAGTCCAAAAGAAACGGGTAAAAACAATGGAAAGAGTATTGGCGTAGTGGTGTTTATTTTTTAGCTTGGTGGAGTGGGAATTATTGATTAAACCACAAATAATTGCACCAAATATAGATTTTAGTGTAAAACATGCTCAAAGTGTATTGTGGAAACCCAAGGGCAAAATGCACAAGGAATTCAAACTGTTCCATAGCCAATAAGTAGTATTAGGACTCAAGGATTTTCAATGGCAAGTATACTTACATTGAAAAAAATTAAGCTTTTTTCTAATGGCTTCGGGAGTAATTCCGATGTAGGTTTCATATTTACGTTGGATTCCTTATTTTACCAGATCGCCTGCACATCGAGCTAATACAGATAATAAGAGAGGGGAGTAAATTGATAGTGGAAATATTTATATATTCATATATTCTCTTCTTAGGTTTATGTCTTGGCTCCTTCTATAACGTAGTCGGTCTACGGATTCCATTAAATCAATCAATCATAAAACCAAGATCACATTGTCCAAATTGTAATCATATTTTATCCCCGATAGATTTAATTCCAGTATTCTCATATGTAGTATTAAGCGGGAAATGTCGGCGTTGTAAGGCGCCCATTTCTCTCTTCTATCCAATTGTTGAAATGATAACAGGAATTCTTTTTATGTGTGCACCAATTATAATGGGCTGGTCATATGGGTTAATCATTGCATGGACCCTTATCTCATTAATGGTTATTATCTCCGTTTCAGATATTAACTATATGATTATTCCTGATAAAGTTCTCCTTGTATTCTCCGCTCTTTTTTTTCTAGAGAGAGGGTTTTTTCCGCTTTTAACGTGGTGGGACTCAGTTTTAGGGGCGCTAGTCGGGTTTACTTTGCTTTTAATTATTGCAGTCTTGAGTAAAGGCGGTATGGGTGGCGGTGATATTAAGTTATTTGGCGTAATTGGTTTCGTGATGGGGGTCAAGCTTGTATTGATTTCCTTCTTCCTAGCAACGTTTTTTGGAGCATTTTGTGGTATTATTGGAATGCTAATCGGAAAGGCAAAAAAAGGAAAACCTATACCTTTTGGACCTTTTATTGCACTAGGTGCATTAGCAGCTTATTTTTTTGGCAATCAAATTTTTTATTGGTATCGATCCATGATGTAAGGAGTATTCAAAATGGCGATCAATTTCATGTTTGGTAAAAACAGAACATAAGTAAAAAATTTGACGAAAGTCTACGATAACAAGACGACAAAAGTCTTGTTATTTTTTTGTGTCAATATGATAGGATGGAACAAATTAGCAGTTTGGTAGAGAGAGGTGTACAAAAAAGTGGACAACCCCAATAAAAATGGCCGTACCATCACAATTAAATTAAATGGTGAACCCCATACGTTCGAAGAAAAAGTAAAAGATAAGGAGAAGATAGAAGCACAGCACCCACAGTCAGAAGTGATAGATGTAGTGTCTGAAAATGAAGAAACGGATGTTATCTTGGAAACGGCTGCTGCCCAAGAGTCGATGGATGAAAGTTTTGAATGGATTATCCCTGAAACCGCAGAGCATGAAATTGAGGAATACAAAATTGTTAATCACCAAAAAAACAAGAAAAGCACATTACCTAAGATTGCATCCTTTACTACCAACACCAAAAATAAAGATGGAAAGGGATTCCAATCCATCATTATTTCAGCCGTATTCGCCATCATCCTTGGTACCGGTTTTGGTTTTCTTATGCTTAAACTTGTCCTTACTGAACATAGCAATAAACAAGCGACTGAGCAAGTCCTAACAGAGGAGCAAGGAACAGAAAAAGCGGCAACACCTCCAGCAACAGGTGCAACAGCTTCCGTGAAACCCCTGACCACCTTTGTTATTCAAGGCGGTGTTTTTTCTTCAAAGGATGGGGCTCAAGCAACTGCCGATCAGTTAGCGGAAAAAGAAGTACCTGCACAGTCAGTTGAAATTGACGGCAAACAGTATTTATTTTTAGGAGTGGCAAGTACGATTGATGATGCTAAAAAGCTTGGGAGTAAATATAAAGATGCTGGAATAGCGGATGTATGGGCTAAATCGCTCTCAGTTGATCAAAAGGATATCAATGGAGTAAATGCTGCTGATAAAACATTCCTGGAAACAGCAGGTGCCATCTACCAGGACCTTTCCGAAGTAACAACAATTGCTATGCTGACTGAAAGTATTCCCGAGGATTCTTTCAAAACCGTTTCAACCTTAATCGGAAAAACGGATAGTACGGCACTGAAAAATACAAAGGTAAAAAGCCTGCAAAATTTTCTGGCTACAGCTGCTGAAAAAGTAGCGAACTACCAGAAAAACAAGGATCAGAATAATCTTGTAGAAGCCCAACAAAATCTACTAAATTTTCTTTCCTTATATTATTCGCTGTAATCAAATTTCGACATTGCTAACACAAATCGCTATTTTCCGGGAAATGAAAACAGTAAAAAGGCCTGTTCAAAAATGGACAGGCTTTTCATCATGAACATAAATTTAATTGTATAATTTGACAATTTTCTTCAAATTTTAACGATATATAAATTGTTTGCACAGGCATAATCTGATACGATTGATTTGTATCTCCCTATGATGAAAAAAGCAAAAAGGTAAGGTGATGAAATGCAGAACCTCATTTTAGCCTCTTCTTCTCCACGGCGAAAAGAACTTCTAGAAAACCTCCGCCTATCTTTCGCAATTTCAAGTAGCGATGTTGATGAAAGCTTTGAACCGCATCTTTCACCAGAGGAAGTGGTAATGGAGCTTGCCAGCCGCAAAGCCCGGGTCGTTTTTCAAGAGAACCCTGAAGCATTTGTGATTGGGGCTGATACCATCGTGGTTGCGAATGGACAAATCTTAGGAAAGCCAGCGAATGAAGCAGAAGCTAGCAGTATGTTAAGGAAACTTTCAGGAACACAGCATGAAGTATACACAGGTGTTGCCATCATTTCTTCAGAAAGCTCAACCCAATTTTATGAAAAAACGGAAGTTTGGTTTTGGGAGTTAACGGATGAGGAAATTAACTTTTATGCGCAAAGTGGGGAACCGCTTGATAAAGCAGGTGCATATGGCATCCAAGGACTAGGGAGCATGCTTGTCAAAAAAATACACGGAGATTATTTTGCGGTTGTCGGCCTGCCGGTTGCACGAACGGTTCGGGAATTAAAACGGCTAGGCTATCCATTGCCGTATTAAGTGTTCATTAACTCCCTATATAAAAGGGAGGAAAAAAAGTGTCCACTAATTCATTAATGATTCGGGATTTCCCTCAGGATGAACGTCCAAGAGAACGGTTTATTCAACATGGTCCACAAAGCTTATCCAATCATGAGCTCATTGCCATTTTATTAAGAACGGGTACAAAGGATGAGTCCGTCCTGCAATTATCGAATCGCCTTTTAACCCATTTTGAAGGATTACGTTTGCTGAAAGCGGCCACCTTGGAAGAAATTACTGAAATAAAAGGGATTGGTTCGGCAAAGGCGATTCAAATTCTTGCTGCTGTTGAAATTGGCAGAAGGATTGCCAATCTAAATTACAATGATCGCTATGTTATTCGCTCCCCAGAGGACGGGGCTAATTTTGTTATGAATGACATGCGCTTTTTGTCACAGGAGCATTTTGTCTGCCTGTATTTAAATACGAAAAATCAGGTGCTTCATAAACAAACCATTTTTATTGGTAGTTTGAATGCATCGATTGTCCATCCTAGGGAAGTATTCCGCGAGGCATTAAAACGTTCGGCAGCTTCTATTATCGCTTTGCATAACCACCCCTCTGGAGATCCGTCTCCGAGCCGTGAGGATATTGAGGTGACGAAGCGTTTAGTTGAGTGTGGAAAAATGATTGGAATCGAGGTCCTAGATCATCTGATCATTGGTGAAAACAAATTTGTCTCACTCAAGGAAAAAGGTTATTTATAACAATAGGTTTTTATTTGACTCTAGGCTATAATATTAGTTATGATTTTTTAGGACTGTTTTGGAATTTTACGTTTTTTTTACAAACAATAAAGTTCGATTAAATGGTAAAGACATTACCTTTAAGAATATTTGCATTTTCGTATCAGAAAGGGAGATACAACGTATGTTTGGAATTGGTTCAAGAGACCTAGGAATTGATTTAGGTACTGCAAATACACTTGTATTTGTAAAAGGAAAAGGAATTGTTTTACGGGAGCCATCCGTAGTGGCTTTACAAACCGATACAAAATCGATTATTGCTGTCGGAAATGATGCGAAGAATATGATTGGCCGTACACCGGGGAATGTTGTTGCCTTAAGGCCGATGAAAGACGGCGTCATTGCCGATTTTGAAACGACTGCCAAGATGATGAAGCATTATATCAGCCAGGCACAGAAGAACAAGGGTGTTTTTGCAGGTAAGCCGTATGTCATGGTTTGTGTACCATCGGGAATTACTGCGGTTGAAGAAAGAGCGGTAATTGATGCAACACGTCAAGCTGGGGCGAAAGATGCCTATACGATTGAAGAACCATTTGCAGCTGCGATTGGGGCAAATCTCCCGGTTTGGGAACCAACAGGAAGCATGGTAGTTGATATTGGCGGCGGAACTACAGAGGTCGCAATTATTTCCCTTGGTGGTATCGTAACGAGTCAATCCATCCGTACTGCCGGCAATGATATGGACGACTCGATTATTTCGTTTATTCGTAAGAATTACAATCTAATGATTGGGGATCGTACTGCCGAAACCATCAAAATGGAAATTGGTTCCGCTGGTGATCTGGATGGAATTGAAAATATGGAAATCCGCGGCCGTGACTTATTAACTGGACTTCCAAAAACCATTGAAATAACCGCCAAAGAAATTGCGGTTGCCTTAAAAGACACCGTATATGCCATCGTTGACGCGGTGAAAAATACGCTTGAAAAAACTCCGCCGGAACTTGCGGCAGATATTATGGATCGCGGCATCGTGTTAACAGGCGGTGGTGCACTGCTTCGAAATTTGGACAAGGTGATTAGTGAAGAAACAAAAATGCCGGTTCTTATCGCTGAAAACCCGCTTGACTGTGTGGCAATCGGAACGGGTAAAGCATTAGATCAAATTCACATATTTAAAAATAAAGCGAAAGACTCACGATAAAAGCGGAGGCGCCTTGCTCAGGGGCGACAAGCATAAGACAAGCCGGCGAGAAGGTTGTTTTTTGACCTTCTTGACGGATTGGCTTATGACCTAGAGCCCCTAGGCGCTGGAGCTAGATAGTTGTCAAGTTCATAAACAAAAACTTTTTTATCTATTAAAATATAGAGGTGTATAAATCATGCCACAGTTCTTTTTGAATAAACGACTGATTGTTTTGCTTCTCAGCATTATTATTCTCGTGGCATTGATTGGGTTTTCTTTGAGGGAGAGGAGTAAACTTACCTGGCCGGAGCAGTTTGTTAAAGACTCGGTCGGCTGGGTTCAATCCCTGGTTTCAAAGCCTGCGTATGCTGTTGCAGGCTTTTTTGAAAATCTCAAGGATTTAGAAAATACATATCAAGAAAATAAGGAATTAAAATCACGTGTCGAAGAGATTGTCAGTCTTGAATCACAGGTTCAAGATTTGAAAAAAGACAACGAAGATTTACGAAACGTTCTTGGTGAGAAAAAAACTCTGAGAGATTTTAAACCGCTGCCAGCTACCGTTATTGGCAGAAACCCTGATCGCTGGCATGAAATGATTATCATCGACAAAGGTAAAATCAATGGAATCAAGCAAAATATGGCGGTTGTTACCGCAAACGGACTAATTGGAAAAGTAAAAAACGTCAATCAATTTAGTTCGACTGTTCAATTATTAAGTGCAATGGATCCGAAGAACCGGATATCAGCTGTCGTCCAAGGGCAAAAAAATTCGTTTGGATTTGTTGAAGGCTTTGACAGCGAGAAAAAATTACTTCAAGTAAAAACCATTCCCTCAGGGGCGAAAATTAAGAAAGGACAAACCGTTGTCACCTCAGGTCTTGGCGGTGTGTTCCCAAAAGATTTGCCAATTGGGAAGGTAGTGGAAGTGAAACCGGACCAATATGGTCTGAATCAAACAGCATTAGTAAAACCTGGCGCGGATTTTTATGATATTCAAAATGTTTTGGTTATCACGAGAACGATGACTTCGCCTGATGTAGGACTGGTTGATAGTAAGGGGTTGGGATTGTGAAAAAATTCCTTCTTCCTCTTTTATTTTTGTTTTTATTTATATTAGAAAGTCTTTTTGTGCAATTGGTTCCTGCAGATCTTTTTGGCTCCCATAAAATGTGGGTTCCGCATTTTTTATTTTCTGCCGTTCTTTTTCTAACTATTTATGGCGGCAGAAAGTACGGCATTATTTACGGTGCTGTTTTTGGGCTGTTATTTGATATTGTTTATACGGAAATCCTGGGAATAAATCTTTTTCTATATCCTTTTGTAGCCTATATCGTTGCAAAAATTATGCATGTATTGCAAAACAATATTATTGTTGCATTTATCGTTTCTCTTTTCGGAATTGGCCTATTAGAGATTGGTGTGTACGAAATGGATTCCTTAATTCATGTGACACAGCTTAGTTTTATGAGCTTTGTCGAAATGCGTATTTACCCAACCTTACTTTTTAATGCAATCTTTATACTTCTGGCCGGCTATCCCTTCAGAAAATATTTTGAAAAATATTCTGAAGTATTGCGGGACGAATAATGAATTAAAAAAGAGGAGAATAGACAGGGCGTGTCGAATTTATATATTGCGTGTACTCTGACTCATTTAAATGCATGATTTTCATGCATTTTTTGAATCCTGTGGGGTTTGTGTTTGATCGACGGCGCAGCCCTTTTCTTTAAACTTGAGGTGAAAATTCTCCATGAAAAAACGTCAAAATGTAACGATAAAAGGAACAAAGGAAGGCTTGGTCCTTCAACTGGATGACTGCTGTTCCTATGAGGAACTAAAAAAAGAATTGGATGAAAAGCTTTCTACTAACCTAAGAACCGAGGAAGACAGCCATTTCCTTGCGGTAAAGGTGAATGTAGGAAACCGATTTTTAAGTGATGATCAAAGGGAAGAACTTAAAAACCTAATTCGGCAGAAAAAGAATTTGGTTGTTGATGATATTGAATCAAATGTAATCACGAAAGAGGAAGCCAAACGGTTAAAGTCTGTAGATGAAGTCGTAACGGTTTCAAGAATCATCCGTTCAGGCCAAGTATTAGAGGTTCCGGGGGATTTATTGTTGATCGGTGACGTAAACCCTGGAGGAACGGTTATGGCCGGTGGTAATATTTTTATCATGGGAACATTAAAAGGAATTGCCCATGCAGGCTGTACAGGAAACGACGAAGCGATTATTGCGGCATCCAATATGAAGCCAACACAGTTAAGGATTAGCGATTGCTTAAATCGAGCACCCGACATCGTCCAAGAAAAAGAAAAACATGAAATGGAATGTGCCTACATAGATGAGGACCGAAAAATCAGCGTAGATAGATTACAAGCTTTAATACATTTAAGACCTAATTTAACTAGATTAGAAGGGGGACAATAAAGTGGGAGAAGCTATAGTAATTACATCTGGTAAGGGTGGCGTCGGCAAAACAACGACTTCTGCTAATATTGGGACGTCTCTGGCCCTTCAAGGAAAAAAGGTTTGCTTAGTGGATACAGATATTGGTCTTCGTAATTTGGATGTTGTAATGGGACTTGAGAATCGTATTATCTATGACCTTGTTGATGTCATTGAGAAAAGATGTAAAATTCATCAAGCATTGGTTAAGGACAAACGCTTTGATGATTTATTGTATTTGTTGCCTGCCGCTCAGACTGTTGATAAAACTGCGGTGAAACCGGAGCAAATGAAAGAGTTAATTACCCAACTAAAACAAGACTATGATTATATTATTATCGATTGCCCGGCTGGTATTGAGCAGGGTTTTCAGAATGCTGTTGCCGGGGCTGATAAAGCGATTGTGATTACTACCCCAGAGGCTTCTGCTATTCGCGATGCGGACCGAGTGATAGGTCTTCTTGAAAAAGAACAACATATGGAGCCGCCGAAATTAGTGATTAACCGGATTCGTAACCAAATGATGAAAAACGGCGATATGCTGGATGTAGATGAAATCACCCAGCATTTGTCGATTGAGCTTTTTGGGATTGTGGCGGATGATGAGGAAGTTATTCGTGCGAGTAATCACGGGGAGCCGATTGCGATGGATCCAAACAGTAAAGCATCGCTTGCTTATCGGAATATTGCCAGAAGAATTCTTGGCGAATCCATTCCTCTCCAGTCCTTAGAAGAACCGAATAAAGGTATGTTTACAAAGCTTAAAAGGTTTTTCGGTGTGAGATAATTTATAGATTTGTAAGTCTGTTCACAGGGCGTGGACAGGCTTTTTTAATGTGGGTGTTTACTTTCCGCTTTTATTAAATTACTTTCTAGTTTAGGTAAAATACTTTCCACAACCTTTTTTAAACTCTGCAAGTTAGCTAAAGACCCCTAAATGAGGTAACTTTTATCACTAATCTAGAAAAATATGACCGATTTTTCAGGAATTCTATGTCTAGGGTCCTATTTTAAATGATATCTCAAGATTTACTTTCCACTTTTATTAAATTACTTTCCAGTTTAGGTAAAATACTTTCCAAATTTGCGGAAATACTTTCCACCACCATCCACATGTCCAGATATCAAACCAAGGATTTTTTTGAAGAGTCATACTCCTTAAATCTCTTTCATAAACTTGTACAAAAAGTGGGAAAAGGGTTGATGGATATGGCGCGGTCGACACCGGATGAAATACGCAAAAGAATCAATAAACGGAAAAAAGAACTAGGCATGCAAGAAAAAAATCCAGACCGCCAGCTGGCTTGGCCTGGGGAAGAAGAAAAGTACGGGTTCAATCATGTATCTTCCTATGGAAGTGGACCTGATGACGAAGGGCACCCGTTGTTTCGCATGGAAGTATTTATTTTTAAAATACTCGCTTCAGTGTGTCTTTTTTTAGTAGTAGCAATTTTATTTCGAAACCAGACTGCAACATTTAACCAAGCCCGGGATGTAGTCCGAACTACGATGGACAAGGAGTTTAAATTTGCTGTAGTATCCCAGTGGTATGAAGAAAAGTTTGGCAAACCACTTGCCTTGCTGCCTTTCAATGAACCGAAAAAAGAAAAGCAAACGGAAACAGAAACAGCAGAAAAGCCTGCTATGCCTGCAACCGGTAAAGTTCTAGAAAACTTTGAGAAAAACGGCCAGGGAATTATGATTGAAACGGCAAACGGAGCTTCGGTCAGAGCGATGAACGGGGGAACTGTTACATTTTCAGGTGTAAAGGATGGTATCGGAAAGACCGTCATTATCCAGCACTCTGATGGAACAGAAACCTGGTATGGTAACTTAGCGGATATTCAAGTCAAACTTTATGATTATGTGGAAAAAAGAAAAGTGGTCGGAACGGTTTCATCGAGTGAAGAGAAATCCAAGGGTAAGTACTATTTTGCCATTAAAAAGGGGGATGATTTTATCGACCCGGTCCAGGTGATCCGCTTTGAGTAGAGTGAGAGATTTACTTCAACAGGTTTATATTCATCCGCTGTTATGGATTGTCGTTGCACTTTCTATTGCAACAGCACATTTTCGAGAGGTTTGTCTCTTGTTAGGAATTATTTTTATACATGAAATGGGGCATGCGGCTGCAGCTTCATTTTTTTCATGGAGAATAAAAAAAATAACTCTCCTGCCGTTTGGCGGAGTCGCTGAAATGGATGAACATGGCAATCGTCCGTTAAGGGAAGAGGCCATTGTCGTCCTTGCAGGCCCTTTGCAGCATGTTTGGATGGTCGGCCTTGGCTTTTTGCTTTATTCCTTTTCCTTGGTCCCTGCGGATTTATTTTATTTATTTTTTCAATACAATTTAATGATTTTCATCTTTAATCTTTTTCCGGTATGGCCGCTTGATGGCGGTAAGTTAGTCTTTTTATTGATGTCACTCAAAAAGTCGTTTCCATTCGCACACCGAATGACATTGCAGATTTCCTTTTTCAGTCTCACCATTTTCTCGTTGCTGATTCTTTTTACCGCTCCGTATCATCTCAATGTCTGGGTGGTTATCGCGTTTCTGTATTTCTCGCTTTACCACGAGTGGAAGCAGCGGCGTTTTATTTTCATGCGCTTTCTGCTTGAACGCTATTATGGCAAGAAAAGTGATCTGCACTCATTAAAACCGATTCAAGCGAACGAACATGATTTGTTAATTCATGTCCTTGAAAAATTTCAACGCGGGTGCAAGCATCCGATTATTGTTGAGGGGAACGGTATGGAAAAAGGAATGTTAGATGAAAATGAGCTATTGCATGCTTATTTCACAGAAAAACGCTTAACCGACAAAGTCAGTGATTTGTTGTTTATGTTTTGAGAAGCGGGTATGGGGCCATTCCGCTAGTAAAATGCGGTTTAGCGCCAGTTAGATCAGACTGCGCCAATAAGCGTAGTCCATCCGACAGTAAAAGCAGCTTATCCGCCAGTTGGCGTAGTCTATACGATAGTAAGAGAAACTTATCCGTCAGTTGGCTCTCCTCCTCCAAAAAAGGTATAATAAATGCATCATATATAAAGTGGGGCCGCCCGATTGGATCAATTAGTCATCAATTATCAGTCAAGAGAAAAAAGATTTGCTTTCATCCGAAATCATAAGGTTGAAAAAATGGTTTTTGACCGGCCAGAGCAGCGTTCTTTGGTCGGTAATATTTATTATGGGACCGTTTCAAAGGTACTCCCCGGAATGAATGCAGTATTTGTCGACATTGGCGAAGAAAAACACGCCTATTTGCACAGGGACCTGCTGCCCTCCTATGTTTTATCATTAGATAAAATAAAAGAAAAAAAGGGCATCTCCACATTTGTTCATCAAGGCGAAAAGCTGCTAGTACAGGTGAACAAAGATGCGACAGGAACAAAAGGGATGCGGGTAACAGGGATTATCGAAATCCAGAGAAATCATCTCATCTACATGCCGCAAGGCCGCTATGTGGCGGTATCGAAAAAAATTGCTGATGATCACGAGAAAGCTAGACTCCGCAGGATTGGCCATCAGCTAAAAACAGCGGACGAGGGAATTATTTATCGCACCTCAAGTGTATTTGCACCAGAAGAGGAAATACATCAAGAACTTGAACAACTAAGAGTTCAACATCTTGAACTAATAAAGCAGGCTGAAACCTTAAAAAAGCCCGGGTTAATTTTTCAAAAAGATACGTTCGTTGAAATGCTAATTGAAATGATGGCAAGTATGGATAACGGCGAAGTCATCGTAGATGATCTGCTATTAAAAAGAATATTAGAAGAACACAAACAATCCACCACGGTGAGCTATTACGGCGGGAAGGAAAATATTTTCGCGGTGAACCGAGTTGAGCATGAAATCGATAAAGCGCTCAAACGGGTCGTTTGGCTCGAAAATGGTTCCTATCTTATTTTCGATGAAACGGAAGCATTAACGATTATTGATGTGAATACCGGCAAGTTCTCCGGAAAAAGCGACTATCAGGAAACCGTCTTAAAAACAAACCTTTTGGCAGCAAAGGAAATTTGCCGGCAGCTGCGCCTTCGTGACATTGGCGGCATTGTCCTGATTGATTTTATTGATATGCATCGAGAGCAGGACAAGCAGTCGGTACTGGAGGTTTTTGAACAAAATAAAGATGAGAACCGTATTAAATTGATTGGCTATACGCCACTAGGCATTTTGCAGCTGACACGAAAGAAAACAAAGGTTTCCTTGTCAGAAGCGTTAACGGTTAAATGTCCCGTTTGTGAGGGAACGGGCAGGATTTTAAGCCCGGAAACGGTAGCCTTTCGGCTCGAGAGGGAGTTAGTCGAGCACAGGAACGGGGATTTTGAAGCCGTGCTGGTTGAAACGACAAAAGAGGTAAAAGAGGTAATGACCGGTCATCTTGAATTTTTAGAAGAATCTCTTCACTTTAAGGTTTATTTTTCCGTGAAGCCAAATCCAAGCCATTATTATCTTTTAAAACAATTTGGTGAAGAAAGTGAGATAGCCCAAAAAGCTGGCGATTTCTATTGACACTTTCGTTTAAAATATGTTAGTATCTTAATGTTATGTTTGTAGCACCCGTGCTACAACCGCACAGAACAGGTAGTAAGTTTTATGCCAAGCATAAACGCCTGTGTATGGCGAGTCTGAGTTTATAAGGAGGTGCAGTTCATGTACGCAATTATTGAAACTGGCGGTAAGCAATTGAAAGTTGAAGAAGGCCAAGCGATCTACATTGAGAAATTAGATGCAGAAGCAGGCGAAACAGTTACTTTTGACAAGGTTCTTTTCGTTGGCGGTGAAAATGTAAAAGTAGGAAGCCCTGTTGTTGCAGGCGCTACTGTTACAGCTAAAGTTGAAAAACAAGGCCGTGCGAAGAAAATCATCGTTTTCAAGTACAAAGCGAAGAAAAACAACCGTAAGAAGCAAGGTCATCGTCAACCATACACTAAAGTAGTCATCGAGAAAATCAACGCGTAAGGTGTTGAAATATAGATGATTGGAATTACGATTGATCGTAATCATTCCGGTGAAATTCAATCCTTCGAAATAAGCGGACATGCTTTTTTTGCCGACCGCGGCAAGGATATCGTCTGTGCAGGCGCATCTGCCGTTTCGGTTGGAGCAATCAATGCTGTTCATGCCATTACAGGTGTGACACCAATGATTGAACAGGGAGATGGTTTTCTCCGCTGTGTCATTCCTGATCATTTATCAGCTGACATACATGAGAAAATCCAGATTCTTCTCGAAGGTATGGTCGTTTCATTACGAACGATTGAAGAAGAGTACGGAACGCACATAAAAATTACCTTCAAAAAGCAGGAGGTGGAATAAATGTTATTAAAATTAGATCTTCAGTTGTTTGCATCTAAAAAGGGAGTAGGTTCTACAAAGAACGGACGTGACTCTATCGCAAAGCGCCTTGGTGCTAAGCGTGCAGACGGTCAATTCGTAACTGGTGGTTCAATCCTTTACCGTCAACGCGGTACAAAGATTTACCCAGGTGAAAACGTAGGCCGCGGCGGAGACGACACTCTTTTTGCAAAAATCGACGGCGTTGTAAAATTCGAACGTTTAGGTCGTGACCGCAAGAAAGTGAGCGTTTATCCAGTAGCTCAAGAAGCTTAAGCTTTTAATAAAACTCTAACCGGTTGGTTAGAGTTTTATTTTTGCAGGTATGAGAAAAAAATTGCCAATTGGAATGATGGGAAATCATCCGAAACTCCATAAGTACTTCTTCATAAAAGCCGCTTTTTTTCCTCATTTGGACATAATTCGCAAAAAAACGCTTACTCATGGTTGCTTTTTTGATATACTATCAGAAAACGGTTATCGGACAATTAATGTGGGAGTGCAGGGAATGAAGGATCTAGATATTGTTGAAGTGCTTCGGCATTCGCGGCACGATTGGTTAAATCGGCTGCAATTGATAAAAGGAAATTTAGATTTAAATAAAATTGATCGGGCTAAAGAAATCATCGATGAGATTGTCATTGACACGCAGCAGGAATCAAAGCTCTCCAATTTACAGATGCCGATGTTTGCTTCATTGCTTTTAAAATCCAATTGGGATCAACACCATTTTCAGCTAGAATTCGAGGTTCTTTCCGATGGGGATTTTATAAAAACAGATGATTTATTATTAACAAATTGGACAAAGTCCTTATTTTTACATTTAAATCAAGCAATTGAAGTTTTTGGTGAAAACCATTTATCGATTACCATTGACCCGCAAATTGATGGTGCTCGTTTCTTTTTCGATTTTAGCGGGATAATAATAAAAAGTGAACTGATTGAACAATTCCTTTCTGAATCCCAAGGACCTGAACTGGTTTATGAGGTAAAGGAATTCTCTGAAAACGAACTCGCATTAGAAGTCTTTATGCCTTTTTTAAAAAGAGGATAGGCTTCGCGATTCTCGTCGGTAGATCAGTTTGTTAAATGCAGACGGGAGGTCTACAACAAAATGTTTGTCGATCAAGTGAAAGTATATGTTAAGGGTGGAGATGGCGGCAATGGTATGGTCGCATTCCGCCGTGAAAAATATGTTCCAAATGGCGGTCCTGCAGGCGGGGACGGCGGAAAGGGTGCAAACGTCGTATTTGTCGTTGAAGAAGGTTTGCGCACCTTAATGGATTTCCGCTACCAGCGTCATTTTAAGGCACCGCGCGGGGAGCATGGCATGTCAAAAAGCATGCATGGAAGAAATGCAAAGGATATGGTTGTCAAGGTACCGCCGGGAACGGTTGTGACCGATGCAGAAACAAAGGAAGTCATTGCTGACCTTGTTGAACATGGACAACGTGCTGTTATTGCTAAAGGCGGCCGTGGCGGCAGGGGAAATAACCGTTTCGCCACACCGGCCAATCCGGCTCCGGAAATTGCTGAGAACGGTGAGCCGGGCCAGGAGCGCGATGTAATCCTTGAATTAAAATTGCTCGCTGATGTTGGGCTTGTTGGGTTCCCAAGTGTGGGGAAATCCACTTTATTATCGGTTGTTTCAGCGGCTCGACCGAAAATTGCCGAATATCATTTTACGACGATTGTTCCTAACCTTGGCATGGTGGAAACGGAAGATAACCGAAGTTTCGTCATGGCTGATTTACCTGGATTGATTGAAGGGGCCCATGAAGGTGTAGGCCTTGGCCATCAATTTTTACGGCATATCGAAAGGACCCGTGTCATTGTCCATGTCATTGATATGGCAGCGACAGAAGGCAGAGATCCGTACGAGGATTATTTGACAATTAATAAGGAATTAAAAGAATATAATCTAAGGCTGACCGAGCGTCCGCAAATTATTGTTGCGAATAAGATAGACATGCCGGATGCGGAAGAAAATCTGCAAAAGTTTAAAGAGCGCTTGGAAGATGATTATCCAATTTTTGCAATTTCTGCTTTAACGAGAAAAGGGCTGCGCGATTTGTTATTTGCGATTGCCGATAAATTGGAGGAGACACCGGAATTCCCTCTTGAGCATGAAGAGGAACAAACAGGTGTACATCGTGTCCTATATAAACACGAGAAGGATCCTGATCACTTTAAAATTACGAGAGAGCCAGATGGTTCATTTGTAGTTTCCGGTGAAAAGGTGGAAAGGCTGTTTAAGATGACAGACTTTTCTCGTGAAGAATCTGTCCGCCGTTTTTCGCGGCAGCTTCGAGGTCTTGGGGTGGATGATGCCTTAAGGCAAAGAGGAGCAAAAGATGGGGATATCGTAAAATTGCTGGAGTTTGAATTTGAATTTATAGAGTAGCCTTCCTTGGTGGTTGGAGGTATAGAGATGAAAAAGAATAGAGCAGAGAAAAAATTCTATTTAGTACGTGAGGATGTTCTTCCGGAGGCAATGAAAAAAACGATTGATGCGAAGGAATTGCTTGAACGAGGTAAGGTGGAATCCGTCCAGGAAGCTGTCCAGCAAACCGATTTAAGCCGAAGCGCGTTTTATAAATATAGGGATACTGTTTTTCCTTTTTCGTCGATTAAAAAAGAAAAATTGGTCTCGCTCTTTTTTCATTTAGAAGATCGTTCCGGTACCCTTTCGAAATTGCTAAGTGTTGTTGCTTCGTCAGGCTGTAACTTGTTAACGATTCACCAAACCATCCCGCTCCAGGGCCGGGCGAATGTGACGCTTTCCATGAATACGGGGAACATGACCATGGAAATTGATGAGTTATTAACTGAATTAAAAAAGCTCGAATTTGTAGAGAATGTGGAAGTGCTGGGAACAGGTGCATAAGGGGCAGGATTGTTCCTTGTGAAAGCTGCTCCTAGCTTTCTTTTATTAGAAATGAGAACGAGGGAGTGGAGAAAAAGTGAAGGTAGGTTTCTTAGGACCAAAGGCAACGTTCACCGAAATTGCGGTGATGAGTGTTTTTTCAGAAGATGAGCTTGAACCGTTCCGGACGATTCCGGAATGCATGGATGCGGTTGCTGATGAAAGAGTAGAGTTAGCGGTTGTTCCAATTGAAAATGCCCTCGAGGGTTCTGTAAATATTACTTTGGATTATTTAACCAGGGTAGTGGATATCCCGATTGTTGGAGAAATTACCATTCCGATTAAACAGCATTTGATGGTGCATCCTTCGAATCAGGAGCTTTGGCAGGATGTAAAGCATATTTACAGCCATTCCCATGCCATTGCCCAGTGTCATAAGTTTTTACATACGCAGTTTAAGGGTGTTCCTTTTGAAAGTGTAACATCAACGGCTGCGGCGGCAAAAATGGTTATGGATCATCCTGAATGGCAGGCAGCAGCGATTGCCAATGAGTTAGCTGCGAAGGAATACGGGCTAAAGATTGTTCAAAGAAACATCCATGATTTTAACTTTAATCAAACGAGCTTTTTTATTCTTTCTAATAAAAAAGTGGATTTACCGTTAATGGAAGCTGCGAATGCTACCGACAAAACGACAATCATGGTGACTCTTCCAGCCGACCATGCCGGAGCGCTCCATCAGGTGTTATCTGCTTTTGCCTGGAGGAAATTAAACCTTTCGAAAATTGAATCGAGACCGATGAAGACCGGTATAGGCAATTACTTTTTCATTATTGATATCGAAATGAAGCTTGATGAGGTGTTGATTCCCGGGGCGATGGCTGAATTAGAGGCGCTCGGCTGCGGAGTAAAGGTTTTAGGAAGCTATCCTTCGTTGATGGTGGAGTTGGATTAGGTATCTTGTGAACTTTCAGAGTTTTTAAAAAAAGATCCGGAAACATGTTTCCGGATCTTTTAAAATTCCATTAAAAAGCCTTCTCGTTTTAAGGCTGCTTCTGCTTCGTCAAGTGTCTTTTCACTTGGAGCTGAAATGGTATGAAGATGGATGCCGCCGGTTAATTCCGACAGTAATGCTGCTTTGGTCGATTTTAGGTTTTCGATAAATTGTTTAACTTCCTTGCGGTTTGAAACCATTACGGATGCCGTTAAATCCCCGTATATCGCATGTTCGATTTTAACATCCTTGACCAATACACCAAGGTCCACCAACAGGTTGAGCTCCTTTTCCGTATCTTCCGGTTTATGAAAAGAGGGAATTGTTCTTTCAAATGCAGGGTTTCCGGCATTTTGATGTAAATATAGGTAGCCTTGGCTTGTGGCGATAATTGGTTCATTTTTTGCCTTAAGAAGGGTAATATCTCCAACGATGACCTGCCTGCTGACGTTTGTCCGGTTTGCTAAATCACTGCCAGTCAGCGGCACTGTACTTTCTTTCAGCAGTTGAAGGATCAGGGTTCGCCGTTCCTCCCCTAAGATTTTCTTTTGTTCCATACAAGACCTCCTAGAAATTTCAAAGGGTTTACTATTTAGGGTTACTAGTCCTTAAACCCTTAAATAGTAACCCCGTCAACCTCATATCGATTGTTTTTAGCATAACATAATTTACTCTTTTTAAATAACTACCGTGCCTTTATATTCCTTAACAATCCCAACGAGCGCTTTCCCAAGCTCCAAAACATCCTCTATGCTTGTTAACCGCCCAAATGATATCCGAATAAATTCCTTTGCCTGCTCATCGCTAACTCCCAAAGCCTTCATTACCTTCGATGGGGACTGCATCCCCACTTGGCAGGCACTTCCGGTAGAAATCGCAAATCCGAGACGATTACATTCTAACATCACCCATTGACCCTCAATCCCTGCCACCCGGAGACCGATAATCGAAGGCAGCTGAGCACCTTCCGCCTCAAAAACTTGAACCCATTCTTTAATCGGACGAAGTGCTTCTAGAAATGCCTTCCGGAGCTCCGCATAATGATAAAAAGTTTCTGAAATAGAGGGGAATATTTGTTGAGCAGCAACTGTCATGGCTGCAATTCCTGGTCCGTTAACTGTCCCCGGTCTTAGCCCTTTCTCATGAGAACCTCCCGGGAAAAAAGGGCGCCAAGAAATGCTTGGATCAATATAAACGCCGCCGACACCTTTGGGACCATAGATTTTATGCCCGGAAAATGAAAAGCTGCTGAGCAGCGGAGCCACCATAGAAAGATTGATTTTTCCAAAAGACTGAACAAAATCGCTATGAAAGTGAATGTTATTTTCCTTGCAAATATGTGCAATTTTTTCAATCGGCTGGATCGTACCAATTTCAGAATTTACATGCTGGATTGTAATTAACACTGTTTCAGGTCTAATTGCATCCTCAAGCTCCCCGATATCGATTAATCCGGACGAATTTAAAGGTAGAAGTGTGATTTCATACCCCATTCTTTTGAGTCGATTTAAAGTACCGTGGATGGATGAATGTTCTGCCACACCTGAAATAATATGATTTCCTTGTTTTTTAGGAGCAGACAATAAGGCTTCAATCGCTATAAAATTACTTTCCGAACCGCCGCTTGTAAAAAATAACCCGCTTTTATCTACATTTACTAGTTTGGCTAACTCTTCCCGACAATTTTCAAGTAACGCAGAAGCATTACCGCCAATGTCATGGAGACTGCTTGAATTCCCATAAAACTCCGTAGCTGCTTGCAGGTAAACCTTGGCTGCTTCAGGATCTAAAGGCGTTGTCGCTGCATAATCAAAATAAATCATTCTCGGATTCTCCTAACCTTAAAAAATACTTGATATTAGTGTAAATCTGTGTAAATATATATGTCAAGACACCTGTAAAACCAGGAGGGTCAAAACATGAAATGTACTGATGTGTTAATTATTGGAAGCGGAGTAGCAGCTTTACAGCTGGCAGTCCGTTTAAATCAGGAATTAAATGTGAGAATTATCACAAAGTCAAAAATAAGGACGGCGAATTCTTACTTGGCCCAAGGGGGGATTGCTGCGGCACTAGGTGACAACGACCACCCTGACAAGCATTTTATGGACACGCTTGAAGCTGGAAGATATCACAATCATCCGGAAACGGTGAAAGAAATCATCAACGCTGCTCCCACGCTGATTAAAAACCTTTCAAATCAAAGTGATGTATTTGACAGGGATCAAAATGGTGAGTTACTTCTAGGAATGGAAGGGGCCCACTGTGAAAAAAGAATTGTTCACGGTGGCGGGGATGCAACCGGAAAGAACGTGATGGAGCATCTCATCAGCAAGGTAAAAGAAAATGTCCAAATTGAAGAAAATAGCTTCGCATTTGAATTAATTTTAAAAAATAAACGGTGTATAGGTGTCAAAGCGAAAAAATTAAATGGATACATTGAGCACTATTACGCCAGTCATGTAATTCTGGCAACAGGAGGCTGCGGTCAGCTTTATCCGTACACTTCGAATGCTGAAACCGTCAGCGGCGATGGGATTGCTATGGCGTATTTAGCGGGTGCCGAAATTGTAGATATGGAATTTATCCAGTTTCATCCTACGCTTTTATATATTAATGGTGAAACAAGAGGGTTAATATCTGAAGCCGTACGTGGTGAAGGTGCCATCTTGGTTACAGAAGATGGAAGTCCCATCATGGAAGGAATCCATCCATTAAAAGACCTGGCACCTAGGCATGTTGTTTCGCAAACCATTTATAGCTATCTTAAACAGGGAATGAAAATTTATTTAGATATAAGTAGAATTAGCAATTTCATAAAAAGATTTCCAACCATTACTTCGAATTGTGAGAAACATGGAATTGCCATTTCTGAAGGTAGAATCCCAGTAGCACCGGGAAGTCATTTTTTAATGGGAGGTATCAAAACCGATCTCATTGGACGTACCTCGATTGAAGGTCTCTATGCCATTGGCGAGGCGGCTTGTACCGGTCTTCATGGGGCGAACCGATTGGCCAGCAATTCCTTGCTGGAAGGTTTGTATCAAGGAGAAAAATTGTCAGAATGGCTGAACACAGCAAAAACCGAGTTTATCGAACCAGCTCAATTTCAAAACCAATCAACACAAGTAAAGGTAAATCTGCCAGACGTTCAGCACGTAAAAGAAATGATGATGGAACGAGTCGGGATTGTTCGCAATGAGCTTGATTTGAAAAAACAAAAAGATTGGCTGAATCAGTGGGAAACCGTTGACCGATTAGATTCAAACAGCGTTGAAGACATTAACAAAATGTTTATGCTGACCATTGCAAAACTCATCACGGACTCGGCATTAAAAAGAACGGAAAGCCGTGGCGGTCACTATCGAAGTGATTACCCTTATGAGGATGATAAAAATTGGTTAAAGAAATCAATCATTCAAAAACGGGAAGTGGAGAAGAGAAATGAACACATTGAAACTGCGCTCGCAACTTGAACAATTTTTTATTGAAGATATCGGGGAACAGGATATAACGACTGATTTGATTTTCTCAGACGATACCGATGGGGAAATAGTGTTTTTATCAAAGGATAATGGAATTTTTAGCGGAGAAGAAATCATTAGAACCGGTTTTCAAGTTTTAAACCCGCAAGTCACGACTCAGGTTTTTGTAAGGGATGGAGAGGCTATTGAAAAAGGGCAGCAGCTCGCAACGGCCACAGGAAAAATTGCAGACCTATTAAAAGGGGAACGAGTTGTGCTTAATTTGGTGCAGCGGATGAGCGGAATCGCCACTTTAACGAAGAATGCTGTAACAACGCTTAATAGCACTCATACCAAACTATGTGACACAAGAAAAACAACACCAGGATTAAGAATGCTTGAAAAATATGCAGTTCGCTGTGGCGGCGGCTACAATCACCGCTTTGGTTTATACGACGGAATCATGATTAAAGATAATCATATTTCCTTTGCAGGCTCCATTACGAAGGCAGTTGAAGCAGCAAGAGCAAATGCCGGTCATATGGTAAAAATCGAAGTCGAAGTAGAAACGGAAGAACAGGTAATCGAAGCGGTAAACGCTAAGGCGGATGTCATTATGTTTGATAACCGTACTCCTGAAGAAATTAAGGAATTAATTAAATTAGTTCCTGCTGGAATTATCACGGAAGCTTCCGGCGGAATTCAATTAAGTACCCTGGCATCCTATCAGGATACTGGTGTGGATTATATCTCTTTGGGCTTTTTAACCCATTCGTATAAAGCACTTGATATTAGTGTAAAAGTGAAATGGAACTAAGGGGTGGAACAAGATGAGCATGCTAGCAGCCTTACAAAAAAATCGAATGATACCGGAAATTTATAAACAAATGTCAAGAGAAGCATTGGAAGAACGGGTACGGGAAGTAAAAAATAAGCTAGGGTCCAAGCTGTTTATCCCAGGTCATCATTATCAAAAGGATGAAGTTATTCAGTTTGCTGATGCCACTGGCGATTCCTTAAAATTGGCCCAGATTTCGGCTGAGAATAAGGAAGCGGAGTTTATCGTTTTTTGCGGAGTCCATTTTATGGCGGAAACTGCCGATATTCTTACTAGAGATGAACAAAAGGTAATTTTGCCGGATATGCGCGCAGGTTGCTCGATGGCCGATATGGCCGATGAGCAGCAAACTGACAGAGCCTGGGAGAAGCTTACAGAAATATTTGGAGAAACCATTCTTCCTTTAACTTATATCAACTCAACTGCTGCCATTAAATCCTTTGTTGGGGAAAATGGCGGTGCCATTGTCACTTCTTCTAATGCTCATACGATGCTCAAATGGGCATTTAATCAGAAGGAAAGAATTCTCTTTTTACCCGATCAGCATTTAGGCCGCAATACTGCCGTTGATCTAGGCATCGATTTGGATGAAATGGCTGTATGGAATCCAATTACAAATAACTTAGAATTTGATGGTGATGATGTCTCAAAAGTTAAAATCATTCTTTGGAAAGGGCATTGCTCTGTTCATATGGGCTTCACTGTTCAAAATGTAATAGATACTAGGAGTCAGTTCCCTGATCGAAAAATAATTGTCCATCCGGAATGCCGTCATGAAGTGGTCAAATTGGCTGATATGGCTGGATCGACCAGCTATATTATTAAAACAATTGAAAATGCGGAGCCGGGATCATCTTGGGCCATTGGAACGGAAATGAATCTTGTAAATCGAATTATTCAAACTAATTCAGATAAAAACATTGTTTCATTAAACCCTCACATGTGTTCATGTATGACAATGAATCGAATTGATTTGCCGCACTTGGTATGGAGCCTGGACACTTTAGAGGATAACTCTAACCATAATCTGATTAAGGTTGATGCAGAAACTGCGGAGAATGCGAAATTAGCTTTAGAAAGAATGCTAGCAAATTCATAAATACCTGTTAAAAGGGATGCATTTTTAAAATGTATCTCTTTTTTCATATAGAAGAAGATTTTATCCGCGAATTTTTAATATTTATCAGCGAATCGAAGCGGTTTATCAGCGGATTTTCTTACTTTATCAGCGAATTGAATACGCCAACATTTTCAGCGGCTATAAAATAATTCATCAGGGTCCAACTCATATTTCTCCAAAAAAAAGCATATGTTTTTGTGAAGAATGATAGCACTTTGCCCATTTCCACATAGACTATATGGACTTATGCATAGGAGGGAAATCAGAGTGAAGATCCATATCGTACAGAAAGGGGATACTCTTTGGAAGATCGCCAAGAAGTACGGCGTGAATTTTGAAGAGCTGAAAAAGATGAATTCCCAGCTCAGCAACCCTGATATGATTATGCCCGGTATGAAAGTGAAAGTCCCGACAACAGGGGGAATGGTAAAGAAAGAAGCACCTGTAGGGAAACCGGAAGCTGCCATCAATTTAGGAGCTAAGAAGGAAATGCCACTTGTCGAGCACCCATTTGCCAAGGAAAAGCCTATAGTGAAAGAAATGCCAGTGAAAGAAATGCCAGTGAAAGAAATGCCGATTAAGGAAGTTCCAATAAAAGAACAGCCAATTATTAAGGAAGCACCAAAAGTACCTTATACTCCAAAAATGCCTCTCCCAGTTGTCCCAGAAATCGATATTAATAATTATTATATGACAAACATGACAAATATGACGGTAAAACCGGAGCTGCCGCCAAAACCGGCAAATATTTTACCGGAAATAAAGGAAGTACCGAAAAAAGAAATACCTGTACCTCCACCTGTGGAGGCACCAGTTGAGCAGCCATGTGAGCCATGTGTTCCGATAACACCTGTAATGCCAGGACCAGGATTCTGTCCGCCATTGGAATACTACCCACAGCCATATATGATGCCATATCCACAAGGTGGCGGCTATCCGGGTATGCAAGGTGGCTATCCAGGTATGCAAGGCGGTTATCCAGGAAATCCAGGCGCTTATCCAGTAGCACCTGGAGCAGGAGCCTATCCGGGCGCATTCCCAGCACCTGGTATGGCACCAACTGTTGCAGGAGCACCCTTTGCACCACATTTTGCTGATGAATCCTCATCCTTTATGCCGCAAATGCCGGTTATGAATCCGGGCTTTAATCCGGGAGCAGTGATGGGGGCACAAAATCCTGCCCCATATCCGGGAGGGGGTTACCCGCAAATGCCAGCAGGACCAGCTGCGCCAACGGGTTATCCGGAAGGGTATCCAGGTGCAGTAGGATATCCAGCTGCACCAGCAGGTTACCCAGCTGCTCCGGCAGGATATCAGGGAGGCATACCTGCAGGATATGAGGGCTACCCGGGAGGAATGCATGGAGGATACCAAGGAGCACCAGCAGGATATGAGGGTTACCCGGGAGGAATGCCTGGCGGATACCAAGGAGCACCAGCAGGATATGAGGGCCCGGGAGGAATGCCTGGCGGATACCAAGGAGCACCTGTAGGATATCCTGAGGCTTACCCAGGAGGAATGCATGGAGGATACCAAGGAGCACCTGCCGGATATCCTGAGGCTTACCCTGGGGGAATGCAAGCCGGATACCCAGGTGGGCCACAGATGGGCTTTCAAGGAGAATATCCAACAGCTCCGGGTGCTGTGAACCCAGCTGCAGGAAGAACACCATACGGCCCAGGATCGCCATACGGGCAAACCCCATACGGTTACCCGCCAATGGGATCTGCTTTTGAAACACCGGAAATGACAGGAGCGGCAGGTGGATTTCCTGTCGGAACAGGAGCTTTAGGGGATTGTGGATGTGGCGGACCGGCTAAGGAATCAGTTCCAAATTTTGTCCCAACCACTCCACCTATTTATAGCGCACCCTATACTGGACCTGTCAATGTCGCGCAGCCACCGTATATGAATCCTTATGGGATTGGACCAGAAGGATCAGGAGCATACGGGATGCCCCGATTTGATGATGAGAGCAATGGCGAGAACTAACAAAATGGGAGACGATGCTTATTTGGATCGTCTCCTCTCTTATTTCCAATCAAAGTTCCATGAAAAAATTAAGCAATTTGTTCCTATTCGAAAGAAAGTTTTTTACGTAAAAACGAAAAAAAATATCTATATCATCAAAGGTTATCGTTCAAATAGAAGACTAAAGCTGCAGGAAACCTTTGCAACAACTTTAAAAAATGAGGGCTTTAGCAAAACCTATCTGTTTGTCCAGCCAGTCAATGAACCCCTTTATTATGAAGGGACCCATTATGGTGTGATCGAGTATATTGAACCCCATAAAACCGCTTTTTCGTACAATTCAAAAGAAAACATTGTCGAGGGTTTAAAACTGTTAGAAGAATTTCACGAGGTCACCGCAACCTTTGAAACACGCTACCGGACTTTAATTTCAAAAGGCGACCTGATTGGGAAATTTCAGGAGCGTTCGGCTATTTTTATGAATAATCTTCCCATTTTAGAGTATTTCATAAACCAAACCTATCTTACTGAAATGTTAGAATGGGCAAAATGGTCATTGGATGGGATTACTACAAATAATACCTTTTTTGAAAAAGAACCTTTTGTTATCCTTCATGGGGATGTAGCGCACCATAATTTCTTACGCGATGCCTCCGGGGCTTTAAATTTAATTGATTTTGATTTAATTCAAGTTGGTCCTGAAGTCCTAGACTATTTACAATATGCAAACCGGATTTTGCCCTACTTGAATTGGTCATTCGAGCGACTTCATGAGTTTGATCCATTCCAAAAGTTTTTAAAGGAAAAAGCCTTTTTATATGCGTTGGCATACCCATCCGATATTTTTCGTGAATGGAACCGTTTAATCAGGGAAAATTCTCATACAAAACCTTCTAAGACAAAGTATGTAATGGAATTGACAATCAACCAATTTCATTTACGCAGAAAGTTTTTCAACGAGCTGAAAAAGATGGTCAAATAAGATGCTTCCGCTTTCTGGCAGAATGAAAATTCCTTCTGAGAACAACCTAAGAATGAGCATATTTTCTATGCTCATGATGTTCTTTGAGGGGGTTTTTCGCTTGAACAAGAAGCCGTGGATGATTCCTCTTTCTGCTCTGTGTATCATGGGGCTGGCAGGTTGTGCAAATTCAGATCGTGCTGGTGTAAATAACAACAACGATAATAACGTAGCACGTCCGATGGGGTATTACTCAAATGAAAAACATCCAAATAATAACAATGGGTTTCTTATCGATAACGATGGACCACTGACGGAAATGATGGATCATTCGCTTGGGGATGAGGGAAATTATCAAAGGGATCAACGGAGACAGCTGCTCCAGACGAAGGATGAAAATGGGAACCCTCCGAATCCAACCAAACCTCTTGCGAACCATGATCATAATTTTTTCATGAAAGACAATCGATTTAGTACGGGAGATGTGAATTACCACAATCACTTAAATGTGAAGTACACCGGCAATGATGCTGCCCATGATTCGGCAACACTTGGAAGAATCACCAATCAGATCAAGCAAAAGGCAGAATCGGTAAACAACGTACAAAACGTTCATTCCGTGATCTATGGTAATTCGGTCATGATTGCGATTGATTTAGTTGATCATAGCCGAGCAGCCGAAACGAAAAAAGCGGTTCAAAAAGCTGTAAAACCATATGTGAACGGTAAAAAGGTGTCCGTCATCACCGATGAAGGAACGATTAGTCGCGATCGTAACACGACAAATGAACTCCTTGAAGGTAAACAAATACCTTAATGAAAAAGGGTAAAGCTACGGGCTTTACCCTTTTTATTTTGTTAAGGATAAAAAGGCAAAAAAAGGCTAAACTAGGACTGAATGAATAAAAAGAAGAGGTGATTTGCATGAAGTTCAAATGGATGGTAATGGCTGGTTTTCTTGCTATTATTTTGGGAATGGCCCCTGGTATGGACATGACAGGATCCGCCGCACAACAAGATCGCCATCTTGAACAGCAAACGACGGAGCCTCTGCAATTAAAGGTTACTTTACAAAGGGTTTATTTAGATGGCGAACTAAGCGAGGAAGTAGTTAAGGAAATAAGCTGGTCACCTGAAAATTTTTGGGCGAAATACGATCAATGGCAGTTGATTACAAGAGATGGAGAAAATTTGGTTTTTCGTAAAAACGTAGACGATATTTCACCATTGCTAAAGGCAAACGGTTATTTTGGCATTACCAATGAAGGGGTATTAACCATCTTTAACGGCAGACCGGGCCAATCTAGAATTATCCAATCTTTTTTCCAAATAGACATTAAGAAACTCGAAAGCAAAAAGCAGGAAGAGCTTCTGCAGGGAATTCCTATCAAAACAAAGGATCGTTACGTAGAAGTTTTAGAAACCTTTAGGCACTACTCGACAGAGGCAGCCTCAAAAAATTAATGAATCGAACATAAATTCAGACTGATGTCATTAATCAGCCTGTTTTTTTTCGTAAAAATTAAATTTTGTCATATTAAATGATTTCTATCAGCGAAAAATTGTCTCCTATCAGCGAAACGAACCATTCAATCAGCGAAACCTAAATCGGCTAAGGAAAACAGGTTTTTTTCTTCAACACCCCCGAAATTTTATGATAGAATGAAGTTTAGTCCAACTTGGGGAGAGAAGATCATTGTTTGAATTTATTAAAGGGACCGTTGAATTTGTCGGGCCAGAATATATCGTCATCGAAAATGGCGGAATCGGGTATCAAATATCAACCCCTAACCCGTTTATTTACTCCGGCAAAATGGAAACGATGGTAACAGTATATACTTACCATTACGTCCGTGAAGATATCATGGCCTTGTACGGCTTTACTACAAGGGAAGAAAAAAGACTTTTTACAAAATTATTAAATGTTTCCGGGATTGGACCTAAAGGAGCGCTTGCCATACTTGCCTCCGGTGAAGTGCAGCAGGTTGTTTCCGCTGTTGAAAATGAAGACGAAGGCTTTCTTGTTAAATTTCCTGGAGTCGGCAAAAAAACAGCGAGACAGATGATTCTTGATTTAAAAGGGAAATTACAGGATATTGTTCCGGATTACTTTCCGAATTTATTTAATGCTGACCAATTTGCGGCACAGCAAGTACCGGCTGCCAACACAGCCTTGGAAGAAGCAATCCTTGCCCTTAAAGCCCTCGGCTATTCTGAAAAAGAAATCAAAAAGATTTCGCCGGAATTACAAAAAGAAAAACTTTCAACAGACCAATACATTAAAAAAGCCTTGCAGCGGCTTTTAAAATAAGGTGATGATTCATGGAGGAAAGAATTATTTCTAGTGAAGCGAATCAGAGCGAAATAAGTTTGGAACAAAGCCTCCGGCCGCAAAACTTAAAGCAATATATCGGTCAAACCCAGGTGAAAGAAAATCTGGAGGTTTTTATTGAGGCAGCGAGACTGCGGAAAGAAACTCTTGATCACGTTCTCTTATACGGACCGCCTGGTTTGGGGAAAACTACACTTGCGGTTATTATCGCCAATGAAATGGGCGTTAATATCCGGACTACTTCAGGGCCAGCAATTGAGCGTCCGGGGGATTTAGCAGCCATCCTCACAGCTCTTGAACCGGGGGATGTGCTTTTTATAGATGAAATCCACCGGCTTCCGCGCTCGATTGAAGAGGTGCTTTATCCGGCAATGGAGGATTTTTGCCTTGATATTGTCATTGGCAAAGGACCAAGTGCACGTTCTGTCCGCCTCGATTTACCGCCCTTTACACTTGTCGGCGCGACCACAAGGGCCGGTTCGTTATCGGCGCCATTACGGGACCGATTTGGAGTTTTAAGCCGTCTCGAGTATTATAAGGAAGACCAATTAAAAAACATTGTTCTTCGTACTGCGGAGTTGTTTCAAACTGACATTGACGAGCAATCGGCGATGGAAATTGCAAGGCGGGCAAGAGGGACTCCGAGGATTGCCAACCGCCTGCTCAGAAGGGTTCGAGACTTTGCTCAGGTAAAAGGAAACGGAACGATTCATCTAACACTTGCAATGGAAGCCTTGGATCTACTGCAGGTCGACCGGCTTGGTCTTGACCATATTGACCATAAATTGCTGAAAGGGATTATTGAAAAATTCCGCGGCGGGCCTGTTGGTCTTGATACAATTGCGGCATCGATAGGGGAAGAGTCAGAAACAATTGAAGATGTGTATGAGCCCTATCTTTTGCAAATTGGCTTTTTACAAAGAACCCCCAGAGGAAGAGTTGTGACCCAGGCTGTGTATAATCATTTTGGCATGGAGGTGCCTGAGAAGTGACCGGTCTATCCAAAGCACTAATGATTATCGGTGCGATTATTTTTATTATTGGTTTCCTTATGCCATATTTGCATTTGGGTAAGCTTCCGGGGGACATTGTCATTAAAAAAGGAAATGCAACCTTCTTTTTCCCGATTGTGTCATCGATTATAGTAAGTATTGTCCTATCATTAATTTTTTACTTCATAGGAAGATTTCGATAAAAGGATGTAATAACAATGAAAGTAGATTTATTTGATTTTCACTTGCCTGAAGAATTGATTGCTCAAGTTCCGCTTCAAAATCGGACAGACAGCAGATTGATGGTGTTAAATAAAGAAACAGGCGAAATAAACCATGAGATTTTTAAAAATATTACCGAATATTTGCGTGAAGGGGATTGCCTTGTATTAAATGATACAAAGGTACTTCCTGCACGCCTTTTTGGCATTAAAAAGGACACTGGTGCAAAAATAGAAGTGCTCCTGTTAAAACAGCTTGAAGGAAACAAGTGGGAAACACTTGTGAAACCTGCAAAAAGAGTCAAGGAAGGAACCGAACTTGATTTTGGCGACGGCCTGCTTACCGCTGTTTGTACAGAAACTTCTGAGCACGGCGGCCGGGTGCTTGATTTCAAGTATGAAGGGATTTTTTATGAAGTGTTGGATCAACTGGGTGAAATGCCGCTTCCTCCATATATTAAGGAGCAGTTAGAAGACCGTGACCGCTATCAAACCGTGTATGCCCGCGAACCAGGATCTGCGGCTGCCCCGACAGCAGGTCTTCATTTTACCGAGAAATTATTAGAGGAAATCAAGAACAAAGGGGTTCATATCACGTTTATTACCTTGCATGTTGGTCTTGGTACCTTTCGCCCGGTAAGTGTAGATGATATTTTGGAGCATGATATGCATTCCGAGTACTATATGGTAAGCGAAGGAACGGCTAAGGTTTTGAATGAAGTGAGGAAGAACGGGGGAAGAATTATTACCGTTGGAACTACTTCAACCCGCACACTTGAAACCATTGCCTCCCAAAATGACGGGAAATTCGTTGCAGGCAGCGGCTGGACGAGTATCTTTATTTACCCGGGATATGAATATAAAGCGATTGACGGTTTGATTACCAATTTCCATTTGCCAAAATCAACCTTAATCATGCTTGTTAGTGCCTTGGCGGGGCGGGAAAATATATTGCATGCCTACAATACAGCCGTCGAAGAGAAATATCGTTTCTTTAGCTTTGGCGATGCGATGCTGATTATCTAGTCAGTGGATTAGGAAGGAGAAAAAATTTTGACAGCGATTCGCTACGAATTAATTAAAACATGTAAACAAACTGGGGCACGTCTTGGCCGCGTCCATACACCCCATGGTTCTTTTGATACACCTGCATTTATGCCTGTTGGTACACTCGCAACTGTAAAAACGATGTCGCCTGAAGATTTAAAAGAAATGGGTGCAGGAATTATTTTAAGTAATACCTATCATTTATGGCTCCGTCCGGGCCATGAGATTGTCAAGGAAGCCGGCGGCCTTCATAAATTTATGAATTGGGACCGGGCAATTTTAACGGACTCAGGCGGTTTCCAGGTATTCAGCTTAAGTGAATTTCGTAAAATTGAAGAAGAAGGGGTTCATTTCCGCAACCATTTAAATGGAGACAAATTATTTCTGTCACCTGAAAAAGCAATGGAAATCCAAAATGCCCTTGGCTCTGATATTATGATGGCATTTGATGAATGCCCGCCATTTCCGGCGACATTTGAATACATGAAAAAATCAGTGGAAAGAACTTCAAGATGGGCCGAGCGCTGCTTAAATGCTCATCAACGTCCCGAAGATCAAGGTTTGTTTGGGATTGTTCAAGGGGGAGAATATGAGGAACTAAGGAAGCAAAGTGCGAAAGACCTTGTTTCCCTTGATTTCCCGGGTTATGCAGTTGGCGGTTTGTCGGTTGGTGAACCCAAAGATGTAATGAACCGGGTGTTAGAGTTCACGACACCGTTATTACCAACGAATAAACCGCGCTATTTAATGGGAGTCGGTTCACCAGATTCATTAATTGATGGGGCCATTCGCGGAATTGATATGTTTGATTGCGTCCTGCCAACTAGGATTGCACGAAATGGAACGTTGATGACAAGCGAAGGCAGATTGGTAGTGAAAAATGCCAAATATGCAAGAGATTTTGGTCCGATCGATCCAGATTGTGATTGCTATACATGCCGAAATTACTCGAGAGCCTACATACGTCATTTAATTCGCTGTGAAGAAACGTTTGGAATTCGATTAACTTCTTACCATAATCTCTATTTTCTGTTAAGATTAATGGAGAAGGTCAGACAAGCCATCATGGAAGACAGGCTTGGTGATTTCCGAGAAGAATTTTTTGAACGTTATGGTTTTAATAAACCGGACGCGAAAAATTTCTAATAGATGTTACTTGAAAGGAGGGAAATGTAAATGCAAGGAATTGGTACACTTTTACCATTAATTTTAATGTTTGTGTTGTTTTATTTCTTATTAATTCGCCCGCAGCAAAAGCGTCAGAAAAATGTACAGAATATGCAAAGCAGTTTAAAAAAGGGTGATAAGATTGTCACGATTGGCGGCCTTCATGGCTTCATTGATTCAATCGATGACAATAAAGCAGTCATTAAATGTGGAGACGGCAGCCGTCTTACCTATGACCGCTCAGCGATTCGTGAAGTAACGGAAGCGAGCAAAGAAGCTCCAAAAGAAGCTTCAAAAGAAGTTAACCTTGAAAAATAATTGCGGAAAAAAGGAAGCCGATCCATACTAGGCTTCCTTTTTACATTGAAAAATTTTCATGCTGTTCTGGAATTATTGTTTGTCGCGATATTCACTCCAAGAATGCCGCCCATCATTGCAATCAGTGTATAGCAGGAGTGATAGATAATCTGGTCGAAAGAGAATAGTTTATCATAACCTAAGTATTGAAATAAGAAGACAACGAGAGAATAAATTAGGCCAGTTACTCCTCCGATTAACCATCCTTTTTCCTTTCTTTTCCCTCCGGATAGAAATCCGCCGCCAAATAATGCGATAAAGGATAGGGCGGTGACAAGGTATTGGAGTGATACTTCCCGTGTGGAGGTAAATTTAAGAATTAACGAAACAATAAGGCTGCTAATTGCTGCAAAAGCGAAGATAAAAATGAGCCCGTATAAAATGGATGTACCAAAGCTTTTTGATTCGATTTCAACTCTCCCCCTTCAATGCCTTATGGCAGTCTATATCATTCCTGTATAAATTCCTTCCTTTGGAAGCTATACAGTAACCTTCTTAGTACAAGTTATTCATAATGGTTGGAAAGTAGAATCAAAAAAATCTGCTTATCTTTTTAAATCACTCCTTTTGGGTAATTATTCCACTTGTTATTCCCATTACTTTGCAAATAATAGATTTGAATGTACAAAAAGGGGAGACAAACAGTGGAAGTTTATTTGAATATTGCGTTTCGGACTATTTCTTTATATGTAGTGATTCTTGTGATTTTCCGCTTAATGGGCAAACGGGAAATTGGCGAATTAAGTATCTTGGACTTAGTGGTTTTTATCATGATAGGTGAGATGGCAGTCATTTCAATTGAAAATACGAAAGATCCCTTGTTTTATACGATGGTACCAATGGTCTTATTAATGTTAATTCAAATCACCCTTGCTATGATTTCCTTAAAAAGCAAACGATTTCGGAATTTAGTTGATGGGCAGCCGACCATCATTATAAACCGGGGAAAAATCGATGAACATGCAATGAAAAAACAACGGTATAATTTCGATGATTTAATGGCTCAATTAAGAGAAAAGGATATCCGCAGCATCGCGGATGTTGAATTTGCCATTTTAGAGGCTTCAGGGAATTTGTCAGTTATCGAAAAACTGCAGGATCCTAATAAACCGAATAAAAATGGGGATATTACGATTCCATTAATTATGGATGGTCAGATTGATGAAGAAAATTTAAAAAGAATTAATAAAACCAATCTTTGGCTAAGGCAAGAGCTAAAAAAGAAGGGGCATCATGACGTAAAAAAAATTTCCTTTTGCAGCTATGAAAATGGAAAGTTTTTTATTGATTTACAGGATGAATGAGGAAAGCCACGTAAAACCCGTGGCTTTTATTCGTTATCGAAAAACTAAGTTGCCAATGATAGGAATTCGTTTCAGTTCCTCTTTTTTTATCAACCCTAGGGCCAAGAGTAGGAGGATATAGAGAATAGAGATCCCTGAAGTAGATATTACCACACGAATGGCTAAAAATTGGTTAATCAGGAAATGTCCAAACAGCCAATAACCGCACCAGCCGGAAATCCCCATGGCGATAAACGCTTTTGCATAATCACGAATATAAAAAGAAAAAGCAATTTTCTTTAAGACGGTGGCAAAATGCAGGACCGTTACCAAGACAAAACCAACGATTATTCCTAATGCTGCCCCGGTTATGCCAAAAGAAGGCTGGGAGGCTAGTAAAAAGATAACGGCAGTTTTGACGACTGCCCCGATTAGGCTGTTAATCATCGCAGCTCTTGCTAAATTTAATGCCTGCAAAACGGCTTGAAGCGGACCCTGATAGTAATAAAATAAAAAAAATGGTGCCATTAATCGAATAAAGTATGAACCATTTGATTTACCATACATGATAGTCATTAATGGGTCAGCTAGTACATATAGGATCACAACCGCAAGACCGCCGGATAAAAACGCCAGTTTTAATGCCTGCTGCAGCCGGTATTCAATCAATTTATGATTGTTTTGCGAATTAGCCTCACTAATGGCTGGGACTAATGAGGTTGCTAATGAAAACGTAATAAAAGAAGGGAGCATTAAAAGAGGCAGCGCATATCCCGTTAAGGCACCATATTGTTTAGTTGCTTCTACTGCCGCTACACCGGCCAGTGCTAAGCTATTGGCCACCACAATCGGTTCAAAAAACCAGGCAACCGAACCAATCATCCTGCTGCCCATCGTCGGTACGGCAATTTCCATTAAATCTTTGAAGGTTTTTTTTCCGGAATAAACAAATTTAAAAAAGTTCCTTCGAAGTCTAAATCGTTTTTTGAGCTTAAATGCAGTCATTAAATAGACAAGGGAAAACAGTTCCCCGATTACCGCCGAAACCATTGCTGCTGCTGCGGCATATTCAATTCCATAAGGAATAAACGCTTTTGTCATAACCGCAATCAAGGTAATTCTCACAAGCTGCTCTAATATTTGGGAGTTAGCAGATGGACGCATGTTCTGTCTCCCTTGAAAATATCCCCGTAAAACGGAAGATACGGCGATAACCGGAACAACCGGTGCAATTGCAACGAGTGGATAGTAGGTTCTCGGATCAGTGAAAAGAGTTGTTGAAAGAATCGGTGCAAGCAATATTAATGCCGGAGTAAATATAAGAGATAAGGATAGGGTTGTGGCAAGTGAAACAACTAATATTTTTTTAATTTCCTTATGATCGCCCCGTGCTTCTGCTTCAGCAATATTTTTCGATATGGCAACAGGCAGCCCGAACTGAGTGATGGTTACTGCCAGTATGAAAGTCGGAAATGCCATCATATAGAGGCCAACGCCCTCTTCTCCAATACTTCTCGCTATTACAATCCGATTAATAAAGCCCAAAACTCTTGTAATCAGGCCCGCTATTAATAGGATGAAAGTCCCTTTTAAAAACTTCGACATTCAACTTCCCACCTTCTCAAAAAAGAAGAATTCATATACAATTAACTATATGCACCAAGGTGGACAAAGCATGACAAGCAGAATTGTTTTTTAGAAAACAAATGGAATGGATGACCTTTATAGAGGAGGCAGTTGGGATGGAGAATGGCCACGCATACGATCATTTTCGTACACTGGTAAAGCCGGCATTAGCAAGCAAACTCACGGAATTTCAGATTCTCGGTTATGATTCGGTTACGGAAAGCAGCTTGTGGGAATTTTTGCAAAAGAAAAAATGGAAAAAGGTAAAGGATGAAATCTATTTACATGAGATTATCCAGGATATTCTCAAGGTAAAAGTAAGTGATTACATGAGTTTTGCAACGATAGAGGCTTATAAATCACCCGAGTTCTCTCTAGAGGATGAAAATGATTGGAAGAAACTGTTCAAATAGACCTCCATCTTTACAATGTCTTCATATTTTTGTAAATTGACAGCCTTTCCATCTTATTTCATAATGAAGGCAATGGATTTTTCATTTATTGTACTAGGCTTGTACGTTATAGTGCTTTGTTCAATGCCCTAAGGAGGAAGAAATACATAATGGTAAAACGCAGTAGAATCGTTGCTTTCCTGCTTATTATTGTACTGTTGGGAAGCACAATGGGTATCACTACGAAAGATATTTTACACAAAATTAAGCTTGGATTGGACCTTCAGGGTGGTTTTGAGGTTTTGTATACGGTTGAGCCTGCCAAGAAAGGACAGATTATTGACAAAAAGGTTTTGGCAGATACGGCTGAAGCTTTGGACCGACGGATCAATGTTCTTGGAGTCAGTGAACCGAGTATTCAGACCGAAGGAAATAATCGAATTCGTGTCCAGCTAGCTGGTGTTACGGATCAAAATAAGGCTCGTGAGATATTGTCCACACAGGCGAATTTATCCTTCCGTGATGCCAATGACCGCTTGATGATGGATGGGTCCGACCTGAAGCAAGGCGGTGCCAAACAAACCTTTGACGAAAATGGTAAGCCCAGTGTTTCTCTGACATTAAAAAGCGCTTCCAAGTTTGCAAAGGTAACAAAAGAAGTTCTTGATATGGCACCAAACAATGTTCTTGTTATTTGGCTTGATTATCAAAAAGGAAAAGACTCCTTTAAAACGGAAGTAACGAAGAAAAATCCTAAATACCTATCTGCTCCAAGAGTCAGCCAGGTATTTAATCAAGATACTGTATCGATTGTTGGCGATTTTAAGGTTGAGGAAGCACAGACACTTGCAAAGCTTTTAAATGCCGGTGCCTTGCCTGTTAAATTGAAAGAAGTTTATTCTACATCAGTAGGAGCTAAATTTGGTGCGCAGGCGCTGCACGATACGATTCTTGCGGGTATTATCGGCGTTGCGATTATCTACTTATTTATGCTTGTTTACTATCGTTTCCCAGGTTTTATCGCCATTCTGTCTTTAAGCGTTTATATTTATTTAGTCCTCTTGATTTTTGATTGGATGAACGGGGTCCTTACCCTCCCGGGAATAGCGGCGATCATACTCGGGGTCGGGATGGCCGTGGATGCGAACATCATTACGTATGAACGGATAAGAGAAGAGCTTAAGGTAGGTAAATCGATTAAAGCTGCCTTCCAGGCAGGTGAAAAGAATGCCTTTACTTCGATTCTTGACTCTAACTTGACGACCATTTTAACAGCTGCTGTACTATTCTTCTATGGGACAAGTTCTGTTAAAGGGTTTGCGACCATGTTAATTGTCAGTATCCTAATGAGCTTTTTAACGGCCGTATATGGTTCAAGGCTATTGCTTGGACTATGGGTTCACAGTAAATTATTAAATAACAAACCAACATGGTTTGCGGTTAAAAAATCTGCAATTAAGGACATCAAGGAAAACTATGATACATTAGATCTTCCTACCAGATTTGATAAACTTGATTTCGTTAAAAATCGCAAGAAATTTTTCGTTCTATCCGGTGTGCTTCTTGTAGCTGGTTTAATCATTTTGCTTGTGTTCCGCCTCAATCTTGGAATTGATTTTTCAAGCGGAACCCGGGTTGAAGTCCAATCCAGTACACCACTAACAACCCAAAAGGTTGAGGATGCTTTTAGTAAGCTGAATTTAGAACCTGATGATGTGGTCATTTCTGGCAATAAGAACCAAATCGGTGCAGCTCGTCTCATTGGTGTATTATCCAAGGACCAGATTGCAAATTTAAAAACCCAGTTTAAGAAAGAATTTGGTGAAGAGCCAAGTGTCAGCACTGTTTCACCAACAGTTGGGAAAGAGTTGGCTAAAAATGCTTTCTATGCTGTGTTAATTGCCTCCATTGGGATTATTATTTATGTAACTATTCGTTTTGAAATGTATATGGCGATTGCCGCGATTGCTTCTTTATTGCATGATGCATTCTTTATGGTTGCCTTTTTCAGTATTACTCGGCTGGAAGTCGATCTAACATTTATCGCAGCGGTACTGACGATTGTCGGTTATTCAATTAATGATACCATTGTTACTTTTGACCGGATGCGTGAAAACATGCATAAGAAAAAACGTCTTAAAACATTCCAAGACATTGCTGATGTTGTCAACGTAAGTATTCGTCAAACGTTAACCCGTTCCTTAAATACGGTATTTACTGTATTGATAACGGTCGTAGCCTTGATGATTTTTGGAAGTGAATCCATCCGTAACTTCTCGATTGCTTTATTTGTAGGTTTAGTTGTCGGGGTATATTCTTCCATCTTTATCGCGGCAAGCCTTTGGGTTGTGTTTAAAGCAAGAGAGCTTAAAAAGAAAGGCGTCATTAAGACGGTTAAAGAGAAAAAGAAATATTCAGACCAGCCTCAGGTCTAAACAGGAAAACCGCAGGTTCGCTGCGGTTTTTCCTATTGAATGATATGGTCTGCTTTTCTAATTGAAAGCTATTCGCTACTCCTGTATAATATTAAAGTCTGAGAGGTGACGCTTACGCATGTTAAAGTCAAAAACAAGATGGATTGTTCGAGAGTCCGATCAAGCGAAAACAAAAGAAATCGCAGCTGAACTGAAAATTACACCTCTTGTAGCATCGCTGCTTGTTAACCGCGGATTAGATACCGTCGATTCTGCACGGTTTTTTTTATTTGGCAAGGAACAGTTTCATGACCCTTATCTTTTAAAAGGTATGGACCTTGCTGTAAAAAGAATAAATGAGGCAATAGAAAAACAAGAACCGATCTTAATTTTTGGGGATTATGATGCGGATGGTGTAAGCAGTACGACAGTCTTAATGATCACCCTTCGTGATTTAGGGGCCAATGTTCAATTTTACATTCCAAATCGTTTTACAGAAGGCTATGGCCCGAATGAAAATGCCTTCCGACATGCAGCTGAAAATGGAATTAGATTAATTATAACGGTTGATACAGGAATTTCTGCGATACATGAAGCAAACATAGCAAAAGAACTGGGGCTTGATCTCATCATTACCGATCACCATGAACCGGGTCCAATCCTGCCTGAGGCACTTGCCATAATCCATCCAAAGCTGCCGGATAGCGTTTATCCTTTCCGTGAGCTCGCCGGTGTTGGCGTTGCTTTCAAACTGGCCCATGCCCTTTATGGCCGGCTCCCTGAACATTTATTTGAAATTGCAGTAATTGGAACGATTGCTGACTTAGTATCCCTGAAGGATGAAAATCGTCTTATTGCCAAAAAAGGTTTAGAAAACCTTAAAATGACAAATAATATTGGTTTAAAAGCGATTTTTACATTAGCGGGAGTTGACAATAAGTCGATTAATGAAGAAACTATTGGATTTACTCTGGCACCGAGAATCAATGCAGTTGGGCGCTTAGAAAATGCCGATTTAGCTGTAGAGCTTCTTCTTTCACAGGATCCTGAAGAGGCTAAAAGCTTGGCTGAGGAAATGGATTCTTTAAATAAATCAAGGCAGTCCATTGTTAATACGATTACAGCTGAAGCCATTGAAGAGGTAGAAAAGAATTATCCGATTGACTCAAATCATGTTCTTGTCATTGGTAAGGAAGGCTGGAATGCCGGTGTAATCGGGATTGTCGCATCCAGATTGGTTGAGAAATATTATCGACCGACGATTGTTTTGAGTTTTGACAAGGAAAAGGGACTTGCTAAGGGCTCTGCACGGAGCATATCGGGGTTTGACCTATTTAAAAATCTTTCAACCTGTCGTGAAATACTGCCTCATTTTGGCGGGCATCCAATGGCGGCAGGGATGACACTTACGATTGATGATGTGGCTGAGCTTCGTTCAAGGCTGAATTCACTGGCTAAGGAGCAGCTTTCTGATGCCGACTTTATTCCGGTTACGTATCTTGACCATGAAGTTAGGCTAGAGGACATCAACCTTTCGGCTTTAGATGAATTAAATTTATTATCACCGTTTGGGATGGACAATCCAAAGCCAAAGGTGTTAATTAATGAAGTTGCCATTTCAACGATGAGAAAAATTGGCAGTGATCAGAATCATCTAAAGGTTCTCGTGAACGAAAATGGTGCGAATCTTGATGGAGTTGGATTTGGATTAGGGACTTTGGTGGATCATATTTCTCCTTCTTCTAAAATTTCATTAATCGGAGAATTATCCATCAATGAGTGGAACAATATCCGAAAACCACAAATTTTCGTCCAAGATATTGCCGTCAATTCATGGCAATTATTTGACCATCGCGGCGGAAAACGCTTAAGCCATCTTGCTGGTTCCGTGCCGAAGGAAAATAGAAAGTTTATTTTGTTTAAAAAGGAACTTTATGAGAAAATAGATTCTGAACTAATTGACGATGTTGTGATTATTGATCATTCCGAAGCGGCAAAAGATTTGGATCTTACTGAAACGAATACGGTTTTAGTTGATTTCCCAACTTCAAAAGAAATCCTCTTTGATTTATTTAGAGGAAAGCAGCCTGCAAGGATTTATGCATATCTTTATAAACAATCAAGTGATTTTTTAAGCACTATTCCAACGCGGGACCATTTTAAATGGTTTTATGCCTTTTTGTTAAAGAAAGGGCCGATTGATCTGAGACGTTATGGTGATGAAATTGCGAAACACCGTGGATGGTCGCAGGAAACAGTCACCTTCATGGCAAAGGTATTTTCCGATTTGGAATTTGTAACAATAACCAATGGATTTATCACATTGAATACACAAGCGCAAAAGCGTGATTTAACTGACTCAATTACCTATCAAACTAAACAGGCACAACTTTTACTTGAGAAGGATTTATTATTTTCATCTTTTCAGCAATTGAAGGACTGGTTCGACCAGGTCATTCATGAGTCGGTTGAAACTGAGGAGGAAAAGACGAATGGATTTAAAACAATTTATTAGTATCGTCGAAGATTACCCAAAACCAGGAATTAAATTTAAGGATATTACTCCATTAATGAATAATGGAGAAGCGTATAAATATGCTACTGACCAAATTGTAGCTTATGCCAAAGATAGAGAAATAGATTTGATTGTTGGACCGGAAGCACGCGGGTTTATTATCGGCTGTCCGGTGGCATATTCACTAGGAATAGGCTTTGCACCCGTTCGTAAGGAAGGAAAGCTCCCTAGGGAAACCATTAAGGTTAGCTATGGCTTGGAATATGGAAAAGATGTTCTAACCATCCATAAGGACGCCATTAAACCTGGACAGCGCGTCCTGATTACGGATGATTTATTAGCGACAGGCGGAACCATTGATGCTACCATTCAACTAGTGGAGGAGCTTGGCGGTGTTGTAGCCGGTATTGCCTTTTTAGTCGAATTGACTTATTTGGATGGCCGTGAAAAGCTTGATGGATACGATGTATTAACATTACTTCAGTATTAAATAGGATCGAGGGCACTCAGCAATTGAGTGCTCTCTTCTTATAGGGATTTAGGGCTACATTTACCAAAATGTTTCGACATTTACGGAAAAATTACGTCAATCTCTTTACATCTTCGTGTTTTTTTTCGATAATAGTAACAATCATTCTAATTTAGGAACAAGTTTATGAATGATATTTTTATAATAAATGAGAAGAAAAAAAAGGTGATTTTATGGCGAACGATCAAGTGTTAACCGCCGAACAAGTCATCGACAAAACAAGGGCATATTTAAATGATGAGAATGTTGACTTAGTCAAAAGGGCATATGAATATGCTAAACATGCTCATCGTGACCAATATCGAAAATCTGGCGAACCATATATTATTCATCCCATACAGGTAGCTGGCATTCTAGCTGACCTCGAGATGGACCCTGCAACGGTCGCTGCTGGTTTTCTCCACGATGTTGTTGAAGATACTCCTGTAACGTTAAAAGATTTGGAGCAGGAATTCAATGATGAAGTGGCCATGCTTGTCGATGGTGTAACAAAGTTGGGGAAAATTAAATATAAATCGCACGAAGAGCAGCAGGCTGAAAATCATCGAAAAATGTTTGTGGCCATGGCTCAGGATATCCGGGTTATTTTAATCAAGCTTGCAGACCGTTTGCATAATATGAGGACGTTAAAACATCTTCCTGCTGAAAAGCAGCGCCGGATTTCAAATGAAACATTAGAAATTTTTGCACCTCTTGCTCATCGACTTGGGATCTCCAAGATCAAATGGGAGCTTGAGGATACCGCCTTACGATATTTAAATCCGCAGCAATATTACCGCATCGTTAACTTAATGAAAAAGAAGCGTGCGGAACGTGAGCAATACTTAGATGATGTCATCGATGAAGTCAAAGGTCGTTTGGGTGAGGTATCCATTAAGGCAGATCTTTCAGGTAGGCCTAAGCATATTTACAGCATCTATCGAAAAATGGTGTTGCAAAATAAACAGTTCAGTGAAATTTATGATTTGCTGGCAGTTCGGATTGTTGTAAACAGCATTAAGGACTGTTATGCCGTACTTGGAATCATTCATACCTGCTGGAAGCCAATGCCTGGCCGTTTCAAGGACTATATTGCCATGCCGAAACCCAATATGTATCAGTCCCTTCATACAACGGTAATCGGCCCAAAAGGGGATCCGCTCGAAGTGCAAATTCGAACAACGGAAATGCACCGAATTGCTGAATTCGGGATTGCTGCCCACTGGGCATATAAAGAAGGCAAATCATTAAATGACAGTGCCTCCTTTGAACAAAAATTAACTTGGTTCAGAGAAATTCTTGAGTTCCAAAATGACACCGCTAATGCGGAAGAATTTATGGAGTCATTAAAAATTGATTTGTTCTCTGACATGGTGTTTATCTTTACGCCAAAAGGTGATGTGATTGAGCTGCCATCTGGTTCCGTTCCAATTGATTTTGCTTATCGAATTCATTCTGAAATCGGTAATAAAACGATTGGTGCAAAAGTGAACGGCAAAATGGTAACCCTCGACTACACACTAAAGACGGGCGATATTGTCGAAATTTTAACATCCAAGCATTCCTACGGACCTAGCCAGGATTGGTTAAAGCTTGCCCAAACCTCGCAGGCGAAAAATAAAATTCGTGCATTCTTTAAGAAACAGCGCCGAGATGAGAATGTGGACAAGGGAAAAGAACTTGTAGAAAAAGAAATTCGTGCAATGGAATTTGATGCAAAGGAGATTTTAACTCCTGAGAACCTAAAAAAGGTTGCTGAAAAGTTCAATTTTATGAATGAAGATGATATGTATGCAGCTGTTGGCTATAATGGGGTTACTGCCCTTCAAGTTGCCAACCGTTTAACGGAAAAGTGGCGGAAGAAACGCGATCAGGAGCAGTCGGCGAGCATCGCAAATGCCATTACCGATTTAAAATCCTTTCCTTCCTCTAAAAAGCGCGAGTCAGGTGTCCGCGTTCAAGGAATTGATAATCTTTTAATTCGCTTATCAAGATGCTGTAATCCTGTTCCTGGCGATGAAATTGTCGGATTTATCACAAAAGGACGCGGGGTTTCTGTTCATCGTTCTGACTGTACAAACATAGACTCAACTGATGCCCAATCAAGATTGATTCCGGTTGAATGGGAATCCTCCTTGAATGACCGGAAAGAATATAATGTTGATATTGAAATCAGCGGCTATGACCGCCGTGGCCTCCTAAACGAGGTATTGCAGGCAGTGAACGAAACAAAAACGAATATCTCAGCTGTTTCAGGCAGGTCTGACCGCAATAAAATGGCAATGATTAATATGTCAATTGCGATTCACAATGTGAATCATCTGCATAAGGTCGTTGAGCGAATTAAACAAATTCCTGATATTTATTCTGTTCGCAGAATGATGAATTAAAGGGGTATAAGTATGCGAGTTGTTGTACAACGAAGTAAAAAAGCAAAAGTGACGGTTAACGGTGAGATCACAGGTCAAATTAACAGTGGACTAGTATTACTCGTCGGAGTTACGCATGATGACACCGAAGAAGATGCTGTTTATTTAGCCGACAAAGTTGCAAACCTGCGCATTTTTGAGGATGATGCTGAAAAAATGAATTTATCATTATTAGATGTTGGCGGAGAAATTCTATCTGTCTCACAGTTCACTTTATATGGGGATTGCCGGAATGGGAGAAGGCCAAGCTTTATTAATGCGGCCCGCCCAGATCAAGCTGTTGGTCTATATGAAACCTTTAACCGCTTGTTACGCGATAAAGGAATCCACGTTGAGACAGGCCGTTTTGGAGCGATGATGGAAGTAGAGCTGACAAACGATGGTCCTGTCACGTTAATTGTAGATAGCAAGGCATAGAAAAACCTTGGCACTATAGTAGTGCCAAGGTTTTTTAGTTATCCTTAAAGTAGCGGGTCAGCCCATTATATAGGCCAGTAGCGGCATTTTCTTGGTATTGGTTTGAGTTTAAAGTCATTTCTTCTTCAGGGTTGCTTAGGTATCCAAGCTCCATTAAAGCTCCGTTTTGACTATTTTCCCGGATAACATGATAATCGCCAAAACGAACTCCTCGATAATTCAGCTTTGTTTGATTAATTGTAGACGAATATAGATATTCAGCAAGCGATTTTTGATAGGTATGATAGTAATATCCGGTCATGCCCCGGACACTTCTATTACTATTTGCATCATAATGTATGCTGACGAAGGCATCGGCTTGATAGGCACGAGCAATACTGACTCTTTCAGGTAGGGAAATATACGTATCGCTATTTCGGGTAAGGATCACGTTTGCACCGCTGGCTCTTAATTTATCATACAAAAGCCTTGCCGTTCGAATGGTTAGATTCTTTTCAAGTGTTCCGCTCGCACCGGTTGTCCCAGTGTCTATTCCGCCGTGGCCGGGGTCAAGGACAATCGTCTTATTTCGTAGATCAGAACCTGCTCCTTTCCTCTTAATGGATGGAGAAGTACCGTTGATGGAAACCAGCCAGCCTGCTACATAGCCGATCGAACCGTTAGCGAGCCTAACCGCATACCAATCGTTTTCCTCTTTTATTACGGTAAATGTATCCCCTTCATTCGCTCTGAGAAAAACATCCGATTGGACATTCGGCCCCTTGCGAATATTGGTTCCATTATTGACAATCGTGACCTTGCTAACATTTGCAACTGGTTCGGAATTGACATTAGCTGTCGTTACATCTATATACCAACCGGCTACCCAGCCATACCGATTCGGCTCATATTCAATCTTTATCCAATCGTTTTTCTCCCCTAAAAGAGAAAAGCTCTGACCTTTATGTACTGAACCAATTATCGTTGCATTTAACGATGCCCCGCTCCGAACACTAAGGCTGCCTGCTGTTACCATTCCAATCGCCCCCGACGTGCTTGAAGTCGTGTCATTGCCCTTTTGAGTATTCGTCTGAATATCAAGAAATTGACTGCTGACCCAGGCTGCCTGCCCGTTAAACTGGATTTGGTTCCAGTTATTTTGGGTGCCGTAGACCGTGACTGTCATTCCCTTTGATAGTTTTCCAACCGCTGTACTTGCTGATGACGGGGAGGTACGGACGTTTAGGGATGGTACCGTAATAACTCCGATACTCGTTTTGTTGGATGTAACGCTAGTATCACTGTTGGCCCTGGAAACCACCCAATTCGCTACCCACCCAGTTTGTCCGGCAGATAGTTTTACCTCAATCCAATCGCCTTGTTCTCTAATGATTGAATACTTTTCCCCTTTGCTTGCTTGTTTCACCAATGGATAGCTTAAACCTGTACCTTCTCTGATGTTTACAACCGCGGAGGAAATGGTAATCGTTCCGCTTGCAGCCATACTATTCTCCTGCGGTAGAAATCCCGCTATCAAAGTAAAACAAAATACGAGAATAATTAATTTTTTGCCCATCCTGTTTCCTCTCTTAATTTTGCATTTTTCTATTATTTTATCGTAATGGGAAGTGAAAATCATTCCTTTCTTGTAAAAAAAGACCAATAATCTACCAATGGAAGTTGATAATTCTTTCTTTATTCCTGCAATTTTTATCTGATGATTGGAAATAATAGAGAATATAGACGAAGGATTCGAGGTGATTGGTTTATGAGAGCAAGTGAAAAAGGAATGAACGTCCAGTCGATGGAAGGCCGGATTTTTGGGGTTGATTTTCATGATTTTATTCAAAAAGAGCAGCATGCGGGTACCATTGAACTTGCTTCCGAATTTGGATTGAATATGAGAGATATCAGAAGGTTAAAAAAACATCTTGGAAGGTCTTAAAACTCACTTGACAATCTTCCTGATGCTCCGTATTATTATATAAATAAAATGTCATATTTAGTTATAACTAATGATGGAGCACAGTAGTTAAGCATAAAGCATGAAAAGAGAGGAAATGCCCCAGGCTGAAAGCATTTCTGCATGAATCTTAATGAAGGAACACTCCGTAGGTTTCTCTCTGAAAAAGGTATACTCTAGTAGGAGAAGAACGTTAACAGGCGTTAACTGTACGAGCGGAAGAGACCAAATCTGGGCTTTTCAACTAGGGTGGCACCACGGGACTATAACTCTCGTCCCTTGTATTTATACAAGGGATGGGAGTTTTTTTATTTATTTTTTTACATATTGGTTAGGAGGAAAATGGAAATGTCGATTAGCATTCCACGGGGAACGCAGGATATTTTACCCGGTGAAATTGAAAAGTGGCAAATGATTGAAGCAAAAGCGCGCGAACTTTGTGAGAAATACCAATACCATGAAATTCGTACACCGATTTTTGAACATACCGATCTCTTTTCAAGAGGTGTGGGTGATACGACCGATATTGTTCAAAAAGAAATGTACACCTTTGAAGACCGGGGCGGACGGAGCATCACACTTAGACCAGAAGGAACTGCTGCAGTTGTAAGGTCTTTTGTTGAGAAAAAAATGTTTGGCTATGCGAATCAGCCCGTAAAGCTTTATTACATGGGCCCGATGTTTCGCTATGAGCGCCCGCAGGCTGGACGTTTTCGCCAATTTGTTCAGTTTGGTATTGAAGCACTGGGAAGTAACGATCCCGCCATTGATGCAGAAGTCATTTCTCTAGCAATGAACTTGTATAAAGAAATGGGTTTAAAAAAGCTGAAACTAATTATTAACAGCCTTGGCGATAAAGAAAGCCGGATTGCACATCGGAATGCATTAGTGAATCACTTCCAGCCACGGATTGGCGAGTTTTGCCATGACTGTCAAAACCGTCTTGAAAAAAATCCACTACGGATTCTTGATTGTAAACAAGACCGCGATCACGAGCTGATGAAAACAGCTCCATCCATTCTTGATTATTTAAATGATTATTCAAAAGCTTATTTTGAAAAGCTGCAGCAATATCTTACACAATTGGATATTCCTTTTGAAGTAGATGCGAACCTGGTCCGCGGCTTGGATTATTATAATCATACTGCATTTGAAATCATGAGTAATGCCGAGGGATTTGGCGCGATTACCACATTATGCGGCGGCGGAAGATACAATGGTTTGGCTGAGGAAATCGGCGGACCTGAAACACCGGGAATTGGATTTGCCCTAAGTATCGAACGATTCATTGCTGCCTTAAATGCGGAAGGCGTCGACCTTGAAATCAATCAAGGCATTGACTGTTATCTGGCAGCACTTGGCGAAGAGGCAAAGGATTACACGGTAGGACTTTTACAGCAATTAAGAATGGCTGGTTTTTCGGCTGAAAGAGACTATTTGGATCGAAAAATTAAAGCCCAATTTAAAGCAGCTGACCGATTAAATGCCCGTTTTGTAGCCATTCTTGGCGATGATGAGTTAAAAAATAATAAAATCAATGTGAAAAATATGGCGACAGGTGAACAGGTAGAAATAGATTTAGATTCATTTATTCAACACTTTCAAAGGTTGCAACCATAAGGGGGAAAAACAATGTTTGGCAGATCGTATTTTTGCGGAGAGGTTCCGGAAACAGCAGTAGGAGAAAAAGTAACATTAAAAGGATGGGTGCAAACCAGACGCGATTTGGGCGGAGTCATTTTTATCGATCTTCGTGACCGTTCCGGGATTGTACAGGTCGTATTTAATCCGGATTTATCACAGGAAGCACTTGAAATTGCTGAAAAAATCCGTAGTGAATATGTTCTAGATATTCAAGGAACAGTGGTTGCCAGAGAGGCTTCGACCATTAATGAAAAAATTAAAACCGGTAAAATTGAAGTCCAGGCTGAAAAAGTAACCATTATCAATGAAGCGAAAACACCACCATTTATGATTACTGATACAACAGATGTTTCAGAGGATGTCCGTTTGAAATATCGCTATTTAGATTTCCGTCGTCCGGTTATTTTTGAAACCTTAAAAATGCGCCATCAGGTGACAAAACAAATTAGAGACTTCTTAGATTCCGAAGGTTTCTTAGACATTGAAACACCGATTTTAACAAAAAGCACACCTGAAGGTGCTCGTGATTATCTAGTACCAAGCCGCGTTCATCCTGGTGAGTTTTATGCGCTGCCACAATCACCGCAGTTGTTTAAGCAATTGTTAATGGTTGGCGGAGTTGAACGATATTATCAAATCGCCCGCTGCTTCCGTGACGAAGACCTTCGTGCAGACCGTCAGCCTGAATTTACTCAGGTCGATATTGAAACAAGCTTTTTAAGCCAAGAAGATATTATGGCCTTAATGGAAAAAATGATGACTCAAGTCATGAAAGAAGTTAAAGGGATTGAGATACCTGCTCCATTCCCGCGGATGACGTATGATGAAGCAATGAGCCGCTTTGGTTCAGATAAACCGGATACCCGTTTTGGTTTAGAGCTTGTCGATCTTTCTGAAATTGTGAAGGATTCAGGATTCAAAGTCTTTTCTGCTGCTGTGGCAAATGGCGGTCAAGTAAAAGCAATTAATGTAAAAGCTGCTGCGGAGAAATATTCTCGTAAAGATATTGATGCCTTAACAGAATTTGTTGCTGTATACGGAGCAAAAGGACTTGCCTGGTTTAAGGTTGAAGCTGAGGGGATAAATGGCCCAATCGCAAAATTCTTCTCTGAAGAAGAAGTAAATGCGATGAAAGCGACGCTTGAAGCTAGTGTTGGTGATTTAATTCTATTTGTTGCTGATAAAAAAAGTGTTGTCGCTGATGCATTAGGTGCACTAAGAATTAAACTTGGTAAAGAATTGGAATTAATTGACCAAAGCAAGTTTAATTTCTTATGGGTTACTGATTGGCCATTACTTGAGTATGACGAAGAGGAAGGCCGCTATTTTGCTGCCCATCATCCATTTACAATGCCATTCAGGGAAGATCTTGAATACTTAGATACGGATCCAGGAAGGGTTCGCGCACAAGCCTATGACATCGTTCTTAACGGTTATGAACTTGGTGGAGGTTCTTTAAGGATTTTTGAACGGTCCATTCAGGAAAAAATGTTCAAGGTGCTAGGCTTTACACCTGAAGAAGCGAACGAGCAATTCGGGTTCCTGTTAAATGCCTTTGAATATGGGACACCGCCCCACGGTGGAATTGCCCTTGGCTTAGACCGTTTAGTCATGCTCTTAGCAGGCAGCTCTAACCTTCGTGACACGATTGCCTTTCCGAAAACAGCAAGTGCAAGTGACTTGTTAACGGATGCACCAGGTGAAGTTTCCAAGGCACAATTAAAAGAGCTATATTTAACACTAAATGTAAATAAATAACAATAAAACGCTTTCATGAACCCTTGAATGCCGAATTATTTTATGCTATTATAAAACCAATCCAAAAGAGTCCTGAAGTGTTCGTTGCATTACCTGAAATATTGACCGAACATTATTCCTTCGGGAGTCCAGAGTTTTTCGGCAGCGCAAATGCCTCGGCCCATAGCGGATTAGGGGACTTGCAAAACAGAGAACAGGACACCCACCTGCTAAGTGCGGGATCAATATGAAGGACCACGAGCGACGGCACGATTGGGACTCTTTTCAAATTGACCTTGATTAACCTCCTATATGGGAGGTTTTTATTTTCCCTTATTTTTAATAAATCTTATCTGAATACTTGTTTTTAAATGTTGGTATGATATATTTTTATTCGGGAAAAAGATACCTAATGAAATTAACATAACTGGAGTGAAATATATGCTGCATCAATTTTCTCGTAATGAGCTAGCGGTCGGTAAAGAAGGAATGGATATTATGAAAAACAGCACGGTTGCTGTTTTAGGAATCGGGGGAGTCGGTTCTTTCGCCGCCGAGGCGCTTGCTCGTTCCGGTGTCGGCCGTCTTATTTTGATCGACAAAGACGATGTAGACATCACCAATGTCAACCGTCAGCTTATTGCTTTATTATCAACAATTGGCAGACCAAAGGTGGAAATCATGGAGGAGAGGATTAAGGATATTAATCCGGATTGTGAAGTGATTTCACTAAAAATGTTCTATACGGAAGAAACCTATGAAGAAATTTTTAACCATCATATCGATTTTTTTGTAGACGCCTCCGATACGATTATTTATAAAATCCATTTAGCGAAGGAATGTTTAAAGAGAAATATTCCAATCATTTCAAGTATGGGTGCAGCAAATAAAATGGATCCAACCCGTTTCCAAATTGCCGATATCTCCAAAACCCATACAGATCCGATTGCAAAAGTGATCCGGACTAAACTTCGTAAGGAAGGAATTCGTAAGGGGATTCCAGTTGTTTTTTCAGATGAGAGCCCGATCGTGATTCGTGAGGATGTCCGCCAGATTGTCGGGAATGATAATGCACAGATTCGTAAGGCTAAGATGCCGCCAGCTTCCAATGCCTTTGTTCCGTCTGCCTGCGGTTTAATTATGGCAAGTTATGTGGTAAGAGAATTATTAAAAGATATCAAAATTCAACGTGTAGCAGATGAGAAATAAGCTTAAGGCCCTAAACTTTGTTCAGGGCCTTTATTTATTTTTAATAAGATTTATTAAAAAGTGGTGGTGTCTTCTTTTTGGGACACTCATCAATTATTTTAACGGTATTGTTAAAACATCTACTTTTGATCCATCTTTCGCCGAATAAACAAATAGTTCGAAAGTTGCCCCTGTTTTTTCAACAAGTGATTGATCAAGAGAAATCTCAAAATTTCCCCATGCGGGAGCTCCTTCGGTTTGATAATGATCTTCCAGAATGGTTTTATTACCGGAAGTTACTGCATATTGAAAGACACCCTCAAATACTCTTGCCTGCCCTTTTACAATGATTTTACCGTCTTTTTCAGATAAGACTACGCTTTTAAAGGAATTGTTTTGGTATACCTTTGGATCAGCCTCCTTTGGTGGTTTCTGTGTCCCGGTAGAAGGCTTATTTGGATCGGCCGGGGGTGTTGTTGTTTCACCTGAAGGCTTCGATGGAACACTTTTTGGAGGCTTAGTGGTTTCATGTTCGGTTACACTAGGTTTCTGTTTAAGATCCACATGAACCCTGACACCTAAACTATAGGCAATCACCCCTAAAATCACAATGATACACAGCATGAACAAGTTTGATAGTTTCATTCGCTTCACCCCCAAAACCGCTTGAATTTTTCCATCCATCTTACCCTATTATATTCATCAAGGTCTCCATTTCCACACAGTACCGTAAATCTTTTCATACGTCGCAGGTCTTAGAATAAACTCATTCTCGAGCCGTTTTAATCGAGAAAGAGACCACTTTATAATAAAAATGGAATGTAAGGTATTAAAAACAGGAAATATTCCCAAATCTGCGTTAAACTGGTAGGGTGTGAATTTTAGGGCAGAGATAGAGAGAGGAGAAGATGAATTGGAATCCATTGTGGAACTAAAAGATGTGACGAAAATAATAAAAGGGAGAAAGATCATAGATCAAATAAGCTTCCAAGTAAACAAAGGGGAGGTCTTTGGTTTTTTGGGGCCAAACGGGGCCGGAAAAACAACGACCATCCGGATGATTGTGGGCTTAATGGGCATCACTTCGGGTGATATTACCATTGGCGGAGCCAGTATTAAAAGTAATTTTGAGGATGCCGTCCGCCATATTGGTGCCATTGTTGAAAATCCGGAGATGTATAAATTTTTAAGCGGATATAAAAACCTTGTGCATTATGCAAGAATGTCAAAAGGAATAACGAAAGAGAAAATTGATGAAGTGGTCAAACTGGTCGGGCTAACAGATAGAATCCACGACAAGGTAAAAACGTACTCACTGGGAATGCGGCAAAGATTAGGTTTGGCGCAATGTCTTTTACATGACCCCGAGGTACTAATCCTCGATGAACCCACCAACGGTTTGGACCCGGCTGGAATCCGGGAAATCCGCGACTATTTGCGCCTCCTTGCAAGGGAAAAAAATATGGCTGTCATTGTATCAAGCCATTTACTTTCAGAAATGGAAATGATGTGTGATCGCATCGGAATTATTCAAAACGGCCGTTTAATAGATGTACAGCTTGTCCAAGAATTTGTGCAAGGCAATGAAGTCACATATGAACTTGAAGTGATTCCAAGTGAACAGGCACGCACCATCATCCAAAACCATTATTCAGATGTGAGAGTGTCCCATTCGAGAAATGGCGTATCATTGGAGCTGGCCAAAGAAGAAATTCCGAATTTAATAAAGTTATTGGTGGAAGGTGACGTTCAGGTCTTTGGGGTTAAAGAAGTGGCAAAAACATTAGAGGACCGCTTCCTTGAGGTTACAGCTGAAAAGGAGGAAGCTAGAGTATGATGAATTTAATTAAAAATGAATGGATGAAAATTTTTAAGCGCCCAGGAACGTTTGTCATGATTGCGATCCTACTTGTTGCGGCGTCAATTGTGGCGGGCTTTTTTAAATATCAGGAGTCAGGAAGTAAAGCAGGCGTTGACCAAAAATGGGAGCAAAACCTAAAGCAGGAGAATGATGCTTTAAAGAAACAGTATGACCGAAGCGGATCAAAGATGGAAAAACAATTTCTTAAAAGAGAGATTGCCATCAATGATTACCAGGTTCAGCATCATATTGCTCCACAGGAAAGCTATGATGTTTGGACCTTTGTGAAGGATGCTTCGCAATTAATTTCCTTAGCAGGGCTGTTTACGATTATCGTTTCCGCAGGGATTGTTGCAAGTGAATTTAATTGGGGCACGATTAAGTTGTTGTTAATCCGGCCGATTAATCGAACGAAAATTTTACTCTCTAAATATTTAACAGTTTTACTTTTTGCATTATTCCTGCTGGCGGTGCTTTTTGTGTATTCAACTGTCATTGGTGCGATTTTATTTGGGATGCCTGACCAGGCTGTACCATATTTGAACTACAATAATGGAACTGTGACTGAGCAGAATATGGTGGTTCATTTAATGAGTTATTATGGTTTGAGCTCGATTGGAATGATTATGCTGACAACCATGGCCTTTATGATTTCGTCTGTGTTTCGAAACAGTTCACTTGCTATTGGTATCTCCATCTTCCTAATGTTTTCCGGAGGGAACTTAACTCAATTATTAGCATTGAAATTTGATTGGGCTAAATATATCTTGTTTGCTAATACGGATCTTATGCAATATTTTGAAGGATCTCCGATGGTGGAAGGAATGACCTTATCATTTTCCATCATCATGCTGATTGTTTATTTCGTTGTTTTCCAATTTCTGGCCTTCTTTACTTTTAAAAAGAGAGATGTGGCGGCGTAAAATTGTTGATATCCGCTAAAAAGTGTTGATATCACACCAAAAATTGTTGATATCCGTTCCAAAAGTGTCGATATCAACTCAAAAAGTGTTGATATCCATTCTAAAAGTGTCTATATCCATTTAAAAAGTGTTGATATCGCAACAAAAAATAGCCTCCGCGTAACGCGGAGGCTATTTTTTTCTGCCTGATAGTTTTGCATAGACCGTGGCCAATGCTTGTTCAAACTTACCAGTCTTTTTCGGTACATAGTATTGTTTATTTTTTAAGCGATTCGGTAAATATTGCTGCGGAACCCATCCATTTTCAAAGTCGTGCGGGTATTTATAGTCAATACCCCTGCCCAGCTCTTTTGCTCCTTTATAATGGGCATCACGCAGATGGTCAGGAACTTCGCCGACATTGCCTTTTTGAATATCCTCAAGCGCGGATTGAATCGCCAGCACTGCTGAATTGGATTTCGGTGATAAACATAATTCAATCACAGCGTTAGCAAGCGGAATTCTTGCTTCCGGGAAACCGATTCGTTCTGCTGTTTCAATCGCAGCCAGGGTCCGTGCCCCTGCTTGGGGACTGGCAAGACCGACATCTTCATAAGCGATAACAAGCAACCGTCTGCTAATGCTGATTAGGTCACCTGCTTCAATTAACCTGCCAAGATAATGAAGTGCAGCATCTACGTCACTGCCGCGAATTGACTTTTGGAAGGCGGAAAGAACATCATAATGGCCGTCTCCATCCTTGTCAGCAGCAAAGCTTTTCTTTTGTAAGCATTCTTCTGCTGTTGCCAAGTCAATATGAATAGCGCCGTCCTCGTCCTTGTCGCTCGAAAGAACAGCTAATTCCAGAGCATTTAAGGAACTTCTAACATCCCCATTTGATCCGATTGCAAAATGATTTAAAGCTTCATCGGTCAGGATAACCTTTACGTTTCCAAAGCCTCTTTCCGCATCTTCTAAAGCTCTGGTCAATGCTATTTTTACTTCTTCCGGCTCAGGCGGCTTTAACTCAAAAATTTGGCAGCGGCTGCGGATCGCCGGATTAATCGCGTGGTAGGGATTGCTCGTCGTTGCCCCTATTAAAGTAATTAATCCATTTTCTAAATAAGGTAGCAAAAAATCCTGTTTCGCTTTATCGAGGCGATGGACCTCATCCAATAGAAGAATTACCTTTCCGGACATTTTTGCTTCAGCAACGACAATCTCCATGTCTTTTTTATTATTGGTTACAGCATTTAGGGTTCGGAAAGCATATTTAGTACTTCCGGCAATCGCACTTGCAATCGAGGTTTTGCCAATTCCAGGCGGTCCATATAAAATCATCGACATCAGCTGTTTAGCTTTTACCATTCTGGCAATAATTTTTCCATCGGCAACAAGATGCTGCTGTCCGACAACCTCTTCAATGGTTCTGGGACGCATCCGAAATGCTAGAGGCTTTTGCTGCATAATCATCTCTCCAAATAAATACAGTTCTTTCTTATTAAGATATCATTTTTTCTATCAAAAGCATATTAAAGAACAATATGGTATAATGAATAAATGCCTATCAAGATACTAAGGATTTGATTCCTATTGACATTATAAAAAATAATTTTAAAATAGAAAAAGTTGAAATGAGGTGCCTTTAAATGAAAATATCGACAAAGGGCAGATATGGTCTGACCATTATGATTGAACTGGCTAAAAAATACGGTGAAGGTCCGATTTCGTTAAAAACAATTGCCCAAGCAAATGATTTATCGGAACATTACTTAGAACAATTAATTTCACCGCTTCGCAATGCCGGATTGGTAAAAAGTATTCGTGGAGCATATGGTGGTTACATTCTAGCTGATGATCCTTCAAAAATCACATCCGGTGATGTGATTCGTGTTCTTGAAGGACCAATTACACCGGTAGAGGGTATCGAGGATGAAGAACCGGCTAAACGAGAGCTTTGGATTCGTATTCGCGATGCGATTAAGGATGTATTGGATAATACAACATTGGAAGATTTAGCGAACCATAGCGATGATGGTGAGTCAGAAGCTTATATGTTTTATATTTGATGTCAAAATTAATTATATAGATTTCATTTGAATGAAGGTGGAATTATGGAACGAATCTATCTCGACCATGCCGCTACAACACCGATGCATCCAAGAGTTATGGAGAAAATGCTTGAAGCCATGAATGAAACCTTCGGGAATCCTTCGAGTATCCATTCTTTTGGAAGAGAAGCTCGGCACAAAATTGATCTCGCACGTGAAAACTTGGCAAAAAGTATCGGTGCAAAAGAGGTAGAGATTATTTTTACAAGCGGCGGAACTGAAGCAGATAACATGGCCCTATTTGGGGTTGCTGAAAGTTATCAAGCGAATGGGAAGCATATTATAACCTCACAAATTGAGCACCATGCAGTCCTTCACGCCTGTCATAAATTAGAAAAGATGGGGTATGAGGTTACCTATTTGCCTGTGGATGAAACTGGCAGGGTGTCTGTGGCCGAATTAAAAAATGCATTAAGAGAAGATACTATTCTCGTCTCAATCATGTACGGGAACAATGAGGTAGGGACGCTTCAGCCAATTGCTGAAATTGGGGAGGTCCTGAAAGACCATCAAGCCAAATTTCATACTGATGCGGTACAAGCCTACGGTGTTGAAAAAATAGATGTGAACAAATGTAATATTGACTTGTTGTCCGTTACAGCTCATAAAATCAATGGCCCGAAAGGTATCGGCTTTTTATATGCACGCGAAAATGTTAAACTAGCGCCGCGTCAATTTGGCGGAGAGCAAGAGCGAAAAAGACGAGCCGGTACCGAAAATGTTGCCTCAATAGTCGGTTTTCATGAAGCTGTTTTAATTTCAGCGGAAGAACTGTCTGATAAAAGGAATAGGTACACGGGGTTTAAGGAAACGTTTATTCAAAAACTCCGAGAGCACAGAATCGATTTTGCACTAAACGGAACACTTGAACATTCGCTGCCACATGTATTAAACTTAAGCTTTCCTGGGACAAATGTCGAGCAAATGCTTGTGAACCTCGATTTAGCGGGAATAGCGGTCTCCAGCGGTTCAGCATGTACAGCGGGTTCGATTGAACCTTCTCATGTACTGGTTGCTATGTTTGGAAAAGGATCTGAGCGGTTAATTAATTCGATTCGCTTTAGCTTTGGTTATGATACGACTACAGGGCAAATAGTGAGAGCGGCTGAAGAGACAGCCAGAATTGTGACGCGCTTAACAAAATAGATGTACGAATAATTTCTTATAGATAGAGAGGTGAATATGAATGGAGATCAGAGAGCCAAAAGATATCCGAGTGGTTGTGGGCATGTCCGGCGGGGTTGATTCGTCGGTTGCAGCTTTACTTTTAAAACAGCAAGGTTATGATGTTATCGGGATTTTTATGAAAAACTGGGATGATACGGATGAATTTGGCGTGTGTACAGCGACAGAGGACTATGATGATGTAATCCGTGTTTGTAACCAGATTGGCATTCCATATTATGCCGTTAATTTTGAAAAACAATATTGGGATAAGGTATTTACCTACTTTTTAGAAGAATATAAGGCAGGCCGAACCCCGAATCCGGATGTTATGTGCAATAAAGAAATTAAGTTTAAGGCTTTTCTTGAGCATGCGGTGAACCTCGGTGCTGATTATCTGGCAACAGGCCATTATGCACAGGTTGAGTACCGGGATGGAGAATATAAAATGCTCCGTGGCCGGGACGAAAACAAGGACCAAACCTACTTCTTAAACCAATTGACACAGGATCAGCTTAGCAAGGTCATGTTCCCGATTGGTAATCTTGAGAAATCAAGGGTAAGGGAAATTGCCAAGGAAGCTAATCTTGCGACTGCAACGAAGAAGGATAGCACTGGAATTTGCTTTATTGGGGAGAGGAATTTTAAGGATTTCCTAGGTCAATACTTGCCTGCCCAGCCGGGGAATATGGAAACCTTCGACGGCAAAGTAATGGGAAGGCATGAGGGCCTTATGTATCACACCATCGGTCAGCGTCATGGACTCGGAATTGGCGGGGCAGGCGAACCATGGTTTGCGATTGGAAAAGATTTAAAGCGCAATGTGCTTTATGTTGGACAAGGCTTTCATAATGAAATGCTTTATTCCGATTCCATTATTGCCGATGCCGTCAGCTGGGTTTCCAATCAAGAAAAACCAGCCGAATTTGAATGCACTGCAAAATTCCGTTACCGGCAGGAAGACCATCAAGTAACCGTCCATCTTCTCGAAGACAACAAAGCAAAAGTTGTCTTTAAAGAGCCAATCCGTGCCGTCACCCCAGGACAAGCCGTCGTCTTCTACAACGGCGACGAATGCCTCGGCGGCGGAACCATCGACGAAGTCTACAAAAATAACGAGCGCCTGACCTACGTCGGCTAAAAAATCCCTGATTCCACTGCGGAATCAGGGATTTTTTCGACAAAATTCGGGCGGTGCCTGGCGCCGCCCGAATTTTGTCGAATGAACTAACCACAGAAAAAAATATGGTATACTCTCAATAGAATGGAGTTGACTAGTTTGGATAAGAACCAATTGGGTGTTAAATATATGCAGGAAGGTAATTGGGAGGAAGCGGCGAGGGCTTTTAATGAGGCAATTTCGGAGAGCCCGCAGGATCCGGTTGCTTATATTAATTTTGGAAATGTGCTTTCTGCTGTTGGGGATGATGAGAAGGCTTTGAAGTTTTATGAGAAGGCGATTGAGCTTGATGAGAATGCAGCAGCAGCTTATTATAGTGCGGGAAACCTCTATTTTAGTAAGGAACATTTTGAGCAGGCGAAAAAAATGTTTGAAATGGCGTTGAAAAAAGGGCTCGAATCTAGTGATAACTTATTTATGCTCGGAATTACCCTTATTCAGCTCGATCAAGGGAAATTTGCCCTGCCTTATTTACAAAGAAGTGTGGAATTAAATGAAGAAGATGCTGAGGCACGCTTTCAATATGGATTGTGTCTCGCTCAATTACAATTCATTGATGAGTCAATCGTCCAATTGGAAAAATGTTTAGAGCTTGATCCCCAGCATGCAGATGCCTGTTATAATTTAGGCGTTGCCTATGGCTTTAAAGAAAATCCAGAAAAAGCAGCAGAAATGTTTGATAAAGCACTTGAAATTCAGCCGGACCATTTGCTTGCCGGCTACGGAAAAAAACTAATAGAGAATGAAAAATAAGCATTAATCCTTATGTCTCAAGGCCATGGAAGGAGGGAGTGTAATGGAAAAGCAGGACTCACTTGATTTATTTGCCGAACAAGGAAAGTTCGTGAAGGGGAAGCATCTTGTAACGATTTTTCATAATGAGCAAAATCTATACACCGTCCTGAGAATTCGAGTGGAAGAAACCAATGACCAATATGAGGACAAAGAGGCAGTGGTAACGGGTTATTTTCCGAAAATTCACGAACAGGAAACGTATATTTTTTACGGTGAATTTAAGGAACATCCGAAATTTGGTCTTCAATTTCACACCAATCATTTCCGAAAAGATATTCCTCAAACTGAACAAGGTGTTATTACTTATTTATCAAGTGAAATGTTTAAAGGGATTGGCAAAAAGACGGCGGAGAATATTGTTAAAGTATTAGGGGAAAATGCAATTTCAAAAATCCTTAATCAGCCGTCATTGCTCGACTCTATTCCAAAGCTGCCTCCTGATAAGGCGAAAATGCTTTATGATACGTTAATGGAACATCAGGGACTTGAACAAGTCATGGTCGCCTTAAATCAATATGGCTTTGGTCCGCAGCTTTCGATGAGAATATATCAAGCTTATAAGGAGGAAACCCTCGGGATTATTCAAAAAAATCCTTATAAGCTGGTCGAAGATATTGAAGGAATCGGCTTTGGCCGGGCAGACGAGCTAGGATATCAGCTTGGCATTTCTGGAAATCATCCAGACCGAATCAAAGCAGCTTGCCTTTACACGCTTGAAAATGAAAGCATGCAGACAGGACATGTATACATACCTGCAAAAGACTTATTAGAAAAAGTAAAAAACCTTCTCGAAGAAAACAAACGAGATCAAATTGAATTTTTGGATATCTCGAATGAAGTAATTAAGCTTGAAGAAGAGGGGAAAATAATTGGCGAAGAGCAGCGTGTCTATCTTCCCTCATTATATTTTGCTGAAAAGGGCCTCGTGACCAATATTGATCGAATCTTAGAGCAATCCGAGTACAAAGAACAATTTCCAGAATCAGAGTTTTTACTTGCACTTGGAAGCCTTGAAGAAAGACTCGGCGTGGAATATGCTCCCTCGCAAAAAGAAGCAATCCAAACGGCCTTAATGTCCCCGATGCTAATTTTAACAGGCGGTCCCGGCACTGGTAAGACGACCGTCATCAAAGGGATTGTCGAGCTTTATGCCGAACTTCATGGCTGCTCCTTAGAACCAAAGGATTATCAAAAGAAAGACGAACCCTTTCCTTTTTTACTTGCCGCACCAACGGGCAGAGCCGCGAAAAGGATGAGCGAGTCGACAGGTCTTCCTGCCGTTACAATTCACCGTTTACTTGGTTTTAATGGAACAGAAGGTTTTGACCGTGATGAAACAACACCGCTTGAAGGAAAAATTATTATCGTAGATGAAACGTCCATGCTCGATATTTGGCTGGCAAATCAGTTGTTTAAGGCACTTCCGGAGCATATACAAGTCATTTTAGTCGGAGATGAAGATCAATTGCCATCTGTCGGACCAGGGCAGGTTTTAAAAGATCTATTGAATTCAGAAAGAATTCCGACGGTTAGATTAACCGATATCTATCGTCAGGCAGAAGGGTCTTCTATCATTGAACTTGCCCACGATATTAAAAAGGGGTTATTACCGGCTAATGTAACAGTCAAACAACCTGATCGCTCTTTTATCCGCTGTTCAACCGCACAGGTTGCGCAGGTTGTGGAAAAAGTCGCATTAAATGCAAAAAACAAAGGATATTCGGCAAAGGATATCCAGGTGTTGGCACCGATGTACCGCGGACCCGCAGGGATTGACCGCTTAAATGTTTTACTGCAGGAAATCTTTAATCCAAACCCGGATGGTTCGCGTAAAGAAATTACTTTCGGTGATGTAAAATATCGAATCGGTGACAAAGTGCTTCAGTTGGTCAATCAGCCAGAAAATAATGTTTTTAACGGTGATATTGGCGAAATTATTTCGATTATCTATGCAAAAGAAAATACCGAAAAACAAGATATGATTTACATTTCCTTTGAGGGGCATGAGGTTGAATATACAAAGCAGGATTTGACACAAATTACTCATGCTTATTGCTGTTCTGTCCATAAGTCGCAGGGAAGCGAATTTCCGATTGTCATTCTTCCTATAACAAGAAGCTACTACCGAATGCTGCGGCGGAATTTAATTTATACAGCGATTACCCGCAGTAAACAATCGTTAATCCTCTGCGGTGAAGAAGATGCCTTAAGAATGGGCGTCGAACGGGCGGATGAATTAAGCAGACTAACGACCCTTTGCCATAAGCTGCAGGAATCCATCCCTGCCAATGGAAGCGAAACAAAAATGGAAACACAAATTCCCGATGGGCTAACATTAGAAGAGGCTTTAATGAAGGTCGATCCAATGATTGGAATGGAAAACCTTACACCTTATGATTTTATGGTTAATAACTGAAACTATAAATGTTCGGAAAGGTGGGACACTTTTTGCGGACATTTTCTTTATTAAAAAATCAACCGGTGTTTGACATCAAATCAGGGACGAAAATCGGTGAAGTAAGTGATTTATTTATTACAAGCAATGGAGTCGTAAAAGGTTTATTGGTCAAAAAAGGCGCTTTCATCAAACAAACGGTATTTTTGGACATTCAGAACGTCGCTTCCTTTGGTGCAGATGGGATCATGATTGAAGATGCTGACCATTTAGAAAAGCTTAAAACACCTCCGGAATATACTTTTTCGCATCAACATTCATTAAATGGGCATATGATTGTAACAAAGAGCGGCGATTCAATCGGCCTATTAAAGGATGTATATTTTCTGGAAGAATTGGGCACAATCGTAGGGTATGAAATTACGGATGGCTTCTTTTCAGAAATCACTGAAGGGAAACAGGTTATTCAATCCGAAAAGCCCCCGGCGATTGGAAGAGATGCCATCATCGTAGATGTTAACCAAACGTGAGGTGTCTTTTTCATGTTAAAGTGTCCCAATTGCCAGAGTAAGGATATCGGAAAAATTGGTATCAACCAATATTATTGCTGGAATTGTTTTATTGAATTGTCCCTTTCTAAAGGCATTATTAATACTCATCAAGTCGAGGAAGATGGGACTCTTAGTTCCTTAGATGATTTGTTTGAAGAAGAAGAGCGTCGTTACACCATTTAATTTTAATCAGCTAGCACCTGTTCGTAGAATTCCTATCTTAAAGAAGAGGTGATACGTGTGAATAAAATGATGACGACTGTTGTTGCTTTTGGGGCAGGAATGGCAGCTTACAACTGGGCACAGCGAAACAATGTTATGTCAGCCCGCAATATGAAAAAAATGCAGAGGAAAGTTAAACGCACGATTTTTTAAACCTATGCCCCCTCCTAATTGAGGGGGTATTTTAATGCATAAATCCCTCTTCTCCCTCCAACACTAACCAAAAAGGGGTGAGAGGGTTGGATATTCGTATGAAATGGTATTATCGAATTGGGTTCTTGCTCCTTTTATTAGTGGCGATTTATTTGTTTTTTAAAATTCGTTTTGTCTGGCTGCCATTAGTAAAGGTTGTATTTTATATTTTATTACCTTTCCTAATAGCCGGTTTTATTACGTATCTGCTTCATCCGATTGTTGAAAAGCTTCATGAAAAAGGGCTTCATCGCGGCCTTGCGATATTCCTCATCTACTGCTTATTCTTTGGAGGTCTCGGCTTTGCTTTATACAAGGGAATTCCAGCTTTTATCAATCAGTTAAAAGATCTATCGGAAAGTGCTCCACTTTTAGCGGAGCAATACCGTGGTTGGATTCATACACTTCAATCCCATACACGGGAATGGCCAGATGGACTTCAAGGAAAAATGAATGACGGAATTGATGCTTTTGAGGCAAAGTTAAATTCTTTGCTCACGATCATCGTTGAAATTCTCTTAAACTTTCTTAATTCCGCTTTAATCGTGATGATTATTCCATTCATCGCATTCTATATGTTAAAGGATTTCCCCTTACTTAAACGAGTGGTGTGGTATTTAACTCCAAGGAAATGGCGCAGACAGGGAAAGCGTTTTTTAAGGGATGTAGACGAGTCATTGGGGAGTTACATAAGGGGGCAGCTCCTTGTTTGTGTCATTATCGGCAGTGCTGCATCACTATTATTTTGGGTATTTCATTTACGTTACCCGCTCCTTTTGGGATTTATTGTTGGGATTACGGATGTCATCCCTTATTTTGGTCCCATTTTAGGTGCAGTTCCGGCAGTTATTATTGCCGCTACCCTTTCAGTAAAGCTTGTAATTATTACAATCGTGATTATTTTAGTCCTGCAATTTCTTGAAGGGAATATTCTATCCCCTTATATTGTCGGAAGAAGCCTTCATATGCATCCGCTCCTCATTATGCTCGCCATCACGGCAGGCGGAGAAATTGGCGGTGTAATCGGGCTCATTTTGGCTGTCCCGGTACTTGTTGTCTTAAAGGTAGGAGCTATTCATGCAAAAAATCATTTTATGCAAAAAAATACGAAGGATTCCCCGTCCTAATTGACAAACAATTTTAGAGTAGCTATAATTCGTCATATAGTATTGAATAAATGTATGTAACATGTTGAAGGATCGAGTATGTTGTAGACCATTTGTAACGCCTAAAGCGCGTGAAGAGAGGAGCTTCCAAGGCTGAAAGAAGCTCTAAATGAAGGATGACAGAAAGCTAATCCAGAGTGCAGCTAATCCCTGCCGTTTTGCCGCGTTAAGGCAGCTGAGAGATGAATACAGCTTTTTGTATTCATAATCAGGGTGGTACCGCGAGTCAAGTCCTCGTCCCTGTTTTAGGGATGAGGGCTTTTTTGTATTTTTTTAATATATATTAGGAGGTCTAAACAAATGAAAAATTTAACAGGCTCTGAAATCCGCAAAATGTTTTTAGACTTTTTTAAAGAAAAAGGTCATTCCGTTGAACCAAGTGCACCCCTTGTACCGATTGATGATCCATCGCTTCTTTGGATTAACAGCGGGGTTGCAACTTTAAAGAAGTATTTTGACGGCCGGGTCATTCCGGAAAATCCAAGGATTACAAATGCGCAAAAATCAATCCGTACCAATGATATTGAAAATGTTGGTAAAACAGCCCGACACCATACATTCTTTGAAATGCTCGGGAATTTCTCCATCGGTGATTATTTTAAAGAAGAAGCAATTGTTTGGGCATGGGAGTTTTTAACCGATCAAAAATGGATTAATTTTGATCCAGAATTACTTTCCGTTACCATCCATCCAGAAGACGAAGAAGCATATGAAATTTGGAATAAAAAGATTGGAATTCCTGAGGAACGCATTATCCGCCTTGAAGGGAACTTCTGGGATATCGGGGAAGGCCCAAGTGGTCCAAACTCAGAGATTTTCTATGACCGGGGTCCGGAATATGGTGATGACCCGGCAGACCCAGAGCTTTATCCTGGAGGAGAAAACGAACGATATCTTGAAGTATGGAACCTAGTATTTTCGCAATTTAACCATAATCCAGATGGAACCTACACCCCGCTGCCAAAGAAAAATATTGATACTGGCATGGGCTTAGAAAGAATGGCGTCTGTCGTTCAAAATGTTCCAACAAACTTTGATACGGATTTATTTATGCCAATTATTCGTGCAACAGAAGAAATTTCAGGCGGAAAATATGGTGTAGACAAGGAAAAAGATGTGGCTTTTAAGGTAATTGCCGATCATATTCGGACAGTTGCATTTGCTGTCGGTGATGGTGCATTGCCTTCTAATGAAGGTCGTGGTTATGTATTGCGCCGCCTGCTCCGCCGTGCGGTTCGTTATGCAAAACAAATTAATATTAACCGTCCGTTTATGTACGAGCTTGTTTCTGTTGTAGGTGAGGTAATGCATGACTTCTATCCTCAAGTAAAGGAAAAATCAGAGTTTATTCAAAAGGTAATTAAAAATGAGGAAGAGCGTTTCCATGAAACACTTCATGAAGGCTTAGCGATTTTATCAAATGTCATTAAAAAAGAGAAGGAAAAGGGCAGCGATACGATTCCTGGCGCAGATGTTTTCCGACTGTATGACACTTACGGATTCCCTGTTGAATTAACGGAGGAATATGCTTTGGAAGACGGGATGAAAATTGATCATGACGGGTTTGAAGAGGAAATGGAACAACAGCGCGAACGTGCCCGCGCAGCTCGTCAAGATGTTGATTCCATGCAGGTTCAAGGCACTGTGCTTGGAAACCTGAAAGTCGAAAGCCAATTTATTGGCTATGGAAATCTTCAAACAAATGCTAAGGTTGTTGCCATTATTAAAGATGGTGAATTAGCCCAGGAAGCATCAAACGGCGAAGAAATTCAGTTTATCCTGGATGCTACTCCGTTCTATGCAGAAAGCGGTGGACAAATCGCAGACCATGGTGTCCTTCAGGCTGAGGGTGTTTCTGTAAAAATTAAAGATGTTCAAAAGGCTCCAAACGGCCAAAACCTTCATAAGGCTGTGGTTGAAGCGGGAACTCTAAAAACAGGTCAAACAGTTACGGCTGTGGTTGACCAAGTAAACCGTGTGAAAATTACAAAGAACCATACAGCTACCCATTTGCTTCATCAAGCATTAAAGGATGTACTTGGAACCCATGTTAACCAAGCAGGATCATTGGTTGAACCTGATCGGCTTCGTTTTGACTTTTCCCATTTTGGTCAGGTAGGACCGGAAGAACTTGAGCAGGTTGAGCAAATTGTGAATGAAAAGATTTGGCGAAACATGGAGGTAGATATCAATTTAAAACCAATCGCTGAAGCAAAGGAAATGGGTGCGATGGCCCTCTTTGGCGAAAAATACGGTGATATTGTCCGCGTGGTAAAAGTTGGTGATTACAGTCTCGAACTTTGCGGTGGTTGTCATGTTCCGAATACTTCAGTTATTGGTTTATTTAAAATTGTCTCTGAAGGCGGTATTGGTGCCGGGACAAGAAGAATTGAAGCGGTTACTGGTGAAGCGGCATACCTGCTATTAAATGAACAGGTTGGATTACTAAAAGAAGCAGCTGAAAAATTAAAAACCAATCCAAAGGATATCGTATCTCGTATTGAGGGTCTTTCTGCTGAAATTAAGCAGCTGCATCGTGAAAATGAATCATTGGCAGCAAAGCTTGGAAACATTGAAGCAGGAAATCTTGTTTCCAGAGCAAAGGAAATTGATGGTGTTAACGTGTTGTCTGCAAAGGTTCAGGCAGCTGATATGAATAACTTAAGGAATATGGCTGATGATTTGAAACAAAAACTTGGATCTGCTGTTATTCTTTTAGGAAGTGTTCATGAAGGAAAAGTGAATTTAATTTCTGCTGTTACAAAGGATTTAAATGAAAAGGGCTATCATGCCGGAAAACTGATAAAAGAAGTGGCAACACGATGCGGCGGCGGCGGTGGCGGCCGACCTGATATGGCTCAGGCAGGCGGTAAGGATCCTGAAAAACTTGATTCTGCCCTGCAATTCGTCGAAGAATGGGTAAAATCCATTTGATAATGGGACAAAGTAGTGTAAAATGTAGGTAACTGAACTAAAAAGCTCCAGTGACGTATCCAGACACTGGAGCTAAACTAGACAATTTTCTCCTTATCACGAATGCGAGGTGCAATAAAATGAGCTCATTTGACAAAACGATGAGGTTCAGTTTTCCTGAAGAGCCTTTTGAACACGATGTAAACGATGTTCTTTTCCAAGTATACGAAGCCTTACAGGAAAAGGGGTACAATCCAATTAATCAAATTGTCGGCTACCTTTTATCCGGTGATCCTGCGTATATTCCAAGGCATCGGGATGCCCGCAACATTATTCGCAAGCTTGAACGGGACGAAATTATTGAGGAATTGGTTAAATCATATTTAAAACAACAGCGTGAGGTTTAGTGAATGCGCATTATGGGATTGGATGTAGGCTCAAAAACAGTCGGAGTGGCCTTAAGTGATGAACTTGGCTGGACTGCACAGGGTTTAAAAACGCTCAAAATCAATGAAGAAAAGAATGAGTTTGGTTTTGATGAAATTGGTCAAATAATAAAAGAGTATCAAGTCAGCCAGGTTGTCATCGGACTACCCAAAAATATGAACGGCACTATTGGTCCGCGTGGAGAAGCGAGTCAAAATTTTGCAGCGGAGGTTGAAAGCCGCTTTGAAGTTCCGACTGTTTTGTGGGATGAGCGGCTTTCCACCATGGCCGCCGAGCGCGTGCTTCTTGAAGCAGATGTAAGCCGGAAGAAACGGAAGAAAGTAATCGATAAAATGGCTGCAGTGATGATTTTACAAGGCTATCTAAATAGCAAAAATTAATGAGGTGAAAAAAAATGGATCACGGCGAAAACAATATTACAGTAGTAGATGAGAACGGAAATGAACAATTATGTGAAGTATTATTTACCTTCGATTCAGAAGAATTCGGTAAATCATATGTTCTTTATTACCCAATAGGTGCGGAGGAAGATGATGCAGATGATATCGAAATTCATGCTTCTGCCTTTATCCCGACTGAGGACGGAGAAGACGGCGAATTAATGCCAATCGAAACCGATGAAGAATGGGATATGATTGAAGAGATGCTCAATACCTTCCTTGAAGAACAAGAGGACGAAGAATAAGTGTGAGAAAAATGACCTATTTTATAGGTCTTTTTTTTTGCCGAAAATCCTACTTTTTTCTGCAATTTCACTGAAAAATTGACAATTTTCGCTGTATATGATGAAATTACTACGATATCTTATTATAATATTTTGTTTATTTTTAGTAATTTTTGTAAACGTTTTATTGGCACAGGGGGGAAGACTATTGGCAACTGAAGATAAAGGGCCAAATAAAGAAGCAATTAGAAAAAAGTTATTGGAACATCAAGGTGAAGCAAAAATTGTCAGACGTATTGTCTTAATCGTTTCAATCATCATAATATTACTCATTGTTGTCATTGGCGGCGGGGGATATCTATACATTCAATCAGCACTCAAACCAGTGGATCCAAAGAGTAAAATATCTAAAAAAGTCGATATTCCAATCGGCTCATCTGTCACAGGAATAGCTGAAAGATTAGAATCGAACGGAATTATTAAAAACGCAAAAGTGTTTAAGTACTATGTGAAATTAAAAAACGAGGGCGGCTTTATGGCTGGAAATTATGAGCTAAGCCCTTCGATGGATATCCCGGAGATTGTCGGCCGGTTGAAAACAGGAAAAGTTCTCCAGCAGGCAGCCTTTAAGATTACCATTCCGGAAGGAAAGCAATTAAAAGAAATTGCCCATATTATGGCTAAGGAAGTCCATAAACAAGATCAGGATGTATTCAATCAATTAAATGATAAAAATTTTGTTAAAGGATTGATGGCGAAATACCCAACGCTTTTAACAAATGAAATTCTAAATTACAATATCAAATATCCACTTGAAGGATACTTGTACCCGGCAACCTATTCCTTTTATAAGAAAAATCCATCTGTCGACGAAATGGTATCGGCGATGCTGGATAAAACAAAAACAGTATTATCTCAATATACAACTGAAAGTGAAAAGAAAAAACTTTCTGTTCATCAACTGTTAACGATGGCGTCGTTAATTGAGGAAGAGGCTACCGAAAAGGCAGACCGTAAAAAAATATCAAGTGTTTTTTATAATCGGCTAAAAAAAGGAATGCCGCTGCAGACGGACCCGACCGTGCTTTATGCACAGGGGAAACATAAGAAGAAAGTCTATTATGCAGATTTAGAAGTGAGTTCACCTTATAATACGTATAAAAATACCGGTTTACCTCCAGGTCCCATCTCAAATGCTGGGAAAATCTCCATAGAGGCCGCACTTCGCCCTGAAAAAACAGATTATTATTATTTTCTTGCTACAGCTGATGGATCGGTTATTTTTACAAAAACACTTGCTGAGCATAATCAGGAAAAAGCAAAGCATATTTCCAATAAAAAATAGGTATAATTTTTAGGGGGGAAATTAGCATTCCCCTTTTTTTTATGATAAAATAATTCAAGTGTTTTAATAAAGCAAACCATAGCGTGACTCACGGGAAGGTATATTGGCCACTCTTTGCTTTAACGCATCACCTTGAAAAACTTTCAAGTGATGAGGTCCTTTTCTGTGAACGCTATTTTTTCATGTCTAAAGAGAGCATTATGCTTTTAAAGGATTGAGGTGAGTAGCTTGCAATACGAAAAGCTACATTCTTATATAGAAAATTTAATTTTGGATCGAATTCCATTGCTGCAGGAAATGGAAGATTTCGCAAAGAATCACCATGTCCCAATCATGGAACTGGCAGGAATCGAAGCGATGCTGCAACTTCTCCGAATACAGGATTCAAAAAAAATCCTCGAGGTCGGTACTGCAATTGGCTACTCGGCACTGCGTATGGCTTATACCCTACCCGAAGCCAAAATTGTCACAATTGAACGAGATGAGGAGCGCTTTGCATTTGCAGAAGCCTTTATCAACCGTTCCGGAAAAAGTGAGCAAATTTCCCTTATTAAAGGGGATGCGCTGGAAGTCGAAGAACTTGTGGCTGGACATGCTCCTTTTGATGCGATTTTCATTGATGCCGCAAAGGGCCAATATAAGAGATTTTTTGAAATTTATTCAAAGTTCCTTTCTCCAGGTGGAATGATTATTACGGATAACGTCCTTTTTAAAGGACTTGTTTGTGAATCGGAAATTGAATCGAAACGAACAAGAAATCTTGTAAGGAAAATAGATGATTTTAATCGCTGGCTCATGGCCCATCCTGACTACGATACGATCATACTCCCAGTTGGTGATGGTGTGGCTATTAGTAAAAGAAGAGGTGAAAAAGAATGAAAAAACCAGAAATTTTAGTGACTCCTTTATCTGTAGAGGATATTCTGCCACTTGCAGAAGCCGGTGCAGATGCATTTGTAGTTGGAGAACAACGCTATGGTTTGCGGTTAGCCGGTGAATTCAACCGTGAACAGGTTCAAAAGGCAATTGAACTTGCCCATTCTAAAGGAAAAAAAGTATATGTAGCCATGAATGCCATTTTTCATAATGAAAAAGTGGCTGAATTAAATGATTATATCCGTTTTGCTGAAGAGGCTAATGCGGATGCAATTATTTTTGGAGATCCTGCAGTATTATTGGCTGCTCGGGAAACTGCCCCAAACATGAAGTTACATTGGAGCACAGAGACAACCGGAACAAACTGGTATACCTGTAATTATTGGGGGAGAAAGGGCGCAAAACGGGCCGTTCTCTCACGTGAAATAAATATGGATGCGATTGTTGAAATCAAAGAGAAAGCGGAAGTGGAAATTGAAGTTCTTGTTCATGGAATGAGCTGCATGTTCCAATCGAAGCGTTCCTTACTTGGTAACTATTATGAGTACCAAGGTAAAGTCATGGAAATCGAAAATCGTAAAATGCAAAAGAATATGTTCCTACATGACAAAGAACGGGAAAATAAATATCCGATTTTTGAAGATGAAAACGGTACGCATATTATGAGTCCAAATGATATTTGTATTATTGATGAATTGCAGGATATGTTAGAGGCTGGTGTCGATTCCTTTAAAATTGACGGAATTCTGAAAAGCTCTGAATATATCCTTGCTGTGACAAAGGCATATCGAGAAGCCATTGATTTATATTTTAAAGATGAAGAGCTTTATGAAGATAAAAAAGAAGAATTATTAGCGGCTATTGAAGAAATTCAACCGCCTAATCGTCCTTTAGATACAGGGTTCTTTTTCAAAGAAACGGTTTATTAAAAGGAGGGAAATTGAATATGAGTATTGTTAAAGATAAAATATCAGAGATCATTGATGGTAAGCGCGTGATTGTTAAGAAACCCGAGCTGCTTGCACCTGCAGGAAATCTTGAAAAATTAAAAATCGCTGTTCAATATGGGGCTGACGCCGTATTTATCGGTGGCCAGGAATACGGCCTCCGCTCGAATGCTGATAACTTTACATTTGAGGAAATGAAAGAGGGCGTGGAATTTGCTAAAAAGTATGACGCAAAAATCTACGTAACCACTAATATTTATGCCCATAATGAAAATATTGATGGATTAGAAGAATATTTAACGGGCTTAAAAGAGGCCGGTGTAGCCGGAATCATCGTCGCAGACCCGTTGATTATTGAAACATGCAAAAGAGTGGCACCGGGTATTGAAATCCATCTTAGTACGCAACAATCTCTTTCTAACTGGAAAGCCGTCCAATTTTGGAAGGAAGAAGGCTTGGAACGGGTGGTTTTAGCACGCGAAACAAGTGCGGAAGAGATTAAAGAAATGAAAGAAAAAGTGGATATCGAAATTGAAACCTTTATTCATGGCGCCATGTGTATTGCCTATTCAGGACGTTGTACGTTAAGTAATCATATGACAGCACGGGATTCCAACCGCGGCGGCTGCTGCCAATCATGCCGCTGGGATTATGATTTATATCAACTCGAAGGCGGACAAACGGAAGCTCCGCAATTTGCTGAGAATGATTCACCATTTGCGATGAGCCCGAAAGACCTAAATTTGATCAAAGCCATACCGCAAATGATTGAAATAGGAATCGACAGTTTGAAAATTGAAGGACGGATGAAATCGATTCACTATATTGCCACAGTGGTTAGTGTATATCGTAAAGTCATTGATGCCTATTGTGCAGATCCCGAGAATTTTATCATCAAGCGTGAATGGTTAGAAGAGCTTGATAAATGCGCAAACCGTGAAACGGCACCGGCATTTTTTGAAGGCGTTCCAGGGTATAAAGAGCAAATGTTTGGTAATCATAGCAAGAAGACAACGTTTGAATTTGTCGGCCTTGTGTTGGATTATAACGAGGAGACACAAATGGTTACCCTCCAGCAGCGTAATCATTTTAGACCGGGAGATGAAGTTGAATTCTTCGGTCCGGAAATTCAAAACTTTACGCATGTCATTGAGAAAATATGGGATGAAAAGGGTCAGGAATTGGATGCTGCAAGACATCCGCTTCAAATTGTACAATTTAAATTGGACAAACCGGTTTACCCTAACAACATGATGCGAAAGGAGAACTAAGATGCGCAAACCAGTTGTTATTGGTGTAACCGGCGGCTCCGGCTCCGGAAAAACCAGTGTAACAAAAGCTATTTATGATAGCTTTAAAGGACATTCCATCCTTATGCTTGAGCAGGATTATTACTATAAGGATCAGAGCGAGCTACCATTTGAGGAACGGCTGAAAACGAATTATGATCATCCGCTTGCATTTGATAATGATTTACTAATTGACCATATTGAAAGGCTTTTGCGCTATGAACCAATAGAAAAGCCAGTATATGATTACGCGCTTCATACCCGTTCAGATAAAATCATTCCTGTTGAACCAAAAGATGTTATAATTTTAGAAGGAATCATGGTTCTTGAGGACGAACGTCTACGTAATTTAATGGATATTAAACTCTACGTGGACACTGATGCCGATTTAAGAATTATCCGCCGAATGCAGCGTGATATTAAAGAACGGGGCCGGACATTGGATTCGGTTATTGATCAATATGTGAACGTTGTACGGCCAATGCATAATCAATTTATCGAACCTTCGAAACGGTATGCGGATGTTATTATTCCTGAGGGCGGACATAATCATGTAGCAATTGATTTAATGGTCACAAAAGTTCAAACAATTCTTGAACAAAAGTCATTTTTATGAAACAATAACAAAGAATAGCCTAATTGATTCCAATTTGGAAAAATATATTGCGGCGCGCCCTGATAAAAGGACGCGCTCCTATGCATTTACAAAAGATGCATAAAACCTACATATATCTCAAACACAATCTTTTGGGGGATTGTGATACTAGAAGGAGTGAGAAGTTTTGGCAGCAGAAAAAGTATTTCCAATGACACAGGCTGGTAAAGAAAAACTCGAACAGGAGCTTGAATACCTAAAATCCGTTAAGCGGAAAGAGGTGGTGGAGCGGATTAAAATTGCCAGAAGTTTTGGTGACTTATCTGAGAACTCTGAGTATGATTCAGCTAAAGAAGAGCAAGCATTTGTCGAAGGCCGTATTACCACATTAGAAAACATGATTCGAAATGCTAAGATCATCGAAGAAGGCGAAATGGTAAGTGATTCCGTAACCCTAGGAAGATCTGTAACATTTATTGAACTTCCTGATGGTGAAGAAGAAACCTATACGATTGTCGGCAGCGCCGAAGCAGACCCATTCGAAGGGAAAATCTCGAATGATTCACCAATCGCGAAAAGCCTTATAGGTAAAAAGGTTGGGGACGAAGTCTCTGTACAAACTCCAGGCGGTGAAATGAGCGTTAGAATTATTACGATTAAATAATAAAAATAGAATAAATTGTTTGAAATTTCCAAACCTCGTCAAAACTTTTGACGAGGTGTTTTTTATGTGGAGAAGACGAGCAAAAGGATGGCTTTTCATTTGTATTTTCTTTTTAACGTTTTTATTATTCCGGCTTATGCAGATTCAATTAATGGATACAGAGTCTTTCTCCAAGCATCATATTAATTTGTTGGAGGAAAGCGTTAAACAGCGAACTCAGGAATTAGTGATTGACAATGGCAGAGGGGATTTTCTGGACCGGAATGGAGATATGCTGGGCTATAAAAAGGAATCTGTTCTTGTGCTTTTTCCTTTTTTGAAAAAAATGGATTGGGATGTTGAGAAGGTTTCGTCCATTTCTGGTATTCCTCAGGAATCTCTTCAGCAAGCGATTAAAACAGCAAAAAAACCATTTGCCTATGGGAATCCAGAACCATTGGAATTAACCCATTCACAGGTGGAAAGAATCAATGCACTGGAAATTCCAGGTGTCTTTGCGATTGATAAAAAGTTTGAAAGGGCAACTGTTCCCGCTGAGCAATTAATTGGACTTACAGGTGAGAATACAAAGGTATTGATGGAGCGTTATCCAAAAAAGGATCTCCCAAGGGAGACCTTAATCGGAGTGTCCGGCTTAGAGAAAAGCTTTGATGAATTCCTCCTTCCTGAAGGGAAATCCAAGCTTGTTTATCATGTTGATGGTGATGGTTCTCCACTATTCGGGATAAATGTAAAATATGTTGACCCTGCCAATCCGTTTTATCCCGTTAATGTAAAAACCACCATTGATAAAACGATCCAGCAAAAGGCAGAGGAATTAGTCGATCAATATCAAATTAAAAAGGGCGGTTTAGTGCTTTTAGATATTAAAGATAACAGTATTCTAGCAATGGTATCCCGTCCTCATGTAAATAAACAGGATCCATTCAGTAGTTCAGGAGTCACCAATCGAATGTTGAAGCAGCAAATTATGGGGTCCGTTTTTAAAACTGTGGTAGCTGCGGCAGCGATCGATCATAATCTAGATAATCCGGCAAGGCTTTTTAATTGCAGCGAGAAAATTAATGGTCAACCTGAGCTGAAATATGATTATGGAGAATTGAATTTTTCCGAAAGCTTTGCCAGAAGCTGTAATCGTACCTTCGGTGAGCTGGTAAAAGAATTACAAAAAATTGATCCAACCCTTTTAGAGCAATACGCAGCTAAATTATCATTATTAGGTCCAGTAGGCTGGATGGGGGATGTTTACCATACCAATGATTTTAAACAGCTCAGTGAAGAGGAGAAGGGCAGAGTATTTCTATCTGATGCAGCCAGAAATGACCCTAATTACGCTGCTATGTCCGGCATTGGCCAACATGAGGTAAGGGCAACCCCAGTAGCTGTTGCTAATATGATGGCAGCCATTGCAAGGGGGGGTAAAAAAGAAATGGTCAGAGCGGTGTCTAAGATTGAATATAAAAATGGGACAACCATGGTGAATTTTCCACTGCAGGATTTGGCCGGTGATACTATTTCCCCTTATACCGCTATGAAATTGCAAAAATTGTTAAGGGAAGTTGTAAAAAACCCTAATGGTACGGGAAAATGGTTTCAGAACCTGCCCTATGAGGTTGCCGGGAAATCAGGTACTGCTGAAACGGGTAAGTATCAGGACGGAAAGCAGCTTCATAATAAATGGTTTGCAGGGTATTTTCCTTATGAGAACCCTAAATATGCGCTTGTAGCAGTAAATTTAGATGTGTATGACAATGAGGGCGGGGTTAATTTATTATTTGCTGACATGGTCAAAATGCTGTATCAACATGATCATGGTGAAGAATAGTACTTTTCGATTGGTTTAAGGGATATCTCTTCAAGTTCACGGCAATTCATGTTAGAATGTTGACAGCTTTACTTTTAGGAGGGATTAACTTGAATAATGATTACGATTCGCGTTCTGGATACCGTGCTAAACGAAAAAAGACGAATCTTATTTTAAATAGTTTAATTGTTATTGTAGTCGTCTTAATTGTTTTTGTTGCTTACAAAATCTTTGCATCAGGTGATGATAGTGCATCACCGAAAAAAGATGTTCAACATACAGCCGAAAAACAAACGGAACAAAAAAAGGATCAAAATGAAACTGCTAAGGAAACCAGCACTGCTGCTGAAAATGATACGGGGTCCACTGATACATCAACAGACGGGTCAACGGTTGAAGACCAACAAAACAGCGATGATACTTCTACTGAAGGATCAGATGATTCAAAAGTTGAAGATGACGGAAGTACAGCTGATGAAAAAACAACTGAAAATAAGGATTGGGAACCAGTTGGTACTACGCAAACAGGTGAACATACTCCTGTGTATGATACAAGCTCAACGGACTGGCAGGAAATGCTAAATGCAATTTCCTCTGCAACCGGTTTGGACCAAAATAATATGATTGTTTGGCATTTAGGTCGGGACCGAAGCAAGCAGAATGCATCCGTAGGAACGGTATCCTCAAAAGACAAAAAGCAAAATTATACGGTTTATATCGAATGGGTGGACGGTCAAGGCTGGAAACCAACCAAAGTAGAAGAAAAGTAAGGGATGGGTCTCTAACGACCCATCCTTTTTCGCGCAATTCTGTTTAATACAGCCCTGTTTCAAAAGATGGTAAAATAATGTTTGCGGATATGTAAGTTTAATCCGAGGAAAAATTATAATAGGTAAAAAAGATGGCTTTGATTATCTGGCAAACAATTGGGTATTGGAATACTATAAAAAAAGCCAAGGGACCGAAGCTGGAAAAGAAAGAGGTTTAATAATGAAAATTGCAATCATTGGAGCTATGGAAGAAGAAGTAACCTTACTAAGAGATCATATCAATGGGAGTAAACAAGAAACAGTGGCAGGCTGTGAATTTACATTTGGCCAAATGCATGGGGCTGAAGTGATTTTGCTCCGTTCCGGAATTGGAAAAGTAAATGCGGCCATGTCAACGACTATTCTCCTTGAAAAATATAAGCCTGACTATATTCTTAATACAGGATCTGCAGGAGGCTTTAACCCATCACTTAACGTAGGGGATGCGGTGATATCAACTGAGGTTCGTCATCATGATGTAGATGTAACGGCTTTTGGCTATGAATATGGGCAGGTTCCCCAGCTCCCTGCTGCATTTACCGCAGATGAAAAATTAATTTCCATAGCAGAAGAAGCAGCAAAAGAGCTAGAAAATTTCCAAATTGTTAAAGGCTTAATCGCTACAGGAGATTCCTTCATGGAGGACCCTGCACGCGTTGATTTTGTCCGTTCTAAATTTAATGACCTGCAGGCTGTTGAAATGGAAGCTGCTGCAATTGCACAAGTAGCCCATCAATTCGGTATTCCATTTGTCATCATTCGTTCCCTTTCAGATATTGCAGGTAAAGAATCAGAAGTTTCCTTTGACCAGTTTATTGATCAGGCAGCACGTCATTCAGCTACTTTAGTAATGAAAATGGTAGCAGCATTAAGATAGACTTTGAAAGTGGTGGAAAAATGAATGTTTACAAAAATGTTCATGAATTAATTGGTCATACACCCATGGTAGAAATTACGCAGTTTCCATTACCTACGGGTGTTCGTATATTTGCAAAGCTGGAGTTCATGAATCCGGGTGGCAGTGTAAAGGACCGGCTCGGTGTTGAATTACTGAACGATGCTATTAAGAGTGGAAAAATACGTGAAGGCAGTACTGTCATCGAACCGACCGCAGGAAATACGGGGATTGGCCTGGCACTTGCAGCCATCAATAAAGGCATCCAGATCATTTTATGTGTACCGGAAAAATTCAGTATTGAAAAACAGGAGTTAATGAAGGCGCTTGGCGCAAAAATTGTTCACACTCCAACGGAAAAAGGAATGAAGGGAGCTATTGCAAGAGCAGAGGAGCTTCTTAAGGAAATTCCGAATTCTTATTGTCCACAGCAATTTGGTAATCCAGCAAATCCTGAGACGTATTATAAAACACTCGGCCCGGAAATTTGGGAGCAGTTGGATGGCCAGGTGGATGTTTTTATAGCTGGAGCAGGAACTGGCGGAACTTTTATGGGAACGGCCCGGTATTTAAAGGACCAGAAAAAAGAAGTAAAAACAGTTATCGTAGAACCGGAGGGATCCATCTTAAATGGAGGCGAATCAGGTCCGCATAAAACGGAAGGAATTGGAATGGAGTTTCTTCCAGGATATATGGACCCAGCCTATTTTGATTCGATTCATACGGTTTCTGATGACGATGCTTTTGCCCTTGTAAAGGAATTAGCAGCAAAAGAGGGCCTGCTGGTCGGAAGCTCTACAGGTGCGGCATTTTATGCTGCCTTAAAAGAAGCAGAAATAGCAAAACCAGGGACAAATATTGTTGTCATCTTCCCTGATGGCAGTGAACGATACTTGAGTAAAAAGATTTTTGAAGGGGGAGTTTAGGGTGAAAAGGAAAACAAAATTAATTCATGGCGGCATTAGTGAAGACCCTGCAACAGGTGCGGTATCATTTCCAATTTATCAAGTAAGTACGTATAAACAAGAGGGGGTTGGAGGACATAAAGGTTTTGAGTACTCTCGAACCGGGAATCCAACCAGACACGCACTTGAAGAGCTGATTAAAGATATTGAGGGCGGTAAGGCAGGTTTTGCCTTTGGCTCCGGAATGGCGGCGATTACTGCCGTTTTCATGCTGTTTAACAGCGGTGATCATGTCATTCTAACAGATGATGTATATGGTGGTACCTTCCGTGTGATGACCAAGGTCTTAAACAGAGTTGGGATCGATTCCACTTTTGTTGATACAAGCAATTTAGAAAATATTAAAAAGGAAATCAGACCAAACACAAAAGCCATTTACTTAGAAACACCAACCAATCCGCTTTTAAAGGTAACTGATATCGAAGCAGCGGCTAGGATGGCAAAAGAACATAATCTGTTAACGATTGTTGATAATACCTTCTCAACACCGTATTGGCAAAACCCGCTTGAGTTTGGGGCGGATATTGTCCTTCATAGTGCGACTAAATATATTGGTGGGCATAGTGATGTCGTTGCAGGTCTAGTGGTAGTGAACGATGACCAGCTTGCCGAAGACCTTCATTTTGTTCAAAATTCCACTGGCGGAATTTTAGGACCTCAGGACTCATGGCTTCTGATTAGAGGGATAAAAACATTAGGGATTCGCATGGAAGAAACGGAAGCGAATACAAAGGCAATTGTTGAATTTTTGCAATCACACCCTAAAGTGAAAAAGGTCTATTATCCTGGGCTTGAAACCCATCCGAATCATGCTATTGCCAAAAAACAAGCCCGCGGTTTTGGCGGTATGGTTTCATTTGATGTTGGCAGTGCGGAAAATGCCGACAAATTATTAAGCAAGGTAAAATACTTTACTTTAGCTGAAAGTCTCGGCGCTGTAGAAAGTTTAATTTCTGTGCCGGCTAGAATGACGCATGCATCAATCCCTGCCGAACGTCGTGCAGAATTAGGAATTGTAGATGGTTTGGTCCGTATTTCCGTAGGACTTGAGGATGTTGAAGATCTAATTGACGATTTAAAACAAGCTTTAGAATAATCTTTTGGCCCGGCTCATGCAGCTGGGTTTTTCAGTTCACTTTTTTCTAAAATTTACATCCTCTTTCCATTTTGTTTATATGGTAAAGTAGGTTAGTAGATTCTAAGAAAAGCAGGTGAAAAGCATTGAAAACACAAACAAAACATCTTTATGAGAAGATGGTGGACTTTAAACGGTTTGCAACTGTCTTATTAGCTGTCGGTGTCTTTTTTTACTTAGGCGTAATCATTCCATCCGGGTCAAAGGATCCAACGGATTTAAATATTATGATGATTGTATCAGCAAGTTTTTTAGCTGTTTCCATTTTATTTTTTGCTCAGTCGAAATTGCACAAAATGAAATTAATGGAAATGGAAGATGACCAGGAACATTCCTCAAATTAATAAGCGTTCCAAAAGTGACGTCAAATTATCGAGAAAGTTAATTTTTCCGGCAATTTTTAATTTTGTTAAACGATCTTTATTAAAAGATTGTCCATGCTAATGTGCATGTTGATTGGAGCGGAAGGCACGAAGACTCCTGCGGGAGTACGGGGCAGGGGAGACCCCGCAGGAGCAGAGCGACGAGGAGGCTCCCCGGCACGCCCGCGGAAAGCGAAGTGCCTGGAGCGTAAATCAACAAACCAGTTGAACAGCCTATATATTAGGCTTTTTTTATAAATTAACGCAGTATATTGTTAAAGAAAGTGAATGAAATAAAAGGCTATGAAAGTTTTTCGACAGCTTGAGCGTTCCTAAAAGGGACGCTTATTTTTTTTGCCTATTTTGAAAAAAATGTTAAAAAAAGGTTTACAAAGTAATGTGATGTGGATATAATTACCGTAGTTAGTAAAAAATTCTAAAAGGAGGTCGAATCAAATGATGATGGTATTAATTCCAACAGCAGCGAAATTTAATAAACTAAATAATGTGCATTCGACCAGACTGGAATGGATTGCTTAACGTATTTTACAATACATATCCATGCCGCAGGGAGAATGACGCCTTGCGGTATTTTTGTGCCTAAAATTAGCTAATGCTAAAAAGCCGCAGGAGGAGTTGCTTCTTGCGGCCTTTTTGTGCCCTTTTTACAGTCCCTTTGGATATGTACTGCATAATGTGTAGAGGTTGTGTAAATTTCTTTAAAGGAGGTGAACCAAAATGACCCTGAATATTTTATTCTTTTCAATTACGATTAAAAAGCGAAAAATGAGCCTAGAAGAAGCTGCTCAGCAGGAAATGGTTGAAAAGCTCTATGAGCAAACAAAAGATCGTCAAAGCTCCATGTATCACATATTTTAATTGCTGCTAAAAAATAAATCCGTTTTAGGAGGTGAAATCAAATGACCCTGAATATTTTATTTCTTTCGATTACAATTAAGAAACGCCGGATCAGTGTTGAGGAAGCAATGCATCAAGAAATGGTAGAGAGACTTTACGAGGAAAATAGAGATCGGCAAATTTCCATGCATCATTGGATGTAAGTATCAAAAATTCGCTAACAAAGAAAGGTGGTTTTATATATGATTTATTTCATTCAAGGAAGAAAAGCTAGTTTGTGGGTTATGAAAGATACCACCTAACGAACGTTAAATAGGAGGTTATGGTAATGCCGTTGCATTTTGTTTTATTATCACTTTTCCTAAGGGCTAAGAAAAAGAAGTCATCCTGAATCTGTTTATCCTATGCTTTGATTGTTAACAAAATGTTCACAACCCTTGAAGATAGATACTGTGAAAATATGATAAATTCTAATTAGACATAGCAGAATCATTCTTAAAGGGGTGGGGAATATGTTGTTTATGGTTGCACTTTCTCTTGTCATTACAGGAGCGATTGCCTGTTATATCGCCGCAGAGGTAGCAGCATAATGATTAAACTCAAGCACCAATCGTTCCAATGGTTGGTGCTTTTTTTAATTGATTCTTAAAATACTTTAATAAATAAAAAATAATGGACAGACACAATCTCCCTGTTTTCTACATAGGAATTAGTTATAGGCACTAGTCTAATATGGCTCGGGGGTGGATATGCATGTCTGGAATTTTTACGGCTCTCGGTTATTTAGTAAAGGAATTTCTTTTTCTTGTCTCCTATGTAAAAAATAATGCCTTTCCACAGCCCTTGTCTGCTGCTGAGGAAAGAAAATATCTTCGTTTAATGGCAGAAGGGGATTCACATGCACGCAATATGCTGATTGAACATAATCTTCGTCTTGTCGCCCATATCGTCAAAAAGTTTGAAAATACTGGAGAGGATTCAGAGGATTTAATTTCAATCGGAACCATTGGATTGATTAAAGCAATCGAGAGTTATTCTGAAGGAAAAGGCACAAAGCTTGCCACTTATGCGGCGAGATGTATTGAAAATGAAATTCTCATGCACTTAAGGGCTCTAAAGAAAACAAAAAAAGATGTTTCCCTTCACGATCCGATTGGGCAGGACAAAGAAGGAAACGAAATTTCTCTCATTGATGTACTCAAATCAGAATCAGAGGATGTCATTGACACCATTCAATTGAATATGGAACTAGAAAAAATCAGAAAATACATTGATGTACTTGATGATCGGGAAAAAGAAGTCATTATTGGCCGCTTTGGACTTGATTTGCAAAAAGAAAAAACCCAACGGGAAATTGCAAAAGAACTTGGGATTTCAAGAAGCTATGTATCGAGGATTGAAAAGCGTGCACTCATGAAAATGTTCCATGAATTTTATCGAGCGGAGAAAGAGCGAAAGAAAAATCGCTAATGTAAAAAATGGAGCAGGGATTAATCCTGCTCCATTTTTCCATTCTTTAAGAGGACCTTCCAATTCTTACCGCCATCTGTTGTTTCATATACATCATTCTTATAGGTTATGAAAGCTATTTCCTTCTTGTTTTTCGGATTAACCGCTAAATAAGTAATCGGATTATCATAATCCAAGAAAGGGATCTTCCAATTTTTTTGGCTTTCTTTTTTAGGGTTAATGGTTTTTAATAGGATGTTTCCATCTTCGACACTTGAATATAAAAGATCATTATCCATAAATGTTAGGGCAGTTACCATAACAGGCTTTGTAATCAACTTCATTGTATTTCCATTGTCTTCTGAGTAATAAATACCAGACCTTGTTGACATGGCCATAATATCACCGTTAACAGGATGAACGGCAATCATGCCAAGTGAATCAGCGCTAAAATCTTTGAATTCACTTTTCTTCCAGCTTTTTCCGTTATCTTTTGAGTAATTGACACCGGGAGCGAATTCTCCGCTTTGTTCTTCATTAATAACGTAGATTCCATTTCCTGAAAAGCTTGCGGCCATGAAATGAAAATCCTTTTGTCCGTAAAAAGCCATCTGTTCTATTGTTTTGCCTTTATCGGTACTTTGAACTAATCCGAGCGGATTCTTTAAATCCGTTCCTTTTTGCGGATGACCGCTTGCCAAAAATCCTTTTTCAGTTGCTTGAAATCCCATATAGTCATGGAGATTAGAGGTTGTTTCAAACCATTTTGAATCCTTATACATTTTCAAGCCATCATGGGCGGCAATATAAAGCTTATTGTCATTGCCGGGATAACCAATCCCATGGATATGATCCACTTTAAAAGTCTTTGCCTCCATAATCTGATACGGAATGTCGGCCTTAGAATTTTTTGTTTCTTCTTGTGGCTTCTGGCTTTGATTTTTATTTGAGCAGCCGGCGGCAACCATCATTAATCCTAATAAAATAGTAAAAGTAATCTTTTGAATCTTCACTTCTTCTCCTCCTGAACGAACCAAAAATCACAATCCTCCACGGATCTTTTGATAAATCCTTTTCCTTCCACTTATACCCCAGTCCTTGCAAAGTTGTCAAATTTCTAATTACTTTTCCTGAAAATAGAATTCTTTGAAAAATAAACATATAATAAATTTGTACATATATAAAGGAGGGAAAACATTGACAGCCGTTACATATTCAGATGTCTGGAATCTAGATGTGTTTTTTAAAGGTGGGAGTGATTCTCCTGAATTTGCCAATCACTTACAAAAAACAGAACAATTAATTCAGCTTTTTCAAACAAAGGTTAATCAGTGGACACCCAAAAATAATCTGGAGGATAAGGTCTATTTACATGAGTTATTAGTAGATTTTGAGAGCGTTGCCAAAAAGCTGCGTCAAGCTGGGGCATTTGCTGGCTGTCTGCAGGCACAAAATACGGAGGACCAAAAGGCAAACCAACTTGATTCGAAAGTAACGAGTTTAAGTGCTGTTTTTCAGACAGCTCTTGCAGGCTTTGACAACCTACTAACTTCAATTGGCGATTCCATTTGGGGACAAATGCTAAAGGATGAGTCCTTGAACGAACTATCTTTTGTGTTAAATGAACGCCGAGAACGGGCGAAAGATAAATTATCGAAGGAAGAAGAGGCATTAATCAATGCCCTTGGGGTAGATGGCTACCATGGATGGGGACAGTTATATGATTTAATTGTAGGGAAAATTAAAATTCCATTTACAGAAAATAGCGAAGAAAAGCTGCTGTCAGTCGGTCAGGCATTTAATAAATTTTCAAGCCCTAATCGTGAGATTCGCGCCGCAGTATTTGAAAATTGGGAGCTAGCCTGGGGAGATCAGGCAGACCTTTTAGCTAAAACATTGAATCACCTAGCAGGCTTTCGTTTAAGTGTTTACGAAAAAAGAGGTTGGGACGATGTGCTAAGGGAACCTCTTACCATTAGCCGCATGGAAAAAGCAACACTTGAAACGATGTGGAAAGTAATAACAGAAAGTAAGGATCTGCTTGTTCAATATTTAAACCGAAAAGCAAAACTGCTGGGATTAGAAAAATTGAGTTGGTTTGATTTAGATGCCCTATATGGCAAGACGGAATCTAAAGTTTCTTATCAGGAAGGTGCAGAATTTATCCAACAGCAGTTTTCACATTTTGGAGAAAAAATGGCGGCATTTGCCCAAAAGGCTTTTGAAGAACATTGGATTGAAGGCGAGGATCGTCCTGGAAAAGCACCAGGTGGTTTTTGTACCTTTTTTCCGGAAAGTAATCAATCACGAATTTTCATGACCTATTCCGGGACTCCCTCCAATGTCTCCACCCTTGCACATGAATTAGGGCACGGTTTCCACACATTTGCGATGAAGGGTGTTCACTATTTAAATCGAAATTATGCAATGAATGTTGCGGAAACAGCTTCTACCTTCGCTGAAATGATTGTTGCCGATGCCGCCGTAAAAAATGCAAAAAATGAAGAAGAAAAACTTGTTCTCCTAGACGATAAAATTCAAAGAACGGTTGCCCTATTAATGAATATTCACGCGAGGTTCTTGTTCGAAACAAGCTTTTATGAAGAAAGAAAACAAGGTCCTGTGTCATCAACAAGGTTAAATGAACTGATGCTCTCGGCGCAAAAAGAAGCGTATTGTGATGCCTTAGATGAATACCATCCATTATTCTGGGCCTCAAAACTTCATTTCTTTATTACAGGGGTACCGTTTTATAACTTCCCGTATACCTTTGGATATTTATTCTCATTGGGGATTTATGCAAAGGCTCTTGCGGAAGGAAAAGGATACGAAGAAAAGTATATTGCCTTACTGAGGGATACTGCTTCCATGAGCGTAGAGGATCTTGCAGAGAAGCATCTGCAGGTAGATTTGACCAAAAAGGATTTCTGGGAACAGGCCGTAAAACCTTGCTTGGATGATATTGTCGAATTCCTTGAATTAACGAAGGATAAGTAAGAACAATAAGCAAAAAGCCCGGCAAAAAGAATCGCCGGGCTTTTTCGATTAAATTATACTTTTTTAAGTTTAAAGGAACTGACCATAAGAAATGATAAAATAATAATGATGAATAAGAAGGTTTGAGGCGGCAGATAGGGAATAGCAAGAAAGCTTAGGGTGACTAAACAGCCTGCTGCTGTAATCGGTAATCCTGTAAAATAGCCATTGCTTTCAGTAATGTTAAAACGTGCTAATCTAAAAGCACCACATCCGATATAAAATACAGTAAAAAACGATCCGGGACCGCCAAAATCGTTTAAGATTCCTTGATACAATAATAGTGCCGGTGCGACTCCGAATGATATAATATCACTCATGGAATCCAATTGTTTACCTAGCTCTGATTCAATGTTGAACTTTCTGGCAATCATACCGTCAAATCGATCTGCTAACGCTGCAATAAAGATTAATAACAGGCTTAATCTTAGGTTTCCGTGAATTCCTAAAACAATTGCAAAACCGCCTAATGATAGGTTTGTTAAGGTGATAACATTCGCTGTTTGGCTTTTAAGTTTTTTTATTGTTTGATCAACAACGTCCGATAAAAACATTTCCGCTCACTCCTTTTTAATTAAACGGGAGAGAATCAATTTTTCTAAGTATTTACTCTATAATATTTAATACTAAGGGTTTTATGACTAATCGTAAAGAGTATTTTTACACTATTTGGGGGGAATTCAATGCTACAGCCTTTTTATCGGCTACTAATCGAATTAACAAATGGAAGGTGGACATCGTTCCTGTTAAAACGGTTTGCCCGTTCTCGAATAAGCCGGATTGCTGTCCCGTCCTTTGCAAGGGTTTATCGATTAAATCAGGAGGATATCGAAAATTCCTTTCAAGATTTTCCTACACTTCATGATCTTTTTATTCGAAAGCTGCGGAAAGATGCGAGACCGGTGGATCTAAGTTCAAATGCAGTTGTAAGCCCGGTAGATGCCGTAATTGAAGATATTGGACCCATAAAAGAAACCAGCGAAATTGTGGTTAAGGGTAAAATCTATTCAATAGAAGAGATGCTGGGAGATCATTCAGTGTTAGAAAAGTATTTAAATGGGAAGTACATTATTCTTTATTTGAGTCCAAGTCATTATCATCGCATTCATAGTCCCGTTGATGGCACCATTACAAAACAATGGACTTTAGGAAGGAAATCCTATCCGGTGAACAAATGGGGCCTGAAATATGGTGTAAGAACCCTTGCAAAAAACTTCCGGGTGATCACGGAGCTTGAAACTCAATTTGGACATGCGGCTGTTGTAAAAGTGGGGGCTATGTTTGTTAATTCGATTGAAACCACCCACAATGGAAGTCAATTAAAAAAAGGCGAAGAAATGGCTTATTTTAGTTTTGGTTCCACCGTGGTCTTACTATTTGAAAAAGGGATGTTCGAAATGGACTCCTCTATCCATCCGCCAAAAGAAATTAAGGTTGGAGAGAAAATCGGAAAAATTGGTAAATGAACCTGCGATCACGGCACTTAAATGTGCCGTTTTCAAATGCAAAGAAAAAAGCCCGTAATCGGGCGTATTCAAAAATGGTTAGGAAGAAATTTTAATTTTATTAAATAGAGAACGCCGGTGAATTTCCGTTTCAATGAGGCGAATAAAATCAGTACTTAAATTTAATTCTCTAGCTTTATAATAGGATTCAATCAATAATTCATCTGAAAGTTTACGCATGGCAGAATTCACCTCCAATTTAATGGTTCTAAAAAGATAAAAACAAACATATAATGTAGATTCATTTGCTGTAACCTAAATCTACCAAATATATTAAATTAGAACAACCGTTCCAGTTATCCACATAAATGGGTGGATAACTTGTGATTAATTTGTTTATAAATTTTCAAAATCTGGATATTTCAATGGGTATAATGTTAATAATGTTATCCACAAAAGCCTGAAAGGGAGGATTTTGTCGAAAAATATTTTTAAATAAATAATATACTTTGAAACAAAGGGTAAAATTGGTTATGATGATACAAGGAAAAGCAGAGCAGCTTGATTTGGTGCTTGAGCTAGATAATTCTTAAAGTCCTATTTAATGAGGTGTAAGCTTCGTGTTAAAGCAATTTTTACCGGATGAACATGTGAAGAGCATTCTAGACATAAATCCAAATGAATTAAAAAAACGAGGGATTAAGGGAATTATTACGGATTTAGATAATACCCTTGTCGAGTGGGACCGTCCCAATGCAACCCCTCAATTAATTTCTTGGTTTGATGAAATGAAAAAACATAATATTCTTGTCACGATTGTTTCAAATAATAATGAAGATCGTGTGAAGGCATTTTCTGACCCGCTGAAAATTCCGTTTATCTTTCGAGCGCGTAAGCCGATGGGACCTGCTTTCCAGAAGGCGATTTCCCAAATGGGCATTAAAAAAGAAGAAACAGTGGTAATTGGGGATCAGCTATTAACAGATGTACTAGGCGGGAATCGGAGCGGGTTATATACCATCCTTGTCGTACCTGTTGCGCAAACCGATGGGTTTTTTACTAAATTCAACCGTTTTGCCGAACGAAGAATTATGAATTGGTTTCGTAAAAGAGGCTTAATTCAATGGGAGGATTAAAGTGTGAGTGAACAGCAAAATATTTGCATGGGCTGCGGTGTTAAGGTTCAGACGGAGGACCCAAGTGAATTGGGTTACGCACCGAAAGCTGCATTAGATAAAGAAATCTTAATTTGTCAAAGATGTTTTCGGTTAAAGCATTATAATGAAGTTCAAGACGTCAGCCTTACCGATGATGACTTTTTAAAAATATTAAATGGACTTGGCAGCACAGATGCTCTGATTGTCATGCTAGTTGATATCTTTGATTTTAATGGCAGCTGGCTTCCTGGTTTACACCGGTTTGTTGGTAATAATAAGGTATTACTTGTTGGAAATAAGGTGGATTTATTACCGAAGTCGGTAAAGCATCATAAATTAATCAACTGGATGAAACAGGAATCAAGAGACCTAGGCTTAAGACCGGAGGAAATTCTTCTCGTTAGTGCGGCCAAAGGGCAGTATATTAAAGAGGCAGCAGCCGTTATTGATGAAATGCGTGGCGGAAAGGATGTATATGTTGTCGGTTGTACCAATGTAGGAAAATCTACTTTTATTAATCGAATTATTAAAGAAGTGACAGGGGAAGAGGATGTGATTACCACATCACATTTTCCTGGGACTACCTTGGATATTATTCAAATCCCGCTTGATGATGGAAAATCCTTAACTGACACACCTGGAATTATTAATCACCATCAAATGGCCCATTTTGTTGATAAACGTGATTTGAAAGTGATTACACCGAAAAAAGAAATCAAGCCAAAGGTGTTTCAATTAAATGAAGGACAGACTTTATTTTTTGGCGGACTGGCAAGATTTGATTATGTCAGTGGGGGTCGAAAATCTTTTGTATGTTACGTTTCAAATGAATTAAATATTCACCGGACAAAGTCAGAAAACGCGGAAGACCTGTATCAAAATCATGTTGGCGAGATGCTGACCCCTCCACGACAGGAGCAGCTGGATACGTTTCCGGAGCTTGTCAAACAAGAATTTGTGATTAAAGAAGGAAAAACAGATGTTGTTTTTTCCGGACTCGGCTGGGTAACCATTAACGAACCCGGTGCAACCGTCGTTGCATACGTACCAAAAGGCGTACAAACCTTATTAAGGAAATCATTAATATAAAAAAGAGATCGGGGAGAAACAGGTGAAAAAGCTTTTTGCAGTGTTGGGAGATCCGATTGGGCACTCAATGTCCCCAGTCATGCACAATGACTTATTTTCTTTTTATAATATCGATGCGGATTATCTCCCATTTCAAGTGAAACCAGAGAATTTAGGGGATGCCGTAAAAGGCTTAAAAGCCATCGGTGCCGGGGGATTTAATGTTACTATACCGCATAAAAGTGCAATCATCCCTTTTTTGGATGAAGTGGATGAATTAGCTCTTCAGATTGGGGCAGTTAATACAGTTGTAAATGAAAACGGTAAATTGATTGGCTATAATACAGATGGACTGGGTTTTTTAAAAGGCTTGGCTGATGAGGGTCTTTCAATAACCGAAAGCAAAGTATTAATTATTGGTGCTGGCGGGGCAGCAAGGGGGATTTATTTTACAATTGCAAAAAGCGGACCAAAAGCTGTCGATATTGCCAATCGGACGGTTGAAAAGGCTGCGAAATTGGTTGATGAATGTCCATTCCAAATCCCTTCAAAAGCGATTTCGTTAACCGAAGCTGCTGAAAAAATGGGGGAATATGACTTAATTATTCAAACGACCATGAGTGGGATGTCCCCAAATCTTGATGAGCAGCCAGTAAGCATGGAAAATATTCAAGATCAGGCACTTGTTTGTGATATCATATACAATCCGCTTGAAACAAAGCTTTTACGAGAAGCAAAACAAAAAGGTGCCAGGATTCAAATTGGAATAGAGATGTTTGTGTATCAAGGGGCGCTTGCATTTGAAAAATGGACAGGTATTTTCCCTGATGCTAAAAGAATGAGAGAGAATGTTTTACAACAGCTGGGAGGCACATCAAATGTTAACAGGTAAACAAAAAAGGTTTTTACGATCAAAAGCACATCACCTAGACCCTATTTTTCAAGTAGGGAAGGGTGGCGTAAATGAAAATATGATTAAACAAATTTCGGAAGCCTTAGAGGCAAGGGAATTGTTTAAGATCAGCATTTTGCAAAACTGTGATGAAGATAAAAATGTAGTGGCTGAGCAGCTTGCTGAAGGAACCGGGGCTGAAATTGTCCAAATTATTGGTCATACAATTGTCCTCTATAAGGAATCCCTCGAAAAAAAGCAAATTGTACTACCATAAGAAACTAGGGAGGCGCTTTTCATGAAGAAGGTTGGAATATTGGGAGGAACATTTGATCCACCGCATTACGGGCATCTTTTAATTGCAAATGAGGTCCTTTCCGTACTTCAGCTTGATGAGATTCGGTTTATGCCGAATCAAGAGCCTCCTCACAAGAAGAAAACACAATCAGTTGATAATCATGATCGAATAAATATGCTGAATCTAGCCATTGAAGGAAACAGCGCTTTTAAAATTGAAACGATTGAGCTTGAAAGAACAGGTCCTTCTTATACCATTGATACGATAAAAATCTTAAATTCGCGGGATTCTGATGATCAATTTTACTTTATTATCGGCGCTGACATGATTGAATACCTGCCGAAATGGAATAAAATAGACGAATTGATTAAGCTCGTACAATTCGTTGGAGTTGAGAGGCCTAACTATAATCATTTAACAGAATATCCGATTCAATATGTAGATGTACCTGCTGTTGATGTTTCATCAAGTATGATTCGAGAGCGTCTCGAGAATGGCAGGACGATTCGTTATTTATTGCCTGACTCGGTAATTCGTTATATTGAGGAGAAACAGCTATATGGAACGAAATGAGGCACTTAAAGTCGTAAAGAAACAATTGACAGACCATCGTTATCAGCATACGCTGGGGGTGATGGAAACAGCAATTATCCTTGCTAAACAGGTTGGTGCAGATGAAAAAAAAGCAGAATTGGCAGCAATTTTTCACGATTATGCAAAATTCCGGCCGAAGGAAGAAATGAGAGAAATTATTCTCACTCAGGGGTTTCCACAAGATTTATTGGAGTATAATGCAGAATTATGGCATGCGCCAGCAGGGGCTTATTTAGTGGAAAAGGAAGCAGGGATTACAGACACGGAGGTCCTCACAGCCATACGCTATCATACTTCCGGCAGAATTGGAATGTCTTTACTTGAGAAGGTAATCTATTTAGCGGATTATATTGAACCTGGAAGACACTTTCCTGGTGTAGAAGAAGTAAGAGAGATGGCAAAAGAAAATTTGGATAAAGCTCTAATTAAATCGATTCAGAATACAATCAGCTTTTTATTGAAAAAAAATCAACCAATTTACCCTGAAACGTTTCAAACCTATAATGATCTTGTCAAAAAACTGGAGGATTGATGAATGAACAATCAAGAATTACTTAAAATTGCAGTTAAAGCTGCCGATGACAAAAGAGCGGAAGAGATTATTGCCCTGAATATGAAGGGAATTTCCTTAATTGCTGACTACTTTATTATTTGCCATGGAAATTCAGATAAGCAAGTACAAGCCATTGCGAAAGAAATGAAGGAAAAGGCAGAGGAGCATGGTTATGATGTAAGAAGAGTAGAAGGCTTTGATGAGGCAAGATGGGTCTTGATTGACCTCGGCGATGTGGTAGCCCATGTATTTCATCGTGAAGAACGCAGCTACTATAACCTTGAACGTTTATGGGGAGATGCTCCGCAGGAAGATGTTCTCAGTGAGTTAAATTCATGAGTTACGAACAATTTGCCTATCTATATGATGAACTGATGAAGGATGCTCCCTATGATGAGTGGGTCAGATTCGTTCAGGATAGGCTGAAAGAAAACGGTGACAGTGGTGTTCGTTTTCTTGATTTAGCATGTGGGACAGGTGAACTATCCATTCGGTTCGCCAAGGAGGGTTTTGATGTTACAGGAGTCGATTTATCAGAGGATATGCTCGCAGTAGCTCAAGCAAAGTCTGAAGAACAGGGGATGTCCATTTCATTTTATCAGCAGGATATGACCGAGTTGGAAGGGCATGGTTCATTTGATGTTATTGGGATCTTTTGTGACTCGCTTAATTACCTGAAAACCGAAGAGGATGTTCTTCAAACCTTTTCATCGGTATATCAGCATTTGAAACCAGGTGGATTATTCATTTTCGATGTTCATTCGATTTTCAAAATATCTCAAATTTTTATCAATCAAACCTTTGCATTAAATGATGAACATGTCTCTTATATATGGAATAGCTTTCCGGGGGAGTTTCCAAATAGTGTCGAGCATGAGCTCAGTTTTTTCGTTTTAAATGAAAAATTGGGAATGTATGACCGCTTTGACGAACTTCACTTTCAACGAACCTATCCTGTGGAGAACTATAAAAATTGGTTACTTCAAGCTGGTTTTGGTTTTGAAGAAATCAAAATATGTGCCGATTTTGAAAATACAGTTCCATTGCCACAATCAGAACGAATCTTTTTTGTGGTCAGTAAAAAATAAAAGCCATCTTTTAAAAAAAGATGGCTTTTTTTAGAGGAATTTGTCTTTTAATGGCGAATTAATGATTAGAGAACTGAAGCCCGACCTTCTCAAGATCCTCGTCAAACTTTGCGTGTGTGGCTTGAAATACATGCTCGAAAACTTCACCTATTTCTTTTTCCAGCACCTTGATTCCCTCACCTGTAATGCCGCCCTTTACACAAACCTTTTCTTGTAATGATGGTAATGTATAATGCCCTTGTTTAATTAGCTCTCCTAAACCAACAATCATTTCACTTGCTAGAATGGTTGCCGTTTCTTCATCAATTTCCGTTTCTTTCACGGCCGCTACGACAAAGCGCTGGAGTAAATAGCTAAAAAATGCAGGGCCGCAGCTGACGATATCGGAGGCAACTCTTGTTATCTTCTCATCGATAAAAACCGGAACAGAAATCTTCGAAAACAGATTCTCCACTTTTCTCTTCCAAACATTATTACAATGGTCCCCATAGGTGATTAATGAAACTCCCGATAGCGCCCGGTTTGTTATGCTTGGAATCACCCGGGCAGTTGAACAAGTAACCTTCTGTTCTATTTGGATGGTACTAATAGGGCTTGTAATCGAGATCACGCATTTATCTTCATTTAAATAGGGATTGATTTCTTCGAGAATTTTGTACACATCAAGTGGCTTTACACAAACAAACACGAGATCGGATTCAGCCGCCACCTCTGCTGCATTGTTCCCAACCCTTAGTTTTTTATATTTATCTTTAAGCAGCATCGCTTTTGATTTTGTTCTGTTTGTGATCAACGTTGAAGAAGGGGAAATGGCTTTTCCATCGATTAAAGCCTCCACCAAAATCCTCCCCATATTTCCGGTACCGATGAAACCTATATTCATTGTTCCGACCCTCCTTCGCATACAAGTTTCTCTTTTAACAATATGAAAATCAATAGCGAAATATACCTTTAGAAAGGATGGTTCTTTGTGAAAGATTGGTTTACGGAACATAAGCTCTTTGTAGTTATTGCTGTATTAATTGCTATTGGTGGAATTTATTATTTTTTTATTTATCAAGAGAATCCTGCCTCTGTAACCGCGCCGCAACTGAATAGCATGGAAAGTGAGCTTCAAGGAGAGAACACTGCCAAGCAATCGGAAGAACCGGCAAAGGAGGAAAAAAAAGCAGAAGCAATTATGGTGGATGTGAAAGGACAAATTAAGCACCCTGGAGTGTATCCTGCTACAACAGGAGAACGCGTGATTGATTTGATTGAACGTGCAGGCGGTTTAGCGAATAAAGCAGACGAAAGCCAAGTAAACTTTGCTGAACATGTTCAGGATGAAATGGTTATTTATATCCCTGCGAAAGGAGAAACAGATTCTCCTCCTGCTGCTCTTGCAGGAGGCGGACAAACGGGTTCTACCGGAGGCGCTCTTTCCAACGCAAAAGTGGATTTGAATAAATCGGATGCTACTCAATTACAAACCCTACCGGGAATTGGCCCTGCAAAAGCTGCTGCAATCCTTGAATATCGTGAAACATCCGGTGGGTTTAAAACAGTTGAAGATTTAAAAAACATCAGTGGTATTGGAGATAAGACGTTTGAAAAATTAAAGGATCTGGTAGAAGTTCACTGATTTCTAAGGTTTGACCAAATGAATCTTCCCCATTACACTTAAATCAGTGAATATAAAGAAGTTTTGGGGGAGTGGACATGGAGAGAATTTCGTGGGATCAATATTTTATGGCACAGAGCCATTTGCTTGCTTTAAGAAGTACATGCAGCCGCCTAATGGTAGGGGCGACGATTGTTCGTGATAAACGGATTATTGCCGGCGGTTACAATGGTTCGATTGCGGGAGGTGACCACTGTATCGATAAGGGTTGCTATGTCATTGACAATCACTGTGTAAGGACAATTCACGCTGAAATGAATGCATTGCTTCAGTGTGCGAAATTTGGTGTCCCTACTGCAGATGCAGAAATATATGTGACTCATTTTCCTTGCCTGCAATGTTGTAAGTCGATCATTCAGGCAGGCATTAAAACTGTTTATTATGCTGAGGATTATAAAAATCATCCCTATGCAATTGAGCTTTTTCAACAGGCGAAGGTTTATGTCGAAAAAGTAGAATTAAAGGAACAAAGCATTGATTTTAGCACACTAAATCAATAAGGAAATTATAAAGCGCCGGCATTACCAACCGACCGGCGTTTTTGTTTTTTTAATTCAGAAATGGAGAAACATCATGAAAGGAAAATATCTTTATTTTGCTATTTCTGCCTTACTGGGTGTATTATCTTCGCTCATTATAGCCGTTCCATTTATTTTGACAGCGATTGTTTTCTTTTCCTTATTATTTACATATAAAAAGTATTCTCCTCCGCAGTTATTCCTCCTGATAGGTGTTTTCCTGGTGTTTTTCCTGTCTGCCCAGCATATCAAAATTAACAGCCAAACGGTCATTCCATCGAGTACGAATGTTTTTTACCTAGAGTACACGGAGGAAACGAAAATAGATGGAGATTTATTGCAAGTAATGGCAAAGGAAAAAGTGTACAAAGAAAAACTCTTAATTCGTTATCGGATTCATTCGGAGGCTGAAAAGGGAGCTATAAAAAATAAAAGTTTTTATGGGAGGGTATGTAAGGTTTCAGGAGAATTGTCTAAACCTTCGATTGCTAAAAATCCGAATGCCTTTAACTACCGTGATTATTTAGCGATTAAAAAAATTTATTGGATCGTTGAGAGCCAGACAAATCCCCTTCTTACCTGTATTCCTCAAAAATTGACACCGGTTGTTTTTATTAAAGAGCTCCGTTTTTTCGGTATCCATTACCTTGAAACTCATTTTCCGCCAGAAATCTCCTCGCTTTCAGCTGCTTTAATCTTTGGGGATCGAAGCCTGCTTGGTCCTGAAGTTTTAGCAGATTATCAAAAAACGGGAATTGTTCACCTGCTCGCTATATCCGGTTTACATGTATCTCTTTTAATTGGAATGGTTTACTGTCTTGGGATTCGAAGTGGTCTCACAAGAGAATTTATGACGCAATTTCTGCTCTTTTTACTGCCAATCTATGCTATTTTAACTGGCGGGTCCCCGTCCGTCATTCGTGCCGTTTTAATGATTTTTCTTGTCCTTATAACGGTAAAGTGGAAAAATAAAATAAAGCTGCTCCCAATTGATGCAATAAGCATTGCCTTTATCCTCTATTTACTCATAAATCCCATGGTCGTTTATGATGTCGGTTTTCAGCTATCCTTTACAGTTAGCTTTGCGATTATCGTGTCCGCCAAAATCCTCAAGAAATATCAAAATAGTTTAGCGAAAATGCTGGTAACATCGATTATCGCCCAATTAGCTTCACTTCCATTATTGCTTTATCATTATTTTGGGGTTTCGTTGATTAGCATTGCAGCCAACATGCTGTATATCCCTTTATTTTCATTTGTTTTTCTTCCTGGTTTATATTTATTATTTTTTATTCAAATTATTTTTCAAACAACTCCTTCCATCCTGCTTGCTTTTTTTATAAAAACCATTACGCTTTCCAATCAATTAATCCATTATCTTTCTGATTTTTCTATCGCCCTTTTTGTTCCAGGTAGACCGGGAATTCTTTTTCTCATTCTGTATATGGCAGCCATTCTTGCTGTTTTTTTTGTATGGGAAACTCCTTCCTATGGAAAAAGGAAACTCCATATTGTTGTATTAACCAGCTTTTTAGTGAGTTTTCAGGTCGTATGGAATTGGCTGAATCCAGTTGGAGAGGTGACAATGATTGATGTTGGGCAAGGGGACAGTATTTTGATTCATCTCCCATCCGGGAAAGGAAATTATCTGATTGATACAGGCGGGACTGTCTCTTTTACAGAAGAAAACTGGAGGAGGAGGGAACGGCCTTATGAAGTAGGAAGAGATGTCGTTGTCCCATTTTTAAAAGGGAAGGGTATTACGAAAATTGACAAGCTTATTTTGACCCATGGGGACATGGACCATATTGGAGGCACATTCTCAATCCTTAGGGAAATGAAGATTGAACAAATTTTAATGCCTTCTGTTAAAGAACCATCACATACTGAATTGGAAATTATTCATGAAGCGGAGAAAAAGGGTATTTCAGTCATAAAGGTTTCAAGAGGTATGAAATGGAAAATTGAGGACTATTTATTTTATGTTCTGTCTCCTGAAAAAAATTTTGAAGGAGAGCGGAACAGCGGTTCTATAACCATATTTGCTAATATTGGCGGTCTTACCTGGTTCTTTGGCGGTGATCTTGACAAAGAAGGAGAGGAAAGGGTCATTCAACACTATCCCGAATTAACTGTCGATATATTAAAGGCGGGGCATCATGGCAGTAAAACCTCGAGTGCGGTAGACTTTATTCAACAAATTAAGCCGAAAGTTGCCCTCATTTCGGCTGGTGAAAAAAATCGATTTGGTCACCCGCATAAGGAAACATTAGATATTTTAAAAAAGTATCAAGTGTTTATTTATCGTACGGATCAACAAGGGGCCATTACCTACCATTTTTATAATGGACATGGAACCTTTTCAACCTTTCTACCATAGGATAAAGCATATTCAAAATACATTAATTCCTGTTAAAAAACGGCAAAGAGACTGCAGTACACTGCAGTCTCCTGAAAAATAAGTATGTAGCTAATTTATTAGGATCCAATTAACTTAATGACTGTTGCAATAATAAACATAATGGCAAAAAAACCAAATGAAACCCCAAAGCCTACTCCAGAATCAATAGCATCGTTCCGTTTACTTTGAACATCTTTTTCAAATTCATTCACAGTCTACCCCTCCTATTTCAACATATAGTATATGATATTTAAGTAAAAAAATCCAGAGTACTTAGAAAGTTAGCTCCACTGTTCAATGCTTTTAAAAATGGCGATTTGCTTTCCTAAACTGACAAGAGTTAACACCAATAGTTTGTCCCGTTCCGTTTAAAATAATAGTACAAAAGAAACTCCGCCGAGCGACGATGGTTCCTAGGGCTGATGTTGCAGGCGTTCAATATAGATCGGGAATTGGTACTTGTCCAAAAAGCTGCCAATTCCCTTTAACTACTTGTCAAATCGTCCAAGCTTCTTTACGATAGGAAAGGAGATTTTTTTTCGGGGAGCGTAAAGATATGGTATTGGATATTTGGAAGAAAATAAAAAAAGGGGATTTTGCTCCCGTTTATTTATTGTATGGGAAAGAGGCTTTTTTAATAAATGAAACAAAGCAGCTGCTACTCGACAGGCTTTTAAAAGAGGATGAGAAGGATTTTAATTACACTGCCTATGATTTAGAAGAAACACCAATCGAGGTTGCCTTAGAAGATGCCGAGACTTTTCCTTTTTTAGGTGATAAAAAAGTAATTTTTCTACATAACCCGCAATTTTTAACCTCTGAAAAAATAAAAGAAAAGATTGACCATAATTTGTCCCGGTTTGAAACCTATCTGAAGGAGCCTGCTCCATATACGGTGTTGGTCCTTTCTGCACCGTATGAAAAGCTGGATGAACGGAAAAAAATTACGAAGGAATTAAAACGAACGGCAGAGGTCGTCGAAGCAAAAAAACTGAATGAACACGAATTAAAATCATGGGTGAAAGAACGTGCAAAAGGGTATGGAATTGATATCGAACCGAGTGCTCTCGAATTATTACTGACACTTGCAGGTACAAATATGTTTATGCTGGCAAGCGAAATGGATAAGCTGGCACTATATGCCCAAGATGAAAAAATGATTCATGCTGATTTGGTAGAAAAGCTGGTGTCGAGAACATTAGAACAAAATATTTTTACCTTAATAGAAAAAGTAGTGAGCCGAAAATTGGATGAAGCTCTGAGGATTTATTTTGATTTATTAAAACAAAATGAAGAGCCGATTAAAATTTTGGCTTTACTTTCCGGACAGTTTCGCTTGATTTATCAAGTTAAGGAGCTTTCAAGAAGAGGTTACGGGCAGCAACAGATTGCCGGGTTTTTAAAGACTCACCCCTTCAGGGTTAAATTGGCTGCCGGTCAGGCGGATAAATTTACGGATGAGGAATTGACAAACTTAATGAATTTGCTTGCCGAGGCAGATTATCAGATGAAGACGGGCGGGATGAATAAATCGCTGCTGATTGAAATGCTGCTGTTCCGCTTGAAAAAGTAAGTGAATATAAGAAAAAAACGATTCCAAAGAGGAATCGTTTTTTTGGGTTAATTATAGAGCGTTCGCTTTTTTAGCAAGGCGAGATTTTTTACGAGCAGCAGCGTTCTTATGGATAAGACCTTTTGCAGCAGCCTTGTCTAATTTACTTGCAGCAGTAACGAAAGCTTCCTTTGCAGCAGCAGCATCATTAGTTGTAACAGCAGCTTCTACTTTTTTAACAGCCGTACGCATTGCAGATTTTGCAGTTGTATTTTGAGCGTTACGTGCTTCGCTTGTTTTCACACGCTTAATAGCAGATTTAATGTTAGGCATTACATTCACCTCCTAAAGAGAATCGAGACTATATGAACTCGACTTTAACATTCATTCACAATTATTCAGAACAAGAGATATTTTATCAAACGAACGCTTATATTGCAATACTAGAATTATCGCTTGCATGTTTTTAAGTAAAACGGGAAAAAATAGGAAATAGTATTTTTGGATGGGAGCGTTGTCTACTATGAAAGAGCAATCAATTGATCTTAGTAAATACTCTGTTCGTACAGACCTAGCTATTGAGGCAAGGGAGATGGTTCTTGCCGGACGAGGGGACTCAGTTCAGCAGGAGGAAAATCTATCCCAAATTGAAGGCGTCATAATAAAAGAAAAAGATGTTGATGATATAAAAGTTTCATTAGTAGAAGTTACCAAAGAAGGAGAAAAACAATTAGGCAAAAAGGCTGGGAGATATTTAACACTTGAAGTGCAGGGAATACGTGGCCAGGACACAGAGCTGCAGAAAAAAGTAGAAGAGATTTTCGCACATGAATTTGCCCATTTTTTAGAAGGGACAGGCATTAAAAAAACGCACTCCTGTCTTGTGGTAGGGTTGGGGAACTGGAATGTTACTCCTGATGCACTTGGGCCAATGGTTTGTGAAAATCTTTTGGTAACCAGACATTTATTTCAGCTTCAGCCTGAGAATGTGGAAGAAGGATATCGCTCTGTTAGTGCATTGTCACCAGGAGTTATGGGATTAACTGGAATTGAGACAAGTGACATCATTTTTGGTGTGGTTGAAAAAACAAAACCTGATTTTGTCATTGCCATTGATGCCCTAGCCTCTCGATCGATTGAGCGTGTAAATTCGACGATTCAAATTTCTGATACAGGTATCCATCCCGGGTCAGGGGTTGGTAATAAAAGAAAGGAATTAAGTAAAGAAACTTTGGGAATTCCTGTCTTTGCTATCGGTGTACCAACAGTCGTTGATGCAGTTTCGATTACGAGTGATACAATTGATTTTATCCTCAAACATTTCGGAAAAGAATTGAAGGAAGGAAATCGTCCGTCGAGAGCGCTTGCACCTGCCGGAATGAGCTTTGGGGAAAAACGAAAACTTACGGAAGAGGATCTACCGGAAGAAAAGCATCGAAAAACCTTTTTAGGGATCATTGGGACATTATCGGATGAAGAAAAGAGAAAGTTAATTTATGAGGTTCTTTCGCCAATTGGTCATAATTTGATGGTTACACCAAAGGAAGTAGATGTTTTTATTGAAGACATGGCGAATTTGATTGCAAATGGTTTGAATTCTTCGCTTCACGGTGCAATAAATCAGGAAAATGCCGGGTATTATACGAGGTAGTTTTACTTTAGGGTTCCTTTTTCTACTAGGAGCCCTTTTGGTGTCTATTTAATAAATCGGTTCTATTAACTCTAGCATCGACATAATATTTACTAGAGTAAATTGGTAAAAGTCATTGCTGATTTACGAACGATGTAGGTTGGAGTGGAAATCAACAGTCAAGTTACTGTGCCAATAGAAAAAATTGAAAGAAAGGAAGCGGCTGTATGAAGTTATTTATGTTTAAAAGTTTAGGGATTGCAGCTTTGATGTTTATCTCTGTTTTAGCGGGAATGCAGCTGGCGAATGATGGGATTCATCGAATGAAGGGCTATAATGATCCTAATCTTCAAAAGGCTGTTACGATAAATGATAAAGGTAATGACTTGCATGCCTCGGTATTGGGAAATCAAATTACCAGCCATGATATCGAAACAAAAAAGAAAAAGCTAGAAGAGATGAATGCGTTTAATCTATTTTCTTCAATGGGCAAAAAAATGTCCGACGGAATTTCCAGTGCCTCAAAAAAGTTAGTGGATAGCATTTCCAATTAACAAGAGTGCGGTACCTACAAGGGTGCCGCCTTTTCTAATGTCTAGCTCCAGCTCCTAGGGGCTCTTTGGTCTAAGCCAATCCGTCAAGAAGGTTAAAGAGCAACCTTCTCGCCGGCTTGTCTTATGCTTGTCGAAGTCGCTTCCGCTTTTCTATTTTTACTTTTCATTGAATCTTGATTATGCTACTGCTATAATCAAAAATAGTGTACTTGTGCGAGTATAGTAGGAGTGAACGACCATGAACAGAGAAGACAAGCTCAAACGACAATCAAAGATTAGAAATTTTTCAATTATTGCCCATATTGACCACGGGAAATCAACATTAGCAGACCGAATTTTAGAAAAAACGAATGCATTATCATCCCGCGAAATGAAAGATCAGCTTTTAGATTCAATGGACCTCGAGCGTGAACGCGGAATTACGATAAAGTTAAATGCTGTACAATTAAAATACAAAGCAAAAGATGGAGAAGAATATATTTTCCATTTGATTGATACACCGGGACACGTCGACTTTACCTATGAGGTATCAAGAAGCCTTGCTGCCTGTGAAGGCGCGGTATTAGTCGTTGATGCTGCCCAGGGAATTGAAGCACAGACACTTGCAAACGTATACCTTGCTTTGGATAACAATCTTGAAATTTTACCTGTTATTAATAAAATTGACTTACCGAGCGCTGAGCCTGAAAGAGTTCGCAATGAAATTGAAGAAGTCATTGGCTTAGATGCATCTGAGGCTGTTTTAGCTTCTGCAAAAGCCGGAATCGGAATCGAAGAAATCCTCGAACAAGTGGTAAAAACAGTACCAGCACCTACTGGAGACCCTGAAGCTCCATTAAAAGCCCTGATTTTTGACTCTCTTTATGATGCCTATCGCGGCGTTGTTGCCTATATTCGTGTGGTAGAAGGATCCGTCAAGGTTGGCGATAAAATTAAAATGATGGCTACTGGAAAAGAATTTGAAGTAAATGAAGTAGGTGTGTTTACTCCAAAGGCAATGATGCTGGACGAATTAACCGTTGGGGATGTCGGCTTTTTGACTGCATCTATTAAAAATGTTGGCGACACCCGTGTCGGAGATACCATTACAAATGCAAAAAATGGCGCTGTTGAGCCGCTGCCAGGTTATCGTAAACTAAATCCAATGGTGTATTGTGGACTTTATCCAATCGATACAGCCAGATTTAATGACCTAAGGGAAGCACTTGAAAAGCTCCAATTGAATGACTCAGCCCTGCAATTTGAACCTGAAACCTCACAGGCTCTAGGCTTTGGCTTCCGTTGCGGCTTCTTAGGACTTCTTCATATGGAAATCATTCAGGAACGGATTGAACGTGAATTTAAAATCGATTTGATCACAACTGCACCGAGTGTTATCTATCATGTTTATATGACAGATGGAACACAATTGAATGTAGATAATCCGTCCAACATGCCGGAACCGCAAAAACTTGACCGCGTCGAGGAGCCGTATGTAAAAGCAACGATGATGGCTCCGAACGATTATGTTGGTGCTATTATGGAGCTTTGCCAGTTAAAGCGTGGAATTTTCGTTGATATGCAATACCAGGGGGAAAATCGGGTAAGCATCATTTATGAAATTCCATTGGCCGAAATTGTTTACGATTTCTTTGACCAGTTGAAATCAAGTACCCGGGGCTATGCTTCTTTCGATTATGAACTGATTGGTTATAAACCATCCAGTCTGGTAAAAATGGACATATTATTAAATACGGAAAAAGTCGATGCATTAAGCTTTATCGTCCATAAAGATTTTGCCTATGAACGTGGGAAAGTCATTGTTGAAAAGCTGAAGGAGTTAATTCCAAGACAGCAATTTGAAGTGCCTATTCAAGCGGCAATTGGTCAAAAAATTGTTGCACGTTCCACAATCAAAGCGATGCGTAAAAACGTATTAGCAAAATGTTATGGCGGCGACATTTCTCGTAAACGTAAGCTGCTAGAGAAACAAAAAGAAGGTAAAAAACGAATGAAACAGGTTGGATCCGTTGAAGTACCGCAGGAAGCCTTTATGGCGGTATTAAAAATGGATGACAACAATACAAAAAAATAAATGAAAGGGAGGTTAGGATCTGTCTGATATCAGGCAAGTCTAACCTCTTTTTGTTACTAAAATAGAAGGTGAAAAAATGATTAATGCAGCCTATCTTCATATCCCATTTTGTGAGCATATTTGTCATTATTGTGATTTTAATAAAGTGTTTTTAAAAGGTCAGCCGGTTGATGGATATTTGGATGCCCTTAATAAAGAAATGATTTTGACCGTAGAACAATTCCCAACAAAAAAAATAGACACGATTTTTGTTGGTGGAGGGACACCGACTTCATTAAACGAGCAACAACTTTATCGTTTTTGTGAAAATATAAATCAGAACCTGCCAATAGGTGAAAATTACGAGTTCACCTTTGAGGCGAATCCAGGGGACTTAACAAGGGAAAAATTACAAATATTAAAAGATGCAGGGGTTAATCGAATCAGCCTTGGTGTTCAAACCTTTAATAATGAGCTGTTAAAAAAAATCGGCAGATTACATCAGGCAAAGGATGTTTTCCAATCAGTTGCAAATGCAAAAGAGGTTGGTTTTGAGAATATCAGCATTGACCTAATTTTTAGCTTACCGACACAGACTATTATGGATTTAAAAGAAACTTTAACGGAGGCATTTTCTTTAGATATTACCCATTATTCTGCTTACTCCTTAATCATTGAACCGAAGACTGTTTTTTATAATCTTTTGAAAAAAGGCAAGCTGCCAACCCCAGGGGAAGATACGGAGGCTGCGATGTATGATTTGATGATGGAGGAAATGGACAAACATGGTTTTAAACAATATGAAATCAGCAATTTTTCAATTCCGGGCTATGAGAGCAGGCATAATCTTACCTATTGGAATAACGACTATTATTATGGATTTGGAGCAGGAGCCCACAGTTATGTAAATGGGTTCAGACGATCCAACATTGGCCCCTTAAAAAAATATATCGATCAAATAAACAATGGAAATCTTCCAGTCATTGATGAACATCCTGTATCTTTTGCGGAACAAATGGAAGAGGAAATGTTTTTAGGTTTAAGAAAAACAGAAGGTGTTTCCATTCCTAAATTTACATCCAAGTTTGGAAAAAATCCTCTTGAGTTGTTTCGGAAAGAAATAGAGGATTTAATAAACAAAAAGTGGCTGGAAATCAACGATGAATATATCTTTTTAACAAAAGAGGGGCGCTTTTTAGGAAATGAAGTTTTTCAATCATTCTTGGGAGTTGTTTAGCCCTAAGGTGTTTCTTCTTTTCGATTGCAAATGATTGACACCTTCCCCCCTTTTTGATAATTTATTAGTAGAATTAGCACTCGATGGTTATGAGTGCTAACAGAGGTGATGCGTGTGTTAACAGATCGTCAATTGTTAATTCTTAAGGTGATTGTTGATGACTTTATTCGATCTGCACAACCTGTTGGCTCAAGAAGTTTATCGAAGAAGGAAGAAATTTCGTTTAGTTCGGCAACGGTTCGGAATGAAATGGCTGACCTTGAGGATTTAGGCTTTCTAGAAAAAACTCACACTTCATCAGGCAGAGTTCCATCAGAAAAAGGTTATCGTTATTATGTTGATCATTTGCTTTCACCACAAAAGTTAAATCAGCATGATGTTTCCATTATTCAATCGCTTTTTGCAGAAAGAATTTTTGAGTTTGAAAAAATTATTCAAAAATCTGCAAAAATCCTATCTGAATTAACGAATTATACGTCGATTGTCCTAGGACCGGCGGCAAGTATTAATAAACTTAGGAAGATTCAAATTATCCCATTAAATAAAGAAACAGCTGTTGCTATCTTTGTTACGGATACAGGGCATGTAGAAAATCGTACTTTTTATTTGCCTCCTTCTGTTGATGCGAGCGATTTAGAAAAAACCGTTAACATTCTAAATGAACGGCTGACGAATGTTCCTCTTGAGGAATTAACCGGTAAAATTTATAAAGAGGTTGCCCTGTTGCTGAAACAGCATATTCATAATTACGATTTTATGATGAAGACCATCACTGAATCCTTGAAAATGCCTGTGAATGAAAAACTTTTCTTGGGCGGTAAAACCAATATGTTAAGTCAGCCTGAATTTCACGATCTATCTAAAATTCGCGGGTTGTTGACAATGATTGATCAGGAGGAATGGCTTTATAACCTAATCAGAAAAGAATCAGAAGGGCTAAATGTCAAAATCGGCCGTGAAAATGAAATTAGTGCAATGGAGAATTGCAGCCTGATAACGGCTACCTACTCTGTTGGGGCCGAAAAATTAGGGACGATTGCCATTCTCGGCCCGACCCGCATGGAATACTCACGTGTCATTAGTTTGCTTCAGTTACTTAGTAAGGATTTAAGTTCAGTCCTTACGAAACTGTATCAAAACAATTAGCACTGGTAATATTGAGTAAGGGTGAAATTTCCTAGTGTTTCGCCCCTCTTACCATGAATTGGGATATTTTTATAAATGATGATAAATGCTTTAAGGGAGGTGAGTAAGTTGACTAACGAGAAACAAAATACGATCAATGAAGAAATGGCTGAACAGGCACAAGAAGCAAATCAAAAGGTAGAACTTACTGAGGAAAATACAGCAGAGACTGTGTTTGCTGAGGAAGGTACAACAGATGAAACTACCGTTCAGGAGCTTTTAAAGGAAATAGAGGGATTGAAAAACAAATTAGATGAAGCTGATAACCGTTATCTAAGGCTTCAAGCTGATTTTGATAATTTCCGCCGTCGTTCTAGATTGGATCAAGAAGCGAGCGAAAAATATAGAGCACAAAAGCTAATCACTGATTTATTGCCTGCATTGGATAATTTTGAAAGAGCCATGAAAGTGGAAGTGGACAATGAACAGGCAAAGTCACTGCTTCAAGGTATGGATATGATTTACCGCGGTATAGTGGACGCCTTGAAAAAAGAAGGCGTGGAACCAATTGAAACGGTTGAAAAAGAGTTCAATCCACATTTGCATCAGGCTGTGATGCAGGAATCAAACGAAAACTATGGTTCAAATATTATCATTGAAGAATTCCAAAAAGGTTATTTATTAAAAGACCGAGTGATTCGCGCATCAATGGTAAAGGTAAATCAATAAGCCTACATATTATTTTAGGAGGAAAAGGCAATGAGTAAAATTATTGGTATTGACCTTGGTACAACAAACTCATGTGTTGCTGTACTTGAAGGCGGCGAGCCAAAAGTTATTCCAAATCCAGAAGGAAACCGTACGACTCCATCTGTTGTGGCATTTAAAAATGGTGAACGCCAAGTAGGGGAAGTGGCAAAACGCCAAGCTATTACAAACCCAAATACGATTATTTCAATTAAACGCCATATGGGTACCACTCATAAAGAGGATGTGGAAGGAAAGAGCTATACTCCACAAGAAATTTCAGCCATCATCCTTCAATATTTAAAATCATATGCTGAAGATTATCTTGGCGAGCCGGTAACAAAAGCGGTTATTACTGTTCCTGCATACTTTAATGATGCAGAGCGCCAAGCAACAAAGGATGCAGGGAAAATTGCCGGTCTTGAAGTTGAACGTATTATCAACGAGCCAACTGCTGCCGCTTTAGCGTACGGGTTAGACAAAACGGATCAAGATCAAACGATTCTTGTTTATGACCTTGGCGGAGGTACCTTTGACGTTTCCATTCTTGAACTCGGAGACGGTGTGTTTGAAGTTAAAGCAACGGCTGGTGACAATCGCCTCGGCGGTGATGATTTTGACCAAGTCATTATTGATTATCTTGTAGAACAATTCAAAAAAGAAAACGGAATTGATCTTTCTCAAGATAAAATGGCTCTTCAGCGCCTTAAAGATGCTGCTGAAAAAGCAAAGAAAGATTTATCAGGTGTTACTTCAACACAAATTTCCCTGCCATTTATTACGGCTGGTGCTGCTGGACCGCTTCATTTAGAAGTAACGATGTCTAGAGCAAAATTTGAAGAATTGTCAGCATCACTTGTAGAGCGTACAATGGGACCTACTCGTCAGGCACTAAGTGACGCTGGCCTTTCTCCATCTGAAATTGATAAGGTCATCCTAGTTGGGGGTTCAACCAGAATTCCGGCTGTTCAGGAAGCAATTAAGAAAGCAACTGGAAAAGAGCCGCACCGCGGTGTTAACCCTGATGAAGTTGTGGCAATGGGGGCTGCTATCCAAGGCGGCGTTATTACCGGGGATGTAAAAGACGTAGTATTACTAGACGTAACTCCTTTATCCCTTGGTATTGAAACTATGGGCGGGGTGTTTACCAAGTTAATCGACCGTAACACAACAATCCCAACATCTAAATCTCAAGTATTCTCTACTGCAGCTGACAATCAAACTGCTGTTGACATTCATGTTCTTCAAGGTGAGCGTCCAATGGCAGCGAATAATAAAACATTGGGTAGATTCCAGTTATCTGATATTCCACCAGCACCACGTGGAATTCCGCAAATCGAGGTAACATTCGATATCGATAAAAACGGTATTGTAAATGTCCGCGCTAAAGATCTTGGTACAAATAAGGAACAGCAAATTACGATTAAATCTTCTACTGGCCTTTCTGATGAAGAAATTCAAAAAATGGTGAGAGAAGCAGAAGAAAACGCTGAAGCGGATAAAACACGGAAAGAAGAAGTAGAGCTGCGTAATGAAGCAGACCAGCTTGTCTTTACAACGGAAAAAACGTTAAAAGACCTTGAAGGCAAAGTCGATGCAGCTGAAGTGGCAAAAGCAAATGATGCCAAGGATGCATTGAAACAAGCCATTGAAAAAAATGATTTGGATGAAATCCGCAGCAAAAAAGATGCATTACAAGAAATTGTTCAGGCTTTATCTGTTAAGCTTTACGAAGAAGCTGCGAAGCAAGCTCAGGCACAGCAAGGAGCAGAAGGCTCAAGCGCTGGCGGTAAAGATGACAATGTAGTAGATGCAGAATTTGAAGAAGTAAAAGACGATAAGTAATAAATGAAAGAGAACATATGGAAAAGGTCAAAGTCAGTCTAGCGGCTTTGGCTTTTTCTTTGATTATTTATTATATGGACATTAAGCTTTTTATTCTTGCAATATAAATCTTTAGAGTGTTAAAATAATCTTTATGTGAATGATTCGGGAGTGGTAATCATGAGTAAACGGGATTACTATGAGGTGCTGGGAGTTAGTAAGAGCGCTTCAAAGGATGAAATAAAAAAAGCTTACCGTAAGCTCTCCAAAAAATATCATCCAGATATTAATAAAGAGCCGGATGCAGCGGATAAATTTAAGGAAATAGCTGAAGCTTATGAAGTATTAAGTGATGATCAAAAAAAGGCGCACTATGATCAATTCGGCCATACTGATCCAAATCAAGGATTCGGCGGCGGTTCTGATTTCGGCGGCTTTGGCGGATTTGAGGATATCTTTAATACGTTCTTTGGCGGCGGCGGTTCTAGAAGAAGAGATCCAAATGCTCCAAGGCAGGGTGCTGACCTTCAGTACACTATGACGGTAACTTTTGAGGAAGCAGCGTTTGGTAAAGAAACGGATATTGAGATTCCCCGCGAGGAAACGTGTGGAACCTGCAGCGGTTCTGGTGCTAAGCCGGGAACAAAGCCGGAGACATGTAACCATTGTCATGGAACAGGTCAATTAAATGTTGAACAGAATACTCCGTTCGGCCGGATTGTTAATCGCCGGACATGTCATTATTGTAATGGGACGGGGAAAGAAATTAAAAATAAATGTTCAACCTGCGGCGGAACAGGAAAAGTTAAAAAACGGAAAAAAATCCATGTGAAAATTCCTGCCGGTATTGATGATGGCCAGCAATTAAGGATGGCTGGTCAGGGAGAAGCAGGTTTTAATGGAGGTCCAGCAGGAGATCTTTATGTAGTTTTCCATGTACGTGACCATGAGTTTTTTGAAAGAGATGGCGATGACATTTATTGTGAGATGCCAATCACCTTTGTTCAAGCAACATTGGGGGATGAAATTGAAGTACCTACCCTGCATGGAAAGGTTAAGCTAAAAGTGCCTGCAGGAACTCAAACAGGAACCCAGTTCCGCTTAAAAGGAAAAGGTGTTCCCAATGTTCGCGGCTATGGTGTCGGTGATCAACATATCATTGTCAAAATCATTACGCCGACCAAGTTGAATGATAAGCAAAAGCAGCTTCTTCGCGAGTTTGCTGATATTAGTGGAAATTCACCAATCGGTGAACATGAAGAAAGTTTTTTCTCTAAAGTAAAACGTGCCTTTAAAGGTGAGTAAGGATTGGAGTTGGTAGTATGAAATGGTCCGAAATTAGTATCCATACAACAAATGAGGCAGTCGAACCTATTTCTCATATTTTGCATGAGGCCGGAGCGAGCGGTGTAGTCATTGAAGATCCATTTGAGCTGACAAAGGAGAGGGAAGACCAATTCGGGGAAATCTACCAACTTAATCCCGACGATTATCCTGAGGAAGGGGTAATTGTCAAAGCCTATTTACCTGTAAATAGTTTTTTAGGGGAAACGGTGGATGCCATCAAGGAGTCAATCAATAATTTGATTATTTATAATATTGATATTGGCCTAAATAAGGTGACCATCAGTGAAGTGAATGAAGAAGAATGGGCAACCGCCTGGAAGAAGTATTATAATCCAGTAAAAATTTCTGAGAAATTCACGATTGTTCCAACATGGGAAATTTACACACCTGTGAGCAGTGATGAACTAATCATTGAATTGGACCCTGGGATGGCATTTGGAACGGGAACACACCCGACAACCGTTATGTGTATACAGGCTCTAGAAAGAACCGTTAAGCGCGGCGACAGAGTAATTGATGTTGGTACGGGTTCCGGCGTATTAAGTATCGCTGCAGCCATGCTCGGTGCTCTTGACGTGAGGGCTTACGATCTTGATGAAGTCGCAGTTACCCAAGCTAAATTGAATATAAAGTTGAATAAGGTGAGTGAGGCTGTAACCATTTCGCAAAATAATTTACTTGATGGTGTGGAAGAGACTTCTGCAGATGTCGTTGTGGCTAATATTTTAGCTGAAGTGATTTTAAGGTTTACCGATGATGTGGCAAAGGTCTTAAAACCAGGCGGGTGCTTTATCGCATCCGGCATCATTCAGCAAAAGAAGGACCAGGTAAAAGAGGCCCTTGTTGAGTCTGGCTTTGAAATAACAGAAACGATATTAATGGAAGATTGGGTTGCGCTAATCGCTAGAAGGGTATAATGGATAAAAAAGGAGCTTAGACTCCTTTTTTTAATTTCATGGCTTTAATAATCATTTTTTTTTTAGTAAAATAAAGAGTAAAATGTTTTTAAAGAGGGTGCATCGTGTGCAACGCTACTTTGTTAAAAACCGAGCAAAGGGAAATCGTTTTTTAATTAATTCCGATGATCGACATCATATTTTAAAGGTCATGCGCATGCATATTGGTGATCAACTCATGTGTGTGGACCCGCAGGGAAAAACGGCTGTATGTGAAATTGCAGAAATTACCGATGAACAAGTCGTTGCAGACGTTGTACAATGGAAAGAAGAAAATTCTGAGCTTCCGATTTCTATTACAATCGCCAGCGGTCTGCCAAAAGGAGACAAGCTGGAGTGGATTATTCAAAAGGGTACTGAACTTGGTGCCCATAAATTTATGCCTTTTTCAGCCGCAAGGTCCGTTGTAAAATGGGATGAAAAAAAAGCAGCGAAAAAAATAGAGAGATGGCAAAAGATTGCTAAAGAAGCTGCGGAACAATCCCATCGTGCTATTTTACCAGAAGTATCCAACTTGGTGAGCTTTAAAAATTTGCTTGCGGATAGCAAAAACTTTGACTATAAATTAGTTGCATATGAGGAGGAAAGCCGAAGCGGGGAAACTTCAATTTTCTCCTCCACTCTTACAAAAATGGAAAATGGTCAATCACTTTTATTGGTTTTTGGACCAGAAGGCGGATTAACGGAGGAAGAGGTTCGGCTTTTAAAAGAAAATGGTTTTTCTATTTGCGGATTGGGTCCGCGAATTTTACGAACGGAAACGGCGCCCTTATATTCACTTGCGGCGATTTCCTATCATTTTGAATTAATGAGGTGAGTTCTAATGGCAACAGTCGCGTTTCATACACTTGGATGTAAGGTAAATCATTATGAAACTGAGGCCATTTGGCAGTTATTTAAACAAGAAGGCTACGAACGGGTCGATTTCGAAGCGATTTCCGATGTATATGTGATTAACACTTGTACGGTAACAAACACGGGTGATAAAAAAAGCCGACAAGTAATCAGAAGAGCTGTAAGGAAAAATCCGGATGCCGTTATTTGTGTCACCGGTTGTTATGCACAAACATCCCCGGCAGAAATTATGGCTATTCCCGGGGTGGATATTGTCGTGGGAACACAGGACCGGATTAAAATGCTTGGTTATATCGAGCAGTATAAAAAAGAGCGTCAACCAATTAATGGCGTAGGGAACATTATGAAAAGCCGTGTTTATGAGGAACTAGATGTACCTTCATTCACAGATCGAACACGCGCTTCGCTAAAAATCCAAGAAGGCTGCAATAATTTCTGTACCTTCTGTATTATTCCATGGGCACGCGGCTTAATGAGATCACGTGATCCAAAAGAGGTCATTCATCAGGCGCAGCAGCTTGTGGATGCCGGCTATAAAGAAATCGTGTTGACAGGTATTCATACCGGCGGTTACGGAGAAGACATGAAGGATTATAACCTTGCAGCGCTCCTTCGTGATTTAGAAGCACAGGTGAAAGGATTAAAACGCCTTCGTATTTCTTCGATTGAGGCAAGCCAGATCACTGACGAAGTCATTGAAGTCATTAAACATTCAAATATTATTGTCCGCCATTTGCATATTCCGATTCAGTCCGGATCGAATACGGTCTTGAAGCGGATGCGCCGGAAATATACGATGGAATTTTTCGCTGAAAGATTGGATCGTTTAAAGGAAGTACTTCCAGGTCTAGCTGTTACATCCGATGTAATTGTTGGTTTCCCGGGTGAAACAGAGGAAGAGTTTATGGAAACGTATCATTTTATTAAGGAGCATAAATTTTCTGAACTCCATGTTTTCCCGTATTCTAAAAGGACTGGTACTCCTGCGGCGCGAATGGAAGATCAAGTCGATGAGGAAGTTAAAAATGAGCGGGTTCACCGTCTGATTACTCTTTCCGATCAATTGGCGAAAGAATATGCTTCACAATTTGAAGACGATGTTCTTGAGGTCATACCGGAAGAAGAATTTAAAGATGAACCAAATTCCGGTTTATATGTTGGATATACAGATAATTATTTAAAAGTTGTACTTCCGGCAACAGAAGAAATGGTTGGAAAAATTGTAAAAGTGAAAATTACGAAAGCCGGATACCCTTATAATCAAGGCCAATTCGTTCGGATTGTAGAAGATACTCCGGTAAAAGAATTGTTTATAGAAGAAGAAGCTGCCATGTAAGGACCCTATATTCGGGTCCTTTTTTCTTTGAAAGGGGTATCCTATATTCAGCAGCAGATTTCTTTTTACTTCGCCATATCCATTGAATCGTGAAGGGAGCAAACAAATGACAACTGTCAAGATCGCTGCAATGATTGATCATACTTTGTTAAAACCGGATGCAACCAGGCAACAAATTGAAACTCTTTGCCAAGAGGCAAAAGAGTATAAATTCTTTTCCGTTTGCGTGAATCCTGCATGGGTAAAAACTTGTCGTGATTTATTAAATGGAAGTGATGTTAAGGTTTGTACAGTGATTGGTTTTCCATTAGGAGCAACAACATCCGAAACAAAGGCCTTTGAAACAAAAAATGCTATTGACAACGGTGCTGATGAAGTTGATATGGTTATTAATATTGGGGCATTAAAGGACCGTAACGACCAATTAGTGGAAAGTGATATCCGGGCTGTTGTGGAAGCTGCAGAAGCAAGGGCGTTAACTAAGGTAATCATTGAAACAAGTCTTTTAACTCAGGAAGAGAAGATTCGCGCATGCCAGCTTGCCGTTCAAGCTGGTGCTGACTTTGTAAAAACCTCAACAGGTTTTTCTTCCGGTGGGGCTACAAAAGAAGATATTGCGCTGATGAGGCAGGCTGTTGGTCCGGAACTGGGTGTAAAAGCATCCGGAGGGGTTAGAAGCACTGAGGATGCCCTTAAAATGATTGAGGCAGGTGCAACAAGAATTGGAGCGAGCTCAGGTGTTGCGATTCTTAAAGGGCTAACTGTAACGAGTTCCTATTAAAAAAGACGGCCAAGGCCGTCTTTTTTAAGCTCTTTTTCCATGTAAATATAAAATCATTTCTCCAAATTTTGTAGCAAACGGTAAAACAATAATGGAAGTAGCCACATTAAAGATCACGCTTATATGTGCAAGTTGTACATCTTTATGGCTGGCCAGCAACTCTGCATGTTCGGATAGATAGGGGATGAGCGGGATAAAAAGTGCAACCCCAAAGACATTCAGCCATACATGGGCATATGCCGCTAGCCTGGACTCTTTTCCCCCGCCGATGGAGGCGATGATTGCTGTAATACATGTCCCAATATTTGCCCCAAGCATGATGGCAATGCCTGCATCAAGCTGAAGAAGTCCAGCCGTTAAAAATCCCATTGCAATCCCGGTCATGGCGGTGCTTGATTGTATAATTGCTGTAATGATTGTTCCTGTTAGCAGGCTGAGGAAAATATGGTCATTAATCGATAGAATAAATTTATTTATATAGCTCAGCGATGTTAAAGGATGTGCTAATAATTCAAATCCTTTCATTGCCGTGAATACAGAGGCAATTCCAAATAAGAGCATTCCGATACTTCTCGCCTTTCGATTTTTAAGTATGATTAGAAAGGCGCCCAAAATAGCTAATGGTGCTAAAATAGCATCTATATCGAAAGTAATTAACTCTGTCTTAAAGGTTGTTCCAATATTTGTTCCTAAAATAATTCCAATCGATTGCGGGAAGGTCATAATTCTAGCTGAAATCAATCCAATTGTGATGACCATTACAGCGGAGCTGCTTTGGAGCAGTGCTGTGATAAATGTCCCGGTTACCATTCCTTTTAATGGGGTACTCGTTAATTTTATCAGCCATGTCCTCAATTTTTCTGCAGATAAATTAAATAATCCAAACCTTATAATGGTCATTCCAAATATAAATAATAAAATACAAAGAACAAATAATATGATGTATAGCATGTCTCTAGGCCCCCTCGCTTCATTCTATGGCCTATATGGTTGGGACATGCCACTTTTAAGGGAAAATTAGAGATACTCATTAATTATTCTTGTCAATTATGAATAAAAAATTAAAAAGCTTGGATAAGCACTTGTAATAAATATTGACCTTGTTTCAAGGTTATATTATAATTGCAAGGTACATGGATTGAATGTAAGTGTGTTGTGTTTCGGAGGGAGGGAAAGAGAATGTCTAAAACCGTCGTTCGTAAAAACGAATCGCTTGAAGATGCTCTTCGTCGCTTCAAACGTACTGTATCAAAAACAGGTACTTTGCAAGAGGCAAGAAAGCGCGAATTCTACGAAAAACCAAGTGTAAGACGTAAGAAAAAGTCTGAAGCAGCAAGAAAACGTAAGTTCTAAGAGAGGGTGTAATTTATGAGTCTTCTCGAGCGTTTAAATAATGATATGAAACAAGCAATGAAAAACAAGGAAAAAGACAAACTCAGTGTGATTCGGATGGTTAAAGCTTCACTGCAAAATGAAGCGATTAAGATCGGTTCAAGTGAGCTGTCCGAAGAACAAGAGTTAACCGTACTTTCTCGCGAAGTAAAACAACGCAAAGACTCCCTCCATGAATTTGATAAAGCAGGTCGCGAAGACCTTGTTGATAAATTGCGCACGGAACTCTCGATCGTCGAGTTGTATATGCCAAAACAGCTTTCTGACGAAGAGGTATCGGATATTGTAAAAGAGACAATCGCTGAAACCGGTGCAACATCAAAAGCGGATATGGGAAAAGTGATGGCTGCGATTATGCCGAAGGTAAAAGGTAAAGCAGATGGATCACTTATAAATAAACTTGTACAACAACACCTTTCATAATTATTCTGACATCGAAGCCGCAGGCATTTAATGCCTGCGGTTTTTATTTTATATCTAAATTATTCGGTTGAGTAACCAAAGAAACGAGGTTGCATTGCCCGAAGGAAAGGATTATTCGCTCAGAAGGGAAAAGAAACGAGGTTGCATTGCCCGAAGGAAAGGATTATTGGCTCAGAAGGGAAAAGAAACGGGGTTGCATTGCCCGAAGGAAAGGATTATTCGCCAAGAAGGGAAAAGAAACGAGGTTGCATTGCCCGAAGGAAAGGATTTTTCGCCAAGAAGGGAAAAGAAACGAGGTTGCATTGCCCGAGGGAAAGGATTTTTCGCTAAGAAGGGAAAAGAAACGGGGGTGCATTGCCCGAAGGAAAGGATTTTTCGCTCAGAAGGGAAAAGAAACGGGGGTGCATTGCCCGAAGGAAAGGATTTTTCGCCAAGAAGGGAAAAGAAACGGGGGTGCATTGCCCGAGGGAGAGGATTATTCGCCAAGAAGGGAAAAGAAACGAGGTTGCATTGCCCGAAGGAGAGGATTATTCGCCAAGAAGGGAAAAGAAACGAGGTTGCATTGCCCGAGGGAGAGGATTATTCGCCAAGAAGGGAAAAGAAACGCGTTTCATTGCCCTTTGGAGAGGTTATTTTCACAAAAGGGTAAAAGGAACTCCCCTTCATTGCTTGCAGGAGCAGTATTTACAGCACAAATGAAAAGAAACCCTGTTTTAATATGAGAAAAACATTTAGAAGGTGAAACTTTAACCAATGTCGAACGTAAATATAGCAATAGATAGAGAAGGGGGGATTTAATTGGTTGCTTTTCTTACGGATCCAATTGTCATAACCGTTCTATTAACCATCGCTGGTGTTGGTATTGTCATGGAACTTTTTTCTCCCAAATTTGGGATACCTGGGTTTATTGGTGTGTTTGCCCTCCTATTATTTTTTTACGGACATTATCTCGCCGGACTTGCTGGTGTTGGGTCATTTGTCCTTTTTGTTGCTGGAATCCTCCTTATTTTTTTAGAATTATTTTTGCCGGGGGCAATCTCCGGGACCCTTGGTTTGGCAGCGCTAATCTTCAGTCTCTTCTTAGCTGGCGGAGACACCCTGCAAATGGGCATCTCCATATTAATCGCTTTATTCTTTTCGATTTTGATGTTTTTTATTATGATTAAAATTTTTGGTAAAAAACTTGTTCTCTTTAATAAAATGATTCTCTTTGATTCAGCAAGAAAAGAGGATGGGTATGTCTCAAATATCAATCGAACAGACCTTTTGGGCATGGAAGGGACCGCTCTAACCATATTACGCCCGGCTGGTACAGCCATTTTAAACACTGAACGGGTGGATGTGGTCAGCGAAGGAGGCTTTATTGATCAAAATGCAAAAATAAAAGTCATTAAGGTTGAGGGAGCACGTATAGTTGTGAGAGAAATTAAATAATTAGGAGGTTGTTTCATTATGCCAAGCGGAACGATTTTTGTCATTGCAATTATCATTGTCGCGCTCATTTTCTTAGGAATTTTATTATCCTTTGTTCCTGTGATGCTTTGGATTTCAGCACTTGCTGCCGGTGTACGTGTAAGCATCTTTACGCTGGTTGGAATGAGACTTAGAAGGGTAACGCCAAGCAAGGTAATTAATCCGTTAATAAAGGCTCATAAAGCGGGGTTAAACGTAACGACCAATCAGCTTGAAAGTCATTACCTTGCTGGAGGAAACGTTGACAGGGTTGTAAACGCCCTTATTGCCGCTCACAGGGCAAATATTGAATTATCGTTTGAACGCTGCGCCGCCATCGATCTTGCGGGCCGTGATGTTTTAGAGGCTGTGCAAATGAGTGTCAATCCTAAAGTGATTGAGACCCCCTTTATCGCGGGTGTCGCAATGAATGGGATTGAAGTTAAAGCCAAAGCAAGAATTACCGTTCGGGCCAATATAGAGCGCCTTGTCGGGGGTGCAGGAGAGGCAACCGTCGTCGCTCGTGTAGGGGAAGGGGTCGTATCAACCATCGGTTCCTCTGAAAGCCATAGTAAAGTGTTAGAAAACCCTGATTCCATTTCGCAAACCGTTTTATCTAAAGGACTAGATGCTGGAACAGCTTTCGAAATTCTTTCGATTGATATTGCGGATGTTGACATTGGTAAAAATATTGGTGCGGAACTTCAGATGGAGCAAGCGGAAGCGGATAAGAAAATAGCCCAGGCAAAAGCGGAAGAACGCCGGGCAATGGCTGTTGCTCAAGAACAAGAAATGAAGGCAAAAGTCCAGGAAATGAGGGCCAAGGTGGTCGAGGCTGAAGCGGAAGTGCCGCTTGCTATGGCTGAAGCGCTTAAGTCTGGAAATATTGGTGTTATGGACTATATGAATATTAAAAATATCTCAGCGGATACGGATATGAGAGGATCAATCGGCAAGATAACGGGTGATAAAAAAGACGATCGCTAAAACGGCCGCCATCCATAAGGAATAATCTAAGGAGGACCGGTCATGGAAACCATTATTTTTTTGATCATTATAGGTGTTCTGTCAACCGTTTTCGGAAAGGCAAAAGCAAATAGGTCTCCATCAAAAAATAAATCTTTTACGTTTAATCAATTTGATGAATTTCGTGAACTTTTTTCGGAAAAAGTTACGCCAAAACAAGAAAAATCTATTAAAAGAATAGAAGAACCTGCTGTCACTCCGCGGAATACCGAAATCAACTATCACCAAATTAAGCAAGAAGCTGAATCTATCACCACCGGGGTCAGCAGGGTGCATGAAAGGCAAAGGGCTGAAGATCTGAAGCCCCAGGCATTGGATAAAGAGGATCATAATGAATTAATTTCAGATAGTCCTGATGCGCAAACCTTAATTAATGGAATCATCTGGTCAGAGATCTTGGGTGCTCCGAGAGCAAAAAGACCGTTTTATTCAAGAAGACGTTAAAATAATAAACCAGGTTTTGAAAAGGAAAAAGATGTGCTAGAACCTCTCTACATTTCATAAACATGAGATGAAAGGGGGTTCTTTTTTTATGGCAAAAAAATGGGGGCAACTTGTCCGGAATTGGATGACAAAGAATATGGATCTTCCTCAAGATGTCATGATGGATTTACCCCGTATTACGATGATTGGCCAGATTCATGTCTATATCGAGAACCATAAGGGTTTATTGACCTTTACTGATAAAGAACTCCGTCTGCTCTTAAAACAAGGGCAGCTTTTGATAAAAGGTAAGTCCTTCGTGATTAAAACCATTTTACCTGAAGAGATTTTATTGGAAGGAAAAATTGATCAGGTCATCTATATAACTGAAAATCCGGGAGGAACAAAATGAAAAACCAATGGATTGAATTTTTATTTGGCAGAGTAACAGTAAAGGTTTCGGGGAGAGGAATTGAAAGATTCTTAAATGTACTAAGCAGAAATGGCCTGCTCGTTTGGAATGTTAAACGGCATGGAACTGAAACGATTACGTTTAAAATGAGGCTGCAGGATGCACTTAAAATAAGAAGATTTGCACGTAAAAGTGAATGCTCCATTAGCTTCTTACAGCGAAGCGGGGTTCCGTTTTTATTTAAAAGATTATTAAAAAACGGCGGCTTTTTGGCAGGGGCTGCTTTATTTTTTCTAATCATTTTAGTATTGTCCAATGTCATCTGGGGAATTGAAATCAAAGGGGCAAAGCCTGCGACAGAGCATAAAATTCGCAAAGAATTGGACAAGATGGGGGTAAAGATCGGCAAGCTCCAGTTCTTTGTTGATAACGTAGAAGGTATTCAAAGAAAGCTGACAAACAATATCAACGACCTTACATGGGTTGGTGTGGAGTTAAACGGGACAACCTACCATTTTCAAGTGGTCGAAAAAAATGAGCCAAAAAAGCCTGAAAAATTATCTCCTAGAAATTTAGTGGCGAAAAAGAAGGCGATTATTTACAGTATGTATGTTGAAGATGGGCAGCCAGTTGTCAATCTTAATGACCATGTCGAACCGGGACAATTACTTGTTTCAGGTCAAATTGGGATGGAAGGCAAAACAAAAGCAATTGCAGCTAAAGGAGAAGTATTGGGGGAGACATGGTACAAAAGTCATGTGGAACTTCCCATTGAAACAAATTTTATGGTATTTAACGGTAAGGAAAAGGAGAAACATTATGTAAAGGTAGGAAATTTTGAAATTCCTGTATGGGGGTTTGGAAAGCCGGAATTTAAGGAATATGAAACAGAAACAAATGAGCACAAAATTCACTTTTTAAAATGGAAATTGCCTATTTCTTTTGTTAATAAAACACTCCGTGCACGTGAAGAAATTAACAGGAGTTATACTGTAAAACAAGCTGAACAAATTGCACTTGAAATGGCTAAAAAAGAAATAAAAAGTCATTTAGATGAAGATGCTATTATAAAGGACGAAAAAATTTTACACAAATCAATTAAGAATGGTAAAGTTATACTAGATATCCATTTTAAGATAATCGAAAATATTGCAATCGGACAACCAATAACCAAGGAGATACATGAATGACAGTAAAGCTAAAAACAATTAATATGCAGCTAGAAAATCCAAATGAGGCGATTGCGCTTTTAGGAAATGCAGATGCAAATATTAAAATTATCGAACAAGAGTTAAATGTTTCAGTCGTTACTAGAGGGGAATCTGTTAGCTTATCTGGGGATGAAGAGAAGGTTATTCTTGCGGGGCAGGTTCTTGACAAATTAGTTGTATTAATTCGTAAAGGAATAAACATTAACCAAAGGGATGTTTTGTATGCCCTTCGAATGGCTGAAAAAGGAACACTAGAGTACTTCGTCAATATTTATGATGAAGAAATTGCCAGGACAGTAAAAGGAAAATCTATTCGGATTAAAACAATTGGTCAAATGCAGTATGTAACAGCAATCAAGAAGAATGACCTTGTGTTTGGAATTGGTCCGGCAGGTACCGGTAAAACCTACCTAGCGGTTGTCATGGCAGTCAACGCGCTAAAAAATGGTCAAGTAAATAAAATTATTTTAACCAGACCTGCTGTTGAAGCGGGCGAAAGCTTAGGATTTTTACCCGGTGATTTAAAGGAAAAAGTAGACCCGTATTTAAGGCCGCTGTATGATGCGCTTCATGATGTTTTGGGAGCAGAGCATACTGGAAGGCTGATTGAGCGCGGTACAATTGAAATCGCTCCGCTTGCCTATATGAGGGGACGGACATTAGAAGATGCATTCGTTATTTTAGATGAAGCACAAAATACAACGAATGCCCAAATGAAAATGTTTATAACCCGTCTTGGGTTTGGTTCGAAGATGGTTATTACCGGAGATCAAACACAGGTTGACCTTCCAAAAGGGGTTAAATCGGGTTTAATTGTTGCAGAGGAAATTTTATTAAATGTTAAGGGTATTTCATTTATTTTCTTAGAACAAAGTGATGTTGTCCGCCATCCATTGGTAGGCAGGATCATTGAAGCATATGAAAAGAAAACAATTAAACATTAAAAATGGGGATAGACCTTAAAAAATGGGTTTATCCCTTTTTTTTATTTTGTTATAATGATTAATCCATTCTATTTTGCAGATGAAACTTAACTTAAAAACTGTTATCATTTTACATAAAGCTTGCTTCAAGAAAAAACAGCTAGTTATTGATCAATTTTTATCCGATTAAAATGAAACGTACATAACGATTTGATTTTTATGGTTTTAAAAACCCATAATAATGGTAAAGAAACCTTGCATTTGGGTCTTCTAGGGAGGATAAAGATGGAAAAAATGCAGCAACATTTTATTCGAATACGTAAGCTGTTAGATTATACGTTTTTTCGTGTATTATTTTTTCTTGTATTAGGATTAGCTTTATATGCTTCAATGTACAGTAATGTAAAACCTGAAAAATTGGACTTAAGTTTGTTTTCTGTTGCTGAAAAAACAATCCGCTCTCCGGCGACCATTGAGGATAAGAAAAGTACAGAAATTAAGCGGCAAGAAGCAGTGGACCAAGTTCAGGATGTCTATACCCTAAAGAAGGAATATACGCAAAACAGGGTGGATTTAATTACCTCCATTTTTGATACGGCCTCAGAAATTAATGATGAGGATAGTAAGAGCACAAAAAAAGAGAATGATGTAAAAACTACTCATGACGAGGAACCCAGTGTTTCTGAAAAGGTATCGAAGTTAAAGGATAATTTAACTGAAAATGTTACCAAGGATATACCTGATTCTGTTTTTACTGCACTTGTTCAGGCTGATAAAGATGAACTCTCCATCACCAAGGATCTAACCGTTACTGCGATTAATAATGTTATGACGAAAAGAATTTCTACAAATGATGTAGAGAATGCGAAAAAAAGGGTGGAAGAGGAATTAAAATATTCGACGTTGAATGATGACCTTAAAAGTGCAGCCATAGAGCTTGGCAGATATGCAGTCGTTCAGAATGAATTTTATGATCCAGTGGCAACGGAGGATTTAAGAAAGCAGGCTGCAGAAGGTGTGGAATCTGTGAAAATCCTTCAAGGGCAAATTATCGTGGAGGAAGGGGAATTAATTAATCAGGAAATTTATCGGCAGTTAAAGCTTGTTGGTTTATTAGATAATGAAAAATCCTATAAACCATTCCTGGGATTATTTATTCTGATTACCATTATTCTCTTAGCTGTTAACTATTATTTTTATCAAACAAAAACCCAGCAGGAAAAACGGCAGACAAACCTGCTTTTGTTTGGGATTATTTTTGTCCTGTCCATCTTTATATTAAAGGTCATTAGCATGCTGCAAATCTTTAATTATTCAGGGATTGGCTATTTATTCCCGGCAGCAATGGGCGGGATGCTGATTAAGATTTTAATTGATGAAAAGCTTGCGATTCTAACATCGATCATTATGGCAGTCTGCGGCAGTATTGTCTTCAATGAAGGTGTAACCGGAACCTTGAATTTTTCAGAAGGAATTTATATCCTTTTTAGCTCACTTGCAGGGATTTTGTTCTTAAGTTCTCATAATCAAAGGTCAAAAATATTACAGGCGGGTTCGATTACAGCGGGTGTTAATCTTATCACGATTTGGGCATTAATGTTTCTTCCAAATGGCCAATTTTCCGGTCTGGAATATGGGTATTACTTTTTAACTGCACTCGTTTCAGGCATTGCCTCTGCTGTTTTAACCATTGGTTTGCTTCCTTTATTTGAAGCAAGTTTTGGGATTCTCACAACCATGAAGCTGATAGAATTATCAAATCCGAATCATCCGCTTTTAAGAAAAATATTAATGGAAGCACCGGGCACTTATCATCATAGTGTCATGGTTGCAAACCTTTCAGAATCAGCCTGTGAAGCGATTGGGGCAAATGGTTTGTTAGCACGAGTCGGTAGTTATTATCATGATATTGGGAAAACTCGGCGGCCCAACTTTTTTATTGAAAATCAACTGCATCTTGAAAACCCGCATGACAAACTGCCACCGGAAAAAAGTGCGAATATCATTATTGCCCATGTGACGGATGGGGCCAATGAATTAAAGAAATATCATATGCCAAAAGAAATTATCGATATTGCAGAGCAACATCATGGAACCTCATTACTAAAGTTCTTTTATCATAAGGCACTGCAAAATGATGAGGAACCTAAGGAAGAGGATTTTCGCTATCCTGGTCCAAAAGCACAAACAAAAGAATCGGCTGTCGTTGGAATTGCCGATAGTGTTGAGGCCGCTGTCCGCTCACTTACACAGCCTACTCCACTATTAATCGAATCCCTTGTTAAAAAAATTGTCGCGGATCGCCTCCAAGATGGGCAGTTAAATGAATGTGATTTAACTTTAAAAGAACTTGAAGCGGTAACCCATACTCTATGTGAAACATTGAAGGGGATTTTTCACTCGAGAATTGAGTATCCAGAAATGACTAAGAAGGTGAAGCAAGCATGAATTTAGTGATTGATTTTTTAGATGAAACGAATGAATTGTCTGATGAACAAATCAAAGAGATTGAAAATCTGTTAAACTTTGCTGCTAATAAACAGAAGATTGAAGAGGGAAGCGAAGTTTCTGTAACATTTGTTTTGAATGACAGGATACAAGAAATAAATCGTGAATATCGCCATAAAGACTCCCCAACAGATGTCATATCCTTTGCAATGGAGGAGCCAGGGGAAGGTGAAATTGAATTAGCAGGTATGGAAATGCCGCGCGTTTTGGGTGATATTATCATCTCGATTCCAAAAGCGAAGGAACAAGCTGAGGAATATGGGCATTCTTTTTTACGGGAGCTTGGTTTCCTCTCTGTTCATGGATTTTTGCATTTATTAGGCTATGATCATATGACGGAGGAAGATGAAAAGGAAATGTTTACGCTGCAAAAGGAAATTTTAGATGAATATGGACTCACAAGGTAAGGGTAAACCGATTCCATTACTACGTTCCTTTGCCTATGCAATAGAAGGGATTAGGACAGCTATAATAGCTGAAAGAAATATGCGGATTCATCTCCTTTTTTCTTTCCTTGTAATGGGAGGATCATTTTTCTTTTCGATAACGAGAATAGAGTGGCTGCTTATAATTTTAGCGATTAGCGGCATGTTTGCCTTAGAGCTAATCAATTCAGCGATTGAGCGTGTTGTTGACCTTGTGACGGAGGAATATCACCCGCTTGCCAAACAAGCTAAGGACCTTGCTGCGGGGGCTGTCTTCATTTACGCCATATTTTCGGTTATCATTGGAATCGTTGTATTTTTCCCATATATCCGAAAGTTATTTTTGTAAACTTTTTCAACTGTTCCTAAAAAAATAGCTATGTTGATTTTTAAACAAAGTTGGTTGGAGCGGAAGGCACGAAGACTCCTGTGGGAGTACGGGGGAGGGGAGACCCCGCAGGAGCAAAGCGACGAGGAGGCTTCCCAGACCGCCCACGAACCGCTTGTGCCTGGAGCGGAAATCAACAACCAAGTTTAACAGAGCCAAAAAAAAATTGAGGGAATTGTGAAGTTGTTTACAGATAATTGATTTTTGGGAAAATTCTAAATTTTTTTATTACGTTTTTGCTACAAGTAATGATTTTAATTGGAAAATGAGTTAAAATAAAGTAAGCAGGAATTTCCTGCTTGAAAGGAAGAAGATTTGTGAACATTCAGCAACTAATTGAAGAAGCAAAAAAAGCAAGAGAAAAAGCCTATGTTCCTTATTCGAAATTTGGCGTTGGTGCAGCACTGCTGACAACCGATGGAAAAGTTTATCATGGCTGTAATATCGAAAACGCTGCATATAGCATGTGTAATTGCGCTGAGCGAACGGCCCTATTTAGTGCCTATGCGTTAGGAGATCGTGATTTTCAATTGCTGGCAGTTGTTGCAGATACCGACCGTCCATGCTCTCCTTGTGGTGCATGCCGCCAAGTTATTTCTGAGCTATGCCCTAGGGACATGAAAGTCGTATTAACGAATCTAAAAGGTGATACTTTAGAAATTACAGTGGAAGACTTACTGCCTGGTGCTTTTTCACAGGAGGATCTGTATGCTGAATAATTGGAACGAAAACAAAGGCTATAAATCAGGGTTTATTTCCATCATAGGTAGGCCAAATGTAGGAAAATCAACATTTCTAAATCGAGTTATTGGTCAAAAAATTGCCATTATGAGTGACAAACCGCAGACGACTCGAAATAAAATTCAGGGTGTGCTCACACTCGATGATACCCAGATGGTTTTTATCGATACACCTGGTATTCATAAACCGAAACACAAATTAGGCGACTTTATGATGAAGGTTGCTCAAAATACACTAAAAGAAGTGGATTTAGTTTTATTTATGGTAAATGCAGAAGAAGGATTTGGCCGAGGCGAGGAATTTATTCTTGAAAAATTCCAAACTGTCAACACACCGATCTTTCTTGTGATTAATAAAATTGATCAAATTCACCCTGATGATTTATTGCCAATTATTGAGTCTTATAAAGAAAAATATCCGTTTAAAGAGATTGTTCCAATTTCAGCCCTAGAAGGTAACAATGTCGAACGTCTTTTGGATCAAATAAAGACATATTTGCCGGAAGGACCGCAATATTATCCAGCGGATCAGGTAACTGACCATCCGGAAAGGTTTATTATTACAGAGTTGATAAGAGAGAAAGCGCTTCATTTAACAAGAGAAGAAATCCCTCATTCCATCGCAGTGGTTCTCGATAAAATTGAGCGTCCAGCGGGGAAAGATATTATCAATGTAATGGCAACCGTTATTGTCGAAAGGGACTCGCAAAAAGGGATTATTATTGGAAAACAAGGCAGTATGCTCAAGGAAATTGGTAAACGTGCCCGGGTGGATATTGAAAATCTCCTTGGGTCAAAGGTGTTTTTAGAGTTATGGGTAAAAGTCCAAAAAGATTGGCGGAATAAAATGTCCCAGCTTCGCGATTTTGGCTTTAATGAAGATGAATATTGAACGAATCACCCTAACTAAAATATTATACTTTCATTCAAATTATGCATGGACAACATTAACAAATTTTTCGTCTTATGATTTTGGCAAAGGCAGGCTATGATAATTGTAAGGTTTGGGATATTTAAGGCTAGTCTAAATAATGAAAGGTGGGGTTTTCGATGATGGATTTTACGTGGAAAGTATTTACCCAAACAGGTAATATTAACACATATCTTCTCTTTAAAGAGCTTGAGAAGGAAAACCAAGAAATACCCGGAAATCAGAATGAAGATCTAGCGGAACTTGATTTTCCCATTTCATAAGCACGTCTTTCGCATCCATTGGATGGTGATATCATGCTTCAGAAATGTGAAGGCATCATCATTAGAACGACTGATTACAGTGAAACAAATAAAATTGTAACCATATATACCAGGGAATGGGGGAAGGTTGGCGTTATGGCTAGAGGAGCAAAAAAGCCTAACAGCCGCCTATCCTCTATTACCCAGCTATTTACTCATGGATATTTTCTTATCCAAAAGGGTAACGGCCTGGGGAGTTTGCAACAGGGCGAGTTGGTTACTTCAATGCGTTCAATTGGTGAAGATATTTTTTTAACTGCATATGCGAGTTATATTGTTGAATTAACGGATAAATGTACAGAGGACCGAAAGCCAAATCCTTTTCATTTTGAATTATTATTTCAAACATTAAATTATTTAAATGAAGGCTATGACCCTGATGTTTTAATGAATATTTATGAGATGAAAATGTTAAATGTCTTGGGTTTATATCCTACATTAAATCAATGTTCCGTTTGCGGCAGTACAGACGGAATTTTTTCTTTTTCGATTCGAGAGGGAGGGTTGATCTGCCATCGCTGCTTGGAAAAAGACCCGTATCATTTGAAAATTTCACAGGCTACGGTAAAATTACTGCGCTTATTTTATTACTTTGATTTATCAAGGCTAGGCAATATATCAGTGAAACCTGAAACAAAAGCGGAATTAAAAAAGGTCATATCAACTTATTATGACGAATTTTCCGGACTTCATCTAAAAACAAAAAAATTTTTAAATTCTATGGATCAGTTTCGAAATCTTCTATAATTGTTTTGTTGACTTTTTAACTTGTTTTAGGTAATATTTTCTTTAAAATAAATAGTTGCTATGATGGAAAAGAGTACTTAGAACCTTCTATAAAAGCGAACCTAGGATGGTGAAAGCTAGGGTATAGAATTCCAAGGAAGGGCGTTCCTGAGCAATCATGTGCTGAAATGCACAATTTAAAGAGGCTGACTTTATTTTCAGCAAATAGGGTGGAACCGCGGGTTAACTCTCGTCCCTATGCTTATTCAAGAGCATAGAGACGGGAGTTTTTTATTTTATTGGCTTTGTTAAAGAACAATGATGATTTTTAAACAAAGTTGATTGGAGCGGAAGGTGCGAGACTCCAGCGGGAGCAGCGGGACAGGTGAGACCCCACAGGCGCTTTTAGCGCCGAGGAGGCTCACCGCCCGCCCCGCGGAAAGCGAGCATCCTGGAGTGTAAATCAACAACCAGTTTAACACAGCCATTTTATTAAAAAAGGAGACGAAAAAAATGAGTGTAACAATGGAGCAAATTGTATCCCACGCTAAACATAGAGGTTTTATTTTTCCGGGATCTGAAATTTACGGGGGACTTGCAAACACATGGGATTACGGCCCATTAGGTGTTGAATTTAAAAACAATATTAAACAAGCTTGGTGGAAAAAGTTTGTACAGGAATCTCCCTATAACGTAGGATTAGATGCAAGCATTTTAATGAATCCTAGAACATGGGAAGCTTCCGGCCATATCGGTAACTTTAATGACCCAATGATTGACTGTAAGAATTGTAAAGCTAGACACCGTGCAGATAAATTAATTGAAAATGCTCTTGATGAAAAGGGTATCGAGATGATTGTAGACGGTCTATCTTTTGATAAAATGGAAGAGCTAATTAAAGAGCATAACATTGCCTGTCCTGACTGTGGAAGCCACGATTTCACCGGTATTCGTCAATTTAATTTAATGTTTAAAACTTTTCAAGGGGTAACTGAAACTAGTACAAATGAAATTTTCCTTCGTCCTGAAACTGCCCAAGGAATTTTTGTTAACTTTAAAAATGTGCAAAGAACAATGAGGAAGAAACTTCCATTTGGTATTGCGCAAATTGGCAAGAGCTTTCGTAATGAAATTACTCCAGGTAATTTCACCTTCCGTACAAGGGAATTTGAACAAATGGAATTAGAGTTCTTCTGTAAACCGGGAGAAGAGTTGCAATGGTTTGATTATTGGAAGGAATATGCTGAAAAATGGCTGCATTCATTAGGCTTAAATAGAGAAAACTTGCGTCTTCGCGATCATTCCGAAGATGAACTTTCACATTATAGTAATGCAACCACTGATTTTGAATATAAATTCCCGTTCGGCTGGGGAGAACTATGGGGCGTAGCTTCAAGAACGGATTATGATTTAAAACAACATATGCAATTTTCCGGTGAAGACTTTAATTATATTGATCCAGAAACAAATGAAAGATATATTCCGTTTTGTATTGAGCCTTCTTTAGGCGCTGATCGTGTAACCCTTGCATTCCTTATTGATGCTTACGATGAGGAACAGCTTGAAGATGGAACGTCACGTACCGTGATGCATTTCCATCCGGCGTTAGCTCCAATTAAGGCTGCGGTTCTTCCGTTATCGAAAAAACTCTCTGAAGAAGCAAAAGAAGTGTTTGGCACATTATCGAAATATTTTACTGTGGATTATGACGAAGCAGGTTCAATTGGTAAAAGATATCGCCGCCATGATGAAATTGGAACGCCTTACTGCATTACCTATGACTTTGACTCAAAAGAAGATCAGATGGTTACAGTAAGAGATCGGGATACTATGGAACAAACACGTATTTCAATTGCTGAACTTGTAAGCTTTTTACAAGAAAAGATGGTGTTTTAAAAAAATTAAAAAGGTGCGGGATTCCGCACCTTTTTGAAATGTTATCTTTTTAACTTAAGATAAAAATCGTATATAATATTGCTAACAAAGATTAATTGTCGCTATATTCATGAGCGAGTAAGGCGGTGAGGAAAATCGAACTGACAAAAAGGCAAGAGCACATTTTACAAATCGTTCAGGATAATGGTCCCATAACGGGAGAACATATTGCTGAACAGTTAAATCTGACAAGGGCAACGCTTAGACCGGACTTAGCAATTCTTACGATGGCTGGGTATTTAGACGCACGGCCTCGCGTTGGTTATTTTTATACAGGCAAATCAGGAACTCAGCTTTTAACGGAAAATTTGAAAAATTTTTTAGTAAAGGATTACCAGTCTATTCCCGTTGTAGTGAATGAGAATGTTTCTGTATATGATGCGATTTGTACAATGTTCCTTGAGGATGTGGGTACATTATTTGTAGTGGATCAAAACACCCTTTTGGTAGGAGTTTTGTCCCGGAAGGATTTATTACGGGCGAGCATAGGGAAGCAAGAGCTGTCATCCATACCTGTAAACATCATCATGACAAGAATGCCCAATATTACAATGTGTGAAAAAGAAGACCTATTAATTGATATTGCCCAAAAATTAATTGATAAACAAATTGACGCTTTACCGGTAGTAAGAAGGACTGACAAAGGTTTCGAAGTAATTGGCAGAGTTACGAAAACGAATATTGCAAAAGCTTTTGTTGCTCTTGGGAATGAATAAGGTAAAGAATTTGCAGAGGAGCTGTTTAAGGGGAATGAATATACCGATTATTTATGTTGTATCTGATTCAGTGGGGGAAACAGCTGAATTGGTAACCAAAGCAGCAATTAGCCAATTTAATGGATCAGGGATGGTTTTAAAAAGATATCCCTATGTTGAAGATAAGGAACATATTGATGAAGTGATTTCGCTGGTATTAATGGATCAAGCGATGATTGCCTTTACGTTGGTAAAACCCGAAATGCGTACATATATGATGGAAAAGGCAAATGAATCGGGAATCCATACGGTTGATTTAATGGGTCCATTGATGGATCAAATTCAGGTTTTTAGCGGGAAAACACCTTTATGTGAACCAGGGTTAGTAAGAAAATTGGATGAAGATTATTTTAAAAAGGTTGAGGCGATTGAATTTGCTGTAAAGTATGATGATGGAAGGGACCCACGCGGGATACTAAAGGCGGATATCGTATTAATTGGGGTATCAAGAACTTCAAAAACGCCTTTATCGCAGTATCTTGCGCATAAACGGCTAAAGGTTGCCAATGTCCCTTTAGTACCAGAAGTGGACCCTCCTGAAGAATTATATAAGGTTCCCGCCGAGAAATGCTTTGGACTAAAAATCAGCCCTGAAAAATTGAATAATATTAGAAGAGAACGCTTGATTGCCTTAGGGTTAAATGATAGTGCCAGCTATGCGAACATTGAGCGGATTAAGGAAGAATTATCTTTCTTTGATCATGTTGTACAGAAAATCAGCTGTCCGGTGATTGATGTAACCAATAAGGCAGTAGAAGAAACGGCGAATGTCATTTTAAATTACTTTCATAAAAATAGACGGTAACACATAATCTCTCTTGATTATGTGTTTTTTCTGTAAACAATTGGCTTGAAAAAAAGAAAATAAAATGATGGTAAAATCAAAATGAATATACTATAATAAAAAATTGTGATAAAAATGAATCTTTTAGGTTTAGACTTGCATGTGAACGAATAAACTATTTATTGTTAGATGTCAAGGGAACTCTTTTAAAAAAATTCGACATAAATCCTTTTATAAAAGTTACCGGCTAAAGAAGGAATATGTGGGTTGATGTAGAATTAATACTACTATTAACGGCAATCCGACTATTTATGTCGATGCGACTCTTGCCCAGTATAGAGGAAATTGTCGAATTTGCTTCCGACTTTTCTGTTAAAGTTCTTTTGTCGCTTCCTATGATTCAACATGGAATAAAGGTTTCTACATACTCAGCTTGGAAATATGTTGATTCTAGGATAGAAGCCGCTGATTTGGGAAAGGACCAAAACCTATTAGTTCACAAGAATGGGCAAAATTTATCATGTATTTAACAAAAAAATGTCGAAAATTGCAGGAATTTAATTATTCTTTATAGAATAATTGTTTGAACAAATGGAGTTGTTTTTCATGGCTGACCGAATTGCAGATGAAAAAATAGACCAAATTCGTCAGGCTGTTGATATTGTTGAAGTAATCAGTGATTATGTTCAACTTAAAAAACAGGGTAGAAATTATTTTGGATTATGCCCATTCCATGGAGAAAATACCCCATCATTTTCCGTTTCATCCGATAAACAAATTTTTCATTGCTTTGGATGTGGTGCGGGCGGAAATGCTTTTACATTTTTAATGGAGCTTGAAGGTATTTCTTTTCAGGAAGCTGCTGTGAAGTTGGCAGAAAAGGCGAATATTGAGCTTCAAGTGAATTTCTCCCATGATGGAAAAGAGAAACGAATTTCTAAAGAGCTCCAATCCATGCAAGATGCTCATGAACTTTTACGTAAATTTTATCATCACTTGCTTGTAAACACAAAAGAGGGTCAGCATGCATTAGAATATTTGCTTAAAAGAGGCTTTACCAGGGAATCGATTGATAAGTTTCAAATAGGCTATTCTTTAAATTCTTGGGATTTTGTTTATAAATTTCTTGCAAAAAGAGATTTTCCACCAGAATGGATGGAGAAAGCCGGTTTGATTATCAAGCGTGAAAAGGACGGAACCTATTTCGATAGATTTAGGGATCGTGTCATGTTTCCAATTTTTGATCGAAATGGTAAAACGATTGCTTTTTCAGGGAGATCTCTAGGGGCTGACGAGCCCAAGTATTTAAATAGTCCCGAAACGGCAATCTTTAATAAGAGTAAAATTTTATATAATTTTCATTTGGCTAGGCCAAGTATGAAAAAAGCTCAGCAGGCTGTTTTATTTGAAGGCTTTGCAGATGTAATTGCTGCAGACCGGGCCGAAATTGAAAATGGGATTGCTACCATGGGTACGGCGCTGACAGAGGAACATATATCCCTGTTAAGGCAAAATGTTCAATCTGTTTTGATTTGCTATGATTCCGACAAGGCTGGAATTGAAGCTGCCTATCGTGCAGGGAGATTGCTTGGCGATGCGGGTCTTCAGCTTAAAGTAGCAACGATGCCTGAAAACAAAGACCCAGATGAATATATTAAAAAATTTGGCCCTGAAAAGTTCCGCAATGAAGTGATTAGCGCAAGCTTAACCTGGATGTCTTTTAAATTCCTTTATTTTCGAAGAGGAAAAAATCTTCAGCTTGAAGGAGATAGGCTTACCTATATCGAAGAAATAATTAAGGAAATAAGCAAATTACCAATGGCTGTTGAAAGGGATCATTATCTCAGACAGCTTGCGGCTGAATTTTCGTTATCGCTGGATGCTTTAAAGCAACAGCAAAAACAAATCTTTTTTGCAGAAAAAAAGAAAACAAATGCGACCAATGTGCCGCTTAATAAATCAAACATTAAGCCGGTGAAAGTGAATGATTTAAAACCTGCACACATCAATGCAGAACGGTACTTAATAGCCCATATGCTTAAAAATAGAGATGTTGCTTACAAGGTACAGGAATTATTGCAGGGGCAAGCGTTTAATGTGGATGAACATCAGGCAATAATAACCTATCTGTTTGGATTTTATGAAGAACATCTCCAGCCTGACTCAAGTGCTTTTTTATCCTATATCCAAGATGATAATCTCAGAAGTTTGGTTGCAAACATTGAAATGATGTCCATTAATGATGAATTAAGCAGCCAAGAATTAAATGATTATATCAAACAGGTGTTGAATTATCAAAAAATGTTAAAGATAAAAGAAAAAGAACTTGAAGAAAGAGAAGCTGATCGAAATAAGGATTACAAGAAGGCAGCTGCAATTGCAATGGAAATTATTCAATTACGAAAATCACTTTAGTACTCATTATAGTGTCTTTGATTTTTGGAAGGAGGGGGACATATGGCTGAAAAATCTGCCCGTTCAAAAGAGGTTGAAAATGAATTAACCCTTGAACAAGTAAAAGACCAGATTACCGAGCTGGGAAAAAAAATTGGTGTCCTTGCCTACGATGATATTGCTGAAAAAATGGCTAATTTTGATCTAGAATCTGATCAAATGGATGAATTTTATGAATTCCTGGGTGATCAAGGAATAGAATTAGTCGGAGATAGTGACGAGGAAGACCCTAATGTTAATCAATTAGCAAAAGAAGATGATGATGAATTTGATTTAAATGATCTTAGCGTGCCTCCTGGAGTTAAGATTAATGACCCTGTCCGTATGTACTTGAAGGAAATTGGCCGCGTTGATTTACTTTCAGCTGAAGAGGAAATTTCATTGGCAAACCGGATTGAACAAGGTGATGAAGAAGCGAAACGACGTCTCGCAGAAGCCAACTTGCGACTTGTTGTAAGTATTGCCAAACGTTATGTAGGCCGTGGAATGCTATTCCTTGATTTAATCCAAGAAGGAAATATGGGTCTTATTAAAGCGGTAGAAAAATTTGACTATCGCAAAGGCTTTAAGTTTAGTACGTACGCCACTTGGTGGATTCGGCAGGCTATTACTCGCGCTATTGCCGACCAAGCACGTACAATCCGTATTCCGGTTCACATGGTCGAAACCATTAATAAATTAATTCGAGTCCAGCGACAATTACTGCAGGATCTTGGCCGCGAACCAACTCCTGAGGAAATTGGTGAGGATATGGATTTAACTCCTGATAAGGTAAGAGAAATCCTTAAAATTGCGCAGGAACCCGTTTCCCTCGAAACCCCAATTGGTGAGGAAGACGATTCGCATCTTGGTGATTTTATCGAGGATCAGGACGCAACCTCGCCGTCTGAGCATGCAGCATATGAATTGCTTAAAGAGCAGCTAGAGGACGTTTTAGATACATTAACCGACCGAGAAGAAAATGTTCTTCGTTTGCGTTTCGGCTTAGATGATGGACGTACACGTACTTTAGAAGAGGTTGGTAAGGTTTTCGGTGTAACTAGAGAACGTATCCGCCAAATTGAAGCAAAAGCTTTGCGTAAATTGCGACATCCTAGCCGTAGTAAGCGTCTTAAAGACTTTTTAGAATAAAATCCCTCTAAATAGTTTACTTCTTTATTGAAGTAAACTATTTTTTTGACTTAAAAGACTTTTGTTTTTTATTTTACTGAATTGTCTTTCATTTTGCAAATAGACTCCAAAATTCTTTTTTCCATTAAATTGGTTAAATGTTTTTCTGGAAAAGGAATTATTTGGATTTTGTTAAACGGGAGCAGGTAACACTTCTAATTTCACTTATATTTATATAATATTATCTATACAAAATATTTAAGAAGTGGGAAAATAAAAAATCCTCTGTATAATAAAATTAGAAAGCGTATACAAGGAATTGCTTAAGAGGAGTTTAAAATGGAATTTTGATTTAATTACCAGAAAAATTGGTTGTTAAAAAGAAAATAGGGAAAAATAGAAAGAGGCTGAGCGGGGATAAAATTTCGGTCTCTTTTATCTTTTTTATAAAGAATATTGGACAAAGTAAGATTAGGACTTTTCCTTCTGTCGATTTTCAAGTAAAATAGTAGTTGTTTGTAGACGTTCTATTATTTAACAGCAGTACATACATAAGGGAGGTTATAGCATGAAGCGAAATCCGGTTATTCCTTACATTTTGATCTTTGTTTTTGGAATCGGATTAACATTCTTATTATCCTTTAAGGGCCTCGGTGATATGAAAGAGGTTGCGAAGGATAAAAATGGTGGTGGAGGCGCCGAAAAGACAGAAACGGTTGCTACTAAACCAGAAGATATTTATAAACAAACATGTATTGGCTGTCATGGTGACCAATACCAAGGTGTGGTGGGTCCTTCACTAAAAGGTATCGGCAGTAAGTTATCTAAGGATGAGATTATTCACATCATCACAAAAGGTAAAGGCAACATGCCACCAAACTTAGTTCCACAAGAACAAGCCGAAGCAATGGCAGAGTGGGTATCAAAGATTAAATAAAAAATGTTTTATTAAGAAAGTCCTTTGCATCTGTAAAGGACTTTTTTTATACTTAGAAAAGCGGATAGGCGCTTAGCTTTCGGCGACAAGCATAAGACGAGCCGGCAGGAAGGTTGTTCTTTAACCTTCTTGACGGAGTGGCTGTAGACCATAGAGCCGATGGCGCCTGGAGCTGGACAATTCTCGAAGTAGAATGTTATTTATTCAGATTATTTATAAGATGGAATTCTAAAAGGTGTGGTGAAGATTTTTGAACACAGATAAATTATCTAACCGTTTGGCGACGGTTGCAAAATATGTTCCTAATGGAGCAAAACTTGCCGATATCGGCTCTGATCATGCCTATTTACCTTGTTTCCTTGCAAAAAACGAAGCAATTGTATTCGCTATAGCCGGTGAAGTAGTGGAGGGACCATTTAAATCTGCCGTCGGAAATGTACAATCAGAGGATCTGTCGGATATAGTTTCTGTTCGTTTAGGTAATGGCTTAGAAGTCATCGAGGTTGGTGAAGTCGATTGCATAACCATTGCGGGAATGGGCGGAGCCTTGATTGCAAATATATTAGAAAATGGGAAAGAGAAGCTACAGACCGTTAAGCGACTAATCTTACAACCGAATATAAGTGCTTCTTCCATACGAAAATGGCTTATCGAGCACCAATGGGAGCTTATTGCGGAAGAAATTCTAGAGGAAGATGGAAAAATATACGAGGTTTTGGTAGCTGAAAATGGCGACACTTTTAAACCATATGAAAACACCCAATTAGAACTTGGGCTTTTAGTCGGTCCCTTTTTATTACATAAAAAAGATGAAACATTTAAAAAGAAATGGCATATGGAAAAGGAAAATTGGAAAAGAATTTATTCCCAGCTTGAAGGGGCGGCAGCTACCGAAGAAACTGAACAGAAAAAACAGGAGCTTTTAGAGAAAATTAAAATGGTAGAGGAGGCATTAGGGGATGAAAATAGCGAACGGTCATGAAATCATCCAATTATTTGAACGGTTTTCTCCAAAAGGTTTAGCGATGGAGGGCGATAAAATTGGTCTGCAGATTGGCAGGCTTAATAAAAAAATAGACCGAATCATGATTGCTCTTGATGTTCTGGAGGAAGTCATTGACGAGGCAATTGAAAAAAATGTTCAGCTCATTATTGCTCATCATCCTCCAATTTTTCGGCCGCTAAAAAATCTGCTTACAGATACAACTCAGGGAAGAATGATTGAAAAACTGTTAAAGCATGATATTGCTGTTTATGCAGCTCATACCAATCTTGATGTGGCAAAAGGTGGGGTTAATGATTTACTTGCAGCTGCTCTTGGCTTGGAAAATTCAAAAGTCCTTGTCCCTACCTATGAAACCCCGTTAAAGAAAATAGTTGTTTTTGTACCGAGAAGCCATGAGGAGCAAGTGAGAAAGGCACTTGGAAATGCAGGTGCAGGCTTTATCGGAAATTATAGCCATTGTTCCTTTACAACAGATGGTACAGGAAGGTTTTTACCTGGAGAAGATACAAAACCGTATTTGGGAGTACCTGGACAATTAGAAGAAGCACTCGAGGTACGAATTGAAACCATTATTCAGGAGCATCTGCTTAAAAAAGTCATTTCGGGGATGATTAAAGCTCATCCATATGAAGAGGTTGCCTATGATGTCTATCCGGTTGAAAATACTGGTGAAGTACTGGGATTGGGTAGAATTGGAACAGTTCAAGAGATGACATTAAAGGAATTTACCGAGAAAGTAAAAAACGCTCTTGAGGTAGATCAGGTAAGAGTAGTTGGTGATATAACCGCTAAGATTAAAAAAGTTGCAGTGTTGGGTGGCGACGGAAATAAATATTTTACACAGGCAAAGTTTAGTGGTGCAGATGTTTATGTTACCGGAGATATTTATTATCACACTGCACATGATGCCATGATGTTGGGCTTGAATATGATTGACCCAGGTCATAATGTTGAAAAGGTGATGAAAAAAGGAGTTACCGCCGTGCTTCAAAAAATGTGTGAAGAATCCGGCTACCAAGTAGAGATCTTTCCGTCTGAAATCAATACCGATCCCTTTACTTTTGTTTAAGTGTGAAGGTCTAAGCAATGAAAGCCTTAGAAAGTGAAAAAACCGGTCCATTGACCGGTTTTTTTAACTTTTTTTCACTTTAGGAAGAATCTTGTTCAATGGGACGTTTTTTCTTCGTTCCCATGTGGCTTCATTATTTGGGTCAAATTGTTCAAGAAAACTAATCACCTCTTTGGTGATTGGGGTTGGTGTGGATGCACCGGCTGTTACAGCCACTGTTTTAGCGTCCTTAACCCATTCAATTTCCAGCTCTTCGATATTCGCAATACGATATGCTTTTGTTCCGGCAATTTCCTCTGAAACCTGTGCAAGACGATTTGAATTATTACTTTTTGGATCGCCAACAACAATTGTCACGTCCGCTTCAGTTGCTTGACCAGCCACCGCCTCTTGACGAATTTGTGTAGCATGACAAATTTCATTATGGACCTCTACATGCGGATACTTTTCCTGAACCTTCTTCATTGTATCTGCGACATCCCATTGGCTCATCGTAGTTTGATTTGTAACGATTAGTTTGTCACTATCGATGTTCAATGCTTCTACATCCTCAGGAGTCTGTACTAAGTGGACAAATCCCGGAGCAACGCCGACAGCACCTTCTGGTTCTGGATGTCCTTTTTTTCCAATATAGATTGTTTGGTAACCCTGACTAGCTTTTTCATGTATTAAATCATGGGTCCTTGTTACGTCCGGGCATGTAGCATCAATCGTAACAAGCCCTTTTTCTTTAGCAATCTGACGAACCTCTGGAGAAATACCGTGGGCTGTAAAAATTACGGTACCTGATTCAACTTTATCAAGGATGTCCTTACGATTTTCTCCGTCAAGGGTAATAATTCCTTCCTCAGCAAAAGCATCGGTGACATGCTTATTATGAACAAGCATTCCAAGAATATAAATCGGACGCGGCAATGTTTTATCTAGTGCGGCATTTCTAGCAATGACCATGGCATCGACAACACCATAACAATAACCACGTGGTGATATTTTTATTATTTCCATATAAGTAAGTCCTCCTAAAAAGAACATGAAATTCACAATCTATGTATTTATTATATAAAACTAATAGAAATAAAACAAAGATACATTTTTCCTTTATTTTTATTAAGGTCGAGGCGTCACTGTACTTTTTTCCACAATAAAAATAAAAAGAATGCTGTTCCCAGCATTCTTGGTTTATATATATAGTTTAGGAACTGAGGTACCTTTCTGACGCTTTGTTTCCTGGTGGTCTGGGCGTTTTCTTGATGTATGCTGTTGTTCAGATTTATGACTGCTGGACTGTTTACTCGCTGTGTGCTGTTTTTTTTGCTGAGTCCGTTTTTTACCTCCTTTAGTAGTGTTAGAGGTAGTTTTTGAACTCGATTCATTCTTGTCTGTGCTTTCGTCAACTTTTGCTGATTCTTCCGTGTGGTCAGGTGCATTTTTTAAACCCCTGTATAATTTCCACATGGCCGGCAAATTTTTGACTAGCGGGCCATACTGCTGGATCATCGGGCCAATGGTTTGAGCCGTTTTTAACACTTGCTGGGTATTGTTTAATAAGCCGCTAATACCACCTGGATTACTTAAGGACTGCAGTAGACCTCCACCACCACCGGAAGCTGCTCTGCCTGCGCCCTGGATAGCGCCAAGTCCATTCATTCCGCCAGCTGGATTGCCTCTTCCTAAAATCCTTGATAGCAATCCACCGCCTCCGCTTCTTCCCATTTGTCCGGCCCCACCCATCATAGGGTTTCCGCCGCCGAACATATTAGCGGCTGGTCCAGCCATCGGATTTCTGCCGCCAAACATACTAGCACCTGGTCCACCCATTGGGCTTCTGCCGCCAAACGGGTTCATCATTGGTCCGCCTCCGCCAAATGGACTTGATCCTGGTCCCATCATTCGGGGGCCCATTCCCCCTTGCATTCCGTTCATAGGTCCTGGTTGCATCTCTATACCTCCCCCCCAAAAACGTCTTCATGCTTTAAAATATGCTTATAACCAATTTTGGTTTAGGTCTAATGCACAGGACAACAGGAAATTTTCTGATTTAAAATGTGTTAAAAGGTAAATGATGTAAATAGAAAAAAGATTACTGGAGTTTTGGATGAATATTTACTATAATTGCATGATGGACGAAAAGCGGAAACTCTTGTAAAAGCAAGAAAACCATTCCTAAAACAGATTAATTTAATGAGGAGCAATTAAATGAAGGAAAATCAATTTGATCGTTTTAAATTTCAACCTTTTATTATAGAAGCACTAAATCAACAAGGTTTTTATAAGCCAACCGAAATACAAGAAAAGATGATTCCACTGGTTTTAAAATCAGAAAGCGCCATTGGACAATCACAAACCGGAACGGGTAAAACACATGCTTTCGTTTTGCCTATTCTTGAAAAAATTAAGCCGGAGGTTCAGCAGGTTCAAGCGGTCATTACGGCGCCAACAAGGGAACTAGCCTCACAAATTTATCATCAAATTTTAAAAATGACAGAACATTGCAGCGCAGATCAATCAATCATGACTAGATGCTATATAGGTGGAACGGACAAGCAGAGGACAATTGATAAATTAAAAATACAGCCTCATATTGTGGTAGGGACACCGGGAAGAATTAAGGATCTTATGACCGAGCAAGCCTTATTTGTTCATACTGCGGATACTCTCGTTGTCGATGAAGCAGATATGATGCTCGATATGGGATTTATTGAAGATTTGGATCAAGTTGCCGCGAAAATGCCGGAAAAATTACAAATGTTAGTTTTTTCTGCAACCATTCCCGAAAAGCTGAAACCGTTTCTTAAAAAATATATGGAAAATCCTAAGATTATCCAAATTGATTCAAAACAAAGGGCAGCAGTTAATTTAGAGCATCTTCTATTACCATCAAGACATCGAAATAAAAAACAATTGGTTCATGATGCATTACTCGCATACAACCCTTATTTAGCCATTGTTTTTACGAATACTAAAAAAATGGCAGAAGAAGTCGCTGGTTTTTTAATTGAAAAAGGGTTAAAGGTTGGCAGGGTCCATGGGGATTTAAATCCGCGTGAACGTAAGAAAATGATGAAACAAATTCAAGACCTTGAATTCCAATATATTGTTGCCACTGATTTGGCTGCAAGAGGAATTGATATCGAAGGCGTCAGTCACGTCATTAACTATGAATTGCCGACGGATTTAGATTTTTATGTTCATCGGGTAGGGAGAACGGCAAGAGCTGGAAATTCGGGGATTGCTCTTACCATCTACGATCTTTCCGATGAAGATGCCCTTATCCGTTTAGAAAAAATGGGGATACAATTTAAATATGTAGATCTTAAAAATGAAGAATTTGTTGAGATCGAGGATCGAAATAGACGAAAAACAAGGGTTAAGCAAGAAGACGCGGCGGATAAAGTTGCGAAGTCAATGATTAAAAAACCGCAAAAGGTTAAACCGGGATATAAAAAGAAAATGCAATGGGAAATGGATAAAATTAAAAAACGGCAGCGAAAATTAAACCAGAGAAAAAAATAACGAGTGAATGGAGAGGGAAAAATGCTGAAAATTGGATCTCACGTTTCCATGAGCGGCAAGAATATGCTTCTGGCTGCAAGTGAAGAAGCTGTATCTTATGGCGCAAATACGTTTATGATTTATACCGGCGCTCCACAAAACACACGAAGAAAAAAGATTGAGGATTTGAACATCGAAGCAGGAAGAAGACATATGGAAGAGAACGGCATTTCTGAAATTGTTGTTCATGCCCCCTATATTATTAATATTGGGAATACAACAAATCCAGATACCTTTGAATTAGGTGTAAGATTCCTTCGGTCAGAAATTGAGCGAACAGAAGCACTCGGAGCAAAGCAAATTGTTCTCCATCCCGGTGCACATGTCGGTGAGGGAACAGAAGCAGGTATTACAAAAATTATTGAAGGATTAAATGAAGTATTAACAGGAAAAGAAAACCTACAAATAGCATTGGAAACAATGGCGGGGAAAGGATCAGAATGCGGGAAATCCTTTGAGGAACTTGCGATGATCATCGATGGAGTTACCTATAGTGATAAGCTTTCGGTTTGTTTTGATACCTGCCATACCCACGATGCCGGCTATAATATTGTCGAAGATTTTGATGGCGTATTAAATGAATTTGATAAAATAATTGGAATTGACCGCTTAAAGGTTCTGCATATTAATGATAGTAAAAATGCTGTCGGGATGAGAAAGGACCGTCATGAAAATATTGGATTTGGGCATATTGGTTTTAATGCCCTGAACTATATTATTCACCATCCGCAGCTTACAGACATTCCTAAAATTTTAGAAACTCCATTTGTCGGCGAGGATAAAAATAATAAAAAGGCGCCTTATAAATTTGAAATTGCTATGCTTCGTGAACAGAAGTTTAACGACAACCTTCTGGATGAAATTATGCAATCATAAGAAAAAAAGCTGTGCGACTTTGCACAGCTTTTTTGAATCCTAATTAGCTTTTGTTAATTGCATAAATAGTTTATTTACTTCACGTGCTGTTTCCGGTCCGGCAGCTTTGGCTATTTCTTTTACTAATGCAGCGCGTTCACGGTCATCAAAAATATTAATATTTTTTCCTCGTAAGTATTCAGCGATTTTTTTCGCTTGGGTTCTGTTTACCGAAATATTAAATTGCTTGGCATACTTTAATAATTCTTCGGCAGTAATGGTATTAATTTTATGATTAATGATGTTTTCAAATATCCTCACCCTCATCACTCCTCTGTGCTAATGTATGAAAAAGGAGGAAGAATGTGACTCATCCAAAAAGATTTTATGGGCTTATTTTGAATTACTTTACAACTGGGAAGACCTATTGTATACTACATGATGTTAAATCGGAATGATTCTTAAAATTAAAGGTGAGAGTTCAGCATATGCAATCAATCATTGAAATTAAGCATCTTTTTTATCGTTATGAAAAAGACACGGTCCTTGAGGACATTAATCTTTTGGTGCCAGATGGCTCTTTTTTAGCGATTGTCGGACCAAACGGTTCAGGAAAGTCAACGCTTTTAAAGCTAATTCTAGGTCTTTTGAAACCGCAAAAAGGGGAAATTTATTTATTCAATCAAGAGCTAAGTAAATTTAAAGATTGGCAAAAGATTGGTTATGTTTCCCAAAAGGCCAATTCTTTTAATACTGGTTTCCCGGCAACCGTATTCGAAGTCGTCTCAAGCGGTCTAACAAAAAAAATTGGGATGTTCCGGTTCTTTAAGAAAGAGCATTCACAAAGGGTAATGGAGGCTCTCGAGGCAGTCGGAATGGATAAATTCAGCAGGCGGAATATTGGTGAGCTTTCAGGTGGTCAACAGCAGAGAGTATTTATAGCTCGTGCACTTGTCAGTGAGCCAAAGCTCTTAATCCTTGATGAGCCGACGGTCGGAGTAGACGCACAAAATGTAAATTCGTTTTATCAAATGCTTGGAAATTTAAATACGAAGCGGGGGATTACCCTTTTACTGGTGACCCATGATATTGGGACGATATCAGAAAAGGTAACACAAGTCGCCTGCCTAAATAAACATATGCATTTTCACGGGAATACAGAGGAATTTGAGAGGTATAGAACAGAGGGTATCTCGGATTTCTATGGACATGGTGTTCACATGCTGTCCCATCAACATGATCACGGAGGCGAGTCAGAGTGATTCAAGGAATTTTTCATTATGAATTTTTACAAAATGCCTTTTTAACCGGAATCATGATTGGCTTCCTCGCTCCTTTATTAGGTGTATTCATTGTAGTAAGAAGACTTTCCTTAATTGCCGATGCCTTAAGCCATGTTACACTGGCAGGAATTGCAGCAAGCCTTTTAATCGAAAAATACTTCACGGTGATGGCGGGGTTAAATCCACTTTATTTGGGGATGGCCTTCTCGGTGGGCGGCTCCTTATTTATTGAAAAGCTAAGAGGAGTTTATAAACATTACCAAGAATTAGCGATTCCGATTATCCTTTCAAGCGGGATTGGACTAGGAGTTATCTTTATTTCACTTGCCAATGGATTCAATACAGATTTATTTAGTTATTTGTTTGGCAGTGTATCTGCTGTTAGCCGTACTGATTTATGGGTTATTTTTATTATTTGTCTTTTAGTTGTTCTTGCGATTATTTTATTGTATAAAGAATTGTTTTTATTATCATTTGATGAAGAGCATGCCAAGGCATCTGGAATTGCAGCCAAAAGTATTCATTTTATTTTTATCGTAATGGTCGCACTTGTCATAGCGGCTTCGATGCGCATTGTCGGGATTCTATTGGTTTCCTCGTTAATGACTTTACCTGTTGCCGCAAGTATTCGAATTGCCAAGGGGTTTAAACAGACAATTTTCTTTTCAGTGCTCTTTGGGGAAATCGCTGTAATGGGAGGACTCTTTACTGCTTATTATTTAGATTTGGCACCAGGTGGAACGATTGTCATGATTGCAGTTCTTATTTTAATTTTTTCTATTCTTTCTAAAAAAATGACGGTTCATAAACAGGTGCAATAGAGGTGAAACACGTGAACGTTAATGAGGCAATACAATATTTAAAAGAAAAAGGTTTTAAGCACACAGGGAAAAGGGAAGAAATGCTGCAATTATTTGCGGATAGTGATAAATATTTAACGGCTAAGGATGTGTTAGACCGATTAAAGGAAGGGTATCCTGGATTGAGTTTTGATACCATCTACCGCAATCTTTCTTTATTTGTAAAAATGGGAATCCTGGAAATGACGGAATTGTCGGGGGAAAAGCATTTTCGTTTTACCTGCTCACATCATAGCCACCACCATCATTTTATTTGCCTTGACTGCGGAAAGACAAAAGAGATTGAAACTTGTCCAATGAATGAGTTAAGTGAGGATTTAATTGGGTATGATATATCGGGCCATAAATTTGAAATTTACGGAAGATGCCCGGACTGTATTCAATAACTATAATAAAGGCTATGTAAAAGGAGAATGTTGATTTTTGAACAACGTTGATTGGAGCGGAAGGCACGAAGACTCCTGTGGGAGTACCGGACAGAGGAGGCTCCCCGAACCGCCCACGAACCGCTTGTGCCTGGAGCGGAAATCAACCACCAAGTTTAACAGAGCCATAATAAAAAAACAGCTTGTATAACAAACTGTTTTTTTTTGTACATTAAAGGGTTGTAAGTATCGCTTTTTTTTCTTCATGATTTGTTTTTAACCAACGTTCAACCCATTTAAATGCTTCAAACCAATTGTTAACACGGATCACTCCAGATGGAATTGGATCTTGGTTATAGGGGGTATTAAATAAAATAACCGGGATATGACATTCTTCATGAATCATCACAGCATTATCGTGTTTATCCTCAAAAAATATGTCGACCCGATGTTTTTTTACCGTCTCAACTTTATCATGTGATCCAATTAAATCAATGTTATGGTAGGTTAACCCTTTTTTTCTGAACCAATTTTTTGTATTTTCCAGTAAATGTGGGCCGCGGGCGCTAATGAAATATAGTTGATGTTGATCCTTCCACGTATTTAGAATATGGTCAGCCCCATCTGCAAGCGGTGATTCCTCATAGATCTTTGGTTCGTTTTCACTAAACCATTTTGAAAATTCCTCTTCCGGAACATTTACAAAAGGAGTTAAATCGTATTGGTTTATATCGGAAAGGTGAAGATTTAACCCAAAGTCTTTATTTATAAAGGGTAAAAGCGCAGAAGGACTTGTTACCGTTCCATCAATGTCTATGCCAAATTTTTTTCTCATTGCTGTCACCTACATTGCTAATTAGTATCTTATTTTATTGTACCAAAGAGAGTTATCACACTAAAGCTAAATATTTTTGAAGTACTTGAAGAAAAACCCTATTGCAGACAAACATTAACAAACTAAAAAGAAAAAGAAAACAAATACTAATAAGGCTCCTATAACTGAAAGTGAGGGATCAAGATGGCAGACCAAGATAGAGACACTGGGGTGCGTGAAAATACCGAAAGTGCATACATTGGACAAGACATCCCAAATAACCCTTCAGACTATAGAGAAGAAACGGCAGCAGAAATTGCTGCACCTATACCTGTTGCTAGGCGAAGGGAACATGATGATATTAGAGGCCGGGCAGAGGGTGGTACGGGTACTGGTTATGTTGCATTAGCACTATCGATTTTATCTCTGTTTGTATTGCCGATTCTTTTTGGTGCAGCAGGTATTGTGTTAGGATTCATTGCCAGAGGCAGAGGAGCAACTGGTCTCGGTGCATGGGCAATCGGGATTGGTGTCGTATCGATTATCATCGGTATTTTTATCCTCCCATTTTTTTAACCAATAACCTGCTATAGGGGCAATTGATAAAAAAACCCGGTAGTTTTAACTACCGGGTTTTTTCTTATTTCGTCACTTTTTCTTCTTCAGCCTTTTTCCTGAAATATTCCTCTGCAACTTGGTCTATTTCTTTTTTTAATTCTTCGACCATTTGATCCTCCGGAACTTTACGGACGATTTCGCCTTTTCTAAATAACAGGCCTTCACCTCGGGCACCGGCAATCCCGATATCAGCTTCACGTGCTTCACCAGGACCATTGACAGCACATCCAAGCACAGAAACCTTGATAGGGGCCTTAATGTTCTGAATGTATTCTTCTACTTCATTAGCAATACTAATTAAGTCGATTTCAATCCGTCCACATGTAGGACATGAAATGAGTGTTGCGGCATTGGAGGAAAGTCCAAATACCTTTAAAAGTTCTCGTGCTACTTTGACTTCTTCAACAGGGTCCGCACTTAAAGATACTCGAAGGGTGTTTCCAATCCCTTTGTTGATGATTGCTCCTAATCCAGCTGCGCTTTTCACTGTTCCGGAAAAGAGCGTCCCCGATTCTGTAATCCCCAAATGAAGTGGATAATCAAAAGCACGAGCCGCTTTTTCATATGCTTCAATTGCAAGATTGACATCAGATGCTTTCATGGAAACAATGATGTCGTGAAAATCGAGATCTTCAAGAATTTTGATATGATGAAGGGCGCTTTCGACCATTCCATCAGCAGTTGGATAGCCGTATTTTTCAATGATTCGTTTTTCAAGAGAACCGGCGTTTACCCCGATACGGATTGGAATTCCGCGTTCTTTTGCCGCTTTTACAACAGCTTCAACTTTTTCTCGTTTTCCAATATTACCGGGATTAATACGGATTTTATCTGCTCCGCCTTCAATCGCCTTTAATGCCAATTTATAATCAAAATGGATGTCAACTACAAGCGGAATATTGATTCTTTTTTTTATTTCAGAAATAGCATTTGCAGCACGCTCATCCGGACAAGCTACCCTGACAATTTGACATCCAGCTTCCTCTAGACGCTTGATTTCGGCTACAGTAGCCTCAACATCATGCGTTTTAGTGGTTGTCATACTTTGTATAATGATTTCATTGTTTCCGCCAATCGTTAAATTACCGACTTTAATTGGCCGGGTTTTCGTACGATGTATAATTTCACTCACGTGGAATTCGCTCCTTTAAATTGGAATTCGAATAAAAGGTAAATAATCAAATCAACTTATTTTATCAGTCATTTACTAATCTTGACAAGACAAACGGTTTTATCCCGATTACTTAGATTAATCAGAACCTGATTAATTCGAGTAATCAGGAAATTGATAGGTGGCCCCAACTTGAATTTTTTCAGGTGAATATCCAGGATTTAAAAGTTGGAAATCTTTTACTAATTCGGTGATCGACACGGGCAGCGGCTTCTTTAATTGATGTTCAACAATGGATATAACCGTTTCACCTGGTTCAACGGTTGCTTCAAAAGAAGGGATAGCTGATTTTTTTTGTGAATTAGGTTCAACCTTTGCCTCGACTGTTTGAATCGAATCGCTTGGCAGGGTACCAATCGTTAAGTCAATGTATATAACATATATAATCAAAGCAGTAATCACTAGACCTAATAATTTTTTCATATGTACAGACCTCCAAAAGGAAAGTTTGTACATTTTTATGCTTGTCCACTTTTAAATAGACCAAAAAAACACACCAAAAATGGCGTGTTTAGTCGATTTTTTTCGGTTTTGGTGTTTCATTGATTGCTAAATATAACACAATGATGATGACAAACCAGTTAATTAAAAAGCTGTTTGGTACAGTGGTTTTTAATGCAGCCATAATGGTGAAGAATATGGTCGGCAATGTTTCACTATAAGCAGCCATTCTCCATAAATGCCGGTAATTTAATTTTCTTCCTAAAAGGTTTTTTAATGCTAATCCAATAAAGGCTAAAACGGAGACCTCAATAAAACTTGCCGCACTTGAAAATAAATAAATTAGAAGAGCCGCGATTGGAATAATAATCGTCTTCATATCATCTAAAGCTTGAATGAAGTCCATTAAATCATTTTGAGTTACGTGTAATCCTTGAAGCATTGAATAAGGATAGGTTTGGACTTCTCCGCCGGAGGCTAATACAAACTCGTCCTTTAATAAGGCAAAGGCATTTTCCTCATCGGCAACATCCTGTTCAGAGACAGCTCCAGTCGGATCAAGCATGATGGTGAATTGATTTTTATTGATGGTAATGGGAACTTTCGTATCTGCATCAAGTTTACCGTTCTTAATTTCAAATGAAGGGATTTCATCTTTAATAACAGTCTTTGCCGTGTCAATTCCGTTTGCAAGGGAAGTACTTAAATAATAGACAGACGGGAGAATAGAAATGAAAGTAAGGAAAAATACATATAAGATAGTTTTTCCAATACCCTGAAACCGAAAAAGGGCTATATCCTTAGGGGAATATAAACTTTTATAAAATTGTTTAAAAATATTCATAATGACCACCTTTACATTGATTCACCATTCTATTGTAGCCGCTTAGAGCGTTATATACAAGAATGATCAAGTTAACAAAGGTAATTGAAAATTCCCCGCTTAATTAAGGCCGCAAATTTCATGTTTACAATTCTGGCAGTCGACTTCTTGTTTCAGGTAACTTAATTTTTTGATAATGAATTTTTGCTGATCATATGAAATGATTTCTTTTTCTCGCAAATCTTTTAATAATCGTTGAATGACTTCCCGTGTTCCAAACGTTAAATTGGCGAGCTCCTGATGGGTTATGGGGATGTCGATGAGAATTCCATCAGGAATTGCAACCCCGTAGGAATTGCAAAGACGAATTAAAATTGAATATAAGCCGCCCTTTTTTCCATTCATAATTAAATCCATGCATTTTATTTGGGCCTTGATATGACAGACGCTCATCCAAGCGAGAAGAGCATTCGTGGCATCTGGATCTAGGGAAACAAACTCTTCAAATTGCTCCTTATTAATCATGATTAGTTCGCAGTCTGTGAGTGTTTTTGCGTTAAATTGATAATAGGGGTTTTTAGAAAAAAGCTGATACTCTACCAGAATTTCATGATGACTTAAAATCTTTAGAGTGAAGTCCTTGCCGCTTTCATGAACCCTCCCAATAGCGATACTTCCTTTAACGATTAAGTAAATATAGTTTACAAGCTCTTTTTCTTGAAATAGAACCGTGCCACCTTTTACTTTTTGAATGGGCTCATTAATTGAAAAAAAATTATGTAATAACTGATAGATCATCCTATTTGATTTTTGCATATTCTCCACTCCTCAATTTGATTTAAATGCGGAAAGGATATCCTGTCAATAAGAGGTTTTCCATTAACTGGAGGCAGTTTTTTCTCATTTAGCTCAAAAGGTTGATAGAACAACCTTTTGAAATCATGACAACTTTTCGAAAAATTCTAGGGATATCAATGTGTTTTTTTATTTTTCTTTTTTGTGAATATAAACTGATTTTCAGGGGATTGTATCTTTGTGGTATTAGCGTAGGCATTTCATTTGAAACCGGCTAATATATTTGGTAATCTTAAGGAGAAAAGCTTTAGAAATATTCTAATATCATTATGATTTTAGTTTACTAAGGCCCAAAATAAAAACGTATACATAGGAGGATGTAACATGGCATTCGAATTACCGCAATTACCTTATGCAGAAGATGCACTTGAACCACACATCGACAAAGAAACAATGAACATTCACCACACTAGACACCACAATACTTATGTTACCAATTTAAACAACGCTTTAGCAGGAAATGAAGAGTTATTATCTAAGTCTGTTGAAGAAGTAATCTCTAACTTAGATGCAGTTCCTGAAGCTGCACGTACTGCTGTACGCAACAATGGCGGCGGACATGCAAACCACTCTTTATTCTGGACAATTCTTTCACCAAACGGCGGCGGTGCACCATCTGGTGAACTAGCTGATGCCATCAACAGCAAATTTGGCAGCCTTGAAGCTTTCAAAGAAGAATTTGCTAAAGCAGCAACTACTCGTTTCGGTTCCGGCTGGGCTTGGTTGGCTGTAAATAACGGAGAATTAGAAGTTACAAGTACTCCTAACCAAGACTCTCCATTAATGGAAGGTAAAACTCCAATCCTTGGTCTTGATGTTTGGGAGCATGCTTACTACTTAAAATATCAAAACAAACGCCCTGACTACATCGGTGCATTCTGGAATGTAGTAAACTGGGATGAAGTATCGAAGCGTTACAGCGAAGCGAAATAATTATGTATTGAAAAAAGACAGCTATCTTTGCTGTCTTTTTTTATGGAATTGTTTACAGAAAGGTGAATAAGAAAATCTTGCTTGTTAAAGACTACCCTTATGAAAAAGGGGAGTCTTTATGGCAAAAAAATTTAAGTTTTTGGGTGAAGTAGAACTAACAAAGGATCTCACATTATTGCTGTTAATTGGTGGGCTATATTCTTTAAGCGTTGCTCTTTCCAACACATTTGTGAACATTTACTTATGGAAGCAAACAGGACAATATTCTGACTTGGCATTGTACAACCTATCAATTGTTGTCCTTCAGCCATTGACGTTTATTTTAGCCGGAAAATGGGCGAAGAAAATTGACCGAGTCATTGTTCTTAGAATTGGTGTAATCTTTCTGACATTCTTTTATGTTACTGTTTTAGTAGCCGGAAAACACGCATCAACCTATCTTCTTCTTTTGGGAAGCCTTTTGGGGATTGGCTACGGGTTTTATTGGCTCGCTTATAATGTTTTAACATTTGAAATAACAGAGCCGGAAACTCGAGATTTTTTTAACGGTTTTCTAGGGATTTTATCATCCGCCGGAGGAATGATTGGTCCTCTAGCAGCAGGGATTATCATCACACGATTTGAGAAATTTGCTGGTTATTCTATTGTCTTTGGCTTATCACTTAGTTTATTTGCTCTCGCCGTTTTCTTGAGCTTTTCTTTGAAACGCAGGCCAGCACATGGAAAGTATTGTTTTACGAGAATTTTGGCGGAAAGAAAACAAAATGAAAATTGGCGTCTCGTAACGAATGCTCATTTTTTTCAGGGCTTAAGAGAAGGGACGTTTTTGTTTGTCATTTCTGTATTCGTGTACATTTCAACCGGCAGTGAGTTGGCCTTAGGAACCTATGGCCTCCTTAATTCCGGTATTTCCTTTATTGCCTATTACTTTGCCTCAAGGTTAATTAAAAAAAGAGCCAGAAAAAAAGCGATTCTCATTGGCGGCATCCTTCTTTATTTAGCGATCTTGTTGATTGTTTGGGATGTGAATTTCGTTAAACTGTTAATTTATGCAGCCACTATTGCGATTGCTTACCCACTTTTACTGGTACCATACATTTCAACTACATATGATGTCATTGGTACAGGGTGGAAAGCAGCTGAAATGAGGATTGAATATATTGTTGTTCGGGAAATTTTCTTAAATGTTGGCAGAATTGTTTCGATTTTGTTATTCTTAGCCGCTATTACTTGGTTTAATGAGAAAAACAGTATCCCAATCCTCCTATTAATATTAGGGGCGGGACATACATGTATTTATTGGTTTATCAAACGAGTTCAAATACCTACTGCCTAAAGCGATGAGAAGAAATTTACTCATCGCTTTTTCCATTTTTTATAAAGAAACTGTGACTTTAGTCGATTGTTGTAAATTGGTAAGGGTTGATAATAGTAAAAGTGAGCTTTTTCTTATAAAATAGAGAATGTTATGTTGAGCAATAAGGAAGTGAGAATCGATTTTGAATCAAAAAAAGAAAAAGAAGAAGACACATGTTCCCTTTCGGTTAAATATGTTATTCTTTGTGGTATTTTTACTTTTTTCTATACTAATCCTGCGTCTTGGTGTAGTCCAAATTGTCTATGGGGACGATTTTAAACGGGAAATTCAGCGGACGGAAGATATTACAGTCAATAATCCTGTCCCCCGCGGTAAAATGTTTGATCGAAATGGGAAGGTTATTGTTGATAACAAGCCATTAAATGCGATCACCTATACGAAATATCAAAATACAAACCAAGAAGAAATGATCCAAACAGCTGAAAAGCTGGCTAGATTAATTAAAGTGGATACGTCTAAAATTCGTGACCGTGATAAGAAGGATTTTTGGATGATCAAGAATCCAGAAAAGGCGAAAGAAAAAATAACAAAAAAAGAATGGGCATTATTTGAACAGAAAAAATTGGATGATAAGGATCTTTATAAATTACAATTAGAAAGAATCACTGCTAAAGACCTCAGCAGTTTTTCGAATGAAGATCTAAAAACATTGGCGATTTATCGGCAATTTAACAGCGGTTATGCTTTAACACCGCAAATTGTGAAAAATAAAAAGGTATCAGACAAAGAGTTTGCGGTCGTAAGTGAGAATTTGGAGAATCTACCTGGTGTAGATACGACAACCGATTGGGATCGCAAATATCCATTTGGGAAAACGTTAAGAACAGTCTTAGGCAATGTCACTTCTTCTGAGGAAGGTATTCCTAAGGAACAGATTGATGAGTATCTCGCCCGGGATTACAGCCGAAACGACCGAGTGGGAAAAAGTTATATTGAAGCCGAATATGAAGATGTACTTCATGGTCAAAAGGCCAAAGTGAAAAACCAGACCGATAAATCTGGAAATGTTTTATCTACAGAGCTTCTTTCGCAAGGTAAACGCGGCAAAGACCTCGTTTTAACCATCGACATGGATTTGCAGCTTAAAGTTGAAAAAATCATTGAAGAAGAACTTTGGAAAGCAAAAGCCTATCCGAGAACCGGATTACTGGACCGTGCCTTTGTTGTTTTGATGGATCCGCATACTGGTGAGGTTTTAACCATGGCCGGTAAACAAATTGCCCACGATGAGAAAACCGGTAGAGCGGTAATGAGAGATTTTGCTCTAGGAAATATAACAACATCTTATAACGTTGGTTCTGCAGTAAAGGGTGCTACGGTGTTAACTGGATATAAAACTGGTGCGATTCATCCCGGGTCAATGCAACTAGATGAACCATTAAGAATTGCCAGCACGCCAATTAAAGCTTCATGGAAAACCTTTGGGTGGATTAATGATTTACAAGCACTTCAAGTCTCTTCTAACGTATATATGTGGAAAACTGTGATTGCCATGGCAGGAGGACATTATGCTCCCGGGCAGCCTTTGCCATTAGACTTAACAAAAGTTAATACGATTCGGCAATCCTTTAATCAATTTGGCTTGGGGGCTATGACGGGGATTGACCTCCCTAACGAGAGTGCCGGGTTTAAAGGAATTGTCAGGCAGCCGGGTAACCTTCTTGACCTTGCAATTGGTCAGTTTGATACGTATACCACAATGCAGCTTGCTCAGTATATTTCTACTATTGCTAATGGTGGGTACCGCGTACAGCCGCATCTTGTAAAGGAAATACGTGAACCAATTATGGAAAAAAATCAATTGGGGCCGATTGTTCAAGAAATTCAACCGAAAATATTAAATCGGATAGATGAAAAGGATTCGTGGATTAATCGTGTAAAAGAAGGATTTAGAATGGTCATGCAGACAACAGGAGGTACAGCTTACAGTTATTTTAAAGGTGCTGATTACAGTCCTGCAGGGAAAACTGGAACGGCTCAAGCGTTTTACGATGGACCTGACCGTAGTAAATTTGGAAAGATTCCTCCTGAGGTAATGAACTTAAGTCTTGTGAGTTTTGCTCCATCTAATAATCCTGAGGTCGCTATGGCTGTTTTAGTTCCATGGGTTTACCAAGGCAATAGCGGACCAAGTGTAAATAACTATATTGGCCGCCGAGTATTAGATGCTTATTTTGATTTAAAGAAAGAACGGGCTAAGAAAAGTCAAAAGGCTTTATCGGCTGGTAAAAATAATGGCTAATAAAAAACTTGTCTCATTATGAGGCAAGTTTTTTTGCTTTTTACACATTGGTAAAAATGAATAATTCGACATAGATTTACAAAAGGTTTACATTCCCTTAAAACACAGTTAACAGTCAGGTATTATCATGAAACATGTAAGCAAAACAAAAAACCACCAAATTTCTTAGGGGGAATTACAGAAAATGAAAAGCTTTAAAAAAATTAGTCTTGCAACAATTTTAGCAGCTTTAATGATAGTGATGGCTGCCTGTGGAAGCACAACATCCAAGGAAACAAAAGAAACTGCAAAGAATGATCAGTCGAATACAAAAGAACTTTCCGGCTCATTAGTTATCTCCGGTTCAACTGCATTACAGCCATTAGCGTCTGCGGCGGCTGAAGAATTTATGAACAAAAACTCAAAAGTAAGCATCCAAGTAAACGGCGGTGGATCCGGTACTGGTCTATCACAAGTTGCCCAAGGTGCGGTCCAAATTGGTAACTCTGACCTTTTCGCTGAAGAAAAAGGTGTCGATGCAAGCCAATTAGTTGACCATCAAGTTGCTGTAGTTGGTATTACTGCTGCAGTAAACTCTAAAGTAGGTATTAAAGATATTAAAAAAGCTGACCTTATCAAAGTTTTCACTGGTAAAATTACAAACTGGAAAGAGCTTGGCGGAGCAGACCAAAAAATTACGCTTGTAAACCGTCCTGATTCTTCAGGTACACGTGCAGTATTCAATAAATTAGCATTAGATGGAGCTACTCCTGCCGAAGGCGTTACAGAAGATGCATCAAATACAGTTAAAAAGATTATTAACGAAACTCCAGGTGCAATTGGATACCTTGCATTCTCATATTTAACTGACAACACAGTAACAGCTCTTTCAATCGATGGTGTAGAACCAACTACAGAAAATGTAACAACTGGTAAGTTCCCAGTTTGGGCTTATGAGCATGCTTATACAAAAGGTGAGCCAAACGAAGTAGCAAAAGCATTCCTTGACTACATGATGAGCGATGAAGTTCAAACTAATATTGTAACTAAACAAGGCTATATTCCTGTAACATCAATGAAAGTAGAACGTGATGCAAAAGGAAATGTTACGAATAAGTAATCAATACAAAGAAAAATGGGGTACCCAGTAATTGGGTACCCCATTTTTCTTATGTAATCAATTATTTTTTAATGGGAGGGTTGTTTACATCGACATGAAAGGGTAATGAGTTTATTCCTTTTTCTTTACCATAGAACAGCTCTTGAATTTTTTGATTAGCCTCTTCTGCCTCTGAGCTTACAAATGCAGAACTCCGAGCACCATAGTCTTTAAATCCTTTATTCATTTCTCGATTTGCTTCCTCTGCTTCATTTTCAAATTGACGATCTTCCCTCACTTTAATTCCTCCTTTTTTCCATAGTTATACTTCTCTGCTTCGGGATATATTATTAACTTTTTATACTCACTACCAACGTATGGATTATTGTTATTTGTTAAAGACTATTTGTGTTCCATTTCATCAGAATTGTAAACTTATGTAAATATTTTTACGATAACTTAATATTACTTTACGTAGCATTTACACAGAATTTAAATGCAGTTAACACTTCACCGTTAATATGTAATATGTAAGGCAGACAAGTAATCAAAATCCTTAGGAGGAATGAATAAATGAAAAGCATAAAAAAGTTTAGCCTTGTAACAATTTTAGCAGCTTTAATGGTAGTAATGGCTGCCTGTGGAGGCGGAACAAATAAAGATCAATCAAAGAATAATGACGGAGCTAACACAAAAGAACTTTCTGGTTCTTTAGTAATTTCCGGTTCGACAGCATTGCAGCCTTTAGCGTCTGCAGCGGCTGAGGAATTTATGAACAAAAATTCAAAAGTAAGCATCCAAGTAAATGGCGGTGGGTCTGGTACAGGTCTATCACAGGTTGCACAGGGTGCGGTTCAAATTGGTAACTCTGACCTTTTTGCTGAAGAAAAAGGAATGGATGCAAGTCAGTTAGTTGACCATAAAGTCGCTGTAGTTGGAATTACAGCTGCAGTAAACCCTAAAGTCGGAATCAAAGATATTAAAAAAGCGGATCTTATCAAAGTTTTCACTGGTAAAATCACTAACTGGAAAGAACTTGGCGGTGCAGACCAAAAAATTACGCTTGTAAACCGTCCGGATTCTTCAGGTACTCGTGCAGTATTCAATAAATTGGCTTTAGATGGTGCAACTCCTGCTGAAGGAATTACAGAAGATGCTTCAAATACAGTTAAAAAGATTATTAATGAAACTCCGGGCGCAATTGGATATCTTGCTTTCTCATATTTAACTGATGACACAGTAACAGCTCTTTCAATCGATGGAGTAGCACCAACTACTGAAAATGTTACAACTGGTAAATTCCCAGTTTGGGCTTATGAGCATGCATATACAAAAGGTGAGCCAACTGGAGCAGCAAAAGCGTTCTTAGATTACATGATGAGCGATGAAGTTCAAACGAATATCGTAACTAAACAAGGTTATATTCCTGTAACACAAATGAAAGTAGAACGTGATGCAAAAGGGAATGTTTCGAACAAGTAATTGAAATACTAAATGAAAAGGGTGTGTCATCAAAAGTAAACCTTTTGGTGCGCACCTTTTTTTACATTTCATATACCGATCATGAAATACATTGAGGAAAATTAATCATCTTTACAAAAACTTAATATTACTTTACCTATCCTTTACATTGAATTCAAATTAGATTAACACTTTGACGTTAATATGTAACAAGTAAGGCAAACAGTAAATGTATCAGGGGGTACCCTGTTAAAACGTAAGATAGGGGTGTTTTACTTTTATATGGAAAAAGTGATTCCAGCAAAAGATAGATTATTAAAATCACAAAAGAATTGGATGAACGGGGAAGTAAGAGGAAAGATCATTGTTTTTATATGTGCGATTATCATGATATCAGCAACGATTGCGATTACAATTTTTCTAGGGCAAAAAGGATTGCAATCTTTTATCAAAGATGGTGTAAATCTTTTTGATTTCGTAACCGGTAAGATTTGGAATCCTACCGACCCAGCAAAGCCGCTGTACGGAGCACTTCCATTTATTTTGGGATCTTTCGCAGTAACGTTTCTTTCGGCACTTATTGCTGCACCATTAGGAATTGGCGGAGCCATTTTTATGACTGAAATTGCACCATCTTGGGGAAGAAAAATACTACAACCCGTAATAGAACTTTTAGTAGGTATTCCTTCTGTTGTTTATGGATTCATTGGACTTACAGTATTGGTACCATTTATAAGAGGACATGTTGGTGGACTCGGGTTTAGTTTACTTTCAGGAATGATTGTGCTTTCGATTATGATCTTACCGACTGTAACAACAATTGCTACAGATGCTATGAGTTCTCTTCCGAATAATCTTCGAGAAGGATCATATGCGCTAGGTGCAACTCGTTGGCAAACCATTCGAAAAGTGTTAATTCCGGCAGCCTTGCCAAATTTATTGACAGCAGTTGTTCTAGGGATGTCTAGAGCATTTGGAGAAGCGTTAGCCGTACAAATGGTTATTGGAAATGTGAAAACCATGCCTCACAGTCTTTTAGATGCATCAGCCACATTAACAACGATTATTACTTTAAATATGGGCAACACGACGTTTGGAAGCCCTGAAAATAATGTTTTATGGTCTTTGGGGTTAATTTTATTAATAATGTCATTCGCTTTTATTCTTTTGATTCGCTACCTTTCATCTAGGAGGAAGATTTAATGAATTCGAGAGTAGCCGATCGGATCGCAACAGGTGTTTTTGTTCTGATTGCCGTCATTATCATTGCAGTTTTAGTGGGTTTATTTGGTTTTATTTTATTTCACGGTTTGCAGCATGTTTCTTTCAAGTTTCTAACCACCCCATCAAGTAATATGATGGCGGGCGGAGGAATTCGCGATCAATTATTTAATTCATTTTATGTCCTGTTTATTACGATGTTAATTACTATTCCTCTAGGCGTTGGCGGCGGGATTTATATGGCTGAATACGCTAAACCGGGGAAAGTGACAAATTTTATTCGCTCTTGTATCGAGGTTTTGGCTTCCATGCCTTCGATTGTAATTGGGATGTTCGGTCTATTAATGTTTGTTACCTTAACAGGTTGGGGCTACACCATTTTAGGGGGAGCACTTGCACTTACTGTTTTTAACTTACCTGTAATGGTAAGGGTTAGTGAAGATGCGATTCGTACGGTTCCACGGGAGTTAAAGGAAGCGAGCCTTGCACTTGGAATCACTCATTGGCATACGATTAAGACGGTTTTATTGCCAAGTGCCTTTCCGGTTATTTTGACGGGTGCAATCCTTGCTTCAGGTCGTGTCTTTGGTGAGGCAGCAGCTTTATTGTTCACAGCTGGATTATCAACACCAAGATTAGATTATACGGATTGGAATCCTTTTTCTGATGTGTCACCATTGAATATCTTCCGTCCTGCTGAAACTTTGGCAGTTCATATTTGGTCGGTTAATACCCAAGGGTTAATTCCGGATGTTAAAGACGTTTCAAACGGTTCAGCAGCTGTTTTAGTACTTTCTGTTTTAATTTTCAACCTGCTTGCCAGATGGATTGGCAGTCTAATTCATAAAAAGATTACTGCTACTAAATAAAGAAAAAGGTGAGATTGGATGGTTACAGCCATGAAAGAAAGAGAAACAGTAGAAACTGCAGCAAACCAAGAAGATTATATTACTCCAATACCAAAAGAAAACATACTAAAGGTAGATAATCTTGAAATTTTTTACGGTGAAAAACGTGCAGTGAACGGTATTTCAATGGATATTGAAAAAAACTCGGTTACAGCACTAATAGGTCCTTCAGGGTGCGGAAAGTCTACATTTTTACGCAGTATTAATAGAATGAATGACCTTATCCCAGGAGCGCGGGCAGAAGGGAAAATTAATTATGAAGGTCTCAATATTTTATCGGATCAAATCAATGTAGTTGCATTGAGAAAAGAAATTGGAATGGTTTTTCAAAAGCCAAATCCATTTCCAAAATCAATCTACGAAAATATTACCCATGCACTAAAGTTTAGTGGAATAAGAAAGAAAAGTCAGCTCGACGAGATCGTAGAGGAGAGCCTACAAAAAGCAGCTCTATGGGATGAAGTGAAAGACAGACTTCACAAATCAGCTCTTTCTCTTTCAGGTGGACAGCAGCAGCGTCTTTGCATTGCACGGACGATTGCCATGAAGCCAACGGTTATGCTTTTGGACGAACCTTCTTCTGCGCTTGACCCAATTTCGAATGCAAAGGTAGAGGACTTGATTGTTGAATTGAAAAAAGATTACTCCATAATCATTGTAACCCATAATATGCAGCAGGCATCACGGATTTCCGATAAAACAGCCTTCTTTTTAAGTGGTGACTTAATCGAGTACGATGCAACAGAAAAGATTTTTACTAATCCTTCAGTACAAAAGACAGAGGAATATATTTCAGGAAGGTTTGGCTAAGGAGGATATTATGACTACAATAACAGTTCACAGACAAGCTTTTCAAATAAATGATTTAAACTTGTGGTACGGAGATCACCACGCACTAAAGAGCATAAACTTTCCGATTAACAAAAAAGAAGTAACGGCGATTATTGGTCCTTCAGGATGCGGGAAATCAACGTTTATTAAGACCTTAAACTTAATGATTAACTATGTACCAAATGTAAAAATGACTGGGGAAATTAATTATAATGACCAAAATATCTTAAATGAAAAAACGGACCTTGTAGACCTGAGAAAAAATGTTGGAATGGTTTTTCAAAAAGGTAATGTTTTTCCTCAATCGATTTTTGATAACGTAGCATATGGACCTAGAATCCATGGAGTTAAACGAAAAGTACATCTAGAAGAAATTGTCACAAAAGCATTAATGGATGTAGCGTTATGGGATGAAGTAAAGGACCGTCTACATGCACCTGCACTTGGTCTTTCAGGAGGACAGCAGCAAAGGTTATGCATTGCCAGAGCACTTGCAACAAAACCCGATGTATTACTTATGGATGAGCCAACATCTGCACTAGATCCAATCTCTACTCTAAAAATCGAAGAATTAATACTAGAGTTAAAAGAAAAGTATACAATAGTGATTGTAACTCACAATATGCAGCAAGCTTCACGAGTATCAGATAAAACAGCTTTCTTTTTAATGGGGGAATTGATTGAGCTGGATGAAACCTCCAAAATTTTTTCAAAGCCGTCAGATGAACGCACAGAGGGCTATATTACAGGAAGATTCGGATGATAGAGGTGATCAAATGAGTACAAGATCAAATTTTGACAATGAATTATTGGAATTAAAAAAATTATTATTGAACATGGCTCAGAAGGCTGAAAATGCCATCAAAGAAGCTATGGAAGCACTCATCCATCAAGACCTTGAAAAAGCAAACCAAGTCATTGAATTTGATAATGTCATTGATGATTTGGAACAGGATATCAATAATAAAGCGATTATCCTAATTGCAAAAGAATCTCCGGTAGCAACTGATTTAAGAAGGATTATTGTCGCTTTAAAAATATCCTCAGAAGTGGAACGTGTGGGTGACCAAGCTGTAAATATTGCTAAATCAGCATTGCATATTGGCAGTGAAAAACATATCAAAGAAATTGTCGATATTCCCAAAATGATGGATATGGCCTTGGAAATGCTTGCTGAGTCGTTAAATGCTTTTATTTCCGAAGATACTGAACTTGCAACCCAATGCGCTGCAAAAGATGACCAAGTCGATGAAATGTATGGAAAATTGGTTAAAGAGCTTTTAGCATATATCCCTCAATATCCGAATCAAACGAACCAAATTACTCAGCTGGCGTTTGTTTGCCGGTATATCGAAAGACTTGGAGACCATTCAACGAATATTGCCGAGAATGTAATATTCCTTGTAACAGGAAAACGTTATAATTTGAATGCATAAAAACAATAAAAAATTACCAAAGATGAGGTCATAAATATTCCCTCATCTTTTTTATTTTCACTTAAAGAAAATTTGTCGAAACTTTTTGTTCAGATTTGGAAGGAAAATGTCGATTTCTTATTGATAGAAGGTGTTTGTTTTCAAAAATAAATTTTTTCCAAGCCTTAAATAACTATGTCATAAGGAATAGCAAGATACGACAAAATGCGTTTATTGTGCCTTTTCCGTTCAAGTGATACGATAAAATTATTAAAAATATGAATAATTTGGAATTTTAAGCATAAAATGATTGTTTACCATTAGGAGGACATTATGATTGATGAAATAATAAAACTACGAGAGGAAGGATTATCGTTTAGAAAAATCGCCTCAGAACTAGACACAACGGTAGGAAGAGTCCAATATCGCTGGAATAAATGGATTAATAATAATGAAAGAAATACGAACGATGAACCGGATATGCAAAACAATAAGGAAAATCAATCCTCTGCAAGTGGGTCTCCTTCGGCCTTTGTTCCCGTAAAGGGTGAGTTGACAGCAAGGCTTGTTACACCACAGAAAATGATCCTATTCTGGGAAGTTTCCGAATTACCTCGAAATGTAATTCAACTCTTCTTTGATCAGCCATTTGATGATTTCGTATCTGTTGTTCGGATTTACGATGTAACAGACATGATCTTTAATGGCAGCAATGCACATCATTTCTATGAGATAGCCGTACCGTACCAAAATGCTCATTGGTATGTTAAAGGGTTACTTTCTAATCGTCATTATATTACTGAACTTGGTGTCAAACTTAGCACAGGATTTTTTCCGCTGATTCGCTCCAATACCATTCAAACTCCATCAATGGAGACAGAAAGCGGTTATCAAATAAGTGATAACCTAAACCAGCTTCAAAAAATAGAGACACAAACTCCAAAATGGATTGATCATGTAAGTACTTATACTTACTATGCACAAACAGAAAACTTGGAGGAGAACAATGGATAAAAAAATACGCATGCCGGCTGATTTGGAGCGGGTATCTACGATTCATTGCCCATTAAACATTTTGATGTTAAGTTGGGAGTACCCTCCTCATGTAGTGGGCGGGCTTTCTAGACATGTATATGGATTATCTGTTCATCTTGCTGAATTAGGTCATGAGGTTCATGTTGTTTCATTGCTAAGAAATGACTTGCCTTCTTATGAAAAAATAAATGGTGTTCATGTACATCGCGTTAAGCCATTAAACGAACAGGATGAAGATTTTCTATCATGGATCGGCGGACTTAACCTAGCGATGGCGTATAAAGTGGAAAAATTGGCTGATGAATACAGCTTCAGTATTATTCATGCTCATGATTGGCTCGTAGGTACCGCTGCCATTGCCTTAAAGGATTCGTTATCGATTCCATTACTAGCTACCATTCATGCTACAGAATATGGAAGAAATAATGGGATTTATACTGAAATGCAGAAGTTTATTCATAGCAAAGAGCAGCAGCTTGTAACCGAGGCTGACCAAGTTATTGTATGCAGCGATTATATGGTTGAGGAAGTAACCTCTATTTTCGATGCGGCTTCTGAAAAATTAGCGATTATACCAAATGGGGTAGATTTGTTAAACAATAGGGAAGAAGAATCTGTTGAACTTTCCCCTAATCTCCAAGATAAAAAATATATCTTTTCAATGGGAAGAATAGTGAAGGAAAAGGGATTCGAAACGATAATCGAGGCGGCAGCCATTGCAAAGGAGCTAAAGCTTGAATACTCCTTTGTAATTGCCGGAAAAGGCCCGATGCTTGATACCTATCGTAGGCTGATTCAAGAAAAACATTTAGAAGACAAGATCACGTTTATTGGCTTTGTATCCGAGCAGCAACGCAATACTTTCATTCAAAATTGTGAAATGGTCGTTGTTCCAAGCTTGTATGAACCTTTTGGAATTGTTGCACTTGAATCAATGGCTCTTGGAAAGCCAACAATTGTTTCAAAAACAGGCGGTTTAAAAGGGATTGTGAAGCATTTGCAAACGGGGATGGTAATGACTCCTGGAGATGCCAAAAGCTTATTGGAACAAATTTTATTTATTTACAAAAATCCTGAAAAGGCAGCAGAGATGGCGAAAGAAGGTCAGCTGGTGATGAAAAGCTTGTATAGCTGGAAACGCGTTGCATTGGAGACAAGCAGAATAATCGAAGATACATTATTAACCCAATTAGTAGACGCAACAGAGTGCTAAGTAAATACCCTATAGGGCAAAAAGGTGGTGTTAATCCGATGAGTTTAATGGAGCCGATAGAGATTGTTCCAACCTCCCTTAATCATTTCGTTATCGAGCAGCTGCAGCTAATTCCGGGGATTTGGGTAAATGGTAAAGTTTATTGGATGCAAAATTGTACGGAAAAGGTAATTTACGATGAAGAGTTGGTAATTAAAATAAAACTTGAGCATATCCATTCGAAAATTTCCTTCGCAAAAATCTACATTAGTAATCACAGCAAAACAACAAAAGAAATCAAAGTTTTAGTTTTGCATCATAATCCGAATTTAACGGGGGAGAATTTTACGTTTATCTCACCTGTGGAGAATCGTATTTTTCATCTTGCCAATGAAAAGCTAATCCTCGTAAATGGAAAATACAATGGTTCTGAAATGAAAGAATGTACCGTTCATTCGTCATGGAATATTTTTACTGATAAACTATGGAGTAATTTAAATAAAGGCAGCTTAGTGTACCAGCCTATGGCAAAGGGTCCGGCTGCAAGTATCTTTACGATGAAAATGTCCATAGGGGCTCGTGATACCAATAAAATCAGTACTTGGGCAATTAATGGAAGTAGTAAAAATGAACTCCTAAACATGGAATGTGCACTTTTAAAAAATACACTAGCATTTCCTTTCGAAAAATGATATTATAGAAAAGTCGTATGAACGAACTAGCTTATTGGTTTGGAGGGAAATCAACATGCGTGTAAATATTACGCTAGCTTGCACTGAGTGTGGAGACCGTAACTATATTTCAACAAAAAATAAACGTAATAACCCAGATCGTCTTGAGCTTAAGAAATATTGCCCAAGAGAAAAACGTACAACCGCACACCGCGAAACAAAATAAGCAGTAGGAGCTTCCTGCTGCTTTTTTTGTTGTCCAAAAATAAGGAGGAATCCAATAATGAACGATAAAAAATCCCTTCGAAAACAAATGATGGAAACATTATCGCAAGTTTCAAAACCTATGTATGAAGACCTCTCTTATAAAATTGCCAATCGGCTATTTGACGACCAAGATTTTAAAAATGCCAATATAATCGGAATCACCCTTTCTAAGGTGCCAGAAGTAGATACCTATCAAATTATTAGAAAGGCTTGGGAGTTGGGCAAACAAGTAGCTGTTCCGAAGTGTCTTCCAAACGAAAAACTTCTATCATTCCGAATCTTGACTGAATTTTCCCAGCTTGAATCGGTATATTATGGTTTATTTGAACCAAAAGAGGAACTGACCAAAGAGGTTAGACCGGGCTTAATTGATTTATTAATTGTACCGGGTTTAGCCTATACAAAAGAAGGATATCGAATTGGTTTTGGTGGAGGGTATTATGATCGATTCTTATCAAATTATAGCGGCAAAACTTCCTCACTTGCTTTCGATATGCAAGTAGTTCCTGATTTTAGCATTGAGGAACATGATTTACCTGTTTCAAAAATTATTACGAACCATGAGGTTATTATCACCAAATGATAGAAAAGTGGATTATTTTTGTCATTATCATTGCTGCTGGATTACTCGCCTACCTCGTTAAAGCACTTACTAAATCTGGGGCACTAGCCGCCATATTTGTTGGGGCGGCAGTCATGCTCGGTTTTAATTTAAAGGGTCTTTTTCTACTTGGAATTTTCTTTGTTTCTTCAAGTATATGGTCTGAATACAAGAAATCCGTAAAGAAAACCATGGAAGAAAAATTAGCAAAAGGGGCAACAAGGGATTGGAGGCAGGTTGCTGCTAATGGCGGGGCTGCAGCTCTTTTCAGTCTAATTAACTTCCTTCAACCTAACGTCATTTGGCTGATTGCTTTTGCTGTTTCACTTGCAAGTGCTAATTCAGATACATGGGCATCGGAAATTGGGTCATTAAGTAAAAAAAATCCGCTTTTTATTCGAACATTTAAGCCAGTGGAAAGAGGGACCTCGGGTGCGATTAGTTTTTTGGGAACGAGTGCTGCATTGGCAGGTGCGCTGTTAATCGCTCTTTTTAGTTTATGGCTTTTTCATTTACATATTTTTCTTGCCTTCCTTATTTTTCTATTCGGTTTTTTGGGTAATGTGATTGATACATTATTTGGGGCTTTTTATCAACAATTATACATGTGCAGTCAGTGCGGGATTGAGACGGAAAGACGAATTCATTGTCAAAAGGCAACTTTACGGATAAAAGGTATTAGCTATATTGATAATGACATGGTTAACTTTTTATCGGGTTTTATTGCAGCTTTATTGGCATTGAGTATAGTGTTTTTAGTGGTGTAAAAATTATTTTTTAAAGGTGGGTTTGAAATGGTTAATCGAGTGAATCGGGTTGCGCTTATAGGAACAGGTTTTGTTGGTTCAAGTTATGCTTTTGCTCTTTTAAATCAAGGGATAACAGAAGAGCTTGTCCTGATTGATTTAAATAAGGAAAAAGCTGAGGGTGATGCTATGGATTTAAATCACGGCCTGCCTTTCGCCCCTTCACATACAAAAATTTGGTATGGAAGCTATAAAGATTGTGATCAAGCTGATCTTGTAGTCATTACCGCTGGGGCTAATCAAAAACCTGGTGAAACAAGACTGGATCTTGTTGAGAAAAACACAAAGATTTTTAAAGGCATTGTCCATGAGATTATGTCTTGCGGTTTCGATGGGATTATTCTTGTTGCAACAAATCCTGTAGATATCTTAACTTATGCTGTTTGGAAATTTTCCGGTCTCCCGAAGGAAAGGGTTATTGGTTCAGGCACAATTCTCGATACCGCTAGATTCCGGTATTTATTAGGCGATTATTTTAGTGTGGATGCCCGTAACGTACACGCTTATATTATTGGAGAACATGGTGATACGGAATTACCTGTCTGGAGTCATGCCGATATCGCGGGTATCTCCATTTCAGAATGGACAAAAAATAAAGAAGGCTACACAAAAGATGCCCTTAATCAAATCTTTTTAAATGTTCGGGATGCTGCCTACCAGATCATCGAACGAAAAGGAGCAACCTTTTACGGAATTGCTATGGGACTTGTAAGGTTAACCAAAGCGATACTACAAAATGAAAATTCTGTCCTAACCGTTTCAACTTATCTCGATGGGGAATATGGGCATAGAGATCTATATATCGGGGTTCCTGCAGTGGTTAACCGTAATGGTATTCGAGAAGTTGTAGAGTTGGACTTAAGTGAGGAAGAAGAGAATAAATTTTCTAATTCAGTCGCTGTTTTAAAGAAAACAATGGGGCCGGTGTTAAATAACATTTAACCTTATGGGTTTATATTCTCCATAATTTCAGTCCATGATTATTGGTAACAATGGATAAAACTTATATTTATTACACAGAATAGATGTAGGAGGGATTTATTATGTCTCGTGTTATTACATCTATTTTTTTAATTGGTTCTATCGGGTATTTTGGATTTCGTTATCGATATCGGCTTATTAATTTATTGCTGGCATCCGGCTGGCTACGCCGCCTTGCGGTAGGTTCCATTATGAGTTTCCCGGGAGTAAAAAATAAAATGCTGCAAACTGTTTTTGGAGGACCATCTGAAAGGTGAAAACCGCAGATGGTTTTTTATTTGTCCTGTAGAATCCATAATAAAATTGCCGGAAATGAGGCCGTTTAGGCATTGATTTGAATGGAATTCGGTTATAATGAAACCATCCAATAATTATTAATTATATATAGCTATTACTTAGATAGAAAGTGGGAGGAGTATTGAATAGAGAGGAATTCATCTTTTGGCGCTTAGCTCATTTCTTTATTACAGAACAAGGTTATCGCATCATTCAATTATTTGATAATCAAAAAGAGCTATGGCTCGAAAAATTAGAAAATAAGAAAGCACCTATAGTACGCTTATTCAATCAAGACCTTAATTGGAGTAATTCGATGCAAAGGGATATTGAATTTACCGCAGCGAATGGAGAGAATATCCGTAAACAGCTTCGTCGAGGTGATTTGAATATGACGAATATTTATGTCAGTTCCTATCCACCAGTAGATGAATATGAATATCGTCTCGAGAAGCCTTATTTTTATCCGGAGGGAAATAAAACCGCAATTGTCTCTATTTTATTTGCAAATGAAAATTATGAAACAGGCTTTCAAACTCTTTCACATTTACTAGAGAAGCAAGTATTCTTCGATATTAATGAATCTTATTCGGAAGAAACCATCCATGCTTTAAAAAAATCAACACTTGAGTCTGCTTTAAATCAGGCAGAAGCGGAAAAAGCCGTTTTTGAAAATGGTAGGCCGTTATTTACCTATTTATTCATGATTGTTCAAATTCTCGTCTTTTTTTGGCTGGAAATGCACGGAGGGAGTACCAACAATTCCACATTGATTAAGTATGGGGCCAAATTTAATCCTCTTATCTATGAAGGTCAGTGGTGGCGTTTTATTACACCAATTTTCCTTCATATTGGTTTTTTACATCTAGCCATGAATACACTTGCATTATATTATTTAGGAGTTGCCGTTGAAAGATTATATGGTAATCTACGATTCCTTTTTATTTACTTGTTCGCTGGTATTGCTGGGGTTATTGCCAGTTTTATTTTTAGTTCAAATCTATCAGCAGGAGCCAGCGGCGCCATTTATGGATGTTTCGGGGCATTGCTTTATTTTGGAATGATACAGCCGAAGCTTTTTTTCAGAACAATCGGCATCAATTTAATTGTCGTTCTGGGAATCAATCTTGTTTTTAGTTTTACAGCTTCGGGTATCGATAGTGCAGGTCACTTGGGCGGCTTAGCAGGAGGATTTCTTGCAGCCGGAGTGGTTTACCTTCCAAAGCAGAAAAAAGTATTCCTCCAAGCAGTATTTTTCCTATTGGCTGCTGCTATTATTTGGGGGTCCTTATCTTATGGTTATAGTACCGGCGCAAGGACAAGAGATGAAAGCTCCAGTTTAGCCCTTGCCCAGGAATATATTAAGCAGGATAAAAATGATCAGGCTTATCAGGTATTAAGGGAAACAGAAAAAAAATTAAAGAGCCCTTCGGCAAATGTTTATTTTCTTCTATCCTATACGGAAATTAAAAAGGGAATGCTTTCGAAGGCAAAAATTCATTTACAAAAAGCGATCCAATTGTACCCTGATTTTGAAGAAGCCTATTATAATCTTGCGCTGATTAATATTGAGGAAGGGGACTTTAAGGAAGCGAAGGTAAATGCAGAAAAGGCCGTTAAGTTAAATCCAGACCGCAAGGATTACTCTGATTTAGTTCGAAAAATTAACCAACATCTTCAATAATCTATTGTCCGGAATGATTCGGATTTTACAATTGCCGTTACAAAAATATTTCCTTGAGGCGGGAATTGGCATAAGGTATACTTTTTTTGTACGATTCATTGTATCTCCAATTTATAGAATTTTAAGGGGCAGAAAATGAAAACAGTTTACGAGATTCAGCAATTTTTAAAACAATTTGGAACGATTATTTATATTGGTGATCGAGTGGCCGATATGGAACTGATGGAAACTGAATTAAAAGAACTTTATCAATCTCAATTAATTGAACCAAAGGAATACCAAACAGCGTTATTGATCCTAAGACAAGAGATTCAATTTCAAAAAGAAAAAAGTCGAAGATAGGTGAATAAATTGCAAGATAAATGGATTGTAGGCGTGGATCTTGGCGGCACAACGACAAAATTAGCATTTCTGACTACTAGTGGAGAAATCCTTCAAAAGTGGGAAATACCAACTGATAATTCAGATGAAGGCCGAAATATTACCGGTAATATTGCCAAGGCGATTAATGAAAAATTAGCAAGCCTCGGTGAAAATAAAAATAGATTAATTGGAATTGGAATGGGTGCCCCAGGCCCGGTTGACTATGAAAATGGAGTAATCTTGAATGTTGTTAATTTAGGATGGAAAGAGAACTATCCGCTTAAGGAACAACTAGAAGTAACGACCGATCTTCCTGCTGCAATTGAAAATGATGCGAATTGTGCAGCGCTAGGTGAAATGTGGAAAGGTGCAGGAGGTGGAGCAAAAGATTTGGTTTGTGTCACGCTTGGTACCGGTGTTGGCGGTGGAGTCATTATAGGCGGGAATATTGTCCAAGGTGCAAATGGTGCTGCAGGGGAAATCGGGCATATAACGGCTGTTCCAAATGGCGGTGCACCTTGTAATTGCGGGAAAACCGGTTGTCTTGAAACGGTTGCTTCAGCAACGGGAATTGTCCGGTTAGCAACGAAAGAAATTTTAAAAGGCGATTTAAAAGGTGAATTAGCTGAGAAACAGGCTGCAAACGGTAAAATAAATGCAAAGGATGTTTTTGACGCTGCAAGAAATGGAGACCAGATGGCTGTAAAAGTATTAGACGAGGTAACATTTCATTTAGGTCTTGTTTTAGCGAATATCGGAAATACCCTGAATCCGCAAAAAATTGTTATAGGCGGTGGTGTTTCAAAAGCTGGTGATATCCTATTAAACTCTGTGAAACAACAATTTAATCAATTTGCATTTTCTTCTGTAAAAGAATCAACAGAGCTCGCATTAGCAACATTAGGAAATGATGCAGGTGTCATTGGTGCAGCATGGCTGATTAAAAATAAATTAAATTTATAAATCATAGGAAACCTGCCATCGCAGGTTTTTTGTTTTTAAAATTCATCTTTTTCTTTTCTTTTCATATGATTTTTATGATGGGAGGGAGAAAAAATGGAGGTCCTGTTTCGATCTGAAGACTCCTTATGGTATTATAGCAGGCTATTTATGGTACCGCTAAATGTGATTGAGGACTCAAATCGTGATATAAATCCGAAGAATATAGAAACCTCAAAGAAAATAATCATTCCGGGGTATGAAGCAGTCCCATACAGAATTAAAAACGGGGATACGTTAGCCGGAATAGCAACTTCAAAGAATGTTTCACCAGATGCCATACTTTTACTTAATCAAACACAAAAACCTGATCAATTGCTCCCAAATGAAACCATCCTACTACCTGAAAGAGTCACAATGCCTTTTTTAAGCACCATGAAGCCATGTTGTTCTGCAATCCTTTACGATGCTATCACCTCACTTAAAAGGGTTTACCCTTTTATCAAAGTGTCAATCATAGGGAAAAGTGTCTTAGGAAACCCAATCCATGAAATCAGAATTGGGAAAGGAACAAAAAAAGTTCATATGAATGCATCCTTTCACGCAAATGAATGGATCACTACCTTGATTTTGATGGATTTGTTAAATCATTATTTACTTTCGATCACAAATGGAATGATCTTTAGGGAAGTTTCTTCTTTACAATTGTACCAAAGTGTAGAGCTTTCTATTGTACCCATGGTTAATCCGGATGGGGTTGACCTTGTTATAAATGGGCCGCCTGAATCGGTTCGCAAGAAAGTGATAAAAATTAATAATGACAGCGATGATTTCGTTCACTGGAAAGCGAATATTCGCGGGGTGGATTTAAATAATCAATATCCAGCAAAATGGGAGATTGAAAAAGATCGGAAGCTGCCGAAGCTGCCGGCTTCAAGAGACTTTCCCGGGAATGCTCCGTTAACTGAACCTGAAGCGATTGCCATGGCTAAATTAGCGAAGAGTACTCTATTTGACTGTGTTGTCGCTTTTCATACCCAGGGAGAAGAATTTTATTGGGGATATGAGGGTTTGGAACCACCTGAAGCTGAGAAGATTGCAAAAGAAATGGAACGATTAAGCGGGTATAAAGCCATTCAGTATGTTGACAGTCATGCAGGGTATAAGGATTGGTATATTCAAGAATTTAAACGTCCTGGCTTTACGATTGAGCTGGGAAGGGGGATTAATCCGCTTCCTCTTTCAAAATATAAAGATATATACTCGCGGGCAGAGGCGATTTTTTTAGCTGCGCTGCTTCATTCATAATTTAAAAAACACGCCTTGTAAAATTAAAAAATTCTCATTAAAATAATCGGTAATGGTTCTTTTTATTCACTTTGGAAAGCCGTTAAAAACGGCTTTTTCATTTTTCTTGGGATTGAAACATTCTTTTTATATGAACGTCTTAAATTATATATAGAATTTTTAAATGGAGGGGTTTGGATTGATTCAATTTGAAAGACAAAAAGCGGTTCGATATATTTTTCCAATCATTTTGTTTCTTTCCCTCCTCCTTGGAGCATGTAATCTTCAAACGCAAAAAAGATCTAATCAAAATCCCGCCAAAAAAAATCTAACTAATTTCTCTGTAAAGGATTGGAAGCTCCCGCTTACTGTCTCGAAGGGTGAGTTTTTTAAGATCGCAGGCTGGATTTCCGAAAATCAAATCCTATACATTACGAATATTAAACAATCCTCAAATATTTATATTTATGATTTCTTAACGGGGAAAAGTAAGTTTGTTTTTAAAACAGATTCCCCAATTGTTAATGTTCAAATAAGTCCTTCTAAAAAGTACTTCTTAGTGCAGTCCTCCCCTTCCACCTATGAAGGTATGATTGAGATTATTAATCAAAAAGGGAAAGTATCTTGGAAACACTCCATGGCATCGTATGAATTAGAGTTTGAATGGAATCCCTATGACGAGTCAAAAATCCTTGTTTCAAACTTTAATGAAGACTGGACCTTTAAACTTTTTCTAATTGAAATGAAGCGTTCAAAAATGAAAGAGATTTCTGTGCTCCAGCCTTTTCTTCAATGGGTAAATCGAGACGAGATTGCCTATTTAAAATGGGATGAGAAAAAATCAACACTATCTGCACCTCTAGTTTTTAAGGGCTTGGAGGATGGAGAGGAAAGGCCTGTGTTCCCTGGTGTGTTTCATTTTACCGTGTTCCCTGATTTGCTTTTAACCATCGAAGCGAAGGATAAAACAAACTCGACATATACGTTTTTTGACAAAAAATTAAAGCGTATTTTCTCATTTTCCATTCCACAGCTTACCAACTATTCAGATTGGGTCGTGCCCAATTATGATTATATCGAAAATAAAAAGGAATTTATTGCTTTTAGTCCATTAGAAAGTACCGAGGCTGACTCGTATACAGAGGGGTTTAATCTTGTTACGTATAATTTTAAGGATGGGAAGCACCAGTTAATCCTCACTGGGTTGGACGATGCCCCACTAAGTTGTTCACCATTGGGGAATACCTGCTTATACGGGAACAGCTTTGAAAAGCTGATTGATCTAAAAACCAAAAAAATTTACGATTTGCTGAAAGAATGACTGTAAAGAGTCATTCTTTTTTTCTTACTTTGCCAGGTATGATAAAATCACACTGTACCAAAAATTAATAGACCAAGCAGGTGATCAGGATGGCAATTGTTGATGTTACTGTCATTCCACTGGGGACTGAAACACCCAGTGTGAGTAAATATGTGGCTAGTGTACAAAAGGTATTAAAAAGATATGAGGCAGAAGGGAAAATTCATTATCAGTTGACCCCTATGAATACGATTATTGAAGGGGACCTGCCCGTTTTATTTGAAGTGATTCAGGCGATGCACGAAGCTCCATTTTCAGAGGGGATTCAGCGGGTAGCAACAAATATCCGTGTGGATGACCGCAGGGATGTAAAAAGAAGCATGGAGTATAAGGTAGATAAAGTAAATAGCCTTTTACAAGATTAATAAAAAAGACTGCCTAAAGGGCAGTCTTCTCTATATTGTCTTAGTGCGTTCCAGTCGGAATTCCGTGGTGAATGATGGTCATGACTACAAACCAGCCAAAGACCAAGAATGAAGCGACTCCCCAAAATGCAGCTAATAAATTTTTATTTTTTAGTGCACGAAGTCCAGCAAAAAAAGCAAGGATGGTTACTAAAGCAAAGATAATAACTAAACCCATGAACAAATCCCCCTTTATTGGTTATTTACCAGGCAGTATGCCTAACATTTTAAAATAGTTATGTAAGAATATTATATACATTCGTTTCCTATTTTATAGTTTTTTCATTCGTTTGTCGAGGGCAAAAAAGAGACAACTTTATGTTCGAGGTTTTAAATTGGTATTAAGAATATCGTTCGTTTCTTTATCTACAATTAAAGAATAGTGTAAAATGTTATTATTGCATTTATTAACTGGAGGTATACAAAATGAAGTGGTCGCAAATCCCCTTAGGGGTTCTGCAAACAAACTGTTACATAGTGGAAAATCCTGATCAAACATGTCTTATTTTTGACCCAGGTAGTGAAGGGAAAAAGTTGATTAATTGGTTGACCAAGCGTGAATTAAAGCCGGCGGCCATTTTCCTGACTCATGCACATTTTGACCATATTGGGGCAGTAGATGAGGTAAGGGATTTTTTTAAAATTCCTGTTTATGTTCATGAGGAGGAAGAAGAGTGGCTTAGTGATCCAAAATTAAATGGTTCAAAATTCTTTATGATGAAGGAAAGCGTTAACGCGAAACCTGCTGAGTTTATTTTGAAAAAGGAAGAAGATATAAAAATAGCTGGTTTTGAATTTAAACTGTTTGAAACTCCAGGCCATTCACCGGGCAGTGTTTCTTATTATTTTGAAAATGACGGTTTTGTCGTTTCTGGAGATGCCTTATTTAAAGGGAGCATTGGTCGAACAGATCTGCCAAAGGGAAATCAAGCACAGCTTTTAAAAAGCATTCACGATAAGTTGTTATTTTTACCGGAGGAGACAGTGGTCTTACCGGGGCATGGTCCTGAAACCACTATTATCGAAGAGATGGATAGCAATCCTTTTTTAAATGGTTTTTGATTACTCAAATAGAAAAGCCCTTCTCACGAGGAGAAGGGCTTTTCGGGGGATGTTCTATTCATATAATGGGAGGGGATATAGTTAAGCTACTGACTTAACAATAATATATAGTAAACACTATGTCAATAGTGGAAAATCAAAAAGGAGCAAAAGATGATTACATATTTAAAAAAAATCATTTCGGAATCACCCAATCATTATATTTCCTATGCAGATTTCATCAGTGCAGCCCTTTATCATTCCGATTTTGGCTACTATATGAAAGAAAAGGTGAAAATCGGGCGCAATGGTGATTTTATCACAACCAGCAATATTTCAGATGTTTATGGCCGGCTTTTTGCAAAATGGTTTTCAAAAATATATAAGCAATATGAATTACCGGCTGTATTTTGTGAAATTGGGGCAGGAAACGGCCGCTTTGCTAACGCTTTTTTAACGGAATGGTATAAATCAGTTCAAATTCCCATTGAATATATGATTGTCGAAAGCAGCCCATATCATAGGAAATTACAAAAAGAGCTTTTCGGTTCTGCCTTCTCTGTTACCCAGTTAGAAACGCTCGATGAAATTAGAGGCTTTGCAGGAATGATTTTTTCAAATGAGCTTTTCGATGCACTTCCTGTCCATGTAATCGAGAGGGAGAATGGCAGAATTTTCGAAGTGATGATTGGAATTGAAAATAATAAATTGTTTGAGAAAAGGGTTCCGTTATCGAATCAGGAAATTGTTCAGTTTTTATCAGAGAATAAATTGGAGTTAAAGGAGAAACAACGGTTTGAAGTTCCTCTAGCAATGGAAAAAATGATTGGGGATATTTCGAAATTTATTACAAAGGGTCTTGTTGTCAGTGCTGACTATGGTTATACCAATCAGGAATGGATGCAGCCTGCGAGATCTAGGGGGAGTTTACGGGGATACCATCAGCATCAAATGCTCGATAATATTTTGCAGCATCCCGGGGAAATCGATATTACAACACATATTCAATTTGATCAGCTTATTCAACAGGGGGAAAATGTTGGCCTGAATTTTGTTACGATGCTTAGGCAGGATGAATTTTTATTAAAAGCAGGCATTCTTGAAGAATTACAAAGTCATTTTGATCCTAACCCATTTTCTGAACAAAGCAAGCGGAACCGGGCAATACGAAGTTTAATTATGCCATCGGGGATAAGTTCCTATTTTCATGTGATTATTCAACAAAAAGGTTTGAACGTAGATTTTACGAGAATATTTTAAAGAAAGGCACTGTTAAACTAGTTGTTGATTTCCGCTCCAGGCACTTCGCTTTCCGTGGGCGGTTCGGGGAGCCTCCTCGTCGCTTCGCTCCTGTGGGGTCTCCCCTGCCCCGTACTCCCACAGGAGTCTTCGTGCCTTCCGCTCCAATCAACGTTGTTCAAAAATCAACATTCTCCTTTATCATAGCCTAAAGAAAAAAACACTGGAGGCATTCCCAGTGTTTTTTATTTCTTATTCTGCTGCACCTAGAGGCATCATGAAAGTTGACCAATAAGTGAAACCTGCAAAGAAAATGGTTAAATATGCTCCGAAAACGTACATGTACATACGTTCGGAAAGTTTTAGATAGCTGAGCAGAACGAAGAAACCTGTTTGGGCTAAAAATAACATTGCCGTTTTATCCAGATCTCCTAAATAAAACATAACGGTAAAAATACCCGTCCAGAAACCCAATACTCTGAACATGCGATCCATATGTATCCCTCCTTTTACCCTACGAATACCATCATTACAATATTATAAGGTAAAAGTTAGGGTAATGTAAATAATGGTTTGGTATTAGTTTGTGACAAATGCTTGGTAGGAACATGTTTCACAGCCATTAAACATATTCTCTTTTTCAATCAAATCGACGGAAGAGAATAAGACCTCAAACATCCCCTTAAGAAATTCACGATGCATACTGCAAACGGTTTCGTGTTCCTCTGCCACTTCTTTAAAAGGGCAATTATAAATCTGAAAATAGATTTTGGTTTGATCCCCGTTCACATCAAATTCCGGATAAAAGCCTGCAAGTGTTGAAGCACTCTTTAATATATTTAGCTTTTCGTTAAAATCTAATTCATCACCGAAAGATCTTTTTGCCATTTCTTGTTCTATAATTTCAGTTCCAAAACGTTTTCCTGTTATATATAATGCTTTTTTTCCTTCCTCACCAAGTGTAAGCATGGTTTGAATGGCTACTTTGGATAACAGCATATAATCGCGGAATGGAAAATGCAGTTGAATCACATCATCTGATAAGCGGTATAACCGGCTAGGACGGCCGCCCTTACCTGTTTTCTTTGTTTCAGAAATTAACATGTTCACATCTTCCAGCTTGGAGAGATGCAATCTTGCCACATTGGGATGGATATTAAAATTTTCAGCGACCTCTTGGACAGTTACCTCTTGGTGCCTTTTTGTAATGTATTGATAAATATAATAACGCGTTGGATCTGATAAAACATTTGTTATTTTTAACGTTTGTTCCATCTGGTTTCACCTCGAACCCCCATAATTTACACTCATTATAATACAGCGATACTAACATGGGAATGAGGTTAACAACATAAACACTATAAGTTTAGAAAATGTTCACAAAAACCTTGGTGTTATGCGGTTTTCACAGAATTGTGCTATTCAAGTTAATAATATTGGAGATGAGATGGTACAATGAAAGATTTAGCAGAAGAGTACTTATTAGTATGTGAAGCAGATGGTTACACCGAACAAACAATATATCAAAAAAGGGCACTTTTGAATCAATTTTTTAAGTACTGTAACCAAAACGAAATAGAGGACATTGAAGAAATAACTTCTGCTTTTTTACGTAAATGGATAATTGATGAAAAGAAAAGATGTAAAGCTAATACCATTAATGGTAAAATTCAACATATTCGTCCATTCTTTAATTGGCTTATGGAGGAAGAGATTATTGATAAAAATCCTTGGGCTAAAATAAAGCTTTTGAAATCACCACAGCCAATAATTCCAGCGTATGATAAGGACGATATTTACAAAATGTTGGATTATTGGAAGGGTAATAAATTTATACCTGTTCGCAATCGCACTATTATAACGATACTCGCTGAAACTGGAATTCGAAACTCAGAAATGAGGAAAATTAAACTTGATGACATAGGGGAAAATGCCATTAGGATATTAGGAAAAGGTAACAAGGTTAGATATGTACCAATAAGCAAGGTATTAAAGTTGCAGCTAACTAAGTATCTGAGGATACGGAAGGTTTATATGGATGGATATGAGTCTGATCTGTTATTTGTTAGCAGGTACAGAAGGGAAGTAACAAGATTTGCATTAGTCAAGATGATAAGAGAAATGGGGGAAGCATTAGATATCGACGTAGCAAACACCATTCATAACTTTAGACGGTTCTACATTCAAAACATGATTGAAAAGGTTGATATCTATACACTCTCAAAGACGGTTGGTCACTCGAAAATTCAAACTACGCAAATTTATTTGGAATCAATTGCTGATAAGAGAACATTGGAAAGAGCATCTAAACATAGTCCATTATCAACATAGGATAAGCTATTAACACGCCTCACCAGACTTATATATTTCAATTCTCAGGTGATTTAGATTAAATAGACGTACAATACCTGAAACGCCCTTATATCAATCTGAATAGACAAATAAGCAGTCTACAAAATAAAGAGCTACTATTCATTTAGTCGGCTCTTTTTGTTCGTCTTCAACACATTTAGAACTCCTTAATCTATTCTTAACATTATTTACCTTCTAAAAAAGACAGTTTGTCCAATCATTTTTATTCCCTTCTTAATAATTTATATAAAGTGAGTGTTAACAAAAATTAAGGAGTGATTGGTAATATGGGAAGTTCAAGTAGGTCAAGCTCAAGCAATTCCTGCTCAAGTAAGTCCAGTTGTAGTAGATGTAAAGGATGTGTATGCAGACAACTCAGAAAATTACAAGCAGGTACTGAAGTAGATTTATTTTTAAAAGGCGGAACAGTAATCGAGGATACCAAGTTCGTTAGCTTCGATAAAAATACTTGTTGTGCATTCTTCTGTGATAGTGAGGCAGAACCTGGAGTCATCGTTGTCGATTGTAGACAAATTGTAGGATTCCGTTTTGAAGCTGCTGAATCATAAGATATAAAAAATAGGGACGATGCCATTTAGTGAGCATCGTCTTTTTGTTTATCCTCTTCATCTATAAGTATAAGTAAATCGCTTAATTCAATTTCTAAGACATCACATACTTTACCCAATGTGTCCCGTTGATATTGTTTTGTGTCATCATTGTATAACCTTCTAAGGGTTTCAAACTTTAGTTCTCCATCTTTACCATACTTTTCTGTAGACATGTTTGCTAATTGCCTAATAGATATTTTTCGTTCATTCAGAATTTTTTTTAGTTCTGATTTAACGGTTTTAACCAAAATATATCACTCCTTCATCTTGATTAGAGTATAACAAAAATTGACTACAAAATGTAGTTGAATGTTATTGACAACGAGTTGTGGTCGATTTATAATGGAACTAACGACTACGATGTGTAGTCAAAATTACATCTTAGAATCGACTCCCAGGACTAAAAAATAAAATTCAAAGGGAGAGATAGCTAATGACAACTCAAACAAAAACATTAATGCAAGGGGAAGCAAAATTAAATCTAATGGCTTTTACAGATAACGTTCAAAGGTTCCAAAATTTAATCAATAAAGATACCCTTATTGATGCTAAATTAAGCATTTTAACATGTGAAGGTGAAGTAGTAGCAATTGATGTTAGTGAATTATTACAATTGCAATTTGAAGCGGCTGAATGATGAAGTAATTTTATAAAAATACAAAAGGACTCCCTGTTTTTGGGAGTCTAATTGCAGTAGTAACCTATCAGAGATAGAAAAGTTATTTATAATTATACAATCGGTTGCAATAAGATACAATTCTTATTTTTTTGACTTCATTAGGATTTTCACATGGAAATATCTAATTTCTGGTGTTTTTCCATTGTTTAAAACGAAAAGAACTCCAATAAGGAGTCCCATTCAGTAGCAATTTATCTCGGAAAATCAGGGGTAATTTAATAATACCAATTTTAACCATGTAAAAAAGAGGAAAAGGAACTAAGCTTTGCTGGTTCAATTTATCTAAAATTAAAATAAATTTAGAGAACGTATTTGCCAAATCGAAATAAATGGCTACAATTAAGCATAGGCGTACTATTTTCATAAACACAAATAAGACAATCCTAATAAAGGCTTTGTCTGCTTTTTCAACGCATATTTTGTTCATTGATAATTTAATAGTCTATCGTCCTATAAGGATATTATATAGACAGTTTAATGAAAAATCAATCCAAAAATTAAAAAAAGAAAAATTGGAATGGAAAAATTGGCTTTCATTTATGAATGAAAACTTGAGTCCCTATTGGAACTTGAGATGATAATTCTAGAACATCATGGTTAAACATTCTAATACATCCATGTGAAACATTCTTACCTATAGAAGATGGATTATTTGTTCCGTGTATACCGTAATGAGGTTTTGACAATCCCATCCAAAGCACTCCAAATGGTCCACCAGGGTGAGGATCCTTGTTGATAATTGTGTATGTTCCTGTAGGCGTTGGTGACAATATTTTTCCAATTGCAACTGGGTAAGTTTTTAAAAGTCTGTGACGATCAAAAAGTTTCAATTGATGTTTTGATGTTGATACGTCAATCCATTTCGCCAAGAAATATCACTCCATTGTTTTTTTGATTAATGTATGACGTGACTCAGGGTTTTGTTAATTAATAGGGATAATGCATTACAAATAAAATGTCGCTTTTAATTAAGGAATTGTCATTTCTAATAAAAGCAAATTTTTATCAAGGATTTAATCAAATAAAAGCAACATTTTAAGCGACTTGAAAGGGGGTGTAAAGGTGGAAAAGGACTTTGTAATTTTTTCGCAAACTATGGCAGGATTCATGATGCTAAACGGTTGTAAGTTAAATGAATTAAACGGAAGGGGAAAATGAAAATGAAATACGAACAAATTGAAGAATTATTGGAATACCAAGAAAAAGAATCAAAAATCTTTATGCCAAATGAAATATATGAAGAATTAAAAGGGGCTATCCCTGATAGTCCGCATATTGCATTCGCTTATTCCTATACATACCTTGCTACATGGATTTACAGATATGCTAAACACATCTCACCAACTGAAGGATTCATTGACAATGGGAGGATGAAAGAAATGTTGGGTTACAATCCAACTTATAAGAAATTAGATTATCTGATTAAGAAAAATGGAGTGCTAGATCAAATGGGTTATACCGAAACAGTGAAAGATTTTCCTACATTATGGTCATTTGAAGATGGTGAATTAGATTTTACAATGTACAGTGAATTTAAAGAGGAATTGAGTCATTTAATCTTGTCGAGGAAGTTTTCCGTTAAGTTACCTGTTAAAGCCATTCACAGATACGATAAAGAAGTCTTAGACGGTACATATTATGAATTTGAAAACACTCATTGTATTCCTTTTGAAGTTTTCATTTTCTGTATGAGTAAAGACAAAATTGGAACAACTGGTTTTTACTTATATTCCTATATCAAGAGAATGAACGATATCTTTCCTAACGGATGGGATGTACCAATTTACAAACTTGCAAAGGTATCAGGAATTCCAGCTTCAACATTAGAAAGATACATGGATGAATTGAGAAGATATAACATGATAACTGTTACATACAATCAAGAGGTTTTTACATTGGCAATGAGATTAGAAGAAAGGAAAGCTTGTACATATCAAATAAATGATTTTGAGTATTTTACCAGCAGTCCGCAAAAAATCCAGAAAATGAAAGTTGTAACAACAAAGGATTACTTTAAGGGTAGTGAAGACCAGGTATATATTTGGGGAAAGAAAACGGACATTGCAGAAGAATTATTACCATATTAAATTGAAATTCGAATAAGTTACATTTTGACCATACATATAATATATAGTCTATATATTTAATATTAAATCAAATTATTAAATCTATATTAAATATATCCCCAATATATAACTTATTCAGTTAGTTGTTTATGTTTACCTATGATTTACGAATAATTAAATTTAAAAACGGATTCATCTGAATCAACGTTCGTGTTTCGATTAAATTGAACGTTAAATTAATTACAATCGTTCGTGTTTTGTGCTATAATTAATAATGAAAGGGGAGATTTAAATGTAATGTAAAAGGCATTGTTTTCAAGTTTAATATTTATTTTCATCTTAGATTGCACCATGTATCCAAATGGGAGTATGGATCAAGTGTGCTGAACAACGAGTTGACCACAAAAACGGAGATTAAAAGGAGAGTTCGTAATGAACAAGTTAGTAAAAATCAAAAATAAACTAATAATCAGAATGGGAGATGTTATTTATGAATCAAATCAAAACTTTAAAGGACTATATTGTTGAGTATCAAAATGGAAATGAAGAAGTATTAAATAAACTTATCGGGCTTAGAGAAACAAAAGAAAAGAATAACAATGGTGATATTGATACTGTTTACCGTTTAAGATTTGCTGATAAAGCATTACATAATATTTATTTAGATATTTTACATAAACATACTTACATTGATGGGAAAGACATTGATTCTTATGTATTAGCTGGAATTACAAAATTACTTGATAAAGTTGATACAACCAAAGAACCACAACAAATTATTAAATGGTTTAGACAACGGCTTAATGGACTTGTTCAAAATGAAATTGATTCAGAGAACAAAAAGTATCATGATAATATCCTTCATGATCCAGCTAAGAATGATAATTACAGTGAAGATGATGAACAATTTGATAAAACTCGTTTAGATCAAGCTGTTATTGAACAATACAAATTAATTAATGATACTTCAGGATACAAGGAGTTTATTGAATTCGTTGGTGGGATTGAAAGAATTTTGTCCGCGCATCAAAGAAAGGTATATCAATTATTACATAATGAAGAGTTAACACAATCCGATATCGCTGCTGAACTTGGTTGTTCCCAGGAAAATATTAGTCAGCATGTTAAAGCCATTAATAATCGGATCAAAAAGTAATATTTAAATTATCGTACATACAAAGCATTGAGCAGTAAGCCGGATACATATCAGAAGATTAAGAGCTTCTTAGATAACTATAATCAAATAATTAAATTTGATGTTACAGACAGCTTTGATTATTACAACTATGTTTTAGAATTTGTGAAGGATGAAGTGGTTAAAAATCAATCCACAATGGAGATGGACTTTTATAAGCCTGAACAAGATATTTACGATTACTTTAACCGTAACAAAGAAAGTTATATTGACACTGTGGTTGATGTTATCATTGACAGGTGTAATAAGCCTACATACATGATTATCAAGGCTCTATCCGAAAAGATGGAACCGAGAATAAAGGATAATGCACAAGATAAATTTGTAATTGATGTTATTAAGGTTTTCAATCAATACATAAGCGATATTCAAAAAGTTATACATAATGCAAATGGATATTTAGTGGAAAATGGTTTAGATAACAGAAATAAAGTATTTTACAAAGTATCGTAAATGGTGATATAATTAAATATTTGAATAAATTATACTTATACATAAAGTGAATTAAATATGAGAGGATATGATATTCTCTCCTTCTCCCATCTAAGCACCTGAAAAGGTGTCTATTTTTTTATTGGGAGTTAATAATTTATGAAGATTAATTTTAAGGAACTTGATTATATTGATAAGCTCAAGGTATTTCAGGCTTTAAATGACTACAATCAGAGTACCATGGGGGAGAAGTTATCGATTAGTCAAAGCCTATATAACTTGATTATAAAAAGAAAACATAAGCCTTCATTTGAAGTGCAGCAAAAGATAAATAAATTAATAAAAGAATTCCAATGAGCATCGGATTAATTCCGGTGCTTTTTTGCGTTTTAGAGAAAATTTTAAGGGGGAAGTAAAATGCAGAAAGAGTTAAATTATGAAGAATTGAAAGCGAATGGGGAAATGACACCAATTCCTGGGTTCAGTCCTGAAATGTATCTTTGCCATTGTCCCAGTGGAAATGTTTATTCCATAGTATCGGCCAAATGGTTATTGCAAGGAAATCCACGGGGAACAGGTGACAATGGACAATATTTAATGACAAGTCTTAGAGATTCAGAGGGTAATTACCATCCAATGTATTTACATGAAATTGTAATGTCTAGTTACATGGGAATGAAGAAAGCAGATTGGAGAGCAATGGGGTTAGAAGTGGATCACATTTCTAAGGACACAAAGGATTGTTCAATTGGAAATCTAAGACTGGCTACAAGTGCTGCTAATAAGAAAAATTCAAGTGACCGACATTGGAATAAGATTAGATTGACTAAGGATACTGCTGTCCAGCTTAGAGAAGATTTTAATCAATGGACTGGTAGCAAGGTTGAATGGTATTTGATGAAGGGGCAGGAACTTGGGGTTACAGCTAGGTCAATACAAAATGTTATTTTAGGAAATACATACAAAATTGTTTAAGATAAATGCATAACTTATATAATTAATTACATACTTTTACATAATACTCCAACTTTCTCCCTATTATTCTCAAAATATGGTAGAATACAGGAAGAAATGGGGGCAGGATTAAATGAATAACAATGAACAAAAAATTAATGAATTAACAAACAATATAGGGAGTTTACAATCAAATTTGGATATGTTAAAGGATACTGTTTTCTATAACATGAATGTTGTATGGGTTGTACTAGGTGTTATTACTGCCGCTATTGGAGCATCTTTATACATAATCGTAAAACAAATGGTTATTTCAAAAGTTGATAAAGAAATGGAAAAAATCAAATCGGACTTAAAGGAATCTGTGTTTCAATTTCAAGAATTCCCTGTCACATTGGTTAATGGATGGAAATTTCAAGAAAAATTAACTTATTCTTTTGATCTTCTTGATAATGTCTTAATACACGGGCTTATTGATGGAGGTATAATTTCAGATGGAACCGTTATAGGAAATATTATTAAAAATATTAGTCCAACTGAAGATAAAACATTTGGAGTATTTTATGAAAAAGGTAATGAATGGTATCCTTGCGTTTTAACAATAAATACTAAAGGGCAATTAATAATTAACGGTTGTAGAGGAAACACAATACTAATTAGTAATATTTCATACAAACAAAAGTATAGAAAATTTATGTAAGGCACTCGTTCATTCGGGTGTCTTTTTCTATTTTGTTTAATTTTTGAAATAATATAATATTGCAGGATTATCTCCAATCATCTAGAAGTATATGGGTGAAGGGAGGTGCTAAGATGAGATCCGTTAAGATTGTTAAAGAAAGTAACATCGATTTATTAGAGGGTAAAATAAATGATGTTTTGACTTCAAATGTGAAAAGAGAACTATTTGATATTAAAATTCAAACAATTGATAATAATACGATAGTTGCGATTATTATTTTTAATAACTAATCTAGTATAGGCAGTTCCTTCGGGGACTGTTTTTACTTTGTCGAAAACTTAATATTTCATAATTCTTCCAAGGAACATAGGTTTGTAGTATGCTAGTCCTATGGGAGGTGAGAATTATGAACAAATTTCAAGTTAATATTGGTTTAAACAATGGAAAAGAATACTCCTTTTTTGCTTTTAAAGAAACTCAAAAAGAAGTATTCAATGCAATTAGTAATCAAGTTAATGATCAGTGGTATTCGTTTATTGATTTAAATGGTTTAAATGTACGCTGGGTTAATAAAAATGAAATTGCAAGTATTAGTGTTTCATTGACACCTGAACAAATGGAAAAACATCAAGATGATATTGATGAAAAGGAAAAAAGCATAAATAAGTAATGTTTTAAGGCATTCGTTAATTACGAGTGTCTTTTTATTTTGTACTGGAGGAATGATAATTGACTGGATTAATAATTGGAATTGTTTTGATGATATTTGGATTATTCATTGTAGCCGTTACTTTAGATGGAATTGATAAAAAATTTCAGTACCAAATTGACCAACTTAAAAAGGAAAATAAACGATTAAGAGATAAGCTGTTTCAATCGAATAGATATTAAATGGATATAAAGGTGATAAGTAATGGCATTACTAAAAGCCTGCAGTAAATGTGGTGAAGTAATAGAACAAGGTAATGGTTCAATGTGTGATAGGTGTGCAAGTAAAGCTAAGACAAGACACACTGACTATGACGAGACCAGGAGGAATAAGGAATCATCTAGTGTGTACAACTGTAAGCAGTGGAGAGATGTCCGACACTTGGTTAAGGTAAGAGACTTGTATATGTGTTTGCTTTGTTATAGTAATGAGCGGATTAAGTCAGTACAAACAGTCCATCATATTATCCCTGTTGAAGATGACGTTAATCGAAAATATATTTATAATCCAAACAATTTGATTAGTGTCTGTTCAAGCTGCCATCAACAAATACATGCAATCTATGAAATTAATAATGTAAGAAAATTACAATTACAAAATGAGTTAAGAGAAATAATTTCAAAAGGAGTAGTAGGGGAGGGGTAAAAAACTTTTTTAAAAAAGACAATACACCCCCGACGTCCCCTTTTGTAGCAAAATCTCCTCACGAAAAATCTATTTGACCCAATATTTGACAGAACAGGAGGTGTAGATATGGCAGGTCAAAAACAACCCATTAGCTTAATTGTGAATAATGGAAAATCACACATGACAAAAGAAGAAATTGAACGTAGGAAAGCTGAAGAAATCAAAAATAATGTGGATAAAATTAAACCGCCTTCACACCTTCCTGCAAAGTTGAAAAAGGAATTTAAGAAAATAGCAACGGAATTAATTCGTGTTGAGATCATGTCTAATTTAGATGTTGATGCTTTATCCAGATACTTGATTGCACAGGATGAATGGCTTAAATGTTATCAAGCTTTAAATGAAATGTCACCTACTGCTTATGATGAAAATGGAAACTTAATTGCCAATGAGCATTACGATAAATTGTCTAAAATGACTGAACGATTTTTCAAACAAGCAAGGACTGCTGCTACAGATTTAGGTTTAACTATTTCCTCACGATGCAAATTAGTTGTTCCTCAACCCAAAGAAACCAAACCACCAAGCAAGTTTGACAAATTCGGTGGTGGTAAGAAGTGACACAAAGGGCAATTCAATATGCTTTAGACGTTGTAGAGGGCAGACTGCACCACAAAATCAATAAATACAAAGAATACTATGAGAATGGGTATTGGGAAGGGGCAGAAAGGTTATTAATCATTGGTAAGATTAACATGAAATTAGATATTGATGATTACCCTTTTATAATAAAACAGATTAGATGTATTGATGATTTAAAGGAACTCATTCAGCAATATAAGATAAAGAAACAGAGTAAGCCTAAAAGTAATATCAAATATTTACCAAAGGAATGAAACAAAACGACTCTATTGTAAGTATAAACAGTACGATGGCAATATATTTAAAGGGGATATAACAATGAAGAAGATAATTTTATTATTCGCTGCAATTGCTTTACTAACAGCATGTGGTAATCAAGAAACTAAAAACAGAGCAAAAGGATACACCAGTAGTTAAAACAGCTCAAGAAAAGAAAGATGAACCTACACAGCAGGAATTAAATGATAAGCTAAAATCTGAAGCAGTTCAAGCTGATTTTGTAGAATTAAATGTTGATAATCCACCATTGAGAAAGAAAGTTTACATTGATGGTAAAGTATCAGTTTTAACAAAAGGAGTACTAGATGAATTTACAATAACATCAAAAGAAGGTAATGGATACGGAATGTATCATGTCACATTATTTAATACAACTGATACTAAATATTCAGAAGGTGACCAAGTTAGAATTTATGGTACTGTTGGTGGACTAAATTCAGGTAAAGAAGTAGGAAAAGACGATTCAGGTATGATAATGATTATAGCAACGATAATTGAAAAGAAATAATTCTAGGTACAATAAAATAATTGTACAACTGATGTTGGCTAACAAGGAATGTTCCTGTCTCTGTCGTATATAATTATTAAAACGAGAAGGAGGGATTTCTATGAGAAATGATCCAGGTGGAGGAAGAGTGAAATTTACTGGTATTAATCCTGGTGGCTATCGTTTAGGTGATCCACCCGTGGGAATGACAGGTACTAAGCCAGGTGGTTCACCAAGACCGGGTGGTTTTCCAATGAGTTATGCAGAACCAAAGCCAGGTGTATAGAATGTTTGAAGCATCCAATTGGGTGCTTTTTTATTCGGGGGATAAAATTAATGGCTGGCAAATCACTAAAACCATGCAGCTATCCAAGCCGTTCAAACCTAAACAGAGAGTAAGTGCGGAATATTTAATGAAAAGTGTAAAGTAAATAAAAAAAGCGTCAATAATGACGCTTTACAAGAGAGTGAAAAATATGCTTGCCTACAGTAGTTTATGTAATGGTCTTCAAAATTGAAATGGACTAATGTGGAACAAATAAAAAAAAAGCGTCATATTGACGCTTTCAATTAGAGTAAGGTTGTGGTATGAACTAATAATTTATTTTATGTAAATAAGAAAATAAGGAAAGGGACAAGTGCGTACAATAAAATATTTTAAGATATTAAAAAGTCAGGAAACTCCTAACTAAAGCTCTATACTTCAAGAAACATTACTAATTTTATTTTTATTAGAAAAATGCTTCATGTGTAGATTTAGGACGGAATCTAATTCTTGGCTGCATCTTAATGTTTCATAGCTATTAATACCAGTACCATTGGCAAGGTTAATCATTTTCTTTTTCAATTGGTCTATTTGGTTCAATAGCAACAATTCAAACAAATCTTCATTCATAATAGGTAAAAACTCCTAGTAAAAATTAATAATAAAAAACACACAAAACCCATTATAGAGAAAATTTCTGATAAATAAAATAACTTCGACAAAAGGTGTCAAAAAACAACAAGAAGTTAATGCTGCTTAACGGATATAAAGACAATAAATGAGTTACTTACTAACGAGGGTTGAATAACGTTTTGTTAAAATTTTACAGCTTAAAATATCACTCTTTTTTGAATGTATATTTTTGGAAGTTATAGCCAATATTATTTTTAGCCAGGTCACCTAAACCTTGGTTCCTACTTTAAAAATCCATCCTTAACCAATTTAACAAAAAAACTGCAACCAATAAGGTTAAGGATGGAGTTCACTTCTTTTTATTTCACCAAATGGTAAATGATTTACATTTAATTACCACCAAATCTTGAAAAATTCTCATGGTACAATTTATCATGAGGTGTTTAAAATGTTTATTTCACCAATGTTACTACACAAAATTGATCATCCATTTGACGATGATAACTATATAACTGAATTAAAGCTTGATGGATTTCGTACCATTTGGACTAAGTTTGAAAATAAAGTAAGAATATATACTCGTCATAATAACGAAATTACATCTAAATTTCCTGAATTGATAAACCTTCCTATCCCAGATGGTACGGTTTTATCAATACCTAAATCGTAAAAAGCCATAAAAAATAAAGGGTGAAACATATTATACATGGCTAATATGTTTCACCCTTTTAATTCTTGTTCAACAAATGCGCCCGATTGCGGAATACTTTAAAATCCGAAAGTTCTGCAAAAATGTCTCTTTCAGTTATTTTATTAAAATTACCCTTTAGTACAAAAAAATTCATATTTATTGCCAAATTATCAAATAATACCTTAGAGGTGATAATGTGAATGAGAATAATTTAAAGCTCACATCTTCTGAAATAGGAACACTGTGGGGAGAATATGTAAACGGAACCATGGCAGATGTGGTAAATAGATATATGGTTTCTATTATTGAGGACGAGTCCATTAAAGCTATTTTTGACGATGCTATTAAGACGTTCGAAAAACAAAAGCAACAAATCATAACTTTTATGGCGAACGATGGATTTCCAGTTCCAATTGGGTTTACTGAATCTGACCTCTTTAAAGGTAAACAGAGATTGTTCACAGATATATTTTGCCTAAATTATTTACATATCATGACATTACATGGGTTGCTAGGGCACAGCACTGCATTAGGTGTTTCTGTTCGAAAAGACTTAAGGGATTTTTACGATTCATGCGATAACGATGCGAAAAGGATGTATCATCAAACAATTGAGTTATTACTTGAGAAAGGAAGTTTTCAGAGAGACCCTTTATTTTATCCTGCCAAGAACCCCGAATTTATTACTAGCCAAGATTTCACAGATGGATTTTTCGGAAAAGGGAGAAGTTTAACTGCGATAGAGATCATCAGTATCTCTTTAAACCTTAAAAAGAGTATTATGGCTAAAACTCTTTCTATTGCATTCAGTCAAGTTGCTCAAACAAAAGAAGTAAGAAAGTTTTTTACGGATTCTGAGAAAACGGCTGATCAACAAATAAAAGACTTTACAAAAATCATGCAGACGGATAATTTACCAGTTCCAAAATCTTGGGAAACAGAAGTGACAAATTCAACGGATTCTCCATTTTCCGATAAGTTAATGTTGTATCATATTGGTTTCTTATACCAAGCTGCACAAAACTATCATGGAGCAGGGTTAGCAGCAGCCATGAGAACGGACCTTGTAGCGACTTATGAAGGGATCATTTTAAAAAATCTACTGGTTACAAAAAAATGGTTTGATTTGATGGTACAAAATAAATGGTTAGAACAACCACCACTTGCTCCTAATAGAGAAGAAATTGCAAAAGAAGTGTAATAAAACAATTATTAGGGTTTAGTTAATTGAATAAGAGCACATTTGAAAAACTCATGTGGAGCATCGCACTTCCTGGATTTGGACAATTTTTAAACGGACAGTATTTTAAAGGTACAGTTTTATTGGGACTTGAATTTTTGATTAATGTACAAGCCAATTTTAATCAGGTCATACTTCTAAGTTTTCATGGAGAAATTGTTGATGCAATAAAATATGCAGATTATCGGTGGTTGATGTTCTATCCTTGTTTGTACTTTTTTTCTATATGGGATTCGGTGAAGGATGCAGGCGGAGGGAAAGATCCCTATTCTTTTCTTCCTTATGTGTTCGCAGCGTTTTTTGTAACTGTTGGATTGATTTTTTCCTCAAACTTTACGATATTTGGAGTGTTATTGGGTCCTGTTTGGCTCCCAATGTCATTTGTTTTTCCTGGAATAATAATTGGATTAATTATTAGAAAAACCTTAAATAAAACATCTTAAAAACCATCCTAAACTATATACTTTTTTAGAGGATGGTTTTTATGTGAATAAGCAAGGAGTATTTCACTAAATGGCCCTTTAATTGATCAAGAAAGGGAGGGTGCCTGAACTTATATCTTCTTGTAGACTTCTGCATACGCTACCTTTAATTGGTCCCGTAAATCCTTGTTCTCATGATCTAATCGCTTAACTTTCCGCTTTAAAGAATCGATTATCGCGTCTTTATTATTTTCATTCATTTCATACTTAACCTGCTTTGCAGAAGGGCTTTTTATCTGCTGCTTACGTAGTGTTTCAATTCGCTCACGTAATGTCGCATTATTATATAGCGTAGCCTTTGCCACTCCGGCCTCACTGGCCACACTATTAAAATTAATACCTTGATTGGCTCTAACGAGCCTTTTAATAGCCTCATCTACTTTACTCATGGTAATTGCTTTCCTACTTTCGTGAATTTGCTTTAGGTGTTTTTTGCGGTCATATGTGGCCATATTATACCCCTTGCTTACGTTTTATTCTTTCAATTCGTCCAAAGATTATATTTCCTTGTTTAATAGTATTATAAATATCCTGAAGTCTATCTAAATTCTTCTGGTTTTTTTGTGCAATTTCCTCACGTCCATACTGTTTGGCTACTTCCACCATTTTTGATGTAGATTGTATGTGAAATTCATATTTTGCTACATCCATCTCTGAAAGACCTACCGCTAGGTCTTTACAAGGACTTCCACCATTACACGTTAAGCAAGGAGGTTCCTCCGCATATGGGCAATTTCCGTTCAATCTTGCCCTACATGATCCGTAAGGATTATCTATTGCAGTTAACTTGTGGTTTAGCCAAAGCATTTCCTTGATTTCTTCTGGCATCTCTTCATTTTTATTAAGTTCATAAATATTCCCGTTTAAATCGAAACTAAAAACTCCGTCAGTAACAGCCTTTTCATATGCTTTACGCTTTGTTTCATCCAAAAGTTTAGCATAAACCATTGTCATCTCAGGTGACGAGTGGGCGAGTAATTCTTGCACTGTGAAAATATCGGTACCGTTATTTAACAGTTTTATTGCATAGGTATGTCGGAATTGATGCATTTTAAAATGAAATAGGTTACCAAGTTCGTCGGTTATATTTTTTCTTCTAGCTAGGAGATTCAACTGGTCAGAAACCCATCCTTGTTCATATGCTTTCCCTAGCCTTTTGCCCCTATATCTAACAAAAATAAATTTTTCAGGATTATTATCTTTTTTGCTGCGTTTTTTCGCATTATCTATTAAAACTGCAATTATGTTTGCTAATTCTTCATCGATTGGAACCATGTGTCCTTTTATATATGTTTTCTCTATGTCTGTTACAATGCTGTATTTCCCATTTAGTAAAACCAAACAGTTTTGCTTTAAACCTAAAACATCAGATATTCTCAAACCTGTTTTAAATGCAATCCACACAATTGGCTGAACTTCTTTATGTAGAGCGTCTAGGTTATTAAATAACTGTTCCAGTACAAACTCAGGTATGTAATCGATGGTTTCATGCGATTTTTTTACTTTCCTGGGTTTATCGCCTGGCATAATCAAAAGATCGACAGGTAAATTTGGAGCCATGTGACTGTTGTTATAAAAGTGCAAGTCTCTAATAAATTGATTTACAGCGGTAAGTGATTGACGCTTGTATCTATTTGGATTTGCATCTTTTCTGGTTTGTCCTTTTACATATTTACTTAGCCAGTCAATATACCCTTCAATATGTTGTCTACCAAGCTGTTTTAAATCTTTCCAAGTAGGTTCCATGTCAGATACATAATTAAGAAATTTTCCTATCCAACCCACATAAGTTCTAGCTGTAGACCACGAAAAATTATTTTGTGCTAAAATTCTTTGTTTAAAATAGGACTTTACTGCTTTTCTATAATAAGGGTTATCAATTGTAGAAAAGTTTACTAAATACTCATTTTTACTGGGATTATATTCTATGTCATACTTCTTTCTTAATATCCTAATATCCCAAATATCTTTTTCCCATTCATCTCGATCGTCGAAGACAGCTGAAATACCCTCATAAAATCGGCTCAAAAACATAAAAATCGGAGATTTTATTTGATAAACCTTGTCTGATACCTCTTTCCATTCATTCTTTATTGTTTTAAAATTGTTTTTTTCTAACCATGCTCCCCATCTTTCATTTAAGACAGAAAATTCTACTGATAGTATTGATTCAATATTAGGAAACTCTTCATCAATAAAAGTTTCTAGGTTTGTCATGTAATTAGAAGGGCCGGTCATAAAAGTCCCTAGCGCCCATTCGGTAGTAAATAATTTTTTTATACAAAAATATTTTAATTCTAATTTAAGATTTTCATTTTTGGTCTTAAAATTTATATTTACTTTTAATCCGTTATACTTCTGAAAATCAATGATAAAGTTCGAGATTGTCCCAAAAGTCCTTATATTCCAGATGTCCGTATCTACAAAATAGTTAATGATTTCATCTATGTGGTTGAAGGGGGGAACTTCGACTAAATTTTCGTGAATGATCTTAGAAATATGCTGTCGAAAAATACGATTATAATCGTCTGTAATGTAATTAAGAATGTGCTGATCTGTCATATATGAATACTTAAGCCTCCGTTGGGTGTACAATAAATGAACTTTTTGCTTTTTCCCAATTCTCACGAATTTCATCTTCTGAGGGATGTAAATATAAATTTGCTGTTGTCTGAATATGTGCATGACCTAAACGTTCTTGGACTTGTTTAAGGTCATTGGTCTGTTTATAAAACATGGTTGCGTGTGTATGACGTAGTAAATGAGGGTGAATTTTGGGCATACCAGTTTTTTTTCGTAAACGTTTAAATAATGAGGAGACGTCTTGGTAATTCATAGGTTTTCCAACATTAGCACCACGAATTTTGATGAAGACAAAATTGGTATCTAATTCTAGCTCATCTAGCACCTCGTATAAATAATCATCATACAAATCCATTAATTCTTGAGAAACATAAATTTCTCTTTCACCAGTTTTTAACTTTGCTCCATTTTCTAATTCTCCACGATCAACCAGCAGAATTCTATGTCCTTTACTATGGTCAAATATAAAATCTTCCAAAAACAGAGACAACACTTCTCCGATACGTAATCCTGTTTCAAATAATAATTGAATTAACAACTTATCGCGGATATTTTTCGTTGTTTCAATAAGCTGCTGAACTTCGTCTTTAAGTAAAACAGTAAGTCTTTTTTTCGGTTCTTTTAATTTAAGTATGTTTTTGTTAACAGGCTTACCTTTATTGACGTGGAAAAGAAAATCTTTAAATTTGTTCCTCCCCCCTGAGAAAACTTGTTTAAATGTAGGGTCAACTATATTGTTGCTGATAGTGTTATTACGGAAAAGGTAGTCGTAAAAATTTAAAATAACAGTGATTGTTAAATTGATTGTTTTTTCCGTTTTTTTTGCTTTAGGGGGATGTATTGATGATATTCTAATGTTTTGATAAGGATTTCTTAACCATCCAATAAATTCTACAAAATCTTCTAAACAAATAGCTTTGTAGTCTTTGGTATTATCCTGTAAAAATACAAAGTAGTGTTTTAAAGCATAACAATATGTTTTTTGTGTATTGCTGCTTTTCTCTGTAATGTCCAAGTACTTTAAATACTTCACAACAGGTATTACCGGGAATCCATGTTGATCAATTAGCATGTATCGCTTCCTTCGACCTTCTAAGATAACTTCTTGAACTCTCAAAAATAATTTCCCCTCCTGTTTTTTAACGCTCGGTCTAACGACCTCACTGCGCCTCTCGCTGTGGGCTACGCCCTCGTAAAAAAATATAATATTTTAAACATAATATACAAGATTAATTTAGTATAGATATTCAGTATATTAATAGATAGAAAAGAGGATAAAACGTTATATATTAAACATATCATCCAGTAATTATTATAGTATAGTTAAACTATCTTGGATGGAGAGATTATAGTTACTGACAATCAAGGTAAACCAGATTTTGAAGCTGTAATGGAAAGATTTATGTCGAGTAAATCGGGGCTTGAAATTTCTTATAGTGTTTTTGATATTATATATTGTAACGGTACTAAGATATCCAACTTACCTTTACTGGAACGTAAAGAATTACTTGAAGAAGTCATACCTGAAGATAGTAAATTACTAAATAAAGTACAGTGGGTTGAGGGTAATGCTAATCAGTATTTCGAATTAATAAAGCAGCACCAACTTGAGGGAATAGTTCAAAAGAAAGCCGACTCTAAGTACCAAATCAATAAACGTTCAAGTGATTGGCTTAAGGTTATTAATTATCACTATCAAGATGTTTATGTTTCAGGGGTAAGAAAAGATGAGTTTGGATTACTTCTTAACTTTGAGAATGGCAAATATGCTGGATTAATGGAGTTTATGCCTATCCCAAATCGTAAAGAATTTTATAAACAGTATAGGGACTATTTTATAGAAGAAAATGATAAATTCATTTATCTTGATCCAAAAATCAAGCTTAAAGTTAAATATAGGAATTTAACGAAAAAGGGACTTCTTAGAATCCCTAGTTTCGTTGAATGGGTTAGTTAGAGTGGCTGGAATGAAGTGACCCCAAAAAGTTAGACATGGTTATTTTTTTAGGCGGCTTGGGCATGAGTACGGTATTGTACCGGGCTCATGCCCTTTAATTTTGTTTTAATCCGTTTGTTATTGTAATAATCTATGTATTTTGCTAGTTCCTGTTTAAAGTGTTCTACACTTTCAAATTCATTTAAATATAAGAATTCAGACTTCATAATACCAAAAAAGTTTTCAATAACCGCATTGTCGTAACAGTTACCCTTACGGGACATACTTTGTGTAATGTTTCTCTTTTGAAGTGCATCACGGTAGTGCCACATTTGATAATGCCAACCTTGATCGGAGTGGAGGATTAGCTTGTCTGTGTCTTTTAACCGTTCAAATGATTTCTCCAGCATTTGTGATACTAAAGAATATGTTGGCCTAGAGCCTAGTGTATAGGTAATAATCTCCCCATTATATAAATCGAGAATAGGAGATAAATAGAGTTTCTCACCAAACAATTTAAATTCAGTAATATCTGTCACCCACTTCTCATTTGGCTTGTTCGCTTTGAAATTACGCTCTAGAATGTTAGATGCAATCTTTCCAACTGTTCCTTTGTACGAGCGATATTTTTTCATGCGAACCAACGATTTTAATCCAAGTTCTTTCATAATACGCTGAACTTTTTTATGGTTTACTTGGTGCCCACGATTTATCAGTTCATCACGAATACGACGGTAACCATAACGGCCTTTGTGTTCGTCAAAAATAGATTGAATTAATTCTTTCAACTCGGCATTTGAATCAGGACGATTAAGATTTTTCACCCAATAATAATAGGTGCTGCGGGGAATCCCCGCGACCTGGATAAGTGATTTCACCGGAAATTCATGCCTTAATTCAAAGACTACTTGCGCTTTGTCTTGTTTGGTGATTTTTCCTTGTTTTGAACTAAGGCATTCAACTTTTTTAAATAAGCATTTTCCATACGTAACCGTTCATTTTCAGCCTGTAATGCTTCTAGCGAACCTTCAGTTGGCTTTGTAGTTTTTTTCTGGTTTTCATTTTTCATGGATAGACGCCCCTTTTTCTTTGATTCAAGGGCGTGTATTCCTTGGTTTCTCCATAGATAATCCCATCTCCATAAAGTTGAATCACTAGGCAAACAGAAACGAGCAGCTGTATCAAAGATAGACGTCCCATGATCGTTCATGTATTGAATTATATTTAGTTTATCTTGTACAGAAAAGTTTGTATAGCGTCTCTTAAAGGCTTCTTCTCCATGATATTCATAAAGTCTAATCCAATATTGTAAACGAGCTGTAACAACCCCAAACTTTCTAGCTAATTCACTTTGACTTATTCCATGTTTAAAATAGTATCTTACAGCTTTTAATTTATCTTTTTCTGTAAATTTAGTCATAAAAAAGCACCCCAGATTTTAGAATGTGTCTAAAATTTGGGGTGCAGTTCAGAAAGCTGCTCTTTTTTATTTAGTTATCTTTATAATTTTGAATCATTTGTTTAAATAACTCATTATCTGTTGAGATTATGTACTGACTTTCCCAAAGGCTACCACCATGATTTATTTTAGAATCAGGAAATTCCTTATATAAAAACCTTGCTGATCCACCTTTAAGAGCTTTTATGATATTTGGAATATAGTGAGAAGTTTTGCAGTTGATTAAAAGTCTTACATTATTCAAACCGAACTCCAGTTTTATAATTTTGAATTCATGTGTATGTGAAACGCTATTAAAATAATTTTTAATAAAATCAAATTCATGGAGTTTGAGTGATTTATTATTTTTAGTGAAAAAAGCAATATGATATTGTAGAAAACATTTATGTCTGTTGTTTACAATTACATTTGGCATCGTATCCTCCAAGACCCTTGAATCAATAATTTTCCTTTTGTTAAAACTTTACTAAAAATCTTAATATTGTTACAGAGAAGAAAGGCTTAAATTTTTTAGTAAAAGTCGCTCTTTTTTACTTTAACTCGGTTAAACAAAAGTGCTTTAAGACATAAAAAAATAGACCATCATTTCGATGGTCTACTTCAATTAAAGCACCTGTTAGTGGAATAAGGACGAATCCAAATAAAAATTAAGAAAACGCTCTAACCTAATTCGTGATTGAAGTTATTAGTAGATTATTACTTAAAATACATGTAAAGATTTAATCCTTAGATAGTTTAAAACCGCTAAGAAATCGCTCCAGGATTATAAACTTTTTGTAGGTTAACAACAGCCGTGATGGAATCCATGGTGGTGGAAAGGATAGCCTCCATACCCATAATGATGGAAAGGATAACCTCCATATCCCATACCATAGGCAGGATAGCCTCCATAACCTATGCCCATGCCATAACCGGGATAACCTCCGTATCCCATACCGAAACCAGGATAGCCTCCATAACCCATACCGCCAAAGAATTGTCTTTCCATTTTTTATCTCCTCCTCAAATTGTTTCAAAAATAGTGTATGTGTCCATGTTTAAAGAGGAATAGACGTTTACCTATTATACGTGTTTTCTTGGCTGTTATTTTGCATATAGTTTTATTTATGTAATACTGCTCAAAAAAAATTAGATGAATTCTACGATTTACTGTCTTCTTCAATTAAACTGCCCTGTTAGTGGAACAAGAAACCAACATTATTGATTAACGGAACTTTTACTTTATATCAATTTAATTTTGATTGACAGAATATTTTGACAACAATACTTAGTTTAGATATAATCGTTTCCGTGACTTGGAGGTGTAACTATAAGTGTGACTAATAAAGAAAAAGTAATGCTAGATGTAAAAGATGTAATGGCTATTGCAGGTATAGGGAGAAACAATGCATATGGATTAATGAAGAATGGTGAATTTAAAGTAAGGAAAATAGGTAACAAATATTTAGTCCATAGGGAAGTTTTTGAAAATTGGCTAAAGGGCGAAACGAAACCCAAAAAAAGATGGTAATAAAATTGATCTAATTGAAGGGTGCAAACTTAAGTGTGACAACTTATAAAAAAGTAATGCTTGATGTTAAAGATGTAATGGAAATGATGGGGATTTGTAAACCTAAAGCATACGAAATCTTTAACAGTAGAGCTTTTCATGTTGTTAAGGTTGGAAGAAAGTATATGGTTCATAAAGAAGTGTTTGAGAATTGGCTTAAGGGAGAAACAAAGCCACCAAAGAAAAGATGGTGACTTTTTAATAATTTAAGGTATGTTTACTTATTTTTGTTTTGATTAGGTAAAAGAGGTGCATTTATGAAAAAAAGAAAAAGTTTTATTACTGAAGATACCATAATCAATATAGATGAAGAAATATTTATAATTAAAGCAGAAGAATTAATATGTGAATTGTTTGTGGATTATGTTAATGGAAAATACGGGAGAACAGTACTTGAATTGAGATGATGATATGAAGAAAAAGAAATACGATAAATCCTACACCTATAAAGGAAATAAGGTAAACGTATCTTATTTAAATAAAATCACATTCAAAGAGTATCTTCAAGAAATTGCAATTGATTACATGCACACTAAAATAAAGAATGCTGATTATGGAGATGAAGATAATGGCAACTAGAACGGAGCAATACCAAATGGTTTACAAATCAAATATTGTTAATGCTTTGGTAAGGGTAAAAAATAAACCTAATATTACATTAGTCGCCAAAGCAATAATTAAACTTCAAGAAAATTTAGAGATACAAAAATTACTGGAGAAAGAGAAATGAAAGAAACCATTGATTTCGAAAATGATTTCATCCGAACTGAAACAGAAGATTCAATTATACTTAAAGCGAAAAGACGTAACGAGGATGGTTTTCTTATAAATATTACGTTTACAAAAAATCAAGAAGAACATGAAGAAGCAATGGAAGCAATAGAGGAATTTTTTATTAGAGAGATCCTTTGAGTGACTGAAAAGTTGCTCTTTTTATTGTGGCTAAATATCATTGAAGTCAACAATATTGGACATGGTATACTAGAAATACAATTCTGTTGAAAACCTATAATTTCACCTTGATGGAAGTCGAAAAAACGTTTGTTCCATCTGGTTTCACCTCGAACCCCCATAATTTACACTCATTATAATACAGCGATACTAACATGGGAATGAGGTTAACAACATAAACACTATAAGTTTAGAAAATGTTCACAATTATCGTCATAAATTTGTAATATTTAGCTCGAAATTCTTGTACCTGAATGGTGTCCATTGAGTTATTCTAATAATGGTTAACAAATTAAAAATAAGGGGGAATCCTGTTGAAACATGTTTTATCCTATCTGCAGTAATACTAAAAGGAGGTTATTCTCATTGTCAGCGCTATCGAAATTTTAGCCAATCGAATTATTAAAGATGCCACTCGAAACCAAGCAACCGATATTCATATCATTCCGCGAAAGAATGATACACTCGTTCAAATCCGCCTTACGAATAAACTTATTCCTCGATTATCCCTTCCAAAAGAAGAATGCGACAAATTAATTTCACATTTTAAATTTACCGCAAACATGGATATTGGGGAAAGAAGACGCCCGCAAAGCGGTTCAATTTTTTGCGATGTCAACGGTCAATTGATGGGGCTCAGATTATCCACCCTGCCTTCAAACAATCGAGAAAGCCTTGTTATCCGGCTTTTACCTCAACAAGAACAGATTCCATTTCACCAGCTATCCTTATTCCCTTCAATGACGAGAAAATTACTTGCCCTTCTTAAACACGCCCACGGGTTAATTATTTTTACCGGGCCGACAGGCAGTGGAAAAACCACTACCTTATATTCACTCCTCAATGAAACCGCACACTTATTCCATCGGAACGTCATTACACTAGAAGACCCTATCGAAAAAAATTATGATTCCGTCCTGCAGGTCCAAGTAAACGAAAAAGCGGGGGTCACCTATGCCACCGGATTAAAAGCTATTTTGCGGCATGATCCGGATATCATTATGGTAGGAGAAATAAGGGACAGTGAAACAGCAAAAATTGCTGTTCGGGCAGCGCTTACGGGGCATTTAGTTCTATCCACAATGCATACAAGGGATGCGAAGGGAGCGGTTTATCGGCTTCATGAATTCGGAGTGAATTGGCTGGAAGTAGAGCAAACACTTATTGCCGTAACGGCACAGCGCTTGGTGGAATTGACCTGTCCATTTTGCCAGGACGACTGTTCGCCATTTTGTTATTCATATGGTAGATGGAAAAGAGCAAGTGTGTTTGAACTCTTATCAGGGAGGAATTTACAATCAGCAATGAGGGCTGCAAAGGGGGAAAATATTGAACCACGCTATAAGACGATCAATCAAGTAATCAATAAGGGAATTGCACTAGGTTATATAAAAGAGTCAGAATATGAACGGCTGGTATACAATTATGAAACATCGTAAATGGACGGTAAATGAACAAGCAACCCTTTTAAAAAGAACAGGTGAATTATTGGCGAGAGGATATCCGATTTCTGAGGCTCTTGAGTCCATTTCCCTTCACCTTTCCACTAATCGAAAGGAGGAGCTTCATAAATGCTTAATTGGTTTAAAAACTGGTTTATCGTTTCATGAGGTTTTAGATAAGCTTGGCTTTCACAAAGATTTAGTTGGTTTTGTTTATTTTGCTGAACAACACGGCAATTTTGCGGAGGCACTTTTAGAAGGCAGCGGGATGGCTTTGGTAAAGGAAAAGGATTTGCAGAAGCTCTTAAAACTGCTCCAGTATCCGCTGCTTCTTATTTTCATTACCGGCTTTCTGTTTGTCTTTGTTGAAAATACACTGCTGCCAAGGTTTACAACCCTTTTTAAATCAATGGGACTTGAGGCTAATTTTTTCACGAAAGTAATTTATGCTTTTGACCAATATTTCCCTAAGATTCTATTGGGGATATTTACTATTTTTCTTCTAGCAGCTATGTATTACTTTTTTGTTTTCAGAAATATGTCTATCCTTCTTCAACGATCTCAGTTAGTTCGTCTCCCAATTGCAGGAAGGGTTCTCAGATTGTTATTTACTCACTATTTTTCCATTCAGCTCAGCTTTTTACTTGCAGGGGGAATCTCAGTCTCTGAAGCCTTACTGCTCTTTGAAAAGAACCACAGACAACCCTTTTACAGCCAACTTGGGAAGGAGATTAAAGAAAAGCTGGTAACCGGAGAAAAACTCGAGTCTATTTTAGCCGCATTTTCTTTTTTTGAAAAAGAATTTCCTATGATTGTTAAGCATGGACAAGCGAATGGAAAGTTAGAACAAGAACTGCAATTTTTTAGCCGGCATTGTGTAAATACAATGGAAGAAATAATTGAAAAAAGCTTTAAAATGATTCAGCCTATTTTATATCTTTTTATCGGATTTCTTGTCGTGTCGATGTATTTAGCTATTCTATTACCGATGTTCCATCTAATGGATGGAATTTAAAAACTGGAGGTTGAAAAAGATGCTGAAAAAATTTGAAAATCAAAAGGGTTTTACACTAATTGAAATGATGATTGTTATGTTAATTATTTCTGTATTGTTAATTATCACAATTCCGAACATCACAAAACATAATTCAAATATCAATGACAAAGGTTGTCAGGCATTTGTGAAAATGGTACAGGCCCAAGTTCAGGCTTATGAAATGGAAAAGAAAAAACTGCCTACAAGTGTTGAGGATTTAGTTGCTGCTGATTATTTAAAAGAGGATGCAAAGGGCTGTCCTGATGGAAAAACAAAGGTAGAAATACAAGCCGACGGAAAAGTTGTAGCGGTGGCAAATACGTCTGAATGAAAAATAACCAAAATGGATTTACTTTAATCGAATCATTATTGGTTCTCGCGATCTTTTTAATCCTATCCTCGATTACTGTCTTTTCTGTAAAGCCACAAGCGAATCGTATAGAAGATGAAACCTTCATTTCCCAGCTCAAAACAGACTTATATTTCGCCCAACAATATGCTATTTCCCATCAACACGAGGTCTATGTAGGCTTTTCGGAAAACGAATATAACTATTATATTTATGAGCGCAATGATCTTCCACGGCTGGTCGAGCGATATTATTCAAACGATATTCATGTATATCCGGGGACACTATCGTTATATTTTCGGTTTCTACCGGATGGAAATATAAGTAAATTTGGTTCGTTCACGATTGTAACGAAGGATAAGCAATATCGTGTTACGTTTTTGATTGGAAAGGGAAGGTTTTATGTCACGGAAGAATAGAGGCTTCTTTTTACTCGAGCTATTATTGTCGCTATCGGCCTGGTTTATGATGTGTCTGTTTTTTATGCCGATTGTCATTGATTTAAACAGTCAATCCAAAAAACTCAAAATCGAAAAAATGGCCAGGCAGCTGGTATATGAGGAACTCGAGGCTAAAATTATCGAGGGAAAATTAGACACCAATTATTCTGTATTACAGGATGGAATAGAATACAAAATCAGCTGGAAAGACCCTGCATTTTCCGGAGAAAAAGAGGTGTGTGTAAATGTTGAGGAAACCGCCTTTCTTTCCAAAACAGAAATTTGCGGTATGCAAGAATGAAAAAGCTTTTACATTGATTGAATCTCTCTTTGCCCTAGCCATATTTTCTATCCTTGTCTTTTTCATGGCTCCACTAATGCAAATAGTTTTAAATAATAAAGCAATTCAAGGGGAAGACCAACCATTGGAGTGGGAGGTTTTTAGCAGTCAATTAAAGAGGGAAGTCCGATCTTACATGAAGGTAGAGGTCCTTTCAGGAAGACTATTTTTAACGAAGGATGCAGAAACCATTCAATATGAAAGGTACGGCACTAACGTCCGAAGAAGGGTTAATAGTACTGGAAATGAAATCGTGTTACAAAATGTATCTGATGTAGTTTTTGTACTATTAAATAACGCTGTAAAGGTTACTGTAAAGGACACATGGGGAAAACAATATTCAATTGTTATCTACTCCTTTATTAGTTGGAATTCAAGTCCATGAAAAAAAATCAGGCAGGCTTTACCTATCCCCTTACATTGTGTGTCCTCCTTGTTTTTTTCTTATTTTTATCCATACGTGTTGAACAGCTGTTAGCTGAGAGGAAGGTTGCAAATCAAACTGCGATACTGTTGCAAGAAGAGTACTATTTCCTTAGCTCAATCAAAAAGGTGGAAAACATGCTAACATCCACCGGAACCATTCAGACAAAAGGATCTTTTAAGTATATAAACGGGGCGATGGATTATCAGGCTGAGGCTCCTATAAGTAGTGTTCAAAAGGTTAATTTCACACTCCGTTTTAGTTCAGGAATAACTGTTATTGGAATTGGCTATTTTGATATTAAATTAAAAAGGATTATCAAGTGGGCAGAAAGTAGAGCTTGAAAAAGGTCGTTTGAATTTGTAAAACATGGACATACTTGTATTGAAGGATAAAGGCAGGTGTGTCGATGAAAACAAATGATTATGTAAAATATATGACGCAAACCATTGTAAAATATGCGGACCAACCAAAGGATGAACGAAAAAGAATGCGTACAGAGCGTAAGCAAGCACAAGCATCCTTGTGGTACCGGTGGTTCGGAATCCTTCCTTATATTTTTTACTCTGAAATGAAAAGAAGAAGAAAAAGGTAAAGAAGCAGATGTATGTCTGCTTCTTTACCTTTTTAGATTGCTTTTTCTGTCAAATAAAACAGTCCGCCGTTGATAAACGAGATATTAATTTTTGGTTCATATTGTTCCTGCAGTGCTTTTTTTTCTGTTTCGTAGCTCTCATTTTCTTCTTCACAATCCTCATAAAAATGGTCTAAAAGCTTTCGGTCCATATCCCATCTTTTACGGGCTTCCTCTGCCCATGTATGATCATCACCATCAATAACATTTCTTAGATAATTTTCAATTCTGGTCATTCCGCTTTTTGGTTTAACTAATGGAGATAAGGTAAAGGAGTAATCCGGAATTTTGGGCGTTAGCTTTATTTTCGATAAGCGCTCATGGAAATCTTCGACCATTTGACCATTTATTAGCTGCAAACCAATCGATTTAAAAATATCTCTTTTTCGATCACACTGGTAGGATATTTTCACATTCATACAAAGCCAAGGTAATAATGGTGTTTGTCTATTATGCAAGCTGTGATTTTCATAAAGCCGAATATAACCTGCAAGGTTTTTTGTAGAAGTAAATATTTGATGCAATCTAGGTGATCCCAAATATATGGTTTCCCCTTTTACATGATCAGGTGCCCGCTGTTGGTCTGTAATAAAGGTAAGCTTCATCGGATTCGGAATTCCGCCTGTTTTCTCAAGATAATGCCAGTAAAAGGGGCGATTCATCAATTCTTTATCAAGTTCAATCGTTAATTGAGTAGTTAAATATCCAGGTTGGTTTTCGACAATTTCACATTCGTTGGCTTCAAAATACTTTATTAAAAAGTTATGAATTTCCTGCTGCTGCATGTGAATCTCCTTCCTTTATGTCTCTTGCGAACTCAATCATCGATGAGAGGTTTTCCATTTTTATCCTCATTTCCCCTTCGGAAGAAGATTGCCCAAATATGTCGATTAAATGGTCCTCGATATTACCAAAATCAAGTTTTGTTAAAATATCATCAAGTTCGCCAATTACCTTTTCAAATAAATCAATTTTTTCGTATAGAAGTTTTAAAATATGTTCTTCGACCGTATTTTTGATGGCAAAATTATAAATCATCACATCTTTTTCTTGGCCGAGACGGTGAATCCTGCCAATTCGCTGTTCCAGTCTCATAGGATTCCACGGTAAATCAAAATTAATGATATGATTACAGAATTGAAGGTTAATCCCTTCTCCACCGGCTTCTGTTGCAATTAAGACTTGAACATGCTTTTGAAAGAGTTCACGCATCCAGTCTTTTTTACCGCGTTTAAAACCTCCCCTGAACGGTACGGAAGAAATTCCATGCTGTTTTAAATACCATTGCAAATATAATTGTGTGGCCCGATATTCTGTAAAAATAATGACTTTGTCATTTACCTTCTGAATTAATTCTAGCGCTTTTTCAGCTTTTGAGTTTTGCTGGACGGCCTCAACTTTTTTAATCAAATAATTAATTTGTTCTTCAAAGGCAGGAGATGGATTTTCCTTTTTTTGCAGCATGTTTTTTAGTGTATAAAAAACGGCTTCGCGGCTGCTGCATGCTTCTCTTTGTAATGTCATCACAGAAAAGGCACTTGTTTGAACCCAATCTCCTTCACTTCTTAAATCATTAATGGCCTCATATAGATCTTTTTCTGATGATGAAAATTCAATTGGAATGGTTTCAACATGCCTTTTGGTCCATTCAATCCCGGTGTCAGCTCTCCGATTACGAATCATTACTTTATTGACTAATTCCTTTAAATGCTCATTATCATTTAAAGAACGGGCGTCCCGTTTATATTTTTCATAAAAGGCTGTCTCGCTTCCCAAATGCCCCGGTTTTAAAAGGGATACTAGGTTGAAGATTTCTTCAATTCTGTTTTGAATCGGGGTTGCTGTTAACAATAAACAAAATTTCTTTTTTAAATTTTGAACAAACTCATAGTTTTTCGTTTTGTTATTTTTCAGCTTATGGGCTTCATCGATGATAATAAGGTCATAGTTTTGATTGTAAATAATATCGCGATGCGGATTTCGTTTTGCGGTATCAATGGAGGACACCACCACATCACATTGTTCCCATACATAACTTTTTCTTTGCGAAATCGCCGGAATAAAAAATTTGCTATTTAGTTCCATTGCCCATTGTGTAACCAGGGAAGCAGGGACTAGAATCAATACCTTTTTAACCAAACCGCGAATCATGTACTCTTTTAAAATAAGACCAGCTTCGATGGTTTTACCTAGCCCAACCTCATCAGCGAGAATTGCTTTTCCATTCATGTTTTCAATGACTTGTTTAGCTGTTTCGAGCTGATGGGGAAGGGGAGTTAAATGCGGCAGATGGCTGGGTGCCTGCAGTCCCTCAAATTCGGGGATGACAAGATGTTTTTCAACCTCAATTGCAAGTTTAAAAAGATCCCAATTTCCCCATGGACCATCATGTTCAATCCTATGTAAAAAGTCATCCTGCCAGGAGGAATCGAATTCTATGTGAACAGACATGGTTTTCCAGCTCCTTTTCTGTCAGATACCTATTGCTCAAAATATCATTTTAGGGTAGGATGTTAGTAGCTTAGAAAGTTTTAAATTTTTGTAATAAAGTAAATGATTTTGAAGATGTATTTATTTTAGTATTACCCATATGGAAAATATTATAAATGCGGATGATAACAAGGGGAGAGACTACTCGTGTAGCGCCGAAGGAGCAAACAGAAATGTGAATCTCTCAGGCAAAAGAACTCTTGTTTGACGCAGCTCTGGAGAGTGCTTCAGTTATATAGGAGCCACCAAAGGGGAAAGCCAATATCGGTAAACTTTCAGGTGCAAGGACAGAGACCTTCTTTAATTTAAAAAGGGGGGGCTCTGTCTTTTTTTCTGGGGAAAAATATCTTAGAAAAAATGTAAAACTTATTCTAGAGATATAACGTCTCTTATGGGTATGTTTTCTCTACGCACCATCTTGTTATTTTTTTAATAAAATTTTCTGAAAAAGGGGAATTCAATATGGCTGATTTAAAACGCACTCCATTATTTGAAACCTACAAGCAATACGGGGGTAAGACAATCGATTTTGGCGGCTGGGAGCTGCCAGTCCAATTTTCAAGCATTAAGGAAGAACATGAAGCCGTTCGTACAAAAGCAGGTTTATTCGATGTATCTCATATGGGGGAAGTTGAGGTTAAAGGACCTGACAGCTTATCCTATTTGCAAAAAATGATGACGAATGATGTTTCTAAACTGAAGGATGGCGGCGCTCAGTACACAGCGATGTGTTACGAAAACGGCGGTACAGTGGATGATTTGCTTGTTTATAAAATGGAAGATAATCATTATCTACTCGTGGTAAATGCCTCCAATATTGAAAAAGATTATAAGTGGCTTGAAGACCATCTTGAAGGTGATGTTACCCTTAAAAACTTGTCTGAACAAACAGCTCAACTGGCCATTCAGGGACCACTTGCAGAAAAGGTACTACAGAAGTTGGTTAAAGAATCCGACCTAAGTCAAATTGGCTTTTTCAAATTTCAGCAGGAAGTAAAAATTAATGGCAAAACGGCCCTTGTTTCTAGAACTGGTTATACTGGGGAAGATGGGTTCGAAATTTATTGTAAGTCAGACGATGCGGTTGACCTTTGGAATGCTATTTTGGAAGCAGGTAAGGAAGAAGGAGTTCTTCCTTGCGGATTGGGCGCACGTGATACGTTACGCTTTGAGTCCGTTTTACCGCTTTACGGTCAAGAACTTTCTCCTGAAATTTCACCACTAGAAGCAGGAATTGGTTTCGCTGTAAAGTTAAATAAGGAAGCAGATTTTATTGGTAAAGAGGCATTAAAAGAACAAAAAGAAACTGGTCTTCCTAGAAAAACGGTTGGGATTGAAATGATTGACCGTGGTATTCCACGTCATGGGTATTCCGTTTATAAAGGGGAAGAGCTCATTGGTGAGGTTACTACAGGTACGCAGTCCCCAACATTAAAGAAAAATATCGGGCTTGCACTTATTCCAACACAATATGCCGAATTAGATGGTGAAGTTGAGGTTGAAATTCGCGGAAAACGTTTAAAAGCAAAAGTAATTCCAACACCTTTTTATAAAAAAGAAAAGAAATAATGGAAGGGAGTTAGGTTTATGAAACATCGCTATTTACCTATGACTGAAGAAGATAAGAGAGTAATGCTTGAAACCATTGGCGTTTCCTCCGTTGATGAACTTTTTAGCGATATCCCGGAGCAAGTACGTTATAAAGGTGAATACAACATTAAAGCTGCTAAATCAGAGCCTGCTTTAATGAAAGAACTACTTAAAATGGCAGATCGTAATGCAGACTTGAAAAGAAATGTTTCTTTCTTAGGAGCAGGCGTTTATGACCATTATATGCCTGTTATTGTCGACCATGTTATCTCACGTTCAGAATTCTATACAGCCTATACACCATATCAGCCTGAAATTTCTCAAGGGGAGCTTCAAGCAATATTTGAATTCCAAACGATGATTTGCGAATTAACGGGAATGGACGTTGCCAACTCTTCTATGTATGATGGCGGAACAGCATTAGCTGAAGCAGCAATGCTTAGTGCCGGTCATACAAAACGAAAAGTAATTTTAGTTTCAAATGCGGTTCATCCGGAATATCGTGACGTACTTAAAACCTATGCAAAGGGTCAGAACTTAAGCGTAGTTGAAGTACCAGTAATAGACGGTCTAACAGATTTAAATGAATTAAAAGGCTTAGTAAATGCCGATGTTGCTGCAGTTATTGTTCAATATCCAAACTTTTTTGGCAGAATCGAACCATTAAAAGAACTAGAAGAAATCATTCACGCCAATAAATCAATGTTTGTCGTATCAAGCAATCCACTATCTCTTGGAGTATTAACACCTCCGGGCAAATTTGGTGCTGATATTGTCATTGGGGATGCACAGCCTTTTGGTATTCCATCCGCATTTGGCGGTCCGCACTGTGGATACTTTGCTGTTACTGAAAAACTAATGAGAAAAGTTCCGGGTCGCCTTGTCGGACAGACAACAGATGACGAAGGACGCCGTGGTTTTGTTTTAACCCTGCAGGCACGCGAACAACATATTCGCCGTGAAAAAGCGACTTCAAATATTTGTTCTAACCAAGCTTTAAACGCACTTGCAGCTTCCGTTGCTATGACCGCTCTTGGCAAAAAAGGTGTTCGTGAAATGGCAGCAAACAATATGCAAAAGACTCAATATGCGAAAAATGCCTTTAAAGCGGCAGGCTTTGAAATTGTCAATGATGGTTTTTCATTTAATGAATTTGTAATTAAATTGAATCACCCGGTAAAAGAAATAAATAAACAGCTTTTACAAAAGGGAATCATTGGCGGTTATGATTTAGGTCGTGATTATTCAGAACTTACCAATCATATGCTGATTGCTGTGACTGAACAAAGAACGAAGGAAGAAATCGATACTCTTGTAAAAGAATTGGGGGATTTGCATGCATAATCAAGATCAGGCGCTCATTTTTGAACTTAGTACACCTGGCCGAGTCGGATACAGCCTCCCAGAGATGGATGTTCCGGAATTAGAATTAAATGACCTTCTTCCTGAAGGATATTTACGCGCAGATGAGCCTGAGCTTCCTGAAGTTTCTGAGCTTGATATCATGCGTCATTATACAGCACTTTCAAAACGAAACCATGGCCTTGATTCAGGATTTTATCCATTAGGATCATGTACGATGAAATATAATCCAAAAATTAATGAAAATGTTGCCCGCTATAATGGCTTTGCTCATATTCATCCCCTTCAGGATGAAGACTCTGTACAGGGTGCATTGGAATTAATGTACGACCTTCAGGAACATTTAATCGAAATTACAGGGATGGATGAAGTAACTCTGCAATCGGCTGCAGGTGCCCACGGGGAGTGGACCGGGTTAATGTTAATCCGTGCTTTCCACGAGGCTAATGGTGATTTCAACCGGACAAAGGTTATTGTTCCGGATTCAGCCCATGGTACAAATCCTGCGTCTGCAACGATTGCTGGCTTTGAAACCGTTACAGTTAAGTCTAATGAAAACGGTCTTGTTGACCTTGAGGATTTAAGAAGAGTGGTTGGCGAAGATACAGCAGCGCTAATGTTGACGAACCCAAATACACTCGGACTTTTCGAAGAAAATATTGTAGAGCTAGCTGAAATTGTTCATGATGCAGGCGGAAAGCTTTATTATGATGGAGCAAACCTTAACGCTGTTCTTTCAAAAGCAAGACCGGGGGACATGGGATTTGACGTTGTTCACTTAAATCTTCATAAAACCTTTACTGGCCCACATGGCGGCGGCGGACCTGGTTCAGGTCCTGTCGGTGTAAAAGCTGACTTAATTCCATTCCTGCCAAAGCCAGTTGTCGCAAAACGCGGGGAAGACTATGTGCTTGATTATGATCGTCCACTCTCAATTGGACGCGTGAAGCCATTCTACGGAAACTTTGGTATTAATGTCCGTGCTTACACATATATCCGTTCAATGGGTCCTGACGGCTTAAAAGCTGTTACTGAAAACGCAGTTTTAAACGCAAACTATATGATGAGAAGACTTGCAGATCATTATGAGCTTCCATTTGATAAGCATTGTAAGCATGAATTTGTATTAAGCGGGAGACGCCAGAAGAAGTTGGGTGTCCGTACATTAGATGTTGCAAAACGTCTGCTTGATTTCGGATATCATCCACCAACTATTTACTTCCCATTAATTGTGGAAGAATGCTTGATGATCGAGCCGACTGAAACCGAAGCAAAAGAAACCCTAGACGCTTTCTGTGATGTGATGATTCAAATTGCCAAGGAAGCAGAGGAGAATCCTGAAATCGTTCAAGAGGCGCCACATACAACCATCGTTGGACGTATGGACGAAACAAAAGCAGCACGTAAACCTGTGTTAAGATATAAGAAGAATTAATTGATCTTTCGGTGGGTGGATTCTATTAAGGAATTCACCCTCATCTTTTTATAGAAGTAAAGTAATTATTCCCAAGTGCTAGGGAAGTCAAGACTCTAGGAACCACTAGTGGCTCCTAGAGCCCGTAATTGGGTTGAAATCAGTGTAGTAAGAACGATCAAGGGGTTATAGTGCCCGTAAGCGGGGAAAAAGGAAGAGAGCAGGAACAATCAAGTGGTTATAGTGCCCGTGAACGAGGAAAAAGCAAGAGAGCGGGAACGATCAAGGGGTTATAGTGCCCGTGAACGAGGAAAAAGCAAGAGAGCGGGAACAATCAAGGGGGCATAGTGCCCGTGAACGAGAAAAAAGCATGAATGCAGGACCTATCTAGGTCTCATAGTGCCCGTAAGCGGGGAAAAGGCAAGAGAGCGGGGACTATCAAGGGGTCATAGTGCCCGTGAACGAGGAAAAAGCATGAATGCAGGACCTATCTAGGTCTCATAGTGCCCGTAAGCGGGGAAAAGGCAAGAGAGCGGGGACTATCAAGGGGTCATAGTGCCCGTGAACGAGGAAAAAGCATGAATGCAGGACCTATCTAGGTCTCATAGTGCCCGTAAGCGGGGAAAAGGCAAGAGAGCGGGGACTATCAAGGGGTCATAGTGCCCGTGAACGAGGAAAAAGCATGAATGCAGGACCTATCTAGGTCTCATAGTGCCCGTAAGCGGGGAAAAGGCAAGAGAGCGGGGACTATCAAGGGGTCATAGTGCCCGTGAACGAGGAAAAAGCATGAATGCAGGACCTATCTAGGTCTCATAGTGCCCGTAAGCGGGGAAAAGGCAAGAGAGCGGGGACTATCAAGGGGTCATAGTGCCCGTGAACGAGGAAAAAGCATGAATGTAGGACCTATCCAGGTCTCATAGTGCCCGTAAGCGGGGAAAAAGCAAGAGAGCGGGAACTATCAAGGGGTCATAGTGCCCGTGAACGAGAAAAAAGCATGAATGCAGGACCTATCCAGGGGCCCATAGTGCTCCGTAAGTGAAGAATAATGATGGGACAGGGAATATAAAAAGACNGGCCCATAGTGCTCCGTAAGTGAAGAATAATGATGGGACAGGGAATATAAAAAGACCACCGTTTCAGCGAACAATGGTCTCTTTGAAAAATGCTCATTATTTTGCTTTTACCTTACCTGTCCATTTTTTAAAGCCGCCTTGAAGTTGGGTTAAGTCTTTGTATCCTTTACGATATAAAAACTGTGCTGCCCGGCCGCTGCGCATTCCGCTTTGGCAATATAGGTATACAGGCATATCTGGGCGGATTTCTTTCATTCGCATTCTAATTTGAGACATTGGAATATTTCGAGCCCCTAAGATATGACCGGCATCAAATTCATTCGGTTCGCGCACATCAATCAACTGCGCTTTGCGATAGCCCCCACGGAATTCTTCTTCAGAGACGGTTTTGACAATCTTTTTCTGATAAAGGTAATTGAATACAGCGTAGATTGCAACCGCGACGATAATGATTAATAGACTAATAAGTGAATTCAATTAAAATGCTCCTTTCAAGCTTGCTGCACTAATTTTTATTATATAAGTCAACCTCTACTGCAGTAAAGATACATTAGGAAAAATCTTTTTTGTGCCCGCAAAAATTATTATAGCAGAAATATTTCATTTTGAATTCATATCAGATTTTGGTAGACTAAGAATCGCCAAAGTAAATTATTATTCATAAAAATGAGGTCTTGAAAATGGAAAAAGAAGTATGGCGTTTTATTGATTCAGGGAATGGCTCTCCATCATTCAATATGGCTCTTGATGAAGCCTTACTTGATTGGCACAGTGAAGGGAAAATTCCCCCTGTCATTCGTTTTTATGGTTGGAATCCGGCAACACTTTCTGTTGGTTACTTTCAAAAGGTAGATAAAGAAATTGATATGGAGGCAGTAAAAAAACATCAACTAGGTTTTGTCAGAAGACCTACTGGCGGACGTGGTGTTCTTCATGAACATGAACTTACATATAGTGTTATTGTTTCTGAAGACCATCCTGAAATGCCCCAATCGGTAACAGAGGCTTACCGGGTCATCTCTGAGGGGATTTTGAAGGGATTTCATCATTTAGGTTTAGAAGCCTATTTTGCTGTTCCAAAGACAGCAGAGGAGAGGGATGCATTAAAAAACCCCCGTTCTGCAGTTTGTTTCGATGCTCCTAGCTGGTATGAGCTGGTTGTTGAAGGGCGTAAAGTGGCAGGCAGTGCCCAGACAAGGCAAAAGGGCGTTATTTTACAGCATGGTTCGATTTTATTGGATTTAGAGGAAGATAAGTTATTTAGCTTATTTAAATATCCAAGTGAAAGAGTAAAGGAACGGATGCAAAAAGCATTCAAGAATAAAGCCGTTGCCATCAATGATATTAGCAAGCGAAGAATTACCTTAGAGGAAGCAAAAGAGGCATTTTATAAAGGGTTTGCAGAAGGACTCAATATTGATCTTGAGCCTTATCAATTAACTGAAGAAGAGCTCGCATACGTTCAAAAGTTAGCAAAAGAGCGCTATGAAAGTGATGAATGGAATTTTAAGAGATAACCGATTAAAAGGCGGCGGAATGTCGCTTTTTCTTTTTTTGAATAAAATACGAGGGGTATATTTAAGAGCAAACTGCGAAATTTGTTAAAATTACTCGTTTTACCTCGAAAACCAAATGAAAACTTTAATTTGCTTTAAAATCTATTTTTTTTTAAGTTTGACAAAATAAATATTTTTTGCGTCATTTACAATATGTAGTGGTGTCGAAATTATTACGAACACTATATGTTGATTTTTTGTGTGCCGATATGGTACCTTAAATGTATTAAAGCAACTAGGTCTAGCATGAAACTACTAGAACTAGCACAATAGATTGATTTTATTATTTGAAGGAGTTGTTCTCATGTCGGTTGTGTTTAGACAAAAAATGAATATTGATTTCGAGAGGTTGAATGAGGAGATCCACTTATTTCCCCAGGTACACCCAGTTACCCCTGATATGAAAATAACTCACAAGGGTGTTTCACGCTTGGTCATGCTGGACCGGTACACCTTTAAAGACACTGAAAAAATTACCCTCAAAAATGGTGACTTTGTCGTTCTTACAATCAAAGAGGATCCAAAATTTCCAGCACGTGGTCTTGGATACATCACAGACATAGACTGGGAGAATAAAAAGGCTAAAGTTTTAGTGGAAGAGGAATTCAGAGGAGTATTAGATGATCCGGAAGAAGCGAGCACAGGTATTATTTCTCGCTCACTTGATGTTATTGAGAAACCTTTAGAAATTTTTTATGAGCAAATTGCGAAACGTAATGCCACAGGACTTGCTTCCGTTGAAACGACAGAGGAAAAGCGGAGAGAGTGGTTTGAAAGGTTTTATAATGAGCTCGTAAATATGAATTTTATTCCTGCGGGGCGTGTTCTTTACGGTGCAGGGGCGAATACGGATGTAACGTTTTTTAACTGTTACGTGATGCCTTTTGTAGCTGATTCTCGTGAAGGGATTTCGGATCACCGAAAGCAGGTAATGGAAATCATGAGCCGCGGAGGCGGTGTTGGAACGAATGGTTCAACACTTAGACCACGTAATACCTTGGCAAGAGGCGTAAACGGTAAATCATCAGGTTCTGTATCTTGGTTGGATGATATTGCGAAATTAACGCATCTGGTGGAACAAGGTGGCTCGCGCAGGGGTGCCCAGATGATCATGCTGGCTGACTGGCATCCAGATATTATTGAATTCATTATTTCAAAAATGCAAAATCCAAGAATTCTACGGTTTTTAATTGAAAATACAAAAGATGAAACGATCAAAAAGCATGCGAAAGATAAGTTGAAGTTTATGCCATTAACACTTCAAGAAACTGCTATGTACCAAGGAATTGTAAATTATAAAAACATCCCTGGAATGGGTGGATTTAGCGAAGGAATTATCGCTGATGCGGAAGAAAAGTTAGAAGTCGGAGGTACTTTTGCAGTCCATAATTCAGAATTCTTAACAGGTGCAAATATTTCTGTTTGTTTAACAAAAGAATTTATGGAAGCTGTTGAAAATGATAGTGACTATGAACTTCGTTTCCCATATGTTGAGCACTATAATGAAGAAGAAATGAAGGTTTACAATGAAGAATGGCATAAAGTTGGAGACGTTCGTGATTGGGAAAAACTTGGCTATAAAATACGGACATACAAAAAGATTAAGGCAAAAGAACTTTGGAACTTAATTAACATTTGTGCAACCTATTCAGCAGAGCCAGGAATTTTCTTTATTGACAATGCCAACGATATGACAAATGCAAAGGCATATGGACAGAAAGTAGTTGCAACAAATCCGTGTGGTAAAGTGGCTTAGTTTGCCTCACGTTAAAAACTGCGGAATAAAGCGGGGACTCTGAGATTGAGAATCCGAACCGAAGGCTGGATGTAAAGGTTCAGTCAGGGGCAACGCATAGATGGTGAACCTCGAAAGAGAATATAACCCATCCACGAGGCCGCAGCATTACATTGTGTAATGAAAAGATATGCTGAACTTACGGGAAGTCAACCGTAAGAACTATCGGATAAAAAGCCGATAGGATAACAAACTGGAACAACCACTTGCACCGTTTTCCGTATGTAACCTTGCCGCTGTGAATCTTGCAGAAATGGCAAATAAGCAAACAAAAACGGTTGATTTTGAGAAACTTAAGAAAACAGTTGCAGTCGGAGTAAGGATGCAAGACAACGTTATAAACGCGACTCCTTACTTCTTAGAAGAAAACAAAAAGCAAGCACTCGGAGAACGCCGCGTTGGTTTAGGTGTAATGGGCTTACACGATTTACTTATCTATTGTGAAACCGAGTATGGCTCCGAAAAAGGAAACCAACTTGTAGATGAAGTTTTTGAAACAATTGCTACAACAGCTTACAGAACATCTGTAGAACTGGCGAAAGAGAAGGGAAGCTTCCCATTCTTAACAGGTGAAACACATGAAGCAACAAATCGTTTAAGACAGGCATTTATCGAAACAGGTTACATGGAAAAAATGCCGGAAGATATTCGCCAGTCTATTTTAAAGAACGGAATTAGAAATTCACACTTACTAACTGTCGCTCCTACGGGATCCACCGGTACCATGGTTGGGGTTTCTACAGGATTAGAACCTTACTTCTCTTTCTCTTACTTCAGAAGTGGACGTCTTGGTAAATTTATTGAAGTAAATGCTGATATCGTTCAAGAATATCTTGAACAGAATCCAGAAGCAGATAAGAACAATCTTCCAAATTGGTTCGTAACAGCGATGGAACTGGCACCGGAAGCCCATGCAGATGTACAATGTGTCATCCAACGCTGGATTGATAGCTCAATCAGTAAAACGGTAAACGCGCCTAAAGGCTATAGTGTTGAACAGGTAGAAAAGGTTTATGAGCGCCTATATCGTGGTGGTGCCAAAGGTGGTACCGTCTACGTCGATGGTTCACGTGATTCTCAAGTACTAACCCTTAAAGCCGAAGAAAACACAGAAGAACAATTATCCATGTTTGAAGATAAACCAAAACAGCATGTTGTCCTAGTCGATACAATAACTGATCTTCGTTCTACAGATGTAACAATTGGTTCTGAAGTAGGCAACACATGCCCGGTTTGCCGCAAAGGAAAAGTAAAAGAAATCGGCGGCTGTAACACCTGTACAAATTGTGGTGCACAATTGAAATGTGGTTTATAAGATACCCAAGGAGGTTGTCTCAATTTTGAGGCAGCCCTCTTCTATTTTTTAGTCGAAAAAACGAATCAAAGTACATAAAAAATGACAAAATCTCCTACATTTATAACAAACTAGACATTTTTCTTTATGACATTTTTACAAGAAACGTCGAAAAATGTAATATAACTGTAATCTACCTGTGATGTAAACGTTATCTTTTTTTTATATATTAAAAATAACAAAACACCTCACAGGGGGATCAAACAAGATGTTAAAAAAACTTATCGCAGTTTTCGTTATGGCCATTACAATAAGTTCATTGTTTACACCTATGGGGGATAAAGCAGAAGCGGCATACTATCATAAGAAAGCGATTTCAGTAGCAAAAGCAAATCTTGGTGTTCCATATAGATGGGGCGGCATGAGCTCTAGAGGTTTCGATTGCTCAGGACTTGTAAGTTACTCTTATCGTAAAGCAGGAAAGAATTTACCACATTCAGCAGCGCAAATGTTTTACACAAAAGGAAAACGAGTTAAATCATCTTTAAGAGTCGGAGATTTAATGTTTTTTGGTCCAAATAAAGCAAGCCGTCCAACCCATGTTGCCATCTACATTGGCAGCGGAAAAATGATTCAGTCCGTCACATCAAATGGTGTTTCCATTACCTATACAACCAATAGCTATTGGAAGCCAAGATTTATTGGGGCAAAACGTATATAAATATAAAAAGAAACATCGGGGACGCCACGATGTTTCTTATAATTTTGCGGCCATTTCGTTGCCACGACTATCCCTACACAAATTTTCTCCCTGTCCACCGTACTATTTTTTTAACATCGCGCTTAAAGATGTAACAGTGAGTATATCAACTTTGGGAGTGGCTGCCATGAAAATAGACGGCGTTTTTTCTGGAGGGGGTATTAAAGGATTTGCACTAATTGGTGCATGTGAGGAAATTGAAAACCAAGGATTTCAATTTGAACGGGTAGCCGGAACAAGTGCAGGCTCAATCGTGGCTGCATTACTTGCTGCTGGATACTCAAGTAAAGAAATTTATCAATTGCTCGAAGAGTTAGATATTACAACCATGCTGGATGCAAGAAAAACCTTACTTCCTTTTTCATTGGCGAAATGGCTGCTTGTCTATTTCAAACTTGGACTATATAAAGGAAATGCATTTGAAAAATGGATGACAGAAAAATTAGAGGCAAAAGGAATAAGGACATTCTCAGATATTCCTCCAAAAAAACTTAGAGTGGTTGCCTCAGATCTTTCAAATGGCCGGTTAATTGTCCTGCCAGATGACTTGGAGAAATACGGTATCACACCAGGTTCCTTTTCTATAGCAAAAGCAATTAGAATGAGCTGCAGCATTCCCTACTTTTTTGAACCGGTAAAAATGCGTTCCATTGAGGGTATAGACGTCATCGTAGATGGTGGAGTCCTAAGCAACTTTCCAATGTGGCTGTTTGATACAGATGACGGTAAGATTAAGAGGCCTGTAATCGGAATCAAACTAAGTACAAGCGAATATGAACACCAAAAACATAAAATCCAAAATGGTATCCAGCTATTTAGCGCATTATTTGAAACAATGAAGGATGCCCACGATGCCCGGTATATATCCAAAAAGCATGCAAGGAATATTATTTTTATTCCTGCAGAGGGGGTAAACTTAATTGAATTTAGCTTGACTGATGAAAAAAAGCAAAAAATAGTTGAGATCGGGAGAGCACATGCAGAAAGATTTTTAAAAGCATGGGCATATTAGGCAAAAAAAAAGAGCGTTAAAGTGACGCTCGATTTTTCTTTTTGCCTTTTTTTCCGTCAATGACGGTTAAGTGAGCAGGAGATTTCTTTTTGATTCGATTGCTTTTCTTTAAAGATGAGAGGGTCCCAAGAGAAGAACTCTTAATTACTGAGTCCTTCCCTTTATGCTGCAAGCGTTTTTTTGACTTTTTCGCTGCCTTAAGAAATGCCCGCTGCTCTTTTTTCTGAGGGCTCGAATTTGAAAACCTTCGAACAAGGAAAAAGATAACGAGACCAACCAATGCAATGACAAGTATATTCTGAAGAAAAGCAGAAGGATTATTAGTAAATGTTGCAAAAATCCCCAATAAAGCAAGAAGTATTAGCCCGCCAACAATGATAACGGGTGTCCGATTTTTCAAGAAAGCCACCTCCCTATGAGCATCTTAAGCATTTTTTTTATCTTTTAAACACGGAAAAGGCAAAGATTAGACAATTTCCTCTATCTCTACTTGCTTCTCTGTTGCCTCTTCCATACTTAACAGTTCCTTAAAGGACAAAATCGCCACTTCCACCTGGTCATTATCTGGTTCTTTTGTTGTTAACAATTGAAGCCATAAACCAGGGAGACCTAAATACTTTAATACAGGAATATCTCTAAGCTTATTGGTAAGCTGTAAGACTTCAAAAGCAATTCCAAGCACAACAGGAATTAATGCCAGCCGATCAACAATGCGTAACCATAAAGGCGAAGTTGGGACAAGCATATAAACAAATACCCCAACAATAACCGTAAACAAGATAAAACTGCTGCCACAGCGGTAATGAAGCCGGGAATGTGCTTGAACATTTTCCACCGTTAGTTCCGCTCCTGATTCGAAGGTATTGATTACTTTATGCTCAGCACCATGATATTGAAACACCCTTTTAATCAAAGGTGTAAGGGAAACAAAATAAATATAGCAAAGTAATAAGATTAGCTTAAAAAAGCCTTCAACAAGCACTTGTGCAAAATCGGATGGAAAAATGGTTCTGGTTAATTCGGCTAGGAAGACAGGGATTAACGTAAAAGCAAATTTCCCAAACAAAAAGGAAATAACACCAATTACAGCAACCCCCAGGTACATACTAAGCTTCGAACCTTCTTTTTCTTTTATTGTATGATCATCTTTAGGGTCCACATCATATCTTTCGGTTGAAAAATTTAAATGCTTGGAACCATTTGCACTAGCTTCAATGATCGCAATGATTCCACGGAGAAATGGAATCTTTTTCAGATTTGCCAATTGAGGGTTTACCTTTCGAGGTAAACGGAAATATTCAACAGAATGGTCCTTTCTGCGAATGGCGGTAACATAATGATGCTTTCCGCCGAACATAACGCCTTCGACAACCGCCTGGCCGCCGTAAACTGGTTTTTGAGTTTTAGACATGTACATTACACCAACCTTAACAAAGTTGCACATTAGCAGAAAGTAAATCTGTATGTACTTAAATTTATTCTACTAGAAAAAAGAAAAAACCTCTATGAATGTAATAATTTTTCCATTTAAATTAAAAAAATTTTTATATGCAAGGGAATGAAATCCGAAGGACATAATAAAAAGTAAGAACATTATGGGAGCATACTCAAAAAAACTCAGTATATCCATTGGATAAAAGATAAAAGGAGGTCTATTCCATGGAAAATGATCGCAAGGAAAAAACGTATCCAAAACCAATGTCCTTCCCAATGATGGTTTTTTGGACAGGGCTAATTGGGGGACTTTTTTGGAGTACAATCGGCTGGTTAGCTTACTATTTTAATTTTACGGAGATTCGCCCAAATATCCTTCTAGAGCCATGGGCCCTTGGCAGTTGGAAGTACGGTTGGATTGGAACGCTAATCTCCATACTATTACTTGGATGCATTTCCGTTGTGGTTGCATTTATTTATTATGCTGCATTAAGAAAGTTTACTGGCTTTTGGTTTGGACTAGGTTATGGGATTGTCTTATTTTTATTGGTATTCTTTGTATTAAACCCACTTTTTCCGAGTATGGATCCTATTGTGGACTTAAACAGAGATACCTTGATTTCTTCAGTTTGTTTATATATCGTATATGGAATTTTTATAGGATATTCCATTAATTATGAGTACCAAAATACCGTAATGAAGCGAAAAGAGACAGCTAGTTAATCATCATGATTAGGCGGATTTAATCTATTATGATAAAATAATTTTGTTGTGCAAAACCAAGTACATAGTTCTAAAACTGCCTTTTAAAAGGAGAGTAGAAACCCATGGTGAAATTAGAGAAATTAAGAGAAAGTTTTGCGGCAAACGGGATTGATGGAATATTAATTACAAGCTCCTACAACCGCCGATATGTTTCAAACTTTACCGGAACCGCAGGTGTCGTTTTAATTAGTTCTGAAAAAGCATTATTTATAACTGATTTTCGCTATATTGAGCAGGCTTCAAAGCAATGTCAAGGATTCGAAATTATTAAATTTTCAACTACGATTCCAGAGGAAGTGGCGAAACAGGTCAAACAGCTTGGAATCAACAAGCTTGGTTTTGAAGCGGACTATTTAACTTTTTCTGAATTTAAATCCTATGAGAAAGAAATTGAAGGGGAGCTGCTGCCGGTTTCAGGAGTAATTGAAAAATTACGCTTGATTAAGACGGATGCAGAGATTAAGATATTAAAGGAAGCAGCAGATATTGCTGATGCTGCGTTTAAACATATTTTAGATTTTATTCGCCCTGGGAAGACTGAGCTTGAGGTAGCGAATGAATTAGAGTTCTTTATGAGAAGGGCTGGAGCGACATCTTCTTCATTTGATACAATTGTAGCTTCAGGGCAGCGCTCTGCACTTCCACATGGTGTAGCAAGTGATAAAGTAATTGAAACGGGGGATTTTGTTACCCTTGATTATGGTGCATATTATAAAGGTTATGTATCCGATATCACAAGGACAGTAGCAGTGGGACAGCCGGATGAAAAGCTTAAGAATATTTATGAGATTGTTCTGGATGCGCAGCTCAGAGGAATGGAAGGCATTAAACCTGGGATGACAGGTAAAGAAGCTGATGCGATAACAAGAGACTACATAACTGAAAAAGGATTCGGTGAATATTTTGGACATTCAACTGGCCATGGAATTGGTCTTGAAGTTCATGAAGGTCCTGCTCTTTCATTTCGTTCTGACCTTGTTTTAGAACCAGGAATGGTGGTTACATGTGAACCGGGAATTTATATTCCAGAGCTTGGCGGCGTCCGAATCGAAGATGACACATTGGTCACGAAGACTGGTAATGAAGCTCTGACTCACTCAACAAAAGATCTAATTATTTTGTAATGTATATAGGAGGATTTATTGCATGATTTCTGTTAACGATTTTAAAACAGGCTTAACGATTGAAGTGGATGGCGGTATTTGGCGCGTCATTGACTTCCAACACGTAAAACCAGGTAAGGGTGCAGCTTTTGTTCGTTCCAAGCTGCGTAATCTTCGTAACGGAGCTATACAAGAAAAAACGTTCCGTGCCGGTGAGAAGGTTGAAAAAGCCCAAATTGATAACCGCAAGATGCAGTATCTTTATGCAAGCGGAGATCAACATATATTTATGGATATGGAATCTTACGAGCAAGTTGAGCTTCCGGCAACTAGCATCGAGTATGAATTAAAGTTCTTGAAAGAAAATATGGAAGTTCATATTATGATGTTTAATTATGAAACTCTTGGGGTTGAATTGCCAAACACAGTTGAACTTGAAGTGACTGATACGGAGCCTGGAATTAAGGGTGATACGGCGTCGGGCGGTACAAAACCAGCAACACTTGAAACTGGTTTAATTGTTCAAGTTCCATTCTTTGTAAACCAAGGTGACAAGCTTATCATCAATACTACAGAAGCTTCTTACGTATCAAGAGCTTAAGAAATTTATAGAAGGCCTTAGACGGTATATAGCGTCTAAGGCCTTTTTGTTTTTTCTTTAGATTTCTTCTATATATGAAAATTTTGTGAAATCTTGCAAAGAAAGTTTTGAACAATTTATTAAACTAATCCTCCCTTACTAGTGTGTACTTCGTTGGAAGAATAAAATGAAGTTGTGTAACCAGTTCCTATATAGAGATATTAATTTGCCTTTTAAGATTAGGGGGAGTCTAATGGATAAAATAAAAATTCTTTTAGCTGATGATCATCATGTGTTTATTCGTGGCATGGAAAGTATTCTCTCAGAAGATCCATCTCTACAAATTGTTGGAAAGGCGTATAACGGAAAAGAAGCATATGAAATAGCTAGAGAAAAAAAACCTGATGTAATTTTATTAGCTATGAATTTGCCCGTTATCGATGGGCTTCAAGCATTGAAAATGATTGTAACCGAATTGAAAGAAGTAAAAGTTTTAATGCTAACGATGAATGACCAGGAAGAGTTATTAGTTGAGGCACTTAAATCTGGAGCTAAAGGATATTTATTAAAGGATTTACTTCCTAATGAATTACTGACATTTGTACATATGGTTTTTAGGGGGGAAAACGTCATTACTGGGCAAATGACGGGAAAAATCATTGAAAACCTGTCAGGGGAGCAAAAATACAGCCGAAGGCAAGTGGGATTATTCTTTACCAAAAAAGACCTTTTGACAAAGCGTGAGAAAGAAATATTAGTCCATGTTATGAAAGGTTTGACGAATCGCGAAATTGGCCTAGCATTACTTATTTCCGAAAATACAGTTAAAAATCATTTAAGAAATATTATGGAAAAGCTTCACATGAATAATCGTGTCCAGGCAGCGGCCTTTGCATTCCAGGAAGGCTGGCTGCAAAAAGGGTCATGACCAGCTGAACAGAATCACTATAAAAACGATTAAAACCATAAAACTTCACTAAATAGTAAGAATTAAGGGCCGTTTGCAAAAAAATGTTTTGCTAAAATGAACATGAAATTAGGATTAGGAAGGAGGAAATTGAAAATGAAGCGAATTGGCTCATTATTTTTGATGAGTATAATAATTGTATTTATTGCTGTCGGATGCAGTTCGAATCAAGCCAACACAAAATTTGATAAAAAAAATGCTCCTTTACCGGATTACGTTTTAAACTCATCTGCAAAAATAAAAGAAACCTATGTAATGGCCTCGAACTATCCAAAGGTATTGGCACAGGTCCCGTGTTTTTGCGGCTGTGGTACGGATGGGCATGATAGTAATTTAAGTTGTTATATTGATAAATTTGATTCGAATATGAAAGTGGAACAATGGGATTCGATGAGTATATCGTGAGACATTTGTATCAATATCGCCCGGGAGGCGGTACAAATGCATCTGGATGGTAAAAATCCAAAAGAAATTTATCGATTAATAAATGAAAAATATAAAGAATATGGGGATCCAACACCAACACCTGAACCAAAGTAGGGATAGCCTTTGAAGAAATTATTTGTTGGATTTTTTGCTTTGATTTTAATTGCTGCTGCTTTCCTTGGAAAGGGATTTATTCCCGTTCAGAAGGACTCTAAAGCGATAGTAGCAGGTGAAAAAATTTATCGTCAACATTGTCTTGCCTGTCACGGACAAACTGGTAAGGGTGAAGGCACAAAGGTCGGGACAGCTCTTAATAATCAGCAATTCTTAAGTACGGTGACAAATCGTGATCTATATGAGTATGTGAAATCTGGCAGAAATGGGACAGATATGCCAGCCTACGGAACAATATTGTCCGAAAAAGATATAAACCAACTCGTTACCTTTATCCGAAGTTGGCAAACCAACAGAATTAAATTTGCTGTGCCAAAAACGATCTCTGGAAATATCGAGAGTGGAGAGAAACAATATAATCTGTATTGTCTTAATTGTCATGGAGAGTCAGGCGCGGGAAAATTAAAAATGGGGACAGCTCTTGCAAATCCACAATATTTAAAATTCACTTCCAATAAGCAAATTTGGATTAGTACGGCTTATGGCCGTGAAGGCACTAGGATGGGCCCATCCTTAAAAGGACTTGAAGGGGTAAGACAATTAAAAGAGAAAGATATCACCGATATTGTTTCCTATATTCGGTCATTAGATATGGAAGAGTAAAGAACCTGAATCAATTGGATTCAGGTTCTTTTTATTCCCTATTCATTACATGTGAATATTTTGTGTTGTTTTTTTGTCAAAAACAGGGCGATTTTCCTCCTTTAACAAAATGTTCAAGAGTGAATCAACCATCGGGAGCTATTACGGATTATATTTATTCCGAAGAGGGCTATGGTGGAAAATAGTACTTTCTGGTGATGAGTTTTCCAATTAAGGGGGATCTAAATGCTAAAAAAGAAATGGCTTGTCTTATTCATTTTTGCCTCGTTTTTGTCCAGCTTTTGTTTACAAAATGCAAGTGCGGAAATGGAATTTAAGGCAGAAAAGTTTCCGTTTAAAGAAATGCAAATACAGGTAATGCCGGAATTTGATTACCCGGAGGATTGGCCAAAAGACACTCCATCCTTACTAGTGGGTCAATACGGAACGATTACTAATAAAAGCGGGCAAGATTTTAACGGTAAAGTTGAAATTCCTGTCCCTGCAAAGGAAAAAAACTTTCAGGCTTATTTAGTGGCAGAATTTCCTGATGTAAATAAGCCGGAGGTTCAGCGGCCATATGATGTTGATCAAGAAAAAGGCATCGTTACCTGGAAACCGAAAAATCCAATAAAAAATAACCAAACATATCGATTCGTCATCGAATATTACACAAATTCAATAAAAGTTGCGGATAAGAAAAGCTTTACATACAAACTAAAAAATAATGCGGAAATTAAGCAGCTTGACGTAATTTTTTATGCACCAATGAAGGCAAAAGAAATTCAAATGAATCCTAAACCACAAAATACAGAAAAAAGTGAGTATGGAGAGGATCTTTTCTACTACCAATACAAAAACGTTAAAATTGGGGATTCAATGAAATATTCGTTCTCTTATAAGAAATCTGGAACTGAATCAACAATGGCTGCCATTAATAAACAGCAAGCCCCAAATGATGAAAACCATAAAGAGGTAAGCGGTTCTACTTCAACCTATCAAGTGCTCAATAACAGTACAAGCACCGAGAATCCAAATCCAAAACCGATTATCGGGGTTGGCGGTGCTACTATAATCGGATTAGCAATTATCATTGCAGGTGCTCTTGTATATATGGGATTCAAAGGTAGACCGCAAAGAGAAGCAAAGGGAGCCATTAAAAATAAACAGCAACAATCGAAACAAACCATAAAAAAAGATAGTAAGTCTGCAAATGTAGAACAAAAAAAGGAGCTTCGTAAAAAGCTATTGACTGGAAAAATTGATCAAGAGACATACGACGAACAAATGAAAAAATTAATTTGATGGGGTGCTGAGAATGAAGAAAAACACACTCGTATTGCTTGGAGGCTTTGTAATTGCAGGGGCGATTATTTTTCTCTTGATGGCCGCAACGCCGGGGTCAAGCGGGATTGAATTAACGATGAAACAATTACTTGCCACACAGGACCAACATAAAGATGATTTTGTCACCGTCGAAGGCTTATTACAAGAAAAGACCATTCAATGGAATCCCGACAAAATTGAATTGAAGTTTGATTTGAAGGATAACGAAGGTAATACGCTTCATGTCATTCATAACGGACCAAAACCGGATAATTTCTCTCAAGGAGTCATTGTCATTCTCCAAGGGTCACCGACAACAAAGGACCATTTCAAAGCGGAATCGGTAAAAACGAGATGCCCTTCTAAATATGAGGGAAAAGATATGAAAAACTATGATCCTAAAAAACACGCAAAAATGTTAAACAAGCCACCAAAAGAAAACTAAGAGAGAGACATAAGAAGGTGACAAAATGTATTTATTCGCGAATGCCACAATTTATATTGGATTAGCACTTGCCATATACGCTCTTCTCATTATGACACTAGGAATTAGCACAAAGAATCAGCGGTTTATCAATAGTGGTAAGGGGGCAATGGTTGCCCTATTTACCTGCGCAGCTTTTGCCATGATTTCATTACTGTATCTATTAGCAACTTCTCAATTTCAATATGAATATGTAACAGACTATACAAGCAGTGAGCTTCCGATTATTTATAAACTCACGGCTTTATGGGCAGGAAATTCCGGTTCCCTGCTATTATGGACTTTTTTCTTAACATTGTATTCGATCATGATTGTTTTTTCTAAAAAAATGAAAGGGAACCCAATGGTTCCATATATTTCTGCGATTCTATTAGCCAATGCGGTTTTCTTCTTTTTCATCCTTGGCTTTGTAGCAAAACCGTTCGCCGTACTGACAGAAATACCTGCGGAAGGTAAGGGCCTAAATCCAATGCTTCAAAATCCAGGTATGATTATTCATCCTGTGACCCTTTATCTTGGCTATGTTGGATTGGCTGTTCCTTTTGCATTTGCTATGGCTGCCTTAATCCTGAAAAATGTCGATGATTTTTGGATTAAAATGACAAGACGGTGGACGATTATTGCTTGGTTGTTTCTAAGCTTAGGCAATATCTTTGGGGGGCAATGGGCGTATGTTGAACTAGGCTGGGGCGGATACTGGGCATGGGATCCGGTAGAGAACGCTTCGTTTATGCCGTGGTTAATGGCAACCGCTTTTTTACACTCTGTTATGATTCAAGAACGAAAAAATATGTTAAAGGTTTGGAATATCAGCTTAATTATTGTTTCCTATGCATTGACACTATTCGGAACATTCCTGGTCCGAAGTGGAGTTCTTACCTCTGTCCATGCGTTTGCAAACTCAAATCTCGGATTATACTTCCTAATCTTTATGGGGGTAGCCGTCATTGGGGCATTATACGTGCTGATGAGCCGTTATAACCTCCTTAAAAGAAGTGCAGGAGAATTTACATCATTTGTTTCAAAGGAAAGCAGTTTCTTAGTTAACAATCTATTATTAGTTGGAGCAGCTTTCGCCGTGTTCTGGGGAACCATCTTTCCGCTCGTTTCAGAGGCTGTTCGTGGAACGAAGGTAACGGTTGGGCTTCCTTTCTTTAATAAAGTAGAAGCGCCAATTCTTTTATCGATGATGTTTGTGATGGCTGTTTGTCCAATGCTTGCCTGGCAACGTTCTACTGTAAAAAATTTAAAGAAAAACTTTATGATTCCTGCTATCCTTGCAGTGGCTGGTATGGTGTTAATGATTGTGCTCGGTATCCAGAAAGCATGGGCGGTTATCGGCTATGGAGTTATTATTCTATTATTTATTACCCACTATTTAGAGTTTTATCGAGGCGTAAAAGCAAGGAGAAAAATGACGAAGGAAAGTCCATTCGTCGCACTTTACCGTTTAATGATTAAAAATCGCCGCCGCTATGGAGGCTATCTTGTTCACCTTGGGATTGCTTTTATCACAATGGGGATTATAGGTTCGCAAAACTATGATTTGCAGACGATGAAAACGGTTCCTTTAGGCGGCTCTATTGACATTAAAGATTATCGTATCAATTATGAACGGCTGGATCAGAAAAAAGAAGGAATTAATGATATTGTCTACGCGGATGTTACTGTCTTTAAGGATGGGAAAAAGCTTGGCTCCTTTGAACCACAAAAGGTTTTTTACGGTAACTGGGAAGAACCTTCTTCTGAGGTAGCAATTATTTCTTCTTTAAAAGAAGACTTATATATTGTCCTAAGTGCCTGGGAAGATGATGGCAAGGCCACATTTGTCGTTAAAGTTAATCCTATGATGGATTGGTTATGGCTTGGGTCTTTCATGATTGTGATTGGGGCATTGTTTGCTGTATGGAATGGAAAATATCAAAATATTACTCCTAGATACACAGGAGTACGTAAAGAGGTGGCTTAGTATGAAATACAAATATTCTATTGGGCTTATCCTCATAGCATTTATCTTTCAAGCATCTTTCTTTCGTGTAGATGCCAAAACCATCGACTATAAATCAGCTGAATTTAAAGCTGTAGCTTCACAATTTTCCTGCACATGCGGCTGTGGACAGGATCATTTTGAGTGCGATCCAAATACATGCAGTCTTACGAAAGAGTTTAAGAAGGATCTAGTTGGCATGATGAATAAGGGCTGGGACAAGGATAAAATCCGCGATTATTACGTCAATATCTACGGTGAAGAAATCTTAACTGCTCCCGAAAAAAGTGGATTTAGCTTGACTGCCTGGATTCTTCCTTTCGTCGTGTTAGGACTTGCTGCCGCTTCATTATTTTTCGTCATTAGAAAATGGGTGAGGAAAAAGGAAGGGGATGAACCTGTCCTTGAAGCTGAAGCAAATAAGGATGAGGTTGAAGGAGAAATCCTTTCCTCCATGATTGATGAGGAACGTAAAAAGTATCTCTAGGATGTGAACAAAATGCACGATATCTCAATCATATCAATCATTTTTACAGTTGCATTATTACTGCTCTGTTTATTTTTAACCATATCACCACTTTTTAAATGGGATGCTTATTTACCGGGCAGTGCAAAGCAGGAAATGGCTGGGACGAAAGAAGCACTGCTGACAACACTCAATGAATTAGAATTTGAGTACAAAATGGATAAAATATCGCAAACCGATTATCACCACTTAAAGAAGCAGTACGAGATTCAGATTGCCGTTTTGATGAAAGAAGACGAGCATGTCGATGAACAGAAGATGGATCAAGCGCTAATGGCTGAAATAGAACGAGAAATTGAAGCAACTATGAAAAGCTATAAAAAGAAAAAGGGGGAAGGGAAGTGATTAAGAAGATCACCATTTTCTTCCTTGGGTTGTTGCTGCTTCTTCCCTTAAATGGGATGGCAGCATCCAACTCAAAGATTTCAATTGATATGCATTATCTTGTAGTAAGCCCTGCAGAAGATGGCTCCACGAATATGATGAATATGGTCAATTATTCGAATGAAACTGCCAAGGAATTTAACGGGGATGGAAAAAGTGACGGAGTATTAAAGGCAACTTTACCGGCAGGAGCTACAGATTTAAATTTTTTAGATAGTAAAATAGCAATAAAACAGATGGATACAGGGTTTATTACAAAGGATTCAATCCCGGCTAATCAAACACAGGTTCTTCCCTACAGTTATCGGATGCCAAAGGGGAAGGGAATTACCCTTTCGTTTGATTATCCTGTGCAAACGATGCAGGTTCTAGTCCCTGAAGGCATGGGAAGTGTTGAATTTAAGGGTGTGGAAGCAACAGAACAGGGACTCTTTAAATTTGAAAATCAAAACTATTGGGGTTATAGCGTCGAAGGAATTAAAGTGGACCAGTCCTTTACGCTTTTTTATAACAAGGATAAACAGCCTTCCACAGAAGGAACTGCGGCGGCGGTAGAGAAAAATAGCGCTAAAACAACATCCGTTACACGAACGGCACCTGCGTTTCATAATCCTGGACATATTCGCATGTGGGAGCAATCTGCACTAAGGCGCTTCAACCCGCACATCTTTTTAATCGTATTGCTTGCCATGATCATCGCGGGAGTCTCTTATTTTGCCTACTTTAAAAGAAAAGCGAGATTGGAAGAGGAAAGGCTTGGTGCAGATAAGGAAGAAAAAGCGTTTAAGCTGTTAATGGCAAAACAAAAGGCTATTTTGGATAAAATGATTGAGCTCGAAGAAACCTTCGGGGATGGAAGCCTGTCTGAGGATGATTATCAGGCAAAACTCAATGCATATAAACAGCATTTGGTCCAAGTGAAATTGAGTTTACGGAAATATATAGAGTAAGCTTCTAGTTTGGGGGGACTGCAATGATAGAAATACAAAAACTTACTAAGCAAGCGGACAACAAATTAATTTTACGCGGAATAGACCTCTCTATTAAAAAAGGAGAAACAGTAGCCATTCTTGGACCAAACGGTGCGGGGAAAAGTACCCTGTTAAAGGTGCTTGCTTCCCTAATAAAACCCACTTCGGGAATTCTCAAAGTAAATGGTTTGGATTTAAAAAAGAACCAAACGGAGATTAAAAAAATATTAGGATACCTGCCCCATTCAAGCTTACTTTATGATCATTACTCACCTTTAGAAAATCTTGTGTTCTATGGAAATGTTTATGGTGTGAAAGAGGTCGAAAAAAAAGCGGTTGAACTGGTAAAAGAGGTAGGATTGTCATTCTTTTTAAATGAACCGGTAAAGAATTTTTCCCGTGGGATGATCCAAAGAGTTGCAATTGCCCGAGCGATTATTCATGATCCGGAAATCCTGCTACTCGATGAGCCGCATACTGGATTAGATCAAGGGGCGATAACGATATTAAACAAAGCAATCCTTTCCATGAAAGAAAAAGGGGCAACAACCTTGATGGTTACACATGATTTTAAACAAGCTGCTGAAATTTGTGACCGGATTATCATTGTGAAAAATGGGAAAATTGTCGATGATTTTCGCATCAAGGATCAGGCCCTTAGCATCGTTTCTCAAAAATATGAGCTGCAGGTGGAGGGAGCATCATGAACCTTTTTCGAACAGCGCTCATGTTAGCAAAAAAAGATTTACTCTCAGAATTAAAAACAAAGCAAATATTAGTAACCCAGATTATTTTTGCCGGGCTTGTCATCGTGGTTTTCAGCTTCGCCTTTGATCCGGCTAATAATACAACTAAGGCTGTTATCCCTGGGATTATTTGGGTGATTATCGTTTTTGCCGGTATCTTAGGCCTTAACCGTTCGTTTATTTCCGAGCAGCGAAATGATACGATTCAGGGTTTATTGGTGGCGCCGATGGAAGCTGCTAGTATTTTTTTAGGAAAATTCATCGCAAATTTCACGATGATTCTAATTGTTGAACTGGTTTCCATCCCGTTTTTATTCTTATTATTTGATTTCAAAATGCTTGGAAGTGTCGGTTATTTTATTCTAGTAATCTTTGTCGGCAGCTTTGGGTTTATTTCCATCGGTACTTTTTTAGCTGCCTTGGCTGCTAATTCCAGAAGCAGCGAAATGCTGTTGCCATTATTATTATTTCCGATTACAAGTCCGATCTTAATTGGGGTTACCCAAGCAACCAGGATTATTTTAACGGATATGAGCAAATTATCAAGTGCGCTTTCATGGACGCAAATGGTCACAGCATACGATATTATTTTCTTCGTGGTTTCATTTTTATTAATCGATTATGTATTGGAGGTTTAAGAAATGAGTATGAATCTCGAACGGGAAAAGGTCACGCTTCCTTTACCTCAATTGGACGAAGCAAAGGGCTCGAGGTTACCTAAAATATTATTTGGCAGTACGGTTATTGCAATGCTTTTATCCCTTTATTTTATCTTCTTATATGCAGAGGAAGAAAAAACAATGGGTGCGGCACAAAAGATCTTTTATTTTCATGTGAGTTCCGCATGGGTGGCCTTTTTTGCCTTTTTTATCACCTTTTTGTTTAGCATATTGTTTTTGATCAAGCGGAAAAGAATCTTTGATACATATGCCTATGTTTCCGCGGAAATTGGGGTAGTATTTACTCTTATTGTACTAACAACTGGCCCCATTTGGGCAAAATCATCATGGAATACTTGGTGGGTATGGGAGCCCCGTTTAATTACGACGTTAATCCTATTCTTTATATATATTGCATACATCATGATTCGTCATATGGATGGAGTCTGGGATAAAAAGGCAAGGCTGTCTGCTGTATTCGGAATCATTGGCTTTGTTGATGTTCCGATTGTATTCTTTGCAATTCGCTGGTGGCAGACAAAACTTCATCCGATTGTTTTTGGGGAGGGCCCTTCTCAAAAAGGAGAGGGGATTGCCCCAACGATGCTTGTAGCTTTGTTGGTTACGATTGCGACGTTTACTCTTCTTTATTCCTATTTACTTAACAAAGGCGTAACACTCGAAAATATGAAAATTAAAGTAGATCAATATAAAGAAAAATTAAGAGAAAGCATTGAAAATTAGGAGGAATGTAAAATGAATTATGAATTTATGTATGCTGCTTATTCGGTTGCCTGGGTGATTATATTTTCATATTTGTTTGTGATTGACAAGAAACAAAGCAAGCTTAAAAAAGAAATCGAGTTCTTGAAACAGCTGGATAAATAAGTAGGAATTTGGAGGATATGCGATGAACCAGCGTGTCATCAAATCAGTCGTGTTGATCCTTTTAATTGGAATGTTTGCCTTCTTCGCCTATAGTTTAGTGAGTAAGGCGAAGCATACAGATGTAGGGGATCAAGCTTATAATTTTAAATTGCCAAATTTGGCAGGCAGTAATACAAAGCTTTCTGACTTTCGCGGTCAAGTGGTTGTTTTGAATTACTTTGCAACATGGTGTGCACCATGTAAGGAGGAAGCACCGGAACTAGAAGCTTTTGCAAAAGATTACGGTGATCAATATAAATTGATTATGGTGAACAGAGGCGAAACAATCGACCGGGTTAAGAAGTTTTTGAAAAAATATAATACACCCGCAACCTATGTCTTTGATTACAATGCTAAAATATCAAAATTATATAATGTCACAGGACAGCCTGAAACCTTTGTGATTGACAAAAATGGTGTGATCCGTGAACACTATAATGGCCCGGTAACCGAAATGCAGCTTTATAATTTTGTTAAAAAGTATGACTAGTAAATGAAAAAAGGATGGAATCGTCTATATCCCGATTCCATCCTTTTTTAATATTCGAATTCAGCTGAAATCGTTGCTTTGACTATAAGTTCGCCGGGTTCAAATTGAGTGGAGCTAATCCCTTTCACATAGGTCATTTGAGGATTCAAAATAGGAGGTGGAAGCGTTCCGTCTTCAATGACCAAATTAGGAGTTGGATTCAATGTTACCCTTAACGTGTTTGCAATGGTTTTAGCTTTTTCAATAGACTTATTTATTGCGAGGGAAAGCGCTTTTTGATAAATCCCATCTTTATTTTTTAATGAAAATTGAACATTTGCTACATAGTTAGCCCCGTTTTGAACCGCGGTATCGATTACCCTGCCAATTGATGTTAAATCCTCTAATTTCACTTTAAGTATATAGGTCACTTTATATGCGCGAAAAGTTTGTTTCCCTTGCTCAAAATCATATTCGGAATCAATTCTATAATCAAAGGTTTGTAGATTCTTTCGAGGAACCCCTAAGGATAATAGTGATTGAATTAACTTGTTAACCGCCTCTGAATTTTGCTGCTGTGCCTCCATCAATACCTTATTCTCGGTCATGACACCTAAATTTACGTTGGCCATATCAGGCTGCACTGCAAGCTCCCCTTCCCCGGTAACTTTTATGACATGGTTTTTACCTATACGATCCGGTTGTTGGTAACGATACATTTGTTGACTCCCCCCTCCAATGTTCTTTTTATAAAATACTGTTGCAAAGCAGGAAGTATTCCTTAAGGGGTTCTTACCGTCTATCATTTAGGCTGAAAAAAATAGAAGGAAATGAAATTTTGAAAGAATAGCCTGATTTGAAAGTCATATTGCGCCTTAAAAGGCATACATTTTAAATAATGAGACAAGCAACAACAAGGAGGATACATTGTGGAAACAATTCTTCACTTTTTACCAAAAAATATTGCAGACCTAATCAGTAAACTCCCTCCTAATCAAAAAGAAGAGCTAGAAGAAATCCGAATTCGCATAAATCGGCCGATTGAAATTACGACGAAAGGAGCTCCCCAGTTCCTATCGTATCGAATTCAGCAGGAGGATGCCTTCCATTTAATGAATAAAATAAGCCACTTTTCCATCTATACCCTTGAGGAAGAACTTAAACGGGGATATATAACCGTTTCTGGAGGGCATCGGATTGGACTTGCTGGAAAGGTCATTCTTGAGGACGGCAGGGTCAAGGCAATTAGGGATATTTCTTCTTTTAATATTCGAATTGCCAGAGAGAAGGTGGGAATTGCTGATCCATTTATTTCCTTTATTTATAAGGATACTTGGATGAATACGATGGTGATTGGGCCCCCGCAAACAGGGAAAACAACCTTGCTGCGTGATTTTGCCCGAATCATTTCCACCGGGGTTTATACAAAAGGGATCCAGGCAAACAAGGTAGGTATTGTGGACGAACGAAGTGAAATAGCTGGGTGTGTTAACGGTGTTCCGCAGTTGACCTTTGGGAATCGTGTGGATGTTTTAGATGCCTGTCCAAAAGCAGAGGGAATGATGATGATGATTCGTTCGATGAGTCCGGATGTTTTAATTGTGGATGAAATTGGCCGAAAGGAAGATGCGGAGGCGATTCAGGAGGCAGTTCATGCAGGAATAAAACTGATGATGACCACGCATGGAACTAGTCTTGAAGAAATAAAAAATAGGCCCTCACTTAAAGGAATACTTGAGCAAAACATCTTTCGCCGATTCATTGTCCTTAGCAGGGATAAAGGACCCGGAACGGTTACACATCTATTGGATGGAGAAGGAAAAGAACTGATTCAAAAAGTGAGAGTGACATAAATGATTAAAATTATTGGTGCCATTTTCATTATTATTGCAACCACTTGGACAGGTTTTGAAGCATCACGAAATTTCAGCGAAAGACCAAGGCAGCTTCGAATGCTGCGTTCTAGTCTGCAATCACTAGAAGCTGAAATTATGTATGGGCACACACCATTGCATGAAGCGGCAAGAAGACTCTCTGATCAGCTCTCAAAACCTTTATCCGGTTTTTTCGAATCCTTTGCAAAGAAGCTTACAGATTCGGAAACAACAGTAAAAGAGGCTTGGGAATCAAGTTTGAAAGAGGTATGGAAATCAACAGCCTTAAAGCAAGGTGAATTTGAGATTATGAAGCAATTTGGGGAAACGCTTGGCAGACACGACCGCTATTCCCAGCAAAAACATATCATGCTGACTCTTTCGCATTTAGAGAGAGAAGAAGCAGATGCGCTTGATAGACAGTCAAAATACGAAAAAATGGTAAAAAGCCTGGGATTCCTGTCAGGATTATTATTAATCATTTTATTATTCTAGGGGGAGCTGCAATGGGGTTAGAAGTGGATATTATTTTTAAAATCGCTGGGGTGGGGATTGTTGTTGCCTTTTTGCATACAGTCCTAGACCAGGTTGGTAAAAAGGAATACGCCCAGTGGGTGACGTTATTTGGTTTTATCTATATTTTATTTCAAGTGGCATCCATCGTGGATGATCTTTTCCAAAAAATAAAATCTGTCTTCTTGTTCCAATAGAAAGGGGGGCTCTGCCATTGAAATCGTAAAAATAGTCGGGTTAGCTCTAGTGGCAACCTTTCTTGCCTTAATCATTAAAGAGCAGAAACCCAATTTTGCCTTTCTCTTAATCGTATTTGTTGGCTGTACCATTTTTTTATTTTTAGTAGACAAGATTTACGAAATTATCCATATGCTTGAGAAGCTGGCTGTAAATGCAAATGTAAATCTGGTTTATGTGGAAACCATTTTGAAAATCATTGGTATTGCTTATATTGCTGAATTTGCTTCGCAAATTACAAAGGATGCAGGCCAAGGAGCACTCGCTTCAAAAATTGAATTAGCAGGGAAAATTTTGATCCTTGCTATGGCCATACCGATTCTAACTGTCATGATTGAAACGATTATAAAACTGATTCCCAGTTAAAGATGCCATTAAATTGAGGTGAAATTCTAAATGAAGCAATGGTGGCAGATTATTCCTATTATTATTCTTTTCGTATTTTTTTTACATGTTCCAAATGTCCAAGCCTCACAGGATCCATCGCAGGATACAAAAGAAACGTCAACACCTCTTGCACCTCAAGAATTGGTAGATTCCCAGTTAAAATCAATGGATTTAACAGAGTTGAAGCAATTTTGGGAAGATATTCAAACCAAATATGACGGATTTCTGCCAGAAAGCCAAAAAGGCAGCCTATATGATTTTATCAAAGGAGAAAAAAAGTTTTCTTTCAAGCAATGGGGACAAGGAGTTTTAAAGTTTGCATTCCATGAATTTGTTGCCAACGGGAAGCTCCTTGGATCAATCATCATGCTTACCGTTTTCAGTATGTTTCTACAGTCCATGCAGAATGCTTTTGAGAAAAGTGCCATCAGTAAAGTAGCTTATGCGATCGTTTATATGGTCATGGTGATTCTTGCTTTAAATAGTTTTCATGTTGTGATCAACTATACAAACGAAGCCATTGGGACGATGATTTCATTTGTACTGGCCCTTATTCCGCTTCTATTAGCTCTAATTGCCGCTACAGGCGGGGTTGTTTCAGCAGCATTTTTTCATCCGGTGATCCTTTTTTTAATGAATACAAGTGGTTTGTTTATGCAATATGTGATTCTTCCGCTTCTTTTTTTGGCGACATTGCTAAGTATTGTTAGCACCATGTCAGATCAATATAAGGTCACTCAGCTTGCGCAGCTGCTTCGAAACTGGAGTATTGGATTAATGGGTCTTTTTTTAACGGTTTTTCTTGGAGTTATTTCCGTACAAGGGGCATCGGCTGCAGTTACTGACGGTGTCGCAATTCGAACAGCAAAGTTTATAACGGGGAACTTTATCCCCGTCATTGGCAGAATTTTTACTGATGCTTCTGACACAATCATCAGTGCTTCAACTCTGCTAAAAAATACGGTCGGAATAGCCGGTGTGGCAATCCTGTTAATTATCGTCGCATTCCCGGCTCTAAAAATACTAATGATTGCGTTTATTTATAAATTTGCAGCTGCTATCTTACAGCCATTGGGCGGCGGTCCAATAATCAGCTGTCTTGATATTATCAGCAAAAGTGTAATCTATGTTTTTGCTGCATTGGGTATTGTTTCATTGATGTTTTTTTTAAGTATAACGGTAATAGTGGCGGCAGGAAATCTGACCATGATGATGCGATAGGGAGGGGAGCGATATGGAGTTTATAAAAGAGTGGGTAACAAATATTATTCTATTTGTCCTCCTGGCAACTGTAATCGATATGCTTCTACCCAATTCCAGTATGCAAAAGTACGTAAAGATGGTAACAGGATTATTGTTAATCGCCATTATCCTTACCCCCATTTTTAAATTAATCTCCAAGGACTTTGAAACAACGCTTGTGTCCATCCCATCAAATCAAACGCCTGGAGAAAAAAATATAAAAAATTTAATAGATTCAAAGAAAAAAGAAATACAAGACTCTCAACATGCATATATTTTAGAACAAATGCGTGTCCAATTAAAAAAGGACGTTAAGGAGGAGTTGATGGAAAACTACGGATTAGAAATTGCAGACATAGACATTGCAACGAATAAAGAAAGTGACCAAGCCTTCCCTGAAAACATCCAAAAGATAACGGTTCTTCTGAAGCATCCAGAAACATCGGAACAGACAGTCGAAGCGATCAAACAAGTGGACATCAACACAGAAACACCTCTTTCATCCAATGTTTCAGCAGAAGACACAGCAAAGGTTGCTGCATTTCTTTCTAAGAAATGGGATGTTGCTGAGAAATCACTAGAAGTTTCGATTGAAGGGGGGATTAATAACAAAAATGGATAAAAACCAAGGACCATTAACATGGTTAAAGAATTTACTTAAAAAAGACGGAAGCACTAATAAAAAAGCAGGCAAATATCAGTATATGCTCCTGGTTCTCTGTATCGGAGCAGCCTTTATGCTTGTTGGGAATGTCCTATTTAAAACGGACTCAGCGGCACCGGATGTTCCAGCTATGAAAAGTGATAACCAGCCAGCGAGTGATGTACCGGCCTTTGGATTGGGAAAATCAACTGGAAATAAAACCATCCATGAATATGAACAAGCTTATGAGGAGCAGTTGAAGAAGGCTCTAGAGAATATGCTTGGAGTCAAAGATGTCACTGTCGTTGTAAATATTGACTCTACAGATCAGCGAGTGCTTGAAAAGAATAGGGTTACAAAATCGCAAACAACAGAAGAAACCGATCGTGAAGGTGGACAACGAAAGGTTCAGGAATCTTCTACAGATGAACAGCTTGTTATCATCCGAGACGGCGAAAAAGAGACTCCAATTGTGACAGAAACAAAAAAGCCTGAAATTCGCGGTGTACTAGTTGTTGCCCGAGGTGCAGAAAATATTCAAGTGAAAAAATGGATTATTGAAGCAGTAACAAGGGCGCTTGGGGTTCCAAGCCACCGAGTTGCTGTCATGCCAAAAAAATAAGAGGGGGATTTATTCATGCTATTGAAAAAACAAACGGTTTGGTTATTAACAATGTTAAGTTTGGTGGTTGTATTATCGGTGTATTATATTACTTCACCAGAGCAAAAAAATAGTAATGAACTTACAGCTGTACAACAAAAAGCAAAAGATCAAATGGATCAAAAAGAAATGAATTCAAAATCCACGGCTAAAACAAATGCTAAAGATGATAAGACCATTATCTCCCAGATTGCCGGTGATGATGAATTTGAAGCACTTCGTTTAAAATTGCAAGATGAACGCAGTCAATTACAAGAAGATTTAACAGCTCAAATGGCTAGTACAGATCTTCCTGCCGATAAAAGAAGCGAAGCGATGGATCAAATGAAAGAACTAAATAAAACAGCTCAAAAAGAAGAAATTCTTGAAACACTAATTAAAACGATGGGATATGAGGATGCTCTTGTCAGAGCCGAAGGAAACCAAGTCCGCGTGACAGTAAAATCAAAGAAACAACCATCAGCAACTGCAGCAAACGATATCATTCAACAGGTTAAAAAGGAAATTGGCGATACCAATTACGTTGCCGTTGAATTCCAGCCAACAAAATAAGAACCAAACCAAAGAAGGGAAAGTACAAAGCTTTCCTTCTTTTTGGTTTGTAGAGTGTCCACCTGGTGCGGACACTTTTGCTGAAAAGTCCACGGGCGGTGCCTGTCACCCACTTTCCCACCCTTTTTTTACTTTTAGTTAAATAAAGATTAAAATGAATTTGAAGGTTATTGAAGAAGGAGAAAAAATATAGATTGTTGAACTTTTATAAGATAGTATCGTATAGTATTAGTAGCTAGTCTTAATATAGTGGTACAAGGAGTGTTACTCAATGTTAAAGGTACAAGAAATTCGTGAGTTAATTAAATTAGTTGATCAATCCAGTATTGATGAATTTGTTTATGAAAATGAAGGTTCAAAAATTCAAATGAAGAAAAATGTGACTTCTGTCGTCACTACGGTTCAACCAGTCGTACATACTGAAGTTCCTGCAGCACAACCTGTTCAAGCAGCGCCTGTACAACCGGCAGCACCAGTTACACCGGTGCAAGAAATCAAACAAGAACCGGTAACAGAAGCTCCTGTTCAAGCGGATACTTCCAACCTTCACAAAATTACTTCTCCAATGGTAGGGACTTTCTATGCCTCCCCATCACCAGATGCTGATGTCTATGTTAAAGCAGGTTCAAAGGTTTCTAAGGATTCCATTGTTTGTATCGTTGAGGCGATGAAATTATTCAATGAAATTGAAGCAGAAGTAAACGGAGAAATTGTCGAAGTTCTTGCGAAAGATGGACAATTAGTGGAATACGGACAGCCATTATTTTTAGTAAAGCCTGAATAAGGAGCGGTAACAGAATGATAAAAAAGCTGTTAATTGCAAACAGAGGAGAAATTGCAGTTAGAATTATTCGCGCCTGCAGGGAAATGGGGATTGAAACAGTTGCCGTTTTTTCCGAAGCAGACCGTGAAGCACTGCATGTACAATTAGCGGATGAGGCCTATTGTATTGGACCCACCTCATCAAAAGATAGTTATTTAAACTTTACAAATATTATAAGTGTAGCAAAATTAACTGCCTGTGATGCGATTCACCCTGGTTATGGTTTTCTTGCTGAAAATGCAGCTTTTGCTGAGCTTTGCCGTGATTGCAATATCACATTTGTCGGCCCAAGCCCTGAAGCCATCACAAAAATGGGAACAAAGGACATCGCAAGAGAAACCATGCGGGAAGCAGGCGTTCCAATTGTTCCCGGCTCAACTGGAATCATAGAGGATATTGAACAGGCGCTTGAACTTGTAGAAAAGATAAATTATCCGGTCATCATTAAAGCAACAGCCGGGGGCGGTGGAAAAGGAATTCGGATCGCCAAGAATGAACAAGAATTAATTAAGGGAATTAATATCACCCAGCAGGAAGCCCTAACAGCATTTGGTAACCCTGGTGTATATATTGAAAAATATATTGAGGATTTCCGCCATGTTGAAATACAGGTGCTTGCAGATAATTATGGCAATACCATTCATTTGGGTGAAAGGGATTGTTCCATCCAACGGAGACTGCAGAAATTACTTGAAGAGACCCCTTCACCTGCCTTGGACGGGGAAATTCGTGAAGAAATGGGTAATGCAGCAGTAAAAGCGGCGAAAGCAGTTGATTATTCTGGTGCAGGCACGGTAGAATTTATATATGACTACCGCAATCGAAAATTTTATTTTATGGAAATGAATACAAGAATACAGGTAGAGCATCCTGTAACTGAATTGGTCACTGGAACAGATCTCATTAAAGAACAAATACGAGTAGCTTCCGGAGAAAAATTATCTTTGAAACAACAGGATGTTACCTTCACGGGTTGGGCAATTGAATGCCGAATTAATGCAGAAAATCCGGAGAAGAATTTTATGCCATCCCCAGGAAAAATCCATATGTATTTACCTCCTGGCGGCTTAGGGGTTCGGGTTGATTCTGCTGCATATCCGGGATATTCAATTCCGCCTTACTACGATTCCATGATTGCGAAAGTCATCACATATGGAAACACCAGGGAAGAGGCAATTGCAAGAATGAAACGGGCATTAAGCGAATTTATTGTTGAAGGAATCCATACGACAATTCCGTTTCATTTAAAACTTCTTGAACATGAAAAATTTGTAGAAGGCCAGTTCAATACGAAGTTTTTAGAATTGCACGATGTGATGAAGTCAGTCTAAAATCTGGAGGTGTTCTAAAAATGAGTGAGTTTAGTATCTTGGAAATGGAGCAAGGAAACAACGGACTTGGTAAAGTGGAAATTGCACCGGAAGTGATTGAAGTAATTGCAGGGATTGCTGCTTCAGAGGTAGAAGGCGTAGCCTCCATGAGAGGAAACTTTGCCGCAGGTGTAGTAGAGCGGTTAGGGAAAAAGAATCATGGAAAAGGTGTTAAAGTCGAATTAACCGAATCAGGAATCAAAGTAGATGTCTATTGTGTGATGAAATTTGGGGTGTCCATTCCTGCAGTTGCACAAAAGATTCAAGATAATATCCGACAAGCCTTGTTAAATATGACCGCCTTAGATGCGGAAGAAATCAACATTCACGTAGTTGGTATCCAATTTGAAAATCAAAAAAGCGAACCAGAAATCGAACAAGAACTATAATAGCCAAAACCAAAGGAGAAATCCTTTGGTTTTTTAATTTAAGGCTGTGAAAAGGACAATGTTGATTTTTGAACAACGTTGATTGGAGCGGAAATCAACAACTATTAACAGAGCTTAATTTTAAAAAAATTTGCTCGTACAGTGCGAATCATTTTTAGTTATGCTATTATATTTTTTATGTGATTACAAACTAAAATAATGGAACATGAATGGACAGACTTTTATCAATGTCTCTAAAAGGAGTTAACTGTATAATGAAAAGAAGAACAGCTAGAGAAAAGGCATTACAAGCCCTTTTCCAAATCGATGTAAGCAATGTGGACCCGGAATCGGCAATCGAACATGTTTTGGACGGGGAAACGAATGACGACTATTTAAACAAACTTGTTTTAGGAGTCGTAGAACAAAAAAATACGATTGATCAATTGATTAAAGAAAACTTAGAAAAGTGGACATTAGACCGCGTGGCTGTTGTTGACCGAAACCTACTGAGAATCGCTGTATACGAATTAAACTTTGCACGAAACGAAGTTCCGGAAAATGTCATTTTAGATGAAGCAATTGAAATCTCAAAAATTTACGGTGATGAACAATCAAGCCGCTTTATCAATGGCGTTCTTTCAAAAGTGAAAGAAAAGCTTCCGAATGAATAAGTTTACAAAACAAAGTAAATAAAAGAATATACCCAATGGTCCTTATCTTTCATGTATATTTTCCTTCATTTCCCGTAGATTGCGGACAAAATGGAGAACTATATATATAATGGGTAAGGACAGTTTTATGGTTATGTTAAAAACTCTAAAGGAGTTAGCTATGCAGGAGCAAAGGTACTTATCAGTTAATGCCTTAACCAAATACATAAAAAGAAAATTTGATGCTGATCCCCATTTACAGGATGTTCATGTTCGCGGTGAAATTTCGAATTTTAAGCAGCATTCAAGCGGACACATGTACCTTACTTTAAAAGATGAAAAAGCACGCATTCTGGCTGTTATGTTTTCTAGCCATTCAAGAGCGATGAAATTTTCACCTGAAAACGGGATGAAGGTTATTGTAAAAGGGGACATATCTGTCTATGAACCAAGCGGACAATATCAAATTTATATAAAGGAAATGCGGCCTGACGGTATTGGAGAACTATTTTTAGCCTATGAACAGCTGAAGAAAAGGCTTGAATCGGAAGGATTATTTGCAATAGATAAAAAAAGGCCGATTCCAGCCTATCCAAAAACGGTTGGGGTCATCACCTCCCAAACAGGAGCGGCCATCAGGGATATTATTACCACCATAAAAAGGCGTTATCCCATAGTCAAAATCCTTGTTTTTCCAGCGCTTGTACAAGGTGAAAACGCTGCACCCTCGATTGCTGGAGCGATTGAAAAAGCAAATAAACTCGAAGCGATTGATGTACTCATTGTCGGCCGTGGCGGAGGTTCGATTGAGGAGCTATGGGCCTTTAATGAAGAATTAGTTGCCCGGGCGATTTATGCTTCTTCTATACCGGTTATCTCTGCTGTAGGACATGAAACGGATTTTACCATCGCAGATTTTGTGGCCGACCTGCGCGCACCTACACCAACGGCTGCTGCGGAACTCGCAGTCCCTCATATTGAGGAGCTTATGGAAAGGGTTCTGCAGCGTCAAACCCGGCTTTTAAGAGCAATGAATGAAAAATTCCGGACAGAAAAGCAGCGTTTTTCTCGTGTGCAAAAATCCTACGCTTTTCGATATCCACTTCGACTTTATGAACAAAAGCTGGAGCAAGTGGATAAATTAACGGAATCGCTTGAACGTGGTCTTACCCGTCTGTCAGCATTAAAATCAGGACAATACGAAACGGTTTATAAGAGACTGCAGCTAAAATCTCCGAAAGTATTAGTACTGGAAGCGGAAAAACAATTTAACCGGACACAAAAAGAAATCAATCGAGCGATGATGCAAATCTTAATGAAAAAACAAACAGAATTTGATCGAATGATTTCAACATTAAAAGCTTTAAGCCCTTTAAAAATAATGGAACGGGGTTATAGTCTTGTTTATACAGATGACAACAGACTGGTTAAGAGTGTTCATCAGGTAAATAAAGATGAATCAGTTGAAATCCAATTAGCGGATGGAAGTTTAGTTTGTAAGGTTGAGGATAAGAGGGAGAGTGAAAAAAGTGGTGAATGAAAAACAATTATCCTTTGAAGAAGCAATGAATAAATTAGAGCAAATTGTGGATAGGCTTGAAGAAGGAGATGTTCCGTTAGAAGAGGCCATTCTTATTTATAAAGAGGGAATGGAACTCTCTAAGTTATGTCACGACAAATTAAAAAATGTTGAAGAACAATTAACACAGATCATTACGGAGGATGGGCGAACGGAAAATTTTTCAATCAAAGAGGAGGAATAAATTGTGGGAAATCGGTTACTCGATGAATTTGCAAATGAATATAAAAATCTGCTTGAAGCGGAACTCCGCAAATTAGTTGACTGGCTTGAAGCACCCCCTATCATAAAAAAGGCAATGCACTATTCCCTCGAAGCTGGAGGAAAGAGGATTCGTCCGCTATTATTATTTGCAACTCTCGCTGCATTTGACAATGACCCGAAAAAAGGGCTGCTAGCTGCAGCAGCTGTTGAAATGGTTCATACCTATTCCTTAATCCATGATGATCTGCCAAGTATGGATGATGATGATTATAGGCGCGGTAAACTGACTAATCATAAGGTTTTTGGTGAGGCTACTGCGATTTTGGCAGGGGATGCTCTTTTAACCTATAGCTTTGAAGTATTGGGAATGATTCCAAATGAAGCGGCCAGTTCAGATACAAAATTAAAATTGATGGTTGAGTTTGCGAAAGCAGCGGGAGCGGAAGGCATGGTAGGCGGGCAAGTCGCTGATATGGAAGGGGAAAATAAAGAGCTTTCTCTTGAAGAACTGGAGTATATACATATTCATAAAACAGGTAAGCTTTTAGGCTTCAGTGTTCATGCTGGTGCATTACTTGCACAAGCAGACGAGGATCAATTGGAGAATTTGAGAGCTTTTGCGCATCATCTTGGATTGGCGTTTCAAATTCAGGACGATATTTTGGACTTAGAAGGTAATCCGGAATTACTAGGCAAACCGGTCGGAAGTGATACGTCCAACCATAAAAGCACATATCCACAATTATTAACAATGGATGGGGCAAAAAAGGCATTGCATCATCATATTGACGAGTCGAAGCGTTACTTGGAACGAACGGGCTTGAATACATCCCTTCTTATTGAAATAACCGATTTAGTGGCTTCTAGAGACCATTAAAAAGCGGAGATGCTGCAGCAGCATCGTGAGTCGTTATAGGTATTTGAGGCATTCTTTTCGTTATGATATAATGTGTTTTAATGAAGAAAACGTTGACAATGCCGTTATCACTTGTGTGTTAGCGGCTATTTTTAAATAGTTGAAAATTTCTAGTGAAAACAAACCTTACTAAAATGTTTAGATAGAAAAAGGATGAAAGTGAGTGGTCCCAAATGGATCTGTTATCAATTAAAGACCCTTCCTTTTTAAAAGGGATGTCAAATAAAGAATTGGAGGTTTTGAGTCAAGAAATTCGCCAATTCTTGATTGAAAAGCTGTCTGTTACGGGAGGCCATATTGGACCGAATTTAGGTGTAGTTGAATTAACCATTGCATTACACAAATGCTTCGATAGTCCTAAAGATAAACTTATTTGGGATGTCGGACATCAGTCCTATGTTCATAAAATTTTAACCGGCAGGGCATGTGATTTCGATACATTAAGACAATTTAAAGGATTATGTGGATTCCCTAAGCGTGTGGAAAGTGAACATGATGTTTGGGAAACCGGGCATAGTTCGACATCACTTTCTGCCGCTATGGGTATGGCGATTGCTCGCGATTTAAAAAAGGAAAAATCGTTTGTAGTACCGGTGATTGGGGACGGCGCATTAACAGGCGGTATGGCCTTAGAGGCGTTAAATCATATTGGCCACGAAAAGAAAGATATGATTGTTATTTTGAACGATAATGAAATGTCCATTGCACCGAATGTTGGTGCACTTCACAATATTCTTGGACAATTACGCACAGCTGGAAAATATCAATGGGCTAAGGACGAACTTGAAGGATTATTGAAAAAGATTCCTGCTGTTGGCGGTGTACTTGCGGCAACTGCCGAAAGAATTAAAGACAGCTTAAAATATTTGCTTGTATCTGGAGTGTTTTTTGAAGAACTCGGCTTTACCTATCTGGGTCCAGTCGATGGTCATAGCTTTGAAGATTTATTCGATAATTTTAGTTATGCTAAAAAAACAGAGGGACCAGTCCTTCTCCATGTGATTACAAAAAAAGGGAAAGGGTATACCCCTGCAGAACGAGATACAAAAGGGACTTGGCATGGAACTGGCCCATATAAAATGGACACTGGAGCGTTTGTCAAACCGGACAAAGCACCTCCGGCATGGAGCAGCTTGGTCAGTGAAACGGTGCGTAAGCTGGCACGGGAAGATAAAAGAATTGTGGCAATTACCCCGGCAATGCCTGTTGGGTCCAAACTGGAAGGATTTGCAAGTGAATTCCCTGAACGGATGTATGATGTGGGAATCGCCGAGCAGCATGCCGCAACAGTTGCTGCAGGATTGGCAACACAAAATATGAAGCCTTTTTTAGCAATCTATTCGACCTTTTTACAGCGTGCTTATGATCAAGTGGTTCATGATATTTGTCGTCAAAACTTAAATGTTTTTATTGGAATAGATCGCGCTGGTCTTGTTGGTGCAGATGGCGAGACACATCAAGGTGTCTTTGATATTGCCTTTTTAAGGCATGTTCCGAACATTGTTTTGATGATGCCAAAGGATGAAAATGAAGGCCAGCACATGGTTTATACAGCACTTCAATATGATAATGGCCCAATTGCTATGAGGTTCCCGCGTGGAAATGGTCTAGGCGTACCGATGGATGAACAATTTAAGAATATCCCGATTGGAACGTGGGAGGTACTAAAGGAAGGCGATGATGCGGCGATATTAACCTTTGGTACAACAATTCCTATGGCAATGGAGGCTGCGGATAATCTTGAAAAACAAGGAATTTCAGTTAATGTAGTCAATGCAAGATTTATAAAACCTCTTGATGAAAAAATACTGACAAATTTATTAGATAAAAATATACCGTTGTTAACAATAGAAGAAGCAGTACTTCAAGGTGGTTTTGGCAGTGCAGTACTTGAATTCGCTCATGACCATGGTTATTACAGTCACGTAATTGATAGGATTGGAATTCCGGATCAATTTATTGAACATGGAGATGTTGGTTCCCTGCTTGAGGAAATCGGCATGACTACCAAGGAAGTCGTTAAAAGATTAACCATTCTGGCACGAAAAAAACAACAAAGGGCTTAGATCATGAAAAATAAAGAACGAATAGATGTTTTACTGGTCGAAAGAGGACTTATAGAAACACGGGAAAAAGCAAAAAGAGCAGTTATGGCCGGTCTTGTTTATACAAATGAGGAACGCTTAGATAAACCCGGGGAAAAAGTAAACACAGATATCCCACTTACGGTTAAGGGAAACCTTATTCCTTATGTAAGCCGCGGAGGATTAAAACTTGAAAAGGCCCTGAAAGTATTTGATGTTTCAGTTGTGGATAAGATTTTATTGGATATTGGTGCATCTACAGGTGGATTTACTGATTGTGCCCTGCAAAACGGAGCAAAAATGTCCTATGCGCTGGATGTTGGTTATAACCAGTTAGCGTGGAAACTCCGGCAGGATGACCGTGTGGTCGTAATGGAGAGAACAAATTTCCGCTATGTGACTCCGGCGGATTTAATAGCAGGAATGCCGAATTTTGCAACCATCGATGTATCATTTATTTCGTTGACCTTGATTTTGCCAGTGCTCAAAACTCTCTTAGTACCTCAAAGTGATATCATTGCACTTGTTAAACCGCAATTTGAGGCAGGACGGGAGCAAGTTGGCAAAAAGGGAATTGTTCGCGATGAAAAGGTCCATTTGCAGGTTGTAACCAAAATCATTAATTTTTCACTTGAGCAAGGGTATCGGGTTAAAAATTTATCTTTTTCACCTATTACTGGAGGAGACGGGAATATTGAATTCCTTCTTCATCTTTCCTGGTGGGGAGAGGAAAACAAAGAAAATACCCATTTACCTGTGGACCCTTCAAAGGTTGTTAAACTTGCACATCAGGAATTCCATACAAAGCAAACGGGTGAAGGATAGGCAATATACGCTTATCCTTCTGTTTTTGGGAAAATAAATGACAACTCTTACAAAATCGGCTAACATAAGGGTAGAAGCGACATTTTTGTACATAATATTTAAATGGTTTTTACTGTTTATGGGGTGAAAAATATGAATAAAGGTCAGCGCCATATTAAAATTAGGGAAATTATTGCCAATAATGACATTGAAACACAGGATGATTTAGTGGATGAACTAAGAAATTCGGGCGTCAATGTAACACAGGCCACTGTTTCCCGTGATATAAAAGAATTGCATTTGGTGAAAGTCCCGTTGCTGGATGGCCGTTACAAATACAGCCTTCCTGCTGATCAACGATTTAATCCGCTTCAAAAACTAAAAAGATCCTTAATGGATGCTTTTATTCGAATTGACTCGGCTGGACATTTACTGGTGATGAAGTGTTTACCTGGTAATGCAATGGCTATTGGGGCACTTTTAGACAATCTTGATTGGGATGAGGTACTGGGAACCATCTGTGGAGATGATACCATTTTAATAATTTGCCGAACACCTGAACAAACAGAAATCATTACAAACAGGTTTCTTGATATGCTTTAATTGGGGGAATGTTCCTTGTTATCAGAACTATCGATAAAAAACTTTGCCATTATCGAAGCCTCTTCCATTTCATTTGAAAAAGGCCTGACGGTGTTAACTGGTGAGACAGGAGCAGGAAAATCCATCATCATTGATGCGATACATTTATTGGTTGGCGGGAGAGGTTCTGCAGAATTCGTACGGCATGGTGAAGAAAAGGCTGAGATTGAAGGACTTTTTCAATTAGATCATGATGGGCATCCTTGCTATTTAAAGGCAATGGAGTTTGGGATTGATATTGAAGAAGGGATGGTAGTTTTACGGAGGGATATCTCTTGTTCCGGAAAAAGCGTTTGCAGGATAAATGGAAAGCTTGTGACGATTTCTACTTTAAGAGAAATCGGTTCGACATTGATTGATATCCATGGACAACATGAGCACCAAGAATTAATGGATGAAACCAAGCATTTATCATTGCTTGATCAATTCGGCTCCGAGGAAATCCTTTCCTCCCTCCGTGAGTACCAGGAAGTATTCCATCGATATGAACACACTTTACAAAAGCTAAAGGCGTTAAGTGAAAATGAGCAGCAGGCAGCACACCGTCTTGATTTAATTCAATTTCAATTGAACGAAATTCAAAATGCCAATTTAAAGCTTAATGAAGATGATGAGTTACTTGAGGAAAAACGGAAGCTTGGAAACTTTGAACGGGTTTTCGAAGCGATACAATCCAGTTATTCAGCCTTAAGTGGTGAACAAAAGGGCTTGGATTGGATTAGTATGGTAATGGGGCATCTGGAGGATGCAGCAGGGCTAGACACAGAATACAAAGATTTATATGAGGCAGTTTCAAACAGCTTCTATCAGCTTGAGGATGCTGCACATGCATTAAGAAATGAATTGGATGAATTGGAATACGATCCGCAAAGATTAAATGAAATCGAAGACAGATTAAATGAAATAAACCAGTTGAAACGAAAATATGGAAAGACAATCCAGGAAATTTTAGAATATGCAGCGAAAATTGAAGAAGAAATTGAAACATTACAAAATAAAGAAACACATATTAACAAATTAGAAAAAGAATTAGCCTCTATCCAAAAGGATTTAGTTCTTGAAGCAAAGCAATTAACTGAGCTTCGTAAAAAATATGCGGAAAAGCTGACAAAGCTTATACATAAGGAACTAAAGGATTTATATATGGCAAAAACGATTTTTGAAATTCGCTTTGAGAAGGATATAAAGCATTTTGCAAAAAATGGTGCCGACCATATCGAATTTTATCTTTCGACAAATCCCGGGGAACCGCTTAAACCATTATCGAAAATTGCTTCCGGGGGAGAACTTTCACGAATTATGCTTGCCTTAAAGAGTATCTTTTCAAAACATCAAGGTGTCACGTCAATTATATTTGATGAAGTGGATACAGGAGTTAGCGGCAGGGTCGCACAGGCAATAGCTGAAAAAATTTATAAAGTCGCACATTCATCGCAGGTTTTATGTATCTCCCATCTACCGCAGGTTGCTGCTATGGCTGACACCCATTTGTTTATTTCGAAGGTTACGAAGGGTGGCAGGACCAAGACATCTGTGACACCGCTTAAAGCCGAAGAAAAAATAAAAGAAATCGGAAGGATGATTTCCGGAGTCGAAATCACCGACCTCACAAAGAAACATGCTGAGGAATTATTGTTAATGGCTGCAAAAAATAAGAAAAATTGAAAAGCTTCCCAATAGGGGGAGCTTTTTTATATTGAAGGAAGGTTATAAATGCTTGTCAACGAGGCAAAATTATAGATGTAGCCATTTCGAAGTTGTGGACAAGAAGCGAGGAGAGTGAAAAGATTTGAATTTAGATATAATTAGAAAAATCATTGGTGGAATTCTCCTTGTTTCATTAATCAGTTTTATTTTCAATCAACCGCTTAAACAATACCTCGAAATACCAAAGACAATCACTGTCTTTGAAGGGCAAGATTATAATTTTCAAAAGGCTGCTCCGGTGTCAGCCGCTTTAGTTTCTCACAATTCAAGTATCGCACTTGCACAGGATAAACATTCAGTTTCTTTAAAGGCAAAGGAAAAAGGCAGTAATGAAATGCTTTTAGAGTTTGCAGGAATCCCCATTAAAAAGGTCGATGTAAAGGTTTTAAAAGATTTTCGAGTAATTCCAGGTGGTCAGTCAATTGGCGTGAAACTAAATACCGTAGGTGTCTTAGTGGTCGGGCATCATTTAGTGAATACGTTAAATGGAAAAAAATCTCCTGGTGAAATGGCTGGTATTAAAGTTGGAGATATTATTACAAAAATTAATGGAACTAAAATTGAAAAAATGGCAGATGTTGCACCATTTGTACAGGATGCAGGAGAAAATGGTAAAGCTTTAAACTTGGTGATCAGCCGTGAAAGCGGTAAATTTACGACAAAACTTACCCCCTTAAAGGACAAAGGGGAAAACACATACAAACTGGGATTATATATTAGGGACTCGGCAGCAGGAATCGGAACGATGACCTTTGTTCATCCAGATTCCAAAAAATATGGTGCATTAGGACATGTGATTTCAGATATGGATACGAAAAAGCCAATCGTGGTGGAAGACGGTCAGATTGTCCGTTCAACCGTTACGTCGATTGAAAAAGGTAGTAACGGAGACCCTGGTGAAAAACTTGCACGTTTTTCTTCAGACCATGAAATTGTTGGGAATATACAAAAGAATAGCCCATTTGGCATTTTTGGGAAATTAAATAAACCGTTGAAAAATGGTATAATGGATAAGCCATTGCCAATTGCATTATCGAATCAAGTAAAAGAAGGCCCTGCAAAAATTTTGACAGTTGTTAATAATGATCAGGTTGAAGAATTTGATATTGAAATTGTGAACACAATTCCGCAAAAGTTTCCAGCAACAAAAGGCATGGTCATAAAAGTAACGGATCCAAAGCTTCTAGAAAAAACAGGCGGAATTGTTCAAGGGATGAGTGGAAGTCCAATTATCCAGAATGGGAAGCTTGTCGGTGCTGTAACCCATGTTTTTGTAAACGATCCTACCTCTGGATACGGAGTGCATATAGAATGGATGCTGGATGAAGCAGGAATTAACATATATGATACACCGAAAGAAAAAGCAAGCTAAAAAGCAGAAGTGCCTTGGCGTAAAGTTGATAATAAAAAACAAATAGGCGGTTTCGCCTATTTGTTTTTTACGAGTTTAAAGATTTTTCGACAAAAAGGCGAAATTCGTCGAAAATAAGAGAAAAATTAAGAAAAACTGAGATTTCCTCACTATTTTAAGAAATATTAAAAAAAGGAAAGGAATTTTAGTTGCATTGTCGAATTTCTAATTTACAATAGAAAATAGAGACTACAGATGGAACTTACCAATTGGATTTGAGGAGGAATACGGTGTTGAAGAAAATAAAGGTGTGCGTCGTTGATGATAATAGGGAATTAGTTGGATTATTAGAGGAATATATTTCATCCCAGGAAGATATGGAAGTTGCAGGGATTGCTCATAATGGTCAAGAATGTTTAGATTTATTGGGGTCAGTAGATCCTGACGTACTAGTATTAGATATTATTATGCCCCATTTGGATGGTTTAGCTGTTTTAGAACGCCTTCGTGATTTAAAGAAAGGTGCCTTGCCAAATGTGATCATGTTAACTGCCTTTGGTCAGGAGGATGTTACCAAGAAGGCCGTTGAACTGGGGGCATCTTATTTTATTTTAAAGCCTTTTGATATGGAAAACCTGGGTAACCACATTCGTCAAGTCAGCGGCAGAAATGCTGCGATAACAAGAAAAGCACCTCCTTCTTCAGCTTACCGTGTGCAAGCGGAACAAAAGCCAAAAAACCTTGATGCCAGCATTACGAGCATTATCCATGAAATCGGTGTACCTGCCCATATTAAAGGGTATTTGTATTTACGTGAAGCGATTTCCATGGTCTATAATGACATTGAACTTTTAGGATCGATTACAAAGGTCTTATATCCTGATATTGCCAAAAAATATAACACGACAGCCAGCCGTGTTGAGCGTGCGATTCGTCATGCCATTGAAGTAGCGTGGAGCCGTGGAAACATTGACTCCATTTCATCACTTTTTGGCTATACTGTCAGCATGTCAAAAGCAAAACCAACCAACTCTGAATTTATTGCGATGGTAGCAGATAAGTTGCGATTAGAGCATATGGCTTCATGAAACGTTTAAAACTATAAATAAAAGCCTTCATTTATTGAAAATGAGGGCTTTTTTCGTTCTTATATGGTGGTTATCAAAATTTTAATGCATATGATAGGACTGTAGATTAAAAATTACTTTTTTTGCTCCTTGTCCAATTCCATTAATTTTTGGATAAGGATATGCTGTGGCATATGCATAATTTGTTCAATGGGAACGTTTAATTTTTCCGAAAGTTTAATCGCTGTTTCAGGGGTTATTTGTAAAGGTTTCATATAAAATTCCTCCAATTTAATAAGTAGTTAGGAAGTGACGGCATGACAGAAATTTTTGCTCACCGTGGTTATTCCTCCCTATTCGCAGAAAATACCATGAGTGCCTTTTATGAAGCGGAAAAGGCAGGAGCGGATGGGTTAGAACTCGATGTACAATTGACAAAAGATGGTGAACTCGTCGTCATCCACGATGAAAAGGTGAACAGGACCACTAGTGGAAACGGGTTTGTAAAAGATTTTTTATTTAAAGATATTCGAAAGCTCAACGCCAATAAAAAAGGCATAAAAAAAGAAACCATTCCATCCTTAATCGAGGTTCTTGAATGGATGCAGACAAATACGCTGCTATGTAATATCGAATTAAAAAATGGTCTTATTGCCTACGAAGGCATGGAGGAAAAAGTAATTGAGCTTATCCAAAATTACGGCTTAACGGATAGAATCATTATTTCCTCTTTTAATCATTACAGTATTGTTCATTGTTACAGGCTGGGCCCGGAAATTGAAACCGCTCCGCTCTTTTTAGAAGGACTATTTATGCCATGGGTTTATGCACAATCCATCAGAGCAAAAGGGATCCATCCTAAGTATTCAACTCTCAGTGATGAAATCATTACAAGGACAATGGAGAATGAAATTGCCGTAAGGCCTTATACTGTTAATAATGATGCTGATCTTCATCGGTTATTTAGGATTAACTGTACATCCGTCATTACCGATGACCCTGTCAAGGCGTTGAGAATAAGAAAACAGTATGAAAAGAGACCCTAAGCGGTCTCTTTTTAGTTGGGTTTTTTACCGTCGTTAGACCGTGGGTTTCCAGGACCTCTGAAACGTGATTGAACTTTGTTTCTTTTGCGGTCACGATGAAAAATAAATCCCGCAACAAACCCTAAACCGCCAAGAAAGAGTATGAGTCCGATCAAAAATTGCAGAGATAAATAGGGAATAGGCGGCTGCAGGATTCCAAAGGTCATATCACGCATTAGCTTAATACCGAAAGCAGCTAAGAAACCCGGAATCAATAATATAATCAGTGCAATAATCCGCTGCATAATAAATTCCTTCCGAATTTTAATTGAAAGGCTGTGTTAAAGTACATAAATGTTGATTGGAGCGAAAATCAACAACTAAGTTTAACAGAGCCAATTGAAAAGAAAAAGCTTCTCACGAAAATAATAGTACAATGAATATATTTGTCAAGCTGAACCATTCACTATACAATAAATATGAAAAAAATTGCATGACTCACTATGAGCATATGAAAAAAGTTTCCTGATTTAAAGAATGGAGGCTAGAAAATGCAAAATGTAATGATTGTCGGAGCCGGAAAAGGTGGAACGGCGATTTTAAAAATTTTAAAAGAAACAGAGGTTTTAAATGTAAAGGCAGTTGTTGACCGAAATACAGATGCACCTGGTATCCAATTGGCACAAAAAGAAGGAATTAAAACGGGAACGGACTGGCATCCCTTTTTATCTAAAAACATCGATATAATTATTGAGGTTACAGGTGATGAGACTACATTTCACGAAATAAGGCGGACAAAACCAAGTAGTACGATTTTAATTCCCGGAAGTGTTGCTTTCCTCGTTTCAAAACTAATGGAAGAAAAGGAAGATCTGGTAAAAAGGCATCAAAATGATTCCTATCAACAAGAGTTGATTTTTAACTCCACAAATGATGGGATGGCGGTAATTGATAAAAACGGTATGGTCATTCTCTTTAATCGTCGAGCGGAAGAAATGATGGGAGTAAAAAAAGAGAATGCGGTAGGAAAATATGTCTGTGAAGTGATACCGGAAAGCAGGCTCCCTCATATATTAGAGACGAGAAGAATTGAAGCAAACCAAGAGATGGTTTTAGGTAATGGACGAAAAATTATTACAACAAGGATTCCGATCATTGAAGAAAATGGCACACTCATGGGTGCTTTTGCCGTGTTTAAAGATACCACGGAAGTTGTTAACTTAGCGGAAGAAATTACGAATTTAAAAGAAATTCAAACGATGCTGCAAGCGATTATCCAATCCAGTGATGAAGCGATATCCGTTGTCGATGAAGAGGGCCGGGGGATCCTTATTAATCGGGCCTATACCCGTTTAACCGGACTGACAGAAGAACAGGTAATTGGACAGCCTGCGACGACCGATATCTCAGAAGGTGAAAGCATGCATATGAAGGTTTTACAGACGAGAAGAGCTGTCCGCGGCGTCGCTATGAGGGTTGGGCCAAGCAAGAAGGAAGTAATCGTTAATGTCGCACCGGTAATTGTAAAGGGAAAACTTAAGGGCAGTGTGGGTGTTATTCATGATATGTCTGAAATTAAATCTCTGAGCAGGGAGTTGCATCGTGCACGGCAAATCATCCGAACACTTGAAGCAAAATATACCTTCGAGGATATTATCGGAAAGTCTGAGGAAATGCTGCTGGCAATTGAGCAGGCGAAGCTCGGGGCAAAAACTCCTGCTACTGTCCTTCTTCGCGGCGAATCCGGAACGGGGAAAGAATTATTTGCCCACGCAATTCACAATGCAAGCGACAGAAAATACAACAAATTTATTCGTGTTAATTGTGCAGCTATATCGGAATCTTTGTTAGAAAGTGAATTGTTCGGTTATGAAGAAGGAGCATTTTCCGGGGCGAAGAGAGGCGGGAAAACAGGGTTTTTCGAAGAGGCAAACAACGGAAGTATTTTTCTTGATGAAATTGGTGAACTTCCGGCAAATACTCAGGCAAAGCTGCTCCGGGTTTTACAGGAAAATGAAATCATCCGCGTTGGCGGAACGAAGCCTGTTGCGATTAATGTCCGGGTCATTGCTGCAACCAATGTGAACCTTGAAAAAGGGATTGCTAAGGGTACTTTTAGGGAAGACTTATACTATCGTTTAAATCGAATGCCGATACATATTCCCCCGCTTAAAAGAAGAAAAGAGGAAATCCCTTTATTATGCCATCGGCTTATTCAAAAAATTAATCGTGATTATGGACGGAATGTTGAAGGAGTAACAGAGGCTGCGATGGCAGGGCTAGTGGAGTATGATTGGCCGGGAAATGTAAGAGAACTAGAAAATATCCTAGGGCGGGCCATTATTTTTATGAAATTTAACGAATTCTATATCGATGTAAAACACCTGCCGGAACTTAACGATAATAAATCGATTAGCAGGGAATTAGGGACATTAAAGAATTTTGATTTTCGAGAACGGCCGTTATCAGCAATGGTCGAAGAATATGAAGCAAAGATCATCCGCGATACACTTAATCGTTTAAACGGAAACAAAACGTTAACAGCTAAAACACTTGGTTTATCTGTTCGAAATTTATATTACAAACTTGAAAAGTATAAACTTGAAAATAACGGCATGCAGTAAATTTCATAGTATGAAAAAAGCTGCAGGCGCAAAACCAGTAAAATAAAGCGCTTACAAGGACTTTTGTTGGCATGAATCTTGCTAGTTAATTTATTGGAATTTGATTTTGCTGTGGAAGGGTTGATGACAACTTGTTGCTGGATTCACTAATTGACAGAGCAACCCAACTTAAAAAGAATACTGTTGCTGTCGCAGTAGCGGAAGATATCGTTGTTATAAAAGCAGTTCTGGATGCAATTGAACGAAATCTTGCTCATTTTATTTTATTTGGAAATCAGGGAATCATTAATCGAATGATTGAGGTTGAACAAAACAAAGTAAATCCGGTGAAAAGCCTCAGAATCGTTCATGCGGACACAAATGAATTAGCTGCCCAATTAGCCGTTAAGGCGGTTTCAAATAAAGAAGCGGATGTACTAATGAAAGGGAATATCCCGACGAATGTTCTTCTAAAGGCTGTATTGAATAAAGAATATGGTCTAAGAACAGGAAATATTCTTTCGCATGTTGCTGTATTTGAAATCCCTAATCGGGACCGTTTTACAATCGTAACAGATTCGGGCATGAACATTAACCCGGATTTGGAGCAAAAGGCACAAATCATTAGAAATGCTGTTGCGGTTGCTAAAGGAATTGGAATTGAAACGCCAAAGGTAGCACCAATTGCTGCCGTTGAAGTGGTTAATCCCGCTATGCAGGCGACTGTGGATGCAGCGGCATTAACGGTGATGAACAAGCGCGGGCAAATCGATGGCTGCATCGTTGACGGTCCGCTTGCATTGGATAATGCTGTTTCGATCTTAGCTGCCGAACATAAGGGTATTCAAAGTGAAGTAGCGGGCAAAGCCGATATATTAGTCGTTCCTGCCATTGAGGTTGGAAACGTATTGTATAAATCGTTAGTTTATTTCGCCAATGCAAAGGTTGGTGCTGTAATTGCCGGTGCTAAAGCGCCGATTGTGTTAACTTCTAGAGCCGACTCCGCAGAGAGCAAGTTGTATTCTCTTGCATTAGCAATATGTTCTGTGGCAAACTAGTTTTTTCATTATTAGGAGGAATATTAAAATGGAAATTTTCAAGTATTTAGAAAAATATGATTACGAGCAATTGGTTTTTTGTCAGGATAAATCTTCGGGATTAAAAGCAATTATTGCAATTCATGATACAACCTTAGGACCGGCATTAGGCGGAACGCGTATGTGGACATATGAATCTGAAGAGGCCGCGATTGAAGACGCATTAAGATTGGCGAAAGGAATGACCTATAAAAATGCTGCGGCAGGTTTAAATCTTGGTGGTGGCAAAACGGTAATCATAGGCGACCCTCGTAAGGATAAAAATGAAGAAATGTTCCGCGCTTTTGGACGTTATATTCAAGGGCTAAATGGAAGATATATAACAGCTGAAGATGTAGGTACCACTGTGGCGGATATGGATTTAATCCATGAAGAAACGGATTATGTTACAGGGATTTCCCCGGCATTTGGATCATCTGGAAATCCATCCCCTGTAACCGCGTATGGTGTTTATTTAGGAATGAAAGCGGCAGCCAAAGAGGCATTTGGCACAGACTCACTAGAAGGAAAAGTAGTAGCTGTCCAAGGCGTTGGAAATGTAGCTTATACGCTTTGTAAACATTTGCATGAAGAAGGCGCGCAACTGATTGTGACAGATATTAATAAGGAAGCGGTCGGGCGTGCAGTGGAAGACTTTGGTGCGCGTGCTGTCGACCCAAATGAAATTTACGGTGTGGAATGCGATATTTATGCGCCATGCGCTCTTGGAGCAACAATCAATGATGACACAATTCCGCAGTTGAAGGCAAAAGTAATCGCTGGTTCTGCGAACAATCAATTAAAAGATACACGTCATGGAGACATCATTCATGAAATGGGTATTGTATACGCTCCGGATTATGTAATAAATGCTGGTGGTGTAATCAACGTAGCCGATGAGCTTTATGGATATAATCATGAACGTGCCCTGAAAAAGGTTGAACAGCTTTACACAAGTATTGAAAGAATCATTGAAATTTCAAAGCGTGATGGAATCCCAACCTATCTTGCAGCAGATCGCATGGTAGAGGAACGGATTGAAAGAATGCGCAATTCCCGCAGTCAATTCCTTCAAAATGGACATCATATTTTAAGCCGTAGAAAATAAAAAATTGCAATAAAATTAGAGCGCTGAATGAAAATTCAGCGCTTTCCTAGGTAGTGATTTACCTCATATTGTTTAAAATTTGATCATTTTAGAAATTACTTTAAGTATAGTGACCACTCAATTATTGAACATTACTTAGTTGAATAAGTGGGGTAAATCGACGGAAAAATTTTATGAAAGTTACCGTCTTAATCTTTCGATAAACCAAATTGGGGGTCAAAACGTGCAAGAAAGAGAATATCGAATACTTATCATCAACCCTGGCTCTACTTCTACTAAGATAGGGGTTTTCGATAATGAAATTTCCATCTTGGAAAAAACGATTCGCCACGAAGCTGAAAAAATAAATTCTTACCCAAATATCATAGATCAATATGAATTCAGGAAAAACACCATCTTAGAAACATTGGACCAAGAAGGTATTAATATTTCAAAATTGTCTGCGGTTTGTGGGCGGGGAGGATTGCTTCGTCCGATCGAAGGCGGAACCTATACAGTTAATGACAAAATGTTGACGGATTTAAGAAATGGGTATTCTGGACAACACGCATCCAATTTAGGTGGTATAATAGCATATGAAATAGCATCTGGTCTTAATATCCCGTCCTATATTGTGGACCCAGTAGTTGTCGATGAACTTGACCCGATTGCAAGGATATCCGGTTTCCCATTAATTGAACGAAAAAGTATTTTTCATGCGTTGAATCAAAAAGCTGTTGCAAGAAGAGTAGCAAAGGAATTAGGTAAAAAATACTCAGAATTAAATTTAATTGTTACCCATATGGGGGGCGGAATAACTGTCGGTGTCCATAAAATGGGTAAGGTTATTGATGTTAATAATGGTCTTCACGGTGATGGGCCTTTTAGTCCGGAACGTGCTGGAACTGTTCCAGCCGGAGATTTAATTTCCCTTTCGTTTTCTGGTGAATACTACCGGGAAGAAATCATGAAAATGCTAGTAGGGCAGGGCGGTCTAGTCGGTTACCTTGGCACAAATAACGCTGTGAAGGTAGAAGAGATGATTGAAGCCGGAAATAAAGAAGCCAAGCTTGTTTATGATGCCATGGCCTATCAGGTTGCAAAAGAAATTGGTTCAGCTAGTGCAGTACTTTCAGGTAAGGTAGATGCAATTGTTTTAACTGGCGGACTCGCTTATGGAAAAGATTTTGTACAATCGATCACCAATAGAGTGAACTGGATTGCTGATTGTATCATTCATCCTGGGGAAAATGAACTTCAAGCTTTAGCAGAAGGAGCCCTTCGCGTCTTGCGTGGCGAAGAGGAAGTTAAAATATATCCTAGTTCATTTAAAACAGCAAAAATTTAAGTAGTTGGGGAGGAAATAAAATGGCACAAGAGTATGATTTGGTTATTCTCGGGGGTGGCACTGGTGGATATGTTGCTGCAATCCGTGCCTCACAGCTAGGTTTAAAAACAGCAATTGTTGAAAAAGGAAAACTCGGTGGAACATGCTTACATAAAGGTTGTATACCAAGTAAAGCCCTGCTAAGAAGTGCAGAAGTGTATGCTACTTCAAAACATAGTGAAGACTTTGGCGTGATAACTGGCGAAGTAACTTTTAATTTTACTAAAGTTCAAGAAAGAAAAACGAAAATCATCGATACCCTTCATAAAGGAGTACAGCACTTAATGAAACAAGGGAAAATCGATGTTTATGAAGGATTAGGACGGATTTTAGGTCCTTCCATCTTTTCACCAATGCCAGGAACCATATCTGTTGAAATGAATAACGGTGAAGAAAATGAAATGCTTATCCCTAAAAATGTAATTGTTGCGACAGGTTCAAGGCCAAGAACCCTTCAAGGGCTTGAGATTGACCGCGACCAGGTCATTTCATCTGATGAAGCATTAGAACTGGAAAACTTACCATCTTCTATTATCATTGTTGGCGGCGGAGTAATTGGGATTGAATGGGCCTCAATGTTATCCGATTTTGGGGTAGACGTTACGGTGATCGAATACGCAGAACGAATTATCCCTACAGAAGATAAAGATATTTCAAAAGAAATGCAACGGTTATTGAAGAAAAAAGGAATTAAAATTGTAACGAGCGCAAAGGTCCTTCCTGAAACAATAGTGAAAGGTGAAGGTGTAGCAATCTCTGCTGAAGTAAAAGGCAGTTTAAAAGAATTTAAGGCTGAAAAACTGCTTGTTTCCGTTGGACGTCAAGCGAATACTGAAGGAATCGGGCTTGAAAATACGGAGATTCAGCTTGAAAAAGGAAATATTGTCACAAATGAATTTTACCAAACAAAGGAATCCCATATTTACGCAATTGGAGATGTTGTTGGCGGCCTTCAGCTCGCCCATGTTGCATCCCATGAAGGAATTGTTGCTGTTGAGCATATAGCAGGAAAGGATCCTTCACCCATCGATTATAACTTAATATCAAAATGTATTTATAGTAATCCTGAGGTTTCTAGTGTTGGTATTACCGAGGAGCAAGCGGAAAGTAGAGGGCATAAAGTAAAAGTGGGCAAATTTTCATTCCGTGCCATTGGTAAAGCGCTGGTTTTCGGTGAATCGGATGGATTTGTGAAAATTGTGGCCGATGAAGAGACCAATGACATTTTAGGGGTACACATGATTGGTCCTCATGTTACCGATATGATTTCAGAAGCTGGGCTTGCAATGGTATTAAATGCAACCCCATGGGAAGTGGCTCACACCATCCATCCTCACCCTACCTTGTCAGAAGCAATTGGGGAAGCTGCACTTGCAGTTGATGGCAGAGCACTACACGGTTAAACTTACGCCATTTTGGTATCAATGCGAACAATAGGGAGGTAACAAATTAATGGCTGAAAAACGACATGAGGCATTAGGTTTAAGTGATGAAAAAGTTTTAGAAATGTATGAAACAATGGTTTTAGCCCGCCGGATTGATGAGCGGATGTGGTTATTAAACCGAGCTGGGAAAATCCCATTTGTTATTTCCTGTCAAGGCCAGGAAGCGGCCCAAGTCGGGGCAGCTTTTGCACTTGATAAGGATAAAGATTATGTGCTTCCCTATTACCGGGATATGGGAGTAGTCTTAACATTTGGTATGACGACGAAGGAGCTTATGCTTTCCGGATTTGCGAAAGCAGAAGACCCTAATTCAGGAGGAAGGCAAATGCCTGGACACTTTGGACAAAAGAAAAATCGTATTGTTACAGGTTCCTCGCCTGTTACAACACAAGTACCTCATGCTGTTGGGGTTGCTTTGGCTGGGAAAATGGAAAGAAAAGACCTTGTTACGTTTGTAACATTTGGTGAAGGTTCATCCAACCAAGGGGATTTCCATGAAGGTGCAAATTTTGCCGGTGTACACAAACTTCCTGTTATTTTTATGTGTGAAAACAATAAGTATGCTATTTCCGTTCCAATTGAAAAACAATTAGCATGCGAGAAAGTTTCAGATCGTGCAATTGGCTATGGAATGCCAGGGTTCACAGTGGATGGGAACGACCCGTTAGAAGTTTATAAAGTAGTGAAAGAGGCTGCTGACCGCGGCCGCAGCGGTGCTGGACCAACCTTAATTGAAACAGTTTCCTACCGTTTGACACCACATTCCTCTGATGATGATGACCGTTCTTACCGGGCACCTGATGAGGTAGCAAAAGCCAAAACCCAGGATCCGATTATTACATTTGGTGCTTACTTAAAGGAAACGGGTGTCTTGAATGATGACTTGGAAAAAGAAATCAATGACCGTGTAATGAAACTGGTGAATGAGGCAACTGACTATGCTGAAAATGCCCCATATGCTGCACCTGAGGATGCAATGAAATACGTTTATGGGGAAATGTAAGGGGGATGTAACATGGCGGTAATTTCTTATATAGATGCGGTAACAATGGCCATTCGTGAAGAAATGGAAAGAGACCCAAAGGTGTTTGTACTTGGGGAAGATGTTGGGAAAAAGGGTGGCGTATTTAAGGCTACCCAAGGATTGTATGAACAATTTGGAGAAGAGCGGGTAATTGATACACCACTTGCTGAATCAGCCATTGCAGGAGTAGGAATCGGTGCAGCCATGTATGGTATGCGGCCGATTGCAGAAATGCAGTTTGCTGACTTTATCATGCCTGCTGTAAACCAAATTATTTCAGAGGCAGCGAAAATTCGCTATCGATCAAATAATGACTGGAATTGTCCGATTGTTATTCGTGCTCCATACGGCGGAGGGGTTCACGGTGCATTGTATCACTCTCAATCTGTTGAAGCAGTATTTGCGAATCAACCTGGATTAAAAATTGTTATGCCATCCACTCCTTATGATGTAAAAGGTTTATTAAAGGCAGCTATTCGTGATAATGACCCTGTTCTTTTCTTTGAACATAAACGGGCCTACCGTTTGATTAAAGGAGAAGTTCCGACTGATGATTATACGCTTCCAATTGGGAAAGCTGATGTGAAACGTGAAGGCGATGATATTACGGTCATTACTTATGGTCTGTGTGTTCATTTTGCCCTCCAAGCTGCCGAAAAACTGGCTAAGGACGGAATTTCAACCCATATTCTTGATTTAAGAACTGTTTACCCACTGGATAAAGAAGCGATTATTGAAGCTGCCTCCAAAACTGGGAAGGTTCTGCTCGTTACAGAGGACAATAAAGAAGGCAGTATTTTGGGGGAGGTATCTGCCATTATTGCTGAGAATTGCTTATTCGATTTAGATGCTCCTATTAAACGCTTGGCAGGACCGGAAATACCGGCCATGCCATATGCGCCGACGATGGAAAAATACTTTATGGTAAATCCTGATAAAGTTGAAAAAGCAATGAGAGAATTAGCAGAATTTTAAAGTGCAATTTTTTGGCTGAAGAATAATCCACAGTAGTAAATGCACTAAGGAGGTTTTATGCATTGGCAGTTGAACAAATAAAAATGCCTCAACTAGGTGAAAGTGTTACAGAGGGTACCATTAGTAAATGGCTTGTTTCTGTTGGGGATAAGGTAAATAAATATGATCCACTTGCAGAGGTTATGACAGATAAGGTAAATGCAGAGGTCCCATCTTCATTTACAGGGATGATTAAAGAACTAATTGCCGGAGAAGGCGACACATTGTCTGTTGGTGAAATTATTTGTACGATTGAGATAGAGGGCAGCGAAACGAATGGTGAGGCAAAAGCAAAAGCAGCTCCTGTAGAAGAAAAATCAGCCGATACGGGCAATACGGCAGCGGATAAAGGAAATGTTGGCCGATACTCACCCGCGGTCTTAAAGCTCTCTCAGGAGCATGGAATTGACTTGGCTCAAGTTCAAGGAACAGGTGCCGGGGGCAGAATTACTAGAAAAGATTTGCAAAAATTGATTGAGTCCGGGAACATACCTGCTGCATCTTCAAAGACAGAATCAATCAAGGGGTATGATATTCAGCCTTCTGCCTTGCCGGAAACGGCTCAACCTGTGCCTAAACAGGCTGCTCCTACCGTAAATGTGCCGGTTGAGACAGGAGACATTGAAATACCTGTTACGGGTGTCCGTAAAGCGATTGCGGCTAACATGCTGCGCAGTAAACACGAAGTGCCGCATGCCTGGACAATGATTGAGGTCGATGCCACAAATTTGGTAGACTTCCGCAATTCTATTAAAGATGAGTTTAAGAAAAAAGAGGGCTTCAATTTAACTTTCTTTGCTTTCTTTGTAAAAGCAGTTGCTCAGGCGTTGAAGGAATTCCCGCAAATCAACTCAATGTGGGCAGGAGATAAAATTATTCAAAAGAAAGATATAAATATTTCGATTGCCGTTGCAACTGATGATGCGTTATACGTTCCTGTTATTAAGCAGGCAGACGAAAAAACTATTAAAGGAATTGCTCGTGAAATTTCCGAGCTTGCTGTTAAGGTTAGGAACGGAAAACTAAAGTCCGATGATATGCAAGGTGGAACATTTACCGTCAACAATACCGGTTCATTCGGATCTGTTCAATCCATGGGCATTATCAATTACCCGCAGGCAGCTATACTGCAGGTTGAATCAATTGTGAAACGTCCGGTAGTCATGAATAATGGAATGATTGCCGTACGTGATATGGTGAATTTATGTATGTCTCTAGACCACCGAGTTTTAGACGGACTTGTTTGCGGAAGATTCTTACAGAGAGTAAAAGAAATACTTGAAAATATATCACAATCTACAACATCCATATATTAAAATGTGCCGCCAGTGTTTTCTGGCGGTACTTTTCTTATTGATTGTAACGTGTTACCATAAAATAGAATTAATTGAATATTTATTATTTTACATGGGGGGGTTGTGAATTTTGGAAAATTTGTGCAATCAGTCTTTTCCTTCAAAAACAAAACTTGATTGGAAAGCTAAAGCCGAAGAATCCTTGAAAGGAAAAACAGTTGAGTCCTTGCAAAGCCCAACATATGAAAACATTATTTTGAAACCGCTTTATTCTAAAGAAGATCAGAAAACACCCTCTGAGTATCCGGGCGAATCGGATTTTAGACGCGGTACATACCCGCTTGGATATGTAATGAATGATTGGAAGGTGGCTCAGCGGATTTCTTATTCAACTATTCATGAACTAAGAGAAAAACTCATAACTGTCGTCAGTAAAGGGCAAACGGCCATTTCGTTTGAAGTTTCAAAAGCTTTATTTGAATCCGGTGCTGATGTAGCTAGTTTGTTCATGGATTTAGCCGAAAACTTTCCAATTGCCATTGATTCAAAAGGTTTGCAGGCAGCCTTACTAGCAAAATTATCTAAAGGAAATAACGAAAAAATTACCGGATATATTGGTTCTGACCCCATTTCACTTTTTGCCGAAGAAGGAACTTTTTCAAAAGAATTGCTCCCTGCGTGGGTAGAAAATATCAAGACAGCGGAAAAAGTTTTTCCAAATTTACGAACGATCCTGATTAACACATCCATCTATCAGAACAGCGGGGCAAATGCTGTTCAAGAACTGGGAATTGCTGCAGCCACAGGGGTATTCTATCTCCAACAGTTTATTGAGAGTGGTATGAAGCTTGAGAAAATTCTTTCAAAAATGATTTTTCAATTCTCCATTGGCAGCAATTTTTTTATGGAAATAGCTAAGCTCAGGGCAGCACGAATGATCTGGAGTAGAATAACGGAAGCATATGGAACACATAAAAATAACAGGGGTATGGAAATTGCTGCAGAAACCTCTACATTCACAAAAACCATCTATGATCCACATGTTAACCTTCTTCGTGCCGGCAATGAAGCGTTTGCAGCTGTAATTGGGGGCATACAGTATTTGCATGTTGGTGCTTTTGATGAAATTACAGCTTCCAATTCTTTTTCAGAAAGAATCGCAAGAAATACACAACTAATTTTAAAAAATGAAGCCCATCTGAAAAATATTATTGATCCAGCGGGCGGCTCCTGGTATGTCGAAGAATTAACAACAAAATTGGCTGAAAAGGCATGGGAATTCTTTCAGCAGATTGAAATAAATGGCGGAATTCTGAAGGTATTGCAAACCGGTTGGCTCCAAAATGAGATCGCAGCAGTTAGAAACAAAAGAATGCAAGATTCTTTTACAAGAAAACAGAGTATTGTAGGTACAAATGTGTATGCAAATCTGGATGAAACCGTTCCTGCTCTCAAAAAGGAAAAAGAAGCGGCATATCTAGTTTCGCAATCATTCGAAGATTTATTAAACGGGACAGAGCCTCAATTTTTACAGATAAATAAAATAGAGTCTGCGATTGAAATGAATCCTTTAGTGAAACAAAGATTGGCAGAGCCTTATGAGGGACTAAGGAAAAAGGCAAAGGAAATCGAGGAAAGGTCGAGTTCTGCACCGATTATGTCGATGATTTGTCTTGGGGAATTAAAGCAATATAAAGCAAGATTTGACTTTATGAGAGGATTCGTATCTGCTGGAGGAATTAAAGCAGTTGGAAGTGAGCCAATTTTTTCAAGGGAATTAGCAGAAGAGTTTGTTGCAAGTCAAGATACGCAGCATTTTTGTCTATGCGGCGGTAACGAACAATATGAGACAATTGGTCATGAAATCTTAAAATTCCTAAAAGCTAAGTTCCCGGATAAGCTCTTTTATTTAGCTGGATTACCAGGTAAGGATCAACAAGTGCAGTGGAAGCATGAAGGTATTGAAGAGTTCGTTCATGTAAAAAGCAATTGCTATGAAACACTTTCTCATATACTTACCGAAATGGAGGTGAAGGCCGATGCAAAAGCCTGATTTTCAAAACCTGCGCCTTTTTACTGAGCAACCGCTCAACAGTAAAGAACAATGGGAAGAAAAAGTGAAACAAGAGCTGGATTCTTCTATCGAAGAATTACTTTTTGAAACCAATGAACAAATCAAGTTGAAGGCTCTTTATACAAAAGAGGACTTGGAAGGCTTGGAGCATATAGACGATCTGCCGGGGATTCCACCGTATACACGTGGCCCGTATCCAACCATGTACGTCAACAGGCCATGGACGGTAAGGCAATATGCCGGATTCTCAACTGCTGAGGAGAGTAATGCGTTTTATCGTCGGAATTTGGCAATGGGACAAAAGGGCTTGTCGGTTGCATTTGATTTGGCAACCCATCGCGGCTATGATTCTGACCATGCCCGGGTTGTCGGCGATGTTGGAAAAGCCGGAGTTGCAATTGATTCGATTCTTGATATGAAAACACTTTTCGACGGAATTCCACTTGATCAAATGTCAGTATCGATGACGATGAATGGGGCGGTCCTGCCAATTCTAGCTTTCTTCATTGTTACCGCCGAGGAACAGGGAGTAAGTCAGGAAAAGCTTTCCGGAACGATTCAAAATGATATTTTAAAAGAATATATGGTGCGAAACACTTACATTTATCCACCTGAAATGTCGATGAAAATAATCGCAGATATTTTTGAGTATACGTCTAGATATATGCCAAAGTTTAATAGTATCAGTATTTCCGGCTATCACATGCAAGAAGCAGGTGCTCCTGCTGACCTGGAGCTTGCTTACACACTAGCGGACGGATTGGAATATGTTCGGACAGGACTTAAAGCCGGGATTGAAATCGATTCATTCGCACCAAGATTGTCATTTTTCTGGGCAATTGGGATGAATTATTTCATGGAAGTGGCAAAAATGCGCGCTGCACGGTTAATTTGGGCAAAAATGATGAAATCATTTAATCCTAAGAATGATAAGTCATTAGCCTTAAGAACCCATTCACAAACTTCCGGCTGGAGTTTGACAGAACAAGACCCATTTAATAATGTGACTCGTACATTGATTGAAGCGCATGCTGCAGCTATGGGGCATACACAATCCCTGCATACCAATGCACTAGATGAAGCGATTGCTTTGCCGACTGATTTCTCCGCGCGAATTGCTCGGAACACACAGCTATTTCTTCAGGAGGAATCAGGAATTACGAAGGTAATTGACCCTTGGGCAGGATCCTATTATGTTGAGAAGCTGACTGATGAATTGGTACAGAGAGCTTGGATGCATATCGAAGAAATTGAAGGGCTTGGCGGAATGGCGAAAGCGATTGAAACTGGTCTTCCAAAAATGAGAATTGAAGAGGCAGCCGCACGCAGACAGGCGCAAATTGATTCCGGTAAAGAAACCATTATTGGTGTAAACCGTTATCGTTTAGAGAAAGAAGAGCCAATTGATATTTTAGATATTGATAATACGGCTGTTCGCTTGAAGCAAATCGAAAAATTAAATACGTTAAAGCAAAGCAGGGATGATCAAAAGGTACAGGAATCACTTAATGCCTTGACGAAAGCAGCAGAAGCAGGTGCAGGAAATCTATTAGAGCTCGCGGTAAAGGCAGCACGTGCAAGAGCAACGCTCGGAGAAATTTCTGATGCCATCGAAAAAGTGGCCAATAGGCATAAAGCAATCATCTATTCCATTAGCGGTGTATACAGCTCAGCCTTTAGCAACGAAGAGGAAATCACGGTTGTGAAGGATATGGCCGACGAGTTCCTTGAAAATGAAGGAAGAAGACCACGAATTTTGATTGCCAAAATGGGTCAGGATGGCCACGATCGGGGGGCAAAGGTGATTGCAACAGCCTTTGCAGACCTTGGGTTTGATGTCGATATCGGTCCATTGTTTCAAACACCGGAAGAAACCGCTTTGCAGGCAGTAGAAAATGATGTCCACGTTATTGGGATGAGTTCACTTGCTGCCGGACATAAAACATTACTCCCACAACTCATTGCCGAATTGAAAAAGCTGGGCAGGGAGGATATTTTAGTTGTTGCAGGAGGAGTCATCCCGGCCCAGGATTATCAATTCTTATATGATCACGGTGCTGCAGCAATTTTTGGACCTGGAACCGTCATTCCGGTAGCAGCACAAAAGGTTATTAAGGCAATCTATCAACAGCTCGGCTATGAGGAAGTGGCGGAATAAATGGCGGCTGATCAAAAACCGGAATGGAGCGATCCATCAAATCCAGATTTATGTTCAAGTGTAGTAAGAAAGGGGCAAGAGCTTGAAGGTCAAGCGACATCCCTTCAAAAAAGTTCTCGTTTCAAAAAGCGCAATACTCAAGAGGTTTCCGTAGATGATTTGTATAACGGAGTATTGAAGGGAAATCGAAGCATTCTTGCTAGGGCCATCACGCTTGTGGAAAGTAATGCCGAACATCATTTTCAAAAAGCACAGGAACTGCTGCAGAAGCTGTTACCTTGTTCTGGAAACTCAATTCGGATTGGAATTACCGGAGTGCCCGGTGCCGGGAAAAGTACTTTCATTGAAGCGTTTGGAGAGTATCTCTGCAGCTTAGGCTTAAAGGTGGCGGTTTTAGCGATTGATCCGAGCTCGAGCATTAGCGGCGGCAGTATTTTAGGCGATAAAACACGGATGGAGCAATTATCAAGAAATCCTCGCGCCTTTATCCGGCCGTCGCCATCTGCAGGAAAGCTTGGCGGTGTGCACCGAAAAACAAGGGAATCCATGCTGCTTTGCGAGGCAGCCGGTTTTGATGTGATTTTAATCGAAACGGTTGGCGTTGGGCAAAGTGAAGTCATTATCAGGGATATGGTCGATTTTTTCATGCTTCTAGTATTAACAGGTGCCGGTGATGAATTGCAGGGAATGAAAAAAGGGATTATGGAGCTGGCCGATGCCATTGTTGTTCATAAGGCAGATGGTGAGAATAAGCCCATAGCGGAAAAAACACGAAATGACTATAACCGCATTCTTCATTTTCTTCAGCCTGCAACAAAAGGATGGCCCACCAAAGCATATACCTGCTCCTCGTTAACCTTGGAGGGCATAAGTCGAATTTGGGAAATGATTCAATCTTTCGAGCAGAAGGGTAAATCCTCAGGAGTTTTTAACGAGCGCAGAAAGGCGCAATCACGGGAATGGCTTTATGCATTAATTAGTGATCAGCTTCATTACCATTTTTACCATCATCCAGGGGTAAAGAACCAACTGCCAAAATTGGAAAATGAAGTGATTGCCGGAGAAAAAACAGTAGCCTCGGCAGTGGAAAGTCTTTTTCGGACATTCTTTGATTCAACGATTTGACGGTATTGGCTGATTACCGTCTTTTTTCTTATGAACTTTTTGAAAAAATAGTGAAATATTCACCCATTTCATACAAAAAGTGGTAATATTAATTTGGTAATATTCTAGTTTCAAGAACAAAACATAGAATGGTGGATTGATAGGGAAAATAGCGGGGATACATAAAGAATTGTTTATTTAAAACAGAGAAAATAGAATGATAGTTGGAGAGTGAAACATGTTAAAAAAACTTATATTATTGATCATGGCCTCCGTATTATTTATTACTGGGTGCCAAGCGGTTAAGGGTGTAGATTTGAACAAGTTGGTTCTTAGCAGTTCAAAAATTAATTCCGCTGAGAGCAAAACAACTGCTTCATTAGATTTAAAATACGCAAAATCGAAAGTAAAAGATAAGGATTTTCTAAAAGTACTTACCCTTCTCGATAATGCAAAATTAGAAGTTTACACAAAAATGCAAGATGCCAACACTGTATCCATTACCGGAAACATCATTCTTCATAATAAAGGCAAAATTCCATTACGATTATATATGGACAAAAAATATACGGTGATTCAACTTGATAATGCCAAGAAACCAGTTCGTGTTCCGATGGATAATGGAACTTCACCAGATCAAAAATTGATTAAAGATGTGCAAACAAAGTTAATGGCTCCGGTTGTAAGGAATTTGCCAAATCCTTTCCCGGCCCATCTTAAGGTAACGGCAAATACCACGGATAAAGTCCATGGAGTTAAAGTAAAAGGTCATCGTGTTCAAGCAAAGGTATACGCAAATGAAGTACCAAAGCTACTTGAGTCTTTCCTTGACAATTTATCAAAGGATGAAAAGGCAATCGCGGATATCGTAAATGCTTTAAATGAAATTAATAAAGTAGCCGGCGATGACACAAAAATGACCGTGGAGAATCTCAAAGCTGGGATTGAAGAGTTTAAGCAAATGCTGCCGGAACTTAAAACTGACCCAGAATTTAAAGCATTGTTAACAAGCAAAAATAATGTAAAAACAGATATTTTCTTAGACAAACATTATTATGAGAGAAAATCATATACAACCCTAAATATTGGCAGTATTCCTGATGGTGAAGGTCTAACTGGTGTTACGCTAAAAATCAAAAATGAAACCTGGAATATTAATAAAAAGGTAAAAGCTTCAAAAATCAAAAAATATTCCAAGTATCTTAACGAAAATGCAACTCCAGAACAATTTTTAGCGACTCTAGATAAAAAGAAAAGTGTTCTTTATTCTGCGATGACATCGTTAATGTATTCACCATCTAAAGCATTGAAAAAGTCACAGGTCAAAGTAACCAATAATAAAGGTAAAAAAGCGGATAAAATCACAGTCAAGAGCCTTAAAAAAGGTGAAGTAATTAAGGTGTACAGCAAAACAGGATCATTGATTGCTGCAAAAGAGTCAACAGGCAGAACTGCTGTTTTAACTGTAAAGCAACTAGGAAAAAAATCAGGTAAGGTATATGTAAGTATCATCCGCTCTAAACATGCAGAAAGCGGCAAAGTGTCAATCACTTTCAAGGCGGAGAAAAAATAATGTAAAAATAGTAAAAACAGGGAGTCAAAAGGAAGGCTCCTTGTTTTTCTTTATATTGAGTGAAATTTATCATTTGATATCCCTACATTTTTACTGTTAATATGTAGATATAGGTATATTTTAGTTAGGAGTGATAAAATGAGCATGGATTTTAATTTTTTTATGAATGATATTGTCCGCCAAGCACGCGAAGAAATCGTGTCAGCTGGTTATCAAGAATTAAAAACACCTGAAGAAGTGGAAAAGGCCCTTGAGCAAAAGGGGACAACTCTTGTCATGATTAATTCTGTTTGCGGTTGTGCAGGTGGTGTGGCTCGTCCTGCAGCAGCACATGCCCTTCATTATGATAAGCGTCCTGATCAGCTTGTTACCGTTTTTGCCGGTCAGGATAAGGAAGCTACCGAAAAGGCAAGAAGCTATTTCACCGGCTATCCACCATCCTCTCCGTCTTTTGCCTTATTAAAAGATGGTAAAATTATCACAATGATTGAAAGACATCAAATCGAAGGTTTTGATCCAATGAATGTCGTTGGCAAATTGCAAAAAGAATTCGATCAATACTGTGAAGAAGTTTAATATGTAAAAAAAAGATGGTCATCACTCGATCATCTTTTTTTTATTTGTGCATGAAGGGCAGAAAAAAGATGCAAACTAGGAAGAAAAAGGCAGGTGGAATATTTATGATAAAAATCTTTTCACCCATCCTGATTGCTTTTTTCATTTCGCCGCTCTGGCCATTAGGTCCCAACCCATTGTCAGGAGATCCCTTTATTATTGTAAATAAGAGCAAAAATGAAATGGCTTTTATTGATGATAATAAGGTGCAAACGGTGGTTAGTGTTGGAACTGGTAAAATACAGGAACTCACACCAGAGGGGCTTTTCACAGTAACAGTCAAAGCAAAAGATCCCTATTATCGTAAAAAAGATATTCCCGGCGGAAGTCCTAAAAATCCACTAGGGTCAAGATGGATTGGATTTGATGCGAAGGGTACCGATGGACGAATCTATGGAATTCACGGGACCAATCAACCAGCATCAATAGGGAAGTATGTTTCACAGGGATGTATTCGTATGCAAAATGAGGTTATTACATCACTATTTCCTCTCATTCCACTTGGAACAAAAATTTTAGTGATATCTACAAAAAAATCATTTGAAAAGTTAGCGGTAGAAAATGGAGCAATTAAGTGAAGAAAAGGGACTGTTTACAGTCCCTTTTTATATGTCTAACGAATAAATTGTCCAATTCCAATTAGGAGGGTTGAGGCAAGCATGGCAAAAAGCATTAAAAAAACAATTATTTTTTGATTCTTCTTTTTAGACAATGAGAATTCCTCCCTTATGATTACTATATTCTTATTTTACAGGGAAAAGCCCAATTGGACAACTGAGCAACTGCTCAATTTTAGGAAGGATTTATGAACTTTTTAGCGAATAAGATAATTGTCGAATTAATTTAATAGTGGATCAGAGGGATAAGAATGATTAAAAAAGTCGACCATATTGGGATTGCAGTTCAATCGCTTGAGAAAGCGCTTCCTTTCTATACGGAGGTACTTAAACTGCCTTTAATCGCTATTGAGGAAGTGGCAAGTGAGAAATTAAGAGTAGCCTTTTTAAGTGCTGGTGAAACAAAAATAGAGTTGCTTGAGCCGGCATCACCGGAGAGTACGGTTGCTAAGTTTATCGAAAAACGCGGTGAGGGTATTCATCATGTCGCACTTGGGGTTGAATCGATTGAGGAACGCATCAGGGAAATGAAGGAAAATGGGATTCGCATGATATCGGATGAGCCTAAGATTGGGGCAGGAGGGGCGCATGTAGCCTTTATGCACCCAAAATCGACCTTCGGTGTATTGTACGAACTTTGTGAAAAAAAGGGGAAGTAGGGATAGCATGAGTGACATCTATGAAAAAATAAATGAATTATATGATAAGCGCAGAGAGGTCGAACTTGGCGGCGGTGATGAAAGAATTGAGAAGCAGCATGAAAAAGGAAAACTGACGGCCAGAGAAAGAATCGAGCTTTTAGTGGATCCGGGAACTTTTGTCGAATTAAATCCTTTTATCGAGCACCGAACGCATGATTTTGGACTTGATGAACAAAAGGGACCCGGTGATGGGGTTGTAACAGGTTACGGGAAAGTGAACGGTCGTCCAATCTATCTTTTCTCCCAAGATTTCACTGTATTTGGTGGTGCCTTGGGAGAAATGCACGCAAAAAAAATAGCCACTGTTATGGATTTAGCGGCTAAAAACGGTACACCGTTTGTGGGTCTAAATGATTCCGGTGGTGCCCGCATTCAGGAGGGGGTCGTTTCACTAGATGGATACGGTCATATTTTTTACCGTAACGCTATATATTCAGGGGTGATTCCGCAAATTTCTGTGATTATGGGGCCCTGTGCGGGTGGTGCCGTTTATTCACCGGCAATCACAGATTTTGTATTTATGGTTGAAAAAACGAGCCAGATGTTTATTACCGGTCCAAAGGTCATTGAAACCGTTACAGGGGAGAAGATTTCTGCAGAGGATTTAGGGGGGGCGAATGTCCATAATACCATCAGCGGTAATGCTCACTTCCAATCCGATTCAGAAGCCGAGGTTCTACAAAACGTTCGTAAGCTGCTTTTGTTTTTGCCGCAAAATAATGAGGAAAAGGCGCCAATACTTGAGGTTGAGAAAGAAGACGATTATCGTCCGGACTTAACGGATGTGATTCCATTTGATACCGTTCGTCCTTATGATGTGAGAAAAGTGATTGAGCAGGTTGCCGATTCAGATTCTTTTATGGAAATTCAAAAGGATTTTGCAAAAAACATTGTTATTGGGTTTGCAAGAATTAAAGGGGAAACCGTGGGTCTTGTATGCAACCAGCCAAAGGTAATGGCCGGGGGATTAGATATTGATTCTTCTGATAAAGCAGCGCGGTTTATTCGCACATGTGATTCGTTTAATATTCCAATCATTACATTTGAAGATGTTACCGGCTTCTTCCCAGGTATTAAGCAGGAACATGGAGGAATCATTCGCCACGGAGCTAAAATCTTATTTGCGTATTCTGAGGCTACCGTTCCTAAGCTTACGATTATATTGCGAAAAGCATATGGCGGCGCCTATGTTGCGCTTAACAGTAAGTCAATTGGTGCTGACCTTGTCTTTGCATGGCCAAATGCAGAGATTGCCGTGATGGGTCCCCAGGGGGCGGCAAATATTATTTTCGCCAAAGAAATTCAAAATAGCGAGAATCCTGAGGCGCTCAGACAACAAAAGATTGAGGAATACCGTGATAAATTTGCGAATCCATATGTGGCAGCAAGCAGGGGAATGGTGGATGATGTCATCGATCCTCGTGAAACAAGAATAAAAATTATTCAATCACTAGAAATGCTGCGGACAAAGAAAGAGTCAAGGCCTTATAAAAAACATGGAAATATACCGCTTTAATCTTGTGTTTTCGCAATTCTTTCATTTGATGACATCTATACGAAAAGGTATACTAAAATAGTGAATGAAGTACATATAATGGAGGTTCGGCTAGATGATTAATCAAGAGCGTCTTTTGAACGAATTTTTGGAACTGGTACAAATCGACTCAGAAACGAAATATGAGACGGAAATAGCGAAAGTTTTAAAGCAGAAGTTTTCAGAATTAGGTCTTGAAGTTTTCGAGGATGATACGACAGCACAAACTGGTCATGGAGCAGGGAATTTAATTTGTACCCTTCCTGCCACAAAAGAAGGTGTAGACCCGATTTATTTCACATCCCACATGGACACAGTAGTTCCAGCAAAAGGTGTAAAGCCATCGATTAAGGACGGCTATGTGGTAACCGATGGTACGACCATTCTTGGTGCTGATGATAAAGCTGGTTTAGCTGCCATGTTTGAAATGATTCGTGTTTTAAAAGAACAAAATATTGACCATGGATTAATCCAATTTGTCATTACGGCTGGAGAAGAGTCAGGTCTTGTTGGGGCAAAGGCATTAGATCCTTCCCTAATGAAGGCAAAATTTGGCTATGCCCTAGATAGTGATGGTTTAGTTGGAAATGTTGTCGTTGCTGCTCCTACACAGGCAAAAGTGAAAGCGGTGATCTATGGAAAAACAGCTCATGCTGGTGTTGCACCTGAAAAAGGGGTTTCCGCCATCACCATTGCGGCTAAATCCATTGCAAAAATGCCTTTAGGAAGAATCGACTCAGAAACGACTGCAAATATTGGCCGGTTTGAAGGTGGGCAGGCGACAAATATCGTGTGTGACCGAGTGGATATTTTAGCAGAGGCCCGGTCGTTAATCCCTGAAAAAATGCAGGCACAGGTTCAAAAAATGAAAGATGCTTTTGAAACCGTAGCGAAAGAAATGGGCGGAAAAGCAGAAGTTAACGTCGAAGTTATGTATCCAGGTTTTAAATTTGGTGAGGGAGATCAAGTCGTTGAGATTGCCTGTAAAGCTGCAGGAAAAATTGGCCGCAGCTGTGAATTACAGCATAGTGGTGGCGGAAGTGATGCCAATGTGATTGCAGGCTTTGGCATTCCAACAGTCAATCTTGCTGTTGGTTATGAAGAAATTCATACCACAAACGAACGGATGCCGGTTGAGGAATTATACAAATTGGCGGAAATGACACTTGCCATCATTGATGAAGTGACAAATCAATAGTATGGCTTGAAGGGGAGCGGGCAGCTCTCCTTTTTGTTATACTTTAGGTATAAAAGGTTGTTAGGAAGTGCGGGACATGAAGGAAATGTATCCGAAAAACGGAAGGGTCATTTTACATGTTGATATGAATAGCTTTTACGCTTCTGTGGAAATGGCCTATGACCCGGAGTTGAAGGGGAAACCACTCGCAATTGCCGGGAATGTGGAAGAACGAAGAGGGATTATTGTCACCTGCAGCTATGAGGCAAGAAAATTTGGAGTGAAAACGACGATGCCGCTTTGGGAGGCGAAAAAGCTATGCCCGAAGCTAATTGTAAAATCTCCTAATTTTGACCGATACCGGGCTGCTTCGATGGGGATGTTTGAAATCCTAAGGCAATACACAGAGCTGGTTGAACCTGTTTCGATTGATGAAGGCTATATGGATATTACAGAATCCTATGAGATTGGCAGTCCTATTGGAATAGCCGAAAGTATTCAAAAAAGAATTCTTGAGCAGCTTGATTTACCCTGCAGCATTGGAATTGCCCCTAATAAATTTTTAGCCAAAATGGCTTCTGATATGAAAAAGCCAATGGGGATTACGATTCTTCGTAAAAGGGATATTCCTTTAGTTCTTTGGCCGTTAAATACAAATGAGATGCATGGGGTTGGCAGAAAGACAGCAGAAAAGCTAACAACAATTGGCATTCATACGATTGGTGATTTGGCAAAGGGAAATGAATTTCAGCTCAAAACGCTGTTAGGAATAAATGGTCTTCGGATAAAAGATCGTGCAAATGGAATTGACTCAAGGCCCGTTGATCCGGAATCAGTCGCAGAGTTTAAAAGTATTGGCAATTCTACGACTCTCCCAAGGGATATAAGCAATCAGCAAGAGCTTTTTGCTGTTTTAGATTCATTAGCCGAAACGGTTTCTGTGAGACTGAAGCGGAAAAATGTTCTTGCCTCTACGTTGGGTATTACCATTCGTTTCAAAGATCGCAAAACGATTACAAGAAGCAAAAAGCTTTCGAATCCTATTCATCAAAAGGATGCTATTTCATCTGCTGCGAAGCAGTTATTTATTAAGCATTGGAATGGGAACCCTGTAAGATTACTGGGGATTACAGGATCTGATATACTGGATCATGATGATGCCTATAAGCAGCTTGACCTATTTTCCTATGAAAAGGATGCGAAAAAGGAGCCATTACTTAATACAATATCCACCCTTCGAGAAAAATACGGCAAGCACATTGTCGAAACGGCCTCATCGCAAAGACCGATTGACCCCGACCATAAAGTTGGAACTGAAACAAGCTTCAATAAGGATTTTTTACGGTCGTTTCCGGAAAAACATAAAGACGAATAAAAGCTCCGCTTTGCTGTGATAACAAAGCGGAGCTTTTATTTTTATTAAAATTTAGCAAGTATGCAGCTTATTTTTCAAAGATAGCATTGGATAGTAGACGGAACAGGTAATCGGTATGATCACGGAAACCTGCTTCTAGGCCAATTAGGGTTACGTCTTTATCTTGTTCTCTTACAATCACTGCTTTCCCCTTAGCCGCAATATTATTTTTCCAGTGGCCTGCTACGAAGAAATCATCAGAGTTTGCTAGGGTTGCAGTTACTTTATCATTTTCAGTGCCTGTATACCAAGCTGGACGGTAAACAAATCCTAAATCATCTTGGCTATAGCCAGCTGTTAAACCAGTTCCTTCGTAGTCAACTTTTACGATTCCATTATAGTTGGATCCGCCAACATTGATTGAATCGTCAGTTAAACCTAATGTTTTTGTTGCTCTTGATGCTCCTGCTCCAATAGCTAAATACTTTCCTCCTTGATCAACAAAGTTTGAAACATGATCTTTAAAGGTATTTAGTTGGTCTTCACTTTGGAAGCCAAATTCTTTGTTAGCAGCAGATAAATTTGTAGAAATAAGACTTTCTGTTCCACTGTATACAAATACATGGAAACCACTTAGACTATTTTTAGCTACCTCGACAGGCGTCACCTCTGTCACCTGGAATCCAAGTCTCTTAAGAGCTAGCTTTGTTCCGCTGTGGGATTGTTGTTTACCCATACCGCCATCCTTTAAGATTGCAACCTTTAAGCTCGTTAATGCTGATGCTTCTGCTGGAACTGTAGCAACTGATTCTATCTGAAGGCCGGATTCTTTTACAGCAGCAGAAATAGCATTTGCGGCTGCCTCAACGTAGAAATTACCTTCAGCATCCCTTTTTACAGGTACCCCTTCTTGAAGTAATGTATTTACTAGATTAACAGCTTTTACAGAACTATTAGGAATTAGGAATGGACCCTTGCCTGTTACAGCTCCTTGGCCAGTAACCTGATTCACTTTTGTAGCAGTTACATTAATAGAATTTTGTGTTGCTACTGCTTCAAAGCCCCAAAGCTCCGGTAAGCTCCAGGCAGATATATCATACATTGCTGGGGTATCGTCTGTGATATCCTCTCCATCCCAAAGCATAGTATTGGCCAATCCCGCTTTTGCTTGGTCCATTTTTACGAGATACGTCCCCTTAGGGTATGTCACTCCTTCAACTGTAAATGCTTTAACAGCTTGTTCCACTTCAATATCATTGTTGAGTAAGTGATTCACAGCTTTTTGAGTTACAGTTGGGTCCTTTTCATTAACAGGGAGGATATAAGCTTTCGGGAAAAATCCATCCGGATGAAAAGGATGGTCAAAATTTATACCACGTTTAAACATTTCAATTTGATCGGTAATCATTGCCTGTTTGTTTTCTGTTGCAAATTGGAGTGCTCCCATTATGGCGTTGTATTGCCAAAGTACCCCGTCCAAATCATTTGTTGGTGCTTCTAGTGTGTGACCGTAAGCACCATGATACATTGCATACATCGGTGTGAAAATTGGCGGATAATCGTCCCAGCCTGCAGCATCATCACGCTGCGGAACATATACACCTTGCATATCTTGATAGAGGCTATTACTTGAGAATTTATTTTTTTCTTTTATAATTTGCGCTTCCATTGCCTCAGCTTGCTTATAAGCCCACTTATTATAGAGATCATACTCATAGTTTGGATTATGTGGTGGTGTACATGGCTCAATTAAGCCCTGGCGGTTTGGAGCGTAATTTTTTACATATCCATGGGTATCAAGGAAGACCATCGGGTTCCATTCCTTAATTAGTCCAACGGTTTCTCTTGTCTCTGGCTGAGACTGGGTAATAAAGTCACGGTTCAAGTCAATTCCCTCACCGTTAAAACCTGTAGCATCGACACGCCCGTCAGGATTTTGCACTACATTAAATATAAGGATATTATTCGCTAAAATGTTTTTCGTTTCCTGGTCATTTTGTTTGGCAAAGCGTTCAATTAATTGAAGAATGGCATCACTTCCCACGAATTCTGTACCATGAATAGATCCATTTATCATGATAGGAACTTTAAAATCAGGATTACTTTCAATCCAATCTTGAGCCTTGCCCGGGTTTTTAAACATTTGTTTTCTTAGCGCTTGAATTTTTCCGAATTTTCCTTGTGTTGTCGGATCTGCGATCGTTACGACATAAAGCGGATTCCCTTTAGCTGATGTTCCTCGGACCTCAACTTTCACACGGTTTGATTGTTTCTCAATATCTTTTAGTTTTGCGCCGATTTGAGAGAACTTCACAAACTTATAGGTTTCACTATTAAACTTGCTTCCATCTTGTTCTTCATAAACATTGACATTCGTCCACTTCGGTCCTTCGGCAAAACTTGCAGTAAAAGGGATCGTTGTTGTAAATAAGCCTATTGTTAAAAGACTAGCAACCGTTTTCTTTCTCTTCATTTCTTTTCATCCGCCCCTATAATAGTTTTAGAATAATTGAATACTAAAGCACTAGGTGGAACCTATGTATGCTAATTCACCTCCGTATTCTCATTAAATTCTAATGCAATTCTATTGTAATTTTAATCTATTAAAGACTCTGTCGAAAAATCAGAGGAATATTTACATTTCGACCTACAAAATTTTTACTTTTCGAAATATAAAAAAGCTCCGCTTTGCTGTGATAACAAAGCGGAGCTTTTTGAATTTTTTAATTGCAACTTTCTACTTCAAGTTCGGTAACTGGCCACCAGGAGAAACCGTCTTTTTCTAATAATTGATCTGCTGCATCAGGGCCTCTTGAACCTGATTCATAATTTGGAAAGCTTTCGTCCTTACTATTTTTCCAGGCTTCAGAGATTTTATCAACAAAGCTCCAGGAATAAGCTACCTCATCCCAATGGGTAAAGTTTGTTGCGTCTCCCTGCATACAGTCATATAGAAGCTTTTCATAACCTTCCGGAGTATTCATCGCATGGATTCCCGTATTGGCAAAGCTTAATTTCACCACTTGGGCATCGAGATGACCGCCTGCCTTTTTGGCATTTAAATGTAACGTAATTCCTTCTTCCGGCTGGATATGGATAACAAGGAGATTAGGGTTTAACATTTTTTCCGTTTGATAGTATAAATTCATTGGTATATCTTTAAATTGCACGACAATTTTGGTGGATTTTACCTTAAGTCTTTTTCCTGTTCGGATATAAAAAGGTACTCCAGCCCAGCGAAAATTATCAATCATAACTTTCCCTGCTACGTAAGTTTCTGTATTGGACTCTTTGTCCACCATTGGTTCGTCCCGGTATTTCGGAACCTTTTTTCCATCCATTTCCCCTTCGCCGTATTGCCCGCGAACAAAATAATCATTTACTTCTTCGCCTTCAATCTTACGAATGGCTCTGAATACTCTTCCTTTTTCGGAACGAATTTCATCCGTTGTAAGCTTAATCGGAGGCTCCATTGCAAGGAGGGCTACCATCTGCAGCATGTGGTTTTGGACCATATCCCTTAATGCACCGCTTTTTTCGTAATAGCGTCCTCGTTCCTCTACTCCAAGTGTCTCACTTGAAGTGACTTGAATATTGGAAATATATCGGTTATTCCATAATGGTTCAAAAATGGCATTGGCGAAACGGATTACTTCAATGTTTCGTACCATTTCTTTACCAAGATAGTGGTCGATCCGATAAATTTCTTCCTCTGAAAAAGCTGTTCTAATTTGCTTATTTAATTCTTTTGCAGACGCAAGGTCATGTCCGAATGGTTTTTCGATGACAAGTCGTTTGTATCCTTTTACATCTGTTAAACCGTCTGAATTTAAATGAAGGGCAATCGGTCCAAAAAATTCAGGTGCCATGGCGAGGTAAAAAATTCGGTTTCCTTCTAAATTATAATGTTCATCTATCTCATCTGCTAATTTTTTCAGAGCAAGGTAGGAACTAGAATCCTGCACATCGTGTGCCTGATAGTAAAAATGGGAAATAAATTCATCAATATTCTTATCTCTTCCTAGAGCAGAAAGAACAGATTCTTTTACGGATTGTTGAAATTCATCATTCGAAATTGACCTTCTTGCCACACCAATTACGGCAAATTGATCGGATAGTCGGCCCTTTTCAAATAGCCGGTATAGCGAAGGAAACAACTTCCGTTTGGCTAAATCGCCAGTTGCACCAAAAATCATTATAAGTGAAGATGTGCTTCCAGTATGTTCCACTAAAAATACCTCTTTTCCAGTATGTATCGTAAAAAATAACATCGTCTTACCAAGTATTAAATTTTATCTGTTTACTATATAATTCGCAAATAAAAAGCAATCATGTAAAAATCAATTTATTTTCAAAGACTGGTTTGTGCTATAGTAAAGCTAATAATAAGTACGGGGTTTTTTGAAAGGAGTATGTTCGAGTGGATATTTTTTTCTTAGGAACGGGCGCAGGAATGCCGGCAAAGCTTCGCAATGTTACATCCATTGCCCTAAAATTACTAGAAGAGCGGGGGGCAATCTGGCTATTTGATGCTGGAGAAGCAACCCAGCATCAAATTTTACATACTGCAATTAAACCGCGAAGAATTGAAAAAATTTTTATTACTCACCTTCATGGTGACCATATATATGGTCTGCCCGGGCTTCTATCGAGCCGTTCTTTTCAGGGGGGAGAATCGGAAGTCACTCTCTATGGTCCAAAGGGAATTAAGGAATTTATTGATGTGAGTCTTTCTGTGAGTCAAACCTATTTAAAATATAATATCACTGTCATTGAGATTGAGGATGGGGTTATTTTTGAAGACGAACAGTTTATCGTAGAAGCCAGCCTTTTAGAACATGGGATTCCGTCCTATGGTTACCGAATTATTGAAAAGGATCGGCCGGGAACATTGCTTGCTGATAAGTTGGTGGAAATAGGTGTTCGTCCTGGGCCAGTTTTTAAGAAAATCAAAAATGGCGAAACGGTTACTCTTGAAGATGGGAGAACGATTCATCCGGCAGATTTCCTTGGTCAGCCCCAAAAGGGAAGGATTATAACCATTTTAGGGGATACCAGGTATTGTGAACAGGCGATTTCCTTGGCGGAACATGCAGACTTGTTAGTGCACGAAGCTACCTTCTCAAAAGGAGAGGAAAGGCTTGCATTTGATTATTTTCATTCCACCACACACCAGGCAGCGAAAATTGCGAAAATGTCAGGGTGTAAACAGCTATGCCTGACCCATATCAGTTCACGTTATGACCGGCAAGCATCAAGGGAATTAGTAGAAGAGGCACGTGAGATTTTTCCGAATACGGATATTGCGGAAGATTTTAAAGAAATTAATATTCCATTAAAATGAACGAAAACAATCCCAAGTAATTAAAAATGTCCTTCATCCTGTGGGTGAAGGACATTTCTATTCATTTATAGCCAGCCACGTTTATACTGTACAGGCCCTTCAATTTCTTCGCCCAGCTCTTTGGCTGCCGTTCTTGGCCAGTAAGGATCACGCAGCAATTCCCGTGCTAAGAAAACTAAGTCAGCTCGGTCATTCTGCAAAATCTCCTCAGCTTGAATCGGCGAGGTAATCAACCCGACTGCACCTGTATCAATCACTGCTTCATGCTTAATCGTTTCAGCAAACTTCACTTGGTAACCAGGGTAAACATTAATGCGAGCAGGTACAACAGCACCGGAACTAACGTCGATTAAATCAACACCTTGCTCCTTCATCCATTTACTGAAGGTTACATAATCCTCCGGTATCAAGCCTTCCTCATTGTAATCATGAGCGGAGACTCGCACAAATAATGGGCCATCCCATACAGTCTTAACAGCGTCAATCACTTCGCGGAGGAAGCGGTAGCGGTTTTCAGCTGAACCGCCATATTCGTCGGTTCGTTTATTAGAGAGAGGTGATAAAAATTCATTAACCAAATATCCATGAGCCCCGTGAATTTCAATCACATCAAATCCGGCGTTTGCCGCCCGTTCTGCCCCTTTTTTGAATGCATCAACAGTCTCGGCAATTTCTGCCACGGTCATTTCCTTTGGGGTTTTACTTTTTTCATTATAAGCAAGTGCTGAAGGCGCAAGGATTTCCCCTTCTAAAACAGCTTTTCTGCCGGCGTGGGCGAGTTGGATCCCCGTTTTAGCTCCGTGCTCTTTCATCAGACCAACTAGTTCCTTAAATCCCTTAACATGCTCATCGCTCCAAATTCCTAAATCCTGAGGGGAGATGCGGCCTTGTGGAGTAACAGCAGTGGCCTCAACAATTATCAGTCCAACCTGACCCACCGCTCTGCTTGTGTAATGGGTAAGATGCCAGTTTTGAATATGCCCGTCTTCGTTATGACTGGAATACATGCACATGGGGGACATAACAATACGGTTTTTTAACGTAACCCCTTTAATTGTATAGGGAGAGAATAATTCTACCGACATTTGTAAACCTCCTGAATTCCTATTTAAATCCATAATTTAGTATATCAAAAGGTTTCATTTAAACGAAAAACTCTGCTTCACTCTTTTTCTCGAAGATCTCTTAAGCGATATTTCGTTCCTCTCCAGACAATACCGCCCCGTATAAAAGTTAATAGGCTTGCTCGAATGATAGAATAAATAAAAAATAACGCAGTGATTGGGAAAACAAGAAATAGGATTGGAGAAAATAATGTCATTCTTTTGATTACAATAGCATAAAGAATCCCGCTGGTTATAATATTACCTAAGCTTAGCAGGGCAATGGTTTTGCTGTTTGAAAAAATGGTAAAGAAGGGAAGAAAGTGGGTTAATAGGATTCCGAAAACTGATAAAAAAATCATACTGATACGGTAATTCAATCCTGCAAACGTATTTTTTTCGAGCCCGACAAAGGCCTCCTTTAAACTGCCATACCATTCTACTTCAATTAAATGGAGGGCGGTGACAATCCTCTGCGAAAAGCCTTCCTTTTTCATTCTCATTCCCAATTGAAGATCATCGTCTGGGCGCATTTTAATCCTCTCATGGGTGCCGAACGCTTCATAAGCCTTGTTTGATACAAGGTTAAAAGCACCAATTCCCGTACCGATTTTGGATTTAGGGTTATTCGCCCGCCAAGGCCGTTTAAAATAGGAAAATCCAAACAGGAAAAAGGCAACAAATGACTTGAGCCAAAAGCTGCGGGCATTTAAATTCGGTGCTGCGGTTAAATGGTCAAGTTTATTTTTATTAAAGTAATGCAGCGCTTTTGCAAATGCTTCTTTTTCATAGCGAACATCTGCATCCGTAAACAAAAGCCATTTACCGGAAGACTGTTTGGCACCTGTATATAATGCATGGTTTTTACCAAGCCAGCCTTCCGGTAATTCTTGTATATGAATGACCTTTATTCTTTGGTCCGATCTAGCTAACTCATCAATAATTTTTCCAGTATGATCTGTTGAACGGTCGTCTACCAGAATCCATTCGACATTTTCATAGGTTTGCTGCAATTGACTTTGGATACTTAACTTTATTTGTTGTTCTTCGTTTCTTGCTGCGACAATGACTGTCAATAACTCCCCATCTACTAGACCTGTTTCATTTTCGAGAAAATCTAAATTTCGTAAACCGGCCCAGGCATCCAATATAAACGCAATCCAAACAACAATCCCCAATGAAAGTAACGTGGTTAACATGTATGACACTTCCCAGTCCTTTTTTTACATTTTATAAGAACTCTCGGGAAACATCCAATTTATAGGAGCTGTTCTGCTGTTTCCAGCTGGGTGCTTAATGCTTTCCCCATTTTTTTTGATTGAGCAGTGGCTGTTTTTATACACTCAATAAATGCCTGCTGAACGCCATTTTCTTCAAGGACTCGAATACCGGCTTCAGTCGTTCCCCCCGGACTGGTTACATCCTTGCGCAGCTGTACAGGTGGTTTTATCGATTTCCGGACCATTTCTGCCGCTCCAATTAACGTTTGCACAATTAGCTCCTGAGCCGTTTCCTTATTTAGGCCGATTTCTACTGCGCTATTTTCCATCGCTTCAATCAGATAATAAATATAGGCAGGGCCGCTTCCTGAAAGTCCTGTTACAGCATCAAGATGTTCTTCTTCAACAATAGTGGTTAATCCCACTGTGTTGAAAAGTTTTTTTGCCATTTCCATTTGCTGATCTGACACACGTTCATTGACTGCAATGGCGGTCGCTGATAATCCAACTGTTGCTGACGTGTTTGGCATCGATCTGATAATCGCCATTGGTTTTTTAGCTAAAACCTCTATTGTTTTGATTGAAACCCCGGCGAGAACTGAAATCACCAGCATTTGTTCCGTTAGGTAGTCGCGAATCTTAGCTATTGCAGTTGCGGCATCCTTAGGTTTCATTGCTAAAATTACAATATCCGCTCCGTCAAAGAGTGCACACATGTCGTAAGAAGCACTTACCCCATAACGATTACGAAGCTTGTGCAGCCTTTCCTCATTTGAGTTGTTAGTTACCCAAATATTTTCCCTTTCGATTAACCCATTTTCCAGAACGCCCGAAATAAATGCTTCAGCCATAGAACCTGCTCCAATAACTGCCATTTTTCTCATGTTAATCCTCCTTCTTAATTTGTTGTCTACGATAACGTTTTAAAAAACAAAAAGACCTTTCATCCGTAAAGGACGAAAGGTCTATCTTCCGTGGTACCACCTTCATTGACCCCTTTTAAAATACAAAAAGGTCACTCGACTCCGATAACGCCGGATTTGCGTTAGGTTTTCCTAAAAGCTCATAAGGTAGGTTCAATGATTAAGAGGGTGGTGAAGCCTTCCAGCCTTTAGAGCTTCACTCTCTTTCACCGTTTCTCATTTACTGGTCTTATTCATCGCTTTAAACGAATCAAATTTTAATTGTGATTATGCATTATAAATAGCCTGTCTGTCAAGAAATTAATTTATTGAATTTTTTATTTTTTCTAAAAAGTTATGTGAAAATAATGACATTTTCTGAAAAAGTCGGTACACTTTATTTTATAATCAAATTTTAACATTCGGAAATTTTATAACAATAATGTTAAGGGGGACTGAAAATGACAGAATGGAAAGAGGGTATTGCTAAAATTACACTGCCGACTCCGTTTGAGGTAGGAGATGTAAATGCCTATTTGATTAAGGGAGAGCGGTTAACGCTTGTTGATGCAGGAGTAAAAACGAAAGAATGCTGGAATTCGCTAAAAGCGCAAATGGCTGATTTACATGTAAGTCCTGATGATATTGAACAAGTCATTTTGACTCACCATCACCCCGACCATGTCGGTATGCTTGATTTTTTACCCGATTCAATTGAACTGCTCGGCCACCCGTTAAATGAGCGATGGATTCATCCGACAGAAGAATTTTTTCAGGTGCAGGAGGAATTTTTTACTGCGTTGTTCCATCAATTTGGGTTGCCCAAGGAATTTTTACCTTCTCTTGAAAATTTGCGAAAAACGTTAAAATATTCATGCAATCGTTCACTGACCGGACATTTACATGAAGGGATGACACCTCCGGGACTTCCCGATTGGAAGGTTATTGAAACTCCTGGCCATGCTCAAAGTCATATTGCGCTTTTTCGTGAAAAGGACGGTGTTTTAATTGGCGGAGATCTTATTTTAGCCCATATTTCCCCAAATCCGCTGCTTGAGCCGCCGCTGTTGGGAGAAACAGAAAGGCCCAAGCCACTCTTGCAGCATAATGAATCCATGAAAAAATTGTTATCTTATCCGATTTCAGTTGTGTACACAGGGCATGGGGAAGAGGTTTCCCAATTAAAGGAGCTAATCGAAAAAAGGCTTACCCGGCAGCATGAACGGGCCATGACGGTTCTTAACTGGTTAAGGGAAGATGAGTTAAGTGTGTTTGAAATTTGCAAACGGCTTTTTCCGGCCGTCTATAAACGTGAATTGATGTTGACGATATCAGAGACCGTTGGACAGCTTGACTATTTATCATCCATTGGTGAAATTACTAATAAAGACACGCAGCCTGTTCTTTTTCAGGCCAGATGAGGTGATAAAATGGTTAGGGAACATTTAAAAGGAAAAAATATTATCATCACAGGCGCCTCTGGGGGGATTGGTGCGGAAATTGCTAAGTTGTCCGCTGCAAGCGGAGCCAATCTTGTCCTTTTGGCAAGAAGCATCGAAAAGCTGGAACAGCTGCAAAGTGAATTACAGCAGAAACATCATGTCAAAGTGGTTATTTTTCAGCTTGACGTGTCTGATACCGAAAAAGTTCAAGAAGTTTTTCGGCACATTTTTGCGGAAATTGGTTCGGTCGATATTCTTGTGAATAATGCCGGCTTTGGAGTTTTTCGTGAAGCCCACGCGGCGACAATGGATGAAATCAAGGGGATGTTTGAGGTAAATGTGGTTGGGTTAATGGCGTGCACAAGTATGGTGCTGCCGAAAATGCGTGAGCGGCGTTTCGGCCATATTATCAACATTGCCTCCCAAGCAGGGAAAATTGCCACACCAAAATCAAGCGTTTATTCGGCAACAAAGCATGCTGTTCTTGGTTATACGAATTCGATAAGGATGGAATTAGCTGATTATAATGTTCAAGTCACTTCGGTGAATCCAGGTCCGATTGCTACCAACTTTTTTAATATTGCTGACGAAAAAGGAACTTATGTGAAAAATGTTCAGCGATTTATGCTTAAACCGGAGTACGTTGCTGAGAAAGTGGTTAACAGCATGCTTACAAAAACGAGAGAAATTAACCTACCGCGCTGGATGAATATGGGCAGCGTTGTCTACGTTCTTTTTCCAAGGCTATTTGAACGAATTGGGAAAAAGGCATTTAATCAAAAATAAGCCGCTGCGTCCAGCGGTTTTTCTTTTCCAATTAACCTGTTAAAAATTCATACACCGTATCATTGATTACCTCATACAAATCCGCTTCCGGTTCTGCTGTTTTCATCTCTAGTACCCGATAATAAAGCTCTTCTAATTCTCTTTCATTCATTGGCAATGAATCTACCTCGGTATAGTACTGTTTAAAACAATTTTTTATCATTTTGATTACCAGTTTTTTATCCACGGCTATGCACCTCAATCCCATTATACTGTTTTTTTGCTTCATCACCACATTGGAAAATTGTCATTAAATTCCCATTGAATACGAACGCATATTCGCTTAATATAAAGAGTATAATATAAAGGAACTAACGTTCGTATTTATGACCATGGAGGGAAGAAATATGGTCGATTACAGCACAGCACCGCAAAATAAAATTCTATGTGTAGACATGAAGAGCTTCTATGCAAGCTGTTCAGCTGTCATTTACGGCCTTGATCCGATGCAGTGCTATTTAGTTGTGGCCGGCAATCATGATCGGCAGGGGAGTGTGGTACTTGCAGCCTCACCAAGGGTGAAAAAGGAATTTGGTATTAAAACTGGCTCTAGGCTGTTCGAGATTCCCAATGATCCGCGTATTCAAGTAGTTGAGCCGAAAATGGCTACTTATTTACGAATTTCCACAGAAATTAGCCGTGTTTTCAATCGCTATGTTCCAAAGGAAGCCATTCATACGTATAGCGTGGATGAAAGTTTTATAAAAGTGGATGGTGCCATCCATCTTTGGGGGGATGCCCATACCATTGCCCAAAAAATAAAGAGTGACATTGAGCGGGAGTTCCAGCTGCCATGTGCGGTTGGAATCGGGCCGAATATGTTAATGGCGAAGCTTTGTCTTGATTTGGATGCAAAGAAAAAAGGGGTTGAAGAATGGACGTATGAAGATGTACCGACAAAGCTGTGGAGTGTGTCGCCGCTTAGGAAAATGTGGGGAATAGGCAGAAGGGTTGAAAAAACATTAAATGGAATGGGCATTTTTACAGTCGGACAGCTGGCCCGTTATGATTTAGAAAAGTTAGAAAAGAAATTCGGCATTATGGGCAACCAGCTTTACTATCATGCCTGGGGAATTGACCTTTCGGAGTTAGGCGCACCAATTGTCGAAGGACAAATCAGTTTTGGAAAAAGCCAAATTCTCTTAAGGGATTATAAAGAGGAAGAGGAAATCAAGCATGTGATTTTAGAAATGTGTGAGGAAGTGGCGCGAAGGGCTAGAATGCATCGAAAGGTCGGGCGAACGATTAGCCTTGGAATTGGTTACAGTCAGGATGAATTGGGGGGAGGATTCTACCGCTCAAGAACGATTGCACAGCCGACGAATGTGACAATGGAGCTTTACCGCGTTTGTCTTGAGTTGTTTCATGAGCATTATAATGGAAAAACCGTAAGGCAAATTTCGCTCGCACTCGGCAATATTGTCGATGACAAGGAGCTTCAGCTTGATTTGTTTGATATGGATGCATACAAAAAGCGAGATTTGGGTTATGTAGTAGACTCCATTCGCAGCCGTTTTGGGGCAGGTTCCTTATTGCGGGCTGTTTCCTACACGGCAGCAGGAACCGCCAAGCATCGGGCTACACTCGTTGGCGGGCATAAAATGTAAAAATACTATTTTGATTTATCTATGAAAGAAGGAGAGGCGGATGATTCGTGACCGTGGAAGAATCAAATGGACATCGATGATGCTTCCCGAGCATGTCAAACTGCTAAGGGATTGGGTAAAGGAAGACGGATATGAAAATAGAAAAGAAATGGATGAGCAGCAGCTTGAGCTAATGAATGAAATCCTGCTCGAGGCAATTGAGTTCGATCAGTTTGTTACGATTACCTATTACCGGAATCGCAACTATGAAATTGTTATCGGGAAAATCCATTACTGGGACGAAATGACCCAAAAGCTCCATGTCGTTGACCGTTTTGAAGGAGCGCATCGTATCCCCATTCGCGAAATTGCCGACATCCGGTTGACCGATGTGTAGTTTCAAACGAAATAAAAAAGAGCGGCTGATGACAACCGCTCTCAATAATTAATCTTCTTGAGGAACCCGAACCTGGGATTCGAAATTACCTTTATGTGAGCCGTCACAAAAAGGTTTATTTTTCGATAATCCGCAGCGGCAAAGGGAAAAGGATGGCTTTGTTGTATAAATATTTCCTGAACCATCAATTAATTCCACATCACCTGTAATTCGATAGGATCCGTTATCATTTACTTTGATTTGAACTTTTGACATTCCCAACACTCCCTAAGAAATATTTATTATATTTGTAACTTGAAAAACCTTAGGCAGAAAAATAAGAGCTTAAAAAAACATATGATACAATCATCATATGTCAACAAAGGGGGCTTTTAAACATGAAAATAGAAATTACCTTAGCGGCTGCTGAAAAAATAAAAACGAGAACAGAGGGCCGCACGGGCTATTTAAAGCTAAAATATGATACAGACGGCTGCGGTTGTGCGGTAAATGGCGTAGCAGTATTGTGGTTTGTAGCAGAATTGGATGATAACGACATTCAGATTGAATCGAATGACGTACCGGTTTATATCGAAAAAGCAAAAGCGGTTTTCTTTGATGAAAAAATGAAAATTGACTTTTCAACTGTATCAAATTGCTTTCAATTAAAAAGCCCGCAGCAAATTTTAAACGGGCATATGAGCCTTATCATCAAATAAAAAAACAGACTGCTCCAATTGGACAGTCTGTTTAACGAGAAGGCTCCGGATTTACATATTTTTGTAAAAACTCATCAATCACTCGTTCATAATCAGTGCGGTTTTCATTAAAGGATTGGGCATGCCGCCCTTTTTCTGCAATATAGAGCATTTTAGGCCCTTTTTTATGTTCAAATAAATCCTGCGTCATCGAGGGCAAGATATAATCATCCTTACGGCTATGAATGAACAAGACTGGATGTTGAATATTTTCAATAACCGAGATCGGTGAGACATTCCGGATTGAATATTTATCCCGAAGCCGTAATATAAGGTCTCCAATCGGTAATAAAATTCCAGGAAAAAGCTTAAAATCCTTTTTAATCAAATAAGCAAGCTGAGCCCTGAAATCTGAAAATGGACAGTCGGCGATGTAAAAATCAGCACCATCCTCAAGCATTCCTGCATACAACAGCATCGTTGCAGCTCCCATGGATTCACCGTGAATCCCCAGCAAAAGATTCGTTCCTTTTTCCTCTTTCAGCCAGTCAACAACGGCTTTTAAATCGAATTTTTCGTAATAACCGAAGCTCGTGGTTCTTCCCCCGGATTCTCCGTGGCGCCGGTGATCATAAATTAGCACATTAAAACCGCGCTCAAGGAACAGATTCATATATTTGATTGAATTGATTTTCGTTTCGGTTACACCATGTGAAATAATAATATAACGGTCTGTTTGGTGCGGTTCAACAAGAACTGCTTTAATCTCGTAACCAAAGGGTGAAGGAATCTCGATTTTTCGTTTCGGCAGTGTTTTTAATTGTGTAGGATTATATCTGCCGGCTTCTTTTTCCCGCATTAAAATAAATTCTTCATCCTTTTTTTTCATATACATCAGCCGGTTGGTAAAATAAATTGCAAGTGCGAGCCAAAAAGATAACAAAATAAACAAGGTCCGAAATGCCTTTTTCAAACAGGGCACCTCCCGAAATGTTTCAACAATATTTTCCTATTAGCGTTATATTAACATAAAAAAAGCCGCAAACTCCATTCGCGGCTTTTACTATTTTATTGTTCGGCATTCTGCCTCTTGGTTGGGTGTGTTGCTTTTTCCACTTCTTCCGCGGCAATCATTCTTTGGCCCCCGCCTGCAGAGTCAGCATAGTTTTTTCCCTTTTGGCTGTTTCCTTTTTCGCGTTTCTTGCTCATCATTGGTACTCCCTTCAAGATGGTTTCACCTTATAAGATGCATGAATGGAAGTATGATTATTCATAAAAGGTATAGATTCAATCAATGTGATTTTTTAAAGGAAATTCAGCATCATTTTCCCATTCTAACATTCATACTTTCATATAAGGAGTTAAATTTAATTGGATGGGGCAAAGGGGAGTATCCTTTAGTAAAACTAGTGAAATCGAAAGGAGAGAGAGAAATGGCAAATGAAAAGGCCTCAGTCAGGGAGAGAATTGCGATAAGGGCGGAGAAAGAAATCGAAAGCGGCTTCTACGTCAACTTAGGAATCGGTATGCCAACTCTTGTAGCCAACTACATGTCAGAAAATAAACAGGTGGTTCTGCAATCGGAAAATGGTTTGCTTGGAATTGGCCCATATCCAAAGGAGGATGAGGTCGACCCAGATTTAATTAATGCCGGAAAAGAGACGGTAACGACCATTAGCGGCGCCGCTTTTTTTGACAGTGCTGAATCATTTGCGATGATTCGGGGCGGGCATATTAATCTAGCCATTCTTGGGGGAATGGAGGTTTCTGAAACCGGTGATCTAGCAAATTGGATGATACCTGGAAAAATGATTAAGGGCATGGGAGGGGCAATGGATCTTGTCCATGGGGCTCAAAAAATCATTGTTATAATGGAACATGTCAATAAACGCGGGGAATCGAAAATTTTAAAGAAATGCACACTTCCGTTAACAGGAAAAGGAGTTGTCAATCGTATTATTACAGAGCGGGCGGTAATGGACGTGACCGATTCCGGGCTAAAACTTGTTGAAGTGGCAAAAGGATTCACGGTTGAAGAGGTTATAAATTCAACAGAAGCGGCATTAAGGGTGGATGAGAATGTGTTACTTGAGGCTTATTAAGAAAAAGAAAGCAGGCTATTAATAGGGAGGGAGGAATTTCTAATTCCCCGCCTATTTTTTGAGGTAAATCTAAAGCTGTTTTATTGCGTCAAGTGGTATAATAGTGGCAAATTCATTATGAAGGGGGAGCCAAAACCGTGAAAAAGCAGCCGAAACAGAAACCGAAAAAAGATGAATCCGTCGTTACGCTGAAGGATATGATGGATCCCAATTTACTAAAGCAGCTAAAAGAGCAGCAGGAGAAGCTAAAGATAGAGGAAGAGAATAAAAGAGCTGAAGAGGAGTTTAAAAAGCGAGAAGAAAGAAGATTAAAGGAAAAGAACAAATCCTTTGAAGAGCTGTTAAATGAAAGCGGAATGAACTGGAAAGAATTTAAATAGGGCTCTTAGAAAGTGGAAACTGTCTTTGTTGCAGGTTTATGGACATAATTTGGTGGTAGTGCAAGGAAAATGTTCTAAAAAAGAATTTTAAGGACAAAATTTGGTTGGTGGGCGGAGAAAATGTCCTAAAAAAGAATTTTAAGGACAAAATTCAATCTGACAGCGAGAGAAATGTTCCAAAAAAGTTTTTTAAGGCCAAAATGTGATCTGAGAATGATAGAAATGTCCTTATTCTTCGCTATGAAGACCAAGACTCGTAGCGAAACCTGTGGAAATGGTCTTCATAAGGTCGATGAAGGCCAAAACTCGTAAAGGAACCTGCGGAAATGGTCTTCATAAGGTCGATGAAGGCCGAAACTAGTAAAGGAACCTGCGAAAATGGTCTTCATAAGGTCGATGAAGGCCGAAACTCGTAAAGGAACCTGCGAAATGGTCTTCATAAGGTCGATGAAGACCAAAACCCATCAAGGGATCCGGTGAAACGTCCTTCATAAGATCGATGAAGGCCAAAACTCATCAAGGGCCCCGGTGAAACGTCCTTCATAAGGTCGATGAAGGCCAAAACTCACCAAGGTTCCCAACAAAACGTCCTTCATATTCTTCTAGTATCAATAATCCACCCACAAATAACCCACTGGACAACTCCCAGTGGGATTTCTTTTACCGATGCTCCTGATAAACGCTTGCCTTTGTCAGCTTTCTAATAAAGCTAATCTCCTCATCTGACAGTGCCCGGCTCCTTGCCGCCGCCGCATTGCTTCGCACCTGCTCCGGACTGCTCGCACCGGTAATCACTGATGCAACAGTTGGGTTGGTTAAATTATATTTGAGTGCGACTTCTGTAAAAGAACGTCCCAAAGCAACCTTTTCCTTCAACAATGGCAATACTTCTTGCAACTCCTCCAGGCTATAATCCAAATAGCCTTTTCCCGAAGCCTTTTCAAGCATTCTATCACTGAGAAGACCTTTGGCGAGAGGACCACGGGTAACAACACTAATCCCATGCTCAGCAAGCAGTGGCAATGCCTCTTCTTCAGGACGGCGATCCAAAATACTATATTGCATCATTACTGAAACCATTTTGGATTTCCTTACAAATTCACGAATGACATTTGGTCGAATCGATGAAATCCCATAATAGCGAATATAGCCCTCTGCCTTCAATTCCTCAAATGCTTCAATGGTTTCTTCTATTGGGTCTTCAATGGTCCCGCCGTGCAGCTGGTAAAGGTCAATATAGTCGGTACCAAGTCGTTTCAAGCTGTATTTTACTTCTTCCTTTATGTAAGACTTGGATGGGTCCCAAGACCAGCCGGCCCGGTCCTTTCTCCAGCGATTACCTACTTTTGTAGCAAGAATCACCTTATCTCTGACAGCCTTTAAAGCATCACCGACCAGTGTTTCATTTACTCCAAAATCGTATAAATCAGCGGTATCAAAGTAGTTAATCCCCTCATCCAAAGCAGTATCAATAATATAGCGGGCTGCTTTTTCATCGGTGCCAATTGACATACACCCTAAGCCCAATTCAGTCACAAACAAATCAGAGTTCCCAAGTTGTCTTTTTTTCAAAAAACCACCCCGTTCTTTTTCCTACAATTTTATAAAAGAATAGGGGAGACTACAAATGGAACGATTATTTTTGGGAAACATCCTTTACCCAATCCGAAACATTAACAAATTCTTTATTATATACCTTAAGCTTTTGCAGTACTTCCCAGCCTTTGCCGACAAGGATGACGCCCTTTTCGTGTACGTACACCTTCATCCCATACCCCTCCAAATAAAGTATGGTAAAATGTATGAGCAATGAATAGCGGATTAGAACAGGAGTGACAATTATGGGCAATCTTGAAGAAAAAACAATCCATAGTGAAGAAATTTTTTCTGGCAAGGTCGTCAGCCTGCAAATACAAGAGGTTGAACTACCTAACGGAAAAAAGTCGAAACGTGAAATTATCAAACACCCTGGTGCAGTGGCGATCATCGCCATCACCAATGAAAATAAAATCGTCATGGTAGAGCAATATCGCAAAGCCTTGGAAAGAACGATCGTTGAAATTCCTGCGGGAAAGCTTGAAAAAGGAGAAGACCCGGCCCTTTGTGCCCACAGGGAACTTGAGGAAGAAACAAGCTATGTATGTGAAAGCCTTGAACTGCTGACATCTTTTTATACCTCACCAGGTTTTGCCGATGAAATCATTCATGTTTACCTTGCAAAAGGACTTTCGAAAAAAGAGAATTCAGCCGCTCTCGATGAAGATGAATTTGTAAATATTGAGGAATTGACCCTTGATGAGGCCATTCAATATATGAAAGATCAAAAAATCTACGATGCCAAAACAATTTATGCCATTCAATATTTGCAATTACAAGAGGCACTAGCAAAATAATGAAAAATTATTATGTGGATTTACATATTCATATTGGCAGAACCTGGACGGGTAAGCCTGTCAAAATTACCGGTGCCAAATCGTTAACCTTTACAAATATTATTGAACATGCGAGGCATGAAAAAGGTTTAAATATGGTGGGGATTATTGACAGCCATTCCCCGGAGGTTATTTTGGAAATGGAAAGTCTAATTGAAAGTGGAGATCTTTTCGAACATCCTGATGGCGGTTTAGTATTTGGAGATTTAACGGTGATTCCTGGGTCAGAATTGGAGATTTATGATGAACAGTGCAATGGGCCAATCCATATACTAGGTTTTTTCCCGACACTAGCCATCATGAGGGAATTTTCATCCTGGCTTTCAAAAAATCTAAAAAATGTCCAGCTAAGCTCACAACGGGTATATGCTACAGGTCTCGAACTGCAAAAAAAGATTAAAGACTTAGGAGGGATTTTCATCCCGGCCCATGTTTTTACCCCGTTTAAAAGCTTATATGGGAAAGGGGTTAATCGTTCCTTAACAGAGGTATTTGACCCAAACCTAATTGATGGGATTGAGCTTGGTTTAAGTTCAGACACTGACATGGCGGATCAAATTGGGGAAATTCACAAATATACGTTTGTTACAAACTCGGATGCCCATTCCCTCGCAAAGATTGCCCGAGAATATCAAGTAATCGCAATGGAAGAGCCGACCTTTAAGGAATTGCAAAAAGCATTAAACGGTGAGGATGGTCGTGGAATTGTTGCCAATTACGGGCTTGATCCGCTCCTTGGCAAATACCATAAAACTGTTTGTGCAGAATGCTTACATCCGGCGGGTGAAGATGATCAAATTTGTTCACTTTGCGGGAACAAAAAAATCATTAAAGGTGTAGCAGATAGGATTTTAGAATTAAAAACAGCAGAAGAGGGCCCTTCAAATAGACCGCCATATGTTCACCAAGTACCGCTGGAGTTTATCCCAGGGTTAGGGCCGAAGCTGCTTGAAAAACTTGTCAATCATTTTGGAAGTGAAATGGCGATTTTGCATGAAGTCCCGGCAGAATCATTAAAAGAAGTCGTTCCTCCCAAAATTGCTGAATTAATTATGAAGGCGAGAGAAGGAGAAATTCATCTATCTGCAGGCGGCGGTGGCAAATACGGGAAAATCGCGGATCAATAAATAATTAGGGTTTGACTCCATAGGGTCAGACCCTTTTATATTATCTAATAATTTTTGGTCATAGAAAAGATAGACAAGCATAGTATGTAATAATTGATTGTCCGAATAGGGAGGAAACGCAAATGAAGAAACGATTGTACCAGTCCGATGCCGCCAGTTATTTCCGTGAGCATTCCTCAATTTTTTTATTTATTATCGTGTTATTTTTAATGGGTGTTATTTTTGGAGCTATTGTCGTAAATAGCATGGGAATTACGCAAAAAGAAGATCTATTCTACTATTTGTCGCAATTTTTTGGCCAGATTTCTAATGGGAAAGTGGCAGAAACAAATGATTTATTTTTCCAAAGCTTCTTTCATAACAGCAAATTTATTGGACTCATGTGGATCTTGGGGATTTCCATTATTGGTTTACCAATCATTCTCATTCTTTTATTTTTAAAGGGTATGGTAGTTGGTTTTACGGTTGGTTTTTTAGTCAGTCAAATGGGCTGGAATGGATTTTTACTTGCATTTGTATCCATCCTTCCGCAAAATTTGATTATCATTCCGGTATTTATCATAATGGCGGCATTTTCAGTTATTTTTTCAATTAGGATGATTAAAAAGCAGTTTTTAAAAAAGTATGGACAGCCGATTATGCCCTTTTTCAAACGATATATTTTTGCTTTACTGGCAGCTGTCATTTTCATCTCCGCCGCTTCTGGAATTGAAGCTTATATGTCGCCATGGTTAATGAAAACAATCATTAGTTCTGCTAATTTAAAATAATTATATAATAATAATCGATATAAACTCTTGTTTATAATTATTTTATTTTGAATCTCTTTTCCCATCTGTTATAATGAGAATTAACAGTGGCGAGGGAGGGACTTCGGGATGGAAACTAGAATAGAAAGAATAAAAAAACAGTTGCACTCATCGAGCTATAAGCTGACACCTCAACGAGAAGCAACCGTTCGAGTTTTACTTGAAAATGAAGAGGATCATTTGAGTGCGGAAGATGTGTACCTCCTCGTTAAAGAAAAATCGCCGGAAATTGGCTTAGCAACTGTTTATCGGACTTTGGAACTTCTAACGGAATTAAAAATTGTCGATAAAATTAATTTTGGTGATGGAGTATCACGCTACGACCTTCGTCAGGAGGGAGCAGCACACTTTCATCATCATCTCGTATGTATTGAGTGCGGTGCAGTGGATGAAATTCAAGAGGATCTTCTTGAAGATGTTGAAGAAACGGTTGAACGCAGATGGAATTTTAAAATTAAAGATCATCGCCTCACCTTTCATGGCATCTGCTATCGCTGCCAAGATAAAAAAACGGAACAAGAAAAAACAGAATAAGAATAAACGAGTCCTTTTTAATGAAAAGGACTTTTTCTATTATAAATAAATTTCCCCATTTCTTACTGTAAAGGTATAAAACTTGTACAATTTGGCATACCTTTTACTATTATGAAGCAATTTGGGGGAAGAAGAGAATGGTTTCTTTTATAAAAGTCGCACTTCAAACCATAAAGGTTTTTATCATTTTCACTGGATGCACGATTCTCTTTTATTATGGTATTATGTGGGTAAGTCAGGAATATCAAAATTACCATCACTATGATGCGCCTGAGGGAGCTGCGTTAAAGGTATCCAGTGAGGTAAAGGATGAAAATCCAGGCTGGTTAAACCGGTTGATATTGTTTTATTTAAATGGGGAGTAAATAGATGATGGAGAATCAATTAAAAGATTTTATAGAATTTTTAATAGTAGAAAAAGGCTTGGCCAAGAATACGATTATGTCTTATGAACGAGATTTGAAGAGTTATATCCGCTTTTTACAACATGTTGAAAGGATCTCCTCTTTTAATCTTGTCCAGCGTGTGCATATTGTTCAATTTCTCGGTTTTTTAAAAGAACAAGGGAAATCATCAAAAACCATTGCGAGACATATTGCCTCCGTAAGAGCCCTGCATCAATTTTTATTAAGGGATAAAGCAACAGACCAAGACCCCTCTGTCCTAATCGAAACTCCAAAATTAGAAAGGTCGCTTCCGAAGGTATTAAGTCTGAAAGAAGTAGAAATATTGTTGGATTCGCCTAAGGAAAATAATCATTTTGGAATTAGAGATAAGGCCATGCTGGAACTCCTCTATGCAACCGGAATCCGTGTCAGTGAACTGATTAATCTTGATATTGACCATGTTCATTTAACAATGGGATTTGTTCGATGCATCGGAAAAGGGGAAAAAGAACGGATTATACCAATCGGCAAAACAGCTGCAGAAGCTATTAAGCGTTACCTAGAGTATGGGAGAGGGCATTTTGTTACCCAAAAAAATCAGGATAGCGCATTATTTTTAAATCATCAAGGAAAACGGTTAACACGGCAGGGCTTTTGGAAAATATTAAAAAAGCTCACAAAAGAAGCGGGAATTGAGAAAGAGTTAACCCCTCATACACTTAGACATTCCTTTGCAACACACCTGCTTGAAAATGGAGCAGACTTAAGAGCAGTGCAGGAAATGCTCGGACATGCTGATATTTCCACGACACAAATTTATACAAATGTGAGCAAAACAAGATTAAAGGATGTTTATAGTAAATTCTTTCCCCGTGCATAATAGAATTATAGTTTTCTTGTTCAAAAAACTGTCTAATTTTAGGCAGTTCTTTTTCTTGTATTTTCCTAATCTTTTAGTAAAATAGAGATGTCAGACTTCTGACGAATGAATGTGCTTTCATGGTTAATCTGGATGAAAAAGGGCAACATATGATTGCTTATTATTTTGTTTTGAGTGTAACCGTTTACCACGAAACAAGGAGGAAAATTTATGACTGCAAATACATATAAACGGATATTTTTAATCGTGATGGATTCAGTAGGAATTGGCGAAGCTCCCGATGCCGAACGGTTTGGCGACAAAGGGGCTGACACCTATGGTCATATTGCAGAAAAAATGAACGGTCTTCATATGCCAAACATGGCAAAGTTGGGTTTAAGCAACATCCGCGAAATCAAAGGTATCCCAAAAGCGGAAAAACCACTTGCTTTTTATACCAAGATGATGGAAGCCTCTAACGGCAAGGATACGATGACAGGACATTGGGAAATCATGGGCTTAAATATTCAGACCCCCTTCCGTGTATTCCCTGAAGGTTTTCCGGATGAACTTGTTTCAGAACTGGAAAAACGAACGGGAAGAAAGGTAATTGGAAATAAACCTGCGAGTGGAACAGAAATTTTAGTTGAACTTGGGGAAGAGCATATGAAAACGGGAGCACTAATTGTCTATACATCTGCTGATTCCGTGCTTCAAATAGCTGCCCATGAAGAGGTGGTACCTCTTGAAGAATTATATAAAATTTGTAAAATTGCACGCGAATTAACTCTCGATGAAAGATATATGGTGGGCCGGGTCATTGCTCGTCCGTTTATAGGCGAACCTGGTAATTTTAAGCGTACCGCAAATCGCCATGATTATGCATTAAAACCATTTGACCGAACAGTGATGAGTGAGTTAAAAGACTCTGGGTTTGACGTAATTGCGATTGGGAAAATTTCCGATATTTATGACGGGGAAGGGGTAACACAATCCTTAAGGACCGTTTCTAACATGGATGGAATGGATAAGTTAGTTCAAACCCTGGATATGGAATTCACTGGAATTAGTTTTTTGAATTTAGTTGATTTTGATGCCCTTTATGGACACCGCCGTGACCCTGAGGGATACGGCAAAGCATTAGAAGAGTATGATACACGTCTGCCTGAAGTGTTTGCAAAAATGAAAGAAGGGGATTTGCTCCTCATTACAGCAGACCATGGAAACGACCCAACAGCACCCGGAACAGACCATACAAGAGAATATGTCCCATTACTTGTATACGCTAAGAACATGGAACAAGGAAGAGAACTTCCATTAAGAAAAACATTTGCAGATATTGGGGCTACGGTTGCTGAAAACTTCCATGTGAAGATGCCGAACTATGGTCAAAGCTTTTTAAGCGAATTGAAATAGAAGGGGAATGAAAAATGGAAATTGAAAAGATTCAAAATGCGGCAGGATTTTTAAAAGGAAAATATTCAAAAACCCCAAAAATTGGCCTTATATTGGGTTCAGGTCTTGGTGTATTAGCAGATGAAATCGCCCAGCCGGTTAAAATACCCTATCATGAGATTCCGGATTTTCCGGTCTCCACGGTTGAGGGCCATGCAGGACAATTAGTTTTTGGTTCCCTAAGCGGGGCAGAGGTTGTCGCCATGCAGGGACGTTTTCATTTTTATGAAGGATACAGTATGGATAAAGTGACATTTCCAGTAAGGGTGATGAAAGAACTTGGAGTTGAAATGCTGATTGTGACAAATGCAGCGGGTGGTGTCAATGAAAGCTTCTCTCCAGGAGACTTAATGATTATTACGGATCATATTAATTTTATGGGAACAAATCCGTTAATTGGTCCGAATGACTCCAAGCTTGGCGTTCGTTTCCCGGATATGTCTGAGGCGTACACAAAAGAATTACGGGCGATTGCAAAGGAAATTGCCGGCAGTCTAAAAATCGAGGTCAAGGAAGGTGTTTATGTGGGCTTTACTGGCCCTGTTTATGAAACCCCTGCTGAAATAAGAATGGCTAGGGTGCTTGGCGGTGATGCAGTTGGAATGTCGACAGTTCCGGAAGTAATTGTGGCACGCCACGGCGGCTTAAAGGTTTTGGGGATTTCTTGTATCACTAACATGGCATCAGGAATCCTAGATCAGCCATTAAGCCATGATGAAGTGATTGAGACGACTGAAAAGGTAAAAGCAAACTTTCTTTTATATATAAAGGAAATTGTGAAAGGGATCGCTTAATTTCCTGTATTTTAAACTCGTAAAGTGGTGATGAATAATGAGAATGGTCGACTTAATTGAAAAAAAGCGCGATGGGCATGAATTATCAACAGAAGAAATTAAATTTATTATAAATGGTTACACGGATGGCTCTATTCCCGATTATCAAATCAGTGCATGGACAATGGCCATCTATTTTCAAGGGATGACAGAAAAAGAACGAGCAGATTTAACAATGGCAATGGTGGAGTCCGGTGATCAAATTGATTTATCAAAAATAGAAGGAATCAAAGTAGATAAACACTCCACCGGCGGTGTTGGTGATACCACCACACTCGTCCTCGGTCCGCTTGTGGCTGCCCTTGGAGTACCGGTTGCCAAAATGTCCGGGCGCGGCCTTGGCCATACAGGAGGCACCATTGATAAATTGGAGGCAGTTAAGGGATTCCATGTGGAAATTGAAAACAAGGAATTTATTGATCTCGTCAATAATAATAAAATCGCGGTAATTGGTCAAAGTGGAAATCTGACCCCTGCTGATAAGAAGCTTTATGCTCTTCGGGATGTAACAGCTACAGTCGACAGCATTCCTCTTATAGCAAGTTCCATAATGAGTAAAAAAATTGCAGCAGGTGCTGATGCCATTGTCCTAGATGTAAAAACAGGTGCAGGCGCGTTCATGAAAACATTGGATGATTCCAGAGAATTGGCCAAAGCAATGGTTCGAATTGGGAATAATGTTGGTAGAAGAACAATGGCGGTTATTTCAGACATGAGTCAGCCGCTTGGATATGCCATTGGCAATGCGCTTGAAGTAAAAGAAGCCATTGATACGTTAAAAGGGGAAGGCCCTGATGATTTAACAGAACTTTGTTTAACACTTGGAAGCCATATGGTTTATTTAGCTGAAAAGGCAGATTCTTTAACAGAAGCCCGGACAATGCTTGAAAACGTGATTAAAAACGGAGAGGCACTTGAAAAATTAAAGGTATTTTTAAGTTCCCAAGGCGGGGATGCATCTGTCGTGGATGACCCTTCCAAATTGCCTCAGGCAAAATTTATTTTTGAATTGGAAGCAAAAGAAGATGGGTATGTATCCGAAATTATTGCTGATGAAGTTGGAACAGCTGCGATGTTGTTAGGTGCCGGCAGAGCAACAAAAGAATCTGTAATTGATTTAGCTGTCGGGCTAGTCCTAAGGAAAAAAATCGGCGACGAGGTGAAAAAAGGTCAATCGTTGGTTACGATTTACAGCAATTTTGAAGATGTGCGTGAAGTGAAAAATAAACTTTACGAAAATATCAAGATTTCATCTTCAATAATAGAAGCGCCAATCCTAATTCACGAAGAGATTACTGAATAATGTTTGGTTTGAAAAGTCCGGGGGAAACCTGGACTTTTTTTATTGTATACGTAGGAAATTATTGTATAAAGTTGTTTGATTTGGAAAAAATGTTATCTATATAAAGAATGGAGGGTTATGCGATGAAACGAATCGTCTCTTTAATGATGATATCTTTTTTGGTTACAAGTTTATGGATTCCTTCCGCTTTTGCGGCTGAAGAAAAGAATAGCACCGAGCTCGTTAATAATGTTAGATCAGCGGTATTAATTGAACGTGATACGGGAAAAGTCCTTTTTGAGAAAAATAGTCAAGAAGAGCTACCGCCGGCAAGTATGACAAAAATCATGACAATGCTGTTAATTATGGAAGCAATTGATCAAGGAAAATTGAGCTGGAATGAAAAAATTCGAGCAAGTGAATATGCTGCCTCTATGGGAGGTTCACAAATTTTTCTTGAGCCAGGCGAAGAAATGACTACAAAGGAAATGCTGAAAGGAATTGCAATTGGTTCCGGAAATGATGCTTCTGTAGCAATGGCCGAAAGAATCGGTGGGTCTGAAGAAGCATTTGTCGACATGATGAATAAAAAAGCTAAAGAGTTAGGATTAAAACATACTTTCTTTAAAAATACTACGGGGCTTCCAGTAAGCGGTCATTATAGTTCAGCATATGATATGGCGATTATGGCAAAAGAACTATTAAAATATGAGGACATCACAAAATTCACGGGAATGTACGAAGCATATCTTCGCGAAAATACAGACAAAAAATTTTGGCTCGTTAACACGAACAAACTTGTCCGCTTTTATCCCGGCGTGGATGGCTTAAAAACTGGCTTTACCGCAGAAGCCAAATATTGTTTAACAGCAACAGCCCAAAAGGATGGAATGCGCGTCATAGCCGTTGTATTTGGTGCTCCAACATCGAAGGATAGGAATGCTCAGGTAACAAAAATGCTAAATTATGCTTTCAATCAATATCAAACCCATCCAATGTATAAGCGGAATCAGGTCATAAGCAAAACACATGTAAGTAAAGGGAAGGAAAAGACGGTGGAGGCCGTAACAAGTGAGCCACTTTCTTTATTGACTAAAAAGGGTGAAAAAACGAAAGATGTAAAACAAAAGGTCATTCTAGAGAAAGGTTTAGATGCTCCTATCCATAAAGGTGACAAAATAGGAACCATTAAACTGATTAAGGATGGAAAAGTAGTTTTGGAAAGTCCTCTAGTGGCTAAAACGGATGTTAAAGAAGCAAGCTGGTGGACTCTTTATAAACGTGCATTTGGGATGTTTACAAAATCCGGTAAATAAACATATGTCGAAAATAAAGAATTATTCACTAGTTTTGGCGAATTACGACTAGTTTTGTCCCGATAGGAGGAAATGTATGCCCCTCCATCGAATTGACTCACTATACCAGATTAAGGAGGCCAGGGATAGTGAGTCTTAACATTGAATTAGAAATAAAACATGATGTTTTATGTATTCGATTAAGCGGTGAACTAGATCACCATACAGCAGACGAACTCCGTGAGCAGGCTGCAAATACGATTGAAAGAAATGAAATTCGTCATATTGTTTTAAATTTGGAACAGTTGACCTTTATGGATAGCTCAGGACTTGGAGTTATTTTAGGAAGATACAAACAAATTAAGCAGGTGCACGGTGAAATGGTTGTTTGTGCAATCTCCCCTGCAATACAAAGGTTATTCGATATGTCGGGTTTATTTAAGATTATTAAAATGGAACCGACTGAAAACTGCGCATTGCAAAAATTGGGGGTTGCATAAAAATGAAAAATGAAATGAATCTTCAATTTAGTGCGTTAAGTCAAAACGAATCTTTTGCGCGTGTAACCGTTGCCGCGTTCATTGCTCAGCTTGATCCGACAATGGATGAACTGACTGAAATTAAAACAGTTGTATCAGAAGCGGTAACGAATGCAATTATTCATGGCTATGAAAATGATTCAAAAGGAATTGTCTATATTGACGTTAGCATCGAGGATAATGTAATTGATATGACGATTCGAGACAAAGGAATTGGAATTGTAGATGTGGAGGAAGCTCGTCAGCCATTATTTACAACAAAACCGGACTTGGAAAGATCCGGTATGGGATTCACCATCATGGAAAATTTCATGGATGAGGTCGAGGTTCTCACGCAGCCAGGTAAAGGAACCGAAGTAAGATTACGAAAGCATTTACAATCTCGCAAAATGCTGTGCAATTAAGGAGACTTGCCGATGGATGTGGAGGTCAAAAACGATAAAAGCAGGCCGTATTTAAAGGATCATGAAGTAAAAGAATTGATTAAAAAGAGCCAAGATGGGGACCAGGAATCCAGGGAGTTAATTGTTGAAAAAAATATGCGTCTTGTCTGGTCTGTTGTTCAGCGTTTCTTAAATCGGGGCTATGATCCGGACGATCTTTTCCAAATTGGTTGTATTGGCTTATTGAAGTCAGTGGATAAATTCGACCTTTCTTATGATGTAAAGTTTTCAACTTATGCTGTTCCGATGATTATTGGCGAGATTCAACGATTTATCCGTGATGATGGAACGGTTAAAGTGAGCCGATCGTTAAAAGAAATGGGCAACCGAATTCGAAAGGCAAAAGACGAATTATCGAAGACGCTCGGCAGGATACCGACAGTGAATGAAATATCGGAGTACCTTGATTTATCACCAGAAGACGTCATTCTTGCCCAGGAAGCCAGCAGGACACCATCTTCTATACACGAAACAGTCTATGAAAATGACGGGGATCCCATCACTCTCCTTGATCAAATTGATGATGGCAACGACGGAAAATGGTTTGATAAAATTGCCTTAAAAGAAGCAATTCGTGAATTGGATGAGCGCGAAAGATTAATTGTTTATTTAAGATATTATAAGGATCAAACTCAATCAGAAGTCGCATTAAGGCTGGGAATCTCTCAGGTTCAAGTTTCAAGGCTCGAGAAAAAAATATTGATGCAAATGAAAGACCGAATGGATCAATGATTCATCCGGTCTTTTTTTTGTACCATTTTTTGGGTTTCATTAAAAGGGAAACAATTAACCATACTACTTATACGAGGAAATCAATGTGTGGGAAGTGAATGTTTTGGAAAAAACAATCTACATCCGCATGCGGAATCGTGTGAAAACTAATCCGGAAGATGTAATTATACTGAAGGATGTGGCTCAAATCATTGCCCCGGAAACTGATATGACTAAATTGGAAAATACCGTCATACATCGAATATCTGATAAAGATCGGAATATCGTCGTTATTGATGTAATGAAAGTAATTACTCAAATAACGGCAAAATTTCCTGAAATGGAAGTCCAAACAGTTGGACCAGCACAAACGATTATCGAAGTGATTACAAAGAAAAAAGGAGTTTCTCTTCCTTTATTTCTGTTAATTTGGTTTTTATTATTCTTTGGTTCAGCTATGGCCATCATGAATTTTCATGATGATGTCAGCATGAGAAGTGTTCAGGAAAAAATTTATACCATTATTACCGGTAGAAAAGTTGCAAAGCCATGGTTATTTCAAATTCCTTATTCCATTGGTTTAGGATTGGGGATGATTTTATTTTTTAATCATGTGTTTAAAAAGCGAATCAATGATGAGCCCAGTCCACTCGAAGTCGAAATGTTTAATTATCAAATGGATTTAGATAATTACCTAGTCATTCATGAAAACAAAGAAAGTATGAAGAAACTTGATGACAATTAAAATTTTAGCCATACTCTTTTTTGGTTTAGCAAGCGGATTGGCTGTTGGTTCTGGCTTTGTAGCTTTTTTAACTGTACTTGGGATTATTCCAAGATTAACACAATTATCAAAAACACAAAAAATGATACAACAATATGAATGGGCTGTTGTCATCGGTGCCCTTGCAGGGGTTGCTATAAGTCTCAGAGATCCAACTTTAGGAATTTCAGCTTATTTTTTGATTCCTCTTGGTTTAACTGAGGGAGTCTATGTGGGAATGCTTGCAGGTGCATTAACTGAAGTATTAAATGTGCTTCCAATTCTTGCAAAAAGAATCCGGTTGGATGAAGAAATTATCTATTTAATAATGGCTATAGTTCTTGGGAAAGTTGCAGGCTCCCTATTTCAATGGGTTTATTTTATTCATCATTAACATGAATCTAGCCATGAAAGGACATCACAATCATGAGCATTCGGAGGCGTGTCATTTTAATTACTGATGGAGATGATTATGCGAGAAGAGCTGTCGAGCATGTTGCTAAGGAAGTGGGCGGTCGCTGCATTTCTATGTCTCATGGGAATCCTTCCAAATTAAAAGGTCCTGAACTTATCCATTTAATAAAAAAAGCTCCAAATGATCCGGTGTTGGTGATGTTTGATGATAGTGGAATTGTGGGTGAGGGTGCGGGTGAAAATGCCCTGAAATTTGTTGCATTACATAAGGATATTGAGGTACTGGGTATTATCGCAGTAGCTGCAAAGTCAAGACATGAAGAATGGGCGAGGATTGATGTAAGTATTGACCGCGATGGTGAAATAACTCCCTATGGAGTAGATAAATTTGGTATACCGGAACTTGAAATTGGCAGAATAAATGGAGATACCGTTTACTGTCTTGACGAATTGGATGTCCCGCTAATTGTTGGAATCGGCGATATCGGAAAAATGGCAAGGCGGGACGACTACAGGATCGGCTCACCGATTACGAAAAAAGCGGTGGATCTTATTCTCGAAAGGAGTGGTTTTCATGACAAATAGTACGGAGCAACAATGGCCAATCCCGAAATCAGTGAGTGAAGTTGAACATTATATGAAACAAAAGGTTGGTTTAGGAGTAAGCTTCGATTTAAATATTCGAAAGTTAAAGGTTTTGAAAAAAGATGTACACATATATTCTGTAAGTGGATTGGTTGATACCCGATTTGCGATTGAATTGGTTGAAGAATTAGTTGAAATTAATGACCATGAAAAATTATCTACAGATCTTTTTAAAATTATTGAAAACAGACTCGTTAACCAATCGGTACAACCAATCACATTACTAACCGAAATGGTCGACTATATCCTTTCTGGATTAATTGTTGTAGTAATCGATGGGGAAAGTACCGGATTTGTTGTCGATGTAAGAAGTTACCCTGGACGCTCTCCGCAGGAGCCAGATACAGAAAAGGTTGTAAGGGGAGCACGGGATGGCTTTGTCGAAAATATTATTCTTAATACTGCTTTAATTAGAAGGAGAATAAGGGACGAACGTCTTCGATATGAAATGATTAAGGTTGGGAAACGTTCAAAAACAGATGTTTCTTTATGCTATTTAGAAGATGTGGCAGACTCTGATTTATTAAATATTCTTAGAAAAGAATTAAAGTCGATTGACGTAGATGGAGTCCCAATGGCTGATAAAACGATTGAAGAGTTTATCTTAAAGCAGGGGTGGAACCCTTTTCCACTTGTACGGTATACTGAGAGGGCTGATGTGGCTGCTGCACATGTATTAGAAGGTCATGTAATTATTATTGTAGATACATCACCTAGTGTAATCATAACGCCATCTACTTTTTTTCATCATGTGCAGCATGCTGAAGAATTTCGCGAATCTCCTGCTATGGGTACCTTTTTAAGGTGGACCAGGTTCTTAGGTGTCCTGACATCTATTTTCTTACTGCCTTTATGGCTGCTTTTCGTACTGGAGCCATCATTATTGCCTGAAAAGCTTTCGTTTATTGGTCCCAATGATCAGACCAATATTCCAGTAATTATTCAAATATTTTTAGCGGATTTTGGGATTGAATTTTTAAAGATTGCTGCCATACATACTCCGACACCGCTATCAACAGCAATGGGTTTAATTGCAGCTGTGTTAATTGGACAAATTGCAATTAGTGTCGGTCTGTTTGTACCGGAAGTTATTCTTTATGTAGCGGTCTCAGGGATAGGCACGTTTACGACACCTAGTTATGAATTAAGCGTTGCGAATAAAATTGGTAGGCTTACGCTACTGTTGCTGGTTGCTTTCTTTCATACACCCGGGTTTGTTATTGGTGCAACACTTTTATTTCTTTTCCTTGTTAAAATGCGTGCGTTTAATACACCATATTTCTGGCCATTCCTGCCATTTGAACCTAAAGGGTTTTTACAAATTATTTTACGAAGGGCCGTTCCAGGTTCATTACTTAGACCAAGTATTGTTCATCCGCGCAACAGGTATCGCCAGCCCCCAGAGTGAAGGAATGTATAAATTAAAAAAAATTGCAGATTTTTCGTTGTTATGCTAAAGTAATTTTAATTTAAAATTGTAAAAATAGGCAGTATCTTTTGCAGATCCTGTCTATTTATTTATTGATGCCATTTGAATTTGAGTCATTGCGGGGAGAGGGAGATAATGCATTTTTATGGTTCTACGGGTATAAATAGTAAGGGGAATTTAGAGATAGGCGGCCTCGATGCAATTGATTTGGCAAGAGAGTACGGTACCCCTCTTTATGTTTATGATGTAGCATTAATTAGAGAAAGAGCCAGGGGATTTAAGCAGGCCTTTGAGGAGCAAAAGGTTCAAGCTCAGGTTGCTTATGCCAGCAAGGCTTTTTCGACGATTGCCATGCTTCAGCTTGCAGAGGAAGAAGGTTTATCACTTGATGTTGTCTCAGGTGGTGAATTGTATACAGCTTTAGCCGCCGGGTTTCCGGTTGAACGAATTCATTTTCACGGAAACAACAAAAGTAGAGAAGAATTGGAAATGGCTTTGGAAAATAGGATAGGCTGCATAGTCGTCGATAATTTTTATGAGTTGGATCTCTTGAAATTAATTTGTAATGAGAAAAATACGATGGTCAAGATTTTATTAAGGGTTACCCCGGGTATTGAAGCTCACACACACGATTATATTTTAACAGGGCAGGAAGATTCTAAATTTGGGTTTGACCTCCAAAATGGGCAAGCAGAGGCGGCATTATCAGCAGCACTTCAATTTAAAAACTTTGATGTTTTAGGAATCCATTGTCATATTGGCTCACAAATTTTCGAGACAACCGGATTTTTATTGGCAGCTGAAAAATTAATTGAAAAATTAAGTGAGTGGAAAAACAAATTATCTTTCGAAGCAAAGGTTCTGAACTTAGGCGGAGGCTTCGGAATCCGCTATACGAAGGAAGATGAACCATTACTTCCCTATCAATATGTAAGTGAAATTATTAAAGAAGTAAAAAGCTTAGTAAGCGGCTATTCGCTCAGAATGCCGGAAATATGGATTGAACCGGGTCGGTCACTTGTAGGAGATTCTGGGATTACTTTATACAAAATCGGATCCTCAAAGGAAGTTCCGGGAGTTAGAAAATATTTGGCTGTTGATGGGGGAATGAGTGATAATATTCGACCTGCACTCTATCAAGCCAAGTATGAAGCGGTGCTGGCAAATAAACCATTGGAGAAAGCGGATGAAACCGTTTCTATTGCTGGAAAATGCTGTGAGTCTGGTGATATGCTCATCTGGGATTTACCACTTCCAAAACAGGGGGATGAAGACATCCTTGCAGTTTTTTGTACAGGTGCTTACGGCTATTCTATGTCAAACAATTATAACCGTCTGCCAAGACCGGCCGTTGTATTTGTTGAAAACGGCAAATCTGCACTTGTTGTTAAAAGGGAAACCTATGAAGATTTAATCAGACTGGATTTGCCGCTCAAGTGATAAGCTGCCCATTTCGGGCGGCTTATTCCTTTATCGGTTCAAAAGAGAAATAGATTATTTTTGTCAAATAGTGTAGAATGTAGAAAGCATCTTCAATCTTTTGGAGGAAGTCTTGAATGAAAAAAAGTAATTGGCTATTGTTTGGTATCCTAATTGCCCTATCTATAATATGGGGGATTATTTATTGGGTTTTTATTGGTCCGAAACATCCCTAATATTTGGGATTGATGAATAAGCATTTATTTTGTATGATTGACAAGAGCGCAACCAGGGCTGTTAAAACATATAATACATAAATTGTAATTAGTGAATTTTTGTAGAGATAGAACATAATTGCGGGGTTTATTTAATATAATGAGGGATCAATATGTTAATTCGGTATAAAAAAGCTTTCGAAAAAATTGCGATGGGTTTATTGTCCTTTATGCCAAATGAAAAGGACTTAAAAAAACTCCAGCAAACAATGAAGGAATATGAGACAGAAGAATTTAGGCAGTTGTTTTTGTGGAAGGAAGAAGACATTATTGGTCTTCTTGGGGTAATTAATCTTGATACATCGAATGAATTAGAGATACAGCATATTTCTGTGAACCCTTCTCATCGTTATCAAGGGGTCGGTAAAAAAATGGTTAAAGCACTCAAGGAAATGTACCCTGAAAAAAACATTACTTCTAATGAACAAACTCAAGCTTTTGTTGAAAAATGTGATATATGTTAAATCATCAAAAAAAGGCAACGATTACATTTTATCGTTGCCTTTTTTTAATTTAGCTCTGTTAAACTTGGTTGTTGATTTCCGCTCCAATTAACGTTTTTCAAAATCAACATTGTCCTTTAACACAGCCTTTAATTTAATTGCATGTTCTCTTTCTGCAATTACACTTGTTCGATCACGCAATTTATGTCGATGGACCAATGAAGCTTTTGTAAGATCACTATGTCTCCCCCAGTTGAATCCTTTTTGTCTACATAGATGTATACATTGATTCAGCAAGATGGGATCCTGAATAGGAAGCAGCATGCTAACATAGGGGGCTCTTTTTTCAATCTCTGATAAGCGGTCATTCAATTCCTTAATTAAGAGGGTATATTTCAAGCCCGCTTGGGTAACTGCTTCAGGTTGGCTTTTAAAAATGGAAATGGCTTTTTCCAAAGTTCGATTTGCTCCAATAAAATTGGTCCGTCGATGGTGGTAATTTGCTACAGCCAGTTGGATAAATCCAACCCAAATGGATTCTTTATTCCCCGGGTCTTTTCTTTTCCAATATTCTTCAAGAATTTCATGGCATTCAAAATAATCACGGTCACCATGAAAATGAACCATGTATTCAATAAATTCTTTTGGATACAACTTTCATCCCCCTTAGCCTTTTTCGTCTTTTTAGTTTATCATATTTAAGGTTATCCTTGCTTTATAGAAGCTTTATAGGGTTAAAATAAAAAAGCCTGCCAAATGGCAGGCTGGGCGCTTCCGCTATTCTAATTCATTACCAAACCCAAGAAGCACCAACAATAATTAATAAAATGAATAGAACTACGATTAACGCAAATCCTGCACCAAAACCGTCAGCCATATTCAATACCTCCTAAATGTTATTTGCTTTGTTCAATGACATCATATGTAGAGAATTTGTCCAGTGTTTGGGCAATCATCACGTTTTGGTTAATATCGCTTCTAGAAGGGGGATTTTTCTATTGGATAACGAAACTGATTCCTCTATACTTATAATAGTCGAAAAAAGTCCGACGAATTTTTCAGGAATACTGGTGAATAACAATGCCATACAAGGTTAAAATTGATGCGTTTGAAGGGCCCTTGGATTTATTACTGCATTTAATAAATCGGCTCGAAATTGATATATATGATATCCCTGTTGCCCAAATTACAGAGCAGTACTTAATATATATTCATACAATGAAGGAACTGAAACTTGATATAGCAAGTGAATTTTTAGTAATGGCTGCTACATTGTTGGCAATCAAGAGCAAGATGCTCTTACCAAAAAATGAAGAGATAATGGAAGATATGGATACCGAAGCACACTATGATGAAGAAGATCCAAGGGACGAACTTGTTGAACGGCTGATTGAATATCGAAAATTTAAAGAAGCAGCCAATGATTTAAAATCAATGGAAGAAGAACGCGGCCTCATGTATACTAAGCCGCCTAGTGATTTATCGGATTTTGCAAAAGAAAAACAGCCGGAAAAAGCAGAGCTTAATGTTTCGCTTTATGATATGCTGGCAGCGTTTCAAAAACTGCTAAGAAGAAAAAAGCTTCAGCGTCCAATGTCAACAAAAATTACACGTCAGGAAATTTCGATTGAGAAAAGAATGTCCGAAATCATGGATGAGTTAAAGCATTTAAAAGGGCGCAAAAACTTTAATGACCTCTTTCCCAACCCGGAGAAAGAGCATGTTGTGGTAACTTTTTTGGCTATCTTAGAACTGATTAAAAGAAAAGAAATTGATGTTGAACAACAGGAAAACTTTGGTGATATTTTTGTAGAGGCAATTAAGGAAGGAAGAGAAGTGGTTGGAAATCATTAATTGGAGCAGTATTTTAGAAAGTCTATTGTTTGCAGCCGGTGATGAAGGATTGACATTAAAACAAATTGCCGAGGTTTTAGAGGTAGACGAGCAAAAGGCTGGTGAAATAATAGAAGAGTCGATCCAAGAATATGAGCGTAACGAACAAAGAGGAGTTACGATTGTACAGCTTGCCGGGACGTTTCAGCTAGCTACCAAGAAAGAAAATGCATTATATTTGAAAAAATTGGTTGACTCTCCAAATACGTCCGCGCTATCACAGGCAGCATTAGAAACACTTGCAATTATTGCCTATAAACAACCGATAACCCGTGCTGAAATAGAGGAAATTCGGGGGGTAAAAACAGAGAGGCCGCTTCATACTCTTGTTTCAAAGGCACTTATTAAAGAAGTTGGACGTGCAGAAGGTACAGGTAGAGCCATATTATATGGAACAACGAAGGAATTTCTCGACTATTTTGGTTTAAAGAGTCTTAAGGAATTACCAAAGCTGCCTGAAAAAGCAGAAGAAGAATTTGTCCAAGAGGAAGCGGATTTATTTTTTGAGAAGTTTCAAGAAACACTTGAATCATAGAATAAATAGGAAACATAAAGGAATATTTATGTTAAAATAGAAATAGCTTTCAAATTTCATTAATTTCTTATTGTTTAGGAGTGGGATTAAGGTGCTAATTAATCAATCCGGCGGGTATGAATTAGAAAAGGAAAAATCAAATACCTCTGAAGATTTCTTTAACAGAAGTGAAGTAACTTTTGTGGATGAGGGAGAGGAAAAAACCCTACACGTTCTCTATCTAAGGTACTTTGATGAAATGTTCAATGAATTCACTCCCTATCAACAGGACCCGATTTTTGATGAAGTAGAATTCAAGGAAATTGTTGCCCTTGTTTGCCTAATTAAAAATCCAGGACTGCGCCATCGTAAACGTGTATACATTAATTCTAAGCATGAGTTTGCAGCCTATTTCCAGGATATTGATTTTAATAAGCTGCCTGAAATTTTTCAATCTCTTAAACAAAACAAAAGTTATGAATTAAAATCACCGCTTGCCTTTATTATGCAGCCAAAATAATATTAGATTGGACAAAATCCGGGGGTGTAAATATGGGGAATACTTTAGTAGAATCACAACTTAATGATGTCAAGGGGTTTTTAAAAGAGACTATTCAGACACTGGAAGGTTTCTTAAATGAAACAACGATTTCACAATTTAATCCCGAAACTGAGGAAAAACGAAATTACCTTAAATTAATTGTTTCAAATATGCGGAAACTGCTCGTGTACAGTGAGGAAAGCATCGAGACATGTGCGTTAATCCTTCAAAGTGAGCCGTTTCAAAAGGCTGCAGCAGAAAAAACACTGTACCGTATTTATCATCAATGTATCGAAGAATTCTTTTCTCCAAAAAACGATGCATGGTATGAGGACAGCAGATCTGCGTATACAGGAAAAAATTCAATTAAATATTATCAACCCGTACCGGAAACCATTCAAAATCTAATTAAAGGTTTAGAAGGTGATTTCCAACGGATTCGAGAAGAGCTGGAATTTTACGAAACAGATTATCGTACAAAAATGGCCCAGTCTAAATAAAAGAAAAGGTTATTCCTTATATTTAGGAATAGCCTTTTTTGCATTATTAAGAGTTTCGGAACATACCATTTAGATAGACTTCGATTCGATTCTATAAATGATCTGTTTGAAATGAGGGAGACCATGAGCAAATTTAGAAAATATGTAAATGAGCTCTTTGAATGGAATGAGCAAATGAGAGATTTTTTAGAAATGGAAAAGGTTGAAGCAGATTCAGATTTATGGAAGAATCTTGATGACTTTAGTGATTTAATCGAGAACACAAATCGGGAGTTATCGGATGCTGAACTTCTTAGCTTGCAGTCGAAGGCTGAGTCCATTCATGAACAATTGGAAATTTATTTTCAAAGAAAACAGGATGTTGGAAATATTTGGTTATTAGAGAAGTCACTCGCTCCTGGAGGCCATTCACTTCCGGAACTGTCCTACCCCTATAATGCACTTGAGCCATACATTTCTGAAGAGATTATGAGGCTGCATCATGGAAAGCATCATCTATCATATGTGAATGGCTTAAATAATGCTGAATTAAACCTAAAAAAAGCACGGGAAAGTAATGAATTTTCTCTAATTAAGCATTGGTCAAGAGAACTAGCTTTTCATGGTTCGGGGCATTATCTTCATACGATTTTTTGGAAGAATATGAGTCCAAATGGTGGGGGCACACCACAGGGACCTCTAAAGGACGAGATTGAGAACTATTTTGGGAGTTTTTCAAGCTTCCAGAAGCATTTTAGCGAGGCTGCAAAACAGGTTGAGGGATCAGGTTGGGCCTTGCTCGTTTGGTCACCGATGGCAAGGCATCTCGAAGTACTGCAAACAGAGCGACACATGCTGTTAACTCAATGGAATACCATTCCATTGCTCGTTCTTGATGTATGGGAGCATGCTTATTATCTCCAGTATAAAAATAAGCGTGCTGAGTATGTGGAAAACTGGTGGAACATCGTCAACTGGCATGACGTAGGAATGCGCTTCGAAAAAGCGGCAGATATTAAATGGACAGCAATTTAATTTATAGAAGCAATCGCATATCCAGCGATTGCTTTCGTTTTTTTTCTCATTGATGCATAACAAGCCTTGTCCTGCATAAAATTGTAAAAGAAATTAAAGAAGGGGACGAGGTAAATCTAATGAGAATGATATGGAAGCTAGTTATTTTTTCTCTCGTGGTCACACTATTCATTGCTAACATTCCTCAAAAGGTGGATGCTTCCGTTTCCGTAGGTGCTGCCAGTGCGGTTTTAATGGAACAAAAAACGGGTCGAGTCCTTTATGAAAAGGATGCACACACAAAGAGAAGGATTGCCAGTATAACCAAGATTATGACGGCGATTCTAGCGATTGAATCAGGAAAAATGAATAAATACGTGAAGATAAGTGATCAGGCTGTCAGGACAGAAGGATCATCTGTTTACCTAAAACCGGGCGAAAAAATAAAATTAAAGGATTTAGTCTATGGTTTAATGCTTAGGTCCGGGAATGACACAGCTGTAGCGATTGCAGAGAATGTTGGTGGGAGCGTTGAAGGCTTTTCACTCTTAATGAACGAAAAAGCAAGAGAAATCGGCATGTTTGATTCCCATTTTTCGAATCCACATGGACTCGATAATTCTCCGGAACATTATTCATCTGCCTATGATATGGCGTTGCTTATGCGCTACGCAATGAACAATAAACAGTTCAGAGAAATTTCCGGTACAAAGGTACATCGGGCGCCAAATCCAACAGAAGATTGGGACCGCGTATGGAAAAATAAAAATCGTTTGTTAACAAAATATAAATATTGCACAGGCGGAAAAACCGGGTATACAAAGCTCGCGAAAAGAACGCTCGTTACATCAGCAACTAAAGGAGATATGGACCTCATTGCAGTAACATTGAATGACTCAAATGACTGGGACGATCATATCGCCATGTATGAAAGTGGTTTTAAAGGCTTTGATATGACAGAGGTTATCCCTAAAGGAAAGCTTGATATTTCTACTAATAAAATCTATAAGAACCATTTGTATATAAAAAATTCAGTTGTCTATCCAGCTACAAGTGAAGAAATGGATTTATTTAGTGTTAAATATAAATTGAACAAGCCATCTAAAAAATGGTTGGATTCGAAGAAAACCAGAAAAATCGGTAAAGCGATGGTTTTTTTGGATGGCAGGGTTGTGAAAGAAGTACCAATCTATTATAAGGGCATCAAGGTTAATAAGGATGGATTATTCGAGTTTGTGAAAGAGATCTTTCTCTCGATTATTGGTGTGAAAACAAATGGTTAACTATATATGGGTTGGTATGACCATCATTGGTATTGTGTTTGCATTGATCAACGGGAAAATGGAGGATGTAAATAAGGCGATCTTTTCAGGTGCGCAAGATGCTGTAACTCTTTGTATTGGTTTAATTAGTATCCTCGTGTTTTGGCTCGGAATGATGCGGATTGCTCAAGAAGCAGGGCTTCTTGAGAAACTATCCAAGTTATTCCAGCCGTTGGTAAAACGCTTGTTTCCCGAGGTTCCAGTTAATCACCCGGCAATGGGGTATATATTGTCCAATATGATTTCCAATATGTTTGGACTGGGAAATGCGGCAACTCCTCTTGGAATTAAAGCAATGGAGGAGCTTAAAAAATTAAATGGCGGCAAGAATTCAGCCAGCAGGTCTATGGTTACCTTTTTAGCAATAAATACAGCAAGTATCACGATTATACCCACTACAGTTATTGCCATCAGAATGACCTACAACTCAGCATCCCCTACAGAAATAGTTGTTCCAACATTAATTGCCACTATTTTATCAGCATTTGGTGCAATCCTGATTGACCGTTATTTTTATTATCGAAGAAGCCGAAAAGGATGAAAAGGACATGGAGCTGATCTCGGGTATCTCTCTTGGTTTTATTCCTATTTTAATAGGTTTTATTTTACTCTATGCAACGTTCAAACAGGTTCCTACCTATGAAAGCTTTGTAGAAGGGGGAAAGGAAGGAATCAAAATTGCGGTTTCAATTATTCCTTTCCTCGTTGGGATGCTCGTTGCCATTACGGTATTCCGGGCATCAGGTGCGCTGGATGCCTTAATGAAATGGATTCGACCGGCAATGGAAGCAATCGGAATCCCTGCTGAGATTGTTCCCTTATTGTTTATCAGACCCATTTCCGGAACAGCGGCGCTGGGAATGACAAGTGATTTAATCAAAGTCTACGGTCCTGATTCCTTTATTGGCAGGCTGGCATCCGTCTTGCAGGGAAGCACGGATACTACTTTTTATGTTTTAACCGTCTATTTCGGTGCGGTTGGAATCAAAAAAATGGGGGATGCCTTAAAGGTGGGCCTTTTAGCTGATGTAGTTGGAATTGTTGTTGCCATCATTGTGGTTGCTTTTATTTTTGGAGCAAAATAGGGATAAAATAAAAATAAAGAAAGCAAGTTCCTGCGAGAGGGGCTTGCTTTCTTTATTTTGGTATATCATTAGCTTTGAAAAATGTCGAAGTTATGTCATAATTCATTAGGATGGAATAAAACTAATTGCTTCCTTATTAATTGTTTTAAAGTAAAATCCCCGAGGTGAAATATAAAATGGAACGATTGCAAAAGGTAATGGCCGCAGCAGGTATTGCTTCAAGAAGGAAATCAGAAGAATTAATCAAAGAAGGAAAAGTGAAGGTAAATGGTAAAATTGTTACCGAACTTGGTTTAAAGGTCTCTGCAAACGATAAAGTAGAAGTTAATGAAATACCAATTGAAAGGGAAGTGCCAGTTTATTTTCTATTGTACAAACCGCGCGGTGTGATCTCAAGCGTTAGTGATGATAAGGGAAGAAAAGTGGTTACAGATTTTTTTTCAGAATTTAATGAGAGAATTTATCCTGTAGGGCGTCTAGATTATGATACATCTGGTCTTATACTAATGACGAATGATGGAGAATTTGCTAATTTATTGATGCATCCAAGGAATGAAATTGAAAAGGTTTATGTTGCAAAAGTAAAAGGGATTCCACAAAAAGAAAGTTTAAGAAAATTAGAAAAGGGCATTCGTCTCGAGGATGGGAAAACCGCTCCTGCAAAGGTGAAAATGCTTTCATTAGATAAAAAGAAACAAACAGCCATTGTTGAAATTATTATCCATGAAGGCCGAAACCGCCAAGTTAAAAGAATGTTCGAAGCAATTGGACATGAGGTAATAAAATTGAAACGTGAACGTTATGGCTTTCTAACATTAAATGGACTAAGTGCAGGTGATGCAAGAGAATTAACTCCGCATGAAGTTAAGCAGCTAAGGGCACTTGCAATGGAATCTACAAAAAAAAATTCATAGAAGTTTCACATTTGCTCGTTTTTGTTAACAATAGCACGGTGTTGGAAAATGATATAATTTAGACAAACTGCGTCAAAAGGGGTTTCTGGAGGGGTATAAATGAAAAAACGGCGTTTAGTGATGAGAACCATTATACTGCTTGTTCTTGGGTTAGCTGTTGCTTATACGCTATATCAAAATTTAACCAAGGACGATCAGCAAAAAGTAGCAATTGGAAAACCTGCACCGGATTTTGTTTTGACCGATATGCAGGGGAAAAAACATCGTTTATCCGATTATAAAGGACAGGGAGTATTTCTAAATTTCTGGGGAACCTGGTGCAAACCATGTGAAAGAGAAATGCCTTACATAAATAATCAATACCAGCAATTTAAAGACAAAGGTGTACAGGTTCTCGCGGTTGATATTAACGAGTCGAATATTGCCGTAAACCAATTTGCGGACCGCTATAGCCTTGATTTTCCTATCGTCATTGATAAGGATAAACAAGTGATGAACGTCTATGGTATTGATCCGCTTCCAGCGACATTTTTAATTGATAAAGATGGAAATGTAGTAAAATATTTCACTGGTCAATTAACGGAGGACAGGGTAAGGGAATTTATGGAGAAAATTAAACCTTAAGGTTGTTGGGAGTTTTTATCATGAAAGATGTAAAATGTGAATGTGGACATGTGAATCCCCATGGAACCGTGTTGTGTGAAGCGTGCGGAAAGGTATTGGACGAACAGGAGAAAGAAAAACAATTAGTTGACATGCGCTATGAAGGAAGTGCACGCCGCTCGCAAACCTACAATAAAACCTTTATTGACAAAATATGGAACTTTTTCTCTTCCGTAAAGGTAGGGGTGTGGCTTATTGTCATTACCTTAATTGCTTCTGCAGTTGGGACGATTTTTCCACAGGAAGAGTATATACCGCAAATAATGCCGGCAGATGAGTATTATCAGAAGGAATATGGCTGGATGGGGAAATTATATTACCAGCTTGGCTTTAATGATTTATATGGTTCATGGTGGTATTTATTATTGATTGCGATGATTGGGATTTCCTTGGTTATTTGCAGTCTTGACAGGGTTGTGCCTTTATATAAAGCTTTAAAAGCTCAAAATGTTACAAGACATGAAGGTTTTTTAAACCGTCAACGTGTTTTCGGAGTCAATACATCCATTAATACAGATGATTTCACAAAGGTAAAAGAACATTTAAAGGCGAAGCGCTATCATGTTCGTGAAGAAAATGGGGATTTGTTAGCAGAAAAGGGACGGTTTTCCCGCTGGGGCCCATATGTAAACCATGTAGGTTTGATCATTTTTTTAATTGGTGCAATGCTTCGTTTTGTTCCTGGAATGTATATTGATAAATCCTTGTGGATTCGCGAAGGAGAAACAGCTGTCATTCCTGAAACAGATGGTAAATACTATCTGAAGAATGAAAAATTTATTTTACAGCTATATGATAAGGACAAAGACAAAAAATTTAATCAGGCTCTTAATAGAGTCAACCAAGTGGCTAAAAATTATCAATCTAATGTTGTTCTCTACGAAAGAGTCGGCGAAAACATTCCGGGTGAAAAGCCGAAGCTAAAAAAGGTTAAAGACTATGGTATTCGTGTTAATGATCCATTATCCTTTAACGGGTATTCAGTCTATCAGGTCGATTACAAGCTTGATGAACTGCAGTCTATGTCTTTTGCATTGACGAATAAAGCGACCGGAAAATCCTATGGGGATTTAAAAATCAATCTTTATAATCCTAAGCCTGTTTATGATCTTGGTAATGGGTATTCTGTGAAAATTCTAAGCTATTTTCCCGATTTTGAGTTTGAAAAAGGCGGGGAACCTACTACGAAATCGAGAGTTCCCAACAATCCTGCATTTGTGTTTCGAATGATTACACCAGATAAACCAAAAGGGGAAACGAGTTTTGTTGCAATCCGACAAAATATTGAGCCTTTTGGTAATAATAAGTATAAAATGACATTTAGAGGCATCGAAACAAAAAATGTTTCCGGTTTAACAGTTAGAAAGGATTTAACGATTTGGGCCATTATCTTGGGCGGTATTGTTTTTATGATTGGGGTTGTCCAAGGCGCTTATTGGAATCATCGTAGAATCTGGATTCAACATAAAAATGGCGAGGTATGGGTTGCAGCCCATACAAATAAAAACTGGTACGGTCTTAAACGCGAAATGGAAACGGTTTTAGCGGATACACATTTTACCATGCCTGAGGATCAGCTGCAAAAAGATAGGACGGAGAAGGAGGAAGCATAGTTGGTATCACTAAGTAGTAATTTGCTGTTTATTGCTTTTATTCTTTACTTAATTGCTACCTTATTTTATGGGGGAGCGATTAAAGCGAAAAAAAATATAAATGAGAAAAAAGGAACCAATAAGTGGGGGAAAATTGCTGTAACTTTAACGATTATTGGTTTCATCTCTCAATTGGGTTACTTTATTCTAAGATGGATTGCTTCTGGACATGCACCAGTAAGTAATATGTTTGAGTTTACAACCTTTTTTGGTATGGCTCTTGTCGGGGCATTTATTGTTATCTTTTTTATTTACCGAGCCGTCCTTCTTGGATTGTTTACCATGCCAGTAGCTATTCTAGTCATTGCTTACGCAAGTATGTTTCCGCGTGATATAACGCCATTAATACCAGCATTACAAAGTTATTGGCTCTATATCCATGTGACCACAGCTGCAATTGGTGAAGCGATCTTAGCCATTAGCTTTGCGGCAGGTTTAATCTATCTTGTAAAGGCGGTTAATCAATCGAAATCTAGTAAACAAACCTTTTGGCTTGAAATTGTCATGTTTGGGCTTGTTACCACATTGGGATTTGTTTTAGTTTCTTCCGTTTTTTCAGGAATCGGTTATCATGAGAAATTCAACTGGGTTGATAAAAATAAAAATCAGGTGCAAGTTGAATACACAATGCCTGCTGTTATTGGGCCTCATAAGGGAGAATTAGTAACAAAGAGTGGTTTTGAACCAGTTGTAGAAATGCCGGCAATGATCAATGCTAAAAAAATGAACACGGTTATGTGGTCCTTTGTTGGGGGACTGATTCTTTACGGTATCATTCGCTTAGTGCTTCGAAAACGGATTGCTGCAGCACTTCAGCCGTTTGTAAGAAATATTAAGCTCGATTTTGTTGACGAAATTAGCTATCGTTCTGTATTAATCGGTTTTCCTGTATTTACACTGGGTGCTCTCATTTTTGCAATGATTTGGGCGCAGGTCGCATGGACAAGATTCTGGGGCTGGGACCCGAAGGAAGTATGGGCTCTAATTACTTGGTTATTCTATGCCGCCTTTTTACATCTCCGTCTGTCAAAAGGCTGGCATGGTGAAAAATCAGCATGGCTTGCAGTCATTGGCTTTGTAATTATCATGTTTAATCTTGTAGCGGTTAACTTAGTAATTGCAGGTCTTCATTCATATGCTGGCTAATAAATAAAAATTAGATTTAATCTTATAGCCTTCACGATTGGTTAGTGAAGGCTATTTTTAATAATAATTATTATACCTTGTCATAATTTTGACACTTTTAGGAAAGCATTTCTTTTGAAAATATAGCAAAATATAAACTCATTTTGTAAAATAACAACATGGGGGGATTATTTAATGGAAAAAGACGTGAAAATCTTAGTTGTAGATGATGAGGAAAGAATTCGCCGACTTTTAAAAATGTATTTAGAGCGTGAAAATTATATGATTGACGAAGCTGAAGATGGAGAAGAAGCTTTGTCTAAAGCGATAGAGAATGATTATGACGTAATTCTTCTTGACCTTATGATGCCTGGTAAGGATGGTATTGAGGTCTGCCGTGAACTGCGGGAAAAGAAAGCGACCCCTGTCATTATGTTAACGGCAAAAGGTGAAGAGATCAATCGAGTGCAAGGCTTCGAGGTTGGGACAGATGACTATATTGTAAAACCTTTTAGCCCTAGGGAAGTTGTCCTGCGTGTAAAAGCTTTATTAAGAAGATCGTCGCAAACAACTTATTTACAAACCGAAACGACCACAAAAGACGTTATTGTATTTCCATTTTTAACAATTGATAATGATGCACATAGAGTGACTGCAGAGGGAAAAGAAGTTAGTTTAACACCAAAAGAGTATGAATTACTTTATTTCCTAGCAAAAGCTCCCGATAAAGTTTTTGACCGAGAACAATTATTAAAAGAAGTATGGCATTATGAATTTTTTGGAGATTTGAGGACGGTGGATACTCACGTAAAACGTCTTCGAGAGAAATTAAACAAAGTATCTGAACAGGCTGCCAGAATGATTGTAACCGTTTGGGGTGTCGGATATAAATTCGAGGTTGTAAATGGATGACCTTTCTACGAAGTGTAGTAGGTAAACTTTGGATTACCATTCTATTACTGGTGTCAGTTGTACTGTTTATTTTAACAGTGATGCTCCTCGAATTTTTTCAAAACCAAAACATTCTTGAAACAAAGGATAAATTAACCCATTCTGCAGAAAAAATTGCCCGTGTATTGGAAGAGCATCCAAATGATCAATTTTCGCTTGCATTGGAGATATCATGGGAAATAATCGATGACGTTACAAAAGTAATCATTGTTAAAAATGATCATGAGATTTACTACTCACCAAATACAAAAAAAGCAACGAAATTGACCATTACGGATATTAAAAAAGACACTGAATTGGCAAAGGTTTTTAAAGAAAATAAAACGGTAGAAAAGATTTCGGATTTTGCGGGAGACCAAAGTGACGATAATCAAGAGGCGAGCTATTCCATTATTGGAGTGCCGCTTCATTTACCAAATGGAAAAATGGGCGCAGTTTTCATCTATCAGTCCTTAAAGGACATGCAGGAAACAACCCATTCGACAACACGATTTATTTTACTTGTCGCTGGAGTTGCTATTATCTTAACTACTATATTTGCATTCTTTTTATCAACGCGAATTACAGCGCCACTGCGAAAGATGCGAGAGGCGGCATTTGAAGTCGCGAGAGGGAAGTTTGATACAAAGGTTCCAATACTCACCCATGATGAAATTGGTGAGTTAGCAACGGCTTTTAATCAGATGGGAAGACAATTAAAATTCAACATGAATGCACTTAACCAAGAAAAAGAACAGCTTGCAAGCATCCTGAGCAGTATGGCAGATGGGGTTATTACCTTTAATCGTGATGGAACCATCTTAATTACCAATCCGCCTGCAGACCGGTTTCTTCAATACTGGTACTATGAAAAAGGTCTATCGTCCCATTCAGAGGCAATTCCGTCGAAAGTTATGGAACTTTTCCAACAAGCTGTTGATACCGAAAAAGAGAAAATTGGTGAAATTTCTCTTCAGGGCCGGCATTGGGTCATATTAGTTAGTCCGCTATACAGCAACCGGTTTATACGGGGGGCTGTCGCGGTTTTGCGTGATATGACGGAAGAACGGCTGCTTGAAAAAATGCGAAGAGATTTTATTGCTAATGTATCACATGAACTAAGAACACCTATTTCGATGCTACAGGGGTATAGTGAAGCAATTGTCGATGATATTGCGGAAACACAGGAAGAGAAAAAAGAGATGGCAAAAGTAATCTATGACGAATCATTAAGAATGGGACGCCTTGTGAATGAACTTCTTGATTTAGCAAGGATGGAAGCGGGACATATTCAATTAACGATAGAGGAAGTTAATCTTTCTTCATTTATAAATAGGATTATTCATAAATTCCAAGGTCTTGCTAAAGATCATGAAATCTTATTAAGTTCAAATATCGGAAATATAGTCAGTCCAATTTCTTTCGACCCAGATCGCATTGAACAGGTGTTAACCAATCTGATTGATAATGCCATCAGGCATACCCCAAAGGATGGAAGAGTTACATTAAAAGTTTCCGAGGAGAATAATAGAATTGTCATGGAAGTTGCTGATTCAGGTTCTGGTATTCCTGAGGAGGATTTACCGTTCGTTTTTGAACGTTTTTATAAGGCGGATAAAGCCCGTACTCGTGGAAGATCTGGGACTGGGTTAGGACTTGCTATTGCCAAGAATATTATTGAAGCCCATCGCGGACATATTTCCGTTCATAGTAAAATCGGTCAAGGAACGACATTTTCCTTCTTCCTTCCCCAAAAACAGGGAAGAGAGTGAATATTTTGACGATTGTTCTTGATACACAAGAAACATTTCAACTCATCCAATCAAAAATGGATGAGTTTTTTGTTTCGAAAAATTATTTTAACAGAATTGTAATAGGTATTAACCTCTACGAAATTCCTTCCATTTTTACGGGAAAAAGTCTATATTTAATAATGAAACTTTTTATACATAAATGTCGACTAATCTTTTGAACGGGGAGGGGAATAGATGGACTCCGTTTTCGATGAGTTATATCATAAATACCATCATGACGTATTTCAATTTCTATTTTATATGGTTAGAAATAAAGAACATGCCGAGGATCTTGTCCAAGAGGTCTATATTCGCGTATATAAATCTTATAGCCATTTTGAGGGGAAAAGCAGTGAAAAGACATGGCTATATTCAATTGCCAGAAATGTTGCCATCGACTTTTTCCGTAAGCAAAAAGGCTGGAAGGACCGTTTATTAGAAAAGTTTGATTGGTCAACAAGCCAAGTGAGGGACGAATACCCTATTCCGGAGGAGATAACGGTTCAAAAAGAAGAAATCATGAGTGTATACCAATGTTTGGAATATTGCACTGTCGATCAAAGAGCTGTTATTATTCTTCGTTATATCCATGATTTATCAATTGCAGAGACCGCCGAAACACTTGGCTGGACGGAAAGCAAGGTCAAAACTACCCAGCACCGTTCCTTAAAGATTTTAAAGAAACAGATGGATTTACTTTCTGAAAAGGAGGGATTAAAAAGTGAAAAAGTCAGAGTGGAGCGATAAGCAGCTCGAAGAACTACTACGGCAAATGCCTAAAATAAAAGATGATCGCAATCCTCGTGACATTTACCAAAACCTTTCTTTAAAAAGGCGGAAGAAGCCAGCTTGGATTTTACCCGCAATAGCTTCAGCAGCAGCAGTACTGCTCATCGTAATTTTAATTCCTAAAATCCTTGTTGGTAATCAGATTCCCATGAATCAAGCAGATGAAAAATCCAGCAAAAAAATGGAACTTTTATCAGATAAACAAGAAAAGACAATTGAGATGAAAAAAGGCGAATCTTCTTCGAAAGCATTGGATTCATCAGGGACAGAGAAGTATGAACTTATGAGAGGGATGAATCCGAATACAGCTGCTTATGAAGGGGATGTTGGAAATAGAAAGGTTTTAACCTATTGGATACCAGACCATCAAGGTCAAATTTTGATTCCTGTTTCCACAATCGTGAATCGAAAGAATAAGCAATCATGGATGAGCCTATTCAATGAAAATATGGTTCAGTTAAAAGAGGAAAAATGGGGGTTAAGTGATTTTTACCCTATGAATGCAACGCTATCCTTAAATGAAAAGGGCGATAGTGTGAATGTAGACGTTCCGAAAGACCATCCATATGGCCAAGGGGCAAATGAAACTATTTTTGTAAACGCAATAAAAAAGGATATTTCCACGAACAGTAATGTAAAAAGAATAAGATTTTCAACCAATCGTCAACCCGGCATTGAATTAGGTAATTATGGTCATTTGGAAGAACTTAATGCTGAAAATGAAAGGCAAAGGGCTTTTTTCCTTTATGTTCCCAAAAATCAGGATAAACCTTTTTTAGTTCCCTCACAAGGACAATATAATACCTTACAAGCGGCATTTGTGGCAATGAAAAAGGATCAATCTGAAGGGGGATTAAAGGCTTCTATTTTACCTGCAATAAAATTTAAGAAGATGTTAATAAGAAAGAATACCCTACTTCTAACACTAAAAGAAAAATCAATGCTGGAGGATTCACAGAATACGATTTATTCGATTGAGGCTTTATTATTAACGGCAAAAGAGTTTGGAATAAAATCCGTTTTCATACTTAATGCGCCATTAAAACGAGTAGGCAACTTTGATTTAACAAAAGAAATTAAGGTGCCCCTGGCGCCCAATTTACGGTCTACACCTTAATGTATTAAAGATCAACCCAATAGGTTGATCTTTTTCAATGTATAAAAAGATAAACCAATCCAAATTATAACAAGTATGCTTTACCATTCCTCTCACAAGGAGGTTCTAAATGGAATCTAAATAACATATGGTGTGTTGGAGAGGAACAGATTTAAGGAGGAAAGTTAGTAATGTTGGATTATGTTAAAAGGTTTTTGATTGCAGCTATTTTGGCGGTTTGTGTCAGTTTGTTATTTTTAGGGGGAAGGCATACTGAAGCTAGCATGCTAAAGGCAAATGAAGTAAAAATTGATTGGATTTGGCCTGCAGATGGTGTTATTTCTGATACATATGGAACAAGATTTGGGAAACATAAAGGGATTGATATAGCAGGTAAATTAAATTCTCCTGTTTTAGCTGTTGACGATGGAGTAGTGGTCAAATCCTACTACTCTAATACATATGGAAATGTGGTTTTTATTAAACACCCAAATCAATTGGTTACCGTTTATGCTCATTTACTACAGCGTTTTGTAACAGAAGGACAAGCTGTCAAACAAGGAAAAATGCTTGGGAAAATGGGTAGAACGGGGCAGGCTACTGGTGTTCACCTTCATTTTGAAACACATGAATCAGCCTGGACCTATGATAAAAAAAATGCTTTTGATCCTGAAAGGCTATTAGGAAAGGCTGAGGTAGGCGAAAACGTCCAAGGGGGGATTGCAAGCAGTCGGGACAGTATCGTAGCCGCAAGCTCAAATTACCTGCGTGAATCCCGGGTAAATGTATATCAATATATTGTCAAGAAAGGTGACACCTTGACCTCGATTGCCAAAAAAAGAAACCTTTCCATTGAAAAAATTAAAAATCTGAATCAGCTTAAATCAGATTTAATTAAACCAAAACAAATATTGATTGTTCCGGAATAAAAAAACCCGCAAACCAGCGGGTTTTTTCATGCATAAAACCCTCTCTGTTCTAGAGAGGGTTAGTAGCTTAACCAATGTTAACTGGTTTATTCAAATTTAGTTGGATTGCCATCGAATGGCTCTTCAGCAACTTTAATTGAATCAGTTGGACAGCCTTCAAATGCATCCATCATGTCATCGATTAATACATCCGGAATTTCAACAATCCCTTCGTTATCGTCAAGAGTTACAAATGCAATGCCTTCATCATCATAATCATAAATGTCTGGTGCAGCTGCTCCACAAGCACCACAAGCAATGCAAGTCTCTTTGTCAACAATTGTGTACTTCGCCATGAAAAAAAACCTCCCAAAAAATAACAAAAATTAATATTACTCTTTTCCACTATAAATGGAAAAGCATTTCTCATTCCTATTGTAAAACTGTATGTGTAACTTTTCAATAGAAAAATGGTTACAAATCAATGGCTGTTTTAGCATGCCCAATATTCTTCAACATTTTCATGAAACCAGATTGTTCATTTCATGGTAGAATATAAAAGAAAAATGACTAAAATTGTCGACGAATTCAAAAAAGTGGTGGAGCCGGATGCAATCCTTAGAAAACATTATTCTTTATTGCCTAAAGCAATTAAATGGGGAACGGACCATTTATTCCATTTACCATCTGTTAAATGGAAAAAAAACATCACAAACCATCCAAGATGCACACCTATATTCACTTAAAGGATTTTTTAGGATTATTGAACCTTTTCCAAGAGAATCCTTTGATATCATTATTCAAAGGCTTCTTGAAGCAGGATGGATTAATCCGAGTGGTGACCATCACTTTTTACTTACATCCACCGGTGAACTTCATTTGAAAAATCATCCCTTGCCTTGCTATTTGAAAGGCTGGGAATATCAACACTTTTCTTATCCTGTTTGGGAAAGACTTTCCTTACTTGTTCAGGTTATTTCCAATCTAGTTCATCAAGAAAGCCGCTATATTCCTATACAAAAAAACAAAGATACTCATTTATGGTTGAAAGCGGTTGTAAAAAAATTTAAACATTCTCGAGATGACTTAGGAAAATTGCTTTTTTTAGAATTAACTGATGTCTTTGAAACATCGCCGGACATTAATCCGGATGTACTGATATATCGATTAACTGGTTATCGGCAAATTGGTTTAACAGCAGGACAAAACGCAAAAATGTTAAATATGGAAAACCTTGAGTATCATATTGAATTTATCAATATCATTCATTATTTAATCCAAACGATTGAGGCCAATTTTGAACGTTATCCACTTTTATCATCCATTTTTCATGGACTTAGGAAAAATGATTCGTTAACGATCTCTGCACGTAAAACTTGGGACTTATTGAAAAAAGGGTATAGCATCGATGAAATTGTACAGCTGCGCCATTTAAAACAAAGTACAATTGAAGATCATCTTGTGGAATTTGCCTTAAATATAGATGATTTTTCAATCGAAAGATATGTGGATAAAGAATTGCAGAATAAAATCATGAATCTTGCTTTTCAATTACACACAAGGCAGTTGAAAATAATCAGGAATAGTTTGACCCAGGCAAGTTATTTTCAAATTCGCCTTGTGTTGGCAAAGTATGGTGAATTGCAATGGAATTAGAAACATTATTAAAAAAGCATTTTGGATTTGATACTTTTAAAAAGGGACAAAAGGAAGTTATTTCATCGATTTTAGCCGGCAATGATACTTTAGGTATTCTTCCTACCGGTACGGGAAAATCTCTTTGCTACCAGTTCCCAGGATATGTCCTAAACGGACAAATTATTATTATATCGCCGCTTTTATCGCTTATGCAGGATCAGGTTGAACAGTTAATGCAGATGGGTGAAAAACGAGTAGTAGCCTTAAATTCCTTTCTTTCCCCTGAAGAGCGAAAAAATGTTCTACAAAACCTAAGAAAATACAAGTATATTTTTATTTCACCGGAAATGCTCGGCATTGATTTTATGATTCGTAAACTTCAAGAGCTTTCAATTTCGCTATTTGTTATTGATGAGGCACATTGTATTTCCCAATGGGGTTATGATTTTCGACCTGATTACTCAAGAATAGGTTATATTAGAAAGAAATTAGGGAATCCCCTTACGCTTGCTCTCACTGCAACTGCTACCAAGAAGGTCAAGGAAGATATCGTCCAATCCCTGAATCTTCAAGAGGTTGAAATAATTGAGTCCACAGTTGATCGCCCAAATATTGCCTATTATGTAGAAAAAATAGCAGATATCTCTGAAAAACAACGGCGGGTGCTAGAGCTCGTTTCAGAACTGCAAACACCAGGTATAATTTATTTTTCAAGTAAAAAAGCTGCAGAAAAAATGGTGTCCTATTTGGTGGAGAATGGTGTAGCAAAAGTAATGGCTTACCACGGTGGGCTGGATCACGAGCAGAGAATTTTAATACAACAGCAATTTATTTACGGTCAACTAGATGTCATCTGTGCTACGAGTGCATTTGGAATGGGAGTAAATAAAGAAAATATTAGGTTTATTATACACTTTCATATGCCCATGCAGCTTGAGTCGTATCTTCAGGAAATCGGCAGGGCAGGGAGAGACGGTTTACCAAGTATTGCGATATTTTTATACTCCCCTTGGGATGAACAGCTTCCGTTACAGCTCGCAGAAGGAGAACTTCCTTCAGAACAGCAGCTGGACTGGCTGTTCACCAGGATAAGACAAGATTTTAATACTTATCCGGATTTTTCAGATAAGAGTCATCAATTAATGGAAAATGGTGGATTTTCGGAAATTCAGTGGCGAATCATTCAAACCTTCATTAAGCAATACAAGGAAGTAACAGGACCGGATGAATTAAAGGGAATCATATCGGATTATGTAATGGAAAGACGAACATTTAAAAAAAGTAATATTTATCTAATGAAAAAATGGGTGGAAACCGACACTTGCAGAAGGGAATTTATTTTAAACTATTTTGAGGAGACACCGATTCCAAACAAGGTAAAGCCTTGTTGTGATTGTTGTGGGATGGACCTTTTCAATTATCAATCCTTTGATAAAAAGGATTCTAAGGACAAAAACCAAAAGAAGTGGAAAGAATATCTTGAGAAAATTTTAATCAATAGTGAGATGAGTGAATGAAAAATAAGTATAATGATTTAATCAGGGGGTTAACAGATCGAGAATTACTATTCCATCTGTATATGACTCAAATTATTCTATTAACCATTTCAATTATTTTAGGTATTTTATTATTTGATCATTTTTCTTTTTTAAGCTATTTCCGCTTGAATGACATTAGGATTGTCAATATAGGCCTGCCCGCTGGAATCCTGGTTGTAATCGTAGATATTATCTTAATGAAATGGCTGCCATCTTCTTTTTATGACGATGGCGGGCTCAATGAGCGGATATTTAAAAATAAAAATATACTTCAAATTATCTGGATTGCTGCACTTGTGGCTTTTAGTGAGGAATTATTATTCAGGGGGATTATTCAAACAAAGATTGGATTGATTTTTGCAAGTGTTATTTTTGCCGTGATTCACTATCGGTATCTATTTAATTGGTATTTATTTTCTAATATAGTATTGTTAAGCTTTTTTATTGGATTTATATATGAGTGGACAAATAATTTTGCGGTTACAATTGTGATGCATTTCATAATCGATTTTCTATTGGGGATGTATATAAAAATTAGACAGAAGAAGTATGACGAATGGGAAGGGGACGCACCATGAATCCAGAGGAACCATATCGAGATCAGGCTGAGCGATTAAAACGCCGAATTGAAAAAATAAATGAAAAGCCGGAAAATGGAGAACGTTTACCTCCAAGAGGCCAGCTTCACCGTCAAAAACCGAAGAAAACCAAGGTAAAATTAAAATATCCGATAATCCGACTATTGGTTTTATTGTTTATCCTTCTCCCAATCACCTGTTTCAGCATCATTTCTTACTATCATGGAAAAAAGATAAACGGAGCAGAGAAAGTCTCAGGGAATCAATCAGGGTTTGAATCCATCAAACTGGAAACGTCACAGCAAGATAAAGAGGCTGATTCGAACATTTCCGAGTCTGAAAAGCAGGAATTAAAAAAAGATAGTAGTGACTCAACCACTAAAAGTGACGATAATAAAACGGAACCAGCATCCAGCCAGTTGCCGGAAAAAAGTGAAGAGCCCAAAAAACCTGAACAGAACACAACAGTTGAGCGTCAAACTGGGCAAAATGAAATGGAAAAAAATAAAACTGATCAGCCTAAAACGGCTGCTCCGGCTGAGAAAAGTAAATTAGTTTATCATACCGTTCAACCAAAGGAAACACTCTTTAGAATTGCGATGAACTATTATCATTCTAAGTCAGGGATTAACATCATTCGAGATGCGAATCATCTTCAGAATAATCAAATTTATACGGGACAAGTTCTAAAAATCCCATTAAATAACTAACCAATCAGAGAAAAACTGATTGGTTTTTTAATATTTCAAACATAAATGGAAGGACAAGTTCATATTGTTATAAAGAGAAATGGAGGGGATGAATTGGATACTCCAATCCTTAAATTACAATATACTGATGAAACCACGAAACAAATTCTTGAAAATGTCCGAAAAAGAAAGAAAAAGTTTGACGATGCAAAAAAACTGCATAATTACTGGATCATGGCAACCCTTGTCGTGTCATTTATATATCTGTATTACTTCTATATTACGATAGGAAAACAATATTCTTATTCCTTTTTTGCCATGTTTTCTGTTTCAGTCAGCGATTTAAAAAATTTAATTTTATTAGCCATGACCATCTTAATGTATGGATGGATGAATGTATTAAAGCAAAAAAAAGACAAGTTCGAAAAAGAATATCATGATTTACGATGTGAAATTGTAGACAGAAGTAAGGATTTATGGAAAAAGGAAGAACAATGGAAAAATCGCCATGTTGATTTTGAAATCATAAAAAAAACCTATGACATTAATCTTTATCATGCGAAAAAATAAGAAGCAGCCAATAGGCTTGCTTCTTATCTAGATTAGAAAATCTTCTTACGGTCACGTTCTTCTTTAAGGATTTCTACTGCTTCTCGGAAACGTTGGGAGTGTACAATTTCCCGTTCACGCAGAAATCGAAGACTGTCGTTAATATCCGGGTCATCACTTAAATTAATTAACCATTGATAGGTAGCCCGGGCTTTTTCTTCTGCAGCAATGTCTTCGTACAAATCTGCAATGGGATCTCCTTTTGCTTGGATATATTGAGTGGTAAAAGGTATCCCTGCAGCATTATGGTAGAATAATGCCCCGTCGTGATCCGCATAATGGCCACTGAGCCCGGCTGCTTTTAATTGTTCAGGTGTGGCATCTTTTGTTAGTTTATACACCATTGTGGCAATCATTTCGAGATGGGCAAATTCCTCTGTTCCAATATCTGTTAAAAGGCCAATTACTTTATCAGGAATGGTATACCGTTGATTTAAGTATCTTAAGGCAGCAGCTAATTCCCCATCAGCGCCTCCGTATTGTTCAATTAAGTACTTTGCTAATGTTGGATTACAGGTACTTACTTTTACGGGGTATTGCAATTTTTTCTCATAAATCCACATGTAATCACCCTCCTCATGTGCTGAAATTGGTTATCACTTTGAACTTAGATCACTATCTAGCTCCAGCGTAAATTGCTATCCTAATAGTAAGTCATCAACAAATTTGCTTAAAGTGCTCCTGCGCCATAGCATATTCGAAGAAGCTGCTGTTCAGCTCGTCGCAAAGCTGCATGAAGCATTTTCTTTGAAGTATTACATGATGATTTTCAAGAAGTTGCTTCGCTTCCGCTTTTAAATTTGCCATGGCCAAGGTGTATCATCCCAATTCCAGGGGTGACTGGAGTAGCTGTTGCCAAATTGCAATAGTGGGCCAAACTGGCTTTCGAAGGCTTTTTTCAAACGCTTCCTTTCTTTTGCATAGTGATTAAATTGGTTAATGGCTTCAAGATCGTCATTATGTGTATCAAGGTAAAGTGTGAGTTCTACTAAAACAAAATCCACTGCTTGCAGCTGCTCCATCAATTGATAGTATTCAGGAGGGACCTGTTTCATGAAGGCATTCCTCCTTTAGATTTTTCATAAGAGTTATAGTATGGGTCATAAAAATCTTTCCATAATGTCCCTGCCCTAAGCGCCTCCATGGGTGAAAATTGTGGTAAATTTGGCGGTTGAAATCCCATATATAAATGTGGCGGGGTCGAATAGGTTTTTACTGTAATCGGAGTACAAGGGTCGAACGGGCTTGCATAAGGATGATAGGTTTTGTTATGAGTATTCATATTAACCCTCCCTGTTTTAACATCATAGATAAATATATGATGTTAATTGGGAAACATGACACTAAACTTTAACAACAAAGTAGGGTTTTGGACGGGATTGTTGAACTATAATAATGATGTAGGATTAAAAGTCTCGAGGTGATGGAATTGTTCGTAAAAAATATGATGATACCTAAACACGAGTGTTTTACGGTTCAACATAATCAAACATTGAAACAAGCATTGACGCAATTAGAAGAACAGCAAATTGATGGTTTACCGGTACTCAATGGAGCAAAGTATGCAGGTGTTGTCACTCGATATGGGATATACGAAAACTTTTTTAAATCCAATCAACAGCGTGATGACTATCTATCTACCACGACGGTAAATGAAGTTGCAACACACCAAGATGATTTCTTGGAAGGTGGAGAAGTATTTGAAAAGACACTTCTGGAACTTAAAGATTTTCCACTACTGGCCGTTGTAGATTCAAGTGGTAACTTTCTTGGTGTTGTCACACGTTCAGATGTGTTAAGTGCATTTGAAAGTGCATTTGGCGTACAACGCCCAGGTGTCCGAATTGCCTTTACATCGGTCGAAACGGAGGGCCGAATCGCCCGCCTTTCAGAAATTGCCCATCATTTCCACGAGCACATTATCTCTCTCGTTACATTTGATGAAACCGATAAACTTGTTCGCAGAATAGTAATGAAGGTTGAAAAGAAGGATAATATAGATAAGTTTACAAAGAAACTGGAAGAGCATGGGTTTAGAATTTTAAATATTCAAGAAGATGAATAATATGGTCTTAGTAAAGAAATTATTTCCCTCTCATACATTGGTATGGGAGGGATTTTTTTGGCAGCGAATATTTGGAAGCTTTGCATAGTTTTTTTTTGTGGATACCTTATAAATAAATGGTTTCCAATAAACCACCCCTTTATTTTAACTGATTTCCTTATTCGATTTATCGTTAAGCCATTAGAATTTTTTGCGGGATCGATTGCATTTTTTATTGGGCTCGTTGTGAATGCTCGATACATACGTGAGACCATATTGAAGAAAAAACAGCTTCAAGAGCAAAAACGCAGGGGATGGGAAGTACTTGTTGCATTAAAAGGCTTACTGCTAATCTTTTCTGTGCTTTTTTATATAGGACCTGAGCTGACCCTTCTCTTTTTTAGTTTAAGTTTTCTTTATGGTATGATTTCCGTAGAACGTTAGAACGTGTAAAGGGGAAGCTTTGAAAATGGTTATAATTATTATTGTTTTGTTAGTAGGAATTTGCCTTTTGTTATATATGTTCAGAGAAGCATTTCTAAATCAAGTAAGGGAAGAGGAAATTGAATTCAGTGATTTTCCAAAATCATTTGGTAAGGTTTCTTTATTCTTTATCTCCGATATACACCGGCGCAGTATTTCGGACAAAATTATTCATGCAGTAAAAGGTAGAACCGATATTGTCATTATCGGAGGGGATTTAACAGAAAAAGGTGTACCTTTTTCAAAAGTAAAGGAAAATCTGAAAAAATTAAAAAGCCTTGGACCAGTTTATTTTGTTTGGGGAAATAATGATTATGAAGTGGATTATCATGAGTTAGATGCGCTCTTCTTGGACTTAGGGGTTAAGGTTCTCGATAATACAGCTGTAACTTTTGAATCAGGAGAAGGAGATAAATTATGTTTATTAGGTGTTGATGATTTAAGTCAAGATCGTGACCGGCTGGATTTTGCACTTATGGATGCGGATCCAAATAGCTTTAAAATTCTTGCCAGTCATTATCCAAATATAACGGATAAAATTAAAGACCAACATGAAATTAGACTGGTTTTAAGCGGACACACCCATGGTGGGCAAATTCATATTCTTGGATATAGTCCATTCAAAAAAGGGCAATTGAAAAGGTTAGAGAATACCACGCTCCTGATCAGTAACGGTTACGGGACAACAACTGTTCCATTAAGGCTGGGGGCACCTGCAGAAAGCCATTTAATTACACTGAAAAAAGGAATCTAAGCGATTGGTGAGGTAGACAATTCACCATTAAACGGCGATGACATACACTAAACACAAGAGTTAGGTCACGGCAGGGGGCAAAAGCATGCGCTTAGAACGCTTAACAGCCAATAAAATTAAAATTTTCTTAACCTCTGATGATTTATTTGAAAGAGGCCTTTCCAAGGAGGATATTTGGAAGGACTCGATAAAATGGCATCAGCTCTTTCATGATATGCTGGAAGAGGCAAGTGAGGAATTTGATGTAGAGATACAGGGTTCAGTTGCAGTGGAAATTTTTTCTTTACAGGCTCAGGGAATGATTATGATTATTACCGTCGATGAAACGGCTGAAGATGAGGAAGCATTATTCGATGGCTTTATTGAAATGCAGGTTAGGGTTGAAGGATCTGAAGATCTTTTGTATGAGTTTGCAAGTTTTGAAGATATCATAAATCTTTCGAAAAGGCTTAGTTTAATTAATATTTTGGCTGGTACATTGTTTTCGATGAATGACCGTTATTATTTACTTATCAACAAATTGGATGCGATAACAAATGAACGAGCAGCATCTCTGCTATCTGAATATGGAGAGCCTTCTATACTTAGTCCATATATGCTTGAGGAATACGGCAAAAAAATAATTGAAAAAAAAGCGGTGGAAACCATCCTCCATTTTTTTAAATAGGTTTTTAGCCTGTTTAGGAGGGGGGCCACCGCTTCTTTCTGCCCAAATTGTGAATTGGATATTCAGATTCCAAAAAATCCCTAATACATAAAAGTGGCAGCGTTTACAAAAAATTCTTTTGAGAAAGAGGAAAAGTATATTTTTCTTCTTGCATTAATCATTTAGTAGTGTATACTTGTGTCTGAAAGCGGACAACATTCGTAAAAGAGATTTCTTAGGAGGTTTACAAATGGTAGCCGAAAATGGTACTGAAAAGACTAATCAAGAGGAAACGAATAATGTGTTAAAATCTACACAAACCGTTATTCACAAAGCCCTTGAAAAACTAGGTTATCCTGAAGAGGTATATGAACTATTAAAAGAACCGTTACGCATGATGACAGTGAAAATTCCAATTCGTATGGATGACGGTTCAATAAAAATATTTACTGGCCATCGTGCCCAGCATAATGATGCTGTTGGTCCTACAAAGGGCGGTATTCGTTTCCATCCAGGTGTGACAGAGACAGAAGTGAAAGCCCTTTCGATTTGGATGAGTTTGAAATGCGGTATTGTTGACCTTCCATATGGCGGCGGTAAAGGCGGAATCGTCTGTGACCCACGCGATATGTCTTTTAGAGAGCTTGAAAGATTAAGCCGTGGCTACGTGCGTGCAATCAGTCAAATCGTTGGACCTACAAAAGATATTCCAGCTCCAGACGTATTTACGAATTCGCAAATTATGGCTTGGATGATGGATGAATATAGCCGAATTGATGAATTTAACTCACCTGGCTTTATTACAGGAAAGCCACTTGTTCTAGGAGGATCCCATGGCCGTGATTCTGCTACAGCGAAGGGCGTAACAATCTGTATTCGCGAAGCTGCGAAAAAGAAAGGTATCCAAATCGAGGGTGCAAGGGTTGTTGTTCAGGGCTTTGGTAATGCAGGAAGCTATTTGTCAAAATTCATGCATGATGCGGGTGCTAAAGTAGTAGGGATTTCAGATGCATATGGAGCTCTTTACGATCCAAATGGACTTGATATTGACTATCTATTGGATCGCCGTGACAGCTTTGGAACAGTGACTAAATTATTTAATAATACGATTTCAAATAAAGAATTGCTTGAACTTGAATGTGATATTCTTGTTCCTGCTGCAATTGAAAATCAAATTACCAAGGATAATGCTCACGATATTCGTGCTAAGATTGTTGTTGAGGCAGCAAACGGTCCAACAACACTTGAAGCAACTGAAATCCTTACAGATCGCGGTATCCTGCTTGTACCTGACGTATTAGCATCTGCCGGCGGTGTAACAGTTTCTTACTTTGAGTGGGTACAGAATAACCAAGGTTACTACTGGTCTGAAGAAGAAGTAGAAGAAAAGCTTGAAAAAATCATGGTAAAATCATTTAACAGTATTTATGATACAGCACAAACACGTCGTGTCGATATGCGCCTTGCAGCCTATATGGTTGGCGTAAGAAAAATGGCGGAGGCAAGCCGTTTCAGAGGCTGGATTTAAGTTTAAACATTGAAACATCATAAAAAAACTCCTATCATAGACGATGGGAGTTTTTTTATTTAAAATTAAATGACTTTGAGAATTGTCTAGCTTCAGCGCCTAGGGGCTCTTTGGTCTAAGCCAATCCGTTAAGAAGGTTAAAAAGCAACCTTCTCGCCGGCTCGACTTATGCTCGTCGCCCCTGGGCAAGGCGCTTCCGCTTTTCTCGTTAAGGAGTGCATTCATTATGCAAAATGAAGATATAATCATTGTCGGAGGAGGTCCATGCGGCCTGGCTGCAGCCATCTCATTAAAAGAAATAGGAAAAAATCCACTTGTAATTGAAAAGGGGAATGTTGTAAATGCGATTTATCATTATCCAACACATCAGACTTTTTTTAGTACAAGTGAGAAATTAGAAATTGGTGAGGTTCCTTTTTTAACAGAAAATTATAAGCCGCGCCGTAATCAGGCATTGGTTTATTATAGGGAGGTTGTAAAAAGAAAAAAGTTACGTGTTCATGCATACGAAAAAGTAGCGAATGTCATGAAACAGGGAGAAAGGTTTATCGTTAAGACGGATAAACGCACCTACCAGGCTCCATACGTAATCATTGCAACGGGGTATTACGATCATCCCAACTATATGAATGTGCCTGGTGAAGATCTTTCAAAGGTTTTTCATTATTTTAAAGAAGCACATCCTTATTTTGATAAAGAAGTTTGTGTAATCGGTGGTAAAAATTCCAGTGTGGACGCTGCGATCGAACTTGAAAAAGCCGGGGCAAGAGTTACAGTTTTATACCGAGGGCATGAATATTCTCCAAGTATTAAACCTTGGATCCTTCCTGAATTCGAAGCATTGGTTCGTAATGAAATGATTTCGATGGAATTTAGGGCACATGTAAAAGAAATTACTGAAAAGCAAGTGATCTATGTAAAGGATGGTGTAGAGCATACAATAGACAATGATTTTGTTTTTGCTATGACCGGTTACCATCCGGACCATCATTTTCTAAAAACGATGGGGATTGATATTGATAGCGAATCTGGGAGGCCTTGCTATAATCCAGATACGATGGAAACAAACATAAGCGGGATTTTTATCGCTGGAGTCATTGCTGCGGGTAACAATGCAAATGAAATATTTATTGAAAATGGCCGTTTCCACGGGGGGCTCATTGCAAAATCCATTATGAAAAAAGAAAACAAATAATTATACTTAACTAGAAGAATCTTTCATTTCATTTACGTTCGTTACATGATACGATATAAAAAACGGATTGAAAAGAGGATCCTCGATGCTGGCAATTTTATCAGCGGGAATTGCTCCCGGGTTAGCCTTATTAAGTTATTTTTATTTAAAAGATGAATATGAAACGGAACCTATTTCTGTTGTTCTGAGAACCTTTATGTATGGAGCTCTTCTTGTTTTCCCTATTATGTTTATCCAGCACGTATTTGAAACGGAACACCTCATAAAGTCTGAAGTGATTGATGCTTTCTTGAGTTCAAGCCTATTGGAGGAATTCTTCAAGTGGTTTATTCTTTTTTATGCCATATACTCACATGTTGAATTTGACGAACCCTTTGATGGAATCGTTTATGGAGCTGCAGCTTCTTTAGGGTTTGCCACTGTAGAAAATATTTTTTATTTAGTTGCTAATGGAATAGAGCATGCTGTAACAAGGGCATTACTCCCGGTTTCAAGCCATGCCCTTTTTGGTGTTATTATGGGTTTTTATATTGGAAAGGCAAAATTTATAGAGGGTTTGAAGATGAAATGGATCATTCTTTCATTGCTCTTACCTTTTATTCTTCATGGTGTTTATGATTATATTTTATTAACCCAAGAAAACTGGATCTATATTATCTTTCCTTTTATGATTTTTCTTTGGTGGTTTGGGTTAAGGAAGGTTAAAACGGCGAAAATACTTAGTGCAAATCATTTTAAAAAGAAATACTCTGTTGAAAAATCCCTTCAGTCTTAATGAAGGGATTTTTTTTGCATAGAAGTAGCCAAACAATTCTATGAATAAAATTTCCATGAATACAAAAAATAGGATTACTGTAAAAAGATTTACATCTGGGGGTTACAATTCCATGAAAAAGAAAAAAATCCTAATGAAAATTTTCATTTTTAGCTTTTTTTTTATGATGATATTTTCGTTGATGGAACCGAACAAAACGAAAGCTTTTAGCAACCAAGTCATCCAGCAAGGAGCAGCAGGGGAAGATGTAATTGAGCTTCAATCACGGCTTAAATATATCGGTTTCTACCACGGTAAAATTGATGGAGTTTTTGGATGGAGTACATATTGGGCCTTAAGGAATTTTCAATATGAATTTGGGCTTCCTATTGATGGGCTTGCAGGTGAATCAACGAAAGCTAAATTGGTCAAATCAACTAAATATAATCGATCGAATGTTGATCAAAACAATACACCGGCAAAAAAAAATACTACCCAAAAGCCAACTGCATCGAATACTCCAAATGGATTTTCTCAAAATGATATACAGTTGATGTCCAATGCTGTTCATGGTGAATCACGGGGAGAACCCTTTATTGGTCAGGTTGCCGTCGCAGCAGTGATCTTAAATCGAGTGAATAGCGCGAATTTCCCCAATACGGTTTCAGGGGTAATATTTGAACCTGGGGCCTTTACAGCAGTAGCAGACGGCCAGATATGGCTAACCCCGAATGAAACATCGAAAAAAGCGGTTATCGATGCAATCAATGGTTGGGACCCAACAGGTGAAGCCTTGTATTATTTTAATCCTGCAACGGCAACAAGTCCTTGGATTTGGTCACGACCACAAATTAAAAGAATTGGGAAACATATTTTCTGCAAATAAGGAGGTGTAGAGATGATTAGAGGAATTTTAATCGGGGTTTTGACCATTGGTGTTGCCGGAACTGCCTTTTGGGGGTATCAAGAACACCAGGAAAAAAATGCAGTCCTTTTAAATGCTGAAAATAACTACCAACGAGCATTTCATGGTCTTACCTATCAAGTAGATCTATTGCACGATAAAATCGGAACCACCCTTGCGATGAATTCAAGACACTCATTATCTCCATCTCTTGCAGAGGTATGGAGAATTACTTCAGAGGCCCATAATGACGTTGGACAATTGCCACTAACATTGCTTCCCTTCAATAAAACGGAAGAATTCTTAGCGAATATAGGGAATTTTAGTTATCGTACAGCGATTAGAGATTTAGATAAGGAACCACTTACGGATAAAGAATATAACTCCTTGAAGGTTCTTTATAAACAGTCAGGAGAAATTCAAAACGAACTTCGGAATGTTCAAGCAATGGTATTAAAAAACAATCTACGCTGGATGGATGTTGAACTCGCATTAGCTTCCGGCAAGGAAATGACAGACAATACTATTATTGATGGTCTTAAAACAGTGGAAAAAACAGTTACAGGCTATGATGAAACGGATTTAGGGCCAACCTTTGCCAATATGCAAAAAAAGGATGAAAATTTTAAAAATATTAAAGGAAAGAAAATTACACGATCTGAAGCAGTAAGTGAAGCAAAAAAATATATGAATTTTGATGGGAACTCTCAGGTAAAGGTTACTGAAAATGGAAAGGGTTCAGATTATGGATTTTATAGTGTTTCCATTAAAAATAGCAGGACAGGTCAAGAGGCAAGCATGGATGTTACCAAAAAGGGTGGATTTCCGATTTGGTTTATTAATCACCGGGATGTAAAAAAACAAGCGATTAGCTTAAATGATGCGGGAAATCGAGCAGCAAAATTTTTAAAGGATCAGGGCTTTAAAAATTTAGAGTTGTTTGAAAGCACACAGTATGATAATATCGGTGTTTTAAATTTTGTAACAAATCTTAACAAGGTAAGGGTTTATTCAGAATCCATTAAGGTTAAGGTTGCCCTTGATAATGGAGATATTATCGGCGTTTCTGCTGAAGAGTATTTAAAAACACATCATGATCGAAAAATTCCTTCACCTGCGATTACAATGAAACAAGCTCGTTCAAAGGTCAATCCTAATTTTAAGGTAATGGAAGACCGTGAGGCCATTATAGTGAACGATCTAAATAAAGAGGTATTGTGTTATGAGTTCCTCGGCACAATTGGGGATGACACGTACCGAATTTTCATCAATGCAAAAAACGGAATTGAGGAAGATGTAGAAAAGCTGAAAAATGCAGAAGCGGTTTATAATGATGTCCTGTAAAGTTAGGAAAACGATAACTGAATAAAAGTTAATAATCACTCCAATAATAGGAATAAGTTATTATTGGAGTGATTCTATGAAAGTAATAGAAAGAGTACTTATAAAAATGGTAATAATCCAATTTGTGTTCCTTATCTTAACTCAGATTTTATTACACCAATATGGTATCTTTCCAGAGTTAACACAATTAACAAAATATGAAGGTGTTAGTGAAAATTCATTTACTGAAATTATTCAAACCCTATCCGGAAAATGAAAGCAGGTTGACTTGCTTTCTCAGGCTGTCGAAAAATATTCGATAGTCTTTTATTTTATTCCTCTTATTTAATAATACACCGCGTTAATTTATTGTAACATATATTAATATATATGCTTTTCAACAGGCCAGTTAGCATGTACATATATTTATAAAAAAAACGGTAGTTTAGATTCAAACATAATAAAAAATTCCCTTTCTCGAAAATCTGTGAAAGCAGGTTTACTTGCTTTCTTTTTCTATTTATAAAAGAATAGCTCTTGTAAGAAATTCAAATATTAAGGAGTAAAAAAGGGAAGTATCTTATTTTCTTATGGTAAAATAAATAATAGTAGAGATCCTAACGGATCATGAAGTTTTAGGAGGATTTATGGACAATAAGAAGATTTCAATCGCAATTGACGGTCCTGCTGCAGCCGGAAAAAGTACAGTAGCAAAAATTGCAGCAGAAAAATTATCGTATATATACATAGACACAGGCGCAATGTATCGGGCTTTAACATATAAAGCAATCCAGAAAAAATTAAATTTGGAAGATGAAGAAGCCCTATACGATACACTTCTCACAACCGAAATTGTATTGGCACCGTCTGAAAATGGTCAATTAGTTTATCTTGACCAGAGCGATGTTACAACCGCCATTCGTTCTGCCGAAGTTACCAACTCCGTTTCAATCGTTGCGAAACAACAAAAAATTCGTGAAGAAATGGTAAAAAGACAACAGGCACTTGCTTCAAATGGCGGTGTTGTGATGGACGGAAGAGATATTGGAACACATGTTTTGCCCCACGCAGAAGTAAAAGTATTTTTACTGGCCAGTGTGGATGAAAGAGCTGAAAGACGTCATGCAGAAAATCTTGAAAAGGGCTTTTCTTCCGATTTGGAAAAATTAAAGCAGGAAATTGCTCTTAGAGATAAAATTGATTCTGAAAGAGAGATTGCACCACTGAAAAAAGCGGACGATGCAGTTGAAATAGATACGACCTCGATGACCATTCCTGAAGTAGTTGAAAAAATAATGGAACTAGTGCAGGAGAGGGTTGGTTAAGGGTGAAATTTTATACTTTCGCTAAGTCTGTCGCCTATTCAATTTTAAAGCCTTTATATCGGATAGAAGCGATTGGAACCGAAAACTTTCCTAAAGAGGGTGGTGTTCTTTTATGTTCTAATCACATCAATAACTTTGACCCACCCGTTGTCGGTATTATGATTCCTAGAACGGTTTATTTTATGGCAAAGGAAGAATTATTTGCGGTTCCAATATTAGGGGATATTATAAGGAGATGTAATGCCTTTCCGGTAAAAAGAGGTATGAGTGATCGAGATGCCTTAAGAAAAGGTCTAAGTGTTTTAAAAGAAGGGCATATTCTTGGGATTTTCCCTGAGGGAACAAGGAGTAAAACAGGGGAATTGGGAAAAGGTCTTGCAGGAGTCGGTTTTTTTGCCCTAAGATCGAATGCACAGGTTGTTCCATGTGCGGTGATTGGTCCATATAAAGCCTTTCGGAAATTAAAAGTTGTTTATGGAAAGCCAATGCAAATGGATGAACTCAGAAAGGCAAAAGCATCCCCTGAAGAAGTGACTGAATTGATTATGGCTGAAATTCATAAACTTATTATAGAGTACCGATAGGTTCTACTTGACAAAATAAGCTATTTATAAGAAGTTAAATAAAAGAGATTTTTTTTTGAATATTCTCAAGCTTATTTTATGAAGTGTGTTTTTTTAATGGGATGGAGAAAACACCCCAATCTATAGATTTTTGCAGTAATTGGATTAAGGAGGAATACATATGTCGGAAGAAATGAATCAAGTAGAAGTAAGATCTTTTGAAGTTGGTGATAAAGTTACAGGACAAGTTTCAAAAGTAGAAGAAAAGCAGGTAGTAGTAAACCTTCGGGACAGTAAACTTGATGGAATTATTCCAATAAGTGAGCTCTCTAGCCTGCATATTGAAAAAGCTTCAGATGTTGTTTCAGAAGGCGATGAACTCGAACTAGAGGTACTCAAAGTGGAAGAGGATGCCTTGATTCTTTCCAAAAGAAAAGTAGATGCTCTAAAAGCCTGGGATCAACTCGAAAAGCAATTCCAAAATGGCGAGATTATTGAAACCGAGGTTAAAGATGTTGTTAAGGGTGGACTTGTTGTTGACCTTGGAGTTCGTGGTTTTGTTCCAGCTTCATTAGTAGAGGCTTACTTCGTGGAAGATTTTTCGGATTATAAAGGAAAAAATCTTACCTTTAAAATTGTTGAACTTGATAAAGAAAAGAATCGCTTAATCCTTTCTCATCGTGCTGTGGTAGAGGAAGAAAAAGGGAAGAAAAAGCAAAATCTACTTGACTCCTTAACTGCAGGACAAGTGATTGATGGAACAGTTCAAAGAATTACCGATTTCGGTGCTTTTGTTGATATCGGTGGTATTGATGGACTTGTTCATATTTCACAATTGTCGCACGAACACGTTGACAGACCAACAGATGTTGTTCAGGAAGGGCAAAAGGTCCAAGTAAAGGTACTAAACGTTGATCGTGATAATGAACGAATTTCTTTATCCATTAAAGAAACATTGCCTGGACCTTGGGCTAATATTTCAGAAAGAGCGCCAAAGGGTAGTGTTTTTGAAGGTACAGTGAAGAGAATTGTATCTTATGGTGCATTTGTTGAAGTTTTTCCTGGAGTGGAGGGCCTTGTTCATATCTCCCAGATTGCCCATAAGCATATCGCCACACCACATGAAGTATTAAAAGAAGGCCAGGAAGTGAAAGTTAAAGTTCTTGAAGTAAATGAACAAGAACAGCGTCTATCTTTAAGCATTAAAGAACTTCTTGAAAAAGATGTCGAAGAAAACTTCGACTATGAACTTCCTGAGGAGTCAAAAGGTTTTCAGCTTGGAGAAGTAATTGGAGAACAATTAAAGAATCTTAGAAAATAATGGTGATTTTACTTGTCTAGATTTGAACGAAAATGGGACCACATACGCTATGCCTTAGATAACAGGCAGGAACGCTCAGCAGCATTTGAAGATATTCATTTTATTCACCAGAGCTTACCGGATATAAATGTGTCCGATGTTCGAATAGACCATTCAATTGGCGAACTTTCTTTAAGTTCGCCAATTTTTATCAATGCCATGACGGGCGGTGGCGGTGAAAAAACCTTTGAAATTAATAAAGAGCTCGCTGCTGTAGCAAAAAATACGGGTATAGCAATGGCTGTAGGATCGCAAATGTCTGCGTTAAAAGACAAACAGCAGCAATATACCTATGAGGTTGTTCGGAGGGAAAATCCAACAGGGATTATTATTGCCAATCTTGGCAGTGAAGCCACACCAGAACAGGCAAAAGAAGCTGTTGAAATGATTGATGCTAATGCCTTGCAAATTCATTTAAATGTTATCCAGGAATTAGCCATGCCCGAAGGAGACAGGGATTTTTCTGGTGCGATGAAACGGATTGAAATGATCGTGGAAGCGGTTGGTGTACCTGTAATTGCGAAAGAAGTTGGCTTTGGAATGTGTAAAGAAACAGTTGAAAGGCTTTCATCTATTGGGGTTTCAGCTGTAGATGTAGGCGGTTTTGGCGGGACAAATTTTGCAGAAATCGAAAATAAGCGTAATAGGAAACCGCTTCCTTTTTTCAATGAATGGGGGATCCCTACGGCTATCTCAATCCTTGAAGCATCTAACCATTCAAACCCAATTTCAATTATTGGCTCGGGTGGTTTTCGCTCCAGTCATGACATTGCAAAAGGGCTCGCTATTGGAGCTAATGCAGTTGGGATGTCTGGTCATTTTTTGCGATTACTCGTAAAGAACGGGAGAGAAGCACTACAGGAAGAGATTCATCGCTTTCACCAGGATTTAGTGATGATTATGACCGCAATTGGGGCAAAATCTATTTCAGAATTACAACGTGCTCCTGTAATGATTACCGGGCATACCTACCATTGGTTAAACCAAAGAGGTTTTGATACAAAAATATATAGTCAGCGCCGTATAAAATAAAGCTCTCGCTTTTTAGCGAGAGCTTTTTGTAAAGAGTTAATTTTTATTCAAGATTAGCATGTTTTCCATACATTGTATGAGAATTGAGACCTTTTTTGTTCATAAATCTTAAAATAACGGCATCAAAGAATAATAAAAGTGTTTGTTCAAATAATGATCCCATCGGCTGAATTGTTTTAAAGTCGCTTTCGGACTGGTCTTTTGGGGCCCCGGGCAATTTAACAGCGAAATTCGCTAAACTTCCAATCGTTGAATCAGGAAAAATCGTTACAGCAGCGACTTTTCCTCCAATTTTCCTTGCTTTCTCAGCCATTGAAACCAAACCTTTTGTTTCTCCTGAGCCGGATGCAATAATTAATAAATCATCTTTTTCCATGTTTGCTGTTACAGTTTCCCCGACCACATAGGCATCTACCCCCATATGCATCATCCGCATTGCAAAGGATTTGGACATGAATCCAGACCTGCCTGCTCCTGCTACAAAAATTTTCTTAGATTCAAAAATAGCCTTTACTAACTTTTCGGCATCTTCATCTGCGATTAAGGAAGAGGTTTGATGTAACTCTTGAATAATTTCACTTAAGTATTCAGTCGTTTGCATATGACTCATCTTCCTTTTTATGCATGAGCTTTTTCTTTGATTAATTCTTGCATTTTGGCAGCCACTGCTTTTTTATCTTCTTGGCCTGTAATACCGCCACCGACAATAACAAGGTCTGGCTGGGATTGTACAACTTCAGGCAGTGTATTTAATTTAATGCCGCCTGCTACAGCTGTTTTTGCATTTTTTACAACGCGCTTAATAGTCTGAAGCTGTTCAAACGGGCTTTCTCCCTCAGCTTGAAGGTCATAGCCTGTGTGCACACAAATATAATCGACACCTAATTCATCAACTTCTTTTGCCCGTTGTTCTAGATTTTTAACATTGATCATATCGATAAGGATTTTGGTACCTTGCTTTCTTGCTTCTTCTACAGCACCTTTAATGGTTGAATTGTCTGTAGCACCTAGAACAGTGATAATATCAGCACCTGCTTCTGAAGCCTTCATTACTTCGTATGCACCTGCATCCATAATTTTCAAATCGGCTAAAACTTTTAAAGATGGAAATGCTTGTTTAATTTTTTTTACAGCTCTAAGCCCTTCATTAATGACAACAGGTGTACCAATCTCGACGATATCAATATGCGCTGCTACTTCTTTTACCACCTCGATACCTTCTGGGATATTAACAAGATCTAAAGCTAATTGTAGTTCCATGAATTCTTCACTCCTGTTTTTTTATTTTTCAAAATCTTCTAGCACACCTTTATTTTAGATTTGACTTTTCGAAAAAGGAAGTACGCACTTTAAACTCATATAGTGCTAAAAAGTATACCTAGAGAAGTGGAATATTAAGAAGTTAGAGGTGTTTTTTGATGAAAATTATATAAAGACGTATGCTTTATAGACACAAAAAAACCACATGTTTGCTAATATCAGATTAGCTGCATGTGGTTTTTTAGATTTAAATTTTTTTCATAGACTTTCTCAATGGTTCTGGATTTTCTATGACATTCTCCAAATAATTTTTCCCCCAATTATACATTGACTCAAGAATGGGCAATAAGGTTTCCCCTTGTTTTGTTAGTGAATACTCCACTTTAGGAGGAACAACAGGATACACTTTTCTAGAAACAATGAGGTCTTCTTCCAGTTCTCGTAATTGGTTTACAAGCATTCTTTGCGTAATTTCAGGAATAAGTGATCTTAATTCATTAAACCTCTTTGTTCCTTCCTTGCCTAAATGCCACATAATAAGCATTTTCCATTTACCCCCTATAATAGCGAGTGTTAATTCCTTTTCACAGTTATATGATTTTCCACAAATATGACCCATTTTATTCCCTCCTAATTTTCTTAATGGTATACATTTTGTCACTATATGAGATTAAAGTGCGTACTTACAAATCTTTCATAACCAAATTATACTGAATATGCTGAAAACTTAATAGGTAAGAAACTTTACAAAACTATCACTTTCTTAGCCTTTTAAGAAAAAATTAGGAGGGAATCGAATGAATGACGTAACAATTCATCGAGACGTTTATTGTGATGAAAATGCTCTCGATGACATTAAGAATTTGAAACTGGACTCGATGACCTTTGTTCTATTTGGAGCATCGGGGGACTTAGCAAAGCGGAAAATATACCCTGCGCTTTATAATTTATTTTTAGATGAAAAAATGCCTAACTCGTTCTCTATTGTTGGAATAGGCAGGAGGGATTGGTCTGATGCGATATTTCGAAATTATGTAAAAGAATCCTTGCGAACGTTTTCTAGACGTTTTGAAAATGATACTGCGAAAACGGAAAAGTTTCTCCGATTATTTCATTTTTGCTCTTTAGATGTCACGAATACAAATGGGTATATAACGCTAATCGATGCCATTCAAAAACGCGAGGAAGAGTTTAATATTCCGGAAAATCGTTTATTTTATTTATCTGTTGCACCAAAATTTGTTGATATCATTACAACTAATATCAAGGAAAGTGGACTCGATGAATCAAAAGGCTGGAAACGTCTCATAATTGAAAAGCCGTTTGGACATGACTTAGAGTCAGCAAGAATCCTTAATCAAAAATTAAGGAAAGCATTTCAAGAGGAAGAGATTTTTCGGATTGATCATTACCTTGGAAAGCCAATGGTTCAGAACTTAGAGGCCTTAGGATTTGCTAATCCAGTCCTGCAAACCTTATGGAACAACCAACACATTGCAAATGTTCAAATAACAGCAAGTGAAACAGTTGGGGTAGAAGAGAGGGCGGGCTATTATGACCAGGCAGGGGCAATTCGGGATATGTTTCAAAATCATATGCTGCAAATTTTGATGATGACAGCCATGCACCTGCCTAACCGGATGAACTCAAAGGAAATCCGAAATGTTAAAAGAGAGGTTATCGAATCATTAAGACCTTTACAAAAAAGTGATGTGGGTTTAAATGTAGTTCGCGGACAATATGTTGCGGGGAAAATTGATGGTGACCCGGTTGTAGGATATCAAGAAGAACCGGGGGTTCGAGATTCTTCCACTAGCGATACATTTATTGCAGCACGATTGTGGATTGATAATTCTTTTTGGGGAGGTGTCCCCTTTTATATTCGGACAGGTAAAAGAATGCGGGACAAATCGACAAGGGTTGTAATTGAATATAAAAATCCGAAAAAGGATATATACATGGACCGCAATGAAGAAATCCCTCCAAACCTTTTAATGATAGAGATTAGTCCGAATCAAGGTGTTTCCTTCCAACTGAATAGTAAAAATCCATTAAATAATGGAAAGTTAGAGCCTTTTACAGTGGATTTCTTATCTACAGAAAAAAATGTGCCGGAAGCCTATGAAATGTTAATTTTTGATGCACTGCGCGGCGACCAGACATTCTTTGCGAATTGGAATGAAGTGGAATTATCTTGGAAGTGGGTACAACCAATTTTGAAAGCATTTGAAGAAAATATCCTCCCATTGCATCATTATCAGTCGGGTTCAATGGGTCCGGATGAATCACAGCAATTATTAGCCGAGGATGGATTTCATTGGTGGTAAATAATATTTTATCACCAATTTGATATATAAATTTGGGGGAGGAGAAGATAAAAATTGGCAATTTCTTTTGATTATACCAAAGCATTAACATTTATGAAAAAAAATGAAGTAGAACATTTAAGTGAATTTGTGAAAACAGCCCATTCCATGTTACATGAAAAGCACGGATCCGGATCTGACTTTCTTGGCTGGGTAGATTGGCCAATTTCTTATGATAAAGAAGAATTTGAGGGAATAAAAGAAGCTGCAGGCTGGATTCGAAAAAATTCCGATGCTCTAATTGTCATTGGAATTGGCGGCTCTTATTTGGGTGCCAGGGCAGTAATTGATGCATTGTCCCATACCTTTCATAACCAAATGGAAGGAAATACCCAAATTTATTATGCAGGCCATAATATTAGTTCAACTTACATTTCCGAACTATTAGAGCACTTGGAAGGAAAAGAAATCTCGATAAATGTCATCTCAAAATCTGGCACAACGACAGAACCGGCGATCTCCTTCCGCATTTTCCGTAACTATATGGAGAAACGCTATGGGAAGGATGAGGCAAGAAAACGTATTTTTGCGACCACTGATCAAGAAAAGGGCGCTTTAAAAAAGCTTGCAGACGAAGAAGGATATCAAACTTTTGTCATTCCGGATAATATTGGCGGAAGATACTCTGTGCTGACTGCAGTCGGCCTTTTGCCTATTGCCACAGCCGGATTGGATATCGATCGCATAATGGAAGGGGCTAGAGAGGCCTGTCATAGATTTAACAACCCGGAGCTTTTAACCAATGAATGCTATCAATATGCGGCTGTTCGTAATGCCTTTTACAACAAAGGCAAGGAAATCGAATTATTGGTTAATTATGAACCATCCATGCATTATGTTGCGGAATGGTGGAAGCAGCTCTTTGGGGAAAGTGAAGGGAAAGATCAGAAAGGTCTTTTTCCAGCCGCTGTTGATTTTTCAACTGATCTGCATTCCATGGGTCAATATGTGCAGGAAGGCAGACGCAATTTATTTGAAACGGTTATACAGATTAGAAAACCTAAGGTAGAATGGTTGATTCAAAGTGACATAGAAAATATTGATGGTTTAAACTTCCTAGTTGAAAAGACCATGGATGTAGTCAATAAAAAGGCATTTCAAGGTACTGTATTAGCCCATATTGATGGCGGGGTACCAAACTTAATTATAGAACTAGATGAAATAACTGAATTTTCAATTGGTGAAATGATTTACTTTTTCGAAAAGGCGTGTGGGATTAGTGGACATCTTCTTGGTGTGAATCCATTTGATCAGCCGGGTGTTGAAGCCTACAAGAAGAATATGTTTGCTTTACTTGGAAAACCAGGCTTTGAAAAGGAAAAGAAAGAGCTTGAGGCAAGGTTATAAGCGAAATATTTGAAAGGAAGGATGAAAATGGTGAAGAGTCAGATTGGGGTTATTGGTTTAGCGGTTATGGGAAAAAATCTTGCATTAAATATCGAAAGCAGAGGTTACTCGGTATCCGTGTATAACCGTTCTTCGGAAAAAACAGAAGCGTTTTTAAAGCGTGAAGCAGAGGGGAAGAATTTTATTGGGACTTATGAAATTAAAGAATTCATTGAGTCATTAGAACGTCCGCGGAAAATTTTATTAATGGTGAGAGCAGGCACACCAACAGATGCCATCATTAATTCTTTAAAACCTTATCTTGAGAAGGGGGATATTATCATTGATGGCGGCAATACTTTTTTCCAGGATACGATTAAACGAAATAAGGAATTGGAGGATATGGGTGTCCATTTTATCGGAACAGGTGTTTCTGGTGGAGAAGAAGGGGCATTGAAAGGTCCTTCCATCATGCCAGGCGGCCAAAAAGCTGCATATGAATTGGTAAAAGAAATCTTTGAAGCAATTTCTGCAAAAGTAAATGGAGATCCTTGCTGTACCTATATTGGTCCTGATGGCGCCGGACATTATGTAAAAATGGTTCACAATGGAATTGAATACGGGGATATGCAGTTGATCTCTGAAGCCTATTTTATTTTGAAACATGTGTTGGGATTACAAGCCCAAGAACTTCATGTGGTTTTTGCAGAATGGAACAAGGGGGAATTAGATAGTTATCTAATCGAAATTACCGCTGATATTTTTACGAAGATGGATCATGCAACAGGTAAACCAATAGTTGAGGTTATATTAGATGCTGCAGGTCAAAAGGGCACCGGTAAATGGACAAGTCAAAGTGCTTTGGATTTAGGCGTTCCACTTCCAATTATTACGGAATCTGTGTTTGCCCGCTATATATCTGCCATGAAAGATGAACGAGTTAAGGCAAGCAATTTATTAAATGGTCCAGAAATAAGGAAGTTTGAAGGTAATAGAGAAGAGCTAATTGAAGCTGTACGGAAGGCATTATATATGAGTAAAATTTGTTCTTATGCACAAGGATTTGCTCAAATGCGTTTGGCATCAGAAGAATATGACTGGAACCTCCACTATGGAGATATTGCCATGATTTTTAGAGGAGGCTGTATTATTAGGGCACAATTCTTACAAAAAATTAAAGATGCTTATGATCGGGATTCTAATCTATCTAACTTATTACTAGATTCTTATTTTAGAGACATTGTAGAAAACTACCAATCTGCTCTAAGACATGTGGTTACACTATCCATCGGGCAAGGTGTTGCAGTACCGGTATTTTCAAGTGCATTAGCTTACTATGACAGTTATCGGACAGAAACATTACCAGCGAATCTTATCCAAGCCCAGCGAGATTATTTTGGTGCACACACATACCAGCGTGTTGATCGGGAAGGAACTTTCCATACGGTATGGAATTAAAAATAAGTTGTATCAGGTAAGGATAACAAGGTTTCCACGGTGTAAATATTTATTTTTTTGTACAGTATCTTGTCCTATGTAAAAAAAGTGCATTTTTTCATAAAAAATTATTGTATAAATAACCTATGTATATTAAATTTTTGGAAAATTCTAAAAAGGTGGTAGTTTAATGAGAAAATTTGGGTTGCTTGTATTCATTATTTTATTACTAGCCATGACAGGATGTTCGGGGACCGCTAGCACCAAGCCTGAAAAAAAGGAATCAGCAAAGAATGATGTTATTAATTTAGGCGTGGCCACTTGGGTTGGGTATTCTCCGCTATACATTGCACAGGAAAAAGGATTTTTCAAAAAGAATGGCGTTAATGTTAATTTGATGAAAATGGAAAGCAATACGGATCGTAGAACCGCCCTTGCAGCAAACCGTCTGCAGGGATTTGCTTCAACTGTTGACACTCATGTGGTTACTGCAGCAAGCAATGTGCCGGTCGTTCAGGTGGTAGCGCTCGACGATTCACATGGCGGGGATGGGATTGTAGCAAATAAGGAAATTAAAAGTTTGAAAGATTTGAAAGGTAAGCGTGTTGCTGTACAGACAGACGGCGGTGCAAGTTTCTTTTGGTTCCTTTATTTATTAAAGCAAGAGGGAATTGATTTTAAAGATATTGATGCACAAAACATGACGGCTGGAGATGCAGGTGCAGCATTCGTAGCGAACAAAGTAGATGCTGCCGTTACTTGGGAGCCGTGGTTAACAAAAGCAAAACACACAAACTTTGGAAGCGTATTAATGACTAGTGCTGCTTCCCCGGGCGTCATTACAAGTACGATTGCCATGAGAAAAGATTTCACTAAAGAAAACCCAAAAGCGGTAAAAGCTTTAGTAAAATCTTGGTTTGAAGCGGTCGAATACTATAAAACAAATAAGGAAGATGCATTGAAAATTATGGCTAAGGCAATGGGGCAATCTCCAACAGAATTAGAAGAGTCATTGCAGGGTGTGCAGTTTTATGATGAGACGGGAAATAAAAAATACTTTGGAACTAAGGATCATCCTGGACCATTACATGAACTCTCAAAACTAGGCGCGGATTTTTGGAAACAGCAAAAATTAATCGATAATGAGCCGAATATTGATGAAATTATTAACTACTCATTTGTTCAATAAAGAGGAGGAATTATGTGGAAAAAGTGGTAAAAAACGAGGAAGTAGTTAAACAACCACCCAAAATACCATTTAAAGCTGAAAGAAATGGTGCACATAAAAATAGAAAATGGCTCCAGCCGCAAGCAAATATACCGTATAAATTATATCTAGGGGTTAGCGTGTCAAGTATTGCATTATTGTTTGTTATTTGGTCGCTGCTAACATATGGGGGAATGGTCGATCCCCTTTTTCTACCGACTCCCACTCAAATTATCAATTCTGGGGTAACCTTGTTTACAGAATATAACTTTATTAATGATATTGGAATTACGATTTATCGAGTTCTTGCTGGTTTTATGATTGCTGTCCTAGTTGGACTGCCGCTTGGCATATTGATGGGCACATTTAAAGTAGTGGAGGCATTTTTTGAACCAGTGATTTCCTCGATTCGATACATGCCGGCATCTGCTTTTATCCCGCTCTTTATTTTATGGATTGGTGTGGGAGAATTGGAGAAAATTACAATTATTTTTGTTGGAACCTTTTTCTCCTTAGTTCTTATGACTGCCGTTGAGGTAGCAAATGTTCGACGGGAGCTTTTAGAAGCAGCCTATACACTTGGGAGAACAAGATTTGGAGTACTACGGTCTGTCATTCTTCCTGCTTCTATTCCGGGTATTATGGAAATAATCCGGCTGATTCTTGGCTGGGCATGGTCATACATTATTGTCGCAGAACTTGTGGCTTCATCTTCTGGTATTGGGAGCTTGATTTTAGAGTCTCAGCGTATGTTGAAAACCGGAAATATTATTTTTGGTATCTTGACAATCGGTTTGTTGGGTTTGCTATCTGATTTAATCTTAAAAGTGGCAATAAGAAAAATGTTCCCATGGCATTATGGAAGGTGATGAGAAATGATGGATGCAAAGCTTGAAATACAGAATATCACAAAAATATTCTCTGGTAATAAAAAAGGTTCACAAGTACTTGCCCTTAATACAACGAACCTAAAAATTATGCCTAATGAATTTATTACTATTCTTGGTCCGTCGGGTTGTGGGAAATCTACTTTGCTTAGGATTGTAGCAGGTCTTGAGGAACAGACGGCGGGACATGTCTATCTCGATGGTAAAGAGGTTTATGGTCCATCTTCAAATAGAGGAATGGTTTTTCAAGCCTATTCTCTATTTCCCTGGCTTACAGTGGAAGAAAATATTCAGTTTGGCTTGAAACATAAAGAGCTCAGTACAGCACAACGTAAAGAGATTGGTAGGAATTATATTGAATTAGTTAGGCTTGAGGGATTTGAAAAACATTACCCGCGGCAGCTTTCCGGTGGGATGCAGCAACGTGTGGCGATTGCAAGAGCATTGGCAAATGATCCGGAGATCCTTTTGCTTGATGAACCATTTGGTGCACTTGACAATCAAACGCGGACATTGATGCAAGAATTATTGCTTGAAATTTGGGAGAAATCACATAAGACAATTCTATTTATTACGCATGATGTTGAAGAATCTATATATCTAGCCAATAGGGTAATTGTCATGACTTCAAGACCCGGTAAAATTAAAGCGGATATTCCAATAGAACTTGAGCATCCAAGGTCCTATCATATTAAAATGGATTCCCGCTTCCTTGCATATAAGGAACAGTTAACAGAATTAATTCGTGAGGAAAGCTTAAAAGCAATGATAGAAGTGAAATAATTTTTACTACCAGGAAGTTAAAAAAGTGTAAGATATCATAAGAATGAGTACTTTTAGAAAATTATAACCAGAAATATAATTATGAATAGTTAGAATAATAAATTTTCAAATGGAGGGTTTTAAAATGGCAACAATCACACGCGAAGAATTTTTTACAGAGTTTAGGGGCATTAAGGAAGAGCTTAAGAACTATGCCCAAGAGAAAGCAGAAAAATTCTGGACAAAGGAAGATCTAACACAGGAAGAAGTTTTTACTGCGATTGAACAAAGAGTTTGGCTGGAAATCGCTTATGTTTTCTTCCTTGGAAAACAAATTAATGATTATTGGAAGGAATTCGATAGAACCACAGTAACAGCTTTGTGTAAACATATGTGGGAAGAAGCGCACCATTATGAGATTATTTGTAGAGTGCTTGAGAAACATGGTTATACTGCTCCAACTGAACCACCAGCACAACATCTTGGTTGGGAAAACTTGCATTGGGAGGCCCTTGGAAAAGACCGCGCCTGTGCAGTGGCTGTATGGAATTGTTCTGAAACTTCAACAACAACTACACATGATATCGTAATCGAGAACTGCCGGCGGATTGGCTTACCTGACTTGGCAAGATGCTATGAAACAATTAAAAAGGATGAAGAATTCCATGCTAGACTTGGAGAAATGATTGTCGAAAAGTATGTTGTTACTGATGAACATATTGAAAACGCAATTTGGGGTGCACGTCGTCTTCGCGAAGAAATGATTCATTATTATGATACAATCTATCCTGTAAATGAAACCGTTTAATAAAAATTAAAATTAGATTAAAATTGAGTGAGGTATCTCGTGTCTTACAGAGTCATAGGTACCTAACTCAATTTTTTAAATATATATTTAAACTTTTGAATGAAAGAGTGTGATTCTATGGAAAACCTAATACTCCTCGCAACAGATGATAAACATGTGATTAATCTCTTTCATCAAATAAATAAAGAATATAAATTTGGCTTTTTGATAGAAGCAGTGGACAAAAAGTACCTTTTAAAAGAAGATTTATCATTTAAGCTGGGTACCATCGCAGTACTTTTAGATCTCGATGAAATGATGAAATTAACTAAAGATGTCGTTCTTCAACAATTAGCTAAGAAGAAAATTACAATACCTTTGGTTGTGGTGAAAAGCCGTTACGAGGACCTCGAGATGCGATCGCTTTTTAAAAATGGTGTTTTTGATTGCTTAAGTAAGCCGTTTGATGAGGAAGTAGTGTATCGACTGTTGCAGGAACTCAAAGTGGAAGCACAGCTTTCCGACCAGATGATGCAACAAAGAAATGAAGATCCACATAATATTATGTCTTCCGTAAGACTCGGTCTTATTTATAATTTATTATATGGAAATATTAAAAACTCTAGAGAAATTTGGGATCAAAGTCAATTAGTTGGATTATCTACCATGCCAAACACTGCAATGTCCCTTCAAATAGACGAGTTTTTTTTAAAGAACAAGGAAAAGAGTAAACAGTGGCAGGATTTTGTTCGTAATGAAATTATCACGGTTACCCGTCAATTCTTCATGAAAAAGTTAGATGAGTGTCTGGCTATGGGAACAGCAGCAGATAAATTTGCAATCCTCCTCTCATTTCCTTTTTTTGACGACCATTTAGGATTTAAGCAATACGCTAAGAAAATATCCGAGGAAGCGAAAACATATATCAAAGAAAATACAGGTTATAGCGTCACGATAGGCATTGGAAACTATTATAAAGATGTAAGGAATTTACATTTAAGTTATCAAGAAGCACAAACCGCTTTAAAACATAAATTCTTTTTAGGAAAGGATTTAGTGATCCCGCATGATGATGTAGTACCGTTTACAAATGAATTTGTTCTTCTACCAAATCAAGATGTATCAACCTTAGCAAGTAAATTAATGGTAGCGGATAATATAGCTGTTTCAGATAATATGAAAAATTTATTAGACCGATTGTTTTCGTTACAGAATGTTGACCCAGAAGTCTTAAAACTGCAGCTTTCAGAAATTTCGACTATGCTTGCTCGTGCAGCTATAAATGGGGGGGCAAATGAAAAGGAAATTCATTTTATCCTTTCGGAATATACATCTTCCTTAAATTTTGTCGAAAATTTAGTCCAATTGGAGCAGTGGATAAGGAATCTGATCCATCGATTTATTGACCTGGTTTCTACAAAAAATAATGATCATACCCTTAAATCAATCCAAAAGGCTATGGAATATATTGAACAGCATTATTTAGAACAAATTACTTTGGAAAAGGTTTCAAGTCATGTACATCTAAGTCCTACATATTTTAGTAGAATTTTTAAAAGTGCTACTGGAACTAATTTTGTTGAATATATTACTTATTTGCGAATAGAAAAAGCGAAAGAATTGTTAAAAGATTTAAATTATACGGTTTATCAAATCGCTTTTGAAGTCGGATATAGTAATTCTCACTACTTTAGCCGTGTTTTTAAAACATTGGTGGGCAAAACTCCAAGTGAATACCGTAATTCTATATTGGTTCCATCTGGAAATTCAACGGAGGGATTATTTGAACGGAAGGAGTTGTATTGATGAAAGAATCATGGAGAAAAAGTGTAACAAAGTTAAAGCCTTATATCCCTGGGAAGGCCATAGAAGAGGTAAAGCGGGAACTAGGATTGGATGAAATCATTCGGTTGGCCTCTAATGAAAATCCTTTTGGACCATCACCAAAGGCCGTAGAGGCTATGCAAATCGCTGTGAAAGACAGCCAATTATATCCTGAGTCAACATGCAGGGAACTTCGTGAAAAATTAGGAAATTTCTATAAAATTGATCCTGATCAGTTTCTAATTGCAAACGGTGCGGATAATATTATCTCTTTGATTGGTAATGCCTACATTAACCCTGGGGATGAAATTATCTATTGCACCCCGACTTTCCCGGCATATAGGACAATTACTTTGCTAATGGAAGGAACTCCTGTTGAAGTCCCGTTGCTCGCGAACCATACCTATAATCTTGAAGGAATTCTGTCAGCAATAAATGAAAATACTAAACTTATTTTTATTTGTAATCCCAATAACCCGACTGGTACGATTTTGGGAGAAAATGAATTAGAATTATTTTTTAAAAAAATACCACCACATGTGATAGTGGTGTTGGATGAAGCATATGTCGATTTTATTGATCGTGAAAGGTATAGTACTGGAATCGATTATGTAAAGGAAGGATATCCTGTTATTTTTGTTCGAACATTTTCAAAATTATATGGGTTAGCTGGCACTAGAATTGGATATGCTGCAGCACGTTTTGAATATATAGAGCCAATACGAGCGGTAAGGGAACCATTTTCAGCAAATCGAATTGCCCATGCCGGCGCTTTAGCTGCTTTCGATGACCAGGAGTATATAAATAAAAGTTTACGAGAAAATAAGCGTGAGATGATTGAGCTTACAAAAGAACTAAAGGCTTTGGGGTTTAATGTGACTGAATCACACGCTAACTTTCTGTTCGTAGATATGAAAGAAGATGTTAAAGAGTTATCCAAGGCGCTTATGCAAGAGGGAATTCTTATTCGCCCATGTATAGCTTGGGGGTTACCAACATATGCCCGTATTTCTATTGGTACTTGGGAACAAAATAAACAGTTAATAAAATCATTAAAAAAAATTAGAAAAAATCTAACTGCAACCGTTGCAAAAGGAGAGAAGTAGAGTGAGAGATGGAAAGCATTTGGTTTGGATTTTAGACGATGAATGGAATGAACATCAATTAGAAATGAAGATGTATCAACAGTATAATATAGAAGTAAAAGTTACCCGTTCGGAAACATTAGCGGAAGATTTACCGGTATATGCTGCCGTCGCTGATGCCGTTGTTGCACAAGTTGGTTTTCAATGCCGGGGTGAAATTATTGAAAAGTTAGATTCGTGTAAAGTGATCTCTATTCCGGGAGTTGGCTTTAATCATGTAGATGTGGAGGCGGCTACTAAAAAAGGGATTGCTGTCTCACATGTTCCAGATTATTGCGCAGAAGAGGTATCTGATCATACAGTTGCCTTAATTCTTGCGGTTACTCGGAGGTTGGCTGCTTATAGTCGGAAAGTAAGAGCAGGAAAATGGGATCCACTTGATACCCTTCCGATTCATCGCTTTAGTACAAGAACTGTTGGATTAATTGGCTTTGGACGTATTGCCCGTATGGTTGCTGATAAGTTAAAGCCATTTGGGGTGCAAATTTTAGCACATGATGAGTACATTTCGGAAGAATCTATTCGAAATCAAGGTGCTATTCCGGTTTCATTAGACGAACTGTTGGAGCAATCGAATATTATTAGTCTTCATGTACCACTTACACCTGAAACACACAATTTAATCAATTATGAACGCCTTAAAAAGCTCCCAAAAGGTGCCTTTGTTATCAATACATGCCGTGGTGGCGTCTTAAATGAAAATGACTTACAAAGAGCCATTGAAGAAGGTCATATAGCCGGAGCAGGCCTAGATGTGCTGGAGCAGGAACCTCCTGCATCAGATTATTCACTGTTAACAATGGAGGAGTGCTTAATTACACCACATTCATCTTATTTCTCTGAGGAGTCGATCACAGAGCTAAGAACCAGAACAACTCAGGCAGCAATTGATGGCGTTTTAGGAAATGATTTGCCATATGCATTGAATCTGAAGAAAATAAAAATATAATTGATTATTTTGAAATGGCCAGACCGGTTAATTCGGTCTGGTTATTTCTTTTCTTATATATATGGTTGAAGCTGTTACTATTAAAGCAAAAAGAGGGTTTCCTAAAACTTTTAAGGGTACCCTCTTTTTGTGTATCTGTTCTTTGAATCTTGTCTGTTGATTTCCGCTCCAGGCGCGAGCGGTTCGCGGGCGTGCCGGGGAGCCTCCTCGTCACTTCGCGCCTTCCACTCCAATCAACAGAGTGTTAAAATTTTTATTCAACTCCTATTGCTAATTTGATAATATTATTTATAAAACAAAAGCAGCTATTAACCCAAATATAAAAAGTGGAATATTGTAGTGCATAAAGGTAGGAACACATGTATCCCAAATGTGATTATGTCTTCCGTCTGCATTTAACCCAATGGTAGGGCCAATTGTACTATCTGATGCAGGCGAACCTGCGTCACCTAATGCACTTGCTGTTCCAATCAATGCTGCAGTTGCCATTGGTGAAAATCCTACTGAAATGCATAAAGGAACATATACGGCTGCTAAAATCGGGATTGTACCAAATGAAGTACCGATTCCCATTGTAATCAACAATCCAATTGTAAGAATGATAAAAGAGGTGAACAATTTGCTCCCACCAATAATACCAGATGTATTAGAAACTAAGTGGTCAATTGCTCCGGTTTCTTTTAAGATTGTTGAATAACCAGCAGCAATCAATAATACAAATGCAATGGCCCCCATCATTTTCATACCATCATCGACAATTTCATCCCCTTTGAAAAACGGGGCGACGCGCCCCAAGAACATAGCTGCGATACCTGCTAGCGCTCCTAATGCAAGAGAATGAGTATATAGTTGAATTCCAAGGGACAAAACAATCGCAATTAAAGTGATAACATGCTGCTTGTTAAATGGAATAACTTCGGAAGTTGCTGACATTTCTAATTCCGCAAGGGAATTTTCCAGTTCGTTTGGTGGTGCTGTTTCCTTTGCTTTTCGATAGGTAATGAAAACGGCAATTAATAATCCGACAATCATTCCTAAGCCTGGAATTAGTAAGGCAAGAGGAAGCTGACCCACCGTAATATTCATCCCATATTTTTTCATTTCGCTTGCAATAATTTGGTGATACATAAGTCCATATCCAGCAGGAATCATGATGTAAGGAGCCTTTAAACCAAAGGTTAAGGCTGTTGCTACTCCACGTCTGTCTATTTTCATGCGATCAAACAGATGGAGCAAGGGAGGAATAAGAATTGGGATAAAGGCTATATGCACGGGAACCAAGTTTTGCGAAAAACAAGAAACCCCTGCGATAGCCAACAAAATAATTGCTCTTTTCCCTTTCATAAATTTGATCATTTTTTTAACTAGTATACCGGTAATTCCTGAATACTTAATCATAACCGCGAAAATACCAAGCAAAATTACACTTAAAGCGGTTTCAGCTTGTCCACCCATTCCGGAAATGAGCATCGCTAATGTGTCTGTAATGGAGAGCCCTTCAATTAATCCAGCGCTTATTGCAGCTAGTAAAATACTTAGAAGCACATTTACTCTCAACATACTTAATGCAATTAAAACGAACACAGAAATTAAAACAGCATACATTAATCACTTTCCCCCTTTTTTACGTTCGTAATAGTAAAAATACATCCCACCGAAGAATATCAGTGCTATTTGAATCCTCTCCATCAGTAGGTGAATTTTTCACCTCCTTCCATTTGTTCCAATTTTATGAATCTTCTTAATGTTATCTGATAGGCGAGTTTTCAGTAACCACGCATTTTTATGAAATACAATACTTTTTTGCTTTGTTCTCGTGTTTTTAAGAAAAAGTTTACTTCCTTACTTTTCTAGCAGTGAAAGAGTGATATCAAACAGTAGTCTAAATTTTTGTTTTATTGTGTATTTTTTTAGCAGTAATTAAAAAATGACTTAGCCTAATTCTGAATATTGTGTAAAATAACTTTTGAGTTCAACACTCTGTTTATAAATAGTAATTTTTTAATCCTAGTAAAAAAATTTAAAGGTTAAAAAATGGTTAACTATCTTAGGAGGGATTAACAATGTCAGAAGATTTATGGCGTGATAGTGTAAGGAATTTGGATCCGTATATTCCCAGACAAGCAGCAATGGAAGCAGAACAACAATCAAAAATAAAGGAAGTAATTCGACTTGCGACAAATGAAAATCCACATGGCCCTTCGCAAAAAGCGATTACAGCAATGCAAAATGCAGTTCTTGAAAGTCATTATTACCCGGACTTGACTTGTCTTGCGCTTCGCAACAAACTTGGAAAACTGCATGGAATGGATCCGGAAAATTATGTAATCGCAAATGGAGCAGACAATATTATTAATCTAGTGATTGCCTCCTATGTTAATCAGGGGGAAGAGGTGGTTTATTGTACGCCCACGTTTTCGGAATATAATAAAAACACTTTGCTTGTTGGGGGAATCCCAGTAGAGATTCCGACCACGCTGGATCATAAGTTTGATCTTGAGGCGATACTGGACGCAATTAATGAGAGAACAAAGCTGGTCATTATTTGCAACCCAAATAATCCGACGGGAACAATTGTTGATGAAAAGGAACTAAGAACCTTTTTAAGCCGCTTGCCAAAACATGTAATTGTTGTTTTAGATGAGGCATATGGTGAATTTATTGCAATACCAAATTATTCAACCGGTGTAGAGTATATCCAGGAAGGATACCCAGTCATTACAATCCGTACCTTTTCGAAATTATTTGGTTTAGCTGGGATGCGAGTCGGTTATGCAATGGCAAAGGGAGAGTTGATTCGACCCTTGCAAATGGTTCGTGAACCTTTTGCATGTAACCGCGTAGCAGAGGCCGGTGCTATAGCATCTCTTGAGGACGTGGAATATACCGAAAAGGTATTGGCTGAAAACAGAACAGAAATGGTTAAGATGATAAAAGAATTCCGGTCCCTTGGATTTAGCGTTGAAGAAACACATACTAACTTTTTATTTATCGATATGAAACAGGATACTTCGAAACTAGCACAAAAACTATGCCAAAAAGGCCTTATCATACGTCCATGTGCAGCTTGGGGGTTCCCTACTTTTGCTCGGATTAGTATCGGTTCTGAGGTAAATAATCAAAAACTTATCAAAGCGCTGCAGGAAATTAGCAGCCAAACTCCAAATCATGTATAAAGGTGGTGGGTATTTTGAAAAATGGGAAACTTTTGGCTTGGATACTTGATGATGAGTGGATTGATCACAGTGTTGAGAAGGCAATCCTTGAACAAAATGGTTTTGATGTAAAAGTTACACGGTTCGAAACATTGGATGCGGAATGGCCTATTTATGCCCCATACGCGGATGGTGTAATCGTCCAAGTAGGATTTCCTTGTTATGAAGAATTAATTGATAAGTTGGATTCTTGCCGTGTTATTACAGCTTCATCAGTTGGATATAACACAATTGATTTGGATGCAGCCGCAAGTAAAGGGATAAAAGTCACCCATGTACCCGAATTTTGTTCGGAAGAGGTTTCGGATCAGACGATTGCCCACATGTTAACCATTACTCGACGTTTCCCAGCTTATAATAGACAAGTAAAAGAAGGGAAATGGCATCCGATGGACACCCTGCCAATTCAACGTTTTAGTTCAAATACAGTAGGGTTTCTTGGATTTGGAAAAATTGCACGGAGGGTTGCTGAAAAACTTAAGCCGTTTGGTGTTCGCCTTATTGCCTATGCCCCGAGTGCTCCTAAAGAAGTATTTTCAAAATACTCAGTTGAAGCAGTTGCGTTTAACGATTTGTTAAGGCAATCCACAATCCTAAGTCTGCACATACCTTTGAAACCAGAAAATCGGAATATTATTGGGTATGAACAATTAAAAATGATGCCTAAGGGATCTTTTATTGTAAACACCAGCCGTGGAGGGCTAATTAATGAAGAGGATTTGTATCAAGCCATTGTTGAAGGACATATTGCAGGGGCGGGCTTGGATGTACTCTTGAATGAACCCCCTGACCCAAACGATCCGTTGCTTAGTCTTGATGAAGTTTATATCACTCCGCATTCCGGATATATTTCGGATGATGCTCTTAACGAATTGAAATATAAGACATGCCAAAATATTCTTGACGGTGTAGCCGGTCGGCCTTTAGTCAAAGTTTTGAACCAAGAAGCATTAAACAAGTTAATATGGTAGAAAATTGACAAGTTTAGAAATTCAATAATTAAAAAAGAAGCATCATCGGAATAAGAAAAAACTTTTCCGCTGATGCTTTCTTTTTTTTTTAGTTAATCATATTTAGAGTCGTTTAAGCTTCTAGCCTCTTCGGGGCTCTGTAATTTGGTAGCACCTGGATAATGCAATGCTTGATCCCTGTCAGATTCTACTCTTCTGCTTGCCTTTAGTTTTTTTTCTTGACGGTCTTTTCCCATTCTTCCTACACCTCCTCTTAATAAGATGAATCATCAGGTAAAGATTATGCAGGTTAGTATGAAAATACATAGTTTTAACCAATAATGAAGATAATAGGAGGTGGTAAAGGTGGAAGGCTCCATATTTTATTGGATTTGCTGGTCTTTCTGGGTCTATCTAACTTTCTTTTTAAAAAAGCAGAATCCATATCGTCTAAAATTAGCTGCAGCCATTTTACTCGTCATTATTCTTTCAACTACTCATTTTAAGCTTGGAAATATCGAAATCTATGCAAGCGGCGTATTCATTTTAAGTCTTACCTTTATAATGATTAGTAAGGAAAAGCTTAGAGCAATTATCTATTTTTTTATTTGTTCCTATATTATGGGAATTGCTTATGTTACCTTTCATTTGTTTGAAATTTTCGATCCGATTTGGATTATTATTAAAAAGGAATGGATGATGGGAATTCTATTGGGATATTTAGCCATTATTCTCCAAAAATCACTCAGAGGAAGATTATTAATTGTTATAAATGGAACGATGCAAGGAGAATTCTTATATGCGTTTATTTTAAATAAATATCATTTTCCTTACTCAATTGGTGCATTAGCCTATCTTGATGTTTGTGCATTAATCAGCTTTTTGCTTGTTGGATGGAGCTTTTTTGAAAATGCAGGTGCGATATTTCAAAATCATTTTAACTTTACTGAAAAAGCAAAGCAAAAATCATCTTGACCTCGGAGGTTTCCATTGCGGGAAAGGATTAACATTTGTTAAACTAATTAAGTTGGCCCTTCTCATGGATAGAAGGGTTTTATCATTAGCACTTATTACTGAATGATTTGGCCTGAGTATATTGCTTAGAAAATTAAACATAAATAAGTTGTTGATTAAATATTGAAAGGATGGGAATGTAAATGGTAAAACCGGTTATTGCCATTGTGGGCCGTCCCAATGTAGGTAAGTCCACTATTTTTAACCGTATTGTCGGTGAGCGTGTTTCGATTGTAGAAGATATCCCAGGCGTGACAAGGGACCGTATTTATAGTTCTGGTGAATGGCTAAATCATGATTTTAATGTAATTGATACTGGAGGGATCGACATCGGTGATGAGCCTTTCTTGGAGCAAATTCGCCAACAGGCAGAAGTAGCGATTGATGAAGCCGATGTTATCATTTTTTTAACTAACGGAAGAGAAGGGGTAACCGCTGCGGATGAAGAAGTAGCGAAAATCCTCTATAAATCAAAAAAACCGATTGTTTTAGGTGTAAATAAAATTGATAATCCCGAAATGCGGGAACAAATTTATGATTTTTATGCATTGGGATTTGGTGAACCGATTCCGGTTTCCGGGTCACATGGTCTTGGTCTCGGTGATTTACTAGACGCTGCAGCAAAACACTTTCCAAAAGACAACGGAGATGATTATGATGCCGATGTCATTAAGTTTTCATTAATCGGCCGTCCCAATGTTGGGAAATCCTCCTTGGTTAATGCTATATTAGGAGAAGATCGTGTTATTGTCAGCGATATTGCTGGTACAACACGGGATGCAGTAGATTCACCCTATACATATAACGACGAGAAATATGTCATTATTGATACGGCGGGTATGCGTAAAAAAGGAAAAGTTTATGAAAGTACCGAAAAATACAGTGTCCTAAGGGCACTAAGGGCGATCGAACGTTCCGATGTTGTCTTAGTCGTTTTAAATGCGGAGGAAGGAATCATTGAACAGGACAAGAAAATTGCCGGGTATGCTCATGAAGCGGGAAGAGCAGTCGTTATTGTCGTCAATAAATGGGACGCTGTTGAAAAAGATGAAAAGACTATGAAGGAGCTCGAACAAAAAATAAGGGAACATTTCCTATTTTTAAGTTATGCGCCAATCGTCTTTTTATCTGCTAAAACCAAAAAGCGGATCCATACATTGTTGCCAATGATTAATTTGGCCAGTGAAAATCATTCAATGCGTGTTGATACTAGTGTGTTAAATGATATTATCATGGATGCAGTTGCAATGAATCCAACCCCAACAGACAAGGGCAGACGCCTGAAAATTTATTATGCAACCCAGGTTGCTGTTAAGCCGCCGACCTTTGTTATCTTTGTCAACGAACCCGAGCTACTGCATTTTTCATATGAGCGTTTCCTTGAGAATCGAATTCGCGATGCTTTTGGATTTGAAGGAACCCCGATAAAAATCTTTGCTAGAGAAAGAAAATAAGAAAGGCCGGTGTAGTAAATGGAGCAAAAATCTGAAACTATCTCTGTTTTAGGTGCAGGCAGCTGGGGAACAGCCTTGGCAATGGTTCTAGCCGATAATGGTCACCATGTCCGTTTGTGGAGTCATAACGAAAATCAAGTTACAGAAATCAATCAATTTCATACAAATAAAAAGTATTTACCGGGTATCAACCTGCCGGAGTTGATTGTAGGTTATGCTTCTTTAAGTGACTCGTTATCAGGTGTAGAAACAATTATTTTAGCTGTGCCGACAAAGGCAATTCGCGAAGTCATTGGAAAAATCGCTTCGGTTGCAAAAAATCCATTTATTATTGCCCATGTGAGCAAAGGGATTGAACCTGACTCGCTAATGAGAATAACTGAAATAATTGAAGAAGAAATGCCGAAAGAGTTTTTAAGGGATGTTGTTGTACTTTCCGGTCCAAGCCATGCTGAGGAAGTTAGTTTACGCCATCCAACAACTGTAACCGTATCATCGAAAAATATGGAGGCGGCTGGAAAAATTCAAGATTTATTCATCAATAATAATTTTAGGGTCTACACAAATTCCGATTTAATTGGTGTAGAAATTGGCGGCGCCTTAAAAAATATTATTGCGCTTGCGGCAGGGATTACGGACGGACTAGGCTATGGAGATAATGCCAAAGCCGCCTTAATCACCAGAGGTCTAGCGGAAATTGCCCGTTTAGGAACGAAAATGGGGGCAAATCCACTAACGTTCTCCGGTTTAGCGGGTATTGGAGATTTAATCGTAACTTGCACAAGTGTTCATTCGAGAAACTGGCGAGCTGGAAATCTTCTCGGTAAGGGGAAAACACTTGATGAAGTTCTCGACAATATGGGAATGGTGGTAGAAGGAGTAAGGACAACAAAAGCAGCGTATCAGCTCGCAAAAAAATACGATGTCGTCATGCCAATCACCTTCGCCTTGTATGATGTCTTGTTCAACGGTAAAAACGCAAAGGACGGCGTTGATATCTTAATGGGCCGTGGAAAAAAACCGGAAATGGAAGACCTGACAAATATTTTAGACGAAAGAAATGATTAAAACTAAAAATGTGCATTTTTGACTAAAAAAATTGGTGTCCGATGATACGCTTTTTAATATGTCAGCATACAATGCAACGAAGCACAAAGGTAGTATGAAGCTGGAGTATGGGTTATTTTAGTCTAAATGACTGAAGTAAAGAATTCGCCCCTCTTTACTTCAGTTTTTTTATTGTACTATGGTATAATAACCTACGGTAAAAGGGGGAATTATTTTTGTCACCTGGAATGCTTAAAATGTGGATTTCTGTTGCCGGAATCGGCTTAATGTTCTTAGCGATTTTCACCATTTATCTTAGCCGCTATAAAGTAAAAGGGATTTTTCGGGCTATAACAGCAATACTAGCTTATTTATTTATGATTATTGCGGGAATTATTTTATTTATTGTTTTATTTACTTAAATTCTTATTACATAAAATAAAGGTGATTGTATGAAACAGCTCGTGCTAGGCTGCGTTTTTGTGTTTACGGCTATTTTTTTATCAGGGTGCATGTACCCAAATGAAAAACTGGCAAAGAATCAAATCCCTTATAAAGATCAAATTCAGGCAGTTCAATCAGCTGTGGATTCTTTTCAGAAGGAAAATGGCGGCATTCTGCCGATTAAAACAAGGGAAGCAAATACTCCAATATATTTAAAATATCCGATTGACTTTAAAAAAATTTCACCGAGGTACATGGCTGAGCCTCCGGGAAATGCTTTTGAAAATGGCGGGATTTTTCAGTATGTGCTCGTGGATGTTGAAAAGAATCCAACCGTAAAATTGTTGGATTTAAGGATGGCGGAAACTCTCCGGGACATTAATTTAAGAATTAAAACAAAGGGATATCCGCCCTATAAAGAAAGTATTGCAAATAACGTTTATACTCTGGATTATAAAAAGCTGGGTCTTGAAAGTCCGCCATATGTAGTCAGTCCTTATTCAAATCAAAATCTTCCTCTAGTCATCACCGGAAATGCAGAGGTCTATGTAGATTATCGGGCTGATTTGTATCAGGCGTTGAAGAAAACGAAAAAAACCTTTAAACCCGGGGAGGACATTCGGTCTATTCTCGTGAACAACTCCATGTTTGTTCCGGCCTATTCCTTACCCTATACGGTGGATCCTAAAACTAAAGAGCCTGTTTTTCTGGAAACTAAAGTTCATGAATAAATAAGATAATATTAAATTGTCATAACCCTTTTCTTGCGAAATATATTGTAGGAGAAGGGTTTTTTAGGTTAATAGGTTAACAAAATCTATCCCAATAAGGATAACACCGAGATGAAAGCTGTGTATCTTTATTCGAAACCCTCACTTGATCCAAACCGTTCAGACACGACACATACCTTTAAAAGCACTGAATTTTGAATAGGGGGGTAAAAAATTTTTAAAAAAGTGTCATAACAATATAGGACAACGTCATAAACATATACTGTCCAAAAATACCTAGATGGATAATATTATCCCACTTTAGTCTATGATCGGGAGGGGATCACTTGGAAAAGGTTGATATTTTTAAAGATATTGCCGAGAGAACCGGCGGTGATATTTATTTAGGGGTCGTAGGAGCGGTACGGACAGGGAAATCAACATTTATTAAAAAATTTATGGAACTGGTTGTTTTACCGAATATAAACAATGAGGCTGACAGATCACGTGCTCAAGATGAACTTCCACAGAGTTCTGCCGGCAAAACAATCATGACAACAGAGCCGAAATTTGTTCCAAATCAAGCAGCGACAGTTCATGTTGATGATGGTTTGGATGTTAATATAAGGCTTGTGGATTGTGTTGGTTATACGGTGCCAGGTGCAAAAGGCTATGAGGATGAAAATGGACCTCGAATGATTACCACTCCTTGGTATGAAGAACCGATTCCCTTTCATGAAGCAGCTGAAATCGGAACAAGGAAGGTTATTCAAGAACATTCAACCATCGGGGTTGTTGTCACTACAGATGGAACAATTGGTGAAATCCCGAGAAGCAACTACATCGAGGCGGAAGAAAGAGTCGTTGAGGAACTAAAAGAAGTCGGCAAACCGTTTATAATGGTTGTCAACAGTGCTCAGCCTTACCATCCGAGTACAGAAACCCTTCGGTCGAGCCTGGCCGAAAAATATGACATTCCAGTCATTGCAATGAGTGTAGAAAGCATGAGGGACAGCGATGTACTCAATGTTCTTCGTGAAGCCTTGTATGAGTTCCCAGTCCTTGAGGTGAATGTGAACCTGCCAAGCTGGGTGATGGTCTTAAGGGAGAATCACTGGCTCCGCGCGAGCTATCAGGAGGCAGTAAAAGATACTGTTAAAGATATCAAGAGATTAAGAGATGTTGACAGGGTCGTGCAACAATTCAGTGAATATGATTTTATTGACCGTGCAGGATTAGCAGGGATTGAGATGGGGCAAGGGGTTGCAGAAATTGACTTATTCGCTCCAGATGAGTTATATGATGATATTTTGAAAGAAATCGTCGGTGTAGAAATTAGGGGTAAAGACCATCTTCTTGAACTTATGCAAGATTTTGCACATGCAAAAGCGGAATATGACCATATCTCTGATGCATTGAAAATGGTGAAGCAAACAGGTTATGGTATCGCCTCACCTACGCTTTCAGACATGAGTCTTGAAGAGCCGGAAATTATCCGTCAAGGTGCCCGGTTTGGAGTAAGGTTGAGAGCTGTTGCACCTTCTATTCATATGATTAAGGTTGATGTTGAATCTGAGTTTGCTCCGATCATTGGTACTGAAAAGCAAAGCGAAGAGCTGGTCCGTTATCTAATGCAAGACTTCGAGGATGACCCTCTATCGATTTGGAATTCTGATATATTCGGCAGGTCGCTAAGCTCTATTGTTCGAGAAGGGATTCAAGCAAAGCTTTCATTAATGCCTGAGAATGCAAGATATAAATTAAAAGAAACATTAGAGAGAATTATTAACGAGGGATCAGGCGGTTTAATTGCCATTATCCTCTAGAAGAAGGGACTCCGCATGGGGTCTTTTTTCTTTTTTGTAGTATTTTGTAAGAAAATAGAGAGAAAAAAGTAGAAATTTGTTGTTTTAAAGAAAAGATTACCATTATTTCATGAAATTTTCTTGATATGCTGAAATGATTATGATAATCTTTTAACAGAATTACGTTATGGTGCTAAAAACCTTTATATTATAAGGTTTTTTCAAAAAAAATAGATTGTACGATAAGAAAAATTCATTTAAGATTAAATTGTTAATAAAACCGCACTATGACGTATAGAATTTGGAAAATCTGTTTAGAAATGTAGATAAGTAACCTTATTTACGAGTTTTTGAATAATTGCTTTGGGAGGAGGTGAATGGCATGAACAAGACAGAACTAATTAATGCAGTAGCTGAAGCAAGTGAACTTTCTAAAAAAGATGCTACCAAAGCAGTTGATGCTGTTTTTGATTCAATTTTAGATGCTTTGAAAAACGGTGATAAAGTTCAATTAATCGGTTTTGGTAACTTTGAAGTACGCGAGCGTGCAGCACGTAAAGGTCGCAACCCTCAAACTGGTGAGGAAATTGAGATTGGTGCGAGCAAAGTTCCAGCATTTAAGCCAGGAAAAGCGCTTAAAGACGCAGTAAAATAATTACATAATTTATTGCTTTAAGCGAATGCTTAAGAGCTAAGGTCATGGTTAAAGCCATGACCTTTTTTCATTAAAGAATGCTTTATGCTTTTCTTTTTTGCCTGTAGTGAAAAGGTTGTGCTAATATGTATGTGTCATATATACTTGACAGATATACAGTAGGAGGAATCACCATGTCAGATGTAAATCGTGCCCAAATCGAAGAGGCGGTGCGTTTAATATTAGAAGCAATTGGCGAGGACCCAAACCGTGAAGGCTTACTTGATACACCTAAACGTGTAGCAAAAATGTATGAGGAAGTATTTAGCGGATTAAATGAGGATCCTAAAAAACATTTTGAAACTATTTTTAGCGAGGATCATGAGGAATTAGTATTAGTTAAAGATATTCCGTTTTATTCTATGTGTGAACATCATCTTGTACCTTTCTTTGGGAAGGCTCATGTTGCCTATATTCCACAAAACGGCCGTGTCACCGGACTAAGTAAATTAGCACGGGCAGTAGAAGCCGTTGCGAAGAGACCGCAGCTTCAGGAAAGGATAACCTCTACCATTGCAGATAGTATTATGGAAAAGCTTGAGCCGCATGGTGTAATGGTCGTTGTGGAAGCTGAACATATGTGTATGACGATGAGAGGGGTAAAAAAACCCGGCTCAAAAACAGTAACGACTGCTGTTCGTGGAACACTTGCGAATGATACGATTGCACGCTCTGAAATTCTTTCATTAATTAAAAATTAGTAAAACCAAAAGCTAGGGGGGATTATAATTGGAAAAACGGCAATCCCAAAATAGTGATTATGTTGTGATAAAAGCCTTAGATGACGGAGTAAATGTAATCGGTCTAACAAGAGGAACGGATACTAGATTCCATCATTCTGAAAAGCTTGATAAGGGAGAGGTTTTAATTGCCCAATTTACGGAGCATACATCCGCAATTAAAATTAGGGGCAACGCAAAGGTTTTAACCCAATTTGGCGAAGTAGAAAGTGAAATGAAAAAATGATTGATGAAAATCGATTACCTTCAATATCAAAAGGATTAATCTATTCCCTTCATTGAAAATGTGTTTATTTTGCGAATTTCCTCTCAGGGTAATTCATTTATGCTATAATTGTGTCTGTTGTTTAAAAAAGGATCGAAAACTATCCGAAATTAGCTGAATAACAGGCATGAATATTCCTGTTTATTAGAAAATAACAGAATAAAGATATAAACTTTTTGGGGAAGCAAGGGTGATTAGAGTGTCAGACATTCGACAAAAATTTACAGATATTCTAGAGCAGGTTGAACAAAGGGTATTGGACCCATACTTGCTTAAACATATTGAAACCCCCATTATTGACGAGGATAAACTTCTTATCCTTTTATCAATTATGGATGGACTCGAATTGTCTTACAAGGAAGTCAAAAACTACTGTTTATCTACAATGCTAATTCAAATTGCCCTTGATACCCATGAACAAAATTCGATTTCGTCCGATGATGAAAAAAGCCGTCAATTAACTGTTTTAGCAGGGGATTATTTCAGTGGTCTATATTATAAACTTCTTGCTGAATCAGAAGATATTTTGGTTATAAAAGCACTTTCTGAAGGAATTAAGGAAATTAATGAAAATAAAATATCGGTTTACCATAGAGAAGCGGATACAATTGACAAGCTGATGATGAGTATAAAAAGGATTGAAAGTTCTTTACTAATCAAGCTCACTGAATATTTTCAAGGAGATGCTTGGACTGAGTTTTTCGAAAATTTATTCTTCGTTAAGCGTCTTTTAACGGAGAAAAAACAATATCTTCAATACGGCAGTTCATTATTATTTGAAGGACTAAAAAATATTATTTTTCCCTATAATGAACAGCAATCAACAAATTTATCGAGCGATCAGCAGCAGGACCTGCTCATGATTTGCGATCGCTATATTAATAAAACAAAACAATTGATTGAAAAAGGAAAAAATCAGTTTCCTTATTTAAATGAATTACTTGAACAGCGAATTTCCTTTATTCTAGATCGAGCACAGCCAATTGCAAAAACTTTTGTGGAGGAAGGGTAATCATGCAGCAATCGAAAGAACAGCGGGTTCATAAGGTTTTTGAAAAGATTTCTGATAACTATGACAAGATGAACTCTGTGATAAGTTTTCAACAGCATATAAAGTGGCGGAAGGACACGATGAATAGGATGAAAGTTAAACCTGGTTCAAAAGCCCTTGATGTTTGCTGTGGAACGGGAGACTGGACGATTGCACTAGCTGAAGCAGTAGGCCCTTCCGGTGAAGTTGTTGGGTTGGATTTCAGCAAAAACATGCTTAAGGTTGGCCAGGAAAAAGTTAATCATTTAGGTTTGAATCAAGTTAAATTAATTCACGGTAATGCGATGGAACTTCCATTCCCAGACCAAAGTTTTGATTATGTGACAATTGGTTTTGGATTAAGGAATGTACCGGATTACTTACAGGTTTTAAAAGAGATGAACCGTGTTTTGAAACCTGGTGGGGTTGCAGTATGTCTTGAAACATCACAGCCCACATTGATTGGATATCGACAGCTGTTTTATTTTTATTTTCACTATATTATGCCTTTATTTGGAAAGCTATTTGCAAAAAGCTATAATGAGTATTCATGGCTTCATGAATCTGCAAGGGATTTTCCGGGCATGAGGGAGCTTGCCCGAATGTTTGAGACTGCAGGCTTTAAGAATGTTTTCTATAGACCCTATAGCGGGGGCGCAGCTGCCGTTCATTTTGGGTATAAGAACTGATAGATTATATGTAGACAGGATGAAAAGCTGGTGAATACAAATGAAATTAAAAATGATGTATTCATTTTTGAATTCGGATATCAACGTAATTGAAAAGAAGCTTGAAGAAACGATTAAGTCAGACTCGTTTCTTTTAAAGCAGGCTTCAATGCATACACTTCAAGCTGGAGGAAAAAGAATTCGTCCTATTTTTGTTTTGCTTGCAGGAAAATTTGGACATTATGATATTGAGACAATGAAAGACGTTGCAGTTGCTTTAGAACTTATCCATATGGCTTCACTTGTTCATGATGATGTAATTGATGATGCTGACCTTCGAAGAGGGCAGCCAACGGTAAAATCAAAATGGGATAATCAGATTGCCATGTATACAGGTGATTTTGTTTTTGCTCTTTCACTTGAATTAATGTCTAATATTAAAGATCCTGCAGCGCATAAAATTTTGGCCAATACGATTGTAGAGGTTACAATTGGCGAAATTCAACAAATCAAGGATAAATACCGTTTTAATCAAAATTTCCGTGATTATTTCCGAAGGATAAAGCGGAAAACGGCCTTGTTGATTGCTGCAAGTTGTCAATTAGGGGCTATTGCCGCAGGTGCCAGCGAATCTGTCCATAAAAACTTATACCGTTTTGGATATTATGTGGGGATGTCCTTTCAAATAACCGATGATATTTTGGATTTTACTGCTTCTGAGGCAGAGTTAGGCAAACCAGCAGGAAGTGATTTATTGCAAGGAAACATCACAGCCCCGGTTTTGTATGCAATGGAAAACGCGAAAATTCGTGAGGAAATCATTAAAGTGAATGAGAATACTCAGCCAGATCAGATAAGCGAAATCATTACCCTGATTAAACAATCAGGAGCGATTGAAAAATCGATTGCATTGAGTGATCTTTATCTTGATAAAGCATTGGCTGTTCTTGAAGAACTGCCTACGAATAAAGCAAAGAAAACGCTTCGAGATATTGCGAAGTATATTGGAAGACGCAAGTTTTAGATTTTCCGGTCTTGCGAAATTACCAAAATAATGATACTATTTTCGTTGATTGCTTTTTAATGACAATCATATACATAATGATTTAGGAGTGGGATTATGGAAAGAACATATTTAATGGTAAAACCTGATGGCGTACAACGTAACCTAATTGGCGAAATCGTTGCACGTTTTGAAAAAAAAGGATTCCAACTTGTTGGAGCAAAATTAATGAGCATTCCAAAAGAAGTTGCTGAAGAGCATTATGGTGAGCACAAAGAACGCCCTTTCTTTGGAGAATTAGTTGATTTCATTACATCCAGTCCGGTTTTTGCAATGGTTTGGCAAGGTGAAAACGTAATTGCGACTGCACGTCAAATGATGGGTTCTACTAATCCAAAAGATGCAGCTCCTGGAACAATCCGCGGCGATTTCGGTATAACAGTTGGTAAAAACGTTATCCATGGTTCTGATTCACCTGCAAGTGCAGAACGCGAAATCGGCATTTTCTTTAAAGAAAATGAATTGGTTGAATACACTAAACCTGTAAATGAATGGATTTATTAAAATAGTTGTAAAAAAGGCACTTGTATAACTTTTATACAAGTGCCTTTTTGTATGCGATTTCAAATATTTTTTCCCTATTTTCGGAATAGTTTTACTATGTTTATTGATCAGGATATGTTATATTGATAAATAATTCTTTAATGAGTTGAAGGGAGAAAGAACAAATGGGAATGAGATATTTAACAGCAGGAGAATCCCATGGACCTCAATTAACTACTATCATCGAAGGTCTTCCTGCGGGTATGCCGTTGTTAGCCAATGACATAAATGAGGAATTAGCAAGAAGACAAAAAGGTTATGGCCGTGGCCGAAGAATGCAAATTGAAAAAGATATGGTAGAAATCGCATCAGGAATTCGTCATGGGTATACCCTTGGTTCACCAGTTGCTTTAGTGGTGAAAAATAATGACTGGAAGCACTGGACGAATATAATGGGTGCAGATCCGCTTCTTGAAGGGGAAGAGGATGAGATTAAAAGAAAAATTACACGGCCCCGTCCTGGACATGCCGATTTAAACGGGGCAATTAAATATGGACATGGTGATATGAGGAATGTTCTTGAACGCTCATCTGCACGTGAAACAACAGTAAGAGTTGCAGCCGGTGCTGTGGCAAAGAAGCTTTTGTCATTAGTAGGGATTGAGCTTATTTCGCATGTCGTTGAAATTGCCGGAATTAAGGCAGAAGTTGACCCATCATTAACCTATGAGGCCCTTAAGGAAACAACTGAACAATCGCCTGTTCGTTGTGCAGATGCGGATGCAGCACAGAAAATGATGGCTGCGATAGATGATGCAAAGAAAAATGGCGATTCCATCGGTGGAGTTGTAGAGGTTATTGCAACAGGAATGCCGACAGGGGTTGGAAGCTATGTACATTATGATCGAAAATTAGACTCAAAATTAGCCGCTGCGATTGTTGGAATTAATGCATTTAAAGGGGTCGAAATTGGTATTGGCTTTGAGGCGGCAAGAAAGCCTGGCAGTGAGGTTCATGATGAGATTGCATGGAGCGAGGAAAAGGGCTATTACAGAAAAACCAATCGTCTGGGAGGCTTTGAGGGCGGTATGACGACAGGTATGCCGATTGTTGTCCGAGGAGTTATGAAACCAATCCCAACGCTTTATAAGCCGCTGATGAGTGTTGACATCGAATCAAAGGAGCCGTTCACTGCAAGCATAGAACGGTCTGACAGCTGTGCGGTACCTGCCGCAGCTGTAGTAGCAGAGAATGCGGTGGCTTGGGAGCTTGCGAGTGCACTTGTTGAGCAATTCTATAGCGATCGCTTTGATACGTTTGCTGAGGAAATTAACAGACAGCGGGAATATGCGAGGGAATTCTAATGCAAATTATTCCAATTCAAACGGAGTCAAAAAGCTATCAAGTTTTTGTTGGTGAAGGGATTCGAAGGGAAATTGGTTCATTTTTAGACAAGCATTTTAACAATTTGACCAAAGTTTTAATCATTACAGATGAGACTGTTGGCAGTCTTCATCTGGAAAACCTAGTAGACTGTCTTAAGCCTTGGGAGCCGGTAATCTTTACTGCGCCAAGTGGGGAGAAGGCTAAAACCTTCGATGTTTATTATTCTGCTTTAGGGACAGCTTTAGAAAATCGGTTAGACCGAAAATCTTTAATCCTTGCTTTAGGTGGTGGAGCAGTCGGGGATTTATCTGGGTTTGTTGCTGCCTCTTTTATGAGGGGAATCCCATTTATTCAAATTCCGACAACTATTTTAGCTCATGATAGTGCGGTTGGCGGGAAGGTTGCCATTAACCATCCATTGGGAAAGAATATGATTGGTGCTTTTCATCAGCCTGAAGCCGTTTTTTATGATCTTGAGCTACTCTCTACATTACCGGAGCGGGAAATCCGCTCTGGATTTGCAGAGGTTATTAAACACTCGCTCATTAACGATCCTGACTTTTATCTTTGGCTTAAAACCAATATAAGTGATCTTACCGCTATCACAACCGAGCAGTTAACCTATTCATTAACAAAAGGGATTGCCATCAAAAACGAATTTGTTTCAAAAGATGAAAAAGAAACAGGGATTCGAGCCTATTTGAATTTTGGACATACCCTAGGACATGCTATTGAATCAGAAATGGGTTATGGTAATTTTACCCATGGAGAAGCGGTTATGATTGGGATGGTATTTGCGTTAAAGCTCAGTAATGAAATCAACCATCTTTCATTTAATTTACATGAATTTATCTCATGGGTTGAAAGCCTTGGCTATGAGACTAAAATACCAGATGGATTAATGATTGAACAATTAATCGGAAAGATGAAACAAGATAAAAAAACAATCGGTGAAACGATCCGATTTGTTTTACTAGAACAAATTGGCAAACCAAATCTCCAGGAAATTCCTGAAGATTTATTATTAAAAGAACTTAACAGTTTTTAATCAAGGGGGAACTTTTCATGATTAGAGGGGTGAGGGGAGCAATTACAGTTAGTAGAAATACAGAGGATGAGATTGTTTCTGCAACTGAAGAGCTCGTCAAAGAGGTCATTGATAGCAATCAGATTCACCCAACTTCTGTTGCATCTGTTTTTATCTCAACAACTGAGGACGTGGATGCAGCATTTCCAGCAAAGGCATTACGGAAATTTTCCGGATGGACCTATGTACCTGTAATGTGTATGCGGGAATTACCCGTCCCAAATTCGTTAAAAATGTGTGTGAGAATTATGATGCATGTGAATACGGAAAAATTACAAGAAGAAATTAACCATGTCTATTTAAGAGGTGCGAAAGTTTTAAGACCTGACTTAGATAGCAGTAGTGAACTTTAACGTCTTAACAAAATTTTTACAATGGGGTGGAGAAAAATGAGATGGAAAGAACAATTATTAACGTTGACTCCGTACCAGCCGGGAAAATCGATAGATTCAGTAAAAAGACAATACAATCTTGACCAAATTGTTAAACTTGCATCAAATGAAAACCCATTCGGTTGTTCAAAAAAGGTGCTTTCTGCGCTTCAATCACATGAGGTTGGTTTTGCCATTTATCCTGATGGATACGCAACCAATCTTAGGGAAACTTTGGCTGCTTTTTTACAGGTTGAACAGGAAGAACTAATCTTCGGTAATGGTTCCGATAATCTTATTCAAATTATCTCAAGAGCATTGCTTCATCCTGATGCCAGTACAGTTATGGCAGCCCCAACTTTTTCGCAGTACAAACATAATGCAGTGATAGAAGGGGCCGTTATTAAGGAAGTTCCATTAGTCAATGGGGATCATGATTTAGATGGAATGCTTCAGGCTATAGATGAAAAAACAAACATTGTTTGGTTATGCAGTCCAAACAACCCTACAGGTACATATATTCCTGAAAATAATTTAGTTTCGTTTCTAGATCGTGTTCCGCCTGAAGTTCTGGTAGTCCTTGATGAGGCTTACTTTGAATATGCTGTGGCAGATGATTATTATGATTCAATTATATTAACGAGAAAATATCAAAATTTAATTGTGTTAAGAACTTTTTCAAAAATTTATGGTTTAGCATCACTCCGGATTGGTTATGGTGTTGCCAACCCTCAAATTATTGAAGCTTTAGAACCTGCCAGAGAGCCATTTAATGTAAGTTCCTTTGGACAGCTGGCAGCCGCAGCGGCACTCTCCGATAAGGAATTTGTTGAGGAATGTCGAATGGTAAATAGAAAAGGTCTCGAGCAGTATTATCAATTTTGTGAGCAAAATCAACTTACCTATTATCCATCACAAACAAACTTTATTTTGATTGATTTTAATGAGGATGGAGACAAAGTCTTTCAATATTTACTTGAGCGTGGGTATATAGTTCGTTCTGGAAAGGCACTTGGATTCCCAACCTATGTTAGGATTACAGTTGGTTCTTTTGAACAAAATGAAGGTTTACTAAAGGTGCTGAAGGAGTTCCTGCGTGAAAGCCGTGTGGAACAGCACCAGGGGAAGTAGGAGGAGTTTTTTTGAAAGGCCGTGTATTTGTCATTGGATTAGGGCTAATTGGCGGTTCCCTAGCGTTATGTATAAAAAAGGAACATAAAGAAACAACGATAATCGGATTTGATATAAATTCTGAGCAGGCACGCTTGGCAAAAATGCTGGGTGTAATTGATACCGCAGCCGAAAGCATCCAAGAAGGTGCTCTTTCGGCTGATTTAATTATTATTTCAGCACCTGTAAACGAAACAAAAGCCATCATTGAACTTCTGTCTGATCTACCATTGAATCCAGAAGTTATTGTGACAGACACTGGAAGTACAAAAAGAAAAATTGTTGCGAGTGCAAACAGTTTAAGAGAAAAAGGTATTACTTTCATTGGTGGCCATCCGATGGCTGGTTCTCATAAAAGTGGTGTTACAGCTGCTAAAGAAATTTTATTTGAAAATGCATTTTATTTATTTACTCCTGAAGGGCATATCGAAAATACCAGGTTGGAAAAATTGAAAATTTGGCTTAAAGGTACTAGAGCCAAATTTTTAACGATATCACCTGAAAACCATGATTTCCTTACCGGAGTCGTCAGTCATTTTCCACATATTATTGCTGCATCGATCGTGCGTCAGACGGAAAAATTGGCGTCAGAAGAGACGCTGATTCCACGTTTGGCAGCTGGGGGCTTCAGAGATATAACCAGGATAGCCTCAAGCAGTCCGGAAATGTGGAAGGATATCTTATTGAATAATCGGGAGATACTAATTGGTCTTCTCGATCAATGGCAAGCAGAAATGAATGGGGTTAAAAATTTATTGGAAGAAGAAAACTCTCAGGCCATTTTTCAATACTTTCAACAAGCGAAACAATTTCGCGACCGCCTGCCTGTTAGGGAAAAGGGAGCTATTCCGGCTTTTTATGATTTATATGTGGATGTTCCTGACTATCCGGGGGTTATTTCAGAAGTGACTGGTTATCTTGCCAAGGAAAAAATCAGTATTACCAATATTCGGATCATTGAAACGAGAGAAGAAATATATGGGATTCTTGTTATCAGCTTTCAAACAGAAGAAGATCGTGAAAGAGCTGAACAATGTATTGCCACTTATTCTAGCTACGAAACATCTATAGGGTAAAAAAGGTGATGTTATGAAAGATATACAATTACAAACGAACATAAAAGGCTTAATAGGGGAAATTGAGATTCCGGGAGATAAATCAATCTCCCACCGCTCCGTAATGTTTGGGTCAATTGCCCATGGAGAAACCAAGGTAACGAATTTCTTACTTGGTGAGGACTGTTTAAGTACAATTTCTTGCTTTAGAAAGCTTGGAGTGACCATTTCTGTTAAGGGTAACGAATTACAGATTATTGGAAAAGGCTTTGAAGGGTTAAATGAGCCAAACGAACTATTAGATGTAGGAAACTCTGGAACGACGATTCGCTTACTAATGGGAATTCTTGCTGGCAGACCTTTTTTTAATTCGCTAATTGGTGATAAATCAATTGGTAAAAGACCAATGACAAGGGTGACCAATCCACTAAAGCAAATGGGTGCACAAATAGACGGGCGCGAGAACGGTGCTTACACGCCTTTATCACTTCGTGGCGGTAAACTTAAGTCATTTACCTATGAATTGCCAGTTGCGAGTGCACAAGTGAAGTCTGCGCTTATTTTAGCCGGGCTTCAGGCTGAAGGGGAAACAACCCTTATTGAACCGGCAGAAACGAGGGATCATACAGAAAGAATGATCCGAAAGTTTGGCGGTGAAATTGAAAAAGACAATCTCACAATTAGGTTAAGAGGCGGTCAACAGCTAAAAGCAGCAACGATTCATGTTCCAGGTGATATTTCATCTGCAGCCTTTTTCCTTGTTGCCGGTGCGATTGTAGAAGGTAGTGAAATTACCTTAAGAAATGTTGGGTTAAACCCTACCCGAACCGGTATTATTGAGGTTATGCAAGCAATGGGCGCAGACATACATATTCAAGTACAGGATGAAAGTTCTTTTGAACCTGTTGGGGATATCGTAATTAAATGCTCTAAGCTTAAGGGGACGGTCGTGCAAGGAGAGATTATTCCAAGATTAATCGATGAAATTCCGATTATCGCCCTATTGGCTACTCAAGCTGAAGGGACCACAATCATTAAGGATGCGGAAGAACTGAAGGTGAAGGAAACAAATCGGATTGACACGGTTGTTAATGAGTTAAATAAATTAGGTGCCTCCATTGAAGCAACGGAGGATGGCATGATTATTCACGGAAAATCTGAACTTAAGGGTGGAAAAGTGTCCAGCCATGGTGACCACCGAATCGGTATGATGCTGGCAATTGCTTCGCTGTTATGTAAAGAAGAAGTGAATCTTGAAAATCCGGAAGCAATCTCCGTTTCCTATCCGAACTTTTTTGACCATCTACATTCACTTATCAAGTAAAAAGCTGCCCTCGTGCAGCTTTTTTATTTCATAAAAATATGGATGGAATATTTCTTAAAATCCCACATAGCTTGTCTTATAGACAAGTAAAAGGGGTGATTTTATGACCTATATCATCGAAAATGCCAATATTCTAAAGGATAACCAATTGCAAAAACGCTCCCTGCTTATTAAAGAAAATAAAATTGCCTCAGTTCGAACAGATTTTAACCAATACAAATGGATGAAAATGAATGCAGAACCCTACATTATGACCCCTACCTTTGTCCTGCTAAACAACCAAATCCCTTATAAGGGAACCTTTCAAGAAATGAAAAAATACATGACCGAAGAATTTTTATTAAAAGGCTGTACAACAATTCTAACCTGCGTAAATGTTTCCTACGAAAGAGAAATACCTGAAAAAGTACGAGAGATCAAGACTGCCCTTATGGGAAGCCCGGTAGACTTTATTATTAGTGTGAAAATCCCGATAAAAAAAGTCACACAATCATTTATCAGAATCTGCAAAAGAGAAAGGATACCGGCTATCTTTGTAGAAATAAATAAGACAGAAGAACTTGAGGAAATTCCATGGGGGTGGATAAGGGATGCTTTATTTCCTTTTAATTGCCCTTTAATCCCGGTAATATCCTCACCAGCCAAAAAAGAAGCCAAAGATTTCTTGAGTAAATGGAAAATGGTGATGATAAAAGAGAAAATCCCATGTCTTTTTGAGGAATTGGATGAAAACGAACCACTACCAGCCATGGTTTTAAATAAAATAGGTCTATATCCACAAAGAGCAAGTTTAATGCATGGGGCTGAGGTAAGCTATAACCTATATTTAAAGGCTAGAGAAATCAAGAATGTTGATGAAGTGAGTTTATTTCATTATCATGGTGATAGACTTGTAGTGACAATTCATAAAGGAAAGGTTATTCGTTCAGGGGGAGAGGTTTTATATAGACCGGGGAATGGAGAATATGTTAAAGTGAAAACCCCATCTTTTTTTACTATTTAACTGAACAGCCTTGGAACGAGAGGATAAGAGAATGGACCGCATAAATAAAATTATTCAAATGTTGGAAAAAGGTCAACATAAAGAAGCATTAACTGAATATAATGTTGTATTAAACAGCGGCATGTCTGACGAAAAATTCCTTTTAGCGGAGGAGTTATACCAATTTGGGTTTTTAGAAGAAGCACAAGCTCTAGTTGAAAATCTTTTAGAGATTTATCCCGAAGAAGGTGAACTTCTGGTTCTTCTTGGTGAGATCCTAGTTGAAGCTGGTGAAGAGGAAAGAGCGATTCTTGTTCTTGAAAGAATAACCGAACAAGATCCAAATTATGGACAATCGTTATTATTACTTGCCGACTTGTACCAAGTTCAAGGGCTTTACGAGGTTTGTGAAAGAAAGCTATTAGAAGCAAAGAAAATTTTACCTGAAGAAGTGATAATCGATTTTGCACTAGGGGAGCTTTATAGCGAACAGGGTGAAATCATCAAGGCAATGGCCGCATATGAAATTGTATTAAAAGAAAAAAGTATGATTGCCGGTGTTAATATTTATCAACGGATGGCCGAGCTGTTAAGCTCCTCAGGTGCCTTTGAAGAAGCTTTGACCTACTATGATAAGGCACTCGATGAAAAGTTAGAAATTAATACCCTTTTTGGTTATGCATTCACTGCACTCCAGGCAGATTACAATCGTACAGCAATCGAGAAGTTTGAGGAATTAAAAGTGCTTGACCCCGAGTACCACTCCTTATATTTACATCTTGCAAAGGCATACGAACGTGAAGAAGAACTGGAAAATAGCTTCCGCACCATTCATGAGGGGATTAAACAGGATGAATTTAACAAGGACCTCTATTTTTATGGTGGGAAAATAGCGATTAAACTGGGTAAAACAGACAAGGCCGAGCAACTTTTTCGGGAGGCGCTTGCATTAGATCCAGGTTTTATAGAAGCAGCCCTGACGTTAAATAAACTGTTTATTCAACAAGAGCAATATGAGGATGTAATTGATTTAATTTCCCAGTTGGATTTTGAGGAAGACGAAGAACCCCAGTTTTTATGGGATGCCGCCCTAAGCTTTCACAGATTAGAGGAATTTTCATATGCATTAGACAAATATGAAGCAGCATATACTTTTTATAAAAACAATCCAGACTTTCTTCGAGATTACGGATATTTTTTAATTGAAGAAGGAAAAACGGACACTGCTGCCGAAATTTTTAAACAGCTGCAAAAACATGATCCAACAAATGAAGAGTACATCGATTTACTTGAACGTTTTAAAGGTACAGAAGATTACTAATAAAGCTGAAAAGCGCAGAGGAGGGAAACTTTTATGGCAACCCCTGTATCTGTCAACGAGAAAAAGGACTTTATTCGCTGGTTTTTAAATCATTATCAACTAAAGAGAAGAGAATGTGTGTGGATCCTTAACTATTTAATGAGCCACGATCAATTAATGGAAAAGGTTCATTTTGTCGAGCAAGCCCAGTATTGCCCACGAGGATTGATTATGTCTACCCATTGTGTTGATAAAGTACCGTTTCGCTTTTATAAAGAAAATGTGATGACAACAGATGCTGAGAAGTCTTTTCACGATATCCGCTTAAATCGTGACGAAGAAATTTTTATTCAATTGAACTTTCATGCATCGAATCAGGCACATCAATATGCAGCTGTACTGGAAGAAAACCCTTTTGTACCGAAACACCTTCAGGAAAATGAAAAAGACGGGATAATTGCAGAACAATTTCTTCAAAAGAGTATCGAACGCTTTCAGAGGGAGAAACTGCTCCAATTAATTGACGAAGCGTTAGACAAACAGGATCAAGCAGCTTTTCATGAGTTAACCGGAAAATTAAATAACCTAAAAAAAATCGAGCAAAAAGGTGGCTTGCTATAAGCAGGCCTTCTTTTTTTTGTCATTCAACGTAAAATGTTGATGTTGATGATGAAAATGGTATGATGGTAGTAGTGAGATTAAAGGCTGGTGTTGAAAAAATGAAATGGATACCGAAAGACATTGAAACATTTTTAGGCGCAAAAGAATACATAGACACGGCGATTATCCCGATTTACTCTGTTTCCTTGGGGGATGAGATGAAAGACTCGGCAGCAAGGCACGAGTTTATAACCTTGCTTACAGGTTATTTGGAAAGACAGTTTACCGGAAGAATTTTATTATTTCCTCCTTATACATACTTAAAAAATGAAAAAAATGAAAATACTATGAATGAATTAAAAAAATGGGAGGAAAATATCAAAAATAGTGAAATAAAACATATTTTTTTCATTACATCTGAATTTGAATGGAAATCGCAAGAAGAAAAACTTAATGGTTCGTTAATTTGGCTTCCTTCGATTCCACTCGAACATATGGACGAGACTCAGAAGGTATCGATCATTGATTCACAGGTCAAACAGCTAGTAAACCTATTTACTGAAAAGTGGCACAAAAATGACTAATTCTTTACGGTAATAATATGTTTTTAAAATAGTATGATATTGACCTTGCTTGAAGATTGATATATCATGGTTATGTCCTAGTTTTATATGTGTTTAATAAATGTCCGTGTGGACTAAAATTTTAGAAATAGAGGGGGGATATGAATGAGTAAGAATCGCGTTACAAGACGCCAATTTTTAAGCTACACATTAACCGGTGTAGGTGGTTTCATGGCTGCGGGGATGTTAATGCCAATGGTCCGTTTTGCTGTGGATCCAGTTTTAAAAGCCGATGCAGGCGGTGAATTCATACCAACAAAGCAAAAGGCGGCAGATTTAACAAGCGAGCCAGTTCGTGTAGACTTTACCTTTAAGGAAAAGGATGCATGGTATGAGTCCGAGGTTACCAATACTGCCTGGATTTATAAGGACGATAGTGGGAAAATTGTTGCTCTTTCACCAATTTGTAAACATTTAGGCTGTACGGTTAACTGGAATACGGATAAAGCACATCCAAACCAATTCTTTTGTCCATGCCATTTTGGACGATATGAAAAGAATGGTAAAAACATTCCTGGAACACCGCCGCCACAACCGCTTGATCTTTATCCTGTAAAGGAAAAAGACGGGTTTATTCTTTTAGGTAAAGCACAACCACGGACGGAGGTGTAATAATTGTTAAACAAAATTTACGATTGGGTAGATGAACGTTTAGATATTGCGCCTTTGTGGCGGGATATTGCAGACCATGAAGTACCTGAGCATGTAAACCCAGCGCATCATTTTTCTGCGTTTGTATATTGCTTTGGAGGTCTAACGTTTTTTGTAACCGTAATTCAAATTCTCTCTGGTATGTTTTTAACAATGTATTACGTACCGGATATTAAAAATGCTTGGGAGTCCGTTTATTACCTTCAAAATGAAGTAGCATTCGGACAAATCGTACGCGGAATGCACCACTGGGGAGCTAGTTTAGTCCTTGTAATGATGTTCTTACATACGTTACGTGTCTTTTTCCAAGGTGCGTATAAGAAACCTCGTGAACTTAACTGGATTGTCGGAGTACTAATTTTCTTCGTCATGCTTGGATTAGGTTTTACAGGATACCTATTACCTTGGGATATGAAAGCGCTATTCGCTACAAAAGTAGGTCTTCAAATCGCCGAGGCCACACCATTTATTGGCTCTTATATCAAAGTATTGCTTGCGGGGCATGAACACATTGTAGGTGCTCAAACCTTAACCCGTTTCTTTGCGATTCACGTGTTCTTCCTGCCTGGAGTATTATTTGGTTTAATGGCTGCCCACTTCGTTATGATTCGTAGACAAGGGATTTCAGGCCCACTTTAATACTCAAATGATAATGAAGAACTTGTAACTATTTTTTCACTTTTACGAAAAAAGGAGGGGATCGCTCGATGCATAAAGGTAAAGGTATGAAATTCGTAGGTGACTCACGTGTGTTAGCACCAGAGGCACGTAAAAAAATGCTGCCAAAGGATTACTCAGAATATCCTGGTAAAACAGAAGCATTCTGGCCTAACTTTCTATTAAAAGAATGGATGGTTGGGGCAGTATTCCTTGTCGGTTTTTTATGTTTAACAATTGCACACCCGGCCCCGCTAGAAAGAATTGCGGATCCGACTGATACAGGCTATATCCCATTACCGGACTGGTACTTCCTCTTTTTATATCAATTACTGAAGTACTCATATGCTTCAGGTCCATATACGGTTATCGGAGCATTGGTTATTCCAGGACTTGCTTTCGGAGGATTATTATTGGCTCCATTCCTGGACAATGGTCCGGAGCGTCGTCCATTTAGACGTCCGGTTGCAACAGGCATGATGTTGCTTGCATTAGCTGCTACGGTATTCTTAACATGGCAATCAGTTGCCACTCATGACTGGGCTGCAGCAGAACGTCAAGGTAAAATTGTGGCGAAAGTTGAAATTGATAAGTCAAATCCGGGATATGAAGTATTTAAAAGCCAAGGCTGTATTAACTGTCATGGTGAGAACCTTCAAGGCGGTGCAGGAGCACCAGCACTTACTGCCACTGGTTTAAAACCAGAAGAAATTGCAAATATTGCAAAAAATGGTAAAGGTGCAATGCCAAAAGGTATCTTCAAAGGTAATGACGAACAACTTAAACAGCTTACTGAATTTATTTCAGGTCTTGGAGAAAAATAATAGAGAAAAGAAAAAGCTGGCGGTTTCGTCAGCTTTTTTATTGATATCTAAAAAATTTGTTAGGGGGAAAATAGGTGGGATGGGTCTATCCTCTTCTGGCTAATCGCTCGGTTCTTAAGCTTCTGCTGGTTGTTAATGTTATTGGGACTGTTTATGGCTATTATTGGTATGGATGGCAGCTAAAAGAAACACCGGCAAAATTTTTAATTTTTGTTCCTGACAGTCCAACCGCAAGTTTATTTTTTGTGATTGTCCTAGTAGCATTTCTAATGAGAAAAAACTGGCCATTAATTGAAGCTTTGGCGATTGTTACTCTTTTTAAGTATGGAATTTGGGCAGTGGTCATGAATATTCTAGTTTATTTTGTTGAGGGAGAACTGAGTTGGGCAGGATATATGTTAATTTTTTCACATTTTGCTATGGCTGTTCAAGGATTATTATATGCACCGTTTTACCGTTTAAAATGGTGGCATGTAATTGTGGCCGCGATATGGACTTTACATAATGATGTGATTGATTATGTCTTTTTCATGCTTCCTCGATACGAAATGTTAGATCGATACATACCTGAAATTGGATACTTTACTTTTTGGCTATCTATTTTGTCCTTAGGCATTGCCTATTATTTATGTGTCCGTCCAAACCACTATAAGCTTGAAATAAAATAAAAGTAACATATTAAAATTTGGTCTATCCTTGTCCAACCGTTCATACATTTTATTAGTAATGAAAGGGGGGGACAAGGATTGAAATTTAAATGTTTTTTATTTTTTGCAATGGTTTTGCTGCTCGCTCCCATAAGCGTTCATGCTGAGCAAACTTCACCGATGGAACAGCTTGATGATATTTCTGATGAAGCACTTCAAATGGTGAAATTTCATAGATATGATGATGCTAAAAAGCTGCTTAATTATTTCTCTGATCAATTTACAAGTTTAAAAAATAACCAACAGCCGTTAACAGTGGACGAGCTAAGAATTATAAATACTTCACATGATGAAGCACTGGAAGCTGCAGCAAGCCCGGACATGAAATATGAAGAACGAATTAATAAATTAACAACATTCCGTCTGGTAATTGATGCGATTGGGACAAGCAATAGACCGCTTTGGACGGAAATGGAAGGCCAAATTATGAACTTCTTCCACCAGGCTAAAGAAGCAGCACATAAAGGTGATTCTGCTGATTTTCATTACAATTTTAATAACTTTCTCTCTCTTTATAATGTCATCTATCCGAGTATGAAAGTGGATGTTAATGCAGAAAATATACAAAAGATTGATGCCCGTATTCATTTTATTGATGAATATCGTTCTCAGATCATAAGTGATTCGAAAAGCCAAAAAGAACTGGACGTCTTAGATTCTGATTTAAAAAATCTTTTTGAAAATATGGATGAGGATGAGGCAGACCCGTCTTTATGGTGGGTTATTATCTCGACAGGAAGCATCATTATAGCAACCTTATCTTATGTCGGTTGGAGAAAGTATAACGGTGATAAAGAAATGAAAAAAGGACGCTCCAGGGATCGAAAAAATTGACGAATTGATACGGCAACAGTAAACTGATAAGCAACAAGAGATAAAATGGAGGTTCATCATGTTTTACCTAGTATATTTTGCAATAATCGTCTTGATTCCATTATGGGCTCAGCTGAAGGTGAAAAGTACTTTTGCAAGATATTCACAAGTCCCTTCTACCACATATCGGACTGGTGCGGAGGTTGCAAGAGAGATATTAAATGCCAATGGTTTATATAATGTGGGAATTGAGCAGGGACATGGATTTCTAAGTGATCATTATGATCCAAGAACGAAAACTGTTCGATTATCACCAGAAAACTATCACGGCCATTCATTAGCCGCTGCCGCAGTAGCTGCACATGAATGTGGTCATGCCGTTCAAGATTCACAAGGGTACGCTTTTTTAAGATTTCGCCATGCCCTCGTACCGGTAGCGAATATTGGTTCTAATTTTTCTTGGGTACTGATTATGATAGGGATATTTGCTCATCTGAGCGGGATGTTGCTTTTAGGAATCATTTTTATGGCAGCAGCAGTCCTCTTTCAATTAATTACACTGCCTGTTGAGTTCGATGCATCCAGCCGCGCTATGAAACAAGTCGTTTCTTTAGGCCTAATTCGCAATGATGAAGCTAAGAAAACTCGTAAAGTTCTCAATGCAGCAGCTCTAACCTATGTGGCAGCAGCAGCCGTAGCAGTACTAGAATTACTCAGACTTGTCCTCATTTATACAGGAATGACTCGGAATAATGATGATTAAAAAACAATGTCCGTTATCGGACATTGTTTTTTTAGTCTACGATTGGCATTTTATTTTCGTCTAATGTGAATCCTTCACCATGGACATCATGAACAATGCTGACAGATATGAAGGCATGTGGATCGATTGCCGTTACTAAATTTTTTAAACGGACAATTTCATTTTTTGCAACGACACAATAGAGGACATCCCTGTCATTTTTCGTATAGGAGCCATACCCTCTTAAGGCAGTAACACCCCGCTCCATTTCCTCCATAATTTTTTTGGCAATTTCTTCGTTTTTTTCTGATATGATCATTGCACCTCTTGCAGTATAAGCGCCTTCCTGCATAAAGTCTATCACTCTTGCACCAACAAAAACCGCGACTAACGTATACATAGCCTGGGTATATTTTAGGTATGTAAGCAAGGATAAAATAATCACACAAGTATCAAACATGAACATGGTTTTACCCATATTCCAACCAATATACTTTTGAACAAGTCTGGCGATGATATCGACTCCTCCGGTAGTTCCTCCTGATCGAAAAATAACACCCAGTCCAATTCCCGCAAATACTCCGGCAAATAAGGCTGCCAATGTTAGGTCATGTTCTAGTGGCATATTGATTGAGTATCTTTGAAAAATCCATAAAAATATCGAAACACCAACTGTTCCGATAATGGAATAGATAAATGCGTTTCTCCCGAGTATTTTCCAACCGATTAGAAACAGAGGGATATTTAAAATAAGATTCGTATAGGATGGGTCCCATTTAAACAAAAAGTATAATAAAAGTGTTATACCGGTAAAGCCGCCTTCGGCCAATTTATTTTGCATATTAAAATTGACAAGACCAAATGACATAATGGCGGTACCTATTAAGATGAAAAGGATATTCTTTATTTTAAGGCCAAAAATCATCAAATCTCCCCCTTTTTTTCCAATATTTTTCTCTCTATCAATGTTTTTTATTATATCCAATTACGATTGGAAGAGCAATCCTATCAGAAAGTTCCAACTTTCAGCAAAAATATTTGTAAAATAGCCTTATTTTAGCTACTATGAATAGCAGTAAGACACTTAACAGAGGTGAAAAAGATGTCGAACGGAAAGTCGATGAAGGACCTGCAAAATGAGGTTCATCAATACATAGGTCAATTTAAAGAAGGATATTTCAGTCCATTAGCGATGCTGGCAAGGATGACAGAAGAACTAGGTGAACTTGCGAGGGAAATCAATCATTTTTATGGTGAGAAGCCCAAAAAAGACAGTGAAACAGAAAAAGCCATTGAGGAGGAGCTTGGCGACTTGCTGTTTGTGTTAATTTGTTTCGCTAATTCTTTAAATATAGATTTAGAAGATGCTCATGATTATGTAATGAATAAATTTAATACAAGAGATAAAAATCGCTGGACAAGAATTAATTCAGAAAATGGAGAGTGAGTTCAATGGAACAAATAAAAGTAATTATTGCCGGACCGCGTGGAAGAATGGGAAGAGAGGCTGTAATGCTGGCAGCGAATACGGAGCATTTCGAGTTGGCAGCCGTGGTCGATTATAAATATGATGGGAAGCAGCTAAATGACATACAAGGCTTTGAGCTTCCAATTGAAGTACCGGTCTTCGGGAACCTTGAATCCTGTTTACAAAATATTAAAGCGGATGTGTTAATCGATTTAACCACACCAGAAGTCGGCATGCATCATACAAAAACTGCGCTTCAATACAACGTTAGGCCTGTGGTTGGAACAACTGGGTTTTCTAAAAATGACTTAGAAGAACTGGAGAGAATATGTACTGAAAAAGAAATAGGCTGTATCATTGCACCTAATTTTGCAATTGGTGCTGTTTTAATGATGAAGTTCTCACAAATGGCGGCAAAATATTTTCAGGATATTGAAATTATTGAACTTCATCACGACCAGAAACTTGACGCGCCATCGGGCACAGCTGTTAAAACGGCTGAAATGATTGCCGAAGTAAGAGAGGCAAAGAAGCAGGGGCATCAAAATGAGAAAGAAACCATTACAGGTGCAAGAGGTGCCGATTTTGATGGAATGCATATTCACTCGGTTAGACTCCCTGGTTTAGTTGCACACCAGCAGGTTTTATTTGGGTCTGATGGACAAACCTTAACGATAAGACATGATTCTTATAATCGCTCCTCTTTTATGTCCGGAGTGAAGGTAGCTGTAGAAACAGTGATGAACCTAAAAACATTTGTGTATGGTCTTGAAAATATTTTAGAATAGGAGGTCTGGATATGAATATTGCCTTAATCGCTCATGATAAAAAAAAGAATGATTTAGTTCAATTTGTTACAGCCTATCAGACAATTTTTGCAAAGCATACCTTGTTTGCAACAGGTACAACCGGATTACGAATTAATGAAGCTACAGGATTGGAATTAACCCGATTTAAATCCGGGCCTCTTGGTGGCGATCAGGAGATTGGTGCGATGATTGCAAAAAATAATATGGATGCCGTTTTCTTTTTTCGCGATCCACTAACCGCACAGCCGCATGAGCCTGATGTAACTGCTCTTGTTCGGCTTTGTGATGTTTACTCGATTCCGCTTGCAACGAATATGGGTTCTGCAGAATTATTAATCCGTGGATTGGACCAAGGATTGCTTGAGTGGAGAAATGTGATGAAAAATGGTGAGAGCAATGGAAAATAAGTCTTTAGATATTCTAGCATTTGGCGCTCATGCCGATGATGTCGAGATTGGCATGGGAGGGACGATTGCTAAATTTTCTGAGCAAGGAAAGCGAATTGGGATTTGTGATTTAACGGACGCGGGACTTTCTTCGAATGGAACAATAGAGCTCAGGAAAAAAGAAGCAGCGAATGCTGCGGATATCCTTGGGGTAGCCTTTAGAACATCACTTTCCCTGCCGGATAGAGGGTTATATGTAACCAGTGAATACATAAAATTGATTGCCGGGGTCATAAGGCAATTGAAACCTAAAATTGTCTTTGCCCCATATTTTGAAGATCGCCATCCTGATCACGGAAATTGTGCACGCCTAGTGGAGGAGGCTGTTTTTTCTGCAGGGATCCGCAAATTTATAACTGATCAGGGTGAGGCACCGCATCGGGTTGAGAGAATGTATTTTTATATGATTAATGGTTTCCAAAAACCGGATTTTACCACTGATATCTCGCAGCAAATCGAGAAAAAACTCGAGGCATTAAGGGCATATAAAAGTCAATTTGAACGAACGGAAGAAAGCTTCGATACACCACTAACGAATGGATACATTGAAACAGTTGAGGCAAGGGAAAAAATGTTTGGGAAACTTGTTGGTGTCCCTTTTGCTGAAGGATTTAAGTCGAAAGTTCCTCTTCTCATTAATCATGATTTATTAGGAGAGTCAAGATGAGGAAACTTAAAATTGGAATTACCTGTTATCCGACAGTAGGCGGTTCGGGTGTTGTTGCAACCGAGCTTGGAAAAATGCTCGCCGAGAAAGGCCATGAAATCCATTTTATTTCATCGAGCATGCCTTTTAGACTGAACCGGATGTACCATAATATTTATTACCACCAGGTTGATGTAAATCAATATTCTGTGTTTCAATATCCACCCTATGATCTTGCTTTAGCAAGTAAAATGGCCGAAGTAGCTAATCGAGAGAAATTGGATTTACTTCATGTTCATTATGCAATTCCACATGCTGTTTGTGCGATCTTAGCTAAACAAATGAGCAATCATGACATAAAGATAGTTACCACTTTGCATGGAACGGACATAACGGTTTTAGGCTATGATCCATCCTTGACCGATGCGATTAAATTTGGCATTGAAAAGTCAGATGCCGTGACGGCTGTCTCAAATGCATTAATTAGTCAAACCTATGAACTGATTAATCCGGATAAACAAATTGAAACAGTTTATAATTTTATCGATGAGCGTGTCTATCAAAAAAGTGATGTACAACATTTGAAAACTGAATTTCAAATAAAAGAATCGGAAAAGGTAATCATTCATGTTTCCAATTTCCGTGCTGTAAAACGGGTTCCGGATGTTGTAAAAACGTTTGCGAAAATTTCCGAAGCCCTGCCTGCTAAATTACTATTAGTTGGTGACGGTCCGGAAATGACGAATGTTTGTAAGCTCGTCCATAAATTAGGTGTAGAGGACCGTGTTCTCTTCTTAGGAAAGCAAGAAAGCCTTGAAGAATTATATTCTATCAGTGATTTAAAGCTCTTATTATCCGAAAAGGAAAGCTTTGGTCTAGTTGCACTTGAAGCAATGGCTTGTGGTGTCCCATGCATCGGGACAAATGTTGGCGGTATTCCTGAAGTGATTGAACATGGAAAAACGGGATTTTTATGTGAATTAGGAGATATTGAGGATATCTCTAGTAAGGCTATTCAAATTTTAAATGATGAACATCTCCATGAAGCATTTTCCTTAAGAGGAATAGAAACGGTTAGAAATAAATTTAATGCTAATAAAGTCGTTGAACAGTACGAACAATTATATTTTAAACTTTTGAATAAAGGTGAAGTGTATGATTGAGCCTTTTTTAACTGCCCTGCCGGTACTTAAAAAATTGGTAGACTCGGGTTACGAGGCTTATTTTGTCGGGGGATCGGTACGGGATTTTCTTTTAGGGAAGCCAATTAGTGATGTTGATATTGCGACATCCGCGACACCGGATGAAGTGAAAAAGGTTTTTCCGAAAACGGTTGATCTCGGAATAGAACATGGAACCATTCTTGTTTTATATCGGGATACATCTTATGAAATTACAACTTTTAGAACCGAATCTGAATATCAGGACTTCCGAAGGCCAAAAGAAGTCTCGTTTATTCGAAACTTGGAGGATGATTTAAAGCGTAGAGATTTTACGATGAATGCCATCGCAATGGACCAAAGTGGAAAGCTAATCGACCCATTTGACGGCCAAAAGGCAATTTTGAAAAAAATTATTCAGACTGTCGGATTAGCAGAGGAAAGATTCCAAGAAGATGCGCTAAGAATGATGAGAGCAGTCCGCTTCATGAGCCAGCTATCCTTTTCAATTGAATCGCAAACATTGTCAGCGCTCGAAAACCTTGCTTCCCTGCTAGATAAAATTGCGGTAGAACGGAAACGGGCAGAGTTTGAGAAACTTCTGCTCGGCCCAAATTGTAAGGAAGCTATCAACGTTATGCTTAACACAGGTCTATATCTCTATCTGCCAGGTTTAGATAATCAGAAAGAACAACTAAAAAAACTTCCCCGTTTGAATTGGGACAGTTTGACAAAAAATGAAATGTGGACGCTTGTACTTTATTGCCTGAATTTTGATGGAAAAGAAGTTGAAAGATTTTTAAGGAATTGGCGGATGGCCCTTAAAGATATTAGAGAAATTCAGCAAATCATTTTTTTTCTCTCTTCTCGGCTAAACAAAGAATGGGAGCTTTATGATTTGTATTTGGCGAAACGGGACACCATCATATCAGTTGAAAAGCTTTTTCAGGTGATAGATGGAACGAAGGAAGTTCAAATAATTAACAATTTGATACAATGCTACGACAGCCTCCCTATAAAAGAACGGGGAGACCTCATGGTCAGTGGGAACGATTTGCTTGAGTGGTGCAATCAAAAACCCGGACCTTGGTTAAAAGATGCTCTTTTAACTATTGAACAAGCTATTGTCGAGGGAAAAATAATCAATGAAAAAAACAAAATCAAGGAGTGGCTGATGGAGTGCAATCAGAAATAAGAAAAGAATTGCTGGATGCCTTCACAAATGCTGGTGAATCCTATTTATCAGGACAACAATTAGCAGAATTGATTGGCTGTTCCAGAACGGCTGTTTGGAAGCACGTGGAAGAACTTCGTAAGGAGGGCTTTGAGCTTGAAGCAGTTCGACGAAAAGGGTATCGAATTTTGAAAACTCCTGAGAAGATAACGGCAGATGAAATCAGGCTTGGGTTAAAAACAGAATACATCGGCAGGAATATCTATTATGAGGAAAGTGTGGAGTCAACGCAAAAGATTGCCCACCGATTAGCAAATGAAGATGTTCCAGAAGGTACGACCGTCATAGCAGAAGAGCAGTTATCTGGAAGAGGAAGAATGGAAAGAAAATGGCATTCTCCAAAGTATACAGGAATCTGGATGAGCCTAATCCTTCGCCCGAATATACCGTTAACAAAGGCACCCCAGTTGACACTGTTAACGGCTGTAGCAGTGGTACAAGCAATAGAAGAGATTACAGGCTTAACACCCGAAATAAAATGGCCAAACGATATCTTAATGAACGGGAAAAAGGTAACTGGAATTTTAACCGAGCTTCAAGCGGAAGCAGACAGAATTCACTCTGTTATTATTGGGATTGGAATCAATGTGAATCAGAAAAAAGATGATTTTCCGATAGAACTGCAGGAGACGGCAAGTTCTCTTTTGATTGAAAAAGGCGAGCCGATATCCCGCGCAGAATTAATAAAAAGTATTTTTTTGTATATAGAAAAATGGTATGGCCTCTATTTAGAGAAAGGCTTTTCTGCAATTAAGCTGCTTTGGGAAAGCTATGCTGTTAGTATTGGCAAACATCTTAAAGCCCGCACTTTAACAGAGGTAATTGAAGGGAAAGCACTCGGAATAACGGAAGATGGTGTATTACTCTTAGAAGACGTGAATGGAGACATCCGACATATTTATTCTGCAGATATAGAGCTTTAAAATCTTTAGTTGCACATTTCGTATATTTTGTTATAATTCCATTGGGCAGTATCAAATCAGAACTGCACCTGTAGATTTAAAAAACATATAATATTGGATTCTGCCTAGATCCGAAATTTCGGACCGGGACAGAGGGATGAACATAAACAAGAGTAACAATGATCCTCTCTGCCTTCAGAAGGATCTTTTTATTTTCGAAAAGATACTCTTTACGTTTACTCACCTCTTCCTAATACAAGGAGGTACGATGATGAAGCAAACGACTGAATTTCTGAAAATGAAACAAAACGGAGAAAAAATTGTCATGTTAACGGCCTATGATTATCCTTCCGCTCAACATGCCGAGCAAGGAGGAGTAGACATCATTTTAGTTGGGGACTCATTAGGTATGGTTGTCCTCGGGTATGACTCTACTATTCCCGTAACCCTTGATGACATGATCCACCACACAAAAGCGGTTAAACGAGGAGCTAAAGACACCTTTATTGTCGCTGATATGCCATTTTTAACGTACCATCTATCACTACATGAAACGCTGAAAAATGCCGGCAGATTGATTCAAGAAACAGGTGCACATGCGGTAAAGATTGAAGGAGCAGATGATGTTATTGAAAAAATAGCTGCCCTTACCAAGGCTGGAATCCCAGTTTGCGCCCATTTAGGGTTAACACCACAATCTGTAGGCGTATTAGGTGGATATAAGGTTCAGGGCAAAGATGCCCATGCGGCGATTAAATTGCTTGAAGATGCAAGAGAATGTGAACGTGCAGGAGCATTTGCCGTTGTTTTAGAATGTGTTCCAAAGCAGCTTGCACATGAAGTTGCAAAAGAATTGAACATACCTGTGATTGGGATTGGTGCAGGGCAAAATGTAGATGGACAAGTCCTTGTATATCATGACGTCTTAGGATATGGTGTTGAACGGGTACCTAAGTTTGTAAAGAAATATTCAAATCTAAATCCATTTATTACGGAATCAATCCAAGCCTATACCGAAGAGGTTAAATCGAACAAATTTCCGGAAGATCAACACTCCTTTACAATGAAAGAGGAAGAACTTCAAGGTCTTTATGGAGGAAAACAATGAGGGTTATTCCAGCTGTCAAAGAAATGCAAGCAGAGGTCTTAAATCAAAAAGGACAAGGAAAATCGATCGGCTTTGTCCCAACCATGGGTTTTTTGCATGAGGGTCATCTCAGTCTTATAAAAAAAGCGAGAGAAGAAAATGATCTGGTTGTATTAAGCATATTCGTTAATCCACTTCAGTTTGGTCCAAATGAGGACTTTTCCACATATCCCCGCGATTTTGAACGGGACCGGGAATTGGCGGAGAGTGAGGGGGTAGATTTTCTTTTCTACCCCTCTGTTGAGGAAATGTATCCGAATCCTTCATCCGTTACCTTAGTGGTTCAGAAACGCACGGACGTACTATGCGGAAAATCCCGTCCCGGTCATTTTGACGGGGTGGCAACAGTTTTGGCGAAGCTTTTCCATATTGTGCTGCCAACAAGGGCTTATTTCGGGAAAAAGGATGCCCAGCAAGTGGCAGTTGTTGAGGGGCTAATTACCGACTTAAATTTCCCAGTTGAATTAGTACCCGTTGATATTGTTCGAGAAGCAGACGGGCTTGCTAAGAGCTCAAGGAATGTAAATCTTCTTCCGGAAGATAGAAAGCAGGCAGTTGTTCTTCATAAAAGCTTGATGCAAGCGAAAAAGGTGATGAATGAGGGGGAGAGAAACCCTTCTACACTAATCAGCTTAATTAAGGAAATGATTACTTCAGAGAGCAGCGGTCGTATTGATTATGTAGAAATATTGTCCTACCCGCAGTTACTTCCTTTAGAAAGATTAGAGGGGAAATTCATCATCGCATTGGCTGTACATTTTACTAATGTTCGTTTAATTGATAATTTCATTTTAGAAATAAATTAATCTGTACAATAGAAAAACAACCAAAGACCGGGAGGAGAACAATCATGTTTCGTACAATGATGAATGGAAAAATCCATCGCGCAACTGTTACAGAAGCGAATTTAAACTATGTGGGCAGTATTACCATTGATGAAGATATTTTGGATGCGGTTGGGATGCTTGCCAATGAAAAGGTGCAAATTGTCAACAACAACAATGGAGCACGTCTTGAAACCTATATTATTCCCGGCGAGCGCGGCAGCGGAGTGATTTGTTTAAATGGTGCGGCGGCACGACTTGTCCAAAAAGGGGATATTGTTATTATTATTTCCTATGCTATCGTTTCAGAAGAAAAATTATCTGAGCATAGCCCAAGGGTAGCCATCATGGATGAAAACAACAAAATAAAAGAATTGATACACGCTGAACCAGCGTTAACAGTGATGTAATCCCCTCTTTTGGGGATTTTTCTTTTTTGCGGTTCTTTTTATATAATAGTTTTAAATCTCATGAAATAGTTTCTTTTTCTTTTACCTTTTTTGTGATACCGTTTTAATGAACGAAGGTTTGAGGTGTAAATAATGTTAGATAATAAATATGTTGTTATAGATTTAGAAACCACGGGTAATCTTCCTAAAAAGGGAGATAGAATTATTCAATTTGCAGCTGTGGTCATTGAAAACGGTAAAATCACAGAAAAATTTTCATCACTGGTTAATCCAAAAAAGCAAATTCCGGCTTTTATTGAAGAATTGACTGGTATTCATGATGATATGGTAAAGGATGCTCCTGTGTTTTCAGAAATTGCCCCAAGGATAGAGAAAATTCTTGAAGGGGCTTATTTCGTTGCACATAATGTATTATTTGATTTGTCATTTCTTCAGGAAGAATTACAGCTTGCTGGTTTTGAAGGATTTTACGGATCTGTAATAGACACGGTGGAAATGGCAAGGATTCTGTACCCAACAGCAGACGGCTATAAGTTGTCAGATCTAGCAGAAAAAGAAAATTTACAGCACGACCGTCCGCATCAAGCCGACAGTGATGCCGAGGTAACTGCAGAATTATTCCTTATTTTGCTTAACAAACTGGCATCAATGCCCATCACAACATTAAGACAGCTTTCACAGCTATCAGGTGGTCTTAAAAGTGATTTACAGCAATTGCTCGACGAGTTACTCGTGGAGAAGGATCTTACTAAAGATGTCCTGCCAGAAGGGCTTGAAATGTTTAAGGGAATTGCCTTAAAAAAAGAAACTGCGAGGCAATCAGTAAATCGGGAAAAGGAGTCTCTTCATTATCCTGAACAAGAAGCGGAAAAAATCAAAATCATAAAGCAGGCCTTTGAAAACTTTGAAAATAGAACCGGTCAACTTACGATGATGGATGGAATTTATCAAGCGTTTCAAAAACAGGAGCATTTGTTGATTGAAGCGGGGACAGGAGTAGGAAAATCCCTTGGCTATTTATTACCAAGCGTATTTTATTCCAAGCAAATCGGACAGCCCGTTGTTGTGAGTACCCATACCATTCAGCTCCAGGAGCAGATTATTAAAAAAGAAATTCCAATGCTCGAAAAGATGCTTCCATTCAAATTCATATCAGTGCTTTTGAAAGGAAGAAGTCACTATATAAGCCTGGAGAAATTCAACGAAACCTTATTAGATGAAAACGATAATTACGATACAACTTTAACGAAAATGCAAATCCTGGTCTGGTTGATGGAAACAGACACAGGTGATAAAGATGAATTAAATCTTGCAAGCGGAGGATCTTTTTATTGGAATCGGATAAAAAATGACCCTGTTGTTTTTATACAATCAAATGAATGGCTTGAAAAGGATTACTATCTTCGGGCTAAAAAAACAGCTGAAGAAGCAAATTTAATCATTACAAATCATTCTTTACTATTAAGTGATCTTTCCACTGATGGGACCATTATGCCTAATTTTGATTTCTGCATTATTGATGAGGGACATCATTTTGAGAAGGTAGCCAGTCAGTTTTTTGGCTTTAGCTTGGATTATTTGTCCACTAGAATGCTGTTAAGCCAATTTGGTCACTATGAACAGAAGCAGCTTTTTTATCAATTTGAGGAATTGCTGCAAGTATCCGGCATCAAAGGGGAAGCGTTGACACATACATCTAAAATAAACAAGCTGGCAACAGATTTATTTTATGAAATGGATGATTTTTTTAAGCTGATTGCCCTATATGCCAAAAAGATGGGAAGTAACAAAAAGGGATTCATCCGAGCAAAGGTGCGCTTTTCAGACGAAGATCATGGAAAAGAGAAGTCAGCACTTGTCCATAGTGCAGAAAGATTTGCATTCTTGCTAAAGGATTTGCATTCAGCAATGATGGACAGATTAGCATGGATTGAGAATAAAAAAGATAAACTTACACAAGAGCATAGGAATATAATCGAGGAATTGATTTCATTCCTACATGATTTGGAAGAATTGAAGAATACTGTCCAATCATGTTTTATTCTAAAAACAAATTTTGTAAAATGGATGGAAGTAGACTATAGGTCTCCACAAAACGTAACAACCTTTTTAGCGAAACCAGCCTCTGTTGCGGTAGCGCTCAGGGAAAAGTTCTTCAATAAGAAGAAAAGCGTTGTTGTAACATCAGCCACCTTAACGGTTAACCATTCATTTGAATATATAAAGAAGGAGATTGGTCTACATTCCGCTTCTACTATGATGATTCCTTCTCCATTTGAATATGGAGATCATGTTCAGCTATTGATTTCTGAGGATTTACCTGAAATCAATTCTGTTTCACTGGATGATTATGTTGTAACCATTACAGAACATATTATTTCACTTTCGGAAGCAACAAAGGGAAGAATGCTGATTCTTTTCACAGCCTATGACATGCTGAAAAAGACATATGAACTCATAAAAGAAAGTGGTTTTTTAAGCGATTTTGCGATTTTTGCTCAAGGAATTACAAGTGGGAGCAGAACAAGGCTAACGCGAAATTTTCAGCGCTATGATAAGGCCATTTTACTCGGGACAAGCAGTTTTTGGGAAGGTGTAGATATCCCCGGAGAGGATTTATCCTGCCTTATTATTGTCAGGCTTCCATTTAGCCCGCCGGACGAACCCTTTACGGAGGCAAAATGTCAATATATCACCCAGCAGGGTGGGAATGCCTTTTCGGATTATTCTCTTCCGGAGGCGATTCTTCGTTTCAAACAAGGCTTTGGCCGATTGATTCGAACAGCTTCAGACAGGGGGATTGTCATTGTTCTTGATAAAAGGATTATCACTACGAAGTATGGCAATGCCTTTTTAAAGTCAATTCCCGCTGTTCCGGTCAAAAAAGGTAATATAGATGAACTTGTGGAGATTATTAATGAGTGGTTATGAAAGAAGGAATCTTCCTAACCAGTAAATTGGGATAAAATTTGGTAAAATTACACATCCTATAGATACTATAGGGGAGGGAATGTGTATGAGAATTTTACTAATCCTAATAACTCTATTATTACAGAATGCCACATTGGGTTTTGCCTCTTCATTAATCCCAGATGATTTTGAAAGTATCAACTTAAAATTGAAAGACCATGAAATGGCCGTATCTTTTTTGGGGTTAACAAACGGGGAGGCAACCCTTATTCAAGGCCCTAATGATGAAAATATATTAGTGAATACAGGTGGAGAGAGCGTAGAGTCAGAATTAGATGAATGGCTGCAGTTCTATGGAGTAAAAGAAATTAATTCTTTAATTTTAACAAATAAACAAGGATTAAATGAATCTCAAATTAATCATTTAATCTCCAAATATTTTATAAAAGAAATTGTGACAACCCGTGAAATTTCAAATCAATTGTCGGCTTATTTCCATGGTGCGAATTTAATTCCTATAAAGGTCTGGGGAGAAGGGACATCGAAACAGATTTTACCTGAGGTATTAGCAAACGTTCAGTTTGCAGGAAATGAACAAGATGAGGGGTTAGACTTTACTTTAAAGTTTTATAAACATCGTCTCTTTTTTATGACTTCATATAGTCCAAGGTCACAGGAAATGTTAATGAAAAAAAATCTCGGTGATATCAATGTCTTTAAGGTTCCAACGATGGTCGAGGACAATTCTTTATCTGAAAAATTAATTCATACGGTCAACCCACAAATATCGATTCTTTTTTCCGCAGAAAAAAACTCACCTGATATTGATATGATCCAGGATTTACAGGACTCCTGGTCGGAAGTATATTTTACAAAGAAGCAAGGTACTGTGACCATTAAATTTACAGAGTCAAACTATGAGGTATTTAACATCCCAATTGAAGGGGATGAATAAAGGCAAAAAATTAAACTAATATAGGGTAAATTAAAACACGAAACCGTGCACACCTGTTATAATAGTTGAAGAGTTTTCTGATTTGGCAATAAAGGAGGCAGGATATGGAGAGTAAAATTGAAGTCTTATCAACGGTTAAAATCCAGCATGGTCCGGATTTATATAAAATAGTCGATGCTCTTAATCGAACACTAAAGGAAAAAGACCTCATGTTTGGACTTGCCCTAGATCAAGAAGATAAAAATAAAGCGATTTTTACCATTTATCGTACATAGTGAAGTGATAACGTGAAAAAATGGATTGTAAGTCTCGTAGTAATTATATTAGTTTTTACAGGGATTTTGGTTAAAGTGTATGTAAAAGCCCAAGAACCCCTTAATACTGCAGAAAAAAAAGCCGTTGCTCTTGCTGAGAAAAAAGTTGCCATTAAAGAGGTGGATGACTTTCATGTCTATCATGGAATCGATACGGTTAATGTCATTGAAGGAAAAGCCAAAAACGGTCAAAAAATTATCGTTTGGATTCCTGAAAAGACGAAACAGATTATCGTAAGAAATGCAAAGACAGGTCTTACAAAAGAACAGGCAATAAAAAAGCTTTTACAAGAAAAAAATCCTGAAAAAATTATTTCTGTTCGATTAGGAATGGAGAAAAATATCCCTTTATGGGAAATTTATTACCGTTCAAAAAATAATTTAATAAATTATTATTACATTCACTTTGAAACAGGAGAATGGCTAAAAAAAATTGAAAACTTTTAGTATAGTTGGAGAATGGAGGAGAAGAAGTTGGTAAATCTTGCAAATCGGGTGTTGGCGCTAACGCCTTCATCAACATTAGCGATTACAGCAAAAGCAAAAGAATTAAAAGAACAAGGTGAAGATGTTATTGGATTAGGTGCTGGTGAGCCTGATTTTAATACACCACAGCACATTTTAGATGCAGCAACAGCGTCTATGCAGGCAGGTCATACAAAATATACTCCTTCAGCGGGTTTACCTGCACTTAAGAAAGCGATTATTGAAAAATTTGAAAAGGACCAAGGGATTTCCTATAAGGCAAATGAAATCATTGTTGGAAATGGAGCTAAACATGTTTTATACACCCTTTTCCAAGTGCTGTTAAATGATGGGGACGAGGTTATTATTCCAACTCCATACTGGGTCAGCTATCCTGAACAAGTAAAGCTTGCAGGAGGTGCGCCGGTTTATATTGAGGGTGCAGAAGAAAATCAATTTAAAATCACTCCTGACCAGTTAGTGAATGCCATTACTGATCGGACTAAAGCCGTTATCATTAATTCACCAAGCAATCCTACAGGTGTCCTATACACAGCGGAGGAGCTTCAGGAATTAGGAAAGGTTTGCCTTGAAAAGGACATCCTAGTTGTTTCAGATGAAATTTATGAAAAGCTTGTGTACGGTGATCATAAGCATATTTCAATTGCTCAAATTTCACCTGAACTAAAAGCTCAGACTATTATTATCAATGGTGTTTCCAAATCCCATTCCATGACTGGATGGAGAATTGGTTATGCTGCTGGTAACAGTCAAATTATCCAAGCAATGACAAACCTGGCAAGTCACAGTACATCGAATCCAACAACAACTGCACAATATGCGGCTATTGCAGCATATAACGGCACGCAGGCGCCTGTCGAGGAAATGCGTCAAGCCTTTGAACAAAGATTAGAAATTATTTATGATCAATTAGTTTCAATTCCAGGTTTTTCATGTGTAAAGCCACAAGGAGCCTTTTATTTGTATCCGAATGTGAAAGAGGCAGCAGAGCTTACAGGATTTAATAATGTGGATGACTTTGCAACTGCATTACTCGAAGAAGCGAAAGTTGCCGTTATCCCAGGCTCTGGTTTTGGAACGCCAGATAATATTCGTCTTTCCTATGCGACGTCATTGGATTTATTAGAAAAAGCAGTTGCCAGAATGCGTCAATTTGTTGAGTCTAAGCGTCAAGGATAATCTTTATTGATGAAAAAGTCTGCTAATGCAGACTTTTTTTACTTATAGTTTTCTTTACCAATGTTGGATTTCTAATACTTCTTACTACCATGGCCTGTTCATGTTATACTTAACAGGAGGTGTTTACTATATGAAATCAACGATTGTTTCATGGCTTCAGGAAGGTAATATTACTGTCCCGGCCATTTTATTTTCTGAGTATCGAAATCTAAATTTAAACGAATACGAACTTGTTCTTTTATTAAATATTATGACTTTTATCGAAAAAGGAAATCAATTTCCAACCCCTGAAGAACTCTCCTCCCGTATGACAGTTTCCATAGCGGAATGCAATGAAATGCTGCGAAGACTTATCCAAAAGGGATGTATCGAAATCATTGATGAATATTCACAGGATGGGATTCGGTATGAAAGGTATTCTGTGATTCCCTTGCTAGAGAAATTGGTTGAACAATTCTTGATGAAAAATAAACGCGTTGATGAGGCAAATAAAAAATCCGAAGAAACAGATCTTTATACATGTTTTGAAAAAGAATTCGGGCGTCCCTTATCTCCATTTGAATGCGAGTCATTGGCGATGTGGATGGATGATGATCATCATCACCCCATTATTATTAAAGCTGCATTACGCGAAGCAGTAATGTCCGGAAAATTGAATTTTCGTTATATTGATCGGATTTTATTTGAATGGAAGAAAAACGGGATTAAAACAATTGAACAAGCAAAAAACCATGGTCGAAAATTTCGTAATAAACAACAGCAAAATAGAAAAACAAGCCAGGAAGATTCGGAACAACCCCCAACAGTCCCTTTCTACAATTGGCTCGAACAATAAAATCTCAAATCAGCGAGAGAAACTTCTCTCGTTTGTTTTTATTTAATCTGTGTTAGATTCAAGCGCAAATCGCAGGCAAGTTTAATTTATGAGGTAGGTGAACAGTTTTGTTGAATAATACACAAATTCGCTATTGTCTTGATAAAATGGGCGAGATGTTTCCTGACGCCCATTGTGAATTAAATCATTCTAATCCCTTTGAATTAATCATCGCTGTTTCTTTATCAGCCCAATGTACAGACGCACTCGTCAATAAAGTAACGAAAAACTTATTTCAAAAGTACAGAACTCCTGAAGATTATTTGAGTGTACCGCTGGAAGAACTGCAAAATGATATTCGTTCAATTGGGCTATACCGTAATAAAGCTAAAAATATTCAAAGCCTATGCCGCATGATCCTAGAAGAGTATGATGGGGGAATTCCTATGGATCGTGATGAACTCACGAAGCTCCCTGGAGTTGGAAGAAAAACTGCAAATGTCGTGGTTTCTGTTGCTTATAATATACCGGCTATTGCCGTTGATACCCATGTTGAAAGAGTGACTAAACGGTTAGGCATTTGCCGCTGGAAAGATTCTGTTCTTGAGGTGGAAAAGACGCTAATGAGGAAAATACCACCCGAGGAATGGTCGGTAACCCATCATCGCCTGATTTTCTTTGGAAGATACCATTGTAAGGCACAAAACCCGCAATGTCCTTCTTGTCCTTTATTAGAGCTATGCAGGGAAGGGAAGAAGAGGATGAAGGCAAAGGATGTTTCCTAATGGAAAATCGAGTTAATTTTGAAAAGCCTTGGGAGAACCCTTCCGAAGTGATTCCAAGTCTTCTTTTGGAATGGGGACAGATCAAAACAGATCTTGAAAAATTTTATCGCATTCGTGATCAAGAGAATACGAATCTGGGAATGAAAAAGGGGATTAACTTATTTCTTAAATTCTTATTTTGGTCGAATGAATTGCCGGTGGTTGATAAAGAACCACTGCCACTTGATTCATTACCATACAGACCTGTTAACATCGGTGAGAGGATTGGCTTTATCCTCAAAAGACCAAACCTTTTTCATTCCTATCGTCAGCTTTCTGAACTTTTTCTTGAACAAGAAAAACAGTTTGTTAAAAAAAATATTAAAGAAAAAGCGTCAAAGCCATAAGGCTAGACGCTTTTTTTGATGTTATTGGGTACCCGGCTGTTCAGTGTCTGGGGTAGTGGTACCGCTGTCTGTTGTGCCGGTATTAGTGTCAGTAGTGCCTTGATCATTATTACCTGGATTATTTCCTTGTTCGGTGCCAGTACCCTGATCTTGACCCTGACCCTGTCCTTGTTCAGTGTCAGTGCCAGTGCCAGTACCAGTACCAGTACCGTTGCCCTGGTCTTGACCGGTATCCTGTCCTGGATTCGTATCAGATGGTGTACCGTTCTTATTTCCGTTATCACCATTGTTTTCATTTCCAGGAGTTGTTTCTTCAGGAGCTTTTGGTACAGTGAAGCTTGCAGCAGCCGAATCACTTTTCCGGCTTCCGTCGGTTGCAACAATGGTAAATTTATAGGTTGCTCCCGGTGTAACATTTGGAATTGAAATGGATTTGTTCTCAGTTGTTAAACTTGTTTGTCCGGAACCATTATCAACAGTCACAGCGAATTGAATATTCGCTGATGATTTATTTTTATAACTCCACTTAAGAACAAGCTGATTATTTTTTTCGTCGTATTTTACTGATGCACTGCCAGGTGCATTCAATTTATCATATCGAGTTGATACTCTGCTTGGTGCGTTCCCTTTAACAGCATATTCTGTAATGACCAAATTTGATGGTGTATATTGACTTGCAAGTACCGGCGGCATTGAGCCTTTTTCAATTCTTACCCTTTGAACACTATTTGGAACAGGGAAATCGGATGTTTGTTTCCCTTCAGATACATAGGAAATTAAATTCCTAAACATATCTTGAGCAATCTTTTGTCCATCTCCCGGTGCAATTGGGGTGGAACGGTCCTTATATCCGGTCCAAATCGATGCTGTGTAATTTGGTGTATAACCGGAGAACCAGGCATCTGGAATATAAGAGCTGCTCGGGATATTCCATTGTGCTCTTTCCTCGTCTGTATAATTCGTTGTTCCTGTCTTCCCTGCGATATGAAGTCCTGGGACGTTGGCCCTTGTTCCTGTACCCGGATATTGTAGGACACTTTTAAGCATATCGGTAATCATGAAGGCTGTGTAATCCTTCATCACCACTTTTGTTTCTGGTGTGGTGTTAATGACAGTTCCATCACGTAGTTTAATTTTTTTCACTGCATATGGTTTTGTATATAAACCATTATTACCAAAAGCACTGTATGCACCGGCCATTTGAAGAGGAGAAACACCGTCCCTTAATCCACCGATTGCATAGGATTCATAAATTTCTTTCAAAGGAATCCCTAAATTATTAGCAAACTTTTTGGCGCGATCTAATCCTACCTGCTGTAAGGTTTGTACAGCTGGGGTATTTCTAGATAATTGCAATGCAGTTCGAATGGTCATTCTCCCCATGTAGCGGCCATCCCAGTTTCCAAAGGTTTGGCCAGTCGAATATTTTACCGGTTTATCATCAATTGTCTGATATGTTCCCCATTTTAAATATTCAATGGCTGGGCCATAATCCAAGACAGGCTTGATGGTTGAACCCGGCTGGCGTCTTGTATCAATTGCATAGTTGAAACCGCGTTTAACTTGCTGATTTCGACCGCCGCCGATTGCCCGGATTGCTCCAGTTTTCGTATCAAGAAGTGAAATACCAGCCTGGAACTTTTCATCAGGATAGTTAATCACATCCTGGGTGTTCAGCATTTTATAAACATATTTTTGTGCCTTTGGATCTACCGTTGTATAAATAGTTAATCCATCGGAGAAAATATCAAAATCTCCTTGCTGTTTCACTTCATCAATTACTGCATCAACAAAAGAATCAAAAGGTTTCTCATCAATCTTGCGCTTGTCTTCTTTTACTAATCCTTTTTTAATCGGAACCTTCATGGCTTCTTCCATCACTTGCTTTGAAATAAAACCGTGTTGATGCATTAAGGATAATACGATATTGCGTCTTTTTTCTGCGAGGTCAGGATTTGTAAATGGATTGTAATTATTAGGACTTTGCGGCATTCCCGCTAGCAAGGCAGCTTCAGGCAATGTCAAATCCTTTAGTTTTTTTCCGTAATAGGTTTCAGCAGCCGTTGCCATCCCGTAGCTGCCTTCTGACATATTTACCTTATTGACATACATTTCAAAAATTTGGTGTTTTGTATATTTCTGTTCTAGCTGATAGGAAAGCCACGCTTCTTCCACTTTTCTTTTTATTGTTTTCTCAGGTGTTAAAAAGGAATTTTTAATTACCTGCTGGGTAATGGTACTTCCACCTTCAGCCCCAAATCCATGCTTAATATTAGCCAGCACAGCACCGCCAAGACGGATAGGATCAATTCCATGGTGCTTATAAAAACGATAATCCTCCGTAGCCAGGACGGCATTCTCCAAAAGCTTTGGTATATCCTTATAGTCGACATATTCCCTGTTAACAGCACCCACTTCAGTCAGTAGGTGGCCATTCATATCTAAAATCTTCGATGAAATGGGATCTTTTAAAACCTTTGGATCAAGTTTTGGAGCGTCTTTCACCATGTAGGCAAAAGTTCCAACCCCGGCCAAAATCATGACAATTCCAAGGGCGACAAGGGTTAAAAATATCTTTTTTATAATCCCTTTAGGTTTTTTCTTTGTTTTTGTTTTGGGTTTGCCCTTTGCTTGCTTCTGTTTTCGGCGCTCCTCTCTTGATTGATATTGATCAGCCATTTTTAAAGTCCTTCCTTTCCAACTTCACTCAAGGTTATTTAAGACAATTGATAAAGTGTATCTATTATTCTAATATAGTCAATTCTTGCTTGGAATCCAAGCGGAATGTAATACCCAAGTTGTTCAATTTCCTCCTTGGTAATTGATTTTCTTCCTCCTGTTTTCATTCTATCCCAAAATTGTAATAAGTTTTTCGCTTCAAGCAAATAAACCTGTTCCTGTTTTGTAAATCTTAAAATAACAAAACAGATTCCTCCCTGAAGCAATACCTCTTCCATATGCCGGATTTGGTGTTCATGGAAATTCTTTAAGGGAAATGAACTGGAATTCTGTGTTTCTTTTGCTTCAAAATCAATATATTTACCTTTATATACCCCGTTATAATCGGTAGTAGAGGCTTGCTTGAAATAAGCTTCTTTTATTACAGCCGCACTTCGCATTGGGTAATCTACCTGAACAATTTGAACAGGTGTAGGTTTTTTATGAACAACCGCAATTTTTTTCTCTCTGTAAAATTCATTTGTAATATTTAAGTCTTCTTCAAGAGTCATTCCTCGATTACTGTAAGATTCATTTTTTTTCTTATAAGCAATTTTGGTATTTGCCGCTGCATTAGGAATATACTGTTTTCCGTTTGGATAATTCACACTCATATCTTGCACCTCTCAAACTATTACTTATCATAACAAATCACAGCGGAGTTGGGTGCATAAAAATTTGCAAGTTCCGTATTCTAATCATTATAACTTTTATTTTACAAGGGAAGAGCATAATGAATCATTTTACAATACAGGAACAGGAGATTATCCGTCAAATAATAACTGAAACGGATAAGAAAAATCTCGATAATATTTCAAGAACAAATGCCTATTTTCGGTATTTCAAGAAAAATCCTGATATTATTTGGTCCTTTCTTGCCCATATGGTTTCAAGGAATGGAGGATGGAATATGTGTGACCTTGAAGGGTCTATTTTCCCGCATTTATTGGAGCCAAAAATAAGAAAGCAGCTTTTCCTAACCTATGAGCGGGCTAATTGGTTAATTTTCCACGATGTTTTCCCCCAGCTGTTGCTCTATCAATATTCGACGAGATTAGACCGTTCGATGTTTCATTTACTTCCATATTTCAATGTTTCTTCATTTATTCAAAAAGAATGGGTTCACTATTGGAATGAAAAAGATAAGTTCAGAATGATGACGGCTCTAATTATTAATGAACAAAATGTCATTCAACAACCAATAATTGAGCATCCAATTTATAAGAAGAAAGTGTTTCGTTCGATGATTTTCACTTTTCAGGATTGGCTTCATTTCAGCTGTGTATTGTTTCCAACCTGTGGGGGAGAAGTGTATGGGTCCTGTGTGAATGGATTCCGATCGGTTTCAAAAAGAATTCATTTGGGGAAACGGCTTGCAAACATTCTTTTTCATCCACGTTTATTTCCTTATTTTTTTGAATTTGCCAATCGTACACCGCATACAGGTTCAAGGTATGATTATGAACAGTACTTTAAAACGAAGATTGCAAGAAAAACGCCGATCTTAAGAGCAGCTTTTCCTGTGATTAAACATCATCAACATACCTATGAGGATTGGAATAAACAACAACTTGTATCCCCAATATGGCTCCATGGACCAGTCAGTCATAAACATTCAATTCACCTAACAGATTGGTATTTCAAGAAATTAAGGCAGTTAGAACTGATGCTTGCCTTAAAAAATACACTTACATAAACGAAAAAAGCAGGGTGATTCTTGCTCAGATTGTAAGAAAAATACTAATTTATTGATTGTCCCTGCAAAAGGGCCTGTTGATTTCCGCTCCAGACACAAGCGGTTCGCGGGCGTGCAGGGGAGCCTCCTCGTCGCTTCGCTCCTGTGGGGTCTCCCCTGCCTCGTACTCCCGCAGGAGTCTTCGTGCCTTCCGCTCCAATCAACGTAGTTCAAATCAATATTGTTCTTTCAATAACCTTTATAAAAGAAAAAAAGCAAGGAGTTTCCTTGCTTTTTCGTTATTCTGCCGGCCGATTTGGGCCTTCTAGTTTTTTATCACCATAGCCAGCTCTTTTTTCAGTCTCTGATTGTCTAGGATTTTTATTTTGCTGTTTTTTATTTGTCATCGAAAACACCTCCATTTCTAGCTTGTACGTTTTTACTAATTTCATTCGGAATACGATTTGTCGAATACGTAAGCTTAAAATGCCAAAATTACACTTTGTTTGACGAATAACTTCTAGTTTTGTCATGGTAGAAGGAAGCAGGAAAAAGAGGGAGAATACTATCTTATAGAAAACTTGAGGAGGCTGTTAATCATGAATAAGCCAATGTCTGAAAAAGAAATGCTGCTTACGATGCTGACAGATATTTACGATCAGTTGGAAGAATTAGAGTCGGTTCTAGAGGCATCATTCTCAGACCTTCGAAACAGTTTAGTGGAAGATGAACACAATAAATTGACAGTGCCTAAACAACAATTATCAGCAATAGAAGTGGAAATGGGGCATCTCTTCCCTGATACTTTCAATAATACAGATCTGAAGCAAAATCATGTCTCTGGAAGGCTAAAGCTTGAACTTGGCTTTTAATAAACAGTAAAATAGAGAATATCTTTTTAAGGTAGCTTTGGCATTTACGGCTACTTTTTATTTTTGCCAAAAAAGGAAGGTAGCATATGGAAGAGCGACATAAAGAACTAACGCAAAAATTACTTCAAAACAATCAATTGTTCTTGAAATATTATCAAGAAGTACGTAAAACAGGGATAAAACAGGATTTTCATCAAGTGGTAAAACCTTTTGCTGATGAAGTAAAGGTGGTAACGGATGAATGGAAGGAGTTAATGAAAAAATGGCTAAAAGAAAACTCTCGAAAGCATATTCATGAAAAGCAAATTGATCTTACAGCCGAACATATTTCTGATTTATCCATCCAAGCCTTTTTCCCGGAAACAAGCCGAACAAGGTTCACGAATACAAATCGAACGGTAGAATATTTTTTAACAGGTCTATTATTGGAGTTAGAAAAATAGAAAAGAGATGCCAAATGGCATCTCTTTAAAGTGATTTAGTTAGAATTTTCGATGAGGGAGTTTTCCGTATAATTTTCAGGAATAACCGCGCCTTGAGATTCAAGTTCACGGACAAGAAGGCGATATTCTTTAATGCTAATTTCATTGTGAATATAGGCTTTCTTGGCAAAATCCATTAGTGTATTAACATCATTTGTGCTGTAATCTCGACTTTGAATAAATTTGCTTTTTAATTCATGAATATCCATAGATTTCTCCTCCTTCACCTTTTTTCTATCGTATCACGAAAAAAAAGGATTTTTTGTTTTTGAAATATTTAAACTTCAGACAAAATTCGTTTCGTTTTGACAAATCGCTGTACTTTTAAAAATAATCACCTTTCTTGGGTTTTTATCATAAAGTGAAGTAATGAAAGTGCGGAGGAGATGTTTGCCCATGTATGGTAACTATCGGCCAGATCCCTACTTCAATCGTGGATTACCAGGGCAAAGGAAGCAAGGGTGGCCAGTTGATTATGAAAGAAATCATCAAGGGTTTGTTTTAAATCAGCCATTTCCGTATCCGTCCCCAACACAAAATTACGATTGGAACCAGTACCAGCAGCAAAACCCATACTTACCGAAAATGGTTGGCCAAACCTATCAACAAGGAATGTTTCAACAGCAAATGCCCTATCCAAACCAGCAGTTTTCACAGAAGAATTCGCAATTTCTTTTCCAAAATCCACTTCAGCCACAAGAGAAAAAGGTTCCTAACCAGTATATGCCCATGAACGGGTATCCAATGATGAATCCTTATCCAAAACAAAACATGATCCCCAAACAACCTGGGGGAATGAAATCGATTATGAATTCGTTTAAATCCCAGGATGGGACAGTAGATCTTAATAAAATGATGAATACTGCTGGTACAATGATGAATGCAGTAAATCAAGTTTCTACACTGGTAAAGGGGCTTGGCGGAATGTTCAAAACATAAAAAAGACGGCTTCGATAAGCCGCCTTTTTTATGTTTCTTGTAGGTTATTCTTCAATTCTGATGACTTTTCCTTTTTCCTGAGGAATTCGGATCTGAAGTAAGCCATCTCGATAGGAGGCTTTTACTTTTTTTTCATTGATTTGGTAGGGAAGTGAAATGGTTCTGGAGGAATGCTGGCGCAATTGCCTTTTATGATAAAGCTGATTATTTTCATCTTCCTCGGTTATCATTTCATTGTTATCAATGGAAATCGTTACGTAATGGCCGGAAATATTTAGATGAATCTGTTCTCTTTTAATCCCCGGAAGTTCTGCCGTAATAATATATTCCTCCTTCGTTTCAACCGTTTCAACGGGAAAGGCCGCACTGAGTGGAAAGGGAGTTTTAAAGAATTCATCAATCGATTGTAAAAAACCTCTTATAGGCTGTTCATGAAACAAGTCATTCATGGATTTAAATAGATCGCTGAACGGCTCGGTTTTTGATTTTTTTTTGTTATTTGGATCGCCCGGAAGCTTGGATGACATTGCAATTCCCTCACTTTCAAGAATTTCACACAACATCATATGCTAACAGTACTAGGTATGTGCCTGAATAACAGGGTGGGCCTGGGTTTGGATAGGAACACAGAATAAAAACCGCTGCCAAGTGAGGCAGCGGTTAAACTTTCCTTAGATTAAATGAATCTCTTCCATCAGAATATCGATATCAAGCATCATATTGCCTTCATCGTCAACTTCAATTAATTCCTCTTTTTTCATTTTTGTCAGTGTCCGGCTAATCGTTTCCCGGGTTGTTCCAATCATATTGGCAAGATCCTTATTGGTAAATTCCGCTTTTAAGAGGAGGGTGCTATCTTCAAGCTTCTTGCCATACTTTTGTGCAAGGCGGATGAGTAATTTTATAATTTGTTCATACGTATTATTAAGAATTTGTTCCTCCAACCGGTTTTGCAGATCAACAATTTTTTCCCCAAGGACACGAAATACTTTTATACATAACTCAGGGTTTTCAATTAGCACAGATTCAAACTTTAGTATGGGGATTGCAATTAAGGTTGATGGCTCGAGGATTTCAGCATAGGCAGGGTAGTCTCCTTTTCTAAAAAAGCCGACATGCGGAAACATTTCACCCTTTTTCATAACGTTAACAAGTTGTTCTTTCCCGCTAATATCGCTTTTATAGATTTTTACTTTCCCACTTTTAATAAAGTAGACATTTTCAAGCGGGTCTCCCTGTAAAAAAACATGGCTATGTTTTTTCCATTCCCTCACAATCGCGATATCGGTTACTTTGGTTAATTCATAGTCATTTAAGTCCCGAAAGAGAGTGAATTCTGAAAGTACCTTTTTAATTTCTTCTATTTTCATTCTTTCACCACATTAAATTAGTTTTAATCTATTGTATCAAAAAAACAAGCCTTTTTTTAATCATTACCTGTATTATCTTAAAAAAATGTGTTGTAAATGTTACAAAATTGTGGCTAAAAAAAGGCGGCTGGAATAATCCTCCAGAATTAAAATAAGGAAAAATAACCTTTTAACTCTTTAATTACGAACGTTCATTCGATAAAATAGAAGTATTGAGGTGAGGTTTATGAAGTTGAAAAAAAACCTGCAGGAAATTATATCTGAGTTAAAGACAAATGAACAATTTAAAGAAAATATCCTGACATGGGAGACAATTGAAGAAAAACCGGCCCAAACCGTTTCATTGCCTGAATCCTTACATCCTGTTTTAAGTCAGGCATTGAACAGTAAGGGAATAAAAGAACTTTATACACATCAGAGCACTGCCTATAAAACTGTTATGGCCCGCAGGAGCATTGTGGCAGTAACACCAACTGCTTCAGGTAAGACCCTTTGTTATAACCTGCCCGTTTTGCAGACGATTCTCCAAAATCCAAATGCGCGGGCATTATATATGTTTCCGACAAAAGCACTTGCACAGGATCAAAAAAGTGAAATAAACGAAATCATTCAGGCAGCGGGTGTGGATATAAATAGCTATACATATGACGGAGATACACCGGCGACTATTCGGCAAAGAGTGAGGAAGGCGGGACATGTCGTCATTACCAATCCGGATATGCTCCATTCTGCAATATTGCCGCATCATACAAAATGGGTGTCCCTTTTTGAAAATCTTAAATTTGTTGTGATTGATGAACTCCATACGTATCGGGGGGTTTTTGGCAGTCATGTTGCCAATGTGATTCGAAGATTAAAACGGATTTGCCGGTATTACGGCAGCAATCCCGTTTTTATTTGTACTTCCGCAACGATTGCAAATCCTCTTGAGCTGGCAGAAGCGTTAACGGAAGAAAAAATGTGCTTAATTGATAATAATGGTGCCCCAAGCGGCAAGAAACACTTTTTATTCTATAATCCGCCGATTGTGAACAAACCGCTAAATATTCGGCGAAGTGCCACACTCGAGGTAAGGAAAATTGCCGGTGAATTATTAAAAAATAAAATTCAAACGATTGTATTTGCGAGAAGCAGGGTAAGGGTTGAAATCATTTTAACCTATCTTCAGGAATTGGTGAAAAACCAATTAGGTCCAAAGTCAATTATGGGATATCGAGGCGGATATCTTCCGACGGAAAGAAGAAAAATTGAGAAGGGTCTGCGTTCAGGAGACATTTATGGGGTTGTAAGCACCAATGCTCTGGAGCTAGGAGTGGATATTGGCCAGCTTCAGGTTTGTATTATGACAGGCTATCCAGGGACCATTTCGAGTGCATGGCAGCAGGCAGGAAGAGCCGGAAGAAGGCACGGAGAGGCCCTGGTTATTATGGTAGCCAGTTCGAGTCCACTAGACCAATATATTATCCAGAACCCGGGATACTTTTTCAATAAAAGTCCGGAAACAGCAAGAATCAATCCCGATAATCTAATCATTTTAATTGACCACATGAAATGTGCAGCATATGAGCTTCCTTTTAAGAAGGAGGAGAAATTTGGGTCTGTGGATACAGAAGAGTTATTAGAATATTTAACAGAGGAGCGCATTCTCTATCGAAATGGGGATAAATGGTATTGGATGAATGATTCCTTTCCTGCCCACAATATTAGCCTTCGGTCTGCTTCTCAGGAAAATATTGTAATTGTAGATCAATCAGATATTGCGAATGTAAAGGTGATTGGCGAAATGGACCGTTTTTCCGCCATGACATTACTTCATGATGAAGCCATTTATTTGCATCAAGGCCGTCAATACCAGGTTGAGAAGCTGGATTGGGACGAAAAAAAGGCATTTGTTCGGGAAGTGGACGTTGACTATTTTACTGATGCAAATCTAGCTGTCCAATTAAAGGTCCTTGAGGTCGATAAGCTTTCCTCGCAAACTCAAGCCGAAATCGGTTTTGGCGATGTAAGTGTCCGCGCCATGGCAACGATTTTTAAAAAAATCAAGTTTGAAACTCATGAAAATATCGGTTCCGGTCCAATCCATTTGCCCGAAGAAGAACTGCATACAAATGCAGCGTGGATTTCATTAGATCAGTCATTTTCTGAAATGGGTCAAGAGAGGTTAGAACAAGGATTGATTGGAGCCGCCCATGCTCTGAACCATATAGCCCCATTGTTTGTGATGGCAGACCCACAAGATATTCATGTCATTCCGCAGGTTAAAGCGGATCATAACGAAAAACCAACGATATTCTTTTATGACCGCTATCCTGGTGGGATAGGCCTAAGTGAAAAAATTTATCAAGGGATGCCAGAGGTCTTTGAAGAAACTAGAAAAATGATTGAGCATTGCCAATGTGAATCCGGTTGTCCATCCTGTATTGGCGCTGACACGATTAATGAGCAATCCAAAAAAGATGCAATTAAAATTATAAATGTTTTTGTAAAGTTTTCCGGGTCGATAAGGGAAGTGTAAAAAGTGTCCTTAAAAAATAAACTAAATCGGTTAAAACCACATATTTCAACTGGAGTTCAAATAGAAAAAGACTTAAGTGTTCCTGAGTCTTCCTTGTTGGAGATTCCCTTTAGGGAGCAATGGGAAAGTGAAAATGTTTTTCCATATGTGCTCGATCAAAATTACTGTCTTATCCGCGAGATTAAATATCCATTATCGCACCGGCATGGGCATTATCATTTTCAAGATTTTCTTGCAGCTGTTGAAATATGGAACAAACAATCTATTAGCCATCCATTATCTGCTGCAGGACATCGTGCTAATGAATTATTCTTTTTTGACACGGAAACAACAGGTCTTGGCGGTGGAGTCGGCAATACGATTTTTTTACTTGGTTATGCCAGTGTCTCAGGAAATGAATTAATCTTACGACAGCATATTTTGCCTAATCCAGGTGCGGAGGTCCCTTTATATCACAGTTTTTTGGAAAAAGTAAACTATAAGACTCTAGTAACTTATAATGGCAAATCGTTTGACTGGCCGCAGGTAAAGACGAGGCATACACTTGTCAGGGACCATGTTCCAAAACTGCCGTCCTTTGGACATTTTGATTTGTTCCATTCTGCAAGGAGACTCTGGAAACATAGGTTGGATCGTTTAAAATTGGCTGTTGTTGAAAAAGAGGTATTAGGTGTTGAAAGGATTGATGATATTCCGGGTTTTTTGGCTCCAATGATTTATTTTGATTTTATCGAGAGTAAACAGCCTGACGGAATGATTGGCATCTTAAAACACAATGAAGTGGATATCCTTTCCCTTGTTACCTTGTATACTCATTTAACCTTTCAAATTTGCGGTATTGACCCGAATCGGACCAGGATGGAAACCTTTGAGGTTGGAAGATGGTTTGCCGCTATAGGTGAAGATAATGAAGCAAAAAAGGTGTTAACAAACCTTGCAGACGGGAATGATCTGCCTTCTGATCACGCGAAACTGGCTCTAGCCTTTCAATTAAAGAAGGAACGGGAATGGGAAAGGGTAGTGCACCTTTTAAGTGAAACAGTTAATTCAGAAGACAAAAGGATTGTTCAAGAATCATGCCTTGAATTGACAAAGATTTATGAACATAGAATAAAAGATGTGGAGATAGCTAGAAAATATTGTATAAAAGCGATGGACATTGTCAGCCAATTACAAAGACAAAAAAAGGATACTCATCCGCTTTCTCTTTATCAACTTGAGTTAAGATTAAAACGATTGGAGAAAAAACTCGTCAAATTTCCTGGGTAAGCGCAAAATTCGCTATATTTCGATTTTTGTAACAAAAATTTCATATTTTTTTCACGCAAAAACCAGTAAATCCATATTGTTTATCATCGTTAAACACGGTAAAATGTAAAACTGTGTGAGTAAAAACGACTCAAAAATAATTATGGAGCTGGTAATATGTATAAGGCAATCTTGTTTTTATTTTTTGCTGTCGTTTGTTTGACTGCTGTCCTTTTTACAAGCTTAAAAGATAGCTTTTATTCAATCTTTTAGGTTTTTCAAAAATAAAATCTGTCCGGCATAAAATTAGGTATTTTCCTTAGTACAAGAATCCTTCTTTCATCATAGCCTATTAGTGTAAATCGAATTACTATCTGAAAGGAGATATCAATATGTATTTAGGTACTAATGTTACGCCGCCAGTCATTCATCCGACAACAAACATTGTGAACCATACGTTCTCATCAACGGTGGTGCCACACATTCATCCTGTTCACACAACAACTGTGAACCATCATATGTATCAACATAAACACTACTGTCCACAATCTGCTTCTTGTTGTGAAGAGGTTTGTAACCAACATATTAACTGTTGTTCCCCATGTGGAATGCCAGGTGCAGTTGGGCCAATGGCAAATGCGCCAATGGGTGCCGGCCCAATGGGAGCAGGACCAATGGGACCTGGACCAATGGGAGCAGGCCCTATGGGACCAGGACCAATGGGACCTGGTTTTTACTAAGAATAAGGCGAATTTTACAAGGGCTTTTTAGCCCTTGTTTCTTTTTGGTTTACTACATAATATGTTATCTTTTAAAATGTGTTTGTCCTATTTTAAAAAATTTTTTTAGAGGGAGTAGTCATGCCGAAGGTACTCACAATTTCCGGTTATAAGCCCTTTGAATTAGGGATTTTTCAAAATGACCACCCTTCTGTCTTTTTCATAAAGGCTGCCATCAAAAAAGAATTGCTTCATATGCTCGAGGAAGGACTCGAATGGGTATTAATCAGCGGCCAATTAGGAGTTGAACTTTGGGCAGGGGAAGCTGTCTTTGAACTACAGGAAGAATTTCCTGAATTAAGACTAGCCGTTATTACACCATTTTTGGAACAAGAGGCAAACTGGAGTGAAAAAAATAAAGAGTGGTATGAATCTGTTCTGATGCAGGCAGATTTTGTAGACTCCGTTACAAAAAAAGTTTATGAAAAGCCATGGCAGTTCCGGCTTAAAAATCAATTTTTTCTTGAGAAAAGTGATGCGCTCCTACTTCTTTACGATCAGGAAAAAGAGGGAAGTCCCAAATACCTGTATGAACTAGCCCTTCAATACCAAAGCCTGAGGTCCTATCCTATCCAACTGATTACCTTTTATGATTTACAGTTGATTGTTGAAGAGGAACAATTAAAAAGATCTGATTTTTAATCATTTAGGAAAGATAAATTGACAAAAGCGCATATTTTTGAAAAAATAATAGGTAATGATTGGCGAATTTTGAGGTGATTTGAATGCTGTCTGATAAAGTTAAATTAACAGCAAAGGATATATTAGAAAAAGAGTTTAAAACCGCAGTAAGAGGGTATAAACAAGAAGATGTGGATAAATTTTTGGATTTAATTATTAAGGATTACGAAATCTTTCATCAAGAAATAGATGATCTGCAACAGGAAAATCTTCGCTTACGTAAGCAGCTTGAAGAAACATCAAGAAGGCAGCCGATTTCCCAGCCAGCCGGTACAACGAATTTTGATATTTTAAAACGTTTATCCAATCTTGAAAAGCATGTTTTTGGTAGCAAATTATACGATTAACAGAAAATACCCGTATTTCCTAATAAAAACCATTGAATTACATCCATGAAATACATATAATAAAAATTGTCTTCATTAATTACGTTCGGGTAATCGCTACAACCGCTTTGGCGAATTGTAGAGGAAAGTCCATGCTCGCACGAGCTGCGATGCTCGTAGTGTTCGTGCCTAGCGAATTCATAAGCTAGGGCAGCTGGGTTATCCAGCTGACGGCCGGGAAAATACCTAAGTCCTATGGGATATGGTATGAATACCTATAAAAGTGCCACAGTGACGGAGCCTTTCTAGAAATGGAAAGGGTGGAACGCGGTAAACCCCACGAGCGAGAAACCCAAATTATGGTAGGGGCACTTTCTCTGAGGAATTGAACAAGGAGAAGGACAGAGTCATTGAGATTCTGTAGATAGATGATTACCACCTAAGTACGAGATGTTAAAATCGATTGTAGTACTATGGTACAGAACATGGCTTACAGAACGTTTTTAATGGGAAAGTATGAAGAATTGAACGGCTCTCCTAATAGGGAGGGCTTTTTTATTTTCAATTGTCGAGTGCATTCAAGCTATGCGTTTGGTCTATAATGAGAACATACATATTTTGTTAAGGGTGAAATAATGGGAAAATATCAATTAATCGCAACGGCAGCTATGGGTCTAGAAGCTCTTGTTGCGAAAGAAGTCCGTTCACTTGGTTATGAATGCGAAGTGGATAATGGGAAAATAACATTTACTGGAGACGAGTATGCAATCGCCCGTACTAATTTATGGCTGCGGACGGCTGCAAGAGTAAAGATAAAGGTTGGAGAATTTAAAGCTTATACCTTTGATGAATTATTTGAAAAAACAAAGGCATTGCCTTGGGAAAAATATCTACCAGAAGATGCAGAGTTTCCTGTAATCGGCAAGTCAGTAAAATCTAAGCTTTTTAGTATTTCAGATTGCCAATCGATTGTAAAAAAGGCCGTTGTTGAAAGAATGAAAACTCATTATAAAAGGAATTCCTGGTTCGAGGAAACAGGTGGATTATACCGTATTGAAGTGGCTATGTTAAAGGATGTTGCTACGATTACGATTGATACCAGCGGTGATGGACTTCATAAACGCGGCTATAGGGCTGATCAAGGATTGGCTCCGTTAAAGGAAACTACTGCAGCTGCTCTAATCATGCTTACTAATTGGAAGCCTGACCGTCCGTTTATAGACCCTTTTTGTGGTTCTGGAACGATTCCAATTGAAGCTGCTTTAATTGGGCAAAATATTGCTCCTGGATTTAATCGAGAGTTTGTGTCAGAAAGTTGGAATTGGATTCCTTCCAAGGTTTGGGATGATGTTCGAACAGAGGCGGAGGATTTGGCAAATTACGATCAGCCCCTTGATATTACAGGTTCAGATATTGACCATCGTATGGTGAAAATCGCTCAGGAGAATGCTTTTGAAGCAGGGTTTGGTGAATTAATTAATTTCAAACAAATGCAGGTAAAAGATATTTCGACTAAAAAGGAATATGGTGTTATTGTTGGGAACCCACCCTACGGCGAACGACTTGGGGAAAAAAATGCAGTAGAGCAAATGTACAAAGAAATGGGACTAGCCTTTAGCAAGCTTGATACTTGGTCCATTTATATAATGACTTCAAATGAAAACTTTGAACAATTATATGGGAAGCCTGCAACGAAAAAAAGAAAGCTTTTTAATGGGTTTATTCGTACAGACCTATATCAATATTGGGGAAAGCGGCCGCCAAGGCAGTCGGAATTGTAGACAATATATTGCAATTCAATGTGTAGCGCTCTTTTCCGAGCGCTGCATTTTATAGAGGGGGATTTTATGCAAAACGGGTTTCCATTTACTGTTTCAAAAACTGAATCATTTTATGACAAACTAGGCGAATGGATTGGTGATTTATTTTATGAGATTCTCCCTGACGCCGGTTTCGAATTAAGAGATGAGCAAATTTATATGGCCTTTCAGCTAGAAAAGGCTTTTAAAGATAAAAAAATAATGTTTGCTGAAGCAGGAGTTGGAACAGGGAAAACGATTGTTTATTTGCTTTATGCAATTATGTATGCACGTTACACAAATCGCCCGGCTATTATCGCCTGTGCAGATGAAACGTTAATTGAACAGTTAGTAAAAAAAGAAGGAGATATCTCAAAACTTGAATCTGTTTTAGGATTAAATATGGATGTCCGGCTTGCAAAATCGAGGGATCAATATTTATGTATAAAAAAGTTGGATCAAGTAAAAGATTTAGACCTTTCCGATGAACTGAACGATATTTATGAAAAATTACCTGAATTTCTTCATACGGATGGTTCGATGCAGACCTTTGAAAGATATGGTGACCGCAAGGATTATCCGGTTATTTCCGATGAAATTTGGGAAAAGATAAGCTGGGACCCTGTTCAGGATTGTTTTTCCTGCGAAAAACGGCATCGCTGTGGTCTTACATTACACAGAGATTACTACCGTCACGCAAAGGATCTTATCATTTGTTCTCATGACTTTTATATGGAACATGTTTGGACAAAGGAATCAAGGAAAAGAGAAGGGCAGCTGCCGCTTTTACCAGAGTATTCTTCCGTTGTATTTGATGAAGGTCACCTATTAGAATTTGCGGCGCAGAAGGCACTTAGCTATCGCTTTACAGACACTTTGCTTGAGTCGTTGCTGACCAGATTGATGGAAAATGAAGTTCGTGAAAATACACTGTACACGATTGAAGAGGCTCTATTAGAAAATGATGTATTTTTCAACGCAATCGCCCAGTTTTCCCAAGTCTCACTAGGTTCTGAAAAACAAATCATTTCTAAGCATCCAACCTTAATTAAACAGGGAAGAAAGCTGCTTGATACCTTGCAAAAGCTTGAAGAAGAACTCGTGTTTGAAAGTGAATTATTTGTTATAAATGAATATGATTTAAAAATAGTTGAGGAATACCTTGAGCAAATCACTTATTCCCTTTCACTTTTTCTTAAGGAAATGAACGGGATTACATGGTTTGAAGAAAATATGGGTGAACGGACACTTGTGATTATGCCGAAAATGGTGGAAGAGGTATTAAGGGATGAAGTATTCTCACAAAAACTTCCATTTGTTTTTTCTTCCGCAACCTTATCCAATCAAAAATCATTTGACTATATAGCTAATAGTCTTGGGATTCATGATTTTCTATCCTTTTCTGTTTCTTCTCCTTTCAACTATGAGGAATTGATGGAGATTTATCTTCCGAGGTTTGAAAAAGAAAGAATAACAGATAAAGTGGAGTACTTAACAAAGAAAATGATTGAATCAGAAGGTCGTACACTTATTCTCTTGAACAATAAAAATGATCTGGCATTACTTAAGGGAAAATTGGCAGACACTCTCCCATATCCTATATATTTCGAAGGTGATGAAGAAATCAGCACACTTGTATCGAAATTTCAAAATGAGGAAAATTCCATCCTTTGCTCAATCCATCTATGGGAAGGGCTTGATATTCCTGGACGATCCTTAGAGAATGTTATGATTTTTTCGCTGCCGTTTCCGCCGAATGACCCCGTCTTCATTGCGAAGAGGGATGGTGTGCAAAAGGCATTTGAAGAAATTGATTTACCTTATATGCTTCTCAGGCTCCGTCAGGGAATTGGAAGGTTAATTCGAAGTGAAAATGACCGGGGAACAGTTCATATTTTGCTTGAAAATGATATAGGATCCAATATTTTAGAAAAAATAAAAGAGATACTGCCTGTAGGGGCTAAAGAAGTGTAAACGAAAAGGGTCACGCTACGTGACCCTTTTAAAATTATCTTCCTAGCAGTCTAAGACCTTCCGGTGTCATTTTTTCCGGGCTCCAGGCTGGTGTCCAAACTAGGTCTACGTCAACATTTCTTGTTTCCTCGATTCCTTCTACACAATAACGAACACCCGTTGTAATACTGTCATGCAGTGGGCATCCTGGTGTTGTTAAGGTCATGGTTATTTTAACATCCCCTTCACCTGAAACATCTAAATCATAAATTAAGCCAAGATCTACAACATTAATATTAAGTTCAGGGTCATAAACATTTTTTAGCTCGTTAAGAATTTTTTCTTTTAAATTCATGATAAACACCTCACTATTTTTTTAGGACGCTAATAATACTGATTGCAATAATAATTAAAACTACGGATAAAATGAATTGTCCAATCGTAAAGAGAAGCGTAATTTTAAAGGTTAATGCAGAAAAAACAATCAAAACTCCGAGAATAAAAAATGAAAATAGCGGCGGAACAAGTTTTTCATTCATCATCTCTTTCAATGTTGGAACCGATTGTTTGCCCATTTCCTTGCTATATTTAAAAGTCCACCAAAGGAATGGAACAATCTTAAATAAATAACCGACAATGCTTAATACAATCCAGAGCATGATATAAGCATAGACGAGCGGTCCAATAACCGAGCTGAAGGAATGAGTCCAGACAAGAATGAATGCAGCTAAATGAATGATATTGCCGAACAGAATCGCGGCTAACGCAAATGAAAATGGTGTATCTAATTTTTTCTTTAATCTTTTTTTGACAATGATTCGTATATGCCAGCTAAAGATGGAAAAGCCCACAAGCAGTAGGAATAGACCAAGCTTTACAAGGAGGCCCCAACCGGTTAAAAATGCGATTAATGTAACAAGGAGACCGGCTGCGTAAAATCCATAAACATATCTAGCCTGGATCATAGGAAAACCATGGGATAATGAAAACATTGGCACCATTTTATAGGAAAAACCAAAAATCAACAGGGTAAACCATCCTGTAACCCCCATTAACAAATGACTTTTAAAAACAGCTTGATAGGTTCCTGCGCCACTGCCGGTCTTAAGGAAATAAACTAATGTAATACCCATGGAAATAGTCATGAATAAACAAAATAATGCTGTACCAACAAAAGCAGTCAGGATGTTTGGCTTAGTTTGTTTTTTTAAAGTCATCATCATTTGAAATAAGAACATTAATATTCCAATCAGGGTAAGAATTCCAGGAATAATAGCATTTTGGGGTGATGAATAGAGCAAACCGGCAAAGCCAATAATTCCAAAAGCTGTAACAAAAAACTGTAAGAATCCAAATTTTTCATTCCAGATGTTTGTTAAGAAAGCAACCGGTACAAGCTGATACATCGCTCCCATTGCTACCATTAATGCCCAGCCTAAAACTAGTATATGTGCTGCCGACCAGATGGCAGGGATCCGAAAACTGCCTCCTATAAGTAAATCTCCATTAAATAAAAGGACAATTTGTGATAATACTAAGGCAATTAAACTAAAGAAAATAAACGAAAAGGGAAGCTTAACATTGGTCTCACTCCCCATATTTTGTGGAAGCATCATTTACACCTTCTTATCGGAAGATTTCAATTTTAAAACTTCCGTCGTCTTGTTGTTCAGTTCTTTGATTGTATCCAAGTTCCTCTAATTGCTCATATAGAAACATTGGTCTGCGGTCATTAATGATCGTCAAAACTTCATGATCAGGCAGTGTCTCTAATGCAGCAAGTGTTCGCATCATTGGTTGTGGCGGTTCTAAACCGCGGTTGTCTAAAATCATTTTATATCACCCTTCATTCGTATTACTTTGGATTCTTTATAAATGTTACCTTCCAGTGATCTTCGGCAATTTCTACCGCCTCATGGCTAAAGCCTTTTGTTTTTAATACCGCGAATAATGGGACTGGTTTAAAGGTTGCATGAAGAATGAAAATATCATTTTCTTTTAAATCCTTAATCGCCCCCATAATTTTTTGAAAGGGCTCCAGTTTATTTTTTAAATCCTCACGTACATCAAGTTCAACAATTCTTTGTTCCATCACGAAACAACTCCCTTTTCATTATATATAGTAGAAACTTACGAAAGCATTCAATTAATAGAATAGTTCCTGTTTAAGTGATTCTCGGTTAATGAAATAATAGCCGTCATCATCAAGAAAAATGAATTCTTTCTTTTTTAATTGATTGATGGTTCTGCTGACGGTTTCTCTGGAGGTTCCAATCATATTGGCAAGCTCACGGTTGGTAAATTGCGTTGTCAGCTTAAATTGGTCATCAATTTTTTCACCATTTGATTTGCAGAGCCTAATTAATAGTAAAACAATTTGTTCATAGGTATTATGAAGTATTTGCTCTTCCAGTCGATTTTGCAGGTCCACTATCTTCTCTCCAAGAACTTTAAATAGTTTAATACAAAGCTCAGGATAAGAAATTAAAATCTCCTCGAATTTATCAATTGGGATGACAATTAGGTTAGCATCCTCCATAATCTCTGCGTGAGCCGGGAAAGTGCCCTTTCGAAAGAAGCCTGCGTGTGGGAACATTTCTCCCGGTTCGAGAACGGAGACGATTTGTTCCTTACCGGAAAAATCCGTTTTATAAATTTTTACTTTTCCGCTGTGGATAAAGAATACCCGGTCCATCGGATCATCCTGCATAAATACATACATTTTATGCTTATAGAAACGAGCCTGGGCAATCTCAACAAAAGGTGCCAGCTCAGCGGCCGTCAGCTCTTTAAAAATTGGGACAGCAGAAAGCCTCTTTATAATGTCTTCTTGCTTCAATTAACATCACCTTCGTATTAGTAATTCAATATAGCCCCATTTTAACAGTGGTTTCACAACAAATATGTGACCTCCGTCATAGGTAAGTGAAATTTTATTGAAAATAATTCTCAATGTGACAACTTTGTGAAAACAACACACGAATGTGAGAAATAACACCATGTGTGTGATTTCCTTCACACTATGATTTTTTCATAACTATTACAATTCGATATGTAATTGAAACAAGAGAGGATGAGAGAAAGTGGAAATACAGCGGGGAACGCCTACAAAGGTAAAAACTAATAAAAACGGAATGTTAAAATCCGTTTTAATTACAGTTATTTTAGTAAGTTTTACTGTATTACTTTGTGGTGGGTACTGGATTTTTAAAGAGCAAGCACCGAGACCATTGGAGGTTACCAATCAAAAGGGTGATGTTCTCTTTACTAAGGCTACAATCATGGGTGGTCAGGCAGTTTGGCAAAAATATGGTTTGATGGATTACGGTACAGTATTAGGGCACGGATCATATATGGGTCCAGACTATACAGCTGAATCTTTAAAGATTTATACAGAAGGAATGCAGGACTTTAAAGCAAATGAACAGTATGGTAAAAAGTTTTCTAGTCTAAGTGTAGATGAAAAATCTGCGATTAAAAATGCTGTAATAAAAGAAATGCGTAAAAATCGTTATGATAGCAGTAAAGAATCATTAAATTTAACAGATGCACAAGCTTTTGGACTTGAAAGAGTAAGAGCTTACTATAAGAATATTTTCACAAAAGGCGATCACTGGGGATTAAAAGCAAATCTAATTAAAGATAGTGATATGCCGAAAAATGACCGTGCCTATGTTGCAAAAGGCGATCAAATTAAGCAGATTTCTGATTTCTTCTTCTGGACAGCATGGCTTTCAAGTACGGTTCGTCCTGGGGATAAAATTACTTATACTAATAACTGGCCATATTATGAAGATGCCGGTAACCATTTATCTTTCTCGGCTGTTTGGTGGAGCGGCGCAAGTGTAACAATCTTTGTCTTGATGGTCGGAATTATCCTATTTGTTTTCTATCGTTATCAATTCAGTATGCAAGAGGCATATAAGGAAGGGAATTTCCCTAAAATTGATTTGCGAAAAATACCGGTAACAAACTCACAAGTAAAATCAGGAAAGTACTTTGTTATTGTTTCAATTCTTTTCTTTGTACAATGTATGTTTGGGGCATTGCTAGCCCACTATTATATCGAACCAGACAGTTTCTTCGGTATAAAATGGATTCATGATATCCTGCCATTTAATATTTCTAAAGGATATCACTTACAATTGGCGATCTTCTGGATTGCAACTGCATGGTTAGGTATGGGCATTTACGTAGCGCCACTTGTGGGTGGATACGAGCCTAAAAAACAAGGTCTTTTGGTAGACATTCTTTTCTGGGCACTAGTTGTTCTTGTTGGCGGAAGTATGGTCGGAGAATGGCTTGGTGCAAACGGATACTTAGGTAATGAGTGGTTCTTATTAGGTCATGCAGGCTGGGAGTATATTGAATTAGGCCGTTTGTGGCAGCTAATCCTCATTGTCGGTATGTTAATTTGGTTATTTATTGTTTATCGAGGAATTAAAGCTGGTCTTAAAAAAGAAACGGACAAAGGCGGTTTAATCCACCTATTATTCTACTCCGCTATTGCGGTACCAGCATTCTATATCTTTGCACTATTTATTAATCCGGATACAAGCTTTACCTTTGCTGATTACTGGCGCTGGTGGATTATCCATTTATGGGTTGAGGCAATTTTTGAAGTATTTGCAGTAGTTGTCATTGGTTTCCTATTAGTTCAAGTAGGATTAGTAACGAAAAAATCAACAGTCAGACAGCTATATTTCCAATTAATCTTACTCTTAGGCAGTGGTGTAATTGGAATTGGCCACCATTACTATTATAATGGTTCGGCAGAAGTTTGGCTTGCACTTGGTGCTGTATTCTCAGCATTGGAAGTTATTCCATTAACTTTGTTAATTCTTGAAGCATATGAACAATATAAAATGATGCGTTCCGGCGGCGTTGACTTCCCGTACAAAGCTTCCTTCTGGTTCTTAATCTCTGTTGCGATTTGGAACTTGGTGGGTGCAGGTGTTCTTGGGTTCCTAATCAACCTGCCAGCAGTCAGCTATTTCGAACACGGTCAGTTCTTAACTCCTACTCACGGCCATGCTTCGATGATGGGCGTTTACGGAATGTTTGCAATTGCATTACTTCTATATTCTTTAAGAAATATCGTCAAACCAGAAGTATGGAAAGATAAGTGGCTAAAAGTCAGCTGTATCCTTTTAAATATTGGATTGGCAGGAATGGTCTTCTTCTCCTTACTTCCAGTAGGTTTCATTCAAATCAAGAAAGCATTCTATCATGGATATGCAGCAAGCCGTTCATCTTCCTTCTTAAAAGATGAACTAGTTAAAACACTTTTAACCTGGCGTGCTGTCCCAGATACAATCTTCTTAATCGGTGTGGTTATTCTGATGGTATTCTGTGTGAAGTGTCTATTCAATCTGCGCAAGCCTACACACAAGGAAGAAGAAAAACTTCCAGTTAAAGATTTAACACTTGATGAAGAGTAATAAGGAAGAGAAAGGTTCGCAAAGCTTAGTCTTGCGGATCTTTATCTTTTTTTACTTCTGATTCATAGCAGTCATAACAATAAATCTCTTTATCTTTTGTATGGATTCCGTTAAAAAAACCATCTAAGCAATAGATTTCCTTATTACAGCACTTACAAGTTCCAACTAATTCCCTCATTCTAAGTTCCTCCTAATAAATTTTTTTATTTTGTAAAATATCATGTTTAGGGTGTGATACCTCTCACTAGGTTGTTAAAAAATATTTCTTATAATATAAGAGAAGTTAACAAATTAATAGGAGTGAAAATGATGCAAACTTTTGCTAAAGTCATCCATGTTCCTGATTATCCACCACGTGAAAAACATCCAACGATTTTAAATGGATTTGATGAATTAAAATCAGGAGAATTTATGCAAATTGTGAATGACCATGACCCAAGACCGCTTCAATATCAATTTATGATGGAGAGAACCGACCAATTTACTTGGGAATACCTTGAAGAAGGTCCCGATACTTGGAGAGTCGCGATCGGTAAAAAATAATTTTTTGTGCCAAGGGGATTCAGCCCCATAAAGCATACCCTCTTTAAACATTTTACTTGACTAATATTTATTTTCCATGAAACATCTCTAACTCCCTATAGATTTATTTTACAACAGAATTTTATTTCTGTTGTTTTTTTTTGCCATTTTAAAAGGGCAAAAAAAACTCTTTTTCAGAAAAATATGATAAAATTTATTCATTGTTAAGAGGGGGGTTCTAAATGAGCGTTCAGACAGCGAGACTGGAAAAAGAATTTTTAGACTATGTGAAAAAAATAGCTGCTTATAATGAGGCTCTTGGCTTAATTTATTGGGATTTGCGTACTGGAGCTCCGAAGCAGGCTGTAGAGCAAAGGTCAGAAGTGATTGGGATGCTTTCCTCAGAAGTGTTTAAAATGTCAATATCGGAGGAAATGGCTGCGTATATAGCAAATTTATCGAGGATCAAAATATCCGACTCAACCAAAAAAATTCTCGAGGAATGCAAAAAAGAATATGAGCGAAATAAGAAAATTCCTGCAGAAGAATATAAAGAGTATGTCATTCTTCAATCAAAGGCAGAAAGTGTTTGGGAAGAAGCGAGGGAAAATGCTGATTTCGCCATGTTTAGCCCTTACTTGGAAAAGATCGTCTCAATGACAAAGAAGTTTGTAGGGTATTGGGGAACAAAACAGAAGGTCTATGATCAACTGTTAGATTTATATGAGCCTGGGGTTACTGTGGAAGTGTTAGACAGGGTATTTGGCGAGCTTCGCAGTAAAATTATCCCATTGGTCAAACAAGTATCGGAAACCTCAAATAAGCCGCAAACAGATTTTCTCTTTAACCATTTTAATAAAGAAAACCAGCGTCTGTTTAGTTTAGAGGTTTTAAAAAAAATGGGCTACAACTTTGAGGCAGGGAGATTAGATGAAACCATCCATCCATTTGCAATAGGATTAAATCCCGGTGATGTACGTGTGACAACCAGGTATGATGAATTCGATTTCCGTACCGCTGTTTTCGGAACGATTCATGAAGGCGGTCATGCATTATATGAACAAAATATTTCCAAAAAGTTAATTGGAACACCTTTATGTTCAGGTACTTCAATGGGAATTCACGAATCACAATCTCTTTTTTATGAAAATATCGTCGGAAGAAGTTTACCATTCTGGAAGTATCAATACGAGCTGTTAAAGAAATATGCGGATGGTCAGTTTGATGATGTCTCAATTGAGGATTTCTATCGTGCCATTAATGAATCCAAACCTTCCTTTATTCGAATCGAGGCGGATGAATTGACCTACCCGTTACATATCATTATCCGCTATGAAATAGAAAAAAAATTATTTAATGATGAAATAAAGGTTAGTGACTTGCCAACAGTATGGAACGATTTATATGAAGAGTTTTTAGGAATCAGGCCGGAAAATGATGCAGAGGGAGTCCTGCAAGATGTTCATTGGGCTGGGGGAAGTTTTGGCTATTTTCCTTCCTATGCATTAGGGTATATGTATGCTGCACAATTTAAAAATAAAATGCTCGAAGACCTTCCAACCTTCGATCAACTTCTTGAAAAAGGAGAGTTATTGCCTGTTCAAGAGTGGCTGACAAAGAATATTCATCAATATGGTAAATTGAAGAAGCCGCTTGAAATCCTGAAAGATGTGACCGGTGAAGGCCTTAATCCATCCTATTTAATTGATTATCTCTATCAAAAATACGGAGAAGTGTATCAGTTATCATGAAGAAAATCTTTCCGATTTTATTAGTAGCGATCAGTGCGGCACTTTGGGGAATTATTGCTATTTTTGTAAGAGGATTAGATGCCTTCGGTTTTACTTCAATGGAAATTGTGACAATCAGGGTTGTAACTGCAGCGGTTTTGTTAGGAATCACTGGTTTAGTAAAATATCCCGCGCAAATGAAAATTAAATGGAAGGACGCTTGGTTATTTGTAGGGACAGGTGTCTGCAGTATCGTGCTCTTTAATTGGTGTTATTTTTCATCTATTCAACAAATGAATCTTTCTCTGGCGGTTATCTTATTGTATACAGCCCCGGCATTTGTCACGGTTCTTTCCTGGTTAATTCTTAAGGAAAAACTGAATGCTGCTAAACTTGTTTCAGTAGCAGGGACGATTTTGGGGTGTGTATTGGTTGCAGGAAGTAACCTTAATGAAACAACATCTTTTAGTGCGGCAGGATTACTGACAGGACTGGGCGCAGGTTTCGGCTATGCTTTATACACCATATTTGGAAAATTTGCGTTAAATAAATATACACCGTTCACTGTTACTCTATATACCTTTATTGTCGCGTCTATTGCGCTAGTTCCGGTTACGGGCCTTTGGAATAAGGGAAGCATTCTTTTCAGTGGAGAGGTTATTTATTATGGACTAGGGTTAGGATTATTTCCTACCGTGGTGGCGTATTTATTGTATACAAAAGGGTTGGAAAAAATAGATAGCAGTAAAGCATCCATTATTGCAACTGTAGAGCCGGTTGTGGCAACCTTATTAGGCGTTTTTCTTTATAAAGAAGGCTTTGCGTTCATTCAATTTATTGGTTCTTTCTTTATCCTTTTATCTGTATTACTGGTGAACCTGCCAAAAAACCCGCTCGTTAAAACGCAAAATGAAAAGGCTTCAATCACATAGATTGAAGCCTTAAAGCTTACCAGGTTTTATATCCTTTCGATCCCGGTGGTGCGTTCTGTATGATATCGATAAATGGAATTGTGTAAGCGAAAAGAATGAGAACTGCAAGCATTCCAAGCCACAATTTCCAGTTTTCGAATACCATTGGTGCTTTTTCTTCAAGATTTTCTGCTTCACCAACAGGGAATTCTTCTTCTCCTTTTGGGGCAAAGAAGGCAAGATTAATGAAAATGATTAATACTAAGATGATTCCTAAGAAAAGAATGGTTCCACCAACAGCTTGGGCAATTTGATATGGAATCCATTCAGCTGCCTGCTTGGCACCATTGTAGGTTGAAAACGCTGAACGTCTTGGACCGCCAAGAAGACCTTGTATATGCATAGCACCTGACATAAAGACCATTCCAATAAACCAAACCCAGCCTTGGATAATCGCTAATTTGTTCATGGCCTTGGTTAATTTACGGCCGGTTAAGTGCGGAACAAGCCAGTAAGAAATTCCAAAGAACGTTAACACCACTGATGTGGCCGCAGTTAAATGGAAGTGTCCTGTAACCCAGATGGTATTATGAACTACTTGGTCCATTTGGTTAGATGCGTTAATAATACCACCCGCACCGGCTGGAATAAACGAAGCCATTCCGATAAAAGGTACGGTGAACCGTGCATCATTCCAAGGAAGAACCCGGAACCAGCCGAAAAGGCCAGTAGCGCCTTTAGAACGCCCATATCTTTCAAAAGTTGCGAATAAAGAAAAGGCGGTCATTAATGAAGGAATAACAACCATAAAGGTTAAAACAACTTGAATAAATTTCCACGCTGGATCAATTCCCGGCTCTGTTAATTGGTGGTGAAAGCCAACAGGAATGGAGAAGAGCAGGAATAAAATAAACGATAACCTTGCTAAAGAATCTGAGAAAATTTTGCCGCCAATAATTTTTGGAATAATTGCATACCAGCACATGTAAGCAGGAAGCAGCCAGAAATAAACAAGCGGGTGGCCAAAATACCAGAATAATGTACGGCTTACGAGAACATCTACCGTATCAACTAATCCTAAAGACCAAGGTAGTAATTGGAACAATACTGTCGCAGCAACACCCAGTGTAGCGACAATCCACATAACTGTATTAATGACTGCCATAAAGCTTAACAGTGGGCTTGGTTTACCTGGATTGTTTTTCCGCCATTTTGCATAGGTCATAATTTGCGCTGCACCATCAATCCAACTTCCGACCACAACGAAAGTCATCCCAAGATAGAAGATCCAATGTGCTTGCAGTGGTGCGTAAAATGTATAAAGTACTGATGCTTTATTTAATAGGACCATTGTTGCAGCCATCGCAGTACCAATGGTCATTACCCAAAAACCAATCCACCCGGTGCGTCTTGCTGCAGGTGAGTGTGTACCAGCTGTACGGCTGACAGCTGCATATTGAAAGCCCATGATAAAAAAGGTTGTTAATACAAGGCCCATCATGACACCATGAACGGTTAAAAGTTGGTAGTATCCAATCCCAGCAGGCAACTCGAATTTTCCAGAACGGACAAGTGTCTGCAGAAGGCCCATTAGTCCGCCAAGAGCAAGTGCTGTGAAAGCCACATAAAAATGGGCCATTGAAAGCTTCGCATCCCTAGGGTCTACTTTTATATTTGCTGAAACGCTAGCCATTATTTTACCACCTCAATCTTCGAACTCATTAAATGGTGCCCGGCACCGCAATATTCATTACAAACAATCAAATATTCGCCTTCTTTGTCAAATGTTGTTGTGTATTCGCTGACATATCCAGGTTCAAGCATCATATTAATATTGGTTCCGGCAACTTCAAAGCCATGGACAACATCTTTGGTAGTAGCAATTACTCTCACTTTTGCCCCAAGCGGTACTTTTACTTCTGTCGGGTTATAAGAAAAAGTGGATGCGACATAAACAAGTTCGTAGTCCCACTCTTTCCCTTCAACCTTATGAAGTCCTGGTTTATCAAATGGTTTTGTTTGATCCACTTTATCCGGGTTAATGGTAGTTAAGCAGCTAGGCGGCTTGTTTCCGAGATAGAATGCACTTACACCGATCGTGGACAAGAAAACAATCAGTGTTGCTACTCCGAAGATAAGCCAAATTTTTTCAAATTTATGCATATGCATAAGATTTTTCCCCCCCTTATATCTTTAAAATCTCTCTACAAATAGATAATAGACGCTTACCCATGTGACTACGATAAAGAGTCCTAAAAAGAAAACGGACGCTAATGTACCTTTTAGTGAGGAACTGTCCTCTATTTCTGTTTTTTGATTTGTTTTCACTTCCGCCTTTGCCATCCCTTACACTCCCTTCGAATAATTGGAAAATAATAAGTTCACTTTCATAATACAAAACAATTTAGAAAGAAAAAGATAAAATTTGTAAATTCACAAATTGTTCATTCCTTAGTTAAGTAACATGTTAATGTTAAAAAGTTGATGTAACAGTGAGGAAAGTCACAATGGAGGAGGTGGAATTGTGAAAAAACTGTGAATTCTCACACGTCCCCTGTGATGCAGCTAACTGATTAACGAGTAAGATCGTTGTATGAAAGTGCGGAAATGAAATATTGTCACACTCTAAGATTTTGAAAATAACATGAAAATATAGTGCTTATAATCTCAAAAAGTGAGTGTGTTTCTTAGTGGAAAAATATTATTGTGAATTATGCCGTCTTTTGTATAACAAGCAGGAATACTGTAAAATATGCGGATCCCTGGCAACCAATAAAATTAAGATTGATGTTCAAAAACAGCCTGATAAACCATAAATCGAATACCTAATTGGAAAAGATTATATAATGAACAAATGCCTCGTTTCGCGTTATAATTTAATTGCACAACAACAACCTTCAAAACGATTGGCTTCCCAGCATAAGGGGAGCTTTTTTTTGTGAAAATATTTAGTTTGTACATAAAAGAATAATCCATTGGCATTTGGTAAAAATAACCTCATTGAATTGGAGGAGATGAAGATGCCGACGATAATTTCAGTTGCGGAAGCACTTCCGCCATATGAAATAAAACAGGATCAAGCCGAAGAATTTGCCCGGAAGCTTTTTTCTGATTCGTTTAAAGATATAGAACGATTATTAAAGGCGTTTTCGAACGGACAAATTGAAAAAAGAAATTTTGTTAAAGACATCAATTGGTTTAAGGAAGAGCATACCTTTGAAGAAAAAAATCAGGCATATATTGAAAACGCCGTTAAATTTGGTTCGCAAGCGATTAAGGAATGTTTATCAAGCCAATTATTTTTGACAAAACCGATTCCCTATCAAGAAATTGATGCCATTTTTTTTATTTCCACCACTGGCTTTGCAACTCCTAGTATTGAAGCAAGAATTATGAACCAACTTCCATTTTCACAGCATGCGAAGAGAATACCCATTTGGGGGCTCGGCTGTGCAGGGGGAGCTGCCGGTATCTCTAGAGCTTATGAATACTGTTTAGCATTTCCAAAGGCAAAGGCCCTTGTCCTGGCTGTTGAACTTTGCAGTTTAACCTTTCAGAAAAACGACCTTTCAAAAAGTAATCTGATCGGAACTACTCTATTTGCAGACGGGATTGCTTGTGCACTCATTTGCGGGGATGACGTCAATATTGAAGACCTTCGTTCACGTAAAACCTCGCCTGCTATCATCGCAACTCAATCAACTCTGATGCCGGAATCCTTGGATGTAATGGGCTGGGATATAAGAAACCAAGGATTATTTGTCGTTTTTTCCCGTGATATCCCCAAAATAATTGAAAGTTGGCTAAAGCCGAATGTGAATGATTTTCTTGAACAATTCGGAATGAAACTAAGTCAATTTGGTTATTTTATTGCCCACCCAGGCGGAAAAAAAGTTTTAGATGCGTATGTTTCTTCTTTGGGCATTTTACCGTCCATGACCCATATTTCCTTCGAGATTTTGAAGGATTACGGAAACATGTCATCGGCAACCATTTTGTACGTCCTGAAAAGGTTTATGGAGCTGGAAACAAAAAAAGGAGAGAATGGCCTGTGTACGGCACTGGGTCCAGGCTTTAGTTCAGAGTTATTATTATTGAGGTGGCAATAAAATGGTGGATTTTTATCCTTTCCTTATCTTTTGGTGTCTCCTTATTGTTCAGCGTGTCGTTGAATTACTGATTGCCAGAAAAAATGAGAAATGGATGATTGGGCAGGGAGCAATAGAGTATGGGCAGGAGCATTACCGCTTAATGGTTTGGATGCACCTACTTTTTTTTCTCATATTTTTCAGTGAAAAAATCCTCCTTAATCGGGAAATGTCTTTTGCCTGGCACTGGTTATTTTTTGTTTTCATTTTTGCTCAGTTGGTGAGAGTATGGGCGTTATTTTCATTGGGGAAGTATTGGAATACAAAAATTATTGTCCTGCCAAATGCGAATGTGATTAGAAAAGGGCCTTACCGGTGGATCAAGCACCCAAATTATCTGGTTGTATCTTTAGAATTACTTGTCATTCCGCTGTTATTTAATGCTTATTTTACAGCGGCTATATTCACGATTTTAAATATCGTTATGCTGTCGATTCGAATTCCAATCGAGGAACGAGCGCTAAAAAGTCATACGCGGTATGAAGGAGCCTTCGAAAGTTGTAATCGTTTTCTTCCTAAATTGTTAAATAAATGTGACAAATAAAAAAGTGTTATTGAAAATCATTATCACCTGTGCTAAAATCTAATCAACGATGAAAATCATTCTCAACAAGTACGGAGAAGGAAGGTGTTATGATGACTTTTGCTTTTGTGGGCGGTACAGTTATTATTTATGCATTTGTCATGAAGCACGTTTTAAAAAATGTAACACATTAATTAACACCTTAAAAAGCCAAGGAAATCTCCTGGGCTCAAATTGTCGAGAAAAGTTTTTTCTCGGCAATTTTTTATTATGTCTCAATCTAAAATACCGATGTTTATTTAAAGATTGTCCATGCTAATGGGCCTGTTGATTTCCGCTCCAGGTGCTTCGCTTTCCGCGGGCGTGCCGGGGAGCCTCCTCGGCGCTTTGGCGCCTGCGGGGTCTCCCCTGCCCCGTACTCCCGCAGGAGTCTTCGCACCTTCCGCTCCAATCAACAGGGAGCTTTTTCCTAGTACTCCTCCCACTTTATTTTTCAATAAGGAACAGTATTATGAACATTTCAAGGTCTGTTGTATTAACCCGAATTTCTTTAGTCTTTTTTACTTTCTCTCTTTCTTCTTAACGGATTTTTTCCAGTTTTTATTCTATCCTCTTCAATTCCTCAAAAATATTCGCGAGTCTCTACTTCCACCTATTCTTTTGTAAACTTTTGTTTATTGGCGTTTGCCTTTAAATGAGTGGAATCCGTAAATTAAACTGGCCCTCCAACCATTTGTGATTCGTTGCTTGGAGAACAACTTCATCGAAAATTTCTTGAAATATATCAGTATCTTTAAAACAGTGTTGACGATTTCCAACGAATCGTTGAATGATATGGAGCCGATCGTGGAATTTTAAGCCAAAAAACCAACAAGTAGACAATGTTCATATTAATTGCTCTTTCAAGTTGCCTTTCAGAACGAATATAAAAAAGAACCCTATAACAACGTTTAAAATGAATATGGGGATCAAATTGGCATCATTATCCTCATTTAAAACGGTAATTTTACCCAGATGGAAGGAGAAAACTATATATTTGTCTGTAAGGCGAAGAGGGTGGTTTTCCGGAACTTATTCACAATAAAAAAACCTTTAGCTAAACATTTTTGGCTAAAAAAATAAATTTACCACTTCTTTTTATTAATTTATTGAGAGTTGTAGAATTTTTATATACACCTGTTGATTGGAGCGAAGCGACGAGGAGGCTCCCCGGCACGCCCGCGGAAAGCGAAGTGCCTGGAGCGGAGATCAACAGACCTATTGAACAACTTAACCTTTTTATAATAAATTAACGAGGTGAATGGATAATAGAAAATGATGAAATAAAAGGATATCGAAAGTTTTTCTGACAGCCTAAAGCCGATGCGAACTCTTTGGCTTTTTACTTTTTTCTAAGATAATCGATTGTCAAGATAGGAAAAGTGTGAATAATCGTATAAAATAATACTATTACTATGTAGTTAAGGGGATTAGGATTCATGGTTCAAACAACCAAACAACAGGAAACTGCTCAATCATTAAGAAATAAATTAATTGGAATTTATGATTATTTGCTAAACGAAAAAGACGCTGAAAATGCCGGAAAGCTAAAGGAATTAGCTAAGAAAATGGAACATCAGGAATTTGTTGTCGCATTTTGCGGCCATTTTTCAGCAGGTAAGTCGACCATGATTAATAAGGTTATCGGAGAGAATTTACTGCCATCTAGTCCGATTCCAACCAGTGCCAATCTTGTAAAAGTGAAAACAGGCGAAGAATACGCAAAGGTTTTTTTCAAAAATGAGAAACCACGGATTTACTTAGCACCATATGATTATGATTTGGTGAAAAATTATTGCAAAGATGGAGATCAAATCGAGGAAATCGAAATCAGCCACAGCGAATCGAATTTGCCGGCAAATACGGTGATTATGGATACACCGGGAATTGACTCTGCCGATGATGCCCATCGAATCGCAACAGAATCCGCACTGCATTTAGCTGACTTGATTTTTTATGTAATGGACTACAATCATGTTCAAGCTGAACTAAATTTCTTATTCACCAAAGAGCTGGCAGAGGCGGGGAAAGAAGTATATCTAGTTATCAATCAAATTGATAAACATAATGATGATGAACTTAGCTTTGCTGACTTCCAGAAAAGTGTTATTGATTCTTTTGCAACCTGGGGAGTACGTCCGAAACGGATTTTTTATACATCATTAAAAAACCAAAGTCACCGCTTCAATGAATTTGCCGAATTAAAACAATTTATTGCGAAAAAATTAGCTGCGAAAGATGAAGCATTGCTTCCATCTATTTTTCATTCTTTAAGAAAAATTGCCCAAGACCATTTGAACCAAGCTAAAAAAGGGGAGGAAGAAAAACTTTCATCCATTTTAGAAAAATTCAATGAGTTATCGGAAGCTGAAAGAGAGGAACTGCTTGAGCTTCATCAGCTGTTACAATCGAAAATGGGCAGTGCGGCAGGTAGTCTAGAACAATCGGAAAAGAAATTTGATGAAGATTTAACTGAAATTATTAAGAATGCTTATCTAATGCCATTTCAAACAAGATCTTTGGCAGAGGCCTATTTAGAATCAAGCCAATCTGAATTTAAAGTTGGATTCTTGTTTTCAAAACAAAAAACACAGGAGGAACGAGAGTCGAGACTTGAGCGTTTTTACCAGGACATGCTGGAAAAATCAAAAGAACAGCTTGAGTGGCACCTCCGTGAATTTTTATTGAAATTTCTTAAAGAACACGAAATTGATCAACCCGATTTAACCGCTTCTGCTCAGGCTCTGAAGATCGATTTTCCTGTCGATTTGTTAAAATCTTCAGTTAAGCCTGGTGCGCGTTTATCAGGTGAATATGTCTTAAATTACACAGAAGAGGTAGCCTCTAAAATAAAAAAATTAGCGAGAGAACGTGTAGAAGAATTAAAAGCTGAATTTTTGCATGCTTTATTGGAAAGAAACGACAAAGTGAAACATCAGTATCTACAGGAATACAATCGCATTGAGCCGTATGTCCAGGCAATTGAAGAAATCGGGAAATATCAACAGGAATTAAAATTAAAAGCCAAAAAAGTCGATGAAATCATTACCCTTTCGGATCAAGCGAGATTGGACACATTCCATTTATTTGATCATGAGGATGAAGAATATGAAGTGGTTCAAAGTGGTGTGACGAAAATTAAACAGGCAGAAAGTGAAAGCAAAGTTATAGAAAACAAGCAATTAAATACTGTACCTGAGGCGCCAAAAGAATCTCTACAAGAAACAAACCAGCTAAAGAAAATGGTGGAGAGACTTCGGAAAAATTCCAGCCTTATTCATGATCTTCCAGGTTTTAAAAAGCTTGCAAGGGAATTGGAAGAAAAGGCGTCGCGCTTGGAGAACAAGGGATTCACGGTTGCCTTATTTGGTGCCTTCAGTGCGGGGAAATCCTCTTTTGCCAATGCTTTAATGGGGGAAAAGGTTCTTCCTGTTTCACCGAACCCAACCACTGCGGCCATTAATAAAATAAAGCCTGTGTCTGAATCAAATCCGCATGGAATGGTTCTAGTGAAATTTAAAGAACCTGAAGCAATGCTTGAAGATGTAAATCGTTCCTTAAAGGTATTTGATTTACAGATTGGAAATTTAGCAGAGGCCTGTGGAGAAATTGATAAAGTTCTTCTACAAAATAAGCAAGACGGAGTAATGGAGAAAACCCATTTTGCTTTTTTGAAAGCCTTTAAGAAAGGGTATGATTCATTCAATAGTCTCCTAGGCACAGTCTTAGAAACGGATTTAAGCGAATTTACCGACTTTGTCGCAAAAGAGGAGAAATCCTGTTATGTTGAATGGATTGAATTGTTCTATGATTGTGAGCTAACCAGAAAGGGAATTACCCTTGTGGATACTCCTGGAGCAGATTCCATCAATGCACGGCATACCGGGGTTGCCTTTGATTATATTAAAAACTCCGATGCGATTCTTTTTGTAACGTATTATAATCACGCTTTTTCAAAGGCAGACCGTGAATTTTTAATTCAATTGGGCCGGGTAAAGGACTCGTTCCAGCTTGATAAAATGTTCTTTATCATTAATGCTATTGACTTGGCCGAGAATGAGGAAGAGAAAAATACAGTAGTAGAATATGTACAAGATCAACTTGGAAAATATGGGATCAGAAATCCGCATCTTCATCCGTTATCTAGTCTATTAGCGATTAAGGAAAAACAAGAACCTTCTGCTACTCCTGCTTCCAATATGGTTGATTTTGAAAGGTCATTCTATCAATTTATTTCCAATGACCTTACACAAATGGCAATTGCTTCAGCTGAAAACGAACTTAGCCGTGTTCATGAATTGGTTCACAAGCTGATTCAAAGCGCAAAAGAGGATCAATCCGTAAAAGAACAGAAGCGTTCAGCAATTGAAAATCAAAAGACGAGAATCAAAGAATTACTTAACAGGCAATCCGTTGAAGGTTTGCAAAATCGTATGCGCCAAGAAGCAGAGGAATTAATCTATTATATAAAGCAGCGGGTATTTCTTCGTTTTAGTGATTTCTTTAAAGAAGCCTTTAATCCTTCCACATTACGGGATGATGGCCGTAATTTGAAAAAAGCATTGCAGGCAGCCCTCGATGAATTCCTTGATAGCTTAGGGTTTGATTTTGCTCAGGAAATGAGAGCAACCACGGTGCGCTTAGACCGTTTTGCTGAAAAGATTATGGCTGATTTTGAGATCAGTTTTGTGAGAAGCTTGATTGATCTAAATGAAGACCTGTCATTCTCCAGGTTTGAATTAGAGCAGGGAATTGAACTGGAATTTCAAAATGCCTTTAAAGACATGAATAAACAAAGCTTTGTTAAGGCTATGTCTTATTTTAAAAATCCAAGATCATTCTTTGAAAAAGACGACAAAAAATTAATGTTGGATGAGTTAATGAATGTATTAACTATACCTGCAGACGAATATTTAAACGATGAATTAACCCGTATTAATCATTATTATGCAAATGTATTAATGGCTGAATTTAACAAGCTGTTAGGCCATGTAGAAGAGCAATCAAATGAATTTTATTTGAGCCTTCTTTCCGCATTAGAAGGCGGAGTCTCGCTTGAAGTGTTAATGGATGTACAGCAAAAGCTTGGTGAATAATAATTTATTTAAGGGGAGAGATTATTTTGAACTTTGGTAAGGACAAGGAATGGTTGCTAGAAAATTTAAACAATTCAGATGTTCGCATTATTGATTGCCGGTTTTCTTTAGCGGAACCTGATAAAGGCAGTCTTGATTATCAGATCAATCATCTCCCCGGGGCTGTTTATTTTCATCTTGAAAGAGACTTATCAAGTCCTGTTTCTCATCATGGCGGACGGCATCCAATGCCGGAAATTTCCGAATTCGTCGGTAAACTGGAAAAAGCGGGAATTAATCAAAACACGATTGTTGTCGCATACGACCAGGGAGAAGGTGCATTTGCTGCCCGCTTTTGGTGGATGCTGCAATACCTCGGACATGAAAATGTATATGTTCTTGAAGGCGGGTTTAAAGGATGGCTCGAGACCAACTACCCTCTCACAGACGAAGTCCCTTCATTTGCCAAAGGAACTTTCATCCCATCCATTAAGTCTGAATGGCTGGCTTCAGTGGAAGAGGTAAAAACTGTAGTCCAAAATCGGCCTGACAATATCATTTTAATTGATTCGCGAGAAGAGAAAAGATATTTAGGAATTGAAGAACCAATTGACAAAAAAGCCGGACATATTCCGGGTGCCGTAAACAAACCGTGGTTTGAGGGGCTAAATAGCGGCTTTTATAAGTCAGAGGTTGAACAAAAACAGCGATTTTTAGATATTGATCCTAATAATGAGATAATCGTTTACTGTGGTTCAGGTGTAACGGCAGTTCCTAATTTTATTGCTTTAAAGAAAGCCGGTTTTCCACGTGTAAAGCTGTACTTAGGAAGTTTTAGCGATTGGATCTCCTATGAAGAGAACAAAATTGAGTAAAATTTAGGGCCGAACTATGTTATAATGGATTTTGTGTTGTTTTTATGACCCTAAATTTTAAGGAGGTTCTAGTTTGGAAAATCAAAAACCTTCACTTATGCTCGTTGATGGTATGGCTCTGTTATTCCGTGCTTTTTATGCTACGGCTGTAACCGGTCAGTTCATGATAAATTCAAAAGGGATTCCAACAAATGGAATTCATGGTTTCATCAAGCATTTATTTACAGCCGTTTCTTCCTTTAAACCTAGCCATGTAGCGGTTTGTTGGGATATGGGAAGCAAAACATTTCGTACAGAACTATTTGAAAATTATAAGGGCAATCGTGGGGAAGCACCAGTGGAATTAATTCCTCAGTTTGATTTAGTAAAAGAAGTAGTTGAATCATTTGATATCCCTAATATTGGAATGGTGGGATTTGAGGCAGATGATTGTATTGGTACCATTGCTAGACAATTAAGTGGACATGCAAATGTTTCCATTTTAACGGGGGATCAAGATATCCTTCAGTTGTTAGATGATAATATTTCGGTTATTTTGTTGAAAAAAGGCTATGGCAACTACCTTATTCATACACCTGAAACTTTCTTTGAGGAGAAAGGTATAACACCTCGTCAAATGATTGATTTAAAAGCGTTAATGGGAGATCCTAGTGATAATTATCCGGGAGTAAAAGGTATCGGCGAAAAAACGGCCCTCAAGCTTTTAAAAGAATACAATCATGTTGAAGGAATTATATCGAACCTTGATGGGCTTTCAAAATCAATTAAGACCAAAATTGAGCAAGATTTAGAGATGCTGCATTTATCAAGACGATTAGCAGAAATTAAATGTGATGTTCCAGTCAACATTGCACTTGAAGATGCTGGTCTTAAGATTGTAAAGGAAAAGGCATTGAATAAATTAACCGAGCTTGAGCTTCGCGGTGTGCAGCGTTTGCTGCCGATTGACGAGGCAATTGTTTCTTAGGAAGGATGAGGCTGAGTAAATCAGCCTCATTTTTTATATTTTCGTGTTAGACTTTTTTGCCGCATTTTCTAACTTGCTCTTTGGTTCCTCAGCAAATTCAGCATCTTGCCCATATCCTTGCGGTGTTACCCCTGGAGCCTTTGTTCCACGGTCGGAATTTTTATTTTTACTCAAAACGATCACCTCCTGTTTTGTTAGTATTTCCATCAAGAATAATAAAACACATCTTTCTTAACAATAATGGAAGAGGTGATGAAATGAATAAAGGTGTTTATTTGGCCTTATTTAGCATTGGGTTAGCCCAAGGGTTAAAAATTCCTATTCACTATGTTAAAAAGAAGGAATGGCGTCCTGAACTATTCTTTCAAACAGGCGGGATGCCCAGCTCGCATTCAGCTGGGGTTTCCACTTTAACGACGTACATTGCATTAAAAAGAGGGCTGCCAACCTTTGATTTTGCTCTCTCACTTGTCTATGGATTAATCGTCATGTATGATGCCCAGGGTATCCGCCGCCAAACAGGCGAACTCACTTTAAAGGTTAATTCCATGAATGATTTAATAGAAAAAATTCATAAAGAAGAAAGCCTGGAATTTAAACAAAATACGCCGAAAAGACTAAAAGAAATGCTAGGACATCAGCCCGAAGAAGTAGTGGGAGGGGCGCTTTTAGGTGTACTCATTGGAATTGCGGGCCATTTATGTACAAAAAATCATAGAAAACCAAAGAAATTTACGTTAAGATTTTAGAGGGAATTTTTTTTAGAATGGAGAGGGGAAAGTCAGTGCAGTCGCTGGAGGATTATTTGGATTATCTGCAAGGAAAGGGCTTCCAATTACACGAAGATGCGATTGGATTTATTTATTTCGGAAAACGTTATACAAATGCTTCCGATGAAATAATCAATACCGCAGTAGAAATAACGTTAAAAGCGCAAAAGAGCTTTGATGGAAGTTTTTATATTTCTTTGCTTGAAACACTCATGGTTAACAAAGTAAAAAATAGAAAAGATGCAATTCGGTTTGTAAAAGAAAGAGAACTTCTTGCTATTTAAAGACAAAAAACTCCCTTTTTACAGGGAGTTTTTTGTTTTAGCCTTCAATGGTTTTACTTTTTCTTAGAAAAGAAAGTTTATCCGTAGGAAATTCAGAAATAATCATTCCCGCAAAAATAAGGATACAGCCGAACAATGCGCTGATGGATAAGCGGTCATGTGCCCAAAAATAACCAGCTACTGCAGCAAAAACGGGCTCCATGGCAAAAATTAGAGCAACTCTTGTTGCAGTTGTATATTTCTGAAAATTTGTTTGAATCAAAAATGCTGCAGCTGTTGCAAACACACTGGTAATAATGATGGCGATTAGCACATCATTGGATAATAAAATATCAGGGTCTAAAGATCTCTTCCAATCTTCAAAAATGAACGAAGAAATGATGGAAAGGACGGCAACCGTTGTAATTTGAATGACGGTTAATAAAAGGCTTGGATACTTACTGCTAAATTTGCCGGTCATGATAATATGCATCGCAAAACTTATAGCACAGACTAGAACAAGACCATCGCCAATATTGAGGCCAGTTACGTCCGTCATCGTCAGAAAAAATAAACCAATTGTTGCAGTGGACACACCAAAAATGGCATTACGGCTTGGATACTGTTTTGCTAAAAAAATCGATAATAATGGCACCAGAACAACACTTAAGCCTGTAATAAATCCTGCTTTTGATGAGGTGGTATATAAAAGCCCGATTGTTTGGGTTGCATATCCAAGGAATAACCAAAAACCGATAAAAACACCCGATAATAACATTTTACCATTAAGCAGTCTCAGTTGTTTTTTGTCAAAAAGGATAAGACAGATTAAAAGTAACAAGGCTGCAATTAAAAAACGAACGCCATTAAAGGAAAAGGGTTCTAGCAAATCAATTGCATTTTGGACTAAAACAAAGGTAGTTCCCCATACTAAAGTAACAAGCAGCAAACTTATATCAGCAATAATCGGTTTTTTCATTATGATTATTGTTCCTCCAGGTTATTTTTGCGGATTGCAAGCCTTGCAAGTTCATCTGCGATTTTATTTTCAATGCTTGGAATCCATTTCATAAAAAATAAATCGAATTTCTTCGATAGCTGCAGTGCTTTTTCTAATAACGGAGCATAAAGTTTGTTTTTCGCAAACTCCTTTTCAACAGCTTTATTAACTAATTCCGAATCGGTTCGAAACGATACGACTGTATGGGTATAGCCTTTTTCTAAACAAATTTCTAATGCTTTTATAAAGGCATGGTATTCTGCTTCATGGTTGGACATGATCCCAAGCGGAATCGAATATTTATCTGCAGTTCCCTGTCCTTTTATAAAAATGCCGGCTCCGCTTGGTCCGGGATTACCGGCACTCGCCCCATCAATATAAACTTCAATCAAGACAATTTCCTCCATTTGTAAGCTAATGAAAGTTTATCATAATTCATGACCATATTGGAGAAAAAGTTTTTTCTATCACAACTATTAATAACTGGGTATGATAAGAACATATCAACATAAGGTAAAATGAAGGATTAATATTTATGAACGTATAAGTTGTTGCTTTAAAACCGAAATAGTATAAGAAAGGCTGGAAAAAATGAAATATCGAATTGAGTGGAAATATCAACCTAAGGGAAATGAAAAAGTCCAATTTACCTCTGACTGGATTTCAGGCGAATTAGCCCTTCAAACAGGGGAGGAACTTGATAAGTCCGGAAGAGTTTCAGAATTAACCTATTATGATGAGATGGGGACATCTTGGACTTTAAAGGAAATGAAGAAACTAACTGTTGAAATCGAAGAAGATCCCCATGAAGTGACGGTTTATTTTGATGGAGGATTTCACAAAGAAACCAACCGGGCTGGTCTTGGTGCCGTTATTTTCTTTCGGCAGGGAAAGAAGAAATATCGAATCCGGGCCAATGAACATATTGATCAAATGGATACGAATAATGAAGCAGAGTATGCAGCATTCTTTTATACATTGAATATTTTAGAAGACTTAGGTGTGCATCACCTGCCATGTGAATTTAAAGGTGATTCTCAGGTTGTATTAAAGCAGCTCGAAGGAGAATGGCCTTGCTATGAAGAAAACTTAAATCGTTGGCTGGACCGGATTGAGGAAAAAATCAAATCGTTAGGAATTCAGCCGAGATACACAGCTATATCTAGAAATGAAAATAAAGAAGCCGATAAATTAGCCACACAGGCGTTGGAGGGAAAAGAAATTTTCGCTAAAACACAAATTCTTTAAGAATGGGAGGATAGAGTCAAGTGAAGAGTCCAGCAAGAAAAGAAGTATTAACATATGTAGAATCTTTAATGGCCCAATACTGTGAAGGGTGTTTTCTGCATCGCCAGTTAATTAAAGACAACGGCCGCAGGAAGGCTCATCAATTTTGTATTTCACAATGTACTGTCGGGGAGCAGATCAAAGAGTTTGGAAAAAAACTAACTTGACTAAGAAAATAAAAAAGGCTGGCAAATGGCCAGCCTTAGATTATTTGAGATTAAAGTTTTACCACGTTAGCAGCTTGTGGTCCACGGTTTCCTTCAACGATTTCAAAAGAAACTTCTTGACCTTCTTCTAAAGATTTGAAGCCTTCACCAGTGATAGCGCTGAAGTGTACGAATACATCGTCTCCACCTTCAACTTCGATAAAACCGAAACCTTTTTCATTGTTGAACCATTTTACTTTACCGTTTTGCATGTACTTCTTCCTCCTAAGCCTTTCAAGACACTTTTTTCAGTGCCAAGTTAAATAATTATCATGTCAAATAGGGCAAAAATTTTGCCAAGCATTATGTAACATGATGCTTTAAATATACAATATCAGAATTGGACAGTCAAGGAATGAAAGCGTTTATTTAACCAAATGGACGAAGGATAGGAATGGACAACTTTTAGCGTGTTTAAACATAAAATTCAAGGTTCTTCATATTTATAATTATAAAGAAGAAAAAGGGTGAGGGCATGTTCCGATTTTCCATTGACGGAGAGGATTGGATATTAAGATTCTCGCCGAATTTACAAATCGAAACAGATGAAAAACAAGAAATTATGTTGTCTATCCTCCATATCGGTAATCAATTATCCAATTTTTCACACGGTGAGGCTTTTATTATGTTCTCCAAGAAAATTGGAGCGATTGTTTTTGAAGTTGAGAGAATTCCTTCATTTATTTTGACAGTCTCCAATATTATCGAAGAAGACCATTGGTATATTCAAGATACAACAATTCAATTAAAGAGAAAATTATAACTTTAGTAAATCCCTTTCAGAAACCACGGTAACTGGAAGGGATTTTATTTTTTGAGTGATTTTTTACTCTTTACGTTGCGGTGGCAAAGTGGGAAAATGGATGTCGGATAGTTTGCAAAAAGGGAGCAATGTGCATGAAATTAATTATTGCCGAAAAACCGGACCAGGGCTCAACGCTTGCTTCAATTTTTAAACATAAAAAACAAAATGGCTTTATTGAAATCTTTCCAAATGAAATTTTTACAAATGGTGCCTACGTGACTTGGGCAATCGGTCATATATGTCAATTAGTTTCACCTGAGAAGTATCAACAGGGCTGGAAAAAATGGTCACTTGAATCACTGCCGATGATTCCTGAACACTTTGAATATGAAGTGACAAGAGATAAAGCAAAGCAATTTGCAGTCATTAAAAAGTTAATCACCGATCCGGCAGTAAATGAGATTATTCACGCCGGGGACGCCGGGAGGGAAGGCGAATTAATCATCCGGAATATCCTCCGTTTAACCAAATGTAAAAAGCCCATGAAAAGACTTTGGATCTCTTCCTTGACTGCCAACGCAATAAGAGAGGGGTTTACCAAACTTTTAAATGAAAATGATACCAGAAGCTTGTATTTTGAAGCCTATACAAGGGCATGTGCTGATTGGGTGGTAGGGATGAACGCATCCCGACTTTATAGTCTTCTCCTGCAGAAACAAGGCTTTTCAGATGTATTTTCTGTTGGAAGAGTCCAGACACCAACCTTAGCCCTAATTGTGAAAAGAGAACTGGAAATTGAGAATTTTAAACCCGAACCGTTTTGGGAAGTAATCGCCCATTTTTTAATTAACGGCAAACGTTATAGCGGTAAATGGCAGAATGATGGAGAAACCCGAGTAAAAACAAAGGACTTAGCCGAAAAAGTAGCTGCATTTTGTAAGGGAAAACCAGCTGAGGTTGCTGAGGTGGTTTCTGAAAGAAAAGAATTTTATCCGCCACTGCTCTACAATTTATCAGCCCTTCAAGCAGAAGCAAATAAACGTTTTAAATTCTCACCGAAAAAAACCTTGGATGTACTGCAAAAGCTTTATCAAAAAGGGAATGTATCTTATCCACGTTCAGATTCTCGCTATGTCACAAAAGAAGAGGCAAATTCTTTCCCGGAAATTCTGGGGAAATTAAGCCATATTAAAGCATATGAATCTTTCTTTCCACTGCCAAACTCTTCGCTAATTGATAACAAACGGTATGTGAATGAAAAGAAGGTAACAGATCACTATGCTATCATCCCGACAGAACAAATTCCCAATATCGAGAGACTGGATGCGGATGAACGGAAAATTTATGATCTAGTGGTAACGAGCTTAATTGCGGCCCATTATAACAAGGCAATTGCTGAATATACAACGGTAACAACATTGGTGGATGGGCGTGCCTCTTTTCAATCAAAAGGCAAGGTGCAAATTGAAGAGGGGTGGAGAAAGGTTTTACAGCCTCCAAAGGAACATGAGGATGAACCGTCACTTCCATTATTAGAAAAAGGCGAGAAGGGCATAACAGAAAAGATAAATGTAAAAGAAAGTCAGACACAGCCTCCAAAACGCTATACTGAAGGCCAATTAATTACATTAATGAAAACGGCCGGTAAGCATATCGAGGATAAAGAACTCGAAAAAGTTTTGTCAAGAACGGAAGGACTCGGGACCGAGGCAACTAGGGCAGGTATTATCACGATGTTAAAAGACCGGCTTTATATTCAAGTGACCAAAAACTTGGTTTACGCTACGGCGAAAGCAAAAATTTTAATTGAGGCGATTGGACAGCAAATTCTGGCCTCGCCGGAAATGACCGCAAAATGGGAGCAGAAATTAAAAGAGATCTCAGACGGTTCTGCATCCCCAAAGCATTTTATGGAGCAGACCAATAAAATGGTTGTCCATCTCATCAATACGAGTGTGGACCAATCACAAAATTGGAGCTTTTCTGATGACGTGAGGGACAATTTTTCGCCGGGAAAGAAAAAAACAAAAACCGTCACCAAACTAGGATCATGTAAAAAATGTGATGGAGCGGTTATCGATAAAGGAAGCTTTTATGGCTGCAATAATTATCGGAAAAATCAATGTGATTTTACGATTTCAAAAAAAATTCTTGGGAAAAATATCACTCAAAAAAATATTAAATTACTGCTATCTGAGGGGAAAACGGACATGATTGAAGGGTTTACAAAAAATGAAAAAACCTTTAATGCTCGGCTTTATTTAGATGACCAGGATAAAAAAGTGAAATTTTTATTTGAAAAAGTGCCGCAAAGATAATCCCATAAAGTGACAAAGCATCTTGTCACTCAAATTTTTCTATAGTACACTTTTAATGATGATTTATTTGGAGGGAACGGGATGCCAACACCAAGTATGGAAGATTATATAGAACAAATTTATAAACTGATTGAAGAAAAAACATACGCACGAGTCTCTGACATAGCGGAAGCGTTATCAGTACATCCCTCCTCAGTAACAAAAATGGTTCAAAAGCTGGATAAAGATGGATATTTGGTTTATGAAAAATATAGAGGACTTACGCTAACATTAAAAGGCCGGAAAATAGGAAAACGGTTGGTTTTTCGTCATGGTCTGCTTGAGCAGATGTTAAAAATTATCGGTGTTAAGGACGAAAATATTTATAATGATGTGGAAGGAATTGAACATCATTTAAGCTGGGATTCGATTGACCGGATTGGTGATCTCGTTCAGTTTTTTGAAGAAGACATTTCAAGAATTGATGCATTAAGAGACATTCAAAAGCAGAATGAAAATGAATTGGAATAACGGTATTGCAAAAGAGAAGCACCTGGTTCAAAAGCCAGGTGCTTTTTAAAATAAATTTGGATAGTGGTCAAAGGATTGTTGTAGTCCAGAGCTTAAGGTCAAATTGCCTTCAGAATCCTCTTCAGTTTGTATGCCAGCTAATAAGCCGTTTTCAGCCTCCATTAACGCTTTCCGGTAAGAGATGACCCTCCCTTCCGAAGTAACGAAGCTAATAATTTCGCCAAAATGATTCCGGTGAAGCCCGACAATCGTCTCCATTCTTATTCCTCCTTTTTCCATTATTCTTTCTAAATCGAAGGGATAATAATCAAGAAGGGAATTTTTAATTTGGAACGAATTATAAATATAAATTCATTTTTGGAGGTTTAATGTGGAAATGCAATGGGTTGATGAAGCTGAAAAACAATGGGATAATCGGGCAGACAGCTGGCATTCCAACAGCAGAGGGATGTGGGAAACTGGAAGCAGGAAGGACATCATTCCGTTTTTGAAAAAATATTTGCCGGCCGGGACAGCTATCTGCGATTTAGGCTGCGGGGATGGCTATGCTTCCGTTAAGCTTGCCAAACTGGGGCATCATGTAACAGGAATCGATTTATCAGAACAAATGCTTGAAAAGGCATCAGTGCTGGCAAAGGGCAGTTCCGTTCAATTTATCAAGGCAGATATTTCAGAGGTTCCTCTAGAGTCAAATTCTCTCGATGCCGTTATGGCCATTAATTCTTTAGAATGGACAGAAAGTCCCTTAAAGGTTCTCTTTGAAATAAAACGGATCGTAAAAAAAGACGGCTTCGCTTGTATAGCCATTTTAGGACCGACTGCCATGCCTCGAATCAATAGTTTTCGAAGACTTTATGGAGAAAAGGTTATTTGTAATACGATGATGCCATGGGAATTCGAAAAGCTTGCAGAGGAAAATGGCTTTAAAAAAATAGCCGATATGGGAGTGTACAAGCGTGAGGCAGAAAAACTGCCTGTTGAAAATCTTCCACTAGAGTTGCGGCAGTCCTTGTCCTTTATGTGGGTATTTATGTTCAAGATAAAATAAAACTAAAGCATCGGTTCACTTCGAACCGATGCTTTGTTTAATCCCATAAAAATGGTGTTTCTTGGTAGACGTAGTAATTCAGCCAGTTTGAAAAGAATAAATGTCCATGTGAGCGCCAGCGGTTTACCGGTGGGTTGCTTGGGTCATTATTTGGAAAATAATTTTCTGGAATATGGATATCCAGCCCTTTATTAACATCTCTCATATATTCTTCTGCCAATGATTCAGATTCATATTCTAAGTGACCTGTGATCATTACATGTTTTCTGTCGCGCGAGGATATTAATAATGGCCCAGCTTTTTCTGATGCGGCTAACAGCTTTAATTCAGGATGATCTTTTATCTCTTCAATGGATACATCTGTATATCTTGAATGCGGTGCGTAGAAAACATCATCAAATCCGCGCAATAAGATATCATTTGCATCAAAAACCTGGTGTGAATAGATACCAGAACATTTACGCGGCAACTCAAATTTACCAATATTGAAGTGGTAGTAAAGCGCAGCTTGTGCTCCCCAGCAAATATGTAACGTCGAAGTCACATTGGTTTTTGACCAGTCCATTATCTCTGTTAACTCCTGCCAATACTTTACCTGCTCGAACTCTAAAAGTTCGACTGGAGCACCGGTAATAATCATCCCATCAAACTTCTGCGGCTTAACTTCGGGAAAGGTGGTATAGAATTGTTCAAGATGCTGTCTACTTGTATGGGTAGATTCATAGGAACGTGTTTTTAAAAATTTCACATTCACCTGCAGCGGTGAATTTCCTAATAATCTTAATAGCTGTGTTTCTGCTCTTTCCTTTATGGGCATTAAATTTAAAATTAAAATATTTAACGGACGAATGTCCTGGCTGATTGCACGTTCATCATCCATGATAAAAATATTTTCTTGTTCGAGTATTTCCCGTGCGGGTAAAAGCCTTGGAATATTAATAGGCAAGTGACCATCTCCTTCTGTTAAACAAAATCATGTCTTATTTAAATATAAATTTTTAATATTTGGTCAATAACATTATAAACATTATCTCTCTTACAGAAAAGAAAATAATTTTTGATACAATAAAAGTAATAAATTAGAAGCGGGTGAAATCTATGTTTGATCCAACTGCTTTCGATAACATGAAAGTTGTCATCGAGGGTGCTATTTATGACTTAGACCTGGGCGGCGAAATCGTGATTACCGATCGCAACGATATCATTAATATGGCAAAAATGTCACGGAATTTTGATATTTCTTTTAAAATGGATGAATCTTCTGGGAAGAGTACTTCGGTTAAAATTGCACTAGAATCTAGTATGGTAAATTTAGCAGCAGAACTTATTCCAGTAGTCGGGTCAGAAAAAATGGCGGGCTGTTCCCTGAAACTTGAATTCTGTTACGAGAGTCCCAATGTAGATCATAATGAAATTGAGAAACTATTTTCAGATATATGGGGACCTTCGAGAAAAATTACGCAAAGGGTACAAATGAATCCACTTCACAAGGAAATAGAAGGGCTGCATACCGTTACGGTTGAATTTGATCGGATGGTACGGGAAGAACAATTAGATGATTTGGTTGAGATGATTGAATATGTAATTTCATCGTTAAAGAGGCTTGAAATGATCATTTATAGGGGGAAATAAAATGGCAATTTATGAATTTAATGCTAAAACTATTGATGGTGCTGACGTTTCACTTGAGCAATTTAGAGGGAAAGTACTATTGGTTGTCAATACGGCAAGTAAGTGTGGATTTACCCCGCAATTTAATGAGCTTCAGCAAATCTATGAAAAGTATAAGGACAAGGGATTTGCCGTTTTAGGTTTTCCCTGCAATCAATTTATGAACCAGGAACCTGCCAATGAAGAGGAAATCAAATCATTTTGTGAATTAAATTATGGTGTTACTTTTCCGATGTTTGCAAAAGTGGATGTAAATGGCAGTCAGGCACATCCGTTATTCAATTATTTAGCTTCACAAGCTCCCGGGGTCATGGGATCTAAAGCAATAAAATGGAACTTCACCAAATTTTTAGTGGATCAAACTGGGAATGTCCATAAACGTTATGCTCCAAGTACAAAACCGTTTGAGATTGTTAAAGATATTGAAGGTCTATTATAGGTAATTTTTGAAAATTTTAAATATTTACAATACAATTGTTAGAGGTTACCATTAAAGTAATGATATTCCTAAAGCTATAGATTATTGGGATAAGGAGTGATCATTTTTGGTCAAAACGGCTTGGGTGACCGACAGCACAGCATTTTTAGATGATGAACTAAAAAAACATCCGGATTTATATACGGTCCCGCTTTCGATTGTTCTCGATGGCGAGGAATATTTAGATGGGATTGATTTAACGGCAGGACAGCTTTTTGAAAAATTAAAAACATTAAAGACACCGCCAAAAACTTCGCAGCCCTCTGTGGGAGCCTTTAAAACGATGTATGAGCGATTAGAGAAAGAGTATGATCAGGTCATTACGGTACTCATCTCCGGAAAATTAAGCGGCACAGTTTCTTCAAGTATTCAAGCGAGTAATCTAGTGGCAATTCCTGTCACGACGATTGATTCAAAAATTCTAACCTATCCACTAGCAGCCTTGATTAAAAAGGGGATGGGATGGCTCTGGGAAGGAAAAACCTTAGACTATGTCGTGAACAGGCTGGAAACGATTAGGGAAACAAATGAAGCCTATGTCTTGGTCGGCAGCCTTGAGCAGCTCCATCGCGGCGGCAGGATGACAGGACTGCAATTTTTCCTTGGCAGTATGTTGAATGTGAAACCTATTATTTCAATTGAGGACGGTGCTTTAACCGTTAGGGAAAAGGTCCGAAGCGAGAAAAAAGCAAAAGACAGGATTGTCGACTATTTGCTGCACTCCTATGAAAAATATCAGATGAAGGAAGTTTATATTTTGTATGGATTGCATGAGGATCAGGCAGAAAAATGGAAGAAGGAGTTAAGCAGACAATTCCCGGAACTTACGATTCTCCTCTGTCCACTGGGAGCAGTAATCGGCGTTCACGCGGGCGAGAACACCCTAGGAATTAGCTGGTTTAACGGAATGGAATAGTTGGTTGAATCCGCAGAATCCCTGCGGATTTTATTTTTTCAATTAGGAAAGTTTCATCCAAAGTTTTTCAACAATCCTTCTTTTTCATGATAGAATAGCAAGGATGAGGGTAGGTGTTTTATTTGAAAAAGCAAATCATTGAACAAGCAGAAATGTTTGTCCAAAGTGAATTAGGTGAAGATGCGACAGGGCATGATTGGTTCCATGTCGACCGTGTCCGCCGTAATGCATTATATATAAACGAACAAGAAAAATCAGGAGATCCGTTCATTATTGAAATGGCAGCGCTCCTTCATGATATACCAGATGAAAAACTAAATGAAACCACAGAAACAGGCGAAGCAAAACTAGATGGATTTTTAAGGACCATTGAATTATCAAAAGACGAAATACAGCAAATTAAAAAAATCATCGCTTCCATTTCTTTCAAGGGTGGAAGAAAGGTAAAGCTTGATTCAATCGAGGCAAAAATTGTCCAAGATGCGGACCGACTAGATGCAATCGGCGCCATTGGGATTGCCCGTGTCTTTGCCTATGGGGGAAAAAAGGGTCAGCAGATTTATGATCCATCCTACCAGATAAGAGAAGAAATGACGATAGAGGAATACCGAAAAGGGAAATCAACCAGTATTCATCATTTCTATGAAAAACTACTAAAATTAAAAGACTTGTTAAATACAGAAACGGCAAAAAAAATGGCTGCAGGCCGTCATCAAATGATGGAGATATTTTTAGAACAATTTTATCAAGAATGGAATGGTCAATCATGAAAATGCTCACAGTGGAAAACGTCACGAAGACCTATGGGGAGAAACAACTTTTTAACGATATCTCTTTTACAATCGGAGAAAAAGAGCGTGTCGGCCTAATCGGGGTAAATGGAACGGGAAAATCGTCCTTATTAAAAATCGTCGCAGGCTTGGATCAGCCGGACGAGGGGAAGATTATTGCAGGTAAGGATTATACTATTGCCTTTTTGGCTCAACAGCCCGATTTTGATGCAGACCGGACGGTACTTGAGCAGGTCTATCATGGAGAAGCACCGATCTTAAAATTAATGCGTGATTATGAAAAAACGCTTCAAAGGCTCAACTCCTCCCCTAATGACTCCAAAATTCAGGACGAGCTATTTCACTTACAAAAACAAATGGATGCTCTGAATGCTTGGGATGCGAGTACGAATGCGAAATCCATTTTAACGAAATTAGGGATTGAGGATTTTGGAAAGAAGATAGGTGAGCTTTCCGGGGGACAGAAAAAACGTGTAGCAATGGCGCAGGTTTTAATCGCTGAGCCTGATTTACTTATTTTAGACGAACCGACTAACCATCTTGATTTTGATACTGTCAAATGGCTCGAGGATTATTTGAGCAGATATAGCGGTTCAATTTTACTCGTCACCCATGATCGATATTTTTTAGACCGTGTTGCAAATCGAATGTTTGAATTAGACAGTGGCAATCTCTACAGCTATAAAGGAAATTATGCGGCTTTTTTGGAATCCAAAGCTATCCGGGAAGAAAATGAGGCAGCAACATTTGAAAAAAGAAAAAATCTTTTCAGACGGGAACTTGAATGGATCAGAAGAGGTGCAAAGGCGAGAACAACAAAGCAAAAGGCGCGGATTCAGCGCTTTGAGGAGCTGGACGATAAGCTTGCAGGAGGGAAACCCTCTGGGGAGAAGCTTGATATTTCTTTAAATGGGAGCCGGCTGGGCAAACAAGTTTTTGAATTAAAGGATGCTTCTAAACGATACGGGGCGAAAACAATCCTTAACCATTTTGACCTATTGGTGAAGCCTGGAGACAGATTCGGGATTATTGGACGAAACGGAACAGGAAAGTCAACTTTGCTCAATATACTTGCTAAGCGAATTCCACTTGATGAAGGGGAATTCCTGATGGGGCAAACGGTAAAAATCGCTTACTACACACAGGAAAGCGAAGACATGGATGAAAACATGCGGATGATTGAATACATTAAGGAAACAGCGCAGATCGTCGAGACATCCGATGGGAAAACAATTTCAGCAGCGCAAATGCTTGAGCGTTTTCTATTCCCGCCATTTACCCATGGGACACCAATCCGAAAGCTTTCCGGTGGAGAGAAACGCCGCTTATACCTGTTAAAAATATTAATGACCGCTCCAAATGTTCTACTTTTGGATGAGCCTACAAATGATCTTGATACACAAACGCTGACGGTTCTTGAAGATTATTTAGAGGAATTTCCTGGGGTAGTCATCACCGTATCGCATGACCGTTACTTCTTAGATAAGGTCGTCGACCAGCTGCTTGTTCTACAAGGGGAAGGTTCCATTAATTCGTTCTTTGGTAATTACACCGAATATCTTGAAAAAGAATCGATAGTTGAAGTGCAAAAAACGACTAGCGCCACCGCCCAATCAGCAAAATCTCCGGAAAAGGAAAAAAAGAAAAAAATGACTTACATGGAGAAAAAAGAGTGGGAAGAGATTGATGACGTGATTGCTAAAATAGAGGAGAAACTGGAAGAGACTTCAGCGGAACTCGCAAAGGTTGGCAGTAATTTTACAAAAGCACAGGATTTGATGAAACAAGAAGCAGAATTAAATGAGAAGCTTGAGCAGTTAATTGAACGCTGGTCGTATCTTGCGGAGCTGGCGGAAGGATAATAATAGGTTTCGTACAATAAAAAAGTTGACGCAGATTTAATCTCTGGGTCAACTTTTTTTAATTCGCTGATAAACCTATGCGATTCGCTGATAAAATGGGTAGAACCGCTGATAAAACCTGAAAAATCGCTGATAAAAAGAGTTTGAGTTTAATTTTACACCAAAAAACTAGATTTAGTATTCTACATCGCCAGTGTCAATGGATAGTAGTAGAAAATGAAAGTAATAATGATGATGATAACGCCGCTAATCATTAAATAGGTAGGATAACGTTTCGTGATTGCCATTTCTTCTTTATCGTCTGCTTCAATTGGTCGTGTTAAAATATTTGCTTGGAATTCCCGTTCTTCCTTAGAAATTTCGCCAACTTTAGAACCAATCCAAAGAGCTAATAAGCTTAAAATGACACCAATAATTACTGGATCTAAATAAACCGGCAGTTTAACACCGTATTTTTTCAGGGATTCGCCAAGAATTACTCCTAAAAATCCAAATATGATACTCCACAATGCACCTGTTTTTGTTACCTTTTTTGAGAAGACACTTGCGAAGGCAATAGGGCCCCAGGAAGCGGCAAATAGGGTAGCAGCAAAATAACCAATCCACATAATGGAAGGTGGCTGCCAAAGCCCGATTAGAAGGATGACAATACTAGCGACAATCATCGAAATTCTGCTTGTCACAAGCAGGCGTTTGTCTGAATACTTTTTGTTTCGGGACTGTTCCATGATATCACGCGTAATGCTTGAGCCAATGAGTTGCAAGAAGCTGGCACAGGACGATAACGCTGCAGCCATAATACCACTCACAATAATAATACCCAGCCACTTCGGAACAATATTCATTGCGGCCCAAATGAACACTTTCTCCGTAGGTTTAATATCCGGATTAATCGTAGTAATCGTAGAAATGCTGATATGAAGGAACAAGTAGATCGTAATGATAGAAATGGTTGCCCAAACACCGGAGCGAATCGCCACATGTTCATTTTTTGCCATTAAATAACGGCTGCTCTGCCAAGGGCTGATGGAAATAACCGCTGACCATACTAAACCTAAGATAACTGCCCAGATAAATGCTTCCCACGGTGCCCCCATATAGTTATTCGGGCCAGTTATCCCATGCCAGCTTAATAAATCAGGGCGAGCAGGATTTGTTGCTGCTTTCACAATGGCATCCGGGAATCCTCCGGCAGAATGAATAATATACGGGAAAGCTAAGTAAGTAGCAATTGAGAAGATGAAAAACATGATAGTATCATTAACCATAACTCCTTTTGCGCCGGAAAGAACGGTAAAAGAAGCATAAACGACCCACATTATCAGTAAGGCAAATGTGTAGGAAATCCCGGATATTTCTGAAAGCAATACGGCTGCACCTTGTGTAACAGCGACCAAATAAGCAGCAATACCAAGAATTGTTGTAATTGCTGCAGCCATTCTTACTTTATTAGATTGGAAGCGGTTACCGAAATATTCAGGAACAGTCAAGGATTTACTTCTTCGTAAATACCGCCCGAAAAAGAACACACCTACTACATAGCCGGTTGCATTGAAAATAACCAGGATGAGTAAAAGGATCGGGTAGCCTTCGTATGAAAATCCAGCTTCCCCCATAAAGGAAACGGTACTTAAAAACGAAGCAACCAGAGTACCGGTGACCATCAGAGTAGAGCCTTTTCTTCCGGAAACATAATATTCCTCAGAATTTTTAACTCGTCTGGAAAGAAAAACACCGATCAGGATGTAAACAAGGAAGGAGACAATAATACCGATTGTATAGATCATCTTTACATCCCCGCCTTTTCATCTTTCGATATATTTGTTGTGGTTATTACATCTTTTTCCATTCTGCGGACGAAAAATTTGGTGATAAGTCCCAAAATAATTAGTGAACCTCCATAGCCCAAACAAAAAAGTAATTCTCCCACTCTCATCACTCCCTGTCATTTGATTGTTCACTGAAATATAATGCAATTTTTATGCCAATATCTAAAAATTCAGTTAATTGTACCAATCAAGTCGTTTCATTTGAGGTCATGTGATACTTATGTAGTTTTCTCATTATGGTGGTTTGATTTACTCCTAATGCTTTGGCCATTTTTCTTGTCGATTTATATTTCTTTAGTGCATAGGTAAGAACTTGTTTTTCTGTTTCTTCTACGGCTCTTTTTAATGGAAGCTGCTGCAATGATAGACTGTTTTCATGAGAAATTCGATGATCGATTGCAAACGGTAAATCTTCAATACTTATTAAAGGTTTATTTGCCGTGACAACAATTTGTTCAATAAAATTCTCTAATTCTCTCACATTCCCACGCCATTCTTGGAGCTGCAGCAAGAGTTTGGCATTCTCATCTAATTCAATCTGCTGTGAATATTTTTGATTAAATTGATTTAAAAAATAATCTGTTAAAACTAAAATATCCTGCTTCCGTTTTCTTAATGGGGGGATTCTTAGTGGAACAACGTGTAGGCGGTAGTATAAATCCTGACGGAATTTTTTTTCCTCAATCATTTGTAATAAATCTTTATTGGTAGCGGAAATGATGCGGATATCAACGTGCTTTTCAGTGGTTCCGCCCACTTTTTTAAAAGTTTTGTCCTGAACTAAATGGAGGATTTTCACTTGTAGCTCAAGCGGCATTTCTCCGATTTCATCTAAAAACAATGTCCCGCCGTCTGCCATTTCAACCAGGCCGGCCTTTCCCTGTTTGTTTGCCCCGGTAAATGCCCCGGCCTCATAGCCAAATAATTCTGATTCCAGTAAGCTTTCAGGTATTGCTCCACAGTTCACTTGAACAAATGAATGGCCATTTCTTGGGCTATATTCATGAATGATCCGTGCTAATACTCCCTTTCCTACACCCGATTCACCATGTATGAAAATCGAGGAGTCTAATGGAGCCACTCTATCAGCTAATTTTAGTGTGTTGACCATGTTTTTGGATTGCGTAATAAACTTTTGGCGGCCGACCGCTTTTTCGATTATGGCTTCATCTAGGTTTTCCTGCTGTAAAGCATGAATCTCTGCCAACCTTCTTTTCATCTCCACTAATTCCGAGATATCACGTGAATTAGTGACGATCCGATACAATTTCCCTTCATCATCAAAAACAGGTTTAGCTGTCGCCAGAACGGTTTTTCCATTAGGGTAATTTTGTTCATTTGATTGTACTGTCTGGGTTTGCATCGTTTTAATCGTGACAGAGTCGGTAATGATGCCTTTCTCCACCAATTCAAAAATATTTTTGTGGATAAAGGATTCAGGCGGGAGTCCAGTAAAATATTTACACGAATCACTTACAAATAAAACATTTCCTTCTGCATCCGTTACAAAAATTTCATCATAGGAAGAATTCAATATTTGAGTAAGTTCCTTAATTTTTTGCAGTGCAATTTCCAGCTGTTCCTTAAGAGATACATTTAATTTCTCGAGTCCATTAATTTTTTGTTGATAGTTCCATTCAGTGATCATCTATCCACCCATCCTTTTTAAAAGTGAACACATTCTGCATCGACTTTAACCATGATTCCCCCTATAGATTTGGTTTTAATAGTTTATTAGGGAGAGTTTAGTTGCGGTGAACCTTTTTTGCGCCGATTGATGCAAAAAACATTCACTAATTTCTTCCATTATACAATTAGTTTCGGTGAAAATTATGAATTTTTAAAAAATATCTTGAATTACTAGCAACCTTACAGATTGGCACGATTTTTGCTAGGTTACTTGTTAAATACAAACCAATAGGAGTGAGTAGTCGTGACGAATTATAAGCATTTATTTAGCCCAATCGAAATTGGTCACACAGAATTAAAAAATAGAATTCTTAGTACAGCACATCAGACAAATCATGTTGACTGTGGGATTCCTACGCGGGAGATGACTGCCTATCATTCTGCCCGGGCAAAAGGTGGAGCGGGGCTGATTGTATTAGAAGCAGCGGCTGTACACGAATCAGGAATGCTGACGACCCATACAATTGCAGGGTTTGATCAACGGATTGTACCGGCCTACTTAGAGATTGCAAATGAAGTCCATCAATTTGGAACGAAGGTATTCAGTCAATTATTTCATGGGGGAAGAGAAGTAGTTTCAAGCGATTATCGCACTGCAGCATTGGCTCCTTCTGCTGTACCAAGTCTCCGGTTCGGAACGATGCCAAGACCGATGAGCATTGAGGAAATTAAAGATGTAATCGAAGGCTTTGCTAGATCAGCAAAACTTGCTAAAGAAGGTGGTCTGGACGGGGTAGAAATCTGTTGCTCTCACGGATACCTGCCAGCACAGTTTTGGTCCGGCCAAACCAATCATCGTACCGATGAATATGGCGGTTCATTTGAAAACCGAATGAGGTTTATTGTGGAAGTGATGCAGCAGGTTTGGCAAGAAGTCGGTGAAGACTTCACGGTTGGGATCCGAATGAGCGCCGATGAAATGACGATGGATGGATTGGATGTAAAAGATTCCGTCCAAATTGTTGAGTATTTAGTGGACCAAGTCCGTGTAGACTTTATTAATGTCACATCGGGCGATTCCAGCACATTTGCAGGGTCAACGCATATTGTGCCGCCATCCCCAGTCAAACATGGTTATAATTCACCGCAAGCCTTTAAAATCCGTATGGCCGGTGCCGTACCCGTGTTTGTTGGTTCGCGGATTGTTGACCCTGTCGAGGCAGAGCAAATTGTTGCCACAGGTAAGGCAGATGTCGTTGGGATGACACGTTCCTTGATCGTCGACCCGGAAATGCCGAATAAAGCAAAAGAGGGGAATCATCATTTAATTGATGCCTGTATTGGCTGTCTCCAAGCATGTATTGGTCATTATCATAAAGGATTGGCCATAGGCTGTGTCCAAAATCCAACAGCAGGGAAGGAGCTGGAGGTGCAAGCACTTCGGAAAACACCGCGTGAGAAAAAGAAAGTGCTTATTATCGGCGCAGGCCCTGCAGGGTTAAAAGCTGCCTTAACGTTAGATGAGTTTGGCCATGAAGTCATTTTAGCAGATAAAGCGGATGAGGTCGGAGGGCTTTTGCAAACCTTAAGACGTGCTCCAATGCGACAAGAGCTTGCGGAAACGATGCTCGATAATTTTATTAAAAAGTTATCAGTTAGTAATGTAAATGTAAAACTTGGCTGGCACATTGGACCCGAGGAAAATAAGGGACTCAGCCCGGATGTGATTATTTGTGCAGTTGGGTCCCGCCCATATATTCCCCAAATCCCTGGGATAAATGATCCTAGAGTTTGTACGGTTGATCAATTATTTAATTATCGAGGTAAAAATATCGGAAAAAATGTATTGGTCTTCGACTTTGGCGGGGATTGGCCGGGTATGGAGGCTGCCATTGATTTAGCCGAAAAAGGTCATCAAGTAACATTAATTTCTTCAAGGCTTTATATAGGCGAGGAAGTTCATCAATATTTAAGAAATGAATATTTAAAGAAGCTCTATCAGCTAAATATTAAAATGATTCCTCACTATGATTTAGGCGAAATTAAAGAGGATGAAGTAGTAATTCGAAATTTATTTTCTTATGAGAAGGATACCATTAAAAATGTGGACTCCATCATTCTTTCACTTGGGCGCGTACCAAATGTAGAATTGTATGAGCAAATTAAAGATTCTGCTCCTGAGGTATGGCAAATCGGCGATTGCCTAGCCCCAAGAACACTTGAAGAGGCAACATTTGAAGGTCTAATGACCTCATTACAAATCGGACTTCAAGGCACAAAAAGTTTGCAGGTCAAACAATAGCATACGAACAGGAGAGTTTTTCATAGCATAAGTGATGAACTCTTCTTTTTTTAGGCTAAGTTAATGATTGATTGGAGCGGAAATCGCCATTTTAGGTAAATGCATCAATAATGAATTTAACCTATTCAATATGGTAAACTGTGTAGAGAATACAAAGTAGGTGATCCTGTTGAAAATTAAAGCAATTGAACCAACTCCAAGTCCAAATACAATGAAAATCCTTTTAGATGAAGAACTCCCAATGGGAAAAAGTCATAATTATAAAAAAGAAACCAGCGCAGATGCACCAAAGGTGATTCAAAAGATCTTACAAATCGAAGGAATCAAAGGCGTATATCATGTAGCTGACTTCCTAGCAGTGGAGCGGAACGCGAAATTCGATTGGAAGGAACTATTACCAAAGGTACGTCAGGCATTTGGTGAAAACGCTGAAGATGCTGCTAAAAATGAAAAAGGCATGGATGAGCATTTCGGTGAGATAAAAGTTGAAATCCAAATGTTTAAGGGAATTCCTTTGCAGGTTAAGCTCACTGATGGCACGACTGAAAAACGGTTTGGGATGCCTGAATACTTTTTAAAGGCAAGAGAGCAGGCGCAGCTTCCGGAAGATAATTATATTTTATTACGGAAATGGCAAAATCAAGGGGCACGGTATGGTGACTTTGAACAAATCGGCCAGGAAGTGGTCGAGGAACTGATTGCCGCTTATCCTAAGGACCGGCTTGAAGCATTAGTTGAAAAAGCCCAATCAGGTGATACATCTGATAAAAAAACCGCACTTTCACGCAAAAAAATAACTAAGGACGATTTAAACAACCCAGATTGGCAGGTGCGCTATCAACTGCTCGAACAAATGGACGATCCTAAGCTTGAGGATTTGCCCGTTTTAGAAACGGCATTATCAGACGAAAAACCATCCATTAGAAGACTGGCAACAGTGTACCTTGGAATGATTAAGGATACCAAAGTTCTGCCTTATTTATATAGAGCACTAAATGACAAAACTGTGACCGTCCGCCGGACAGCTGGAGATTGCTTGTCAGATTTAGGGTTCGCGGAGGCTCAAGACGAAATGCTGAAGGCCCTAAAGGACCCAAGTAAATTAGTTCGCTGGCGGGCAGCTATGTTTTTATATGAAGTAGGCGATGAAAATGCACTGCCTGCTTTAAAGGCTGCTGAAGACGATTCTGAGTTTGAAGTCAGTATGCAAATAAAAATGGCAATTGAACGAATCGAGGGCGGCGAGGAAGCAAAGGGTTCTGTTTGGAAGCAAATGACCGAAGCGAGGAAATTAGGGGAGTAAGCTCTGATTGCAATTCTGCGATTTTTTATAGTATGCTTACACTGAAAACAGGAGGGATAATTAATGTCAAATGCCTATGAAGAATTTATGAAACAAATGGTTGTACCAATGCGACAAGAGTTAACTAGAACAGGTTTCGAGGAATTAACTTCGGAAGTAGATGTGAAAAATTTTATTGAAAATGTGAAGGGGACTACCCTTGTAGCAGTGAATTCCGTGTGTGGCTGTGCAGGTGGATTAGCGCGTCCGGCTGTTACACAGGCAGTGTTGAATAGTGAGAAAAAACCGGATCACCTTGTAACGGTTTTTGCCGGCCAGGATAAGGAAGCAACGGCAAAAATGCGTGAATATTTTGCGGGTCATGAACCGTCTTCTCCATCCTTTGCTTTATTAAAGGATAAAGAAGTCGTCCATTTTATTCCGCGCCATGATATCGAAGGCCACGCAATGGAAGAAGTTATGCAAAATTTAATTAATGCGTTTGAAGTACATTGTAAATAAGGATGTCTGCCGACGTCCTTTTTTCTTTTATACTGTTTTAAAGAATAATGTTGATTTTTTTAACAACGTTGATTGGAGTGGAAGGCGCGAAGACTCCTGTGGGAATACGGGGCAGGGGAGACCCCACAGGAGCGAAGCGACGAGGAGGCTCCCCGGACCGCCCACGAACCGCTCGCGCCTGGAGCGGAAATCAACAACAAAGTTTAAAAGAGATTTTTTAGATTAAAGAGGGATAATATGTTTGTTACAACAGCAGGACGAACAAACGACCAGATGATAGATAAAGCAAGAAACGTAGCGGAAACACTCGATATCCCCTATATCCCTAGGAAAAAGAAATCGATTAGCCAAATTCAAAAAGAGGCAGCTGGCAGCTGTCTTATTGTAGGAAAAGAAAGGCTTGAGCTATATAATCAGGAACACAAGGAACCCTTCTTCTTTCATCCTAATTCTGCGATGTTTCGGATAAAAAGACTATTAAACGGGGAGCAAGATCCGTTTATTGAGGCGGCAGACTTATCGAGTGGAATGTCCTTGCTAGATTGCACTCTCGGTCTCGCATCAGATGCCATAGTTGCTGGCTTTGTGGTTGGGTTCGAAGGCACAGTAACAGGGATTGAGGGACAAAAATACCTTTCGTTTCTCGTAAAGGAGGGACTTCAATCCTGGGATTCTGGTTATTTAGAAATCAATACTGCGATGAAAAGAATAAAGGTGAACACAACTTTTTCTTTGGATTATTTAAAGAGTCAGCCTTCCTCATCTATAGATTGCGTATATTTCGACCCGATGTTTGAAGAAAGCATCCATGAATCAGACGGGATTAAGTCGTTAGGATATTTTGCACTCCGTTATGATTTGAATGAAGAAACCATCTCCGAGGCATTAAGAGTTTGCAAACGAAAGGTCATCTTAAAAGACCATTATAAAAGCCAGCGTTTTGAAAAATATGGCTTCACAGTTTTTCGCCGAAAAACCGCTAAATTTCATTTTGGGATACTTGAAAAATAACAACTGAGAGCTACTGGCCTCAGTTTGTTTTTTTATATAATTCAAAAAATATCCTAATCTATTTTTTCCAATTTCCATAAAAAAGAAGTATAATATTTTGTAAGAATAAAAATGGATTTCTTCACCCTTCCATTTCAAAAAGGGGCGTTTATTTTGAAAAAATGGATTCGTAAATCTTTTGTGGTGATGGTATCGATTTTGACCTTTGGTCTTGTTTCACCATCCCAATTAATGAATAATATCAACGGAGGAAAACCTTCAGACCAGGCTGCAGCACCTTCAGGCAATTTTGTCCAAACTCCTACTCTTGCAGAAGAAACGGAGTTTAATCGGGACCACTTTATGGAAGAACTACTTAAACAAGCAGAGGAACAATCCTATCAAAAATTTGGAAGCAAAATAAAACCAGTAATCGAGAATGAATTTCGCACGATTATTTTACCTAATATTGAACAAGCGATTACAGAAACTGCCACCCAATTTCCCGAGGAGGATTTAAGAAATCTTGCCATCACGGAACAGCCGAGCGGAGGACACTCAGAAAAAATCTTTCATATCAAAAACAGTGTAACAAACAAGGATATTCTTAGATTTCATGTTAGAAGAGATCAGCCGCCGCAAGAAGGCTACTGGTTTAATTTTCATTATCATACTTACCATGATGATTACCAAAGCCATTATAATCTCGGTTCGATTTATTGGGCAAAAAACACTCCGCCCAAATGGATGAGCTGATGGAAGAATTTGCGAAGCATAGGTAAAAAAATTTATTATAATAAATGAAACCTTTTTAAGAAAAACTCGTAAATAGACTATTACCTAAATTGGAGGAATGGAAAATGGCAATTAGTTTATCAAAAGGTCAAAAAGTGGACTTAACAAAAACCAATCCGGGATTAACAAATGTCGTTGTTGGTTTAGGCTGGGATACGAATAAATATGATGGTGGTAAGGATTTTGATTTAGACTCATCCGTATTCCTTCTTGGCGAGAACGGGAAGGTTACAAATGAATCTGACTTTATCTTCTATAACAACCGAGAAGGCGCTAATGGTGCTGTAGTACATACTGGAGATAACCGTACAGGTGCCGGTGACGGCGATGATGAGCAGGTAAAAATTAATCTAACAGCAATTCCTGCCTCTATTCAACGAATTGCCTTTACAATTACGATTCATGATGCAGACAGCAGAAATCAAAACTTCGGGCAGGTTTCAAATGCCTATGCACGAATTTTTAGTGAAGAAACAGGGGAAGAACTGATCCGCTACGACCTTGGAGAGGATTTCTCTATCGAGACTGCATTGGTTGTAGGCGAATTATACCGTCATAATGGTGAATGGAAATTTAGTGCAATCGGAAGCGGCTATCAAGGTGGACTGGCAGCGTTAGCGACTGATTTTGGGTTACAGGTTGGTTAATAATTAAAATAAAAAGACCCACCTTTTAAGGCTGGGTCTTTTCTAAAAAACACATAGAACATCTGGGAGGAATTTTTTTAATGTCGGTTTTACAAGGAATATTAGACACCTATTCACATTTCTTTGAGTGGGATATGTGGGTAAAGGTTTTATCAGATCCGGTAAGTTGGGGATTAATTGGAACTTTAGTCATTCTTGAAGGATTGCTGTCTGCGGATAATGCCCTCGTTTTAGCGGTAATGGTAAAACATCTGCCTCCGGAAAAACGTAAAAAAGCACTTTTTTATGGATTATTAGGTGCCTATGCATTTCGTTTTATTGCGATTGGAATTGGGGTCTATTTAATAAAACTATGGTGGGTAAAAGCACTAGGTGCAGCCTATCTGGCGTGGTTGGCTATTAAATACTTTATTGACAAACATAAAGAAAGTAAGGAAGAGGACGAAGAAGCAGAGGGAATCAACAAAAATGGTTTATTAATCCGGATGTTCGGAACCTTTTGGGGAACCGTTGCTTCAGTAGAATTAATGGATATCGCCTTCTCCGTTGACAGCGTACTGGCTGCATTTGGGGTAAGCAATGAGATTTGGGTATTATTAGTTGGCGGAATGCTCGGCGTATTAATGATGCGTGGAGTTGCAGGAGTCTTTCTTGCCCTTATTGACAAAATACCGGAACTTGAAACAACCGCCTATATCTTGATTTTAATTATTTCAGTTAAGATGTTTGCTGGTGTTCTCTTCCATTATGAATTGGAACCACTTTATTTCTTTATTATTTTACTCTTTACGTTCGGTGCTACATTTATCGTTCATTTCATCAACAAGAAAAAAGAAGTTAGCAAAGAGAACGGTTAATCAGCATATTATATTACATGGGGGAGCTGGCGAAAGTCCGTTCCCTTATTTTTATCATGAGGAGTAAGTTAAAAATGAAATTTTTCTCCTATTTTTATGATGAGATGGAGCATCTATTCTATCAAAAGCCGCAAGACTTTAATAAATTTGTGAACCGTGAGCTATTATCGTATGGGCTTGGAGCAACGCTTTATATGCCGGCAACCCGTCCGAATATTCATCAGGAAATCCTATCAAAAAAACATGAAGGATTGACATCACTTGTGATCGATTTAGAAGATGCAGTCGGTGATCTTGAAATTGGAAGAGCGGAAGAAAAACTTGTTAAGGAGCTTTCCAAACTATTTGAAGAGCTAAACAGGCAGTTTTTACGGTTTGAAGATTTACCCTTAATGTTTATCCGGATTCGCGACTGCAGGCAGTTTCAAAGGCTCAAAGAAAAGTTAGGAAAAGCGATAAAATTGTTAACGGGTGTAGTGCTGCCAAAGTTTTCATCCGAAGATGGCGAGGTGCTTTTAAAGTTAGTACGAGAAATACATAGTCCACAGCATCCTTTTTATGCAATGCCAATCCTTGAGACGGCAAAGGTCATTCAAAAAGAGACAAGATTGGATGAATTGCTTAAAATAAAAAAACTTCTTGATCAGAATCGTGAGCTGATCTTGAACGTAAGGATTGGGGCAACCGATTTTAGCGGCTTGTATGGAATTCGACGAAGTGCGGATACAACGGTTTATGATATTGCTATTTTACGAGATTGCATTGCTGATATCATTAATATTTTTCAGCGAGGGGATGACCCCTATATTGTTTCCGGACCGGTTTGGGAGTATTTTTCAGCCAAAGAAAGAATGTTAAAGCCGCAGCTTCGGCAGACCCCCTTCCGTGAGAGGTATGGGGACGAAGGGTTGAAATTACGTGCTGAATTAATTGACCAAAATATGGATGGGCTAATTCGTGAGGTTCTTATGGATATTGCAAACGGATTGACAGGAAAAACAGTAATTCATCCCTCGCATATTAAAACCGTCCAAGCGCTGAATGTCATTTCATTTGAGGAATATATGGATGCCTGTACGATTGTAGAAGCGGCCGGAGGTCATCTTGGAGTAGTCAGAAGCGGCTTTGCAAACAAAATGAATGAAATAAAGCCGCATTATGTTTGGGCAAAAAAGATTCTTTTAAAATCACAGCTTTACGGGGTGTTACATGCAGAAGTTACAAACATCGACCTTATTAAAAAAGAAGTTTACGTTTAATATTTTGGATACTATTGAAGTTGAAGTGGAAGTAAACGAAAATCCTTACAGTTTGCCGGTTGAGGATCTTTTCACGATGGCGGCAAGGATCAATAAAAAACGATCATTTTTATTCGTCAGTAAAGTACTCGGGAAGCATTTACCGATTGATGCCAATAAAGGACTGATAACAGCTGCATTACTTGCTGCCCGATATTTAGAATCAGTAAAAGGAGTTAAATGTCCTGACACTCCTCATTTATTAGACAAGTTTATTCGAAATGAACCATTGTCCGGAAGCGCATTTATTCCATCATCAATCCGTCCGGTCGTCATCGGCTTTGCAGAAACTGCGACCGCACTGGGGCATGCTTTTTTTGACAGTTTCAAATCAGCGGATTTTTTTCATACGACAAGAGAAATCCTCGTCGGACGGGAGCCTGAAATAACCTTTGAAGAAGAGCATTCCCATGCTACCTCCCATCGCTGTTATATTCCTAAAGCAATGATTCAAAATGAGCGGGAGATTATCCTTGTTGATGACGAAATGACGACAGGAAAAACGGCTCTCAATATTATCCAATCTATTCATTCTCAGTTTCCAAGGGCGATTTATACCGTTGTTTCGATATTGGATTGGCGATCGGATGAACATACGATGAAATTTACCCAACTGGAAAAAGAACTGGGAATTACAATCCGAACGGTATCCTTAATAGCAGGAAAAGTTGAAGTGAAGCAGCTGAGGGAGGTTCATAAAAGAAACAAGGGAAATGAACGGGAAAACAATTTCACTTCCTCAAAAGAAATCATTCAATTAGGGCCATTTTTTTCAAGTTCCGATTATCAGACGTCAAGAAATCTGGAGCGTTTTATTCAGGAGACAGGACGCTTCGGAATCACAAGCATCGATAATCAGACCAATCATCTGAAAATATCGAAAGCAGCCGCATTTCTCCGCCTAAAAAGGATAGGGGGAAAAACACTATGCCTTGGTACGGGGGAATTTATGTATATTCCAATGAAGCTTGCAGCAGAAATGGGTCAGGATGTTTCCTATCAATCTACGACGAGAAGTCCGATCCATATTGAAAATAAACAGGGGTATGGGGCGAGATTCGGTGTTTCCTTTCCTGCACCGGACGACCCGGAAATCACGCATTTTGTTTACAATATTCCTCCATTTGAATATGATGAGGTTTTTGTTTTTTTTGAAAGAGAAGTAGATTCTCAGCATCTTCAGCCAATCATAACGGAACTTGAAAAATTACAGATTAAATCAATCAAGCTCATATTTTTCTCTGCAAAAAGAGGTGAAGATAATGAATAAATTCATTCAGAATCCAGCCAAAATCGGATCCTACCGAGAGGACGATGTTGTTTTTCTCCTAAAGGATTTAAGTGAATACCAGCTTGAGGATTCGACTGCCAATCGTGAGGTGCGGGTACAGTCCGGCCAGCACTATAGTGAGTCGCTCCCTATCGAGTACCAGCCACCTAGAGCCTATGTAAACTTGTTCCGGCAATCATTACATGATTATAAACGAAAAGTCGCTCTTTGTATTGGGATTGTGGCGGAGCAAATCTATCAGTTAAAAGGGGAAAACACCGTTCTCTGCTCGCTTGCCCGTGCCGGAACGCCAGTGGGGATTTTAATTAAACGCTATCTTCTGCAGCGCTATAATGTCTCCCTGCCCCATTACAGTATTTCGATCATTCGTGACCGGGGAATTGACGAAAATGCCCTTCACTATATTCTGGAAAAACATCCGCAGGGGAAAATTCAATTCGTGGACGGCTGGACAGGAAAAGGGGCTATTTCTCTTGAACTCGAAAAGGCCTGTCAGCAATACGAAAAAAAATATGGTGTGACGCTGGATGACCGGCTTGCTGTTCTTGCCGATCCAGGTTACTGTACACCGCTTTTCGGGACGAGGGAGGATTTTTTAATTCCCAGCGCATGCCTGAATTCCACCGTTTCCGGGTTGGTAAGCAGGACCGTCTTGAATGAAAAATATATCGGAAAGGATGATTTCCACGGAGCAAAGTTTTACCGTGAACTTCTCTCTTCTGATGTTTCAAATGAATATATTAACCTAATTACTGCAGAATATCCATTCATCACAATTAAGGCGGCAAAAGCGGCAGCTGAAAGAAACCTAGAAACCATAAAGGCCGAATTTTTAGGGATGAAGGATGTAAAGAAGATTCAAGTGGAATTTTCCATTGAAAGCATGCACTACATTAAGCCGGGGGTGGGTGAAACAACCCGGGTGTTGTTAAGAAGGGTTCCGTGGAAAATCTTAATGCGTGACCCGTCGAGCCCCTATGTGAAACATATCCTTATGCTGGCTAAAGAAAAGGGCGTGGAAGTGGTTATCTACCCTGACCTAAATTATTCTTGTTGCGGGTTAATTAAATCGGTAAAGGTGGATAAGAAATGATCATCGCCTCTGATCTGGACCGTACATTAGTTTACTCAAAAAGAGCCATAGAACAACTTGGACTTCCCAAAGAAACTTCGCTAAGATCTGTGGAAGTGAAGGATGGAAACCCTATAGCATTTATGACAGAAACGGCCTATCATGCCCTAGTTGAGCTTTGCCGCAATTGTTTATTTATCCCTGTTACAACAAGAACCACTGCCCAATATAAACGGTTTACAATTTTTGGAGATTCGATTTCCCTGCCCTATGCGATTACGTTTAATGGTGCGATGATTTTATATAAAGGGGAACCGTTAATGGATTGGTCGCAGCATATTTTGTCCAAAATCCAAAGGGAATCGGCTCGGCTGGATGAATTACAGGCTGGATTAAAAAGGGGAGGCTTTCATTTTAACGGACGTCTTAAGTCGGCCGAGAATCTATTTTTCTATTATCTATTAGAAAGTTCCCCTTCACTCTCAGAAGTGCAAAGCTTAAGTAGTACAGTTTCCAAATATGGCTGGAGAGTTTCCTTGCAGGGGAGAAAGCTTTACTTAATCCCCAATGCTATTAACAAGGGTGCAGCTCTTGAATATATATGCAGTCGCGAAGGTTCACCGGCTCTTGCAGGCGCGGGAGATTCGATACTTGACTGGGATTTTCTGATGAATTGTCAAAACAGGTTCGTCCCGGCTCACGGAGAACTTGCACAGTTCGGCCCAAAAAAGGGAGTTACCTATACGGAAAGAGCGGGCATCCTTGCTGGGGAAGAAATAATGCAGCAATTTCTAACAATTCTTGAACATTCGTTTAAAAATAAAGAAGTAAACACTAGTAAATAATACATAGCTGCTTGCGAAAAAAAGAATAAAATAGGTAACCGTTTGCAGAGCTGGGGTTAGCAGCAGAGAAAAGATAAGGCTTAGCCAAAATAAGTCTAATAGAACAAAGAGGTCAGAACTCATGACATCCATAAGGGTATCCAGTTCCTCGTTTACTTGCTCCATCCTCGGTCGCTTATAGAGAAATCTCATTCAAGTCACCTTCTTCATATATCAGTACTCAATGATATGTAAGGACAAGGAAAAAGGTGAAAAAACAGGAATAGCGGCAAAATCTGAAACATTTTTACGCTGCTTTCGTATTAAGAAATGAATGGACCCGCTAACTATGTTATGATGGAAGAGAAACCTTACATAATTTTCTATCTTATTTGAAGCGTTTTGCTTTTAGAGGGAAGGGATTATGAATGAATCCAGCATATAACCAACTAAACGTCAAACAGGTATCCCTTTCATATGAAAATTGGCTTGATCTTTTAAAGAAGCCGGTGAATGAGCGCCCTGAATTTTCATTAGAAAATGGAGCTATTAACATCGGGCAGGTCCTTGGAACTTTTCTTGGTATACCTTTAGACGCGGATGAATACTATAATCAGCTTTTTGACTATGTGAATACCGAAGAACTGCAATTACATTTATTGAGTGAAGACACACTGAACAAAGCAATCAATAATGCACATTTTCAATCGATTCAAAAAGTATTAAATCTCTACCAGGAACAAAAGCTGTCCATCAATCGATTTACCGCCTTTCTTGATGGGGAGCAGCTGTTATTAAAATCAGCGATTCCAGCGATTCATCGAAAAATTAGAGAAGCGATGATTGCTACACTTGAGCTCTTTTCCCAGCTTGAGGACGGAGGGTTACGAAATCATGAATTAAGGCGTGTCCTTGTCGATGTGGTAAAATGGTCCATCAATCACCTGCAGCCGCCATTAGGAAAATCTAATCCTCAAAGGGAAATGCCAAAGTTTATATGGTACGGAGATTTCAAAAAAAGCCATCAATATTTCCTATATTATTTGATAAAGCTCGGATGTGATTTAGTCATTTTTCATCCGGAGGGGAAAGATGTTTTATCCGGCCTTATAGAAGAAGAGGTATTCACTCACAACTTTCAAAATAAACGGCCTGCTGAACCATTTCCAACCGAAAAAAGAAGTAGGAAAACGACGGTGGCCTACCGGGCTTCACGGGAAATTGAATCGATTCTCAACCAAGAGGGATCTGGCCTTTATAAACCATGGCAGTTACGGGATTACACTCCGTCATCGCTGACACTTCGAACAACCTATGATGAACTATATCTCATAGGGAAGGAAATTGCGATGATTCGGCCGGATTTTGAAGTAGCAAATGGACAAGTTAAAATTCCGACAATTTTTGCCAAGATAAAGGGTGTTAGCAAAAACAAAAAAGAGTACTGGGAACGTCTGCATGCGCTTTCAGAATCAGAGTACAGCCTGCTCATCCGAAAGCTCCCATTTACAATGCCCGGCACGAGTGATTTCCGTTTTCATTATCGAAATGCTTTGGATAAGGACGGATTATTGAATGTCGAAAAAATGATGGAAGCACACTACTGGCCTTATTCATTTCTTGCCTCCGGCTTACAAAAAGGAATTGCCCATGCCGTAAGAAGAATTTGTGAAAAGCCGGATTTAAAGGCGCTGCATTCTGAAAGTGAGGAAGAAGTAAAAATCTATTTGTTCAGCCAGGCGATGCATATGCCGAAAAGCCTGATTCAGCTGCTGGAACGATTTGACTATTCCCAGCATGTGCCGAAAATTATTCTTTATATGAATGAATTAACCGGGATGCTTTCGAGGTCAGATGCGGCCCTCTTACTGCTTCTTAACCATTTCGGGATTGATATTATAATTTACAATCCACCGGGACATAACGATATCGAAAATTTTCTCGATGAAAGTCTTTATGATACCCACTGGCTTGAAGAGGTTGTTTTTGAACTGGAATATAAAGAACCGTCGATTTTAAAAAGAGTACTTTTTCAAGGGATATTAAAAAATTTAAGGGGAGATTAGAAAGTGGACCAATCACTAAATCCTTCTGGAAACTTAATAACCACAGCCAAGGATGATCAACTATCAGAAACAAAGGTATCCGATATAAAGCTTGCACTTCGGAAGGAACCGGAAATTCAAAACTTGGCCCGCACGATTGACGAACGCGACCAGATTCAAATCTTGGAGTTTGGAAAAGAGCCGGCAGTGCAAATTTCCCGTTTCTCTGATCAAATTTTAGGCAATATGCGGACGACAAAAGTGGAAGATTCAGGCGAGCTTCTGAAACAGCTAGGTCGAATCATGGATAAATTTGATGCTAAGGATTTCCAAAAGACCTCGAAAGGTTTTTTCGGCAAGCTTTTTAAAAAAGGCGAAAAGATGGTGGAAAAGCTTTTTGGAAAATATCAGACAATGGGGCAGGAAATCGATAAGGTATATGTTGAAATTTCCAAATATCAAAAAGAGATGGTTGATTCAACAACCATGCTCGAGCAAATGTATGAGCAAAACTATCAATATTATTTAACGCTTGAAAAATATATTGTCGCTGGCGAGCTGAAGGCTGAGGAGTTAAAAAATAATCAATTGCCACAACTTGAAGCCCGTGCAGCATCAGGTGACCAACTGGCCTCGATGCAATTAGATTCATTGCGGAATTCAATCGAGCTATTAGAACAACGCATTTATGATTTAGAAATGGCGAAAATGGTCTCCTTACAGACAGCACCACAAATCCGTCTGCTTCAAAGGGGCAACACAAAGCTGATTGGAAAAATCAATTCAGCTTTTGTGACTACGATTCCGATTTTTAAAAATGGTTTAATTCAAGCGGTCGCCGCAAAAAGGCAGAAGCTTGTGGCGGACTCAATGAGCGAGCTTGACCGCCGTACAAATGAAATGCTCTTGAAAAATGCCCAGAACATTTCCCAGCAAAGTGTTGATATTGCAAGACTTGCCGGCGGACCGAGCATTAAAATTGAAACCGTCGAAGAGTCCTGGAATATTATCATCAAAGGAATGCAGGAAACGAAATCGATCGAAGAGGAAAACAAACGTCTGCGTGAAGAAGGAACCAGACGCTTAGAACAATTACAGGATAATTTTAAAAAGATAAAAATACAAAGTTAAATATTTTAATGAGGTGATCTAATATGGCGATTAATTTACAAAAAGGTCAAAGAATCGATTTAACAAAATCAAATCCAGGATTAACAAAAATCATGGTAGGTTTAGGCTGGGACCCAGTTAAAACGGGCGGAGGCGGTATACTAGGCTCCTTGTTCGGAGGCGGAGGCAATTCGGCAAATGTTGACTGCGATGCATCTGTCATCATGCTTGGCGAAAATGATAAGCTGCAAAACAATAATGATGTTGTATATTTTGGAAATTTAAAAAGTAGAGACGGCAGTGTTCAGCACTCTGGAGACAACTTAACCGGTGCTGGCGATGGCGACGACGAGCAAATTATGATTGATTTAAGCAGAGTACCGTCGAATATCCATAAATTAGTCTTTGTTGTTAATATTTATGATGCGGTAAAAAGAAAACAGCATTTCGGAATGATTCAAAATGCGTTTATCCGGATTGTCAACTCCAGCAATCATACAGAATTGCTGCACTATAGCTTAACAGACAACTACAGCGGTAAAACATGCCTCGTAACTGGGGAAATCTATCGCCACGGAACAGAGTGGAAGTTCGCTGCGGTTGGTAACGGGACAAATGCCGGCAGCCTTGGCGAAGTGGTTCGTTCTTTTAGTTAAAAAAGATTAAAATGTTAGCGATGAGGTGATCAGTATGGGGATTAATCTAGCAAAAGGACAAAGAGTTGATCTTACAAAAACCAATCCAGGCTTAACCAAGGCGATTATCGGACTTGGCTGGGATACAAACCGCTATCATGGCGGAAATGACTTTGACCTCGATGCTTGTGCATTTTTAACAGATGCAAACAGCCGGGTTATAAATGATTCCGATTTTATTTTTTACAACAATTTAGTTCATCCATCAGGTGGTGTCGAACATACCGGAGATAACCGTACCGGAGAAGGTGACGGGGACGATGAACAAATTAAGATTGATTTTAGCAAGGTTCCTCCAAGTATTCACCGGATTGCGATTACCGTTACCATCCATGATGCAGAGGCAAGAAACCAAAACTTCGGTCAGGTTTCTAATGCGTTTGTCCGGGTGGTCGATGAAGAAAGCGGCCGTGAAATTTTACGTTTTGACCTAGGCGAGGATTTTTCCGTTGAAACCGCTATCGTTGTGTGTGAATTGTATCGCCATAACGGGGATTGGAAATTTAACGCGGTTGGTAGTGGATTCGCCGGCGGTTTAGCTTCTCTTTGCCGGAACTTTGGGTTGGAAGTATAGAAGTCGTCCATTTGGACGGCTTCTTTTTTTTGAAAAAATAAAAAAACGTTTTTGCATAAACCTTTCAAAATGATCAAGTCATTGTTAAAATATTATAATGATGTTTGGACAGGAGAGTGTAAAAAATTGAGGCAATATTTACAGCTATGTGAGCATGTTTTAAATAATGGTACCGTTAAAGGAGACCGCACAGGTACAGGAACCATCAGTACCTTTGGCTACCAAATGAGATTTAATCTTGAAGAGGGTTTCCCGCTCTTAACAACAAAAAAACTTCATCTAAAATCTATCATCTATGAATTGCTTTGGTTTTTAAAAGGGGATACGAACGTAAAGTATCTTCAGGACCATGGCGTGCGTATCTGGAACGAGTGGGCCGATGAAAACGGTGAATTGGGTCCGGTTTACGGACATCAATGGCGTTCCTGGACTGGTGCAAATGGAAAAACTGTCGACCAAATCAGCGAGTTGATCGACCAAATCAAAACCAATCCAAATTCAAGAAGACTCCTCATTAATGCATGGAACGTAGCTGAAATCGATAACATGGCGCTGCCGCCATGCCACTGTATGTTTCAGTTTTATGTTGCCGACGGGAAACTATCCTGCCAGCTCTATCAGCGTTCAGCCGATGTTTTTCTTGGGGTCCCATTTAATATTGCATCATATGCTCTTTTAACATACATGATTGCCCAGGTCTGCGATCTAAAACCGGGTGAGTTTATCCATACCTTTGGTGACGTTCATATTTACCAAAATCATTTAGACCAGGTGAAGATGCAACTGGGAAGAGACCCTCGCCCACTGCCGCAATTAAAGATGAATCCTGCAGTGAAAGATATCTTTGGGTTCGAATTTGAGGACTTTTCATTAGAAGGCTATGATCCGCATCCACACATTAAAGGAGTGGTAAGTGTATGATTTCTTTTCTCGTAGCGATGGATGATCATAGAGTGATCGGCAAGGACAATCAATTACCTTGGCATTTACCGGAAGATTTAAAATACTTTAAAAGAGTCACAATGGGCCATCCAATTGTAATGGGGCGAAAAACACATGAATCTATCGGGCGAGTCCTTCCGGGAAGACAAAATATCGTGATTACCCGTCAGAAGAATTACCAGGCTGAGGGCTGCACTATGTTTTACTCTGTAGAGGATTTTGTGGGCTACTGCCGCAAACAAGAAGATGAAATTTTCGTCATCGGCGGGGCAGAGATTTTTAAAGAGACCTTCCAATATGCGGATCGTTTGTACGTTACCGAGATACATTCTGAATTTGAGGGAGATACTTACTTTCCGGAATTCAATCATTCAGAATGGAAGCTGCAAACCTCTGAAAAAGGAATAAAAGACGAAAAAAATCCATTCGATTATGAATTTAAGGTCTATGATCGAAAAAATTAACCACCAAAAAAGCACCAGTTGAAAAATGCTGGTGCTTTAAATGTCTCTTATAATGTATATGTTCCCGTTACCTCATACTCTGCTATTTTGGCAAGCATGCCTCTGAATTCATGTGGGTGACAGAATTCCTCCTCGTGAAAATTCGTTTTCACCCATTGAATTAGCTCTTTTGGGCTATTAAAATATTCTCCGCTCCGGTCACTTTTGCGAATGGTATATCTTCCGTTGTCATCATCAATAGTTACCTCAACCGGTAGGGCACTATCAAAACTGCAAAGAGAAAATTCCATCGGTTCACATCCAATCCATTTAAAATTTGCAAACAATATGTGGCTTTAACTCCAATTATAATCGTGGTAACGAATGATTGTCAAAATATTTTAAAAATTAAATAAGTTGTATTGTACATTGACTTACAGAATGGTTATTGTTAAATTGACTATAGTGATTATTAGATTTATATAGTAATGACGAATAGTTTTTAGGTGCAAATGTGAATTTATTATGAACTATCAGCATTATTGATTTCAAATTGATTTTTTAACACTATAATTGTAGGAGTAATGAACAACTGAAAAAGAGGAGGTTATTCCATGTTATCTAATATTGGAGTACCTGGATTAATTTTGATTTTAGTGCTTGCATTAATTATTTTTGGCCCTAAAAAATTACCAGAAATCGGTCGTGCCTTCGGTCAGACGTTAAAGGAGTTTAAAAAATCAACACGTGAACTTACCGATGATGTCATGCCAGATATCGATGAGGATAAGAAAAAATTGACTAAATAAGGTGTAAGATACCGTGTCTTGCACCTTTTCTACTTATTGTATATTAGTGGAAATTGACAAAACATATTTATTTTTCAACCTTTGAAATTGGCAGGGGAAGTTAATGGATGATAAAGAATTACAGTTAGTCGATCATTTAGAGGAATTACGCAAAAGGATTATCATAACCGTACTTGCATTTCTTGTTTTATTTATTGCTGCTTTTATTTATGTTGATGATATTTATAAATGGTTTGTCCGTGGTCTTGATATGAAATTGATGGTTCTCGGTCCAAGTGATATTATTAGGATTTATTTTATGCTTGCAGGGGTTGTAGCCGTTGCAGGAACGATTCCAGTTTTAGCTTTGCAAATTTGGATGTTTGTCAAACCAGGATTAAGACCGTTGGAAAGACGAGTAACCCTTTCTTATGTACCTGCATTGTTCTTCTTATTTATTATTGGTCTTTGCTTTGGCTATTTTGTTATTTTCCCAATGGTCTTTAAATTCTTGATTGGAATTGGAGGAGACATGTTTGTCACCAATTTCACTGCAGACCGTTATTTCAGTTTTATCATGAATATGACCCTACCGTTTGGTGTATTATTTGAACTTCCGGTTGTCGTAATGTTCTTAACGTCACTGGGGATTATTAATCCTTTTGTTCTATCAAAAATTCGCAAATATGCCTATTTTATTCTGATCATCATTGCAGTAGTTATCACACCGCCTGATTTTATGTCCGACTTTGTAGTGACACTGCCACTCTTGCTCCTATATGAAATCAGTATAAATTTATCGAAATTCGTTTATCGGAAAAAATTGAAAAAACAGCAGGACGAAGAATTAGTGGAAGTATAATAAAACGACCTTAAGGCTTACTTAAGGTCGTTTATTATGTTATTGGAAGGATTACTGCGACAGACGTTCCATTTTTATCACTATCAATATGAATTCTACCATGGTGATTTTCAATTATTTTCTTGCTAACCAATAGTCCCAAACCCGTACCTTTTTCTTTCGTCGTAAAAAAAGGCTCGCCAATTCTTTTCAAATGTTCAGAAGGAATTCCACTACCCGTATCAATGCAGCGGATGATCATCTCCTTTTGATGCTTGCATTCTATTTGAATCGTTACCTTTCCACCTGCAGGCATTGCTTCAATCGAATTTTTAAGGAAATTAATAAACACCTGTTTCAATTGATTCTCATCACAATTGATCTCCGGAAGTGGAGAAGGATAGACTGTATCAATTTGAACATTTGTCATAATGGCTTGTGTGTCAATAAGGGTTTTCACACCTTCGATTAATTCCCGAATATTTGTTTTAGCTGTTTTCATAGCTTGTGGTTTTGCAATGACCAATAATTCGGTTAAAATCATTTCAATTCGATCGATTTCAGAATGAATAATATCTATATAATCCTTCTGGCCTTGATTTATATTCAATAATTGCAGGAATCCTTTAATAGCGGTTAATGGATTTCGAACCTCATGGGCAATTCCCGCAGCTAGCTGTCCGGCAACGGAAAGCTTTTCTGAATTTAATAACAGTTCCTCAGTTCGTTTTTTGTCTAAATCCGCATTGATTCGTTCAGAAATATCTCGTAATACGGAAATCACTCGCACTTCTTTATCACTATTACGGTAGGAGTTACTGAGAATTTCCATATAAATAAAACTGCCGTCTTTTTTCCGCATCCGGTATGTATCCAATGATTTAGGCTGAATATGAATGGCTTTCTGATAATTGAGGAGATAGCGATCAACATCGTCTCTATGGATATATTCTAAACTTGATTGGCTAACCAGTTCGGCAGGTGTGTAGCCGAGAATTTGTTCGCAAACAGGTGATACATAAATGAAATTACCTGCAATATCTGTTTTTACAATAATATCCATTGAGTTTTCCGTTAAAATTCGATAAAGCTCCTCACTGTCCTTTAAGCGCTGTCTCTTTCGTTTAATTTCCGTAATATCCTTAGCCACACCATAAACACCAATGATTTCGTCATTTACAGTAATTGGTAAATTAGTGACATTTAAATCCACAAGCTGACCATTCTTTTGAATCAGTTTGCAATCATAATTTTGAAAGCTACCTTCTAAAGCTTGGTAAAAGTAAGATGAAACCTTTGCCACATCTTCAAGTGCGAGAACCTCAAAGAATTTCTTTTTCGAAATTTCTTCTTGGCTATACCCTGTAATTTGCTCACAGGCTGGATTAAGAAATACATAATATCCAGCTAAATCAATGGCAAAAAGGGCATCTGAGTTGCAGGCCAATAAAGATTGATAACTATTTAGTCCATCTTTTAAATGTTTTTCTAATATAATTCTTTTTTCGATTAAAATTGCAGAACTGTCCATTTGTATCAACCCAGTTCCTTTCGATTTATCTACTATTATAATAATATTAAATTTTATTAAATTATTTTTCAAGAGAATTTCCCTACTTTTGGCATATTAATTGGAAATGTAAAGGAAATAACTAAGATTTTACATGAACACATTTGTAAGTAATCTATCTTCTTACTATGCATGTGGAAAGAATAATGTTTAAGAAAAAACTTCACAAATATTTTTCCGATACAAGCACAATTAGACACATTTCGAGTTAGGGAAGGTGTATAATAGTATCAAACGGGTAAAAAGGATTGATATTTTTGTTACTAAAAAGCCTAGAGTTCAAAACGATTGTTGGACAGAAGGTTAAAGTCATGGAAATTCCTGTATTGGAGGAAGATAGCCCTTTTAAATTTATGATCCAAGTCCGTTTACAGACGTTTATCACGTCCATCTACAAAGAGCAAAGTCCCAAAAGATGTTACTCCTTTAAAGAGTATTTGAAAAAGGTCATGAAATGGCCAGACTATGAAAAACTATTTAAAGTAGATGAATTAAAAAACAACGCTTAATATCTTCGAGCATCGGCTGACCGATGCTCTTTATTTTTTGAAAAAACTACTTTATTAAAATAAAATGAGAGATTGTGTTTCCATCAAAAGGTGTAACCTGTATAATACAAAGCAGTAAGAGTGGGGAAGTGACTAAATGAGTAAAATTAAAATTGTAACCGATTCAACAATGGACTTGCCTCAAGATGTGATTGATCAACTTGGTGTTGAGGTTGTGCCTTTGTCGATTACCATAAATGGAGAAACCTACCTAGACCGGGTGGAATTGGCTCCGGTTGATTTTATAAAAAATATGAGTCAAACAGATGAATTGCCGAAAAGCTCACAACCCTCCACGGGCGCTTTTCTTGAAGTATATGACCGCTTAGGGGAAGAAGGATATGAGGTTCTTTCCATCCATATGACGGGAAAAATGAGTGGAACCGTTCGCTCTGCGGAAAGCGCTGCCCAAATGACAAAGACAAAAGTGACCGTTTTTGATTCCAAATTTATTTCAAAGGCTTTATCCTTTCAAGTAAGGGAAGCGGCTGAAATGGCCAAGCAGGAAAAAAGTATGGAAGAGATCCTTGAACGTCTTGAAACAGTCCGAAACCATACTAAATTATATATAATGGTGGATACATTAGAGAACCTTGTAAAAGGCGGCCGAATTGGCAAAGGCAGAGCATTTATTGGTTCTTTGTTAAATATTAAACCAATAGCCTCGCTTGAAGGTGCAGAGTATACGCCGGTTACAAAGGCAAGGAGTTACTCCCAGGTGGTAAAGTTTTTTACGAAACAATTTACTGAGGATATCAAGGGGAAAACCGTTCGAGGCGTAGGGATTGCCCATGCAGGGGCCAATGAGCTTGCGGTAAAAATAAAAGAGAGCATTTTCGAATTGACTGGTGTTCAGGACGTGGAAATTGACTATACAGGGCCGACGGTAATCACACATGCAGGACCTGGTGCGATTGCCTTAATGTATTACTATGAATAAGGATTGTAAGATTGGATGGTGCCAAAACACCATCCAATTTTTATAGAGGAAGTTAATCATGAACAAAGTTGAACGAAACGAACGTATAGATACACTTGATTACTTAAGAGGTTTTGCGCTTTTAGGAATCATCTTAGTTAATATTCTTGCGATACTATCAGCACAAAAGCCGCTCCCAGACTCCAATGATGACTCCTATCAAAAGTTTTTATTTCTGTTTGTCGAAGGGCGTTTTTACCCGATTTTTTCCTTTTTGTTTGGTGTCGGCATGTATATTTTTCTCACTAGAGCAGTGATAAAAGGGAAAAATGCTACGGTTTTATTTTTACGGAGAATCATTATTCTTTTTATCTTCGGGTTTGTTCACTTTATTTTTCAGCCGGGAGAAGCTCTAACCGTTTATGCAAGCTGTGGTCTGATTCTATTGCCTTTTTATAAAGTAAGAAAAGAGATTAACTTGGCAATTGGGATTTTGTTACTCATTCTATTCGCCATCTTGGCTACGAAAATATTTATGACAGTGCCCCTAATCTTATTAGGTCTTGCAGCTGGTCAATATCGAGTGTTTGAAGAGATTACTCAAAAAAAAAAACAAATTACTATTCTTACAGTGTCAGCGTTTCTCGTGACCGTTCTTGGTCTATTTTTTCAATATCAACATATGCCCTCGGCTCCATTTAATCCGTTCCATTCGAATTGGTTTTTAACCATCGGCATTATGATTGGTCCCATTGTTTCTACCTTTTATGTTGGGATACTGATTCTACTTTTGCAATCTCAACTGTTTCGAAATATATTATCTCCATTAAAAAGCTATGGACGGATGTCGCTCACCAACTATGTCTCCCAAACCGTCTTCATTTTAATCGTTGGAAATGCCTTCGACCTATTCGGGCATATAACCTATTTGAATACCTTATATATATGCTTAGTTATCTATTCCATACAGTTATTATTTAGCGCAGTTTGGCTGCATTATTATCAATACGGGCCGCTTGAATGGATTTGGCGGTTGGCAATATACAAAGAAAAACCATAAAACAGGATGGTGCTGGTCACCATCCTGTTCTTTTTGGTTAAATATAGCTTATTTGGTAATGCTAAAAAAAATTGAAGTTCAAAGGTGTTGCCAATGTTCAAATGGATGACGGGGAAAAAAACTTCAGAAGAAACGAAAACACATTGCTTAAGTGTGGAGGAACTGAAGGAAGAATTAAAGCAGGAGCTAAATGCTTGCTCGGATTTAACCTTTAGAACACTTACAAAAGAAGGAAAAAAGATTCTATTTTGCTACTTAAGCAGCTTAATTGATAAAAATGGATTAGATCAGGATATTCTTGATCCAATTATTAAAAGTACTCAATCCAAATGGACTCCTGAATCTCTGGCACAAATTTTGCCGATTGCTCAGCTTTCTGCTGCTAATAAACTGAAAGATGTCATTCAGGCATTAATTGAAGGGCAGATTTATATTTATATCGATGGTGAACCATATGGTCTGTTAGCAGTTGCATCGAAAACAGTTGAACGATCACTGGAAAAAGCGGAAACGGAATCACTAGTTTACGGTCCAAAAATTGCTTTTACAGAATCACTTCTTGGAAATATCAATATTTTACGGAATAATCTAAAGGATCCAAATTTGTGCATGGAGGACCTCACGATTGGCACGAGATCAAAAAAGCAGGCAAAGCTTGTTTATATAAAAGGTGTTGCCGATGACGAAAATGTCAACACATTTAGGCAACGGATCAATGATCTGAATATTGATCATGTAGCTGATAGCACTGTTCTTGGGCAATTGTTAGAAAGTAACAGCTGGACTGTATTTCCGCAGTTAATTACAACGGAATTGCCGGACCGTATTACGATTGCTTTACTGAGTGGCAAGGTAGCGGTTCTTATGGACCGAAGTCCGGATGCACTCTATGGTCCTACACCCTTCTTTACGTTTTTTGAATCAACAGAAGATGTTTATATGCGTTGGAATATGGGCTTTTTTCTTCGTATGCTACGTTTACTGGCAACTTTTTTATCCGTTTTGCTTACACCGGCATATGTTTCGGTTTTGACCTATCATTATGAGGTAATTCCGTCACCTCTACTTGTTTCACTGGGGCAATCACGTTCACAAGTTCCATTTCCGCCTGTTTTTGAAGCTCTTCTTCTTGAGTTCATTATTGAACTATTAAGGGAGGCTGGTGCACGGCTGCCGACCAAGGTCGGTCAAACCATGGGTATTGTAGGCGGTATTGTAATTGGACAAGCCGCGGTTGATGCGGGTTTTACAAGTAATATTCTTATTATTATTATTGCCCTAAGTGCTCTTGGTTCTTTTACGACTCCAAGTTACCTAATGGGTACAGCTATTCGAATCATTCGCTTTCCGATAATCATTATGGCGGGGTTATGGGGGGGAATTGGCATAATGGTTTCGTTTTGTTTTTTCCTCATTCACCTCATAAAATTGGATACGTTAGGAAGACCCTATCTTGCACCAATTTATCCCTTTAGATGGAGAGATTTAGGATATAGCGTCTTCAGAATTCCTCCTAAATATCTTCCATACAGGCCCGTAACAAACCATCCTGAGAATCCTTATCGATTTCCACCAAAAAAAGCAAAGCGTAAAAAGGATGTAGATGAATAGGGGCGAGATCATGAAGGTAAATTTACGTCCAAGAGAAGGTTTACTATTTAATGCCTTTCTTCTAATGTTTTTTATTCATTCCGTACAAACGGGAGTTGGATTAATTGGACTGCCGCGGATTGTGTATCTGTCTGCTAAACACGACGCTTGGATTTCTGTGTTATTGGCGGGGATCCTAGCGGGCCTTGTCTTAGGGTTGATGGTGTTGATTCTAAAGCAATATGATAGTGCCGATTTATATGGAATTCACAACGATGTTTTTGGAAAATGGATCGGGAATGGACTAAATATTCTTTATATGCTTTATTTAACGGCTGATTTTTTTGTTATTTTTATGAATTATATTGAAATTGTTCGAGTGTGGATTTTTCCAGATTTGCCGACATGGCAGTTAGCTGGTGTTCTTATTCTCTTAGCCGTTTATTCGGTATATGGGGGCATTCGGGTTGTGATTGGAGTTGCCTTTCTTTCGGTAGTAGGGACCATCTGGCTGGGTGCTCTGCTCCTGGTGCCGATCCATTATTCTGATTTTACCCATTTGTTTCCAATCATGTCAGCCGATATGAAGCAGCTATTGACTGGAATACATGACTCCTCCCTATCCATCATGGGATTTGAACTACTGTTATTTGTTTATCCCTATGTGAAGGAAAAAGAGAAAGTCTTTCTTTTTACTCAAATTGGAAATTTATATACAACGTTGTTATTTGGGATCGTAACCCTTGTATCTATAACGTTTTTTGCAGAAGATAGTCTGGCCCGTACCATCTGGCCAGTATTGTCAATGTTTAAAATTGTTCGGCTCCCAAATCTTGAGCGTTTCGAATTTATTGCCGTTTCCTTTTGGATGTTAATCATTTTGCCCAATATGTGTGCGTATCTTTGGGCAGCGTCAAAAGGATTTATGAGGATTTTTAATAAAAAACAAAAACATGGGATCTGGATTTTAGCGATCCTAACTTGGGGAGCCACCTTTTTTTTTAAAGCCAGATATCAAATGAATATGGCTACAGATTATGTAGCCAAGGCTGGATTTATTGCCGCCTTCTGTTACCCGATTCTGCTTGCAATGATTGTCTTCGTGAAAAAATGGTTTCAAAGGAGGAAGAAAACCAATGTGGCCTAAATGGAAACTATTACCGATGATGATTCTTTGTATAGTAATGAACACTGGGTGTGTAGAACCAAGACAGTTAGAAAAATTAGCATTGGTCACAGCAGCTGGGTATGATTTGGAGAAGGAAAATGTAATTAAAGGGACAGTTGTCGTCCATCGATTCGATCCGCTGGCTCAAAATGTGACAAAATTAATTACAGTCGATGCCAATACAAGTAAGGGGTTAAAACAAAAGCAGAATCTTCAATCGAACCAACGACTCGTTACTGGCCAAATGAGATGTGTCATATATAGCAAAGAGCTTGCTGAGAAGGGGATTATCCAGTTGGTGGATGCATTGAACCGTGATGCTACCGTGGGGAATATGGTTTATTTAACCGTTGCAGATGGAAAGACGTCGGATTTAATGCAATCAGGTGTCACTCATAATAAAGTCAATCTGGGAACCTACTTGTATAACTTGATAAAACAAAATGTTGAAAGTGAACAAATTCTTTCTCCTACACTTCAGGAATTTAATCATACCTATTATGATTTTGGCAAGGATCCTTTACTGCCTATTTTAAAACTTAAAAACAATGATATCAAAATAAAAGGAATGGGTTTGTTTAAGGATGACCGATTAGTAGCTGAAATAAAGCCTGACAAGCTGTTTTATGTAAAACTCTTATCGGATAAATATAATGCCGGATCAAAAGACCTCGGTTTTGATCGTTCCCAATTTGAAAAAATTCGGATGAAAACAGGTGAGCATGCAATTCGTAATTTATATAATAAATTATTTGTTAATATAGATAATATTCAAAGCAGTGCGAAAATCAAATTGATCGATAAAGAAAATCTGCGTTTTCGGATAACTGTAAAGATAAAAGCCCGATTATTGGAAACAACAGAGCCGTTAACTGTTGGGGATCCAAAGGCAATTAAGTTGATAGAAAAGAAAATAAATAAAGTGATGGAACATGATATTACAAAATTACTCAATTATTTTCAATCTTTAAGTTCAGATCCTGTCGGGTTTGGAAATGAATACATGACCCATTTACGAGGAAAAAGACTATCAAAAGATGAGTGGAGAGAACGATACAAGCAGGCGTCATTTGAGGTCAAGGTAAAAAACACGATTGTTCAAACAGGAGTAATCGATTAATTCAGTCACAATGCTTTCTTCATATCCAAATCTTTGTTACACTATACACGGAATGAAAAAGAAAAGTAATGGGTGATATCATGAAAGTTCGGATTTGGCTGACTTTATTGTTATTATGTACATTGGTTTTGTCAGCTTGTGGAAAGAAAGAAATCAAAAATGCAGTAAATTGGCCAATAAAGGATTTTACAGCCACAACTCAAGCCGGTAAGCCCTTTGGATTAAAGGATTTAAAAGGGAAGGTCTGGATATCTGATTTTATTTTTACCAGCTGTGTGGATATTTGTCCACCTATGACAGCCAATATGCAAAAGCTGCAAAAAAAGGTGAAGGATGAAGGTTTGAAAAATGTCGAGTTTGTTTCCTATAGTGTGGATCCAAAGGTAGATACTCCACAAAAATTAACGGAGTTTGCCAATCAATATCAAATTGATTTTAAAAATTGGACATTCTTAACCGGCTATTCCCAGCCATTTATCGAAAATTTTGCCTTGAAAAATTACAAGGCCCTTGTCAAAAAACCAGAAGAGGGGAACCAGGTAATTCACGGTACCTCCATCTATTTAGTTGATCAGGATGGAAATATTAAAAAATCTTATAACGGTTTTAAAGAAGTTCCATATGATGAAATTATCAATGATATTAAAGCACTGAAATAGACCTAATAAATAGGTCTATTTTTTTACCGCCAAACCCTATTTTGAAAGCGTTTCCAACCCTTTGGTTGTTAGTTTTTGTCAATTCAGTTTGAATGTTTTTTCACATGTTATAATATTTATAGTTTGAGAGGAAGGTGAAGTCTTATGAAAAATTTTTTCACTCTTCTAATTCTCTCCTCATTATTCCTTTGTTCTTGTGACGGGTCCACTCAATGGAAACCGCACTCCTATAAAAAAGCTTCAAAGATTGTTTATAAGCAAGTGCCGGCTGATTTTATTCCACGAAAATTAACCGTTGTTTCTGCAGGTGATTCCTTAACACAAGGTGTCGGTGATAGCACCAATAAAGGTGGATATTTGCCCTATCTTAAAAAAATGCTTGAAAAGGAAAAGGGCATAAAAGAAGCGGAATTTTATAATTTTGGTGTAAAGGGAAACCGGACAACACAATTGATGAATCGGCTGCAAACGCCGGAAGTGAAATCGGCCATATCACAGGCTGATTTAGTGATCCTAACCATTGGCGGCAATGATATTGTAAAAGTTCTTAGAGATAATATCACCGATCTGCAATTTTCCGATTTCACGAGAGGCAAAGAGGAATATAGTGTCCATTTGACGCAAATAATGGAGACCATTACACAGGAAAATCCCAACGCCAAAATCGTTTTGGTCGGATTGTACAATCCGTTTTCTAAATGGTTTGGCAATATTAAGGAACTCGACCAAATTGTCGGGGATTGGAACAGCGCTGGTCAGTCTGTAATTGCTAATTATCCCAATGCCTACTTTGTCCATATTGACGACTTGTTTAATGAGAACTCGGAAAATCTTTTGTATAAGGATAATTTTCATCCAAATGATAAAGGATATAAATTAATTGCACAAAGGCTTAACCAGACACTGGGAGAACGCACATTACCTGATCTGGAAAGGAATTCGTTGATGGTCAGTAAAGAGGAGAATTAGTTTTGTATGAAAAATAAATGGAAAAGGGGATTCTGGCTCTTATTAGGGATTAACATTTTAATTGTCATGATTATTGGCGGCCAGCTATTATCTCCGTCATCGGAGAAGCAGGAAAGCCTTGTTAAAGGGCAAAACGGGGATTATGTTTCATTTCGGATTCGATCCAATAAGCAGGATTTGAATCGGCTTATCAACCATTATTTACAAACAGAAGCGGCTGATTCCCCAATAGCTTATCGTGTTATATTAGGAGATGAGGTTGAGCTTTACGGAACGATCCCGTTTTTTAGTGAACAGCTTAATTTAAAAATGACCTTTAAGCCGAAAGCTTTGTCAAACGGTGATTTAGTTCTGAAGCAAAAGTCGATTAAAATCGGAAACCTGAATTTGCCTGTTTCCTATGTACTGAAATTCATTGAAGAAAACTATAAGCTGCCTAGGGGAGTGGACATTCAGCCGGACAACAAACGCGTCTATGTCCATATGCAGCAATTAAAACTTAAAAGTGATCTAAAAATAAAAGCAGAGAAGTTTGACTTAGAAAAAGATGATATTTCCTTTATCATCTTAGTTCCAGTCGAATAAAAACAGGGTGCCTCCTCTGATATGTAAAGGCACCCTGTTTTTTATTTTTGGATTCGAAGTCCTTTTGGGTAAAAATTCTTCAATACCCCTTTTGCTTCTTTCCCCCAGCCGAGTGGATAGTCATCGATGGTTACGAGCATCCAGCCTCGGTCGTTCCCTGTTGTCAACGTTTCACCTTTTAAGTAATGAAACCACTGGTCATCTTTTAACGGAAAACAGTGCTTTGCCTCATTTGCCATTAACCCTAACGCCAACGCATGATTTGGTTCAAAACGATTCTTTTTTAATTCGCCAAGATGAAGCCCTGCCCGCAGGATTTTTAACCCCTGAAAACTAGGGCAATTATCCGGTAATGCATAGAGCTGTTGATTAAAGAGATAGAAGTGATCGAATGTTTTTCCTTTTATGGTTTGATTGGTAAACTCATAGAAATCTTTAAGCTGTGCCCTGCTGGCATTTGAGGATATCTCTCTTATTTTTGCTGGTTCTTCAACGCCCGTTTTATGAATCTTAGCTACAAAATGGCCTTCCCCTTTTAGATGATGCGGCCACAAGCGGGCTGTTTGTTCAAGGTCGTTCATTTTGCTGGTTGACCATTCCGGCCGGCCATTTTGGATTCCATTTGTCTTTTCAATTGGCAGCAGCTCTAAATCAGGATATTTTTTCAAAAAATATTCAATCGTTTGTTCATTTTCTTCCGGTGAGAAGGTACAGGTAGAATAGACAAGGATACCATTTTCCTTTAGCATAGTGTAGGCAGCATCAAGAATATTTTTCTGCTGTTTCGCACACGCTTCTACATGGGCCTCACTCCAAAAGGCAATCGCTTCCTCATCCTTACGGAACATTCCTTCCCCCGAACAAGGTGCATCAACAAGAATCTTATCGAAATAGCCTTGAAACCTTTCTGCAAGCCGTTCCGGCGTTTCATTGGTTACTAAAGCAATGGAAATTCCCAATCGTTCAATGTTTTCTGACAAGGCCTTTGCCCGTTTGGAATTGATTTCATTGGCAACAAGGATTCCGCTTTGTTCCATCATCCCTGCGAGTTGTGTTGTTTTTCCTCCGGGTGCGGCGCATAAATCAAGAACTCGTTCACCCGGCTTTGGTGCAAGCTGTTCTGCTACAAACATTGCGCTCGGCTCTTGAATATAATAAAGCCCCGCCGCATGATATGGATGTTTTCCCGGCTGGTCCTTTTCAGGGTCATAATAATAACCATTTGGGACAAAAGGGATTTTTTTTAGAGTGAAGGGTGAGCGTTGGGACCAGTTCTCTTCCGTTATTTTAAGCGGGTTTAACCGCAGTCCGCTCATTCTTGTTTCTTCATATGTATGGAAAAAATCGTGGGATTCCTCTTTAAGTAAATCGGTAAACTTCCGAATAAATTCGGAGGGAAGTTGCATGATAAAGCTCCTCTCTTGTTTCAAATCCTATCATGATTATTGGGGTTTGGCCGCTAGAAGTCAAGCGGCAAAAAAGACTGAGATTTGTACTCAGTCTTCGTTACTCTTTGATCACAATCGCTTGCAGCGCGGGACTTCCTTTGGACAAACCGACCAAAGCAATCGTGTAGACTTCATTTGCCTTAAATTGCGAGTTCGGCATTGGAAGGATTACGTTCTTTGTACCAGCCTCCCTTGCCTCAAGGTCCACTGTCATCGGCGATAATGCCAGGTATTCTGTCGCTTGCTTATAGGCTACCTTTGGAAAAATAACATCTCGGTCCTTGACGGCCATGTCTAATGCATGAGTATCAGGTGAAAGGTGAATAAAACGTACCTTTGCTTCATTCATTGGTACCTCCGGTTGGTTGAGGTAAACGAGGAGACGCATTTTTTTTACAGAATCAATGATGGCCCATGTGTATGATTTACCCGGTTCAATCGTGAGTTTTTTATTTAAGACACTGTCGACCATATTGCCTGATTGATAGATATCTACATGATATTTACCGGGCATTAAGGTTAGTACCTGGCTCGCTTCTTTAAAGGGCAGGTCTCTTACCACCCGCTTTCCGTTGATATAGATGTCTAGATTAGGCGCATCGGGAGAGGTGTTAAGAATGCGGATATGTGACTCTGTCTGCATTTGTTGTGCCTGGACCCGCATCGTATTGAAGGCTTTATTGATATACTTCATGTGTTTTAAGTAGAACTGCATATGAAGTTCTGGGTTTGAGTATTTATAAAATTGGGAGAGTGTATCATACATTGCCGCCCTTTGAAGATAATCAGAATGAGTTCGATTTTCGGACATACTGCTCGCTCCTATTCTCTAATTTACTAGTACTTTATTCAGTTGGGGATAGGTAGGTGTCTATTTCGTTTCAGCCGTAATCGTGTTATTTTATTTTTTCAACAACATTCTGTATACTTGGGTTCAAGATGAAAAATCGTGGGGTGAGTAGATTGGAAGAAACAGTGCAAGTAGCAACCTTTGCCGGCGGCTGTTTTTGGTGCATGGTGAAGCCATTTGATGAGCAGCCCGGGATTAAAAGTGTGATTTCCGGATACACAGGCGGTACGATGGAGAACCCAACCTACGAACAGGTTTGTTCGGATACCACAGGACATTATGAAGCCGTCCAAATTACCTTTGATCCAAATATTTTTCCATATGAAAAATTGCTTGAATTATATTGGCAGCAGATTGATCCAACCGATCCGGGAGGACAATTTTATGACCGCGGTCAATCCTATCAAACCGCTATTTTTTATCATACTGAAACACAAAAGACACTTGCTGAAGAGTCAAAACAGAAATTACAGGAAAGCGGCAGGTTTTCGAAACCGATTGTCACGCCGATATTAGCGGCAAAGCCGTTTTATCCTGCAGAGGATTATCACCAGCATTATTATAAGAAAAAGCGCGCTCATTATGAGTCTTATCATGTAGGCTCAGGTCGCGCAAGCTTTATTGAAAGGCATTGGGGGAATCAAGATGGTAAATAAGGATGAGTTAAAAAAGCGGCTGTCACCAATCCAATATGAGGTAACTCAAAATAGTGCAACGGAGCCCCCGTTCCGTAACGATTATTGGAATGAGAATCGGGAAGGCATTTATGTAGATCTTGTTTCAGGAAAACCACTGTTCAGTTCATTGGATAAATTTGATGCCGGTTGCGGCTGGCCAAGCTTTACGAAACCGATTGAAGAAGAAGAGGTAATTGAAAAAGAAGATTACAGCCATTTTATGATTCGGACCGAAGTACGAAGTAAAACGGCGGATTCTCATCTTGGTCATGTATTTAATGACGGCCCGGGACCATCGGGCTTACGTTACTGCATTAACTCCGCCTCGTTGAGGTTTATTCCGAAGGATCAGCTGGAAGAGGAAGGGTACGGGGAATTTACAAGTTTATTTGAAAAATGATGAAAAGCCGCCATTAGTTGAGCGGCTTTTTATCATTTTGGGTATATGCGGATTGATTTTTAAAAAAATAGGCGAATGCACATACGGGACAACTGCCCAGCTCATAAAGTATCTGTAGAAAGTAACAAATTTCCAAGGAGTGAAATTACGAATGTATGGTTATGGTTTTGACGGAGGCTGTGGGTACCCGTATGGAGGATATGGTTATCCAGTAGGCGGCGTAGGCTATGGATTTGGATTTGGCGGATTTGCGCTCATCGTTGTGCTCTTTATCCTGCTCATCATCATCGGAGCAAGCTGGGCTTATTAAAATAAAAACTGTAAATAGGATAGTGGCTAATAAAAGAGTTAAAATGGCAAATAAAATTAAAAAAGTAAGAAATAAAATTGAAACTCGGAAGATAAAACTTTCAAAGTGGACAATAAAATAAAAAAGGTAATTTAAAGAGAAAAGACTCCTAAAAAATAGAGAAAAAATTAATTAGCCAGGCATTTGCCTGGCTAATTAACTGTAAAAATAGTAATTTGGCAAATAAAACTGATAAAGTGGCAAATATAATATCGAAAAAGGGAAATAAGTTGGAAAACCGGAAAATTAATACACAAAGCGGCCAATAAAAAAGGAAAGTAACTACATATATCGCCACCCTTCGTGTAAGCGTTTTAAAAAATTAAAATTTCTCGCAGGGTTTGAAATATTTTAAGCGAACATTATTTAATGGACCCTAATCCCAACTAATAAGCACTAGGAAAAAATCTGCCTACCACATATGAACAAACAACAGGTCATACAATTTAGTAAAGCAGACTTAGCAAAAAGGGAAGTGGTGCCAATGGTGGAACGTACGTATCTAATCAAACCAATGATGGACGAAATATACCCGGTTATTGATTATGGAAAAGGGGTCTATTTATATGATTTGGAAGGGAAAAAATATCTTGATGCCGCTTCGGGAGCCGTGACGGCCAATATTGGGCACGGAGTACCGGAAATCATTGAAGCAATGAATAAACAAGCCGATAAAGTTTCATTTGTTTATCGTTCGCAGTTTACAAGTCATCCCGCAGAAGAGCTGGCTAAAAAAATCGCCGAACTAACACCGGGAGACCTAAATTGGAGCTTTTTTGTTAACAGTGGGTCAGAAGCAACGGAAACCGCTATGAAAATAGCCATTCAATACTGGCAGGAAAAAGGAATTCACACGAAAAACAAAATCTTATCTAGATGGGTGAGCTATCATGGCATCACAATGGGGGCTCTTTCCATGTCAGGGCATGCCGCCAGAAGGGCCAGATTTGTTCCATTATTAGAAGACTTTCCAGTCATTAACCCTCCATATTGTTACCGCTGTCCCTATAACCTTGAACCGGCTACCTGCGCTTACCAATGTGCACATGAATTAGAAACAGCCATCAATCGTATTGGTGCAGAAAAGATTGCGGCGTTCATTGCAGAGCCCGTCATTGGGGCATCCGGAGGGGCAATTACCCCGCCAAAGGATTATTTTAAGGTTATTAAAAAAATCTGCGACCAATACGACATTCTTTTTATCGCAGATGAAGTCATGACTGGTTTTGGCCGAACTGGCACAATTCTTGCAATAGAACAATGGGGGGCAATACCTGATATTGTTACCTTTGGAAAGGGGATGGGGGCCGGTTATACTCCAATTGCTGCTGCCGTTGCAAGCGAAAAAGTTATGGAACCTATACTCGCTGGTACCAAATCCGTCATGAGTGGTCATACGTTAAGCGCGAATCCACAATCCTGTGCTGTTTCCTTGGCCGTACTTGAATACCTTGAGAAAAATGAGATTGTTAAAGAAGTAGAACAGAAGAGTGTGTACTTAAGATTTCTACTGGAAAAATTAAAAAGTCAATATTCATTTATTGGGGAAGTACGTGGTAAAGGACTGTTGCTTGGAATTGAGTTTGTTGAAGACAAAACAACCAAACGACCTTTTCCGAGAAAAGCAGCGGTCACACAGACGATGGTCACACTTGGAAAGGAAAACGGTCTTCTTGTATATCCGGCAGGAGCGGGAATGGACGGTGTTAACGGAGATTCCATTATCATTTCCCCTCCGTTAACCATTAGCAAAAGGGAGATGGAAGAGCTCTTTAGTTTATTAAAAGCTACATTTGAAGCATTTTCAAAGCACATAACTGAACATGTTTAGGGCGGTGGTACAAGAATGGAAAATCCATTTGGAAAAATTACAACACTGGAAAAAGTAATGGAGTTTTTCCATGACGGAATGTCATTGTTGTTCGGAGGCTTTGGCGGGGTTGGATCTCCCCCGACTCTTATTGATGGAATCTTAGAAAAGGGAATTCGAGATTTAACGTTAATTGGGAATGATACAGGATTTCCTCACATCGGGATAGGGAAAATTGTCAGTCAAGAGCGGGCAGTGAAAGTGATTGCCTCCCATATTGGTTCAAATCCTATTGCAGGTAATTTAATGAATGAAGGGAAGCTTGAGGTGGAATTTTCACCGCAGGGAATTTTATCTGAACGGATCCGCGCAGGTGGAGTGGGCCTCCCCGGGATTCTATCCGATATCGGAATGGACATTGATATGGTCGCAAAAAACAAACCGGTTATGACCTTAAATGGAAAGGAGTATCTCGTTGAAACCCCGCTAACGGCGGAAGTTGCCATCATTTATGCTAAGAAAGCAGATGAATATGGTAATTTAATTTATGACAAGAGTGCTAGAAACAATAATCCACTCGTAGCGATGGCTGGTGATTTGACGATTGTGGAAGTAGAAGAAATTGTCCCAATGGGGAGTCTGAATCCGGAGGAAATTATTACTCCAGGTGTGTTCGTAGATTATATTATTCCTTCGAAGGGGGTGAATTGGAAATGGGCATGGGGGTAGATATCCGCAATCAAATGGCAAGACGCGCCTCCGAAGAAATTAAGAATGGGATGGTCGTCAACCTCGGGATTGGAATCCCTTCGCTCGTTCCGAATCACCTTCATAGGGATATGAAAGTGATGTTTCATGCTGAAAACGGAATCACTGGAATGGGCCCTAGTCCACAAAAGGGGTCAGAAGATGAAAATTTATGTAATGCGGGTGGATTTCCGGTAACGCTTATTAGCGGCGGGTCGTACTGTGACAGTGCGATAGCTTTTGGCATGATCCGCAGGGGCAGAGTCGATATCACCGTACTGGGTTCCCTCCAGGTCAGCCAAAAAGGTGATCTTGCAAACTGGATTGTTCCAGGGAAAAAGGTTCCCGGAATGGGCGGGGCCATGGAACTCGCTCAAAAGGCGAAAAAGGTCATTGTCTTAATGAATCATTGTGATAAGTTTGGCAATCCAAAAATCGTAAAAGCGTGCACATTGCCATTAACTTCCTCTGCTTGTGTGGATTTGATTATTACGGAGATGGCTGTTTTTAAAGTGACAGAAAAGGGACTAATCTTAAGCGAACTATTTGCCCCGTTTAATTTAGAAAATGTTAAAGAAAAAACGGGCTGTGAATTTACCGTTAGTGAGCAGATTCGGAAAATTCCTTATTAATTCTTTCATTTGGCACCAAAGGAGTGAATCGATTGAAAACGATAGAGGATCGAGTGAAAAATTGGCTGAATGATAACCGGAACCGGGGAGCAAAGCTTTTACAATTAATGGTTCAGGAAAACAGTACGAGAGGAAATGAAAGCGGTGCCCAGGCGATCGTGATTGAAAAGTGCCGGCAGCTTGGGCTGGATTTGGATATTTGGGAAATTGACGATGATGAATTAAAAAATCATCCAGCCTTTTGCTGTGACCGTCAAAGCTTTGAAGGCAATCCCAATTTAGTCGCCGTATTAAAAGGTACGGGCGGGGGAAAATCCATTATTCTTAATGGTCACATCGATGTAGTGCCTGTTGGAGATGAAAAAAACTGGTCGCATGACCCTTTTAGCGGGCGAATTGAAAATGGAAAATTATTTGGCCGCGGGTCGACAGATATGAAAGGCGGTTCAGCAGCCCTTCTTCTTGCAATCGAATCCTTAATTGAAACAGGAATCAAACTCAAGGGAGATGTCATTTTTCAGAGTGTGATTGAAGAAGAGAGCGGCGGTGCCGGAACGCTCGCAGCAGTTTTAAGGGGATATCGTGCCGATGGAGCAATTATTCCTGAGCCCACCAACATGAAGATTTTTCCTAAACAGCAAGGCTCCATGTGGTTTCGGATAACGGTGAAAGGGCGGGCTGCCCATGGGGGAACAAGGTACGAGGGAATTAGTGCAATTGAGAAGTCTGTTCGTGTCATTGAGCGCCTGCAGCAATTAGAGAAAGACCGAAACGCGAGAATAACCGATCCCCTTTTTGATTCGATTCCCATCCCAATTCCAATTAATATTGGAAAAATAAATAGTGGGGAATGGCCTTCCTCTGTTCCGGATTTAGCCTTTATTGAAGGTAGAATGGGAGTTGCTCCTGATGAAACCATTCCAACAGCTAAGCTGGAAATGGAGAATTGTTTACAGGAATTAAATCAGTGTGATGAATGGTTCCGGGCAAACCCCCTTCAGATCGAATGGTTTGGCGGACGATGGATTCCTGGGTCTCTTGAAAGTGATCATCCATTAATGAAAGAATTATCGGTTAGTTTCCAAGAAATTACCGGTGAAGCTCCTGTAATTGAAGCAAGCCCATGGGGAACGGATGGTGGAATTCTGTCATCTGTTGGGAATACGCCGGTAGTCGTCTTTGGCCCCGGAATTACCGAAACCGCACATGATGCTGATGAACATATCGAACTTGAAGACCTATATATCGCAAGTGAAATTATCGCACGGACATTAATGAATTGGTGCGGCGTTAGTGACTAATTGGAAAAGAGCCCTAAATCTTAAGATTATGTAAAGGCCTGACTTTTTCCAGTCAGGTATTTTTTTATGGCAATAATCTGCTAATATTAAAAAATAGGAGTGATTGAAATGACTGAAACAGCTACAACAATTATCATTGAGGAAAATAATTATTATTTAAATGCTTATGTAGACCCATTTAACAAACGAATTCGCGTTGATGATTATCGCGGGAATACTAGTTTAGTATTAAAGCAGGCAGAAGAAATTGTTCATCAACACCAAGCGGAAAAATTAATTGTTAAGGGCCGAGTGGAGGATCTTCAATTATTTTATGAAAAGGGCCTGCAGCCTGAGGCCATTCTTGATCGTTATTTTCTCGGTTCAGATGCGTATTTCTTTTCTAAATTTTACACAGTAGAACGGAAAAAGAATGAATATTGGATAAAAGAGGATGAAATCCTTCAAAGCATCTATCAATTGGACCCTTCAGTTGAAAAGCCTTATCCGCCAAAAGAGTACGAGTTAAAAAAAGCCGATGAAAGCTTTGCTGAACAACTTGCAACCCTTTATGGTCAGGTTTTTGAAATTTATCCAACTCCAATGAATGACCCGGAATATGTGAAAAAGACGATGCAGGAAGGAACGGTTTATTATGTCTTCTTCCATGAAGGAAAAATTGTCAGCGCTGCATCCGCTGAGATTAATGCATTTTACAAAAATGCTGAGTTAACCGATTGTGCGACACTTCCAGAATACCGTGGAAAATATGGTTTAATGAAAATCCTTCTTAAGGAGCTTGAAGGGGAATTAAAGAGACAGGGCGTTTATTGTGCTTATTCCATTGCAAGATCGCTTTCCTTTGGCATGAATGCTGCTTTGTTTCAACTGGGATACAGCTACCGGGGAAGATTTATGAACAATTGCTATATTTATGACAAGCTTGAAGATATGAATATGTGGGTAAAGAATCTGGCAAACTGCTAAATTTTCGGCGCTAGTGACGAATTTTCGGCACCTTGTTTTGTAATGATTTTTGGCAGGTGAAAATAGTTGATTCAATTAACAGCGTTAACATCAGAAGTTCTTACAGCCATATTAAGTAGCATTGATGAAGGAATTCACGTCGTAAATACGAATGGAGAAACTATCTATTACAATGAAGTAGCAGCAAAACATGATGGAATGGAAGTAAAAGAGGTGCAGGGCAAACATTTATTTGACGCCTTTCCATCCCTGACGGAGGAATCAAGTACCCTTCTAAAGGTCATTAAGACCAAGAAGCCTATTTATAATCAAACACAGGTCTATGTGAATTTACATGGTACAAGGATTGATACCATCAATACAACCTTACCGATTTTTCTTGAAAAGGAAGTCATTGGTGCTGTTGAGATTGCGAAGGACTATTCTAGAATGAAACTGCTTGCAGAGAGGCTTTTAGATCTGCAAAAGGGCTTAAATAAAGGAAGCAAGAAAAAAACGGTAAATGATGTAAAGTACACTCTAGATGATTTAAAAACAGAGAATGATATCTTTAGAAATATGAAAAACGAAGCAAAAAAACTGGCAAAATCAGATGCACCGATCCTTGTATATGGTGAGTCCGGTACAGGAAAAGAATTGTTTGTTCAAGGAATTCACTATGAATCACGTCGAAGCGATGGACCATTTATTGCACAAAACTGTGCGGCAATACCTGAATCACTGCTGGAGAGTATTCTTTTCGGTACCGCGAAAGGAAGCTACACTGGTGCAGTTGAGCGTAAAGGTTTATTTGAACTCGCAGATGGCGGAACGCTTTTCCTGGACGAATTACATGCCATGCCAGTGGAATTACAGGCAAAGCTTTTAAGGGTATTAGAAGATGGTATCGTTAGAAGAGTGGGGAGCGCGCAGAATATCGCTGTTGATGTGCGGGTGATTGCGGCTATGAATGTTCATCCGACTGTAGCCTTAGAGGAGCAAAAGATTCGTTATGACGTGTATTATCGATTAAACGTTTTTACCTTTTCGCTGCTGCCGCTCAGAGACAGGACCGAAGATATATTCTTTCTAACAGACCATTTTATTAAGGGTTTTAATCAAAAATTGCAAAAAAACGTAAAGGGATTAGATGATCGCCTCACTGCTTTCTTTAGGGACTATGCCTGGCCCGGCAATGTCAGGGAGTTAAAGCATACAATTGAATACATGATGAATATATGTGAAGGAGACAATCTAACAAATGAAGATTTGCCGATTATGCTTAGACAGCAGGCTGTAACCCATAAGCCAAAGCGGATTGAAGTTGAAAGTGAGACCCTTTCATTAAGAAAAAACATGGAAGAGCTTGAGAAGAAACTAATTGAAAATGCGCTTAGCGAGTCAGGCGGAAATATCAATCAAGCTGCTAAGCTATTAGAAATCCCAAGACAGACCCTTCAATATAAACTGAAGAAAACAAGTTTTTAGATGCCGAATTTTCGGCATCTTTTTTTATTAAAATTACGAATTTTCGATTAAAATTCCAACAATTTTAAAAAGAAATGGATATTATCAAGGTTTTATCGCTTTGGCACACTTCTTGCATATTAATAAAGTGTAATCATTGATTGGAGGAATGTAGTTATGAAACAAACATTATACAAGCCAGAGCGTCACTGGAAAGATATCGAACTATGGAAGGATGTAACCGAAGAGCAGTGGAACGATTGGCTATGGCAATTAACAAATACCATCCGTACAGTGGATGATTTAAAAAAGGTTATCAATTTAACTCCTGAAGAAGAAGAAGGCGTAAAAATTTCAACTAAGACGATTCCATTAAATATTACTCCTTATTATGCTTCACTTATGAACCCGGATGATCCGCGTTGTCCAATTCGGATGCAGTCTGTTCCGATTTCAGCAGAAATCCATAAAACAAAATATGATTTGGAAGATCCATTACATGAAGACGAGGATTCACCAGTTCCAGGCTTAACACATCGTTATCCGGATCGTGTTCTTTTCCTAGTAACCAATCAGTGTTCTATGTATTGCCGTTACTGTACAAGAAGACGTTTCTCCGGCCAAGTTGGTATGGGCGTTCCAAAGAAACAGCTAGACGCAGCGATTAATTATATTCGTAATACCCCACAGGTTCGCGATGTGTTAATTTCCGGCGGTGACGGATTGTTAATTAACGACAATATTTTAGAATACATTTTGAAAAATTTAAGGGAAATTGACCATGTTGAAATTATCCGTATCGGAACAAGAGCACCGGTTGTATTCCCGCAACGTATTACTGAAAACCTTTGCAATATTTTGAAAAAGTATCATCCAATCTGGCTGAATACTCACTTTAATACATCAATTGAAATCACTGAGGAATCAAAGAAAGCATGTGAAATGCTTGCAAATGCGGGTGTACCGATTGGGAACCAAGCTGTTATCCTTGCCGGAATTAATGACAGCGTAGCAATCATGAAAAAATTAATGCATGATCTTGTCAAAATTCGTGTTCGTCCTTACTATATTTATCAATGTGACCTATCAGAAGGAATTGGACACTTCCGTGCACCAGTATCAAAAGGATTGGAAATCATTGAAGGTTTACGTGGACATACGAGCGGCTATGCGGTACCTACATTCGTTGTAGATGCTCCTGGAGGCGGCGGAAAAATTTCCTTGCAGCCAAACTATCTTATTTCTCAAAGTCCTGAAAAAGTTGTTCTTCGTAACTTTGAAGGTGTTATTACTTCTTATCCGGAACCAGAAAACTATGTACCAGGGAAAGCAGAAGCTTATTTCGAAGGAATCTATCCTGATTATCAAGAAAAACGCTCCTTGGCGGGAATTGCGGGTATCATGAATGATCAGCACTTTAACCTTATTCCTGAAGGTCTAACACGTTTAGATCGCCGTAATGATTACAATCAAGACCCTGAACATCATTCATTAAAGGATAACCGTGGCAAGCGGGATGAGATGAAGGAGAAGAAATTCCAAGCACTTGCAAAGAAGGAAGAATTGAAAAAAACCGGTACAGCAAATGATCAAGCAAAAGAATAGGGGGTGCCGTCATGAGCCATAGTTGTGAATGGTGCGATAGCACGAATATTAATGAAATTTCCGATTCAGTATATTGGGAATTGCCGGATGGAACAAGAGCTATTGAAATAACGGATACCCCTGCAGTTTCCTGCAGCGAGTGTGCAATGATCTATCAAAAAGAAGTGACTGTTAAAGGAATTGAAGATCAATTATATTTAATTGATTGCAAACAAATTGGAAAAACTATTACCTATCAGGAATTAATGAATATTCCAAGATTATTAAAGAAAAATTACTTTGATTTTTCTTCATAAGATTCTAAACAGCCAGCAGGTTTGAAGTGACCCCCTTAGGTTGGACTAATAATCCAACTTAGGGGGGTTTTTTGCTTTTCTCTAGACGCAGGAACCTCTTTCCGTTATAGTTTTCTTTAAAAACATGAAAGGTGTTTTTTTAATGAGGAAATCCTTTTATCATTTTTTAATGAAATACAGACATCCCGAGCCAAAGGATGCGATTAGCCGATTTGCCAATGAAGCTTTCGAGGATCACAGCTTTCCAAAAACTTCAGAGGATTACAATGATCTATCCTCCTACCTTGAACTAAATGGACATTATTTAGAATCTATGGCGGTATTTGATGAAGCCTGGCAGGAATATCTTTTATCGGAAAAATAATACTTGAATCGTCTCTTATAAAGGGGGCGATTTTTTTATTTTCTTTACTTACTTAATTTTTCACTTGCATGTGCCGGCAAATAAATTAGTGCATATACTATTGTAATCAAAATTCACGGCTCAACACCTGAGAGGATGGAGGATATGGAGAAACGAAAAAAACCGAAGTATAAGATCGGTGATACGGTCGTGATTACGATGTATGGTACAGTTGGCAAGGTTACAGATATCAAATGGCTTGATGATCGATACGTCTACGAGGTAAATAAGAGCGATGGTCTTTTTGTTGAATCGGGACTTCAGCTTCTTTCAGAATATGAAGGTACTGTGATGGAGCAGGAGCAAATCGATATTGAGTATAAGTTTTTTTTCGGTGATTTGGTTCAAGTGAGCGGGTATGGCGCCGATTTATTTAAAATTGTCGGCTTTAGAACCGAAATCTGGCGCTACAAAGAGGATGCATGGGAAGATGTCATTTATGAGCTCTCAAGAGTAAGTGATGGGGAATGGCTTGAAGCAGGAGAGGAAGAGCTAACTCTTGTTGCAGATGCCGAGAGTGCAGATACATTTATCCAAAAACTAGGTCTCCTATACTTAATTAACAAACAGCAGAAACCAGCCAAAACTCAGAAACTACAAAATACCATCAGAAAAGCAGAGTATGAAGAAATCGAACGAAAAAAAGAAAAAAAAGAGTTAATTGATAATTTACTGGATATATTCAATGATTATCGAATTTTATATGAACTATTTCACGATCAAGAATACTACCATGTGATGAGAGTAATCCTTAGAAAATTGGAAAGCCTCGTGAATAACGATGGTAAAAGCCATGTATAGACTTGCTACCACCTCGTAATTTCGAATAAGAGGTACAGAACAAGAGGAATTCCACCCCATTTAATAAAAAAGAATAATAAATTCGTAATCTTTTCAAATAATTGGAGGGTGTAACCATCCTCCCGATTCACGTCTTCAATAAATGCCTCAAATTTCATTTGTAAGTTTGACATCATATCACCTCAGAATTGTTCTTTTCACCATCCTATGCTTGTCCAAATCAAAATAGACATGTTTTTTAAGAGGAAAATCGGTAATAATGAAAGCTATTACAATTTGAAACTGACTTTGCATTTTTGTGAACTAACTAGCATGAAAAAGCCTGTTTCATCATAGATTTTCTAAAAAGGGGGCGATGCTAATGAGAGAAATTGAAGTATTTATTGATACAGAAGAAATTGCAGAATTTTTCTTTCATGAGCTTGTAAAAAGGGGATACGTTCCTAGTGATGAGGAATTGGAAGAACTCGCAGATATCACCTTCGAATATTTAATCGAAAAAAGTATTATCGATGAAGAAATTCAAGATGAATAATCTTTTAGAATAAAGCGAACAAAGGCGAGCTTAAGATGCTCGCTCAGGCTGTCGAGTTCTTTTCGATAGCTTTTATTTTTTTTAAAACAATTCACCGCGTTAATTTGTTTCAATGTTATTAGAGTATGGTCTGTGCAATAAGTCTGTTGATTTCCGCTCCAGGCACTTCGCTTTCCGCGGGCGTGCCGGGGAGCCTCCTCGTCGCTTCGCTCCTGCGGGGTCTCCCCAGCCCCGTACTCCCGCAGGAGTCTTCGTGCCTTCCGCTCCAATCAACAGGTGCATTCAATAAAAATTTTAACTCCTAAACTATTTATAATAAGTGAGAATTTAATGTTTAAGCAAAGTGAGTATGAATTTGTTTCTATGATGAATTAGTTCAAAATGACCCTCTTCTAGGCTTGATTGGCAAATAATATTGATTTTTCGTTTCTTCTCGAAAATGTTTATACTTATTATATTGAGGATAATGGACGCTTAACTGATCCGCTTATTCTTTTTAAGATATGTTTATTGGGTATCTTTTTGGGATGCGTTCTGAAAGACAATATGGTTGGGGGACGTGTTTTATTTACGGAATCGCCCCATTTAAAAGCAAGCACAAAAAAACATAAATATACAATTACGTAAAGGTAGAGACTGGCGAATATTTAGAGAAATTAATAATTGTTTTGCCCCCTGTAGATTGAAGCGGAGGGCACTCGACTCCTGCGGGATAGAGAGGTCACTGGAGACCCCGCAGGCGCAAGCGCCGAGGAGGCTCCAGGACCTCCCCGCGGAAAGCGAGTGACCGGAGCGGAAATCAACAGGCCCTATTGTATAGGTTGTTAAAAATTGGTATTAGAATTTAGCAAAGAAAAAAATGCCGAGCATAGGATGCTCGCTTTTTGTTTTTTTAAGAAAAATTTTACGAAACCTTTTGATATATCCTTCGTATACATGAGTAGTCAGAGATGAAGGAGGGAAAGCGGATGTTTAAAAAAATTCTAAAATCGATTTTGAATAGCAAACTTAATTCTCATAAATACTCATCTTCAAGCGACGCATGGAAAAAAATGAAACATCATAAACATAACCAACTCGGGTCTTATCATTATAAGAAAAAATATAAAAGTGGAAGCTTTATGTCTAGTTTTTTTAGTAGCTAGGCCATTGATTGAAGGAATTAAGATATGTGGAAGAAAATGATTCATACTGTCTCTGGGTTCATCGAAAGACCGTTTCCCAAAGATGCGTTAATTGCGAACCGATTTAAAGTAATCGAGCTAATAGGTGCGGGCAGCTATGGTTTTTGTTATCTTGTGGTTGATCAAAAGGATCATCAAATAAAGGTGTTAAAAACATTAAGGCTTCACAAAAGAATAACAGATTCCGGAAAAAGCAGCTTCGAGTTCGAAAAAAAACTTTTGGCATCGATTGAACATCAAGGATTTCCTCAATATTTTGAAGAGGGAATCCATTCAGGTATTCCTTTTTACACGATGGAATATCTGAATGGGAAAAATTTTGAGCAGCTGATCTTTATCGAAGGAAAAACCTTTTTAGAAAAAGAGGTCTTTTTAATCGCCAGTCAATTACTGCAACTTATAGAACATTTACACGACAGACAAATCATTCATCGGGATATTCGAATTCCAAATGTCATTGTTGTAGATTCTACAATCCGGCTTATTGATTTTGGGCTGGCCCGGAAACTAAGTCAACTTGATGCAACGAAGCGAAAATGGAAAAAAGACTTGCGAAAAGAAATCAACCCGCAAGCTGATTTTTACGGTCTTGGTCATTTTCTTTTATTTTTGCTTTATTCTGATTTTCCTTTACCTCATGATAAAAAGGAAAGAAGCTGGGAAGAAGAACTATCGATTTCAAGCGGGGCAAAACATATTATTAGACGGCTTTTGCAAATTGAACCAGCGTATGAAAATTGCAGACAAATTGAAGCAGATATTTTAGAGATTATATAGGGGGAGAACAACCATATGTCATTTTTTAATAAGGTTTTTGCAAGTGTTGGAATAGGAGCGGCAACCGTCGATACAAAGCTTGAAAAGGATACGTATATGCCTGGTGAAATGATAAAGGGAATCGTTGAAGTATGTGGCGGCAAGGTTGAACAGCAGGTTGACGATATTTACTTATCATTAAATACCACATACTTAAGGGAAGCCGATGACCGTAAATATTCGGTTACTGCTTGTATTGATCGTTTTCGTTTAACGACCCCTTTCACGATTCAAGTAAATGAAAGAAAGCAGATTCCTTTTTCTTTCCAGCTTCCAGAGGATACTCCTGTTTCGATTGGCAGATCGAAAGTTTGGGTTTCTACAGGCTTGGATATTAAAAACGGGGTAGACCCAAGTGATAAGGATTACTTAAAGGTTGTGCCGAATCCATTAATGACAGCAGTCTTTAATGCAATTGACAATTTAGGGTTCCGGATTCGCGAAGCTGACTGTGAAGAGGCACCGCACCGGATGCGGCGTAGATTGCCATTTGTTCAAGAGTTTGAATTTGTGCCAGCATCCGGACCGTTCCGTGGGAAATTAGATGAATTAGAAGTGGTTTTCTTTCCCTCAGGCAATGGGTCCATGGATATTATGCTACAGGTTGACCGCCGTGCCAGGGGATTAGCCGGGCTATTTTCAGAGGCACTGGAAATGGATGAAACAAATGTAAGATTAACCGTTACAAATGCGGACATTCCGTCTTTACAACAGAAAATCGAAAGTGTTATCCATAGATACGCTTAAACCTTTTACGATGAAGCCACAGGTTTCATCGGTTTTTAGCATTTTCATTTCAATTAAATTAAAGAAAATGTCATTCGACAAAATTAGACGTTTTTTTCGGAAGGAATCGACAGGGAGTTTCTATAATTAATATAGTAATAACCTTTGATTGGAGGAATATGATGATCAGAATGTTAACCCGAAGAGCAAATATGCAATATGATGTGACGATCTTTCAAACTCCAAAGTACAGAGAGCGTAAAGGGTATAAGGCTGTGTACCGGACATACATTAAAGCAAATAACCGCGAACAATGCCTTCATGAAACCTTTAGTCGTTTTAATGTGACTGACCGAATCCCTGAAAATTATAAAGGGCGGTTCCTTTCGACAGGGGATATCATTCTGATTGATGAAGGAAGGGGCGGGCAGCATTACTTCCAATTAAAATCTGGAGGCTGGGAGCCAATAAATCGGCTTCTCATCCGCTAGGAACGTTTAAAAACCTAAGGAAATCCTTAGGTTCTTTTTCGGCCGCCTGTAGCCTGATGTTCTTTTGCATGTGCTTCATGTTCAGCCACTATCGCTTCCGGCGGAATATGATTATTTTTCTTTGGCGAAGCTGTGCGGTTTCGATGTTTTTTTCCCATTCGTTAATTCTCCTCCTTTTCTTCTTCAAAAATAGTTTCCCACAAAAATAAAAATTCATGTCTGATCCTAGATTGATTTTTCATTACAAAATGATTGTGATATATTGTCAATGGTGGGTAGAATACCCACACCAGGGAATAATCGAGTTTGATTTTCCTAAGATATGATTGGAGGATTATAAATGAGCGTACATATTGCAGCGAAAGAAAATGATATTGCTGAAACAGTCCTGCTTCCAGGAGACCCGCTTCGGGCAAAATATATTGCAGAAACCTTTTTAGAGGGTGCAGTATGTTATAACGAAGTCCGCAATATGTTTGGTTTTACTGGTACCTATAAGGGAAAAAAAGTTTCTGTTCAAGGAACAGGTATGGGGATTCCATCGATTTCGATTTATGTAAATGAATTAATCCAAAGCTATAATGTTCAAAACTTAATCCGTGTTGGAACCTGCGGTGCCATCCAAAAGGATGTAAAGGTCCGGGACGTTATTTTGGCGATGTCAAGCTCCACTGATTCCAATATGAATCGTCTTACATTTGGCGGAATTGATTATGCCCCAACAGCCGACTTCAATTTATTAAAAAAAGCATATGATGCAGGCATTGAAAAAGGGTTAAATTTAAAGGTTGGCAGCGTCTTTACTGCCGATATGTTCTACAATGATAATGCTGAACATGAAAAATGGGCCCAATATCAAATTCTTGCACTTGAAATGGAAACAACCGCACTTTATACACTTGCAGCTAAATTTGGCCGCAAAGCGCTTTCTGTTCTGACTGTAAGTGATCATCTACTAACAGGTGAAGAAACGACTGCAGAAGAAAGACAACTAACCTTTAATGATATGATTGAAGTAGCATTAGAAGCGGCAATAAAAGAATAAAATATCAACATAACTCCTCTTCGTCCTTTGCAGAGGGGTTTTTTGTTTTTAAGAGAGGAACTATATCCTCCTGTGGAGAATTTAATAATGACTAGGTGTGAGAACGATCATCGAAAATTGTCGAATTCGTTGTAGAATGAATGTAAACTGTCATGTTTTATAAAAGATTGTGTGGTGAATCATTTTTATGAAAGAAGAACTCAAGTTAGATATTACCGGGATGACTTGTGCAGCCTGTTCAGCAAGAATCGAAAAAGTCCTCAATAAGATGGATACCGTCGAGGCCAATGTAAATTTAGCAATGGAATCAGCGGCTGTATCCTTTGAAAATGAAAAAGTTTCGAGTGACGAAATCATCAAAAAAATAGAGAAACTTGGTTACGGAGCGACTGAAACAGAGGATCGAAATGTAAAAGCCCAACATAAGGAAGAAGAGTTACAACAACGAAAAAATAAACTTTTGTTTTCCGTTATTTTATCGATTCCCTTACTTTACACCATGCTCGCCCATATGCCTTTGGATATTGGATTGCCTATGCCTTCTTTTTTAATGAATCCATGGTTTCAATTGTTGCTTGCAACGCCCATTCAGTTTTATATTGGGGGCCCGTTCTATAAAAGTGCATATAAATCCTTGAAAAATAAAAGTGCAAACATGGATGTTCTTGTTGCACTAGGTACTTCTGCCGCCTATTTTTACAGTCTTTCAGAAGGGATTAAAACAATTGGACAACCCTATTACGCCCCCCATCTTTATTATGAAACGAGCGCCGTACTAATTACCTTAATTCTTTTGGGCAAATTATTTGAAGCCCTTGCAAAAGGACGGACGACGGAGGCAATTTCTAAACTGTTAGGACTACAGGCAAAAGAAGCAACCATTTTAAAAAACGGAAATGAAATCAGGGTTCCACTAGAAGAGGTGCAGGTTGCGGACACGGTGATCGTTAAACCCGGTGAGAAAATTCCGGTAGACGGAGAGGTCGTTTCTGGACAATCTTCCGTAGATGAATCCATGATTACAGGTGAATCGATTCCGGTTGAAAAAATAATCGGGGATCCTGTTATTGGGTCAACCCTCAATAAAAATGGTACGTTAACGCTAAGAGCAACAAAGGTTGGAAAAAATACGGCATTAGCCGGTATTATTAAAATAGTCGAAGAAGCACAGGGAAGTAAAGCGCCGATTCAAAGGGTTGCCGACACAATTTCCGGTTATTTTGTTCCGGTAGTAGTGGCTTTATCGATTTTGACCTTCTTAATCTGGTACATTATCATCGAACCGGGACATTTTCCGTCAGCATTTGAAACGGCCATTGCCGTTCTTGTCATTGCTTGTCCATGCTCACTTGGACTTGCAACTCCTACCTCGATTATGGTTGGAACTGGTAAAGGGGCGGAAATGGGAATTTTATTTAAAGGTGGAGAACATTTAGAAACTGCTCATAAAATCAATGTAATTGTCCTTGATAAAACAGGGACGGTAACAAAGGGGCAGCCAACCGTTACGGATTTTATTGCTTATCAGGATGAAAAGAAGGTCCTGCAATATCTTGTTTCTGCAGAGAAATCATCAGAACACCCTTTGGCAGATGCCATTGTCCAATACGGGATGTCGAAGAGAACAAGTACACTACCTGTCAAACGATTTACAGCCGTTCCGGGTCACGGAATAGAGGCAAAAATTGGTGATGAAGTGGCCGTAATTGGAACAAAGAAGCTAATGGAGATCAAAGGGATTGCCTACCAAGCTGTTCAAAATGACCTTCTCCACTTTGAAAGACAAGGGAAAACGGCGATGTTCATTGCAATTCAAGGAACCATAATGGGGATAATAGCAGTTGCCGATACAGTAAAAGAAAATGCCGAGCTGGCAGTTGATCAATTAAAACAGCTTGGAATAGAAGTATATATGTTAACAGGAGATAATGAGGGTACAGCTAAGGCGATTGCCGGTCAGGTAGGAATTCAGAATGTAATTGCCGAGGTTTTGCCGGACGAAAAAGCAAATCATATTAAGGAACTACAACTGCAAGGGAAAAAGGTGGCGATGGTCGGGGATGGAATCAATGATGCTCCGGCCCTTGCACTTGCCGATATCGGAATTGCAATAGGAACGGGTACGGATGTAGCCATTGAAGTAGCCGATATTACCATTCTGGGTGGAGAGTTGACACTAATTCCAAAAGCAATCGCTTTAAGTAAAAAAACCATGTTAAATATTCGCCAAAACCTTTTCTGGGCTCTCATATACAACTCCGCCGGAATACCGGTCGCTGCCTTAGGCTTCCTCGCACCATGGGTAGCAGGAGCGGCAATGGCATTCAGTTCAGTATCAGTCGTAACCAATTCACTCCGTTTAAAACGGATTAAAATTTAATTTCATTTTTGGCGCTGCCTAATGGGGAGTGCCATTTTTTTAGACAACTTTATCTTTTCTTTGTTAATTTTAATAAAAAGATGTTATTCTAAACACTAAGGGTCCATTTTTCATAGAAGACTTAAAAATGGAGCTCTGTACATAGAAAAAAGGAAGATGATTGTTCTCGAAACATAATTTTTTGGTGAATGAAAGTGGTGAAGGCTTTGGATGAAGAGAAAATTGGACAAGAGCAAACAGCAGCAGAAAACAAATCAGGCTATATTCGCTTCAAAAAATTCCATTTTATCATGCTATTGTTTTTCATAATTTTTCTATCTGCAGGAATAACGGCTTTTGCACTGGCGTTTGGTGAAGAGAAAGTCGTAACAGTAGGAAAAGAAAGGGCAGAATTTAAAAAATTCTATACGGCCTATGATACTTTGAACAATGGATATTTCAAAAATGTGGATCGTCAAAAGCTAATCAATGGGGCTATTAATGGGATGGTTGAATCCTTGGATGATCCTTATTCTGATTATATGAGTGATGAAGAAGCTAAAGACTTCCACAGTACGATATCTTCCTCGTTTGAAGGAATTGGAGCAGAAATTCAGGAGAAGGATGGACATATTTTAATTGTATCCCCAATTAAAGGATCTCCAGCAGAAAAAGCCGGTTTAAAACCAAATGACATGATTACAGCAGTAAATGGAAAAAGCCTGCAAGGAATGACTTCCACTCAGGCAGTCACCTTAATTCGTGGGAAAAAAGGGACGAAAGTTGAATTAACCATTCAGCGCCCCGGCACGGAAGCTCCAGTAAAAGTCCCAATTGTTCGTGACGAGATCCCAATAGAAACTGTATATGGTGAAATGGTTGGTAAAGGTATTGCCAAAGTTCAGGTTACCAGTTTTTCTAGCAATACCGCAAAAGAACTTGTTACGACCTTAAATGATTTACAAAAGAAAGGCATGAAAGGCCTTGTGTTGGATTTGCGTCAAAATCCAGGCGGATTATTAGACCAAGCCATCAGTATTTCCAGCATGTTTGTTCCTAAAGGTAAAGTGGTTGTAAAGGAACAGGATCGAAATGGTAAGATTAAAGAGTTTGCTTCACAAAATGAAGGTAATCCAACACTTCCTTTAGTCGTTTTAATTGATAAAGGCAGTGCAAGTGCTTCAGAAATTCTTTCCGCGGCGGTAAAAGAATCAGCCGGTGTTCCATTAGTGGGTGAAAAATCATTTGGAAAAGGAACCGTCCAAACTGCACAGGATTTCTCAGATGGTTCGAACCTGAAATACACGATTGCAAAATGGCTAACTCCAGATGGGAATTGGATTCATAAGAAGGGGATTATGCCTGATTATCCGGTAAAACTTCCTGATTATGCATCATTGCCAATTATTAACCCGGATAAGAAGCTGGCACTTTCCAGCTCCTCTGAAGATGTAAAGACAGCACAAAAGATGTTAAAAGCGGTTGGCTATAATCCAGGCAGGACAGATGGATTCTTTGACCAGAAGACAAAAGAGGCGGTTGAAAAATTCCAGAAGGCCAATAAATTAAAAGTAAACGGGTATCTAAAAGGGGACTCCACTATGAAGTTAATGGAGCTCTTACGGGACAAAATTCAAAAGAATGATACCCAATTGAAGAAAGCGATTGAAGTGTTAAAAACAAGAATGAAATAAAATGGATAAATCCGGATTCTTTCTATGTAGAGGAATCCGGATTTTTTATTTAAGTATGTATATTTCTTCAACTGTTTTCCGAAAATGGACAGTAACAATCAGGATAAAGTTGGTGTTTGTAATGAGGAAACTAGTAATTGTGGTGATTGTACTTTCTTTTTTCGGTTACGGCCCGTTAAAAGCACTGTTCCATTCTGCTAAAGAGTCAGTAAATGAGCTGCAAATTTCAGAGCAAAAAAAGGCTGTGAATTTTTTAATTACTGAAAATAATGCAGACTCTCAAGCTTCGAAAACAGGTGCTGCAGTTATAGTTCGTTATGATCAAGAGAATCATAAATTAAAGACGGCTCCTGTTTTATTACCGGTTTCAAAAACGGTTGATAAAAAACCTAATTTGAAAGAATTAAAACAAACGGTTCAAAAAAATTATGGAATTTCCATTGATCATTTTTTCATGTTAAACCCCTCATCTATAAGTAAAATCATTGATCAACTTGCACCGGATGGAGTAACAATGAATGAAGTAAAACGACCACTACATGGTAAAGAAGTGCTTGAATACATTCAGCAGGTTGCAGTAGATCCTGAAAATACAGAGGAATTAAAAACGATTATATCCTCACTGAAAAATGAAATTAAAAATCAATCATCCGATAATTTATTGTCGATTGCACCAACGATTATCAATGAAGTGGTTGATAGCATTAACACAGATTTAGGTAGGGGACAATTAGTGGGCTTGGGATTATCGGCTATTATGAATCCAATTACCAAAGTTGAGCCATTGCAATTTGCCAAAGGAAATGAAAAAGAAGATTCAGCTACTGTGAATTCAATCCCTGATGAGGAAGACCAGTCTAAGTCGATCATTAATTAAAAAAGCGGATGAAGGCTCATCTGCTCGGGCTGTCAAAAATATTTCGATAGCCTTTCATAATCTCTCCTTAACTATTCACCGCGTTAATTTATTTTAAAAATATTAGAGTTTAGTGGTCTGTGCAACAGGTCTGTTGACCTCCGCTCCAGGCACTTCGCTTTCCGCGGGCGTGCCGGGGAGCCTCCTCAGCGCTTTGGCGCTTCCGGGGTCTCCCCTGCCCCGTACTCCTGCAGGAGTCTTCGTGCCTTCCGCTCCAATCAACAGGAATATTCAAAAATTTTTCAACCCGTTACATTTTAAAATAAGTGGTGAACTAAATGTTTAAGCTAAATGAGTTACTCAAAGTGAGTATGAAAGTGTTTCAATTGATGAATTCGTTCTATATGACCACCTTCTAGGCTTGATTGCAAATTTTATTAATTTTTCGTCTTACCTTGGAGAAGTTTAAACCTATTTTAATGAGGATAATGGCCGCCAAACTGATCTTTTTATTTACTTTAAGATGTTGTTTATTGGGTATTTTTTTGTGATGCATTCTGATAGACAATATGGTTGGTGAACGTGTTTTATTTACGGATTCAACCCATTTTAAAGCAAGGATTATTATACAAAAAGATACAAAGAAGTAAAGGTAGAGACTGGCGAATATTTTGAGGAATTAAATAATTGATTTGACCCCCTGTTGATTGGAGTGGAGGGCACTCGACTCCTGCGGGATAGAGAGGTCACGGGAGACCCCACAGGCGCAAGCGCCGAGGAGACTCCCGGACCTCCCCGCGGAAAGCGAGTGACCGGAGCGGAAATCAACAGGCCCTTTTAGAGACTATCAATAAAATAAAATTAGAATTTAGATTTGACAATGTAAAAAATTGCCGAGAAAAAATACCCTTTCTCGACAATCTAAGCAGATAAAGGTTTATCTGCTTTTTTCTTTTTACATTAATCCATATCCGTTATAATGAAGGGATGCAAAAACGAAAAAAGGCAGGGCAATAGAATGATTAAATCTGAAGTTTATATTTTATCAGGATTTTTAGGGAGCGGGAAAACAACTTTATTAAAACGAATCCTTGAAGAGGAACATAAGCTGGGAAGAAAAGTAGCTGTCATGATGAATGAGCTGGGGGAAGTCTCCATTGATTCAAATGTTGTGGACGAAGACGTTGCGTTAAAGGAATTGCTTGGCGGCTGCATTTGTTGTTCGATTCAGGACAAGCTAGAGGCGCAGTTACAAGGATTATTAATCGATGAAAAACCAGATGTGATTTATATCGAAACAACGGGGGCAGCACATCCTGTGGAAGTATTAGATGCGATTCTCTCACCGTTATTTGCAGATGCTTTGCATATTAAAGGTATTGTCACCACTGTTGATGGCTTAAGATGGTTGAATCGAAAATCAATGAGTCCCCAGCTTCAGCAGTTAATTCTAGAGCAAATTAGACATGCTGATTTCATTATCGTGAATAAAATGAGTGAACTATCAGAGTCGGAACAAGCGAAAATTACATTCGAAATTCAAGCATTGAATTCAAAAGCAAGATGCCTGCTTACGAACTATTCGCAGGTTTCGCTAGATCAGCTTAAAGCGTTATCAGTTTCTTATCCAGATAAAACGAATACTCACTTAAGCCAGAAAAATTTAAATTTATCCACTTTTGTATACCGATTTCAGGGTCCCGTTAGTCATGCCGGGTTTGAAGAGTTTTTAAAATCCTTGCCTGATACGATCTACCGAATTAAAGGATATCTAAAATTTGATTCCAATAGTTATCCTTTTTTATTTCAATTCTCTTATGGAATGCCCTTATATATGAAGGAGCTAATGAATTTACCGTTAAACCTTGTTTTTATTGGGGAAAACATCGATTGGGGCCAAATGAATACGGCACTCGAGCAGCTTGAAAATGAATTTGAAAATCAGCATATGGATGAATGATATTTTGGTCTTCAGGTAACTCTTTAAATGTAGTTTATATTCCATGGAAATGGGGGGTTACATGAAGAAGGCAGCTGTGTTTATATTTTTTATGCTCATCCTCCTAAATGGTCAAGCGGTAAGTGCAGCGGATATCAGTTATAAGATTGAAATGCTCCCTTGGAAAGATGTCAATCATATATTACCAAAGTACACAAAGTTTATCGTTCTGGATGTGGAAACAGGGAAAAAATTTAAGGTTCAACGACGTGCAGGCAGCCACCACGCGGATGTGCAGCCTTTAACCACAAGGGATACCAAGATTATGAAAAAAATCTATGGGGGTAAATGGAGCTGGAAACGTCGTGCGATTATTGTTATTCATAAAGACCAGTGGATAGGCGCTTCAATGCATGGTATGCCACATGGTGCCGGAGCTTTGAAAAACAATTTTCCAGGACATTTCTGTATTCATTTTTATGGAAGTACCACACATCGGACGAACTCCATGGACTTATCTCATATGTTAATGATTTTAAAAGCCTCAGGGAAACTAGATGATTATTTCGAGAAGGCAAATCCATATGAGATCATAAATGCCTATATTGCAGGATTTATACAGCAGGATTCGAAAATTATTTCCACGCCTTCCTTGCAAAAAATTAAGTGGAAACCTGTCCTTACGAAAATTGATGCAGTTAGAATCTCAAGATTACCTATGCTTCCACCTGAGGATTTAACAGAACAAATTAGTTTGGATATTCCCGTTGAAATTGATTGGTACATAAAAAATAGAGGAAGACAAAGATTTAATGGGCAAATTCATATGGTGCGGTTTTCACCTATTGAGGGATGGAAAATTGATTCAAAGCAATTTTTAAAAGATAATTATTTACAATAATAAAAAACACCTTTATAAATGAAAAGGACATTTATAAAGGTGTTCTTATTTTAAGGTTGTTGTCCAAATTTAATGAAGGTGCGCTCATCTTCGATTAGTCCGCATGCGCCGCATTGAATTCGGAATTCTGGCCCTTGATATGGGATATGAAAAGGTTCTAATTCAGTTTCACCATACTCTCTTACAACCACACCGGATTGTGGGTCAAGCTTGACCGAGTGTGCTACTTGTTCAATAATATTAAATCGACTTCGATTAGTTTTACAATTTGGACATTTATATGGGGTAGACATAAATTTCTCCTTTCAAAAATGGTCCTTTTTATTTTTTACAAAATACAAGGAAATATGTAACAATGAACCTAAGGTTGTGATTGGGGTGATAGAAATGCCAACTGGGTTGGAGATTTTTGATCGGTTATTGCATGAATATCGAAAGGTTTGGAATAATCGTTTATTAAACGTGGAAAATCAAAACAGTGAGGAAATTTTGAAGGAAGCGATAAAAAGAGAATTATTAGATGAAAACTCGCACCCTAGGGTGCGGAAAAACAAATATGAAAAATATTATTCCGCTATCAAAAGACTAGTGGATTCAAATATTTCACCAGAAACAAAAGTTCAGTTAATTGAGGTTCATAATCAAATGATGGATGAATTAAAATAGAAAGACAGCCATCGCGGCTGTCTGTATCTTCAATCAGGAGTAAGTTGATCAAATGTAATGGGAATCGTCTCGATTTCCTCTTTATTGATTGGCATGAAAATGAACAATAATCCATTTCGAATTTCTGTCCGGATTTGAGTTATTTTAATGGGGAAGGGGAGGATAAATTCCTTTTTAAATGTCTGATTTGCTCTTTCCTTGATAAAATATTTTCTTCCTTCCTGTAAGGTTTTAAATTCACCTGTCATTGTCAATACCTGTTGATTGACAGTAATATGAAGATCCTCTTTACGCATCCCCGGAATTTCGGCTTCAATCACAAGCATATCATCCGTCTCATATAAATCGCATTTTGGAAAAGAACTCTGTATTTTTGTAAAGGGGCTAATGGAGGGACTCTTCATGACCTTTTCAACACTTTTTTCATCAAAGATTTGCTCCCAAAAAGTATCACCTTGAAATTTTTGGGTCAATTCCAGCCATTTTTTAAGTTTATCCATTTCCATTCCAACCACCACCTCTAATTCATCATATTTTACTAAACCAAAAACATACCATAAAAGTAGATGGCTACATTATTTCTGTCACATCAATTTGAGAAAACTGCATATCAATATTTTTGGGAATTCTTACTTCTAGAGTCCCATCCTTATAATTGGCTGAAGCACCTTTCTTTCTAACAATCGCCGGAAGGGTGATCGTATGTTTATCTTCATATTGGGGGATATGATCGACAATAAGTTGATTGGAGGTATGGTAAATACGCAGCTGCTTGAGCCATTCCTCACTTTTAATCGGAATCCGCACGTAAACAAAATCATGCGTTTCAAATGCCGAGGAATTCAATGCACCTGTGGTGGTCTGCTGCTGGGTAGACCCTGCTGAAGCGAATCCATTAAACATTTCGTTTGGATTCATCATTCCGCGCATGCTGCCGGGGAGTACCTTTCCAATGAGATCCTGGACATAATTATTGATTTCTTCTGGTTTCATGTTTTGCAGGTTATTCTTCATATCCTTATTAAAAGGGAACATATTCCATGGGAACATTTTTTTCATCCTTTCAACTGCCTAAAAAGGGCCTTATTCGTCCTACCACATACTATGCTAGCAAACGCCTATGCGTTATAAAAACCTGCTCTTCTCATTTGAATCCCAAAGGATAATGTTTAATATTTGCATATATAATCAAATCTTTTTAACATATAGTAAAAGGATAAATTACAAAATAGAGAGGTAATGGTGTGTGAAGAAAAAAACTGCTTTGATTACCGGAGGGGCAACCGGCATTGGTAAAATCACCGCTTTACAACTTGCAGAAAAAGGGTATCAGTTGATCATTAATTATCGAAGCAGTGAAATGGAAGCAAAGGGACTTGCAAAGCAGCTCGAGAAAAGCTTTGGAACCGATTGCTTGTTACTTCAAGGGGATGTGGCTAAACAAGAAGATTGTATCCGAATGGTCCACCAAGCATTAGTTAAATTTCCTTCGATTGATGTTTTAATCCATAATGCAGGGCCATACATACACGAAAGAAAAAAAATAACGGACTATTCATTTGAAGAATGGAATTATTTATTAAATGGAAATTTATCAGCTGTTTTTAATTTATCAAAGCTGACCATTCCTATTATGAGAAAAAATAAATGGGGAAGAATCATTACAATGGGGTTTGACAGGGTCGAAACAGCACCTGGTTGGATTTATCGTTCTGCTTTTGCTGCAGCAAAAACGGGGCTAGCATCCTTGACAAGAACGATTGCCATTGAGGAAATGATGAATGGGATTACGGCCAATATGGTAAGTCCAGGGGATATAAGCACCCAATGGAAGGAAAAAACAATCGAACAAGCCGTTTCTTCTGATAATGGTCTTACTTCTGTTGGGAGATCAGGGACAGGTGAAGATATTGCAAGAGTGATTTCTTTCCTTGTCGATGAAAATTCAAGTTTTATAACCGGGAGTATTATACCTGTGACTGGGGGGATAGATGTATTAGGAAAAGCATTGAAAGATGAACATAATATAAAAGAGTCCTGACCAAAATCATTAGGACTCTTTTTGTATGTTTGCTCGATTGGCGGTTTTTTGAACCCAAAGTAAACGTAATAAAAGACAAATTGCCCCGACTGCGAGACCCGCAATCAAACCGATCCAATATCCAAAAGCACCGAGATCAGTATAAACTGCCATTACATAGCCAAGTGGGAGGCCGATTACCCAATACGATAGAAAAGAGGCTAAGAAGGTAATATTAACATCCTTATACCCTCGTAGTGCACCTTGGATTGGTGCCTGGATGGCATCAGATAATTGAAAGAATAACGCGTAAAGCAAAAATTTCGCCGTTAATTTTAAAACCACTGGATCTGTCGTATAAATTCCCGCAATATCATAGCGGAATAGCAGTAAGATTAACCCGCATAACCCTGCCAGTAAAATTGCGATTCCGACTCCAAGCCAGCTGTATTCCTTTGCATCCCGATCTCTTTTAGCGCCAATTTCAAAGCCGACCAAGATGGTTAATGCCATAGAGATGCTGAGAGGAAGCATATACAAAAATGAAGCAAAATTTAATGCGGACTGATGGCTGGCGATTGTATTGGTATCAAAAGTACTCATCAGCAAAGTAACAGCAGCAAAAATGCTGGTTTCAAAAAAAATCGAAAAACCAATCGGTATGCCAATTTTTAAGATTTCCTTTGATCTTGAAAGGGAGATTATATGAAAATGGCGAAAAATACCGAAATTTGAAAATGGTTGATTGGTACAGATGATGAAAATTGAAATACCAGTAATCAGCCAATAGGTAATCGCTGTAGCAACACCTGCTCCAATTCCTCCAAGTTCAGGAAAACCAAATTTTCCATAAATCAAGAGATAATTAAAGACAACATTAATTGGAAGTGAAGTTAAGGTAATGACCATCGTAACACGCGTTTTCCCAAGCGCATCAATAAATGACCTTAATACGTTATAAGCGAAAAGTGGGATCATTCCAAAGCTTAAGGCAACAAGATAGTCATGGGCTACTTTCCGAACATGTGGTTCAAGGTTCATACCGTTTAAAATGGGATCGAGAATGATAGCGCCTATGGCGATAACGATAACGGCAATGATTACTGATAAATATAGTCCTTGAAACACAGAGTGTGCAACCTTATCCTGCTGTTTCGCCCCATTTAATTGCGCAACAATCGGCGTAACGGCCAGCAATATTCCACTAAGTCCAGTAAATACCGGAACCCACAGGGAGGAGCCTATTGCAACACCTGCCAAATCGGAAGGGCTGTAATGCCCGGACATGGTTACATCAAAAAAGTTCATCGAAAAAAGCCCAAGCTGGGTAATCAGAATCGGGAATAAAATATAAACCAATTGTTTTAACTTTTGCTTCTTTGTAACTGTTTGTTTCAATTTTGTTTCTCCATTTTCTTTAGGGTACAGAGAGATATTATATCATGGAACCTATTTAAGTGGTTTGCAAAGATATCGTTAACAAGTACTTTTTTAAGGGTGGAAGACATTTCCAGTCCACACATCATATACAAACTGCTTTTACAATTTTTTGAACAATTTGATTACTGGGAATGAAAACGGATTTTTTTGTGGATAATAGTTGTGTATCATCTATGGAAAGGAGCAAAGAAAATGAGCTTTAATATTAATCGTATTAATCCTAATCAAACCCAGGTATTTTTTCATGATGGTCGATTTGAAACGTTAACGAATGAGGAATTAGAAGATTTTTTGCTCCAGATGGGTATAAGTGAAGTAGATGAAACAACCGAACAAAGCGTAACAGATTAACGGAAGTAGGATGATGACTATGCACCCAAGGGCGCTAGTCTTTTTTCTTGTAAAAAAGCAATCGGCGGTAGCCGATTGCTTTTATGCTTCCAATAAATGAGTTGAATCTGTTTGAAGAGAGTCGTTCCTCATTATATAGAAGGTATATTGATCTTTTGGAATTTCATATAAATCGTAAACTTCACCATTGGCGTTTAATTGCTCATACAGTGATTTTCGTGTTTCATTTGCTTTTATAACATATGGTAGTTTTTCCGCTGCTTTAATCGAACGCATATTTATCTTACGGATTCGCATATAAATCGTTTCAATTCCCATTTCGTAGAAAAGCTCACTGAAAAAAGCTTCTTTCGCAACATTATTATATCCTTTTCCATGATACGGTTTTCCTAGCCATGTTCCCAAAAATCCTGCATTGTCTTCAATGTCAAATAAATTAATTGTACCAATTGGGGAACCCCATTCATCAAGAATAGTACGGGAGATTAATTCACCACGTTCTTCAGCTTCAATGGTTTTCTTTGTCACGAATAGGAATTCGTCATAGGATGCTGCTTTTTGACGTACAAAAGGGAAGACATCTGGATGCGTCATTAGTTCATAAAGTGTGTGGCTGTCGTGAAGATCTCTTTTCTTCAGCATGAATATCCCTCCAATTAGGGCAATCCGATCCCATGTCAAAAGAAAACGGCCCACCCTCGAAATTTTTTATTAGAATTGCTAAAAAATTTCGGGGTGGGAATCGAACCCACTAGAACCAGTTAACTGGTGGCGCACCATTTGCCTTCCCTATATCATTTTTTTTGAAAAATAAAGCTTAAAATAGTCCCCCAAATCCAAGTTACCATTAGTCTCTTCAAAATTATGATACCATATAAAAAAGAGAAAAATAAATAGGTTTTTGTTTGTTTTTCTACTAAAATTTTTGCCAATTTTCTACAAAGTTTTTGTCTCTTCGAAAACCATTTCTCCACCTATCATTGTCCATTTTGGTTTTGCTAGATAATGGAAAGGATGGTGGCTCCATAATACAAGGTCAGCATCTTTTCCTTCTTCAATACTCCCTAGACGGTGATCAATTTTCAAATTTTTTGCAGGAAAAATCGTAATCCCTTTTAAGGCTTTTTGTTCATCAAGACCTTCTCTAACGGCAATTCCTGCACAAATATTCAAATATTGAATCGGCGTATAAGGGTGATCTGTGGTAATAGAAACTTCTACCCCATGATTAGTAAGTTCCTGATACGTTTTCCACGTTTTATTTTTTAGTTCGACCTTGGACCTTCTTGTTAAGGTTGGACCAACAGAAACCTTTAGGTTCATCCCGGATAATTCATTTGCAATTAAATGCCCCTCTGTACAATGTTCGATTCTCAGATCAAGATTAAATTCCTCCGCAAAACGGGTGGCTGTAATGATATCGTCCGCCCGGTGGGCATGGATCCGAACGGGGATCTCCCTTTTCAGTGCCATTACAATGGGTGCAATCCTTAGATCTTCTGGGTTATCAGCGTAAATGGCCTGATAAAATGCTTCACGAAGCTTGCCCATGATTCCCATTCTTGTAATGGAGTCGCTATTTCCATGGCTGTGGATTCTTTTTGGGTTTTCACCTAGAGCGATTTTTAATCCCGCAATCTCTTGAATAAGCATTTTTTTAATATTTTTACCGGTTGTTTTAATCACCGATGTGGTCCCTCCGATGATATTTGCGCTTCCCGGCATAATATGAACGGTTGTAATCCCGCTCCGAACAGCATCCGTAAATGCAGCATCTAACGGGTAGGCACCGTCGAAAGCACGTATATGCGGGGTTAGGGCTTCCGCTGTTTCATTCGCATCGTTTCCCGCCCAGCCCGTACCTTCGTCATAAAGTCCAAGGTGAGTATGGACATCAATAAAACCTGGTAAAAGATAGGCGTTTCCACAATCAATTATTTTAACTTCTGAATCGGTGATGATATGCTGATCAACTTTAGCGATTTTTCCATCTTCAATTAAAACATCCCCCGAATGAATAGGGTTGGCGGTAATCGGATATACCGTTGCATTCTTCAAAAGTATTTTCGTCATATTAAACCTTTCTTCCTATATTTCATGTATTTAACTATTTTACCAAGCAGTATATTTTCCGAAAAGTTAAAAATGTTCCGAACAATAACTTTTATTCTTTTATATGCAAAAAAGCCCAATTTTGAAACTTGTGTTCATTAAATTTATTTTTAAGTTATTTTGCCCGTGTACCCTGTTAGCAAGCCTGAAAATAATAAGCGGATTTTACCAGAAAGAATGAAATCTTTTCCAGAATAGAGCGTACATATAAAAGAAAGGATTTTTTTGATAAAGAAGGGGGTGCTTAAGTGGTTAAAAGTGAAGAAAGGCTCTTGGCAGCTGTTCTTTATATAGTAAGTTTTATTTTTCCGATTATTGGACCATTGGTCATTTGGTTAATCAAAAAAGACGAATCATCATTCATTGATTATCATGGGAAAGAGTACTTTAACTTTTTTATTTCCTATACCATTTATTGTATAATAGGCGGGATATTAACGATCATAATTATCGGTATTATTGCCTTGTGGGTTTTAGGGATTGCAGCAGTCGTCTTTACCATTATAGCTGCTATAAAAGCGTACGAAGGCCAAGAATATCGGTTTCCATGGATTTTTCGCTTAATTCAATAGAAGAATTTTTCAGAACCCGGTATAAAAATTTGCCGGGTTCTGAAACGTTTTTCTAGGTCAAACGTCATATATTTATAAAAAGAAAACAAGGGGGAGATAGCATGGCAGATATAAACTGGGCACTCCTTGCGCCCATTCTGGTAATTGAGTTAATTTTAGTAATCGTTGTATTGGCGGATATCATTCGTATTGAAAAAACAAATGGACCTAAGTGGCTTTGGATACTGCTAAGTTTATTCTTTAATCCAATTGGACCGATTCTTTATTTTGTAATCGGAAGGAGTAAAAGCTGATGTCCCTTATTCAAATTTCTGGATTAAAAAAGAGTTTCCAAGGAAATCCCGTAATCAAAGGTCTTGATTTTCATTTAGATAAAGGAAAATGTATTGCCCTTTTAGGACCAAACGGCGCAGGGAAAACCACGACACTTAGGATGTTAGCTGGTCTAATGAAACCGACAGCCGGGACAATAAACTTTTCTGATGCGAAAAAAGATGGAGATATCCGTCATATCATCGGCTATCTTCCTCAGTTTCCAGTTTATTATGACTGGATGAGTGGTCTTGAATTCCTGCAGTATGTGGGGAAATTGGGGGGCTTAACAAATCATGAAGCAAAAGAACGTTCGCTTACTCTCCTTGAACTAGTAGGGATATTAGATGCGAAGAATCGAAGGGTAGGCAAATATTCAGGCGGAATGAAGCAGCGCTTAGGTATTGCACAAGCCCTTATTCATCGGCCGCAGATGATCATGCTGGATGAGCCTGTATCAGCTCTTGATCCCATTGGGCGAAGAGAGGTACTCGATTTATTGGAGGGGCTGAAAAGAGAAACCACCATCCTTTTTTCCACCCATATTTTAAATGATGCGGAAGAGGTTAGTGATGAAATCCTGTTTTTACATAATGGATTAATCGTTGAGTCCGGAACAATGGAGGAATTAAGGGAGCGCCATCAGCAGCCTAGAATCGATTTATTTTTCAAAGAGAAGTCCGGGCAATATGCAGATGCTTTTGAAAAAAATCCATTAACCAAATCCATCTTGTATGAAGGCAATCGGCTAAGTGTAACCGTGAACGATATTGAACAAGCCAGACCGGTGATTTTAAAAGAAATTTCGGAACAAAACTGGCCTCTTGAAAAATTTGAAATCAGCAGCATGACACTTGAAGATGTATTTATGAAAGTGGTGGGAAAATGAACCAATGGATTACGCTCCTTAATAAGGAACTATTAGAAATGTGGAGAAATTTCAAATGGATTTGGGTGCCAATTACGTTTATTCTACTAGGTGTGCAAAAACCGTTATCCTCTTATTATTTGCCGCAGATTCTTGACTCATTAGGCAATCTGCCAGAGGGAGCAAAGATTGAAATTCCGAAACCCTCCGCACAGGAGGTATTTGTTAGTGGTTTAAGTGAATATTCCTCCTTAGGTGTGTTAATTATTGTTCTAACGACAATGGCGCTAATTGCCGGTGAAAGAAAAAGCGGCGTAGCTGCCATGATTTTGGTTAAGCCAGTTTCTTACCGCTCTTTTGTAACAGCGAAATGGGTGGGCGCGCTTTTGCTAATGTGGATATCTTTTTTTATTGGTTCCTTAGCAACTTGGTACTATACAGGGATATTGTTTGATTGGGTTGCAGCTGGAGAAGCCTTTCAAGCATTCTTTTTTTATGGTCTATGGTTTACCGTTATTTTAACCATCGCTTTGTTTTTTAGTGCGGCTCATCTCGTTCCTGGTGTGGCTGGCTTTGTCTCACTTTTGGTAGTGATTATTTTAAGTTTGGTTTCAAGCTCTCTATCCAATTGGCTGGAATGGAGCCCGGCGATGCTAACAAGCTATGCCAATGAAGTTGTATTAACAGGTAAATTATCGGATTACACTCTCCCGGCAAGTATGTTTGCGACTGCTAGCATTCTCATTCTCCTTGCTCTAAGTATTTTTATATTTAGAAAAAAGGAACTCGCATCCTAAAAGGCATTTCAGTTTTCAAATCCGTCCTTATATGACACAATAAACATGATAAAGATAGAGGAAAGGGACGAAGCAATGTGTTAAATGGAGTCGGTTTGGTTCTCGAAGGCGGAGGAATGCGTGGTGTTTATACGGCGGGCGTTCTTGAATACTTTTTAGAAAATCAATTATTTTTCCCTTATGTAATTGGGGTGTCAGCGGGGGCGTGTAATGCAGCATCCTATTTGTCAAAACAAAAGGGGAGAAATAAGACCGTAACAATTCAGTATGCTTCGGATCCGCGATATATATCTTGGAGAAATTATTTTAAAAATCGTCAGTTTTTTGGAATGGATTTTATCTTCGATGAAATCCCCAATCAACATGTTCCCTATCATTATGATGTCTTTTATAATAGTCCCTCTGAATTTGTTGTGGGAGCAACCGATTGCTTAACAGGGGAAGCGATTTATTTCAATAAAAGAGATTATGGCCAAGAACTACTGACTGTTTTACGGGCATCGAGTTCGCTTCCATTTATTGCGCCAGAAATAACCTATCAAAATAAAACTTTGCTTGATGGTGGAATTAGTGATCCTATTCCAATTAAAAAAGCCCAAACAGATGGCTTTAAGAAAAATATTGTGATTCTTACAAGAAATATTGACTACCGGAAAAAGCCTTCGAAATTTCATTTTCTTGTAAATCGAAAATATCCTGACTATAAAGGGCTGCAAAAGGCTTTAAGGAATCGGTATAAAGTGTATAACGACACTCTCGCTTTTTTAGAAAAAGAAGAGAAGAATGGAAATGTTTTTATTATCCGGCCATTAAAGCCGCTCCAGGTAGGAAGAATGGAACGGAATCCAGTGCGGTTAGAGGAGTTATATAACCAGGGCTACGAGGATGCCAAAGCATTAAGCGAAAAAATAGTAAAATATGTGCAATCAAATAATTAAGAGACTTTTTCAGGTCTCTTTTTTGATTTAAAGGGGAAATCTTCTATCATTTTTCTTAGTATTATTTAATAGACTGATATAAGAGGAATGGATAAGGAGTTTTCATGATGAAAATAGATAAATATTACCGCGAATCTGCTAGCATCAGTCTCAATGGCAGCATCGCTGCACTAGTTCCCGCATTTTTAATTATAGTAGTAGATCTTTCTTTTTTTCAGAACAAGAAAATGATGCTGTTAACCATCCCCTTTCTCATTTACAGCTTCATCAGCTTTCAAATCTACTTATTCAAGGTTAGACAAGCACTATTAATAAAGAAAAATATGTTGAAATCCCGCAGTTTCTACCATTCCATTTTTGAAACGGGGCATTTATTAGCCGTTTATTTACCAAAGCGTTTGCAACTCTATTTTCCCGATGGAAACCTAGCAGGAGAGATCAAAAAATACCGAGGGAAAAAATTTGGTTTTCCGGTCTTTTCAAAAATATATGCGCTTAATGATATGAATCATCAATTAATTGGGATTTATAAGGTTAAAAAGGGTAAATACAAAAAAATTGAGGTATTTGACCGAAACAAAGTTTATCAAGGATATTATCAAATCCGGAAATTGAATGCTCGAAAATATAAGAAGGAACTTTTTGACGCAAATGAAAGGTTCATTGGAGCAGTAGAGGGTGCTTCCCTTTTTATGGATGAGAAAATAATAAATTCAGTCAACCACCAATTGGGACGTTTCCGTAGGGGCTGGATGCCGGTGGAATGGAGTGATTTTTTTCCGGAGCCAAATACACCGGTTCTTTCATTTACGGAAGGCATTTCAGAAAGTGACAAGCTTTTACAAATGTCTTTTCTCATAAACGAATATTTTATAGAAAGATAATTAGCAGGTTTAAGTTCCTTTCCCTACCAGAATTTGATACTATAATGAATAAATGCAATTACGTGATGCTGGAGGGTTTTAAAGTGCAAATCAACTTAATTAAAGGGCACGGTTCAGGTAATGATTTTCTTTTAATCGATGAAATTTCTAATTCCTATACATTTTCTGAAAAGGAAAGGGCCGATTTGGCAAGGGTTTTATGTAACCGAAACTCTGAACTCGGGGCAGATGGAATTCTGTTCATGTTGAAAAGTGACCATGCGGATGGAAGAATGAGAGTTTTTAATACAGATGGTTCGGAAGCCTCAATGTGTGGAAATGGACTTCGTCTTGTTTCCCGTTATATTTGTGAGATGCGGGATCAGAAAGAAGCGATTATTGAAACAATGAAGACCGACTTAAAGGTGAGCAAAAAGAAGGATATTTTCCCGGATGTAACAACGTATCAGGTAGAGATCTCTCCTGTTTCGTTTTTACTGGAGGATTTACCATTACAATTAGATCAGCCGGCCTTAAGAAATGAAAAAATTCCAGAGTTATCTCACGAATTAACCTTTACTGCCTTAGCGGTTCCCAACCCACATTTAATTACCATTGTAGAAACAGAGCAAATTCAATCAGATCTTCAAAAAGATCTCAGTGAAAAGGTAAATGGGCCGAATGTTTTATTTCCTGATGGAGTCAATGTAAGCTTTGTAAAAGACTTAGACAAAGGAAATATTTATGTGAGGACATTCGAGCGGGGAGTTGGTTTTACCAATGCCTGCGGAACGGCAATGTCTGCCTCAAGCCTAGTTACCTGCTTAAATGGGTTAAATGATTTTGAAAAGGCTGTAAATGTTTATAATAATGGCGGGAAGGTTCAATGTGTGGTTCATGAAAACAACGGGACTTACCACATTGATTTAATTGGTAATGCAACGTATCTTTATACTGCTTCTATTGAAGTAAATTTTGCTGAGGAAACATTTACAGTAAACTCTAAAGAAGATCTTGCAGAACAGGCAGCATATGAGAAACTCCAGTCAGAAGCACAGGCGTTTTTAACTGGCATCATGAAAGGATAAGGGCCCCCCTTATCCTTTTTTATTATTCTTTAGAACATCGAGAACAGGTGCAAAGGGCTGAACTGATTTTGTAGAAAAATAGGTTCGAAACGGGTCCCCTTGTTTCCGAACCCGGGTTAAGGCGGTTTTCATTGTAAATTGCGCTGATTCAAGCTTCTCGTTTACTTCATCCCAGTAAAGTGGTGTGGCTACACCGCCACGTTCATTTCCCCTCATCGAATAAGGCGCAACAATTGTTTTCCCTTCACCATGCTGGATATAGTCCACATATAAGCGATTTCCACGGTTCTTTTTCATTCGCTCGATTGTAAACGAATCAGGGGCACGTGATATTAAGTAGTCGGCAATAAAGCTCGTAAACAGCCTTGTATCATCATAGGTAAACATATTTTCAGGTAAAGGAAGGTAAATTTGCAATCCTTTATTTCCTGAGGTTTTAATAAAGGCAATCAGGTTCAATTGATCGAGGACTTCCTTGATTAGTAAAGCGGCTTTTACCGCTAAATGAAAATCATCCTTTGACGGTGGATCTAGATCAAAGACAATTTCACTTGGCCCTCTGCTGTAAATGGTTTGAAACGGAATATGAAATTCAATGGCTAATTGATTTCCGAGCCAGATTAGCGTTTTAAGATGGTTACAAAGGATATAGTCGATATTTTCATGTTTAAAGGTTTCCACAAATTCAGGAGCATAATCAGGGCAATTTTTCTGGTAAAAAGGTTCCCCAAACATTCCGTGCGGGTAGCGAATAACCGTTAAAAGCCGGTTTTCCAAAAAGGGCAGCATATAGGGGGATATTTCTCTTAAGTAAAGAATAAAATCTGCCTTTTGAATATTTAGCTGATCCCAAAGCGGTTTATCCGGATGTGAAATGTCTAAGTCCTTCGGAAGATTTTTTTGTTGAAATAAAAACCGATCATTGGTACAATCTGCTGGCTCTAAGTCAAAGCGGAACCGGTCAAAATGCGGCTCACGGAGCTGTCCATCATATAACTCTAAATATTTTACTTCAAGGCAAATAGCTGGTTCTACATAAATAAACTGCTCATCTTCCTTTATTTTATTTTGTTTAATTGTTTGTTGAAGAGCCTGCTTCTCCTCCGGTTTAAACCCAAAAATGACCTGACCAATCGGATGAATCTTTTTGTCCTGATACACTCCTACGTAAAAGTACCCATTTGTTTTTTCGAAAGAGGTGATAAAACAGCTCACATATTTCCAATTTTTATACTTTAGCCACTGGGTTGAACGCTTTCCCTCTTCCCATAGACTGTTTTGCTGCTTAGCGACAATTCCTTCGCCATCAAAAAGAACAACTTTTTCCCAAAGCATCTCAAAATCATCATAGGCTTTAACGAACTGCACTAACTGATTGGAGTAAGGATCAGCCTCTTGATTAAAGTGGAGCTTCTCAAACAATTTTATTAGTTCTTTTTTTCGTTTCGTAAATGGCTCCGCATGAAGGGGCTTCCCTGATAGTTGAAGTGCATCAAATATCATCAGCTGGCATGGTACATTTTGTGCCTGTTCGCTAATTTTCTTTTCTGACTTTAACCGTCCGCGTACTTGAATGCCAGAAAAATTACCTTTGCACGGATTTTCCAATAATACAAGCTCGCCATCAAGCTGCAGTGGTAAAAAAGGCTCAAATTCACGTTGATATTGTAATAAAAATTCTTCTATTTCCGGGAATTGTGGAATGAGGGGCTTGCCATTTCTGCTTGTTAGAGTAATCCCCTTTGTATTCCATTCCAATAGTGCACGGAATCCATCATATTTCACCTCGTACAGCCAATCAGGATGGACAGGACGATCAAAAGTCAGACTTGGAAGCATCGGTTTCATCTGTAATGGTCCCTTCTTTTTAGCCTTATTTTGTTTCAAAAAGACGCTCTTCATCCTTTTCCAGTTGTTTATAGGAATGACAGGTTTGTCCGTTTAGCAAAATAAAAATAAAAAGAATGGAGAATCAGTATATGCATACGATGTGGAAGGGAAGTATCAGCTTTGGGCTCGTGAATATTCCCATCAAGCTTCATACGGCAACAGAAGATAAGGATATCAAGCTTCGGACCCTTCATAATAAGTGTCATGCTCCAATCAGGTATGAAAAAATCTGTTCGGTTTGCGAAGAAGAGGTCAAACCTGAGGATATTGTCAAAGCTTATGAATACACAAAGGGGAAATTTGTCGTCCTGGACAATGATGACCTTGAAAAGTTACGAAAAGAAAACGAAGATAAAGCGGTTGAAATTATTGATTTTGTCAAAATGGAACAAATTGATCCTATTTATTTTGATCGCAGTTATTATATGTCACCAAATGAAGGAGGAGGAAAAGCTTACTCGTTATTACGTAAAGCCCTTCAAGAAACCGGAAAGGTTGGACTGGCTAAAATCGTGATTCGATCAAAGGAACAAATGGCCGTGATAAGGGTGTATGAGAATACATTGGTAATGGAAACCATTCACTATCCTGATGAGGTCCGAAATGCAGGAGATGTTCCCAGCGTTCCTTCGGAGGATAAAGTGACGAAAAAAGAACTGGACACCGCCATCATGCTCATTGACCAATTAACAACCGATTTTACCCCGGAAAAATATACGGATGAATACCGAACAGCCTTATTAGAATTAATTGAGTCCAAACGAATGGAAAAAGAAACGGTGGTGACGCCTGCTGCCAAAGAAGCTCCATCTAACGTTACCGATTTAATGGCAGCCTTGCAGGCATCGATTGATCGCACTAAACCGGAAAAAGCCGTGGCCCCAAAGAAAAAAGCTGCCTCCCCAAAGAAAAAGACCGTTTCAAGAGTGAAAAAAGAAGCATAAGGAGTAATTGCCGATTTGAATGCAGGTCAAATCGGTTTTTTTTATGTAAGACAGGTATAGGGGAATACAATAGATAAAAAAGGGGTGAAATAATGGTAAATGTCCTGATGATTACTGATCCCGGAATCGATGACTCTTTTGCGATTATGTATGCCCTGCTAAATCCAAAAATTAATCTTGTCGGGATTGTCAGTGGCTATGGAAATACTCCCAAAGAGATTTCAATTAGAAATACAGCTTATTTGTTAAATTTAGCAGGAAGAGAGGATATCCCTATAGTCGCTGGGAGCGCCGGCCCATTATCAGGAGAACCAGTCCAATATTACCCTGAGATTCATGGGAAGGAAGGTTTAGGCCCAATAAAACCTCCTGACAATTTAAAAAATATAAAGGTATATGATTTTAATAAAATTTTAGAGATCATAAAGCAATATAGCGGAAATATCGTGATTGTCTCTGTTGGCAGGCTTACGGATCTAGCATTGATGTTTATTATATATGGTAACAAAGCGCTAAAAGACGTGACGGCTTTTTATATAATGGGAGGGGCTTTTTTAGTGCCGGGTAACATAACAGCGGAAGCAGAAGCGAATTTTTATGTTGACCCAATTGCAGCCAATTCCGTAATGGAAAAAGCCCATAATGTTTACTTATTCCCCCTAAATATCACTAATCGGGCTATTATCACCCCGGAAGTGATTCAATTTCTATCAGAAAATAGCCCAACACCATTTCGGCCCCTATTAAAACCAGCATTTGATTATTATTATCATGCTTATCAAAAAAATGTTCCCGGTATTAAGGGGGCGCCACTTCATGATGTTGTTCCGCTTATGGCTTTAGTCAATCCTGATTTTGTTCAGTACATTCCTCGTAGAGTGAGGGTAGAGGAAACTGGTCCGGCAAAAGGGAAAAGTATTGCTGATTTTCGCCCAAAACCTGATCCAGAACCAATTGAATCTCTTGACCATATCGGCTTAGATGCTGATATTCAAACGTTTGTTGTTCAGTTCATGGAGGTTTTTATTCAGGGAAAAGAATGACAGGTACCTTTATAAAATTTGACTTTTAAAGGAATATAGTATACTATTAAATTACGCTTTAAGTTCGTTAAATATTTATTGGATTAAGTAGTCGTAACTACACGAACTTGTGGGTGATGTCTATTGCCCCAATTGGTGAGGTTATGACTTTTCTATATTTAAATGTAAAATTAACTTTAAAGTGAACAATATGTTGGGGGTAAGATCCATGAATAACGGTAAAGTTAAATGGTTTAATGCAGAAAAAGGTTTTGGATTTATTGAAGCTGAAGGCGGTCAAGACGTATTCGTTCACTTTTCTGCAATTCAAACTGAAGGTTTCAAAACATTAGAAGAAGGCCAATCGGTTTCTTTTGAAATCGTTGAAGGTGCTCGTGGACCACAAGCAGCTAACGTAAAAACAGTTTAATCTTTTTAATAAAAGGTGATGCTCGTGAAATGCATCACCTTTTTATCTATATCTTGATTCTAAATCCTTTTGATTAGGAATAGAATGCAAGGATGCATGTTTTTTGATTTTGCTCTAGGGCTTTTTTATTTGGAAACTTTTTGGACGATAATAAGCGCAAGGAGTGAAGAATTTTGGCTTTCGGCAGAAGAAATGATGTGGAAGTAAAATTAGAAGAAACAAAGGTTTGGGAATGTACTTCAGAAAATTGTAAATGCTGGATACGCGACAATTTTAAAAGCAGTGAAGTACCACTCTGCCCAATTTGTAAAAGTGAAATGAAACAGGCTACTAGAGAATTACAGGTTATCCATAACCATAGTAAAAACTTTATGTAAATATAAAAAGCAGGGGTTTTCGCCCCTGCTTTTTATTATTCCCCAATATTTTCTTTACAATAGGAGATAACTAAAGCTTCTTCGTCTTCTTCTAGGGCAAAATCGAGAACCTTCTCTGTTCCTCTTTCGTAAAAATGATAATTCGTGATTTTCTCCCCATTTTCATCCATTACGAAGATTACCCTTAAGCCAATTCCTTTTTCCGAATAAAGTTCATCCTCTTCATCAATTTCTAGTTGAAGGAAAAACTCATAGCGATCGCCTGAAAGCAGACCAAATGGATCTTCAAGTTTTTCAACTGTATGACCAGTAATGTTCAAATTTATCATCCTTTGCTTATGTATAAACTCTTTCTTATTATACACAATTTTTTATAGAACTAAGATTCCGTGATTATTAAAAAAAACACTTTACTTTAAAGTGTTCCATGAAACAATATGTATGGAGGAGAAGATGAGATTCGAACTCACGCAACGGTTGCCCGTCCTAGCGCATTTCGAGTGCGCCCCCTTATAACCACTTGGGTACTTCTCCATTTTGGAGCGGGTGACGGGAATCGAACCCGCACCACCAGCTTGGGAAGCTGGAGTTCTACCATTGAACTACACCCGCACTAGCCCTTTAACATCAAAAATTATACCACAATATTTTATTTTCATCTAGTTTTTTGCAAAACAACTATCATTTCCTTCAAAACCATTCAAATACACTCAATAAATGATTGTTTTTGAAAGAAAGTGATTGATTTTTGCAATCGGTTTCAGTAATATAGAATCAAGAACAATAATTATAGGTGGTGATGACTTGTTAACACCGGAACGTCATCGACTGATTTTACAGCTTTTAAAGGAACAGAATATCGTTAAAATCCAGGAAATTGTTGATCTCACCAATACATCTGAGTCAACAATCCGCCGCGATTTATCACAATTAGAGAAGGAAAAACATTTAAAAAGAATTCATGGCGGTGCATCAAGACTGCAAGGGAAGCTGCAAGAACCGAGCATGATTGAGAAATCAGCCAAAAACCTTCAAGAAAAACGGCGAATCACCCAATATGCTGCAAGTTTGGTAGAAAAAGGCGACTGCATTTATCTTGATGCGGGGTCAACGGTTCTTGAAATGGTAGAATTCTTAAATCTCACTGACATTGTTGTCGTAACAAATGGCCTAACTCATTTAACGCCATTACTAAATAAAGGAATTCCAACCTATTTAATTGGAGGATTTGCAAAACCGAACACAAACGCGATCATCGGCCGTGGAGCATTAGCAAGTCTCGATCTTTATCGGTTCGATAAATGCTTTATGGGGGTAAATGGAATCCATCCTCAGTTTGGTTTTACAACACCAGATCAAGAAGAGGCAATGGTGAAGCATAAAGCGATTTCTCTTTCAAGAGAAGCATACGTCTTAGCAGACGACTCCAAGTTTTCGGAAGTTGCCTTTGCAAAAATAGCCGATATCTCAGAGGCTGTGGTGATTACCAATGATCTGGACGATGAAACGCAAACACAATATAAAAATAGAACTACATTAAAGGTCGTGACAGCATGATATATACATTAACCTTAAACCCTTCTGTTGATTATATCGTTCAACTCGAAAGCATCCAGTTAGGAGAACTGAATAGAACAACAAGGGAAACAAAGTTTCCTGGCGGTAAGGGAATCAATGTTTCAAGGGTTTTAAGCCAATTAGGTCTAACCAGCAGGGCTTTGGGCTTCAACGGTGGTTTTACCGGAAGATACATTGAAGATTACCTACAAAATGAAAAAATAGAAACGGATTTTATCAAAGTTAACGAAGATACTCGAATCAATATTAAGTTGAAAACTGGCGACGAGACCGAAATCAATGCGAACGGTCCAAGGATTTCCGAAGAGAATTTCAGGGAGTTAAAGGAGAAAATTAACCATTTAACTGAAAAGGATCTATTGGTCCTCGCGGGAAGCATTCCTTCGACAATGCCAGTGACCACATATGAAGAGTTGGTCAAGATTTGTAAAGAAAGTAAGGCTGAATTTGTTGTTGACGCTGAGGGCGACTTGTTAAAAAAAGTTCTTCCTTACCATCCATTTTTAATTAAACCAAACCATCACGAACTTGGCGATTTATTTCAAACTACCCTTTCAAGCTGTGAAGATGTCATCCCATTTGGAAAGAAGTTAATTGATATGGGGGCTAAAAACGTGATTGTTTCACTTGCTGGAGAAGGGGCTGTTTTTATAAATAACGAAATGGCCCTCATTGCCGAGGTGCCAAAAGGCGTGGTGAAAAATTCAGTGGGTGCCGGAGATTCAATGGTGGCAGGCTTTTTGGCTGAATATCAAAAAACTTCTAATGTGAAAAAGGCGTTTCAATATAGTGTAGCCGCAGGCAGCGCAACCGCCTTTTCACTCGGATTGTGTACAAAAGATTTAATTGAAGAACTCCTTGGGCAGGTAAAAATTAGAGAGGTTAAATAGGAGGAGAAGCCATGAAAATAACAGAATTGCTTACAAAGAATACTATTCTTTTAAATATAGATGGCAAGGGGAAAGAAGAAGCCATCGACCAGCTCGTTGACGTGCTATTTAAGGCCAATAAAATTACGAATCGTGAAGAATTTAAAGCAGCCATTCTAAAACGTGAAGAACAGAGTACTACGGGTATTGGTGACGGAATTGCAATCCCTCACGCTAAAGTAAAAGCGGTTAGGGAAGCAGCAATCGTATTTGGTAAATCCACTTCAGGGGTAGATTATCAATCACTTGATGGACAGCCTGCCCATTTGTTCTTTATGATTGCAGCACCAGAGGGCGCAAATAATACACACCTTGAAGCCCTTGCACGCCTTTCAGGTTTACTAATGAAACAGGAAGTACGTGAAAAGTTACTTCATGCTGTTTCTGCTGATGATGTCCTTGAGGTGATCAATTTTTACGACCAGGAAGATGAACAAGAGCAGGATGTTTCGAATAAAAAGAATGCCATTGTAGCGGTTACAGGATGTCCAACGGGTATTGCCCACACTTATATGGCGGCCGATTCTTTAAAAGCTAAGGCAGCGGAAATGGGTGTTGACATCAAGGTTGAAACAAACGGTTCCGGCGGAGCGAAAAACGTTTTAACGAAAGAGGAAATTGAGAATGCCGTAGCAGTTATTATTGCTGCAGACATCAATGTGGAAATGGAAAGATTTAAGGGTAAGCATGTGATTCAGACGGCCGTTGCCGATGGTATTCGAAAGCCGCAAAATTTGATTGAGCGTGCTTTAAAGCAGGATGCACCAGTATATTCGGGGAATGGCGGCAAAAGTGAGAATAGCGGTGCCGATTCCAGTGGAAGAAAAGGCTTCTATAAGCATTTAATGAATGGTGTTTCCAACATGCTTCCATTTGTTGTTGGGGGCGGTATTCTCATCGCTATCTGTTTTATGTTTGGCTATAACTCATTTAAACCAGACGATCCATCCTATAACAAAATTGCTGAAGCGCTAATGACCATTGGCGGTGGAAATGCATTTGGTTTAATTGTACCTGTTTTGGCTGGCTTCATTGCACTTAGCATTGCCGATCGTCCTGGATTCGCGCCTGGTATGGTTGGCGGTATGATGGCAGCATCGAGCGGTGCCGGTTTCCTTGGCGGGATGATTGCCGGTTTCCTTGCGGGTTATGTTGTGGTTCTTTTGAAAAAGGTATTTGCTGGACTTCCACAGTCATTGGAAGGAATTAAAAGTATTCTGCTCTATCCTTTATTTGGGATTGGGATTACCGGATTTATCATGCTCTTTGCAGTTAACCATCCGGTTACTTGGTTAAATAAAGAAATTACCCATTGGTTAACAGGTCTCGGAACAGGAAATGCTATTTTACTAGGAATTGTGTTAGGTTTGATGATGTCGTTTGATATGGGTGGCCCAATCAATAAGGCAGCTTATGTATTTGGTACCGGGTTACTTGCGAATGGTGTCTATGAGCCAATGGCAGCGATTATGGCAGCAGGTATGGTGCCGCCGCTTGGTATCGCGATTGCAACGACATTATTTAAGAAGAAGTTCAATAAGGAAGACCGTGATGCTGGTAAGGCTTGTTATGTAATGGGTCTATCTTTCATTACGGAAGGAGCGATTCCGTTTGCGGCAGCAGACCCGCTTCGCGTGATTCCATCTGTGATGGTTGGTTCAGCAATTTCAGGTGCTTTGTCTATGGCATTTGGAATCGGTCTTCGTGCACCACATGGCGGAATCTTCGTTGTTCCATTAGTTGAAGGCGGGGCTCTTCAGTACGCATTAGCGATCTTTGTTGGTGCGGTTGTGACGGCTGTGTTACTTGGGATTCTAAAGAAGCCTGTGAAGTCTGAATAGTGAATGTTGAGCCGGCAGCGGGGGGCTGCCGGTTTTTTGCTATCTGCTAAATAGGATAATCGATGGAATGAAGGCCGAAAAGCAGAGGATACCCTTGAAAATGTCCTTCATCGAGGGGATGAAGGCCGAAAAGTAGAGGATCTCCGTGAAAACGACCTTCATCAAGGGGATGAAGGACAAAAATCCGAAGATACCCGTGAAAACGTCCTTCATCGAGGGGATGAAGGATGAAAATCCGAAGATACCCTTTGAAAACGACCTTCATCAAGGGGATGAAGGTCGAAAATCCGGAGATACCCGTGAAAACGTCCTTCATCGAGGGGATGAAGGATGAAAATCCGAAGATACCTTTGAAAACGACCTTCATCAAGGGTGTGAAGGACAAAAAGCAGAGGATACCCGTGAAAACGACCTTCATCAAGGGGATGAAGGTCGAAAATCCGGAGATACCCGTGAAAATGTCCTTCATCGAGGGGATGAAGGATGAAAATCCGAAGATATCCTTTGAAAACGACCATCATCGAGGGGATAAAGGCAAAAACCTGGAGAAGACATCTAAAAGTATCTTCTTCAAGCTGACCATATAAAAAGCTAAGGAAAACTATGAAAATGTATTTTGAAAAATATGAATAGCGATACCCCTTAATCAAAAAATGCCCATTGATGGACCCCGTGAACCTGTAGATATTTCCCCAAAATCTTGCAAATTCTCTTCCTCGAAATTACACCCCCGCACCAATAAAATACCTCGTTCGTGGTAATCTTTCGAAAAGGAAATAAAAGCTTAAGTTCCTCAACATAGCGTAATACTGCAGATTCAGCCGTCTCACTGCATCCGCAATCATGACACAATAAACTGTGGCCTTTCGGAGACACAAAAAAAGAGTTACATACTTTACATATTGGGCCCAATTTTAACGGAGCCCGTTGATATGAAGGTAATTTAATCAGGGATAACTTATCGAGATGCATAGCTGCCAATTGGCTTGCAATCTTAATATGCCACTGATTTATCTTGGATGATTTCGAATCTAGTTTTTTCATAAAACGATTAATCTGAGGTGAAAAAATGAACGGCAGTTCTGGAGGGACATTATATAACAAAAACTCGGGGTTAATAAAAACAACATGTCCTTCGATCGGGAGATTATATCCAAGATTCTTCAAAAGTTGTCGAAGGAGGACCTTACTGCGTTTTAGTTGGTCTAAAGGATTTTGAATGGTTTTCCCTGATACACTACGGAAATTTTCAGGGTCGTAAATATAATCGCCCTCATAATTCTTTACCTCAAAAAAATGTAAAGTTTCTTGGAAAATAAGAGAGGAATCAATTTGAAATTTTGTGTTCCCTACTTCCAGGAACAAATCATTTAAAATAAGCGGTTTACTTTGAAGTTTTTCAATCAACAAATCGAACTGAACTTCCCCTTCAAAGCCTTTTATAAGGCTTAAAAGATACCTTTTTTCATCAGCAGTGAGTTCCATCCGTTCTTTCAAAATTTTAAATCTTTTCAAATCATCTGGCTCAATCCGTGCTTTAAAAGGCATACTTCGCTCCTTTCTATATTTCCTAAAAAGAAAATTTAGGTAAAAATACAAACTTCACCTCCTTTCTTTTAAAGCTCCAAGTAAAATTTTATATAAAAATCTTTTGTTTAACAGGAAAAAATATGAATCCTTTGTTAACATTTTTTCGAGAAAACGGAATAAACTTTTAATTGGATTTTCATTAAGGGGGAAAAGGAATGAACGATATTTTTGAGAGAACCGCCAGATTCGAGCATCGGTTTTGGCTGCAAATATTAGGTGATCATTCCCGATTTATCCACGAAGCATTAGCTCCTGTAGAAAAAAATGAGATTCAAATTGCATCACAATTTATTCATTCATTTGATCATCTTCTTGAACAAGCTAAATCTGCAGATATTAATCAACTAACTGAAAAAGCGGAAACTGAAACCCTTAGGCTGCGCGACTTTAAATTTAATTTAATCAAAAGACATCTAACCAGTAAAATAAAAATCCATTTATCCCCATCTTTTCTTAATCACATGGTAAATGAACTGGAGGAATATGTACGTATATTAAAACACTTAAAAGCACAGGAAATTCCGCCTGTCTACCATGAACTGCACCATCATCTCGTATGGATATTGGATGCAGCAGGGCACTCTAGCGCAATTTCCGCCAACCTTGATAGTGTTGAAAAAAGGTTAAAAGAAAAAAGTGATACTTATACAAAACATTTTGAAGATTTTTACCTAAAAGCAGTAGAAATGACAGGATTTTTAAGAACCCAACTCACCAATTTTCCGGCATTAGAAAAACTGAATTCAGACGTGACATTAGGAATTAAGTTGTTTCAAAAATTTCTTCAAGAAATTGAAGAACTCGAGTTAAGCGCCCAGGCTTTAGGTACCTTCTCTCCGTTAATGGCGGACCATATGTTTAGGGAAGAATGCTATTACCTGATGAAACTGGCGGAATCAACAAATATTGATAAACCGAACTGTGACCCGACAAAGCCCCGTTTAAAGGAAGACTGATAAAATAAAAAACGCTGGAAAAATTTCCAGCGTTTATTGCTGTCCCTCCGCCTCTGGCTTGATCGCCATTAAAGCAACGATTGCAGCAATGATGCTTAGCCCGCTCAGCAAAATAAAAATCCAATGATTGGACTGCTTCATGAGCAAGGCGATCAGTGGAGGACCGACAGCCACCCCAATAAATCTCATCGAACTATAAATCGAAGTAATCGTTCCACGTTCTTTTTTCTCAATTCCTTCGGTAATTAAAGCATCCAAACACGGAAGCCCTGCGCCAATTCCTACTCCGCTAATTAAAAACATAGTAATCATGAACCATAACTTTATCGAGAACCAAAGGGCGGCAATGGACAAAGCTGCAGCCACAATTCCGCCAAACGTTAACCATTTCATTAGAACTTTATTTTCTTTAATGATCTTTCCTGAAATAAAAGATGATAAACAAAGGGCGCCAAGTGGTAATGCTAAAAAGAACCCTTTTTTCAAGTCGTGAATCCCATATTCTTTTTCGAAAATTTCAGAAAGATAAAACAAAATTCCAAACAGAATAAGCATTAAGATTCCGCCAATAAAGAAAATAGCATATAACCATTTTCCTTCCTGGGTAAAGGTTTTCTTTACATTTTGGAAAAATTGCTTAAACGGAATTGGTTTTTGAGTTGATTTAGGACACTTCACTAAAAATATCATTAAAATCACGGAAATCCCGCAAAATACCGGAAAAGAGAAAAATGGTAAAAACCAGATGAAACCGGCTAAAAAAGCTCCCAAAATCGGGCTTAACACCTTCCCAAATGTATTGGATGTTTCAATCAGCCCGAGGCAGCTGCTGACGTCATCGTCTTTTTTAAACATGTCTCCCACTAATGGCATGACAATGGGTGCTGCACCTGCAGCACCAACCCCTTGGAGGGATCGCCCCAGTAAGATGAGCCAATACGCATTGTCAAATTTCCAAGCGGCCCAGCCTGAAATTATTCCACCAATACCAGCAATGATGAGGCTGGGAATAATGACTTTTTTTCTGCCGATGTGATCGGACAAGTAACCTGCGACAGGTATTAAAAAAATGGCAACGATTGAATAAACCGTTATAACCATACTCGTTTGAAACGAAGAAATATCTAATTTTTTTTCCATTGCAGGCAAAACAGGTATTAACATGGAATTCCCTAATGTCATCACCAATGGAATGGAGGAAAGAGAAACAATGGCCCACTTTTGCTTCGATATTTCACCGGACTTTTTTTTCCCGGCCGATGATGATTTTTTTTTCACTGCCCGTGGACTTGGGCAAATTTGCTCGATATGTTCCATTACCCTTCTATCCCGCCTTCATAATGTGCTACTGTTAATATTGGCTTATTTGAGTCAAAATAATTAGGAACCCAAAATCCTTTAAATGGAATTAGGTTGAGATTCAATTTCGAAAATTCCAAAATTGATGGTTGACAAACGGTTGGAAAGTGATTATTATTAAAAACAATTAATAAAGATTGTTACGGCATTGATGAAGAGTAGTAACTTTTACGGATTCTTTAGAGAGCTGATGGATGGTGCGAATCAGTGTAGACGTAATGGTGAATGGACTTCTGAGCCCCAAACCGAACCCCCAAATGGCGTAGTAGGCTTTGGCGAAAATCTCATCGTTACATGAGACAGATATTCAAGCAGTTTTCAACCTGCTTCGATATCGGTAAAGTGAGCTGATTTTTTAGCTAATGAAGGTGGCACCACGGGTCTTCCGTCCTTTTTGGATGGGGGGCCCTTTTTGTTTTGAAAAAATTAAAAATGAAAAATCGTTAAGCAAGAGGAGTACACATATTTGATTCTTTCCAGAGAGCCGGGGAGGGTGAGAGCCCGGTAAGAGGAAATTTGTGGAATGGACTTGCGAGATGCAGTTTGAACGCAGGAAGCGAAAATGCTTTCTTAGATCAGTAGGACTGCACGGAGTTCCACCGTTATAAGGATAGGATATCGGACGAATATGTCCTGTATCTGAAAGAGGAAACAGGTTGTGAGGTCTGTTTCAAACGGAGGTGGCACCGCGGTTTAAGAATCGCCCTCTATGGATGCATGAAATTTTCAAATGCATCCATAGAGGGCGATTTTTTTATTTTTGAAAGGAGCGCAAATGGTATGAAAACAAAAAGTAACTTTTTGGTTCAGGAATTAAAAGGAGACACCCTGACACCGATCTCTATATTAAAAAAAATAAGTGGCAAAAAGAAATTTTTATTAGAGAGTTCCCATAAATATAATGACTCGGGACGTTATTCCTTTATTGGAGCGGATCCTGCCCTGGAATTAATTGCAACAGGAAATGATGCTCAATTAATAAAACGCAATGGCGAGGAAACAATCCTCCGAGGAAATCCGTTAGAGATTTTAAAAAGACTGCTCCCAAAAATGGAAATGAATGAAACTCCTTTTCCATTTATCGGGGGGGCTGTCGGGTATGTTGGCTATGATATCGTCCGGCAGTATGAAGATATTGGCCCAAGTTTAGAAAATAGCTTAAATATGCCAGATGTACATTTGATGTTTTACGAAGAATTAATTGTCTTTGATCACCTACAGGAAAAGGTAATGGTTTGCGGCTTGCCAATTTTAGAGGAATCTGATCCGATTCAAATTGAAAAAAGAATTCAGGAAAGAGTCGAGGAGTTAAAACAACCTGACTATTTTCTTGAAGAGGAACCCTGCCAGTTTAACGGATATGAGTCAGAGACGACGAAAGAGACTTTTATCAATAATGTGAAAAAGGCAAAGGAACATATCCTTGCCGGAGATATCTTTCAGGTTGTCCTTTCAAGGCGGATGAAGTCAGCCTTTCAGGGTACACCATTATCCATTTACCGTAAACATCGTGCGAATAATCCAACTCCTTATATGTTTTATATTGATTTTGAACCATACACAGTCATTGGTTCGTCGCCGGAAAGTTTGATTAAGGTAAGGGAAAAACAAGTGATCGCAAATCCGATTGCAGGGACAAAAAGAAGAGGAACAAGTCCAGAAGATGACCAATTAATTGAAAAAGAACTGCTGGCAGATGAAAAAGAATTAGCTGAACATAAAATGCTTGTCGATCTGGGTAGAAATGATCTTGGCAGGGTTTGCGAATTTGGAACTGTTACGGTTGATAAATATATGGCTGTTGAAAAATTCCGCCATGTCATCCATTTGGTTTCGGAAATCAGCGGGCAGTTAACTTCCCAAAACACAGCCCTTGATGCGTTGGCAGCATGCCTGCCGGCCGGAACAGTTTCTGGGGCACCAAAAATTAGAGCAATGGAAATTATAAATTCTTTAGAAAAATCCAAGCGCGGTCTTTATTCCGGAGCAATCGGATACCTTTCCGCAAACGGTAATATGGATTTTGCCTTAGCAATTAGAACGATGATTCTGAAAGAGGGCAATGCCTATATTCAAGCCGGTGCAGGCATCGTTCACGACTCTAATCCAGAGTCCGAATACGAAGAAACTATAAATAAATTGAAATCATTTTTGGAGGGTGAAAAATGATTGTACTAATCGATAATTTTGATTCTTTTACATTTAACCTTTACCAATATCTTGGTGAATTAGAAGAAAGAGCAACTGTCATTCGCAATAATCAACTTACAATAGAGCAGCTGAAGGAGTTAAATCCTAGAGCCATTATTCTTTCACCCGGACCTGGCAGACCGGAGGATGCTGGGATTTGCGTCGAAGTTATTAAGGAGTTTTATCAAAAGGTTCCTATTTTAGGGATTTGCCTTGGACATCAGGCTATTGGGTATGCTTTTGGGGCAAATATTACACGGGCTGATTCAATTAAGCATGGGAAAACGTCTTTTATCACGCATAACAGCGGCGGACTATTTGAATACTTATCATCCCCATTAGAGGTGATGCGCTATCATTCGTTAGTGATTGAAAAAAACAGTCTCCCTGAAGAATTTGAATCTGTTGCACTTTCGATGGATGACCAAGAGATAATGGCGATTAAGCATAGGCACTATCCGGTATATGGGCTTCAGTTCCACCCCGAATCAATTGGGACACCAACTGGAAAAGGGATCCTTAAAAATTTCTTAAATGACATAGAAAGGACGAATCGTGATGAAAAATTATTTACTCCAATTAGCTGAAAAAAAATCGTTCACTGAAAACGAAATGAAAGAAGCAATTGACAATATCCTCTGTGAGGAAGTATCAGAAAGTGAAATTGCCGCCTTTTTAATGGGGTTAAAGTCAAAAGGAGAAACAGTGGAAGAAATCACTGGTATTGTAAGGGCGTTGAAGGAAAATACCCTAAGCTTTAAAAAGAAGTTTCCGAATGTTCTGGATAACTGTGGTACAGGAGGCGACGGATCATCAAGTTTTAATGTTAGTACCACTTCTGCTTTTGTAATTGCCGGGGCAGGGATACCGGTTGCCAAGCATGGAAATAGGAGTATTTCAAGCAAAACAGGGAGTGCTGATGTTCTGGAAAAGCTCGGAATCAATTTAGATTTAGCACCAGAACGAATTGAAGAAGTGATAGATGAGGTGGGCATTGCCTTTTTGTTTGCCCCTAATGTCCATCCAAAACTTAAAAAAATCGGGATGGTTCGTAAGCAGTTAAGAATTCCAACCGTGTTTAACTTTATTGGACCACTAACTAATCCGATTGATTTAGATTTTCAATTATTAGGGGTTTACCGACGCGACTTACTGCCGGTGTTTGCGGAAGTGCTGCACAAACTGGGCCGTAAGCGGGCAATTGTCTTAAATGGTGCAGGGTATATGGACGAAGCATCATTACAGGGCGAAAATCATTTAAGTATTCTAGAAAATGGCACGATCACAAAATATACTTTTTCACCAGAGGAAGTTGGTCTTCCACATTATGATAACAGCGAGATAAAGGGAGGAGATTCGAGGGAAAATGCCGAAATCCTAGTGCGAGTACTTAAAGGGGAAAGAGGAGCTTACCGGGATACGGTATTATTGAACGCAGGCCTTGGAATCTATACAACTGGAAAGGCTGTCTCCATTCAGGACGGCATCAATCAAGCTAGAGAGGTAATTGATTCAGGTGCCGCTTACGAGAAACTTCAACAATTAATTGAGAAAACTGCAGCAGGGCAGAGGGAGGCAATCTAAATGGGAACGATATTAGATCGGATTATTGAACAAAAAAAACTGGAGCTTCCGATTCTTCGAGAAACGAGACCAACCCTACCTCCAAGCTTAGAGGATAGAAAATCTTTCATTCGTAAGCTCGAGAAGGCGGAGGAAATTTCGATTATAGCTGAATTTAAACGTGCTTCACCGTCAAAAGGGATTATTAACCAAGCACTTAATCCGGCAGAACAAGCGAGGCAATACGAACGTTCCGGCGCATCAGCCATTTCGGTTTTAACCGATCAAACCTTCTTTAAAGGTGCCTTTTCGGACTTAAAAACAATAAGGGAAGCAGTAGAACTGCCGATCCTTTGTAAGGATTTCATGATTGATGCGGTTCAAATTGACCATGCTGCTGCAAATGGGGCTGACATCATTTTATTAATAGTTGCTGCACTGGATGAGAACAAACTATTCCAACTTCATCAATATGCAACAAGCCTTGGATTAGAAGTCTTAGTTGAAGTCCATAACCTGGATGAATTGCATAGCGCCCTAAAATTAGGTGCAAAACTTATTGGAGTCAATAATAGGGATTTAAAGACCTTTAAGGTGTCTCTTGAAGTAACGGAAAATTTGGCAGCACTTGTTAGAGAAAGCGGAGCGTTTCTTATCAGCGAAAGTGGCATTCATTCAACAGAAGATGTTGAAAGGGTTAGAAATGCAGGTGCGAACGGTATTCTAGTCGGGGAAGCCTTGATGGTCAGCAAAGATGTAAATCAGTCAGTGGTTAATTTTCGTCTTCCTCTTGCAGGGGGTGTGGAGCAATGAAGGTGAAAATTTGCGGTATTACAGATGTTGACACTGCCCTGGCTGCTGTAGCCTATGGTGCAGATGCAATTGGTTTCGTTTTTGCAGAGAGTAAAAGAAAAGTAGAACTGGAAAATGCAAAGGAAATCATTGAAAAGCTGCCTTCTGAGGTTATGAAGGTCGGAGTGTTTGTCAATGCAACCGTGGAAGGAATAGAGAAGATTGCCAACTTCACTGGATTAACCCATATACAATTACACGGAGATGAATTAGCATCGTTAAGTGAGGGGCTAACATTACCGGTAATAAAGGCGGCAAGTATTGAATCGGACGAAACCCTCGAAGAAATAAAAAATTATCCGTGTGAATACCTCCTGCTTGATGGCCCAAAAGGAAAGTACAGGGGTGGAAATGGGATCGCCTTTAATTGGAAAAACATTAACCTTGATGTTCTTAAGGAAAAGAAAATTATTTTAGCCGGTGGGTTGCATCAGGAGAATGTGGAGGAAGCGATCCAAACAATCCGGCCTGATATGGTTGATGTTTCAAGCGGGGTCGAGACAGACGGAAAGAAAGATCTTCAAAAAATTAAAATATTTATTGAAAAGGCAAAGGGAAGCCTTGCGAGGAGGACAACAGTATGACAAGTTATACATTACCAAATGAAAAAGGACACTTCGGCATTTTTGGCGGCAGATTTGTCCCTGAAACTTTGATGAAGGCAGTTATGGAACTAGAAGAGGCTTATAAAATTGCAAAGAAGGATCCATCTTTTCAGGAGGAAATTAATCAGCTTTTAAAAGAATATGTCGGCAGGGAGACACCGCTCTATTTTGCCGAGAACCTAACCAAATATGCCGGTGGGGCAAAAATCTATCTAAAAAGAGAGGATTTAAATCATACCGGAGCACACAAGATTAACAATGCCATTGGCCAGGCTCTTTTAGCGGTTCGAATGGGGAAAAGAAAAATCGTTGCTGAAACAGGTGCCGGCCAGCATGGGGTTGCGACAGCTACGGTATGTGCACTGCTAAATCTTGATTGTATTATTTTTATGGGTGCTGAGGATATCAAACGCCAGGCACTGAATGTATATCGTATGGAATTACTGGGAGCAAAGGTAGTCAGTGTAACAACTGGAAGTTCAACATTAAAAGATGCGGTAAATGAGGCGCTTCGCTACTGGGTGGCAAATGTTGATGATACTCACTATCTGTTAGGCTCTGTATCAGGTCCGCACCCGTTCCCGATGATTGTTCGTGATTTTCAAAGCGTGATTGGAAAGGAAACGAAACAGCAATTTTTTGAAAAAGAAGGCAAACTGCCGGAGGCAGTGGTTGCCTGTATAGGTGGTGGAAGCAATGCCATGGGAATGTTCTATCCTTTTATTGAAAATGAAGAGGTTAAATTATATGGAGTTGAAGCCGCTGGGCAGGGGATTGAAACCGGTTTTCATGCCGCTTCGTTAACAAGCGGGAGTCCTGGAGTATTGCATGGTGCACTAATGTACCTTTTACAAGATGATGACGGGCAAATTATCGAGGCTCACTCGATTTCGGCAGGTCTTGACTATCCGGGGATTGGACCGGAACATAGCTACTTACATGAAAGCGGCCGTGCGATTTACAACTCGATTACCGATCAAGAGGCACTTGATGCGTTCCAGCTTTTATCAAAACTAGAAGGAATTATCCCTGCATTAGAAAGCTCTCATGCAGTTGCATTTGCTGTTAAACTTGCTGCTGAAATGAAAGAATCAGAACATCTGGTTGTCTGCTTGTCAGGGCGTGGGGATAAGGATGTTGATGCCGTAAGAGCAAGGTTAAAAGGGGGAAGGTAGAAATGAATCGAATTACACAAACATTTAATGAATTAAATAAACAAAAGAGAAAAGCATTTGTTCCTTATATAATGGCAGGGGACGGCGGCTTGGAGGTCCTTTGTGACCGCCTTATTACCCTCGAAAAATTAGGTGCTACGGCAATTGAAGTAGGAGTTCCTTTTTCCGATCCTGTTGCAGATGGTCCGACGATTCAGCAGGCCGGGATTAGAGCGTTAGCAAATGGCACGACATTAAAGGGGATCATTGCAGAGATTGCCAAAGCAAGAGTAAAGATTTCAGTTCCGATTGTAATGATGACCTACTTAAATCCAATCTACGCTTATGGAATAGCTAAGTTTGTAGAGGATGTTAAAGTGGCTGGGGTGGACGGATGTATTATTCCTGATTTACCTGTTGAGGAAGAAGAAATCATTGCTCCCTATTTAGAGGACGCTAAAATTGAGCTGATTCGGCTTGTTACGTTAACCACTCCAATAGAACGGATAAAGGCCATTTCAGCAAAAGGCAACGGCTTCTTATATGCTGTAACGGTAAAGGGGATAACCGGAACAAGAAATGAGTATAATCAAGATTTGAATCAGTTCTTACACACGATCAAGGAAAACAGTCCAATTCCTGTTCTAGCCGGATTTGGAATTTCAAATGAAACGCAAATAAAAGAAATTACACCATACTGCGATGGAGTAATTGTTGGCAGTAGAATCGTTGATTTATTAAACCAAAATAATTTAACCGAATTAGAAAAACTTATGGCGGTATTAAAACCTGAATCTAATGTTATATAGAAAAAAAGTCTACTTCCCCAAGTAGACTTTTTTTGTGAAAAATTAACAGAAAAACCCGTTCCCTTGATTGTACAGTTTAAATTCTATATAATATGAAGGTATTCAATGTTTTTTCATAGACGGATTTATTAGTTAAAGACATTTGTGATGGAAACTTCCAGAATTGGAAGTTTGTTTTTATTTATCCATATATTCCCAAATAGAGGAGTGTAAGTAATAATGAAGGAAATTAATGCTGAGGATCTTTATAAATTGAAAAATCCTATCATCATTGATGTCCGCTCACCAATTGAATTTAAGGACGGTGCAATTCCTGAGGCGATCAATGTCCCTTTATTTTCAGATGAAGAGCGGGCTGTTATAGGTACAATATATAAGCATGAAGGACAGGCTGCTGCGAAATGGAAAGCAATGGAATTTGTGTCTCCTAAAATCCCTGATATGCTTCACACAATTAAGGAAGCTGCTTCGGCAGGGGAGGAATTAATTATTAACTGCTGGCGCGGAGGAATGCGCAGTAATGCAGTTGTCACCTTTTTGGAGTTTGCTGGTATCTATTCCTGGCGGTTGGTCGGCGGTTATAAAGCATATCGTCAGTATATTCTTAGTCAAATTCCAACCATGTTTCCTGAAAGAGCAATTGTTTTACACGGGTTAACGGGTGTTGGTAAGACAGTCATCCTAAAACAATTAACAAGTAAAGGTTATCCTGTCTTAGACCTTGAAGAAATGGCGGGACATCGCGGATCTATTTTTGGGACCATCGGTCTTAGTGATGGCCATAATCAAAAAACATTTGACTCGCTGCTATTCAATGGACTAAAGGAAATTCAAGGCTCTTTCTATTTTTTAATTGAGGCGGAAAGCAAACGTATTGGTAAAGCTGTACAGCCGGAAGAATTAATGGAGAAAAAGCTTCGTGGGATCAACTTCTATGTTCATTCCCCAATCGAACAAAGGGTTAAGTTACTTATTGATGAATATGTGACACCCTACGAAAACGAACCCTGGTACGAGGAAAAGATTCGTGCGGGTCTTGAAAAGGTCTTAAGACGTGTAACCAATATAGAAATTAAAAACGGACTTATAGAAGCTTTCCAGAAAGGTAATTATCCAGAATTAATTGAACAATTATTGGAACACTATTACGATCCAAGGTATGACCATAAGCGATATGAATATGAAGGTGATTTTATTGATATCCCAGCCGAGACTCCAGAGGAGGCTGCTGAAAAGATTATTTATCACTTAGGACGACTTTCTTTAAAGGGAAAGAAAGAAATGGAGCCTCTTTTCTAATCTAATTTTAATGTTTTTTTCATCAAACCTTCGATTTGCTGCTTTATGATGAACTTGTATGGATAAGAATTGGGGACTTAACAATTACGATCGGTACAAATTATATCATTCTTGCTTAGGCGGTTAGTTATGCTGCTAAGTAGCCGTTTAACCAATAATGAGAGTTCCCACTATTGCACATGCTATAAAGGCATGTGTTTTTCTGTTATTTATAGAGGGAAAGATTATTTTATTAGCAAATTCTCATTTTCCTTTCATTATGCTTTAAATTTCTAAAGGTACGATATAGATAGATGTTCCATTTATTAGCGTATTGACTATTGACCATTCCTGCCAGTGATCATTCATTCGTTAATTCGATTAAAAAGGAGGGGTGTAACATGTGGGTACGACTATTAATTGTAGGCTTCTTTTCTTTAAGTGCACTTTCCCTCATGTCTTTCCAATCAATTGAGATTGTGCATGCAGTCATGAATTTTCTTCAAGATAAACATCAGTTAAAATAATAGTAATATGTCAAATTTATATGCGAGCGTGGAATAGATGCCAAGAATTTTAATCATTGAAGATGAAAAAAATTTATCAAGGTTTATCGAGCTTGAATTAAAGTATGAGGGTTATGAAACCATGGTTTGTTCTGACGGACGGAGCGGTTTGCAGGCCGCTTTGTCTGAAAATTGGGATGCCATCCTGCTGGATTTAATGCTGCCTGAATTAAATGGAGTGGAAGTATGCCGCAGAATAAGGCAAACAAATAAAACACTTCCGATTATTATGATTACAGCGAGGGACAGTGTGCTTGATCGAGTTTCCGGGTTGGACAGCGGTGCAGATGATTATTTAATTAAACCTTTTGCAATTGAAGAGCTACTGGCACGTCTTAGGTCTGTGCTCAGAAGAACGGAAGCCTTAACTTCCGGGGGCTTAACTACCTTAACCTTCAAAGATCTCACTGTTGAAATTGAATCCTGTGTTGTCAGAAAAGGTGATAAGGTCATTAATTTGACAAAGCGCGAATATGATTTGCTGGTGATTTTCATGAGCAATATCAATATCGTTTTAACAAGAGAAGTTCTTTTAAATAAGGTTTGGGGCTATAATACCGGTGTCGAGACAAATGTTGTGGATGTCTATGTCCGGTATTTACGTACAAAAATTGATGATGATCATGAGGGAAGCTATATCCAAACAGTTCGCGGTACGGGATATGTTATGAGATGATCAAAAAACTTAAATTTTATTTAAATAGGCTTTCATGGCAAAACAAGCTCGTACTAAGCGGTTCTACAGCCATTTTTTTTACTTTCTTTTTATTTAGTTTTTTGGAATATCATACTGTTTCTAAATGGATGATGAGTCGGGAAGAAATTGCCGTAAATCGGACAATTACGGATTTGAAAACGTATTTCAAGGAAAAAGCAGACTCATTAACACGCGAAGATATAAAAAATAGTAGAGATTTTTTACGAAAAATGAATGATAAGGACCAATTAATCCGGGTCTATGACCAAAAAGGAGAAGTGGTCGTTTCTGATAAGAATGGTAATTTTACTGTATTGGAGCCCACTCCAATAAAAACGTCCTTAATTGAAAAGATTTCGGCTGAGGGAAAAGAAGCCATTGTTGCGAGGTCACCGATTAAAGGGTCCAATTTTGAAGGAACCATAGAAATCGTCCGTCAATTAAACAACTATCAAAAAATGATGGACCATTTTTTCTGGGTGATGACCGTTTTTGGGGTTGCCGCTATTTTGTTTAGTGCTATCAGTGGATTTTTCCTTGCAAGACAACTCTTGACTCCTGTTAGGGACTTAACGGATGCGATGAAAAGAATTAAAGAAAATGGCTTTCAGGGGCGAATGGAAGTATATAAACAAAAAGATGAATTAACTGAACTTACAAATGTATTTAATAAAATGATGGATGAAATTGAAACATCCTTCCTTCAACAAAAACAATTTGTAGAGGATGCTTCTCATGAACTAAGGACTCCTGTTTCTATTTTAGAGGGGCATTTATCTTTATTAAATCGCTGGGGCAAAAAAGACCCGGCTATTCTAGATGAGTCCTTACAGGCATCGCTTCAGGAGCTGGCCCGATTAAAAAAGCTTGTTGTTGATTTACTTGAATTAACTAGAGCTGGAAACCAACGAAGTTTAAGTGGTGAAAAGGCCAATATCCCTGTTGTTTTACAAAGAGTAGTCAAAAATCTTGAGGTCGTCCATCCGGATTTCCAATTTCTAATGGAACTTGAATCTGGACTTCCGCAGGCCCTATTGTCAGAACAACATTTGCAGCAGGTGTTAATCATATTATTAGATAATTCCATTAAGTATTCAAAGGAAAATCGTACAATTCAAATTACCTGTCATCGAATTGATAAAAACGTTTTATTATCGGTTATTGATCATGGAATTGGGATTCCATCCGAACATGTGTCTGAAGTGTTTAATCGTTTCTATCGCATTGACAAGGCCCGCAGCCGTGAAAATGGAGGGACTGGATTGGGATTATCGATTGCAAAGCAGTTGATTGAAAAAAATAATGGAGCAATTTCGATTGAAAGTGAAGAGGGAATTGGGACGAAGGTAAACATTCTTCTTCCTGTTGCAGTTTAAAAAATATTTTTTTTTGGGCCGAATTTTCGGTCCTTTTCTTTTGAATAGCTGACAAGAGAGGTTTATAATGCTATAGTAGTCCACGTTACTACTGTTTGTATGGTGAAAAATATAAAAATGATTTTTTTGTTTAGCGCTGGTTTTTTTGTATGAATGGGTAATAGTAATAAAGACTATGAAAATAAGGTTTTGATTGGAGGGGAATAAAGAATGAACAGACCAAATGTAGACAAAAAAGCTTATTTGGAGAGTTTTTTTGGCCCCAATCTTGGATATGTTATTGAGCAATTTGAAAATTATCAACAAAATCCCGAATCCATTGATCCGGAAATGAGATTGCTATTTGAGCAAATGAATGAAGCTGATTTTTCACTTTTGCAGGATAATGTTCAGGTTGTTCCTGAAACAAGGTCGGTTCAAACAGAAAAAATATTAGCAGCCGTTAAGTTTGCGGAAAATATCCGTGGATATGGTCATCTTGCTGCTAGTATTTATCCTTTAGGAAATAAAAGGGAGGAAGTCGAATTAATTGATCCCGCTTATTACGGGCTTAGTGTGGAAGATTTAAAAGCAATGTCAGCTAACATTATGTTAACCAATCCACCGGCAGCAATTAAAACGGCATATGATGCCTACCTTTGGCTAAAGGAAATCTACACAAAGTCGATTGCTTATGAGTATGACCACGTACATAATGTCGAGGAAAAAAATTGGCTTCGTGATAAAATCGAAAAAGGAAATCTCCACAGCAATTTAACAAACGAGAAAAAGTTAAAAATCACTAAACGGTTAATTGAAGTGGATGCTTTTGAAAAATTCCTTCATAAAACCTTCGTGGGTCAAAAAAGATTTTCAATTGAAGGCTTGGATACAATGGTTCCATTAATTGATGAAATCATTTCAGAAGCAGTGGTTGACGGTGCAGAAACAATTAATATCGGAATGGCCCACCGTGGCAGGCTGAATGTTCTTGCACATGTCCTTGGAAAACCGTATGAGATGATTTTTGCTGAGTTTCAGCATGCCCCAAATAAGGAACTTGTTCCTTCAGAAGGGTCAATTGGAATCAACTTTGGCTGGACAGGAGATGTGAAATATCATCTTGGTTTAAATCGCCAAATTACAGGTGAAAATTCCAAAAAGGCAAAAGTGACACTCGCCAATAACCCAAGCCATCTTGAATATGTGGGAGCTGTTGTTGAAGGATATACAAGAGCAGCACAGGATAATCGAAAAGAAACAGGCTATCCGGTTGAAAACTTGAAGGCTTCGCTTGCAATCTTAATCCACGGGGATGCGGCATTTCCTGGAGAAGGCATTGTAGCGGAAACATTAAATCTTAGCCGATTAAATGGATATCGGACCGGTGGTACTATTCACATTATTTCTAACAACACGATCGGATTTACAACCGAATCTCGTGATTCCAGGTCTACTCGATATGCAAGTGACTTGGCAAAAGGATTTGAAATTCCAATTTTACACGTAAACGGTGACGATCCGGAAGCAGTTCTTGAAGCTGCTGCTTTAGCGGCTGAATATCGCTCAGTATTTCAAAAAGACTTCCTAATTGACTTAGTTGGATATAGACGATTTGGACATAACGAAATGGATGAGCCGATGACAACTAGTCCGCAAATGTATACATTAATTCACAAACATCCGGTTATTAAGGATTTATACGCCGATAAACTTATAGCGGCAGGAATTCTTAAGGATGAAGAGTTTAAACAGATGGAGGCAGAAATTCAGGGGAAACTGCAAGCTGCCTATGAAAAAGTTTCAAAATATAAAGGTGACCACGAGACAGCGGAACCAGAGATTCCGGTATTCCTTGAAGAGGAGCCAACAATCGCAACAAGTGTTCCACAGGATCAGCTAAAACAAATCAATCACGAACTGCTTCAATGGCCATCTGATTTCAAAGTATTTAATAAACTAGAAAAGATTCTCAACCGACGCGTGGATGCATTTGAGGAGAATGGCAAGGTTGATTGGGCGTTGGCAGAAACATTGGCTTTTGCAACCATCTTAAAAGAGGGTACTCCTATCCGGATGACCGGTCAGGATTCCGAACGCGGTACATTTGCGCACCGGAATTTAGTATTGCATGATTCTGTTACTGGAAAGACATTTTCTCCTCTTCATCAAATTTCTGATTCAAAAGCATCATTTGCTATTCATAATAGCCCGTTGACAGAAGCGGCAGTGGTTGGCTTCGAATATGGCTATAATATTTTCGCACCGGAAACACTGGTGATTTGGGAAGCACAATATGGTGATTTTGCGAATGCAGCCCAGGTAATGTTCGACCAATTTATCGCTGCGGGAAGAGCAAAATGGGGACAGAAATCAGGCCTAGTTTTATTATTGCCTCATGGATATGAGGGACAGGGACCTGAACATTCCAGTGGTAGAGTAGAAAGATTTTTACAATTAGCTGCTGAAAAGAACTGGACGGTTGCCAACCTTACAAGTGCAGCACAATATTTTCACTTATTACGAAGACAAGCAGCACTGCTTTTAAAAGAAGAGATTCGACCGCTTGTCATCATGTCACCAAAAAGTTTATTGAGGAATCCGATGGTTTCTTCACCGGCAAGCGAATTAAGTACAGGCGAATTCAGACCGGTAATGGAACAATTTAACCGAGATGGTCAAGAGGATAAAGTAGAGCGAATTGTACTTTGTACCGGTAAAATTGCGATTGATTTAGCTGAGCAATTAAAAAATTACCCAGATAATGAATGGTTGCAAATTTTACGTTTAGAGGAAATTTACCCGTTCCCAACAGAAATTTTAAAAAATATTTTTAACCAATTTAAAAATGTAAAAGAGATTTTCTGGATACAAGAGGAACCGAAAAATATGGGTGCCTGGTATTTTGTAGAACCGCGATTAAATGAAATCGCCACAAATGGTGTTCGTGTTCAATATATTGGTCGCAGAAGACGATCTAGCCCCGCAGAGGGAGATCCAAATGTTCATAAGCTTTATCAATCTAAAATTATAAATGCAGCATTAACGAGGGCAGAAGATGGAGGGTTAAACAATGGCTGAAATAAAAGTTCCCGAATTAGCAGAATCCATTAGTGAGGGTACAATTGCTAAATGGCTAAAAAATGTTGGTGAATTTGTAGAGAAGGGCGAATACCTAGTAGAACTCGAAACAGATAAGGTAAACGTGGAGATTATCTCTGACTATGCAGGAGTTTTAACGGAACAAAAATATGAAGAGGGAGATACGGTTAACGTTGGTGAAGCCATTGCAATCGTAAATGAAAACGCTACAGGTGCCGAAACAACTGCACCTTCAGAAGCGAAACCGGAAGCTGCGGCACAACCGAAGGCTCAACAACCGGTTATGGAATCTTCACAATCTGTTAATGCGAACCCTGCACCTGTTTCAGAAAATACAGAAGGGAACGGGCAGCGTCCGATTGCTTCCCCAGCAGCAAGAAAGCTGGCAAGGGAAAAGGGGATTGATTTACAGAGTGTTCCAACTGCTGACCCACTTGGACGGGTTCGCAAACAGGATGTATCATCCTATCAGCCAAATGCAGCAAAACCGGCTGCTAAAGCGGCGCCTGCTGCACCGGCAGTTGCACAAGATCCGACAAAACCAGTTTTACGTGAAAAAATGTCAAGACGCAGACAAACAATTGCTAAGCGCTTGTTGGAAGTTAGTCAATCAACTGCAATGCTTACAACCTTTAACGAAATTGATATGACTGCCGTCATGGACTTGAGAAAGCGAAGAAAAGATCGGTTCTTTGAGCAACACGATGTTCGACTTGGGTTTATGTCTTTCTTTACAAAAGCTGTAGTTGGAGCTTTGAAACAATTCCCGCTTCTTAATGCGGAAATTCAAGGAGAAGAATTGTTAATTAAACAGTTTTATGATATTGGTGTCGCTGTTTCCACTGAAGATGGCCTTATTGTTCCTGTTGTTCGTGATGCTGATCGTAAATCCTTTGCTGAAATCGAAGGCAACATTGGTGAATTAGCGAAAAAGGCAAGAGACAATAAATTAGCGTTGAGTGACCTGCAGGGCGGTACCTTTACGATTACAAATGGCGGGGTATTTGGTTCCTTAATGTCCACTCCGATTTTAAACGGCCCGCAAGTAGGAATTTTGGGAATGCATAGTATCAAGCTTCGTCCGGTTGCCATTGATAAAGATAAAATGGAGAACCGCCCGATGATGTATATTGCGCTATCTTATGATCATCGAATTGTCGATGGAAAAGAGGCTGTAAGCTTCCTAGCCAAAGTGAAGGAAATGATTGAAGATCCGGAATCACTTCTTTTGGAAGGTTAATACTTTAAATTAGAAAACCGCCGAGAGTTCTCGGCGGTTTGTTACAATTTTAAATAAGAAATCAGCTTTTCTTAAACGGTCTCAATCCACGACGTTGAATTTCATCCTTCAAAATTTTGATCCATTCCTTTTCCTTACCAGACTTTAATGCATCCCGATATGACACAACCAACTGCTCGTTACTCATAATTTTCACCTTAAATGCCCCCTCGGAAAAATGGATTGAATATTCAGTTTTTATTATTGTAATGGTTTTCATTTAAAATGAAAACCCCTTAATCATAAAAATTTCTAACAAATTAATGAAAAGCATTTCAATAGAACCGCGATACGATTCAGGTTAAAATAAAGACAAGCAATAGGAAGGAGATGATTGAGTTGTTACAATTGGATCATATTGTCCATTTTATAAATCGTAACCCTGCCCAAGCAATACTCGAGTGGGAGAAATATGGGCTAAAAGCCATTCGTGGAGGTAGTCATATTAACTGGGGTACCTATAATAGCTTACTGTATTTCGGATTATCGTATATTGAATATTTAGCAGTTGAAAATCCAGAGGTGGCAAACCAATCAGAGAATCCGTTAATATCGCAGCTCTTAAATGACAGCAAACAATTTGAAGGTTTTGGCCAGATTTGTTTCCGAACGAGTCATATTGTCAGGTTAAAGGAAGATTTAAAAACGAAAGGATATCATCCGACGGAAATTTTTGAAGGAAAAAGACTGCGGGATGATGGAGTAGAGATTTCATGGAAGATGTTGTTTATCCAGCAAGACGGACCGCTTCCCTATCCATTTTTCATTCAATGGAATCAGAGTGACCAAGAAAGATTCGAAGATCTAAAACGAACCGGAATGCTGCCGCCAAAGCAGGAAAATCAATCAGTTAAATCAATTTCCTTTGTCGTTTCAAATGTTGAGCAAGTTACTGATGACTGGGCTCGATTGTTGGGAGTACCAATTGAATCTAAAAATAAATTAAAAGTGGGCAAAACTGATCTTGTTTTTCATGATAAAAAGAATAGTGAAATTTTGAAGAGCATCCATAAATTAAAAGGTGACAGACCGTTTCAGGTTGAAATAGATCCACCAATAGCGAAGGAACCAATTATCGTTTTTGGTGATATTCTTACGTGATTTCCTATGTTAAAGACAAAGGTGATTGGAGCGGAAATCAGGAAATCAACAACTAAGTTTAACAGACCAAGTAATTATTAAGTCGAATAAAATACTTAGATGGTTGCGCGTGCCTGCCGTGATTGATTATACTAGAAGATGGACAACAATGGAAAGGGTGGCCGCAATGATCCATTTAACATGGCGTGACCGTGAAACATTAAAAAAAGTAAAATGTGTACATACGGATGCCAAAAAATATATTGTTAATCGTGCTTTAACTGCCGGTAAAGAATATGATGTAAAAAATGAAACAGAAGAATTTTATTACATCGTTGACAATACAGGTAAAGTTGGCGGATTTTACAAAGAATATTTCCAAGAAGTATAAAGACATTCAGACACAGGCATAGCCCGCGGTCAAATTGAAAAATTAGAAATGCCTGGCAATCGCCAGGCATTTTTGCAACAGAAGTTATTTAATCTTTTAAGTCTGGGAAGACGCGGCGGATAGAATCGGAAAATTCTTTAAAGAACCCGGTTACCGGTCTGCCATCGCGAATATCACCGGCCCATTGATTCATTTGACCAAAGAAATCTGGATTGGCAGAAATATAAACATTATCGATATCATGGTCTACTGACTTCACTTTGTCAGAAATTTTATCTTCAAGTTTATTCGTTAATTTATCATTGCCAGACAATTTAACAGCTACATATGCATTATCATCTGAAGCAATTACAGTTGCTGAATCTACTTCGGAAAGGTCGGATACCCGATCTGCCGCTTCGTCGGCCACACTCATTCGATTATCAACATTGTTGTCATTACGGACATCTGTAACGTTATTACGGTTAAGCCCTGTATCAGAATTGTCTACACCCGTAACCGCTGGTCCACCGTGAGGATTATAGTTTACCCTTGTTGGTTCGTTTACGTTTCGATTTCGATTTGCCACATCATCATTAACATTATTTTTACCACACCCTGTTAAGTAAAGACTAAAGACAAGGGAACCAATTAAGAAAGCAGTCTTTTTCATGCTGTCCAAACACTCCTTTTTCTAAGTTGTTTCAAGGATAGCATTCCATTTATAAATAAAAATATTCAAGCGGTTATGACGAAAGAAAAACATGGATATGTTAAAATGAAATGGATTTTTTATTCGGTTATCGAGGTGTTTGAATTTGGTATATTTGTTTGTTGGAATGGGTGGAATCATTGGAAGTTTATTGCGATATGGTTTATCCCTTCTAGCGGTTAATATTTGGGGGGAACGTTTTCCCATCGGCACACTTCTGATTAATTTAACTGGAGCTTTTCTGCTGGGGTGGTTTACAAGCAGGTTTGGTCAATCCAAAAAGCTTCACCCCTATTTTATTACTGCTTTTTCAACAGGAGTGGTTGGTTCCTATACTACCTTTTCGACTTTTTGCTTGGAAACAGTTCGCTTAATGGAAGCGGAGGCTTATATTAAGGGATTGATCTATGTTTTGTTTAGTTTATTTGGCGGTCTTTTATTTGTTAAAATAGGGCAGAATTTTGGGAATGAAACGGGGAAAGCAAAATGACTGAAGTACTTTTTGTCTCACTTGGCGGATTTTTTGGGGCCATTGGCCGCTTTATCATTAGCAAATCGTTTCAAAAACATAATCAATCCGGATTCCCAATAGGAACCTTAACGGTCAATTTAACCGGTGCTTTTTTGTTGGGACTTATTGTTGGAATTCCCGTTAAAGGCCATTTGTATAATCTGCTTGGTGTTGGTTTTATGGGTGCATTTACTACTTTCTCCACCTTTAAGCTGGAACTCTCCGGTCTTAAAAAAGGCAAAAAAAATAAACTTTTTTTTCGCTATTTGGTCATTAGTTATCTTGCGGGAATCATCCTTGCTTTTTTAGGAATATTAATTGGGAAGAAAATATAAAAGGAAGCATCAGATAAAGATGCTTCCTTTTATAATCTTATTTTTGCTTAACGGCTACTTCTTCTTTTTTATGATTTTGATACAATTTTCGGCTGATCATGGTTTGAATGATTAAGAATGTTCCCCCGACTACCCAGTAAAGCGGGAGTGCAGCTGGTGCTTGAAATGAGAACATTACAATCATTAATGGAGATAATAATCCCATATACTTCATTTGCTGTTGCTGCGGGGTAGGCATATTGGATTGAGAGACCTTAAATTGAAAATAATAAATTACACCGGCAATAATCGTAATCGCAATATCAGGGTGACCAAGGCTAAACCATAAAAACTTATGATGAGCAATTTCTTGGGATCCACGTATTGCATAATAGAATCCTGTCAAAATAGGCATTTGGATAAGGAGTGGCAAGCAACCCATATTTAATGGATTGACCCCATGCTTTTGGTAAAGGCCCATCATTTCTGCCTGAAGCTCCTGCTTCTTTTTCGGGTCCGTTTCAGCCTTCATCTTTTTCTGGATGGCATCCATCTCAGGTTTTAGCACGTCCATTTTTTCCTTCATACCCATTTGATTTTTATATTGCTTCAACATTAATGGCATCAGAATGAGTCGGATGACAAGGGTAACAAGGATAATTGCTAATCCATAATTTCCGTTAAAAAAATCTGCAACAGTTTGAATCACAACCGAAAAGGGATGTACAAAATAGGTATGGAAAAAACCAGTACTTTTTCCGCCTTGAGCCTGACTAGAACAAGCTGAAAGTAATAATGTTGTTAAAGATAATAGAGCAATCAATAATAATGAAGATCGTTTTGTTTTCATATTTCCTCCTAAAATGTGTGGTTAGATTGTATATAAGTAATGAGAGGAAACAGAATCTTCAGAATCATCCTGTGAACATTTTTTTCTACGAATATATTTGACAATTCTTATTAGAATAAAATTCCCATTTAAACGGCTTTTTTCTTTATAAAAATAAATAGGGTGAATAATTTTTGTGTCCGCAGGATTAGACAAGGAATCCATAAAGGAATATTTTACACTCCAAGCCAGTAGAAATTTCAAAGAAATCCCTAAATAAAGACTGACATAGAGGGCTGTAAGTGTATTGATATCGGAATGATCAATCAAAATCTGGAACAAAAATTTTCACCTCGCTTTTAAGCCAATGATAAGAGTATAAAGGAGTTTTAGCAAATAATCAAATACTGAATTGTGGAAGGAATAATAGATTATGAGAATCACTATTATCAACTGATTGCGGTTTATTTTTATTGAAAATGAGAAAAGTAAGGATGTTGGTATATTTGCACTAAAGGAGTTTTATTTTTGAAGGATTTAGATGTGCATTCTATTTTTGTCATTGGGTTCGCACTCATCATGCTTGCAGCATTCGTTACAGCCATTGCAAAAAAATTAAAACAACCCTATCCGATTGCATTAGTTTTAGTCGGTGCATTGATTGGCCTTACTGATTTTTCCACTTTAGCATCATTAAAAAACTTTATTACACAGGGGGAGGTTTTTCATTTTGTCATCGTTACCCTGTTTTTGCCTGCGCTTTTAGGGGAAGCATCGCTAAAACTTCCTTTTCCTCAGTTAAAAAATAATAAGCTTCCAATTCTGGCTCTTGCATTTGGGGCAACGTTAATATCTTATTTAGTTGTTGGGTTTTCATCTTATTTTCAGCTGAATTTGTCGATACAAGCTGCTTTTGTTTTTGCCGCATTAATGAGTGCTACGGACCCAGTAAGCGTTTTATCCATATTTAAAAGTGTCGGGGTCAATAAAAAGTTAGCCATCATTGTGGAAGGGGAAAGCTTGTTTAATGATGGCATGGCAGTTGTTCTTTATCAAATTTCAGCGTTTTATTTATTAACTTATCTGGATTTGGGCTGGGAAGGTTTAGGAATGGGAATCTGGATATTTGTAAAGGTCATTTTTCTCGGGCTCATTGTGGGAGGAGCGCTGGGATACGGATTCTCCATTTTAACAAAGTTTTATGATGATTATCCGCTTGAAATCATCTTTAGTATCATTTTATTTTACGGTTCCTATTTATTAGCTGAAAGTGTGCATGGTTCAGGTGTGATTGCCGTTGTTGTAGCAGCTATTATTTTAGGTAATTTTGGGGCAAGGATTGGCATGTCTCCGACAACAAGATTAAACATAGGAAACTTTTGGGATGTTGCCGCCTTATTAGCTAATTCAGTTGTGTTTTTAATGGTGGGTCTCGAAATTACAAGGATCGGCTTAAGCAATAAATGGGGGACGATTATTGGTGCGATTTTGATTGTTTTAATTGCAAGAAGTATTGCGGTCTATTTAAGTCTTATCTTTAATAAAGATTTTCCATGGGCTTGGAAGCATATTATTAATTGGGGAGGACTAAAGGGCTCTCTTTCCATTGCACTTGTATTAAGTCTACCATACAGTTTTAAAGGAAGAGACGAATTGCTAGTGTTAACGTTTTTTGTTGTCCTCTTCTCTTTAGTGGTTCAAGGACTTACGGTCAAACCCCTAATTACAGTCTTAGGTGTTAAGCCCAAAGGACGGGGATCATTGGAGTATGAACATTTGATTGCAAAAATCCATCGATATGATTCAGCCATTGAAGAAATAACCAGGGTGAAAAGGAAATTATTTATAACCGAACCGGTTTCAGCTGAAATGGTTACCGAATATCAGGAAAAAAAATCTCGAGTTGAAACGGAGCTTCAAGATTTATATAAAATTCATTCTGAATTAAAGGAAAAACAGAGAAATTTATTATGGAGACAGGCATTATATGCTGAACATGAGGCAATAAGCCATCTTAATAAAGATGAAGTCATTTCAAATGATATTGCAAATTTGGAGGAAGTCGAAGTAATGGACCTTTTAGTAAAGTTAGATGAAAAAAATCATTAAAAAATGCGGAAGGTTCCGCATTTTTTTAAATCCAATATGTAATGGTATCTAATATTCCGAGAAGGAGTAGAAAGAATCCGGCCGTTTTCTGTATCCGTAAACCAAATTGTCGGCTTTTTTTCATAATTGCCCCATCCATTCCAAGAAACCAAACCATAAACATAAAGATAAGGAGTGGAAGGGATGTACCGATGGCGAAAATACTTGGGAGAACTGCACCGTAACTAGAACCTAGCACAATTGGCATCAGGGTCAGGAAAAACAAAACGAACATAGTTGGGCAAAATGCAATTGAAAAAGTGACTCCCATTATGAAAGATCCGAAAATCCCTCCGCTCTTTTGATTAGGGATAAATGAAAAGAGCCGGTTAATCCAGTTTAATTGGATAATCCCTATTAAAAATAAACCCAAAAGGATAATAAAGGGTCCGATTAATTTACGGAAAATGGCAAAGAAGCTGGTAATCGCTGTTTGGAATTCCTGACCAATCAGCCAAACGGCAAGTCCTAAAGTAGAAAATACTATAATTTTTCCAAAAATAAAGAAGAGTGCCTCCACCCACGTTTTCTTTGTTTGCAGGCTTTTATTTCCGTAAAAAGTAATGGCGCTAATATTGCTGGTAAGCTGACAAGGAGCAAGGGCACCAATTAACCCAAGCAAAAAAGCTGCAAGCAGCGGAATTTGTTTTGTTTCATAAAATAAAACTTGAAACGGACTGCTTAAAACTCTGCTGATTGAACTAAAAGCCTCGTACATATTGACTCACCCCTATAGTGCTGCATATTTCGCTGCTTGTACTATACTATTAATTTATCAAAAATAAATGCAGATAGAAGGGAGTTCACAATATAGTAAGAAAAAACACCGAATCCAAACTGATTCGGTGTTTAGGCCTTCCAATGTGATGTAAGCATTTTGTAAGCATAGTCTACCATTTCCTTTGAAGGCGGTTCCACCCCTTTTAATGGATACTCATGCCCCAATGCCTCCCATTTATATACCCCAAGCTTATGATAAGGAAGAATCTCGATTTTTTTAACATTTTCAAGGGTGCCGATAAATTCTCCAAGTTGTTCAAGGTCCTCCGGGTCATCTGTAACTGTGGGTACAAGGACATGCCGTACCCAAACCGATATCTTACGTTCAGATAAAAACTTTGCAAATTCAAGAATATGATCATTCGCCATCCCGGTTAAGTGAATATGTTTTTTTCGATTAATATGTTTTAAATCAAGTAAGATTAGATCTGTATAATGTAATAACTCCTCGAGCTGCTCTATAAAATGCGTAGAATGTGAGAAGCATCCCCCAGATGAGTCTATTGTGGTATGGATTCCCATCCGCCGACATTCCTTAAATAATTCTGTAAGAAAAGGAATTTGTAGCAAGGGCTCCCCGCCGCTTACGGTAATCCCACCGCCAGATGCTTGAATGAAAGGGAGGTAACTCATGAGATCATCCATCACCTCAGAAACTGTAATTTGTTTTCCCGCGCCAATTTCCCATGTATCGGCATTATGACAAAATTGGCAGCGCAGCAGACAGCCTTGAGTAAAAATTACATAACGAATTCCTGGGCCATCTACGGTCCCTAAAGTTTCGATTGAATGGATATTTCCGTTCATGGTTATTTTCCCCTTTCATTTTAAGGAAGGAGCCCCACCTAAGGGAAGCTCCAATGGTTGATTAAAGTGACTCGTGGAAGGTACGGTTAATTACATCAAGCTGCTGCTCTTTTGTTAATTTAATAAAGTTCACCGCATATCCGGAGACCCGGATGGTTAACTGCGGATATTGTTCCGGATGTTCCATCGCGTCTATTAGTGTTTCCCGATTAAATACGTTAACATTTAAATGATGTCCGGATTTAATAATATAACCATCCAAGATGGATACAAGGTTGCGAACTCTTACATCTTCCTCTTTTCCTAATGCCTTTGGAACAATGGAAAAGGTGTTTGAAATTCCATCCATTGCATAGCTGTATGGCAGTTTTGCGACAGAAGAAAGGGAAGCTAAGGTTCCTTTTGTATCACGTCCATGCATTGGGTTTGCACCTGGTGCAAATGGTTCACCTGTCCGGCGTCCATCCGGTGTATTCCCTGTTTTCTTACCGTAAACAACGTTTGATGTAATCGTTAAAATAGACAAGGTATGAACAGAATCACGGTAAGTGTGGTGCTTTCGAAGCTTTTTCATAAAGTTTTCCACAATTTCTATCGCTATGCTGTCAACCCGATCATCGTTGTTCCCGTATTTTGGGAAGTCTCCAATGGCTTCAAAATCAATGGCAATATTATTTTCATCGCGGATTACTTTTACCTCGCCGTATTTAATGGCACTTAAAGAGTCAGCTACGACACTTAAACCGGCAATTCCTGTTGCCATTGTCCGAAGAATCTTTGTATCATGCAGAGCCATTTCAATTCTTTCATAGCTGTATTTATCATGCATGTAATGGATGATATTTAGCGTATTAATGTATAAACCTGCCAGCCATTCCATCATTTGATCAAACTTTTGCATGACTTCCTCATAATCTAATACATCCGCTTTAATTGGTTGATACTGAGGGCCAACTTGAATTTTTAATTTTTCATCAACACCGCCATTTATAGCATAGAGAAGAGCTTTGGCAAGGTTAGCGCGTGCCCCGAAGAACTGCATTTGCTTGCCAATTTCCATTGCAGATACACAGCAGGCAATACCATAGTCATCGCCATATTCCGGACGCATGATATCGTCGTTTTCATATTGAATGGAGCTCGTTTTAATGGACATCTTCGCACAATAGTTTTTAAAGTTTTCCGGAAGCTGTGCAGACCATAAAACGGTTAAATTTGGTTCCGGTGCAGCACCTAGATTATCTAATGTATTTAGAAATCGGAATGAGTTTTTTGTGACCAAAGGACGCCCATCCAGTGCCATGCCACCGATTGATTCCGTTACCCATGTAGGGTCGCCGCTGAATAATTCATTATAATCAGGTGTGCGGGCAAATTTTACTAAGCGAAGCTTCATAACAAAATGGTCTACTAGTTCCTGTGCCTCTGATTCTGTTAAAAATCCATTCTCTAAATCTCTTTCAATATAAATATCGAGGAAGGTTGAGACACGGCCAAGACTCATTGCAGCACCGTTCTGCTCTTTAATAGCGGCTAAATAACCGAAATACAGCCATTGAAATGCCTCGGCCGCATTTTTAGCAGGTTGGCTTATGTCAAATCCGTAGCTTGCTGCCAATTCTTTTAATTCCTTTAAGGCACGATATTGCTCTGATAATTCTTCACGTAAACGAATCGTTTCTTCTGTCATCACACTGCTTGTATCCCTATAATCCTTTTGTTTTTCTTTTATCAAAAAATCAACACCATATAAAGCGACACGGCGATAATCTCCAATGATACGCCCGCGTCCGTATGCATCTGGAAGCCCCGTAATAATTCCTGCTTTTCGTGCACACAGCATTTCCGGTGTATATGCATCAAAAACACCTTGATTATGGGTTTTACGATAATCAGTAAAAATTCTTTCAATTTCGGGATTTAATTGATAACCGTATGCTTCGCAGGCCTGTTTTGCCATCCGAATCCCGCCAAATGGCTGTAAGGAACGATTGAATGGTTTATCGGTTTGAACCCCAACTACTTTTTCAAGTTCTTCATCAAGATAGCCAGGACCATGAGAGGTAATGGTTGAAACTGTTTCGGTATCCATTTCCAAGACGCCGCCGTTTTCACGTTCCTGTTTGGTAAGATCCATAACTTGTGCCCAAAGTTTATTGGTTGCTTCAGTAGCACCGGTTATAAATGAGTCATCTCCCTCGTATGGAGAGAAATTTTTCAAAATAAAATCTCTAACATTTACTTCTCTCGTCCAAACACCTTTGTTAAAACCTTGCCATTGTTCCATGATTTTTCACCTCTTATTTTCTAAAAACATATAACAGATTTGATATATATATCTTACATTCAGTATAACAGTTAAAATGTGAAATGAATCACAAACAAAAGGGATAATTGTTAAGATATTGTGAATAAAGGGATTGGAGGGGAGGGGAGTCTGCTTTTGTTAGCAAGGGAATATTTCCTGTATTAGAATAATCGAAAGGGGATTGTGGCACTGTTATATAGTAGGTGGAACTAAATAAGAAAAAGCAGGAGGGGAATCTCCTGCTTTTTAATCCACAACTATATCTGCGATCATGGGTCCATTATGTGCCTTATCTGAATGGACTTCACAAACTAAGCGGTAGGTCCCTTCTTTATCAAACTGGAGTGGAACCACCGTCTCTTCTCCCTTTTTTACAGTACCTTTAATGCTGGTGCCCTCAATATAAAAGGGATGTTCTTCCCCGTTTATTCCATTTATATATAACTCGGCCTTTTCACCCTTTTCCAAAACAATGGTACCGGGATCCCAGCGGTATGCTTCTAATTCTTTACCATCCTTTGTTTGTGTTTTATATTCCACCGTAACCATATGAATCTCACGAACTTTTTCATTTGATTGCTGGTTAAACACAGCTGTATCTCCAGCCCTTAATATAAACCAAGCAGAGACTGTTACGAGTACAAACCCAACAGCTAAGAAAAATAACAATGTTTCTTTCTTAAACACTAAAAATCTCATTTCTAACCCCCCACAGATTTGTCCTAATTCATGTTTATGGGACAGGGCTAGAAAACTTGTCTATTTTTTCAAACTTTTAACGCAAAGAATTCTAAACGGTTGGGGATTCATTAAACTGTCTAGAATAGAAGTAAGCAAGGTCAATCAAAAATAAATTGATTTCTTTTTCCTATGGAAAAGTTTATATTAAAATTAGTAGAGAAAAAATAGGTGGTTATCTTGTTGGGGATCAAAAAAGAAAAATTACTAAAATCAGCAAAATTTATCTTTCCACTTTTTTTATTGATTTTTGCCATTGTTGAAATAAAGAAATTCACAGGAAATGTGAACGGACAATTACTAGAGGATGAACTCCATAAATTACATATCAGCATGCTCATTCTAATCCTGGCTATAACTTTTACGGCCGTACTTCCAATGCTGCTTTACGATGTACTGTTAGTTCGAATTCTTGGACTAAAGGTCCCTAAAAAAGAGCTTTTAGAGCAATCCTTCATCGCTAATTCTTTTTCCAATTTAATTGGATTTGGCGGTATTATCGGTGCGATGCTAAGAACCTATTTTTTTCATAGTCTTGAACAGGATAAGCGAAAGCTGCTAGGGGTAATCGCAACTGTTTCCCTTTTTTATTTAACGGGAATTTCAGTCCTATCGTGGTTTGTTACCCTATTCTATCATCACTTTCCATTGTTCAAGGATGTGAAATGGCTGTTTTTTGCCGTACTTGGCGTTGGATTATACTTACCGGTATTTCTATTTATACATATTATAAAAACTAAAAAGGACAGTCCGTCCTTAATTACCATTAACTCGGCAGTCAAACTAATTATTGTATCCGTAGTTGAATGGTTTGCCGTTTTTATGGCCATCTGGATTTTAAGCCAGCTTTTTGGGATTTCGATTTCTTTTGAGCAGCTTTTTCCTGTGTACATCATTGCTGCCTGTGCAGGGATTATTAGTATGATTCCCGGAGGCCTGGGCTCATTTGATTTAGTATTTATTTGGGGAATGCAGGATTTACATATAGCGCAGGAAAAAGTGATTGTGCTTCTTTTATTTTATCGATTTGGGTATTATATTTTACCGTTTTTAGCTAGTATCGTTCTGTTTGTCAAAATGTATTGGGAAAAATGGAACAGAACCTGGAGTAATTTACCAAAATTAATTGTGCAGGGGTTCAGCCATATTGTACTAACCTTGATGGTATTTTTATCAGGATTGATTCTGCTTTTATCAGCAAGTGTACCGGGCATCATGTCGCGTCTTAGGATTGCACAGGAGATCCTGTCATTTCCGATTATAAATGTATCCCATCAGCTCTCGGTTGCCGCGGGTTTCCTTTTATTGGGATTATCAAGGGGCATTGAGTATAGTGTAAAGAGAACGTATGAATTAACCATGTTTGTCTTAATTCTTGCTGCGTTATTCTCTATTTTTAAAGGAATTGATTATGAGGAAGCGATTTTTTTAATTATAGTTGCCCTTCTTTTAAGAATGGCGAAGGGGCAATTTTACCGTGAAAGCTATGTTCTTACATGGGGGAAAACCTTATTTGATGTTACACTAATCTTAATTATTACATCCATGTACATTTTAATCGGTTATTTAAATTTACCTTCAGCCAAATTAGAGATGCCTAGAAGGTTTCTACCGTATGTAATCGTAGATTATCATGACTTATTCAATAGTGCCTTGATCGGGTTGGTTATTGCCTTTTTAATCCTTGTATTTGGTTATTTAAGCAGTAAGCCAAAAAATTGGAAATTTGAGAAATCAAAAGGTCAAGAACAAGAAATCATGTCCCATTTAACGGAATATAAGGCGAAGGTCTTGTCCCATTTAATTTTTCTTCATGATAAGTATATTTTTTGGAACAGTAAAAGGAATGTCCTGATTTCCTTTCAGCAATATGCAGATAAGCTTGTGATCCTAGGAGATCCTATTGGGGAAAAAAGAGAGCTTTCAAATGCGATTGAGGAATTTCAGGAAATTTCAGATCTGCATGGTTTCACACCAGTTTTTTATCAGGTCAGTGATGATATTTTGCCATTGCTCTACGGCAGCGGGTATGCCTTTTTTAAATTAGGTGAGGAGGCATACGTCAAGCTTAAAACCTTTTCACTTTCAGAACATAATATGAAAGATTTACGAACCTTACGAAACAAATTTATCCGGGAAGACTATCAGTTTGAAATTATAAAACCTCCTTTTTCGGAAGATTTATTAAATGAATTAAATGGAATTTCAAACGACTGGCTCCAGGGCAGATCCGAAAAAGGATTTTCTGTTGGGTTTTTTGACCGAGATTATTTAAATAAAGGACCCATCGCCCTTGTGAAAAATCAAAGGAATCAAATTCTTGGTTTTATTACGATTATGCAGGTATACGATGACCAAAACACGGTTTCCATTGATTTGATGAGGTTGAAACCAAATTTACAGGCGGGATTGATTGATTTTCTTATCCTTTCTTTAATTGATTGGGCAAAAGAACAGGGATATGATCGTTTTAATATGGGAATGGCGCCGCTCGCAAATGTCGGTATGTCAAGATTCGCTTCTCTAAGCGAAAAAGTTGCGGCCCAAATTTTCTTTCATGGGCACTTTATCTATGACTTCCAGGGGCTTCGAGGATTTAAAGAGAAATATACAAATATCTGGGAGCCAAAATACCTTGCCTATCGAAGAAAATCCTCACTGGCTTTTACAATGGCACAAATAACTTTATTGATTTCAAAAAAAAGAAGATAAAAAGCCATGGACAGCGAAAAACTGTTCATGGCTTTTGTTTTACGGAGTAATTGGTTACAAATAGCATTAAAAAAGAGACCACAACCATTGACAAAACTAACATCCACGCAAGTGACATATTCCCTGAATCCATTGCCACATAGATTGCAGTAGGGGCTGTTTGTGTTTTACCAGGTATATTTCCGGCAAACATAAGGGTTGCTCCAAATTCACCTAATGCTCTGGCAAAGCTTAAAATTAAACCTGTGACCATGGATTTAGCCGACAAGGGGAGTGTGACAAATAAAAAAACTTTCATTTCATTTGCTCCGTCTACTCTTGCAGCTTCTTCAATATCTTTATCAACCGATTGAAAACCTAATTTGACCGTTTGAAACATAAGTGGAAATGCCACAATGGTAGATGCGATTATAGCCGCCCATGTAGTGAACATGATTGATTGATGAAAAATTTCTTCAATCAAGGCACCAACAGGACTATTTCTTCCGAAAAAGAAGATCAGTAAAAAGCCGATTACAGTTGGCGGGAGTACAATGGGAAGCATTAGGATGGTTTCAATAAATGCCTTCCCTTTAAATGCTCGCATTGAGAATAATCTTGCGAAAATAATCCCGAATAAAAAAACAATCACGACGGAAATCGATGCTATTTTTAACGATAAGGTAATTGGGGACCAAAATTCATTTGGAAACAAAATCATCAATCCAATACAATAAAGCCGTAATTTTTCGAATACAGTTCTCGTTGTCCTTCTTTGTAAATAATCATAGAAGAGAGAGAAGATATACTGTAATCATTATATCTAATTGGAGAGAATCCTCAAAGAAAAAACCACAATTTCGTTTTGCGTTTATTCCTCCCGGCACGGAAACGGATTGCCTATTGTTTCAAAGGAACTTGGGGAGTCAATTTGATCACGATCATCTACGAAACTTCTATTCCCAAAAAAGTCGCTCTTATCACCAAAGTTTTGCCCATATCCTTGATTTTTTTTGTCTGAATTATGCCATTCAGCCAAAAGATTTTGACCAATATTTACAGCAGATGCATTTTCAAAGGAATTAATTTTAATCATAAATATATTTATATTAATATACGGAACCGGAGCCGGCATGTTATCTCCTCCTTAAGCTTGTGGTTAAATATATGCATTGTTCCTGAGGTTTATCCCGAATGAACGGGGCAAGAGATGAAGGAGATGTGTAAGATGGATATGGATAAATTAAAACAATGGCTGGAGGTCGCTCAAAATATGCAAGGAGGCGATTTCTGGAAAAATATATTTGAACAAGATTTTGCAAAACAATTTATGAATGATCCTTCCTTTAAATCACCTATTTACGGAAATAGTGAAAAAAATATGCGAGAGGATAAAAACTCACGTACCTTTCCATCCATTGATATTTTGGAAGGGGAGGAGGAAGTAATGGTTTTAATCGAGCTCCCCGGAGTTAGGAAAGAAAATATTGAATTAGGCCTTAACGGAGATATTTTAACGATTAAAGGGACCGCACTGCCCATTCATCCTAATTTGAAAATAGCCTATTCGGAAAGGTTCTATGGTGAATTTAAGAGGCAGATTAAACTTCCCGATCAAATTAACCCCAGTGAAATAAATGCAAAGTTTTGGAACGGAATTTTATTTGTCAGCTATCAACGGAAAATGGAAAAAGGAGAAATAATCCCGATTGACTAGAATAAGGTCTCCTTTTCTTTATTTGGACATGTTTATCTTTATCACCCATATATATAAGTAAGGATAAAATAAGGGAGCGTCCGCGCACATGTCACTAAAAGATTTATTCCTCATTTTCAATAAAAATGATGATGTAAAGAGCTTAAAAAGAAAATTGACTTCCCTAGAATTGGATGTAAAAGAATTGAAAAAATCTTTATTAGCAATCCAGGAACAAAAAAAGGAGTCTGAAGAGAAAAAAATCATTCATAAAGAGCCTCCGATTATTATTGAAAAAATTAACATTGAAAAAATCATTTTAGATAAATATGAGCTTAATAATAATTTTGGCCAGTTAGGAATTAAAGAATTGAAGGGGAAATTGAATATTGGTGCAACTTATGGAAGTGAATATACCCCAAATCTAAATGAGGATGAAGAAAAAGTAGAAGAAGAGCCTGCCCGAAAGGAGAACATAAATAAACAAGCAAAAGGTTTTGGTCCAAAAGTCAACATTAACCCCAAAAAAGAAGAAGATATGAAAAAAGACTAAAGTTTTCAACCTTTAGTCTTCCTGAGAAAATCATTGCAGTCTGCTTTCAACTTGTTGGCATACTTCGTCAGCGGACATTCCATTGGCATCAATGACCGATCCCTTTGTATAGGTATCCTGCATTCCCATAACGTTAGAGTCCATTCCAGTAACCACACAGCAATCACAATTCTGCGCATCTGATTCCTGCTTCAGTTCAACAACATCATAACCTTTTTCCCTTAGTGCCTGTTGAATATTTGTAAGAGATTGTTCTACTCCAATCTTTGCCATACAAAACACCTCCTCCTGTAGATTATCTTGCCTAAGTTTTCCTGAATTATTCCGTATAAGTACCGATATTTTTCCAAAACTATAATGGGAGGTGTTCATATGGGAAAGCGTAAAAAAGATGCTTCGAAAATAGGGCTTAATTCTTCTCAAGTAGAGGGACAAGGGACGACAAATACGGAAACAGGAACAAGGTCTGAGCCATCATCCCGTAGAAGGAAAAAAAGTCCCTAGGCATTACTGAAGCTAGACAGAAAAAAGCGGACACGATTGCGTGCCCGCTTTTTTCTTATTGATACATTTCCGCTACTTGTTTTTGAATATCAGCATTTTCAAGATATTCATCATAGCTCATTTGTTTATCAACTAATCCTTTTGGTGTCAGTTCAAAAATTCGATTGGCAATCGTTTGAATGAACTGATGGTCATGGGATGAAAACAAAAGAGATCCCTTAAAATTAATTAATCCATCATTTAATGCTGTAATGGATTCCAAATCAAGGTGGTTGGTTGGTTCATCCAGCAGCAATACGTTTGCGCCATTTAGCATCATTTTTGAAAGCATACAACGAACCTTTTCGCCACCTGAAAGCACACTAGCCTTTTTCAATACTTCCTCACCTGAAAATAGCATTCTTCCTAAAAAGCCTCGTAAAAAGCTTTCGCTTTCATCTTTAGGTGAAAACTGGCGGAGCCACTCCACAAGATTTAATTCACTGTTCTCAAAGAATTCGGAGTTATCCTTTGGAAAATAAGCCTGACTTGTTGTAATTCCCCATTTAAAGGAACCGCTATCGGGTTCCATTTCACCCATTAAAATTTTAAACAAAGTGGTTTTTGCAAGCTCGTTTGTTCCAACAAGTGCAATTTTGTCTCCCTTATTCATAAAGAAGCTGATATTATCAAGAACCTTCACACCATCAATCGTTTTCGTTAAGCCTTCGACTCTTAAAAGGTCATTGCCGATTTCACGCTCTGGTGTAAAGCCGACAAATGGATAGCGGCGTGATGATGGCTTGATATCATCTAACGTAATTTTATCTAATAGTTTTTTACGGGAGGTAGCCTGCTTGGATTTGGAAGCATTTGCACTAAAGCGGGCAATGAAGCTTTGCAGCTCCTTGATTTTTTCCTCCTTCTTCTTGTTGGCGTCGGAAGCCATCCTTGAAGCTAACTGGCTTGATTCATACCAAAAATCATAGTTACCGACATAGATTTGGATCTTACTGAAATCTAGGTCAGCAATATGGGTACAAACCTTGTTTAGAAAATGACGATCATGGGAAACGACAATAACGGTATTCTCAAAGTTTATTAAGAAATCTTCAAGCCATTGAATCGCTTTTATATCTAAGTGGTTCGTTGGCTCGTCCAAAAGAAGGACATCAGGGCGTCCGAACAAGGTTTGAGCAAGAAGGACTTTTACCTTCTCAGATCCAGTCAATTCAGCCATTGTTTTATAATGCAGGTCTTCTTCAATCCCAAGACCTTTTAGGAGAATAGCGGCTTCCGGCTCAGCCTCCCAGCCGTTTAACTCTGCAAATTCACCTTCAAGCTCCGCAGCCTTCATCCCATCCTCATCGGTGAAATTTTCCTTCATGTAGATGGCATCCTTTTCCTGCATCACTTGGTATAATCTTGCGTGCCCCATGATAACAGTTTTTAAAACTTCATATTCTTCATACTCAAAGTGGTTTTGTTTTAATACTGCCATCCGCTCATTTGGTCCAAGTGAAACGTTCCCGGTTTGTGCTTCGATTTCACCAGAAAGTATTTTTAAAAATGTAGATTTTCCGGCACCATTTGCCCCAATCAGACCATAACAATTTCCGGGTGTAAATTTAATATTAACATCTTCAAACAGTTTGCGGTCTCCATATCTTAAGCTTACATTGCTAACGGTAATCATAGTTAAAATCCTCCAAAACAAAATATCTATTTATTATACCATTAATAACTCATGGAACGAAACTATTAGTAATAGCAGTTCCATTATTTCGTGTAGACGGTTCATCCTAACATGAAAATATTTCTAAATTTTTTTTCGGGTTTTCACACTTTATTCATATATTTGTTGTAGAATGTACCTATGATGTTAAAGAAGGTGAGAAGCATGGCAAAAAAGCAGCTTACAGAATTCGTTAATAAATTAAAAAAAGCTGGTATTAAAGTAAGTCTAACAAAACCAAAGTCCAATTACCTTTTATCCTTGCAGCAAATTAAAAGATATCCTTCATCGGTGAATTAAATAGGTTAAAAAAAGCGGTTAATCCTATGGACTAACCGCTTTTTTTAGTGAAAGGTAATTCTAATTAATTTTTTTCATGATTTTTTCATACACTTCTTTTTTGTCGAATTTTTCTCCCATTGGGAATTTGGCAATAAACTTATTATTTTTGTCCACTAAATAAGTGTTCGTAGTATGGATAAATTGTCCGTTTCCTGGATCCTTGTATTGAAATTGTAAGGAGGTGGCGATTTCTCTAATACTTTTCTGATCTCTTTTAATGTTCTGCCTATCCCCAGTTAAAAACAGCCAATTTTGATCCTTGCTAATTCCAAATCCCTCCATGTAACCTCTTAATACCTTGGGAGTATCGCGGTATGGATCGATGGTGATCGTAAGAAATTCGATATCCTTGCCAAAAACACCGCTTTTCTCCAATTCTTGTTTTAAAACATTCATTTTTTGCGTAGTTGTCGGACAAATATCAGGGCAATGAGTATAAATAAATTCTACAAGCTTTAGCTTTGAATCGTCCGCTCCAAATTTGTATGAATCTCCATTTTGGTTAATTAAGGTAATATTTGACGGTATTTTTGCGTTTGCATCACGAATCAGAAAAAAAGCAATACCAGCTGCTATACCAACGAATACAGCGAGAGTGCATATAAGGTAGATCTTTTTCATTTTGTAATCCCTCCTATCAATAAGATAAAGAAGTTTTAAAAAAAATCATATGGATAATTTGTGAACAAAAGATAGTTGTTCAAACGTTTATCCCTTATACTAAATAAAAACGGAGTGGGGGTTCAGTGGATGAAAAAAGGATGGAAAATATGCTGCCAATTGTTGACCTTAGTTTTGATTTATCAAATCGGAAATTGGACCGTCCATTTTACACATTTAAAAATCCCAGGGAATGTAATGGGTTTGATGATTCTATTGGTTTTACTCTGGCTTAAAATCATTAAAATTGACCAAATTGAACTTGTTTCCGGCTGGCTTTTGAAGCATTTAGGCTTCTTTTTCATTCCAATTTCGGTTGGTTTAATGACTCTGGGTCCAACTCTGCTTCATAAAGGGATGGTCTTTCTTTTTATTCTTGTTATTAGTGCATTCATTGGTTTGGTAACGGCTGGAAAAACAACTCAGGCTGTCATAAAGAAAAAAGAAAAGGTAGTAGATTATCATGATCACGCTATTTAGTATCCTTTTAACGCTGTTAATCTATAGATTGACAATTTTTTTAGCAGGAAAATATCCCACACCATTAACCAGTCCTGTATTTCTAAGTACAATTTTGATCATTGCCATTCTCCTGGGGCTGCATATATCTTATGATGATTATACTCCCGCAAAGAATATCATGACCTTTTTGCTCGGTCCGGCAACAGTTGCTCTTGCGGTACCGATATATAAGAATTGGCATCTTTTATCTAAATATTTTGGTGCTGCGTTGATTGGGTTGATTGCAGGGACCGTTTTAACAATTGGCTCTGCCTTGCTTTTTGCGAAAGCCTTTCACTTTTCTAGAACCATTCTTCTTGCCTTAAGTATCAAATCTGTAACTGTACCGGTGGCAACAGAGATTGGTAAAATATTAAAAGTGAACCTGCCGTTAATTGTAGCCTTTGTCATTATTACCGGGATGATTGGTGCGATGTTTGGTCCAAAATTATTAAACTTGTTTAAGATTGATCATCCGTTTGCCCGCGGCCTGTCAATTGGAACGATTGCTCACGGGATTGGAACTGCTGAAGCAGTCAAGGAGGGGGAAATCCAAGGGGCAGTAGCTGGAGCGGCGATGGGAATTGCTGCAATACTGACATCCTGTATTCTACCGTATCTTATTCCTGTTTTACTTTAAAAATTTCTAATCTGAATTTCTCTTCTGTTATTGACAATTTGTTCCAAATTGAATATGCTATATTTGATAAATTGTAAAAAGTAAGGAGTATGTTTTTATGTTAGGTGTCGTTCTTAACTAATCCAATAATTGGATACAATCATTCCATTAGCCTCATTCATTTTTTAAAAGGGTGAAAGAGGGTTTATTTGCTATGGGATGAAGTTAAGAACAATGGGCGAACATAAGCATACATTCCTATTCCATGATGCTGTGTACACTTGTGTAGACAGTTTTTATTTTGGAGAAATTTATGCATGAAAAAATGAAGGGGAAGACTCATTTTTTCACATTGTCCGCAATGACATTGTTCATTGCGGCTATTTTTATTTTTAGGGAGGAAAAATCAAATTGAATCAACATACTTTTAAAACATTGGAATTTCAACAAATTAAAGAGCAGATTGCTCAATTTGCCTTAACAGACGAAGGAAAAGAAAAAATCCTAACTCTCATTCCATCTAACCATTTAAAACAAATTGAAGCATGGCTCGATGAGGTGTCAGAAGCGGTAGAAATTTTGAAAAAAAGCTCAAGTGTACCTGTACATGGGATGGATGGTATGAAGCAGCTAACCCTTCAATTAAATAAGGGAGTAGCACTCCGTCCGGAGCAACTGGCAAAACTTTATGAGTTTTTGGACTGCTGCAGGAAAATGCGAAGATTTATGAAAGATAAGGAATACCTCGCACCGAGAGTTGCCTCATATGTCGAGGCAATCAATGATCTGCCAGAGCTTGCGAAAGAAATTATCCGCTGTATCAGGAATGGGGGGGTGGATGATTATGCAAGCAAAGAATTATTAAAAATCAGAAAACAAATCATGATTCATGAAGAACGCTTAAAAGAGAAAACCATGCAGTTGATTCGTTCCAATAAATATAAAACCTATCTTCAAGAAAATGTTGTCAGTCAAAGAAACGGTAGATATGTTATTCCGATTAAAAAAGAATATCGGAACAAAATCAAAGGTACTGTCCTTGATACCTCTGCATCAGGTTCAACCTTATTCATTGAGCCGGAGGAAATTTCGCTTTACCAGGATCAATTAACCTGGCTAATAGCAGATGAAGAGGTAGAGGTACAAAAGGTCCTTGTTTATCTAACTGGTTTAGTAGAGGAAAATCAACTGCAAATTTGCTCAGCAATGGAAATTATGGTTCATTATGATTTTTTATTTGCGAAAGCAAAATATAGCCGTACCCTGAATGGTGTGAAGGCAGGGATCAATGAATCACATGAAATCAAATTAATTCAAGCAAGACATCCATTGCTTGGAGAAAAGGCAGTACCGTTAACACTGGAATTAGGTAATACAGAGAATGCATTAGTGATTACTGGTCCAAATACAGGAGGAAAGACGGTAACGATTAAAACCGTTGGGCTATTGACGCTAATGGTACAAAGCGGCCTTCATATTCCTGCAGCCACGGGAAGTAGTCTTAGTATTTTTCATCGTATTCTTGTTGATATTGGGGACGGCCAAAGCATTACTGAGAATTTAAGCACCTTTAGTTCTAGAATCGTGAATATCATTGAAATTTTAAAGGATACCAATGATCGATCATTGGTCTTATTAGATGAGTTGGGATCGGGAACGGACCCCGGTGAAGGGATGGGGTTAGCAACCTCTATTTTAGAAACACTCTATGATAAAGGGGCTACATTATTTGCAACCACTCACTATAGCGAAATAAAGGAATTTGCCGAAGTGCATTCAGGATTTATAAACGGATCGATGGAATTCGATTTGGAGACGCTCTCGCCTACGTATCGCCTTAATATTGGCAGAGGGGGAGATAGCCAGGCCTTTGCGATTGCACTTAAGCTGGGAATCCATCCAAACATCATTGAAAGAGCGCATGCGATTACCTATAAGGAAGAAAAACATTATGAAATGGCCGAAACCGATTCCTGGAAACGTAAAGAAATAGAAAAACAAATCATTGTGAACAAGCATCAAAAACGGAAGGAAGTAATTAAAGATAATCATAATGTCCCAATTTATCATCAGGGCGACAATGTCAAAATTTCTCCTTCCAATGAATATGGGATCATCTATACCGGTCCGGATCAGCAAGGGAACTATCTTGTTCAAATCAAAGGTGAGAGGATTTCCGTGAACCATAAGAGATTAAAGCTTTATATATCGGCAGCTGAGCTTTACCCGGATGATTATGATTTTGATATTATTTTTCAGTCAAAGGAAACCCGCAAGAAAAGTAAAATCTTGTCTAAAAGGCATCATGAAGAGATCATCATTGATCATACTGAATAGGGAAGCGATTACTTTTCTTCTTGTCAAACCTTGAAAAAAGGTGGAAAATATATGATATAAATGAACCAAGGGAGTCTTTGATATGCCTAAGGAAATAACAAAATTTCATCATCGGCAGGTTGTTGTGAATACGTATGTAGACGAAGAATTAGTTAAACGGGATGGGTTTTGGTTTGAAGAGATTATCATGAACGGTTCAACACTTGCTTTTATGAAAGAGGGAAAAACAGTTAACGAGATTGAACTAACTGATGGAATAGAATTAAACAAAGAAGCAGTGTTTAAAAATTATTATTCATTAAATATTGAAAAGAAAAAAATTGAGATCTATTTTCCGTAAAGAGGCTGAAGAATCAGCCTCTTCTATTTTTTTGGTATTGTTCTGCCAGCAATTTTTTAACTTCGTTATAACTAAGACCCGACTGGCTGTTTAATCTTTTAACCTCTTCAATATCGGTCCCAACACTCGTAAATTTTTTTGAATTTATGCTCATTTGTATTCCCCCTTCATTAGAAAAAAGATAATTCCCATTTTTAGAAATGAAAAGCTTTGTTTTTGTGCATACTAGGAGTAGTAAAAAGGAGGCGGTTCCCATTTTTTATGGTAAAAGAGCAAAAGAAGAAGAGATCGAAAATATCCTTGTGGATACCGAAATTTATTCATGTATAGATGACTCCTGCATTGGTTGGATGCGAAAGGATTTTGTTACAGATGATTTACTTTGCCCAATGTGTGGAAATGAAATGATGTCTGAAATTAGAGAGCTTCCAAAAATATAAGATATTTTGAAAAGACTGTCACTGTACTATGACAGTCTTTTTTCATTTTACAGGTTTTCATTCTGCTGTTTGATTTCATCTCCGGTAATGACAATGTTGGCTTCAGTGAGTTCCATGTGACGGTCAACGGAATCACCGGCAACATTTTTTAAGTTTGGAAAAATAGATCCGTTCTCAATTGTTACCTGTTCTTGCCTTGGTGCATTTGTAAGATAATCTTCTTTTTTTGCCTTTGCCACTTCATTCAACTCCTTTGTTACATGTTTTGCAACAAGAGATGGGTTTATTCTTATTCTGTGGCGGAAGTAATTGCAAATTAAAAACTCTCCAGTTTCCTGGAGAGTTGGATTACTCTTCTTTTTTAGATAAACAGCGTTCGCATTCCATCATGTAGGATTCAGCTTGTTCCTCCATGTGCTGACCACACTCTGGACATTCCTTCTTAGGCAAATTACGGAAAAATTCAACCGGACTCATTAACATTTAAATCTCCTCCTTTGTTATATACAGCTTATTAATATTTTTTTTGTTGTAGTACAGTAGGGACAAAAAATTAGTACTCCTCTTTTTTTGACAGGCATCGGTCACATTCCATCATATAGGATTCAGCTTGCTCCTCCATATGCTGACCACATTCTGGACATTCCTTCTTAGGTAGGTTACGGAAAAACTCAACTGGATTCATTAACATTTAAAACTCCCCCTTTGTTTAATACAGTTTATTAATAATTCATCTGTTGTAGTACAGTATAAACAAAAAAATTAAAAATGTGTAGACCTTTTTTCAAAAAATTTTAACTTTTTTAAAAATAGTTCTTTTGTCCCGATTCCTGAATGTGTTTTTTATTTCTGATGAATAACAGCTTTTAGGAAATGATAGTAGAAAATTAGCTTGCTTTCACTATTTGGTACTTCCCTAATAAAATACTTTACATTACAATCATAATAGTAATGATGGAGATTGGAGGGATGCACGTTAATGAATATAGTTCTTGGAGCGATTCATCCTTTTTTTATTTTGATTGCCATAGGATTAACGATAATGGCTTCCTATACAGCATTAGATATGTTTACCTTAATTAAATCAGCTGAACCTAATAAACGCCTTTTATTCTTAGGAGGATCAGTAACATTAGGTGTTGGAATATGGGTAATGAATTTTATGGGGCTTATTGCGGCAGATAGCAGCCGGTTTGCAAGTTATCAAATTCCATTTACCATTTTATCCATTTTTATCGGGATTGCTTTTACAGGGATGGCTTTTGTCCCGTTCTTTGGTAAAAAAATTCGGTTATTTCAGCTAATGATTGGTGCAATACTTTTAACAGTTGCAGTTTATGCTACTCACATCATAAGTCTTTATGCAATGAATGTGACCCTAAAATACAATATTCCGCTATGTATTTTTTCTGGGATTCTAATTTTTTGTACCTTCATGTTCTCATTATGGATTTTATATTCATCAAAGAATTATACACACGCTAATCAGGTATGGCTGAAACCAGTTAGTGCGGTAATTATGGCGGGAGCGATTGCTGAAGGGCATTTTCTAATTAAAAGAGCAACAACGATTCTATCAACAGCTGAAATCATTAAGCCTTCAAGCGGTGAGGATACCTTTATTATTTATTTAGTCTTATTTGTATCCATTTTAATTATTTGTGGACTTATTGCCTCCAGTACATTAATTAGTAAACAACTGGTAGCTTCGGATACGAATTTAAAGGATATAAAAGCCGCTCTTGATGCATCATCAATTGTTGCGATTACCGATAAACGTGGAACGATTATGTATGTAAATGATAAATTTGAGGAAATTTCAAAATACAATAAAGAAGAAATTCTTGGTGAAAACCATCGAATTTTAAATTCGGGATACCATTCAAAAGAATTTTTTGCAGAGCTATGGAATACAATTAGTTCCGGAAAAATCTGGAGAGGAGAAATTCGTAACAAGGCGAAGGATGGCTCATTTTATTGGGTGGACACGACGATTGTTCCCTTTATTAATAAAAAAGGAAAACCGATCCAATATATTGCGATTCGTTCTGATATTTCAAAGCGAAAGCAGGCCGAGCAGGATTTGTTGGATTCGCTTAAGGAAGTTCGTGACATTACATTCGCTTTGGACCAATCCTCTATTGTTGCCATAACAGATGAGAAGGGGCGAATTACGACTGTTAATGATAAATTCTGTGAGATTTCGAAGTATCAGCGAAATGAATTAATCGGTCAGGATCATCGGATATTAAATTCGGGCTACCACTCAAAAGAATTTTTTAAAGAGTTATGGAAAACGATTGGACAGGGAAATGTCTGGAAGGGTGAAATTTGTAACAGGGCAAAAGATGGCAGTAATTACTGGGTAAATACAACGATTGTTCCATTCCTCAATGAGAACGGCAAGCCCTATCAATATGTTGCGATTCGAACCGATATTTCAAATAGGAAGAAAGCGGAAGAACATTTAAAACAAATGGTTAAGGAAAACACCGATATCAAATTTGCCCTTGACCAGTCTTCTATTGTTGCTTTTACCGATGCACAAGGTAAGATTACCAGTGTAAATGATAAGTTTTGTGAGATTTCGAAGTATAGCCGTGATGAGATCATTGGAAAAGATCATAATATATTAAATTCCGGTTTCCATTCCAAGGAATATTTCAAAAATTTATGGAAAACAATTGGCGAGGGGCATGTTTGGAAAGGGGAAATTAGAAATAAGGCCAAGGATGGCACCTATTATTGGGTCGATACAACCATAATTCCATTCTTGAATGACCAGGGTAAACCATATCAGTATTTAGCGATTCGGAATGATATTACCGAACGTAAACGTACGGAAGAAGTCCTCCATCGTCAGGATAAGCTTGCGGCCGTCGGGCAATTGGCGGCAGGGGTAGCTCATGAAATACGGAATCCGTTAACCTCGATGCGAGGTTATGCTGAATTTCTTCAATTAGATGAAAAGGACCCAGAACGGTTGGAGTTCTTGAACATCATTCTTGATGAAATAGAACGGGTTAACACGATTGTTGAGGATTTTATGGTGTTGGCAAAACCAAAAGCGGTAGAATTAGAGGAAAAGAATGTAGTTCCAGTCATTAAAAATGTGGTATCATTATTGGAATTTGAGGCAAGAAAGAAAAATGTCCGCCTGCATTTTGAGTGTAATCAAGAAATTATTCAGATTGAATGCGATGAAAACCGTCTAAAGCAAGTCTTTTTGAACTTTATTAAAAATGGAATCGAAGCGATGCCGAATGGCGGTGAGCTGCACGTTAAAACGCTTATTCATGAGAATAACGTACAAATTTCGATTCAAGACACGGGTGTTGGGATCCCAAAAGAGAAATTAAAGAACTTGGGAGAACCGTTTTTCACCACAAAGAAAAATGGAAACGGGTTAGGATTAATGGTCAGCTTTAAAATCATTGAAAGCCATAATGGAAAAGTGTTTGTTGAAAGCGAACCAAATAAAGGTACCACCTTTAATATATTACTACCGGCTAAAACGGCCTGACAAAAAACGGGAGATCAATTTTTCCGTTTTTTATTTGTCTGGCTCGAACGCTTGTCGGGGCTGAGCAAGGCGTTTCTGCTTTTCTAGTTTTCAAAAAATAGACAAATTTGAGTCAAAAAAGAAACTTACATGATGAAAAGAATAGATTAATATGATGATAGTAGGGATTTTTGTTTAATCAAAGGAGGGAAGACAATGGGTGAAACATCTTTGGTAAAGACTATTTGTGGTTATTGTGGAACTGGCTGCGGCTTAGTGCTCGAGGTCCAGGATAATAAAATTTTGAAGATCCGCGGTGATAAGGAGGCTCCTGTCAACAAAGGACAAACCTGTGTAAAAGGAGCATTTGCCTATGAATATGTTCACGCAAAAAATAGACTAACCTCTCCCCTAATTCGCATAGCCGGAAAACTGGTTGAAAAAACATGGGATGAAGCTTATGAATTTATCGCTAGGAAATTGGGAGAAATTAAAGACGAGTGGGGTCCAAATGCGATTTCTATGTTTGCTTGTGCACGGACCACGAACGAATCCAATTTTATCACGCAAAAATTTATGAGGACTGTGATTGGCAGTAATAATATCGATGGTTGTAACCGAACGTGACATGCTCCTAGCGTTGCCGGTCTGGCAACTGTTTTTGGAAGCGGTTTCCCAACCAATACACTTGAAGATTTTGATAAAGCGGAAGTATTGCTGTTAATGGGGTCAAACACAACAGAGGCACATCCAATTATCGCGAATCGAATGAAAAAAGCAGCCAAAGCAGGTCTTAAAATTATTGTCATTGACCCAAGAAAAATTGATATGGTGAAAGTCGCCCATCGTCATTTACAAATCAATGTCGGTTCGGATATCGCTCTTATAAATGCGCTTATCCATGTAATTTTAAAAGAAGGATTATATAATCCTGAGTTTATAAAGCAATTTACGATTGATTTTGCTGCACTTGAAAGACTTGTGGAATCTTATACACCTGAACATGCAGCCGAAATTACTGGGTTAAATCCGGCGGATATTGTTGCAACAGCAAGAGAATATGCTGCCTCAAGTGGCTCCATGATTGCCTATACTCTTGGGATTACGGAACACCATTGCGGGGTAAATAATGTTTTTGATATTGCGAATCTAGCTTTATTAACCGGCAATATTGGCAGGGAAGGTACCGGAATTATGCCGCTTAGAGGGCAAAATAATGTTCAGGGAGCAGGAGATATGGGCTGTTTGCCAAACCAATTGGCAGGGGCAATGAGTCTTACAAATGAGGAATATCGGGGTCGGTATGAAAAAGAATGGAATGTGGTGTTGAACCCAATTGCAGGTGATACACAAACCAGAACCTTTGATAAGATTGAAACTGGTGCCTTAAAGGCTCTTTATGTAATAGGAGAAAATCCGCTTTTAGCTGATGTTCATATGAATCATACTAAAACATTATTAGAAAAGCTGGACCTATTAGTTGTTCAAGACATCTTTTTAACGGAGACGGCCCAAATGGCGGATGTCGTTTTGCCAGCACGTTCTTGGGGGGAAGTGGACGGAACCTATACAAATACAGATCGACGAATTCAGCGGGTCCGCAAAGCAGTTGTTTCCCATCCGGATGTGAAAGAAGATTGGGAAATTCTTTGTGAACTTTCAACATTAATGGGCTATCCGATGAAGTATAACAGCAGTGAGGAAATCTGGGATGAGGTGAGAAAGCTTGCTTGGGAGATGTATGGCGGTATTTCCTATGAACGTCTAGAAAAAGAGTACAGCCTTCATTATCCATGTCCAACTGAAAATCATCCGGGTACATTTGTCATGCATGAGCGATTCCACCAAGATAAGCAGCCAAGTAAAAAAGCACCGTTTGTCCCTGTTGACTATACACAGCCATTAGAGCGTCCTGATGGGGAATATCCATTTATGCTCACAACTGGACGCCGCTATGAATCCTATAATACGCACTCGCAAACACGTCATTATGCAGCTGGAGTAAAGATAAAACAGACGGAAGAAACCGTTGATATTCATCCGGAAGATGCAATATTGTTAGGAATCGAAGATGGCGAGGTTGTTCAGGTACGTTCCCGTAGAGGAGAATTAAACGTTAAGGCGAAAATAACTGATCAAGTGGTACCTGGTCTAGTGTTCATGAGTTTTCACTGGAGCGAAACTCCTACCAATATTTTAACCTTAAATGAATTTGATCCTATTTCCGGAACAGCTGAATATAAGGCCTGTGCAGTTGTAATTTCCAAAATAAGCTAATTTTATAGTGAAAACGGAGGTTTTGACCTCCGATTTTTTTATGAAATATATATAATTCGAAGAAAAATAATTTTTCTGACCATCGAAATGTTATTGTAATATAATTGGATTTTGTGTAAAGCAATTAACATCTCCCTGTTCTTTGTATAAGAAAATTCCATGGTATCATGGTACTAGTTAGCGAACGAAAGAACATGGGGGGTAAAAAAATGTTTAAAAAAATAATAGCATTATTCGCAGTAGCTGCACTCTCAGGGACTATAGGTGCTAATGTTGATGCCGCTGAGATTACAGTAAAAAAGGGAGATACCCTTTGGGATATTGCTAAAGTACATAAAACCACTGTACATAAAATTAAAAAGAAAAATCATCTGTCTTCTAGTTTGATTCATCCAGGAGAAAAACTCACTATAGATTCAAATAAAAAAGCTTCTAAACATGTGAAAAAGAAAAAGTATGTATCAAAAAAGAAGCATGTGAAGAAAAAAAGGGCTGTAAAAAAATCAAAAGTAATTACAGTGAAAGCAACTGCCTACACTGCAAAATGTAAAGGTTGTTCCGGAATTACTGCGACAGGGATTAATCTTAAAGCAAATCCAAAAGCAAAGGTTATTTCAGTTGACCCGAAAGTTATTCCTTTAGGTTCAAAGGTTTACGTAGAAGGGTATGGATATGCTGTTGCCGGAGATACAGGCGGAGCCATTAAAGGTCATCATATCGATGTGTTTATCCCATCGAAAACAAAAGCAGTCAATTGGGGAAGAAAACATGTAAATGTTACGATTATAAACTAAAACTGCCGACAACGGCAGTCAGGCTATCGAAAAAAAATTTTCGATAGCCTTTTATTTTATTCACTCTCTCTATCAATTCACCGTGTTAATGTATTTTTAAAAGATTGTCTATGCTAATGGGCATGTTGCTTTCCGCTCCAGGTGCTTCGCTTTCCGCGGGCGTGCCGGGGAGCCTCCTCGTCGCTTCGCTCCTGCGGGGTCTCCCCAGCCCCGTACTCCCGCAGGAGTCTTCGCGCCTTCCGCTCCAATCAACAGATGTATTCAATAAAGACATTCAACTCCAAATTAATTATAAGATAATTGGAGAATTTAATGATTAAGTGTTACTACTCAAAATTTTCCTCAACCTCAATACTGGGTGTTCTTCATTCTCTTCCCTCAATTTGACCATTCCAAAATTGGTATATAATCGAATTGCCCTTTCGTTTGTTGGAGATACCCTTAAATGATACTCAGAAACATTCATATTCCTGAAAAAGTTTTCTGCATACCAAATTAAATCTTTTCCAAGTTCTTTTCCGCGATATTCAGATATCAGGTAGATTAGATTTATATATCCAATTTGTGTTCCACAATAATTAACGATACCAAGTCCTAATTGTCCTATTGAAGTATTATCTTCTTCGACAATTAACTGACCACTAGGGCATTGATTAATCCTTTCTTCCATTCGGTTTAAATATGTTATTTCATCAAAACCTTCTTCTGTACCAAAACTTTGGATATAAGTATCCTTCCTAAACTTAATAAGTAAATCCTTGTCTTTCTCAATATCAATTATACGAAAATTCATTTCTTAATCCTCATTCATTAATTTTCTTTTACAACGCAAAATGTTTATAATAAAATATTCAGTAAAAAAATCCAAAATCCTTCTTATGCTAAACTGAAAGCTTGTTATAACAACAACTTCGGAAAAATGTATACTGCCAATACTTAGACAATAAATGCTTTAAACAAATATATTAGTTTGGTCAAAATATCTAGAAATTCTGGACATCCTTTACCATCAACTTTTTGATATTATAACTTGGCAAAAACAGTTTAAGCCAAAAGGTATATCCAACGTGAATATTAATTTGTTTCTATTAATGAATTAGCTCCGATGAACACCTTCTTCCCTTGATTGACAAATTGTCCCTTGACCACGGGACTAGAGCCTGATTGGATAAGGTGTGTGGCTTTCTTAGGTTCATTTGCTCCTTGTTGATTGGAGCGGAAAGCAACAGGCCCATTAGCATGCCAATACTTTAATATAGGTTTTAATTAAAAAAAACAAGCCGGATTATCCGACTTGTTTTGCCAATGTTTTAGCTGCTGTTGATTTTCTTTGATAGAAGAACCAGTTAAGACCAAAACTAATTACATAGAAACCTATAAAGAAGTAAAATGCAGTTACATATGAACCTGTAGTATTAATAGACCAGCCGAATAGTTTTGGAATGAAGAAAGAACCATAGGCAGCAAATGCTGCTGAAAACCCAATTACTGGTGCTGCTTCTTTTGGAACAAAGATATTCGGAATCATTTGGAACGTTGATCCAGAGCCAATACCAGATGCTAAGAAAAGAACCAGGAATGCTACCAAGAAACCAGCAAATTGCTTATCATTTAAGAAATAAATAACACCGAAAGCTCCAATTGCCATAACCACAAATACATACGCGGTTACCTTCGCACCGCCAAACTTATCAGCCAACCAGCCGCCAACAGGCCTTGCTGCCGCTGCCACTAAAGCACCAAGGAAGGCAAGAGAGAGGTGCTCAGGAAATTGAGATTTTAATAGAAGCGGAAATGCCGCTGAATACCCAATAAAGGAACCAAATGTTGCAATATAAAGGATGGTCAAAATCCAAGTATGCTTACGTTTCACAATCACAAATTGATCTGCAACAGATTGTTTTGCATTTGGTACGTTATCCATTTTAAATAGTGCAAGTAATGTAACAATAACAATAGGGATTACCCAGATAAATGCAGCATTTTGTAACCAAACATGTTGACCAGTAGATAATACTTGTTTGCCTCCAACAAATGCGAAGGTGCTGGAAGTAATAATCAATGGTGTTACAAATTGTACAACGGAAACGCCCATATTTCCTAAACCGCCATTAATACCAAGTGCTGTACCTTTTTCTTTTTTCGGAAAGAAAAAGCTGATATTCGCTGAAGATGATGAAAAGTTACCGCCGCCAAGACCACAAAGAGCAGCCAACAAAAGCATTATTGAAAATGGTGTGTCGGGATTTTGTACTGCAAAACCAATTCCGATGGCAGGGATTGCTAAAATCGCAGTGGAAATAACTGTCCAGTTCTTTCCACCGAATGTACCAACTGCAAAGGTATAAACAAAGCGAAGTGTTGCTCCGACAAGTCCTGGGATAGCAGCAAGTGTAAATAGTTGTTCTTCTGTATAATGGAAGCCAATATCGTTTAGTCTCACGGCAACCACTGACCAGATTTGCCAAACGATGAAAGCTAGCATTAGAGATGGTACTGAGATCCATAGATTTCTTTGTGCGTGTTTCCTTCCTTCTGTTTTCCAAAATTTTTCGTCCTCTGGATTCCAATAATTAATTCGTGCCATTATTGACTCCTCCTAAATTCTAAATTTATATTTTTTGAATGTCTGTTGTTTATATTGAAACTATAAAACAGATGGTAACATGAAATTTGTGACGTACGTCACAAAAATAGTGAAGGAAATGTGAACATAGGTTCAAAGTCAAAAAGTTGTCAAAAAGCCATTTTATTAAATAAAAAATGAGCAAAAAAAACAGCCTTCCGATTGGAAAGCTGTCGATCCCTCTTTATTTTTTTTCTTCTTCTTCGCGTTCTTCACTGAACATCCCAACAAAGTTTTTTGTTTGGCCTGCTTCATCCTTAATGGCTGTAATAGTTAACCATTCCTTATAGAGTTCTTGATTTTTACGTTTATTCCAAATATGACCTTCCCAAAATCCTTCTTCTCTCAACTGATTCCACATACTTTTATAAAAATCATTATTGTGTTCTCCTGACTGGAGAACGCTTGGTGTCTTTCCAACTACCTCTTCTTGACGGTAACCGGTGATTTTTGTAAATGCCGGATTTATTTTTTGGATAATTCCATTCGGATCAGTTACCACGATGCCATCGACGGCATGATTGACAATTTTATTCGAAATATCAAGTTTATCCTGATAGTAAAGCCAGACAACTAAAACGAAGCTTGATAATGAAATTTCCGACAAAGACATAAAGCCGATCGCGTAATGCCCGGTCCAGTTAAATAGGATAGTTAAAATTAATGGCGGGAAAAATCCGCCGAGTCCACCCATTGCGGATACAATACCATTTACCACACCTGCCTGCTTTGAAAAGAACAATGGGACAAGCTTAAAAATGGCACCATTGCCAATCCCTGCACAAAATGCTACTAATAGGCAGCCAAAGGAATAAATCGGCAAGGATGGGGTAAAAGACAAGAGAAAACCCGCAAAGGTAAGCCAAAAGAAAACAAACATTAAGATTAACAAAGGATTCAGCTTATCACTGAGCCAGCCGCCAACAGGTCTAAAAAGAGTGGCAATAGCAATAAAACCTGCTGTCCGGAGACCCGCATCTACCTTCTCTAATTCAAAGTGATTGACTAAAAAGGACGGCAAATAAATTGTAAAAGCAACAAATGACCCAAATGTGATGAAATAAAATAAACTTAGCAGCCATAGTTTTGGGTTCCGATAAACCTCTTTAATGACCACGGAAAAGGAGTTATTCACTTTTCGCTCTTTTCGGTCACCTAATAAGAAATTAATGACAGCAAAAACCAAGACAACAATTAGAAAGACTTTAATCGTGCTTCTCCAACCGTACGCAGTTGCAAGAACAGGAGCGGAAAAAGAGGTGATAGCTGTCCCGATATTTCCGGCACCATAGATCCCGTTAATAAATCCATGCTTTTTTTTCTCATAATACTTCGGTAATGAAGTTACACCGATAGAAAATAGCGCGCCGCCAATCCCCAGTAAAAACCCTCCCAATATGAGCATGGCAAATGAATTGGCGAAGCTAAGGACCGCGATAGGGATCAGCAGAACAAGAAAACAAATGGTAAATAAGGCTCTTGCACCAAATCGATTCGTCCAAAAACCAATTGGAACCCTTAGTAGTGATCCAAGGATGACCGGAACAGCAGTGGCCCAGGCAATTTGGGTTGTAGATAAGTTAATATCTGCTTTAATAAATGGCATAAGTGAAGAAATAAGTACCCAAACCATAAAACCGGCAACAAGGCTTCCGGTTTGAACAAAGAGTTGTTTTGGTCCTTGATTCATTCAAATCCCCCTTAATAATGATTCATTATAAAATGAATAGGTTCCCCTCATTAGAAATTAATCATTCTTTTTGTGGGGAAATTTTCCTTTTGTTATTATAATTGATTTTTGGAGAATAAACAGTGAGGTTTGACACAAAACTTTCATTGTTAGTTTTATTTTTAACACTTACGAAGTTTTTAATTATATTTTATTGAAATTCCTAAAATCAGAGTTATTAAAAGATAATAAATATTTACATATATAAATGAGAGTAGTATATTTTTTTCTGTATCTATTATATATAAGGGGAGTAGGAGCATGGGATCACAAGAGTGGATTGCCTTGATTATTTTTTTATTTACATATGCGACAATTATTTCGGAAAAAATTCATCGGACGACGATTGCTATGCTGGGCGGTCTTTTGATGGTTGCTTTTGGGATACTAGATCAGAAGTCGGCGGTTCATCATATTGACTTTAATACAATTGGTCTCTTGGTTGGTATGATGATTATTGTCGGAATCACTTCACAAACAGGTGTTTTTGAATTTATTGCTGTATGGGCCGCCCAGAAGGTAAAGGGGGAACCGGTTCGGATTTTAATTGTATTGAGTTTTTTTACTGCTGTAGCTTCTGCATTTCTTGATAATGTAACAACGGTTCTTCTCGTTGTTCCGGTTACCTTAAGTATTACTCATCAGCTAAAGGTACACCCCATTCCATTTTTAATGTCAGAAATATTCGCATCCAATATCGGTGGAACTGCGACCATGATTGGGGATCCTCCAAACCTGATGATTGGAAGTGCGGTAAAATCATTAGATTTTATGACATTTATCAATAATCTAGCATTGATTAACATCATCATCTTAGTTGTTACCATTTTTATATTTACGTTAATATATAAGAAACAACTAAAATCAACAAATGAATTAAAGAATCATCTATTAGGTAAAAATGCGAAACAGGAATTGAAGGATTATGATTTACTAGCAAAATGTATATTTGTCATTGCCCTTACATTGGGCGGCTTTTTTGCTCATCAAATTATACATATTGAGACGGCGACAATTGCCTTAATCGGGGCTTTTATCTTGCTTTTACTGACTGGGGACAAATATTTAGTTACGGTATTGGAAAAAGTAGAATGGACAACCCTTTTCTTTTTTATTGGTTTATTTGTCATTGTTGGAGGTTTGGTTGAAACAGGTCTTGTTGCTGCAGTTGCTAAAAAAGCAATTGCACTTACAGGGGGAGAACCAAAGGCAACCACGATTTTAATTCTTTGGATGAGTGCGATTATCTCGGCATTTGTTGATAATATTCCGTTTGTTGCGACCATGATTCCGATGATTAAAGAAATGGGGAAATTGGGTATAACCAATTTGGATCCATTATGGTGGAGTCTTTCTCTTGGAGCATGTTTAGGTGGAAATGGAACCCTTATTGGTGCCAGTGCTAATTTGGTGGTAGCTGGAATCGCATCGAAGGAAGGATACCATATAACATTTATGAAATATTTAAAGGTCGGCTTTCCTCTCATGTTATTATCCATTTTTATTTCAATGATTTATATTTATGTTAGATATTTATTATAGACACCATATTAGGTTAGGAGAAAACTATGCAGCGAAAAAAATTTTATCTTGACCCTCCAAAAATACTGGTCCTGGGATTCGCGCTGATTATATTAATTGGTGCTTTACTATTAACAATGCCAATCTCAACAACAAATGGACAAGGGTTATCTTTTCTTAATGCCTTATTTACCGCAACTTCTGCCACTTGTGTAACTGGACTTGTTGTTGTAGATACAGGCACCACCTTTACAATCTTCGGCCAGCTGGTCATTTTATTCATGATTCAAATCGGTGGGTTAGGGTTCATGACATTTGCTACTCTCTTTGCCTTTCTGATTGGAAAAAGAATCTCATTAAAAGAAAGAATCCTACTTCAAGAATCGCTGAATAACCTTTCAATGGAAGGAATCGTAAGGTTAGCAAGACGAATTTTAATTTTTACGGCGGTAATCGAATTGGCAGGGGCGATTTTACTTACACTGCGTTTTTCTTTAGATATGCCGCTTGGAAAAGCCATTTATTTTGGTATTTTTCATTCGATTTCCAATTTTAATAATGCCGGCTTTGATTTAATGGGGGAGTTTCATAGCCTGACAAGTTATGTAGATGATCCGACCGTTGTACTTACCATATGCTCTTTAATTACATTAGGCGGGATTGGCTTTATTGTTATGAATGAGATTTACGAATTTCGAGTTTCTAAACGGTTATCTTTACATACAAAGGTCGTCCTGATGACAAGTTTATTTTTATTAGTGGTTGGAACAATTGGTGTTTTTTCATTTGAGTATGCAAATGAAAAAACATTAAAACCATTATCCTTTTTAGGGAAATTTCTTGGTGCATTGTTTCAATCGGTTACAGCGAGAACAGCGGGGGCTAATACCATCAGTATTGGTGATATGACTCACCCTTCATTATTTTTAATCATTATCTTAATGTTTATTGGTGCTTCACCGGGTTCCACAGGGGGCGGTATTAAAACCACTACCTTTACCACTCTTATCGGTGCGGTTTGGTCCCAAATCCGAGGGAAGGAAGATGTTATTTTTTACCGCCAGCGGATTGTTTATGAAACGATCTATAAAGCGATAACCGTCGCATTTAGCGGATTATTTCTGGTTGTAGTGATTACGATGCTTTTGACCATTACCGAAAGTGGCAAAGACTTTTTAATGATCCTATTTGAAGCAACGTCAGCATTTGCTACTGTAGGACTTTCAATGGGATTAACCCCAGAGCTGTCTCATGTTGGTAAGGGATTGATAATTTTTACGATGTTTGCCGGCAGAGTTGGGCCATTAACGATTGCTTTTGCAGTGACAATGAGAAGAAATCCGGATGCGTTCCGATACCCTAAAGGGAAAATTATGATTGGTTAAATCTAACAGCAGGAGGTTGATTTCCATGACAGAACAATATGCAGTGATTGGATTAGGAAGATTTGGCCTTAGTATTGCAACGAAATTATTCGAATCAGGTAAAGAGGTTCTTGGCGTGGACGTTAATGAGGAGCGGGTGGATGACGCTCATCCATATACGACACACGCATTAATTGCCGATTCGACGGATGCCGAGGCGTTAAAATCAATCGGAATCCGTAATTTTGACAACGTCATAGTGGCAATTGGAAATGACATTCAAGCAAGCATCCTTAGTGTCCTGCTATTAAAAGAACTTGGGGTTAAAAAAGTAATTGCCAAAGCACTTAATAAATTACATGGTCAAGTTCTTAAAAAAGTTGGGGCTGATTGGGTGGTATATCCGGAAAGAGATATGGGAATCAGGGTGGCGCATCAGCTTCTTTCTCCAAATGTTCTAAATTTCATTGAAATTTCAAAGGATTATAGTGTGGAGGAAGTGAAAATCCCTGAAAAAATGACGGAACAAACATTAAGGGAACTTGACCTCAGGGCGAAGTTTAATCTAACAGTGATAGCCATTCGACATGGGAATGAAATCAATATTACCCCATCTCCTGATAAGAAAATTGCGAGTGGCGATGTTCTCGTCGTAATCGGGGAAAATAGTGATTTGGAACAATTTTCGAATATAGAATAGACAGACAGATAGTAAAACCATCCTTAAATGTTTGGATGGTTTTTATGAATTGGAGAGGATTAGATGAGTTTTTTAGAAAAAAATTCAGTTGAAGAACGTCTCGAAATCATGAGTACCATAGCCAAGCAATTTTCATTACGTGCACATCAAGTGGATATCGAGGGAAGTTTTCCGTTTGCAAATATGGATGATCTGAAAAATACAGGATATACTGCCTTAACTGTTCCTAAAAAGAATGGTGGTAAAGGAATTTCTTTATATGAATTACTACGCCTGCAGGAAAAGATGGCAGAAGGTGATGGGGCCACGGCACTTTCGATTGGCTGGCATATGGGAATCATGATGAATCTCGGAGAAAAAGATAATTGGAAAGAATCGGTCTTTAAAATGCTGTGTGAGGAAGTTAAAAAGGGGGCATTAATTAACAGTGCTGCGACAGAACCAAGTACCGGAAGTCCGACGCGAGGTGGCAGACCGGAAACTGTAGCGGAAAAACAGGGCGACAGCTGGATAATTAATGGCAGAAAGACGTTTACTACCATGTCTCCTGTGCTTGATTATTTTATTGTCAGTGCAGCAATCAAAGAAACAGATAGGGTTGGAAATTTTCTTATTACCCGTCCTTCAGAAGGGGTTTCCATTGAAGAAACATGGGATAGTATTGCCTTACGGGGTACGGGAAGCCATGATTTAATACTTAAAAATGTGAAAGTGCCTGACGAATTCTTTGTTGAACAGCTTGGAGTAGAGGGGAAAAAACCAAGCGGCTGGCTTCTCCATATTCCGGCCTGTTATCTTGGGATTGCCAAAGCGGCAAAAAACTATTGTATTCAATTTGCCAAAGAGTATTCCCCAAGTAGTATAAAGGGAGCGATTATCGATTTACCGAACGTCAAGCAAAAAATTGGTGAAATTGAATGGCGGATCATGGAGGCTGAGTACTTTTTATATTCGGTGGCTAAACAATGGGATTCTTCAGGTGTTCAAGAGCGGAATCAGATGGGGCCGGTGTTAGGTGCAGTTAAAATGACCATTACGAATTCGGCCATAAACATTGTCGATCTTGCAATGAGAATTGTCGGGGCTAAGAGCCTTTCATTAAAAAACCCATTGCAGCGTTATTATCGTGATGTGAGAGCCGGCCTTCACAATCCGCCTATGGATGATATGACGATTCAGCTTCTTGCCAAACATGCAATAGCGAAGACTGGGGAGTAAAACCTATTGGAAATGCACACTCTAAGAAAAAGGAGTGAAGAAAGTTGCCAAGAGGTAAAGAATTAGAACAACTGCCAATGTCTCATATCGCACCCGGGGCCGGTAAGGATGCCGGCAAGATGGACAGAGAAGTACTCGGAAGCATCGTTCAAAATGAACAACCCCAGCCTAGTGAAATAGAAAGAGAAAACGAAGATATGGTATAAGACAGGAAAACTTCCTGTCTTATTTATTTTAAAAAAACCACCCATTTGAAAAAATAGGTGGTTAAATGATTATTCCTCGATTAACTCATGAATTTCAACAGTAGAACGCTCTTCAAGTGGTCCCCGTAAATGAACGGTTGCGGTCCTTCCATCTTCGTTTAATTGGTCAATCCAGACGGATGCACCATTGTATTTTACTTCAATATCAGCTGATGAAGATAAAATTTGTTTTACACGATTTACATTCATTTCCTTCACTCCTAAAACAGTTTTTCATTTTATTTTTGGTTAGTACATGTCCTTTTATTCAATGAATAATGTAAACGCTCTCTATTATATAATAGAAGAAATTCGTTTAATTTAGGAAAAAGAGGAAGGATCAGTATTGATCCCTTCCTCGATTATAAGGATAGGATATATGAATGCCATTAAATGCCCCATCCTCATCTGTGTCTCTTAGCGATGCCATATATTGTTCAAATTCTTCTTGTAGCTCCTCTGGTGCGCCAGGTTTTAGGTGCCAATTCCCAGGCTCATCTACAAAATAAGGGCTTTTTGTAAACTCCGGTCTTATTCTCGGCATATTTTTTATCTCCTCTTTCCTTCTATTTAAATTTATCCTTTTCATAACCGCATTCCACTATTCAAGCCATAGGTCATTATTTTAAAGATAAGACCAAATGCTTATTGCGTCTAACTACATTCACGATTAAGATAGCTAAAAATAAACTCATCGGTAAAAAATTAAATAAGCAGTGAAACTAAAAAGGTTTTTATTCGTCTTATATAATTGAGGCCGGAAAAATAGTCATGTCCCACTAGTCATCGGCATAAGAATAAAAAAGTGAATTTCATGACTAATTAAAGAACTGAACCATGATATTAGTAATAAAAGTTTAATGAAAAAGTGAGAAAATTGACGAAAAATTTTGTCCTAAAGGATGCGTAAACTGGGATTATTTATGTTTTTATTTTTAAAGAAAATGTGTTATAGTAATTGAGGTTCGTTTACCGAAGTTTTTTATTGGTAAGTGAGAGGAGAATTTAGATGAAAAAGATTAATCTTCCCAAAACATTAAAAAATAATAACCATATTACTTTTTTTGCAATTGCTGTTGTATTGTTTTGGATTAAAACATATGCAGCCTACCAAATTGAATTTAAATTAGGAATTGATAATAACCTGCAGAAATTCTTATTGTTCATTAATCCATTAAGCTCAGCATTACTATTTTTCGGTATCGCTTTGCTTTTTAAAAAGCATGTGAAGCTTGTGATGATTATCATAAATTTCTTATTGTCGTTCCTGTTGTATGCAAATATTGCATATTACCGATTTTTTAATGATTTCATCACCATTCCTGTTATTATGCAAACGAAGACGAATGCAGGACAGCTTGGTGATAGCGCGGTTTCTTTAATGTCACCATTAGATATTTTTTATTTTTCAGACTTTATTATTCTAATTATTCTTGCATTAACAATATTTAAAAAGGTTACGGTTCAAACAAGGAAATCATTCAAGATCGTTCTTTTATTTTCAATTACTGTTTTTCTTTTTAATCTTGGTTTGGCAGAAAAGGATCGCCCGCAATTATTATCACGTTCTTTTGACAGAAACTATTTAGTTAAATATCTTGGGGCATATAACTTTACAATTTATGACATGATTCAAAATATTAAATCATCCAGTCAGCGTGCACTTGCTGACAGCAGTGATATTACCGATGTTGAAAACTATCGCAAAGCGAACTATGCAAAACCAAATCCAAAGTATTTTGGCAAGGCAAAAGGAATGAATGTGATTTACGTCTCGCTTGAATCATTCCAGAACTTTATGATTGATTATAAAATGCCAAATGGCCAAGAGGTTACACCATTCTTAAATTCATTAGCACATGATGGAAAAACATTCTATTTTGATAATTTCTATCATCAAACTGGACAGGGTAAAACTTCGGATGCTGAATTCTTAATGGAAAACTCATTATATCCAATGTCACAGGGTGCGGTTTTCGTGAATAAAGCACAAAATACCTATCAAGCAAGCCCGGCAATTTTAAAGGGTCTTGGCTATAATTCAGCTGTGTTCCATGGTAACTACAAGACATTCTGGAATCGAAATGTTATGTATAAAGCATTAGGCTATGATCAATTCTTCGATGCAGAATATTATGATATGTCAGATGAAAATACTAAAAACTATGGGATGAAGGATAAACCGTTCTTTAAGGAATCCATGCCAATGCTTGAAAGCTTAAAACAGCCTTTTTATACAAAGTTTATTTCGTTGTCCAACCACTTCCCGTTTGAAATGGATCCGCAGGATACCGATTTCCCAGCTGGGGATTACGGTGATACAGTGGTAAACCAATATTTCCAATCTGCCCATTATATGGACCAAGCATTGGAACAATTCTTTAATGACTTAAAGAAAGATGGACTTTATGATAAAACTGTTATTGTCCTTTATGGGGATCACTATGGTATTTCTGAAAACCATAATGAGGCAATGGCAAAGGTTCTTGGTGTTGATAAGATTACACCTGCATTGAACGCAAAACTACAAGAGGTTCCATTATATATCCATGTGCCTGGTGTAAAAGGCGGGGTTCAGCATCAATACGGTGGTGAAGTCGACGTACGCCCAACGCTTCTTCATTTATTAGGTGTGGATACGAAGGATTACATGGAGTTTGGTTCTGATTTATTATCAAAGGATCACCGGAACTGGGCATTATTTAGAAATGGTGATTATGTTTCTCCTAAAGTGATACAAGTAAGTGATAAGTGTTATTCAACCAATACAGAGGAATTGTTGGCGGATAACAGCTCATGTAAGGACATTGATGAAAAAGTAAAAACAGAACTTCAAATGTCTGACGAAGTGGTTTATAAGGACCTATTAAGATTCTATAAGCCTGAAGGATATACACCGATTAATCCGGATGATTATGAATATTTAGGGCCAAAAGGAACCGCCAAAGCAACAGGAACCGAAACGCCTTAATTAGGTAATGGGAGAAGAACATTTGGTTCTTCTCTCTTTTTTTGAAGTTAAAGGAGAGAGTATAAATGAGAAAAAGATTTGGCATGGTATCCCTTATTTTCCTTTTTACAATGATGATTTCAGGCTGTTCTACGAGCGACAGTACAAATACAAATGCAAATACAAATCACCCACAACAGCATGCTTCAGTTACAAATGATGATGAAAGTGAAAATCAATCAATAGAGAGCAGCCAGCAAACCGATAAAAAGTTACTTCCGGCAACAATCGTTAAAAATGTCGATGGGGATACGGTTGTTATTAAATTAAATGGCCGTGAGGAAAAGGTGAGAATGCTTTGTGTGGATACTCCTGAAACTCACCATCCTCGTTTAGGTGTTCAGCCGTTTGGGCCGGAAGCATCCGCTTATACCAAAAAAATTCTCCCTGTTGGAAAGAAGGTACAAGTCGAAACTGGTATCGGGGATGGGCGTGATAAATATGGGCGTCTACTCGCCTATATTTATGTCGATGGAAAAATGTTTAATGAAATGCTTTTAGAAAAGGGTTTGGCACGGGTTGCCTATATTTATGCACCGAATACAAAATATGTCGATCAATTCTATGCGATTCAAAAAAAGGCGCAGAAAAAGGGGATCGGCATTTGGTCAATTGAAAATTATGCTGAAGAAGATGGGTATCATGAAGAAGTGGTAAAAGGAGCTTTGGGCCAATCAACTACAAAATCTACTAATTCAAAATCACCTTCCTCGGGAAGCAATTATCAAAATAATCCAAGTGATGACAAGGAAACAAACCTAAATTGTAAAGGGAAAATAAAAGGAAATGCCAACTCTCATATTTATCATGTTCCTGATGCAGCCTATTATGACACAGTAAAGGACAATATTGTCTGGTTTTGCTCAGAACAAGATGCAGAGCAAGCTGGATACCGGAAATCTAAACGGTAATATTTTTATAATAGGCTGTGTTAAAGGAGAATTTTAATTTTTGAACAACGTTGATTGGAGCGGAAGGCACGAAGACTCCTGTGGGAGTACGGGACAGGGGAGACCCCACAGGAGCGAAGCGACGAGGAGGCTCCCCGGAACGCCCACGAACCGCTTGTGCCTGGAGCGGAAATCAACAACTAAGTTTAAGAGAGCCTTATAATAAATAAAAAAGGGAATTCATTAATTTGAATTCCCTTTTTTACATGAAAAAATAGCATTAAAGACAAGTTTGTCATATAATGTATGATAAAAAAATCTACAATGGATGGGGGAAAACCATATGAGAGATGTAACGTTATTAAATATATTTGAACACCACATTGCCCAAAAATATTTAAACCGCTCAGGCCTCGCCCATGCCATTGCCGTTGCCTATCATGCGTTTAAGTTAGCGAAAGAGCATAAAATCGATGTCGATATTGCCGCAAAAGCGGGCCTCCTTCATGACATGGGGCATTATACCTGGTATAAAAACGGGAAGTGGGATTATGAATTGTACAAGCTAAATGATATCCATCCCATAAAAGGGGCTGAACGTGCTCACAAACTGTTAATTCGCTTAGGAGAAAATCCAGTTAAGGCTAAAACGATTGCTCTTGCAATACTTTTTCATACAGATTCCTTTTTACCATCAAACGATATTGTCCGTACCCCTTTACAGCAAATTGTCAAATGGGCCGACGAAAAAGACGAGGAAACGGGCGGAATGCACCACTACCGAAAAATTGAGTATGAACGTGCTAAACAAAGTATCACTCGTTTGGATGAGTGGATTGATCAAGAACTTAAGGTAAATGAAATAAAAAACAAGCTGTGCTAACTGCACAGCTTGTTTTGTTTTACAAAGAGGTTTGATACAGAGGTTTAGTAGAAACCTCCTCCCATGTAAGCAGCGCCTACAATGATTAAAAGAATGAACAACACAACGATTAACGCGAAACCGTTATTTCCATCGTAGCTCATTAATTTTACACCCCCTTTATTCACTTACTTTAATGTATGTAACTGCCAGTCCTTTTGTTTGGATGAACTTCCGACTCAATAAAAAGGAAAATTTTATGAAATTGTTGAAAAAAATAAACGATAGTGTAAAATTACACTATAGAGGGAAAATGTGGTAGAAATATAAAGATAATGATTTGAGGGGAGATAGAATGGAGACAAATTTAAGGGAAGAGAGAAGAAAAATTTTCAGGCAGGAATTATATGTATTAAAAGAAAAGGGGTACTTATCTGAAGCAATTGTTGAAACGGTTGCGAAAGCTCATCATAGATTTCACCTTGATTTAATCAAAAAAGAAGCTGAAGAACAATTAAAAGAACCAGAGACGAAAATATCCGTTCAAAAATCTGTTCCTAAAAAGCCTCAAAAAATAAAAAAGGTATTATCACAAGAGGAAATCAGAGAAAGAAATATAACATGGCTGCTTAATATTGGTGTGATCTTTTTATTAATTGGTGGATTATTTGTTGCGACAAGCAATTGGGAATCCATGTCCAGCCTGATGAAAAGTGGATCAATCGGGATTGTGGCATTGTTATTTTTCGGGATATCAGGATTATCCGAAAAGATTTTGCATATAAAGAAAACCGCTTTTGCCTTTATCATTCTGGGAAGTTTATTTTTGCCCATTTTTATTCTGTCCCTGGGTTGGTTCGGTCTTTTGGGGCCTTATTTATCCATAACTGGTGATGGAAGATATATTCTCGGAGTACTGGGAAGTTTCATCCCCATCATTAACTATGTGTACTTTGCAAAAAAACTTGATTCAAGATTGTTTGTTTGGTTTACCTATATTTCGCTGACTACCGGGTTTGCATTTTTACTAGCAAGTCTGAAGCTTGAAATTGATGTATTTTATTTAGCCTTGATGGGCTTCAATGCCATTCTAATTTTTATTTATCATTCGATAAAATACAGAAAAGACCTAAGGTTATTTACTAGTGAGTTTGTTCCTTATATCCAAGCTAATCTGATCATATGTACACTCTTAATGCTGTTTATCTTTGATAATCAAATCGTGTATGGTTTCAATCTTTTGCTGACAGCGGTAATTTACTTATCGATGATGTATGTCAGTGGCAGGAGGGAATATCATTTTATCTTCAGTGCCATGATTGTCTATGGTTTGTATCAGTTAATCGAACATTCCAACTTTGAGTCTGTTGGGCCAATACTTTATGCTATAGCTGCCTTTGGATTTATGTTTGTTCCTAAAGCGATAAAAGAAGAATTTTCACTAGATAAGGTTTTCCAGGTCACGAGTGCAGTCGTTTCGGGTTTAGCCTTTATTTATATCAGTCTTGAAGGGATTCTGCTGCGTTCTGGTGAGCCATCACTAGTGCTTTTGATTGCATATCTTATTATTGCTGCTAATTTTACGTATTTATCCCATCACACTTCTAGAGTAATATTCCCGTATTTTAGTTCAGTCTTCTTGACGGTGGCAATCATGGAAGCACTCTCCTTTTTAAGTTTGGTAATAGATTTCCATTTTTCGTTAACACTGTATTTTACAGGTTTCCTTTTATTTATTCTATTTGGGATTTTACATTTAGGAGCATACTTGGAAATTGTAAGAATTAGCTCAAGGGATGTTGGGTTAGTTGTTATGGGAATCGCTATTCTGGCAGCATTCGTATTCCAAAAATGGTGGGAGTTAGGGGTAATGCTTTTATTGCTCGTCCCTAGTGCCTATTTACTGTTAAAATCGGAGAAAAGGTTGCTTTATAAAAAAGCATCACAATGGATGTTACCAAGTACTTTTGGGCTTTCAATTATTGCCTTTGGCAGTGAAATAAATGCTCATTCGGTATTATATGAAAATGATTATGGGAACACAGTTAATTTTGCCAGTGGGGCAATTCTTGTCTTATTGTCAAGTTTCGGCTGGAAACAGGTAAAAGAAAAGAGGTTAGAACATACCTCCATATTCTTATCCCAAATTTTTTATACATTGGCCATTGGTCAATCTTATTTAAGTTCAGATAACGAACCATGGGTACAACCGCTTGTCCTCCTGATTGGGGTAGGGATGTATTCGTATTTGTACAAAAGAATCGGGACAAAATGGGTACCGTTTTTCATTGGAATGGCAACATTATTGACCTATTTTTCTTGTATTCATGCCCTGTCCTTGAAAATTGAATTTAATCATATGACGAAATCATTGATTGCGAGTATGAGTGCTGTTGTATTGCTATTCATTAGTTATCTATGGCGAATTAAAGATCAAAATCTATCATCTGCCTTTGCATGGATTGGCCATATCCTTTCCCCGGCAGTACTTGGGTTTACGTGGTTGTTTGATCGCGATACGGCTTGGGCAAGTTTTGTCATTGCTATTATTGTCTATGCCATAAGCGCAAGGCAGGCAGGGGACGAGTGGAAGATAAAGCTTTTTCTCTATGGATGTTTTACCAGCGTTTTTTGTGTTACTTCACTTGGTATGGACCATCTATTTGATTCGCTGAAACGGTACTACGAATTCCCAATTACAAGTATCGTGCTCGCTTTATTTTGGCTGGTGGCTGACCCAATATACAAAAAACGAACGGTATATTATCTCGTACCTTTCTCTTTATTGGGGCTTTGCTGTACACTGAATGCTTATCCGTTCGGGTGGGGTCCATATTTAACTACTTGTTTCTATACGATTGCTGTATTGGTTTTATTACACAAGATTAAATGGGATCAATTTGTAGTTCTTCCGCTATTTATTGCTTTTATTGCAACCGTTGAAGTTTCCTTTTTGGACACTTTGGTTCCGGTTGAAAAGATGCTCCTTTCTGGAGGAATAGGCATATTATTGGTTCTGGTTGGTCAATTGATCTATAAACAATTTATTGAGCTTGGAAACCAACCACAGGAAATAAAGCTAGATGGATACACGGTTATTGCATTTTTATTTTTTTCGTTTATGTATTATTTTACTGATCAATCTGTCTGGACAGATGCACTTCCGGGATTGCTTATCTCTGCTTCCATTCGGATGCAGCGAAAAAGGGTTCCAGAAAATTATTCTGTTTTGATTGTGATGTTAGGGAGCCTTTATTTATTGCAGCCTTACTACTCGGTTGTAACAGATTTGAATATTCCGGCATTATGGGACCGTGAGGCAATGGTATTGCCGCTAGTGGTCGTGGTGATATTAATACGAGTCAAATTAAAAGGTCATTATACAAGCCTGACAAAACCACTTGAATGGGCCGTCCTATGTGTGGTTGCAATTCTTTTAATCCAAGATGGGCTGGCTAGTTCAACCATTTACGATGCGATTATTTTAGGTTCATTATCCCTGCTTTCGTTGTTAGCAGGAATGTTCCTGCAAATTAAATCGTACTTCTTTATTGGCTCTGGAGTGTTGCTTTTAAATGTTTTTTTACAAACTAGACCCTATTGGGGGAATATGCCTTGGTGGGGATATCTGCTGGTTGCAGGACTTATCCTCATTACCGTTGCCAGCACCAATGAATGGAACAAACAAAAAATCCAAAAGGGTGAAACCACCTTTTTAATGGTGCTGAAGGAAAAAATAATCAACAAAATAAAGAAATGGGATTAGAAAATCGGTATTGAAAAATACTATAAAGTTTGTTAAAATGATATTAATTATATATTGCACGTATGGAGGAGCCTGTCACCAAGGGGTATTTATGCCCTTTGGTTGACGGGCTTTTTTGTATGTTTTTAAGAGCCTATTTTTGGAATAACTGGCTCTTTTTTGCATTTAGAAACAAATTAGGAGAGGGGTAAATGTTAATTTTTTAGTTGGCGATTATTTTATTTGCTTCAAAATAACTATGTCCTTTGTGGATGACCTCTTTATTTGCTCTCCATAGAGAGAAATTATAAATTTTTGAAAGGTGGAATTATATGTTTATTCTTCACTTAGCACTAATTATCATTGCTGCAAAACTTGCGGGAGGATTGAGTGTGAAACTAGGTCAACCTTCCGTGTTGGGAGAAATTATTGTAGGGGTCTTATTAGGGCCATCTGTTTTTGGATTAATCAGTGCATCAGACACTTTATCAACATTTAGTACGATTGGTGTTATTTTGTTAATGTTCATTGCTGGCCTGGAAACTGATCTTGATGAATTTAAACGATCTGGAAAATCATCTGCATTTGTGGGTTTCGGCGGAATTATTGTTCCATTATTTTTGGGGTACTTTACAGGAATCATGATGGATTTATCTAATATGCAATCTTGGTTTTTGGGTGTAATGCTTTCTGCTACGAGTGTAAGTATCTCCGTTCAAACTCTTAAAGAAATGAATCAATTAAAGACAACTGAAGGTAGTGTAATATTGGGCGCCGCCGTCTTGGATGATGTTGTTGTAATGTTAATTTTGGCAATATTAATGTCCTTTGCTGGCGGTGGGGAAGTATCTTTAACAACATTGGTAATAAAGAAAGTATTGTTCTTTGTAGTAGCTATCTTCATTGCTTGGAAAGTTGTTCCATGGGTAATGAATAAATTCACAAAATTACCTGTAAGTGAGGCTGTTATATCATCTGCGCTAATTATATGTTTTGTATATGCATTTGCGGCTGAATATACTGGTGTTGCTAATATTATTGGAGCATACATTGCCGGTATCGCTATCGGCTTAACAAAATTCAAACATGAGGTTTTTGAAAAAGTTGAAACACTAAGTTATTCAATTTTTGTTCCAATATTCTTTGCTTACATTGGCATTTCGGCTGAGTTTACTGGCATTCTTGATCATTTAGGTCTTATTATTTTACTTAGCTTTTTAGCCATTTTAACGAAATTTGTTGGTGCAGGTGCAGGGGCAAAACTTTCTAGATTTGGTTGGAAAAGCTCAATGGGAATTGGTTCAGCAATGGTTTCACGTGGTGAAGTTGCATTAATCGTTGCATCAATGGGTCTAGCATCCAATTTAATTACTCAGGATTTATTTGCTACAATTATTGTTGTTGTTATTGTAACAACAGTTGTAACACCTCCGATGATGAAATGGTCCTTTAAATCTAATAAGGAAATTAAATTGAATTCAAAGGTAGTTAACCAATAAATTAAAGGCAGCATATCAATTTGATATGCTGCCTTTTAACAATTCAATCTGCCTAGGGCTAACAATGCCATCTATTAGAAATTCGTATAAATAAAGTGTTGGTTTTTTTCCATTTATTTATTAATAAGTCAAGGTGTCAACTGAGCTATTGATGCAAATTAGGAATACTTATTTATAAGTTAAAATCTTTAATTTTATTTAATTATTATTTATAAGTATACTTAAAGTAACAAAATTTTAAATATTCACAATAGTGGGTGTTCAAACGCCTGTATGTGAGTAAAAGGAGGGGTTATTTTCATGAGTTTTAATTTAGATGAAAATCTGAAAAGGAGTGCGAAAAATTTCCCAGATAGTATTGCTTATATCTATGAAGATAAAAGTGTTACTTATAAGGAATTTAGTCAGCTGGTTGATCGAGTCGCTGCTGGATTGTCTGCCCAAGGAGTTGGAAAGGGGGATGGAGTGGCACTTATATTGGGGAATAGCCCAGAATTTATTATTTCGTACTACGGTATCCTACGGCTGGGGGCATTTGTTGTTCCAATCAATCCCTTGTTTACCCAGGGGGAAATCGGCTACATATTAGAGAATAGTCAAGCGAAAGCAGTCATTGCTCATGTATCTGTAGAACCAAAATTAACAGACGTAAGAAAACAATTGGATAATCTAAAGCTGGTCATTTATACCGAGACAGAGGATCAGGAATGGACATGGAAGCAACTAACAAGAACAAGCACTCACTTTTATGAAAGCCCTTCCATCAATCAAGAAGATCTTGCAGTCATTCTTTACACTTCTGGAACAACCGGTAAACCAAAGGGTGCCATGTTATCGCATCGGAACTTGGCTTCAAATGCTGACTCGATATCAAAATTATTGGAGCTTCAAAATATAGATCGTGTAGTAGCTGTATTGCCAATGTTCCATGTTTTCTGTATGACAGTTTGTCTGAGTGCACCAATTGCTTGCGGGGCAACGATCCTGATCCAGCCTAAATTCAGCCCCGCTGAAGTGGTCAGGGCTATCAGCGACAGAAAGGCAACTGTGTTCGCTGGAGTTCCGACAATGTATAGCTTCATTAACCAATTACCCGAAGTGACTGCGGAAGAATTCTCATCCATTCGCGTGTGTATCTCTGGAGGAGCTTCCATACCGGTTGAACTGCTGCAAAAATTTCAAAATAAGTTCAATGTCTCTATCCTAGAAGGGTACGGCCTTTCGGAAACGGCTCCCCTTGTCGCCATTAACCCTTTAAAGGGAACCCGGAAACCTGGCTCTATTGGTGTGAATATTCCTGGTGTCATAAGCAAGGTAGTCAACGAATGGGGTAATGAATTGCCAAGAGGAGCAGTCGGGGAATTAGTAGTTCAAGGGCCGAATGTCATGAAGGGTTACTTGGGCATGCCAGAAGCCACTTCAGCTGCATTTATGGATGGATGGTTTTACACTGGTGATCTTGCCACAATGGATGAAGAAGGATACCTCTACATTGTGGACCGCAAGAAGGACATCATCATTGTTGGTGGATACAATGTCTATCCACGTGAAGTGGAGGAGGTATTGTATCAGCATCCGGCCATTGTGGAAGCGGCAGTAATCGGTGTCCCTGATGGCGAATACGGTGAGATAGTAAAAGCCTATGTAACTGTCAAGGATGAGAAGATTACAATAAATGATATTATCCAATTCTGTCAGGATAAGTTGGTAAAGTACAAGCTTCCTAGTCAAGTAGAAATTTTGGAAGAGTTGCCTAAGAACTCAACAGGGAAAATTTTACGCAGAGAGCTAAGACAATTATTGGAAGTTCAATAAAAAACTAATCATTTTATTTAAGGAGGATTTTTTATGACAACTATATTAAAGGAAAAAGTTCAAGGATCAGTGGCATGGAAAGGTGTAGAGCTGGCGAAAGATGAATCATGGATTTATTATTTATCTGAAAAAACAATCGCATCCCTTGGAAACGCTTTAGATCATGTTAAACAATTGGGGTTAAAAGCACCGGATTTTAACAAGGAGGATTTTCCGATTCCGGATCTTGCAGATGAGATTTCTTACTTTGTGGAAGAGTTGGAGAGTGGGAGAGGCTTTCTATTAATTCGCGGATTACCGATGGAAAGGTACACCGATGAAGAAGCGAACATTATTTACTGGGGGCTCGGGCTTCACATGGGTATTCCAGTATCGCAAAATGCAAATGGTGACCTTTTAGGGCACGTCATTGATCAAGGATTGAGCCTAGAAAATTCAAATGTTCGCGGTTACCAAACAAAACTGCATCTTCCGTTTCACGCTGACGGATCCGATGTAGTTGGCTTATTAAGCCTTCGAAAAGGAAAATCTGGGGGCTACAGCAGTATTGTAAGTTCGATGGCTGTTTACAATGAGATCTTGGAGAAGCACCCTGAGTATCTTGGAATTCTCTGCCGTCCATTCTTCTTTGACCGCCGTGGTGAGGAAGCACCTGGGGAATCTCCTGTATTTACTTCACCAATCTTTAGTTTTTATGATGGTAAATTGAGTTGCCGATATGTCCGTCTATTTATCGAATCAGCACAAGCGAAAACAGGGATTAAGTTGTCAAAAGTTGAAATAGAAGCCTTAGACTTGCTAGACTCGCTCCTTCATGATGAAACGATGCATTTTAATATGATGTTGGAACCAGGTGATATGCAATTCGTAAATAATTATACCGTTCTGCACTCGCGTACTCAATATGAGGACTATGAGGAACCGGAACGTAAACGCCATTTATTAAGATTGTGGCTAACCATGCCAAATGGTCGTGAAATTTCACCTGATTTTGCGATGTTTATTGATGAGGAAACTGGTAAACCAGGCCGCGGCGGTATTCCCGTCCGCCAAAAAACATCCGGCGGGATTGTAGAAAACCTGAAGTAATAGCTCTAGCCGCAGAAACTTAACGTTACAATCTGATTTCTTACAATAAGGGGGACACTTTTTCTAAATATAAGCAAAAGTGTTCCCTTAATGGTAATCATAAGGGGGATTACAGCTTGAAAACTCCAAAATATTCTTGGATTATACTACTATTTCTCGTTATTAGCGGAATGATCAACCAAGTAGATAAAATTATCATTGGTTTGGTTTCCGTTCCTGTTATGAATGAATTTCATTTAACCCCTTCACAATGGGGAATCGTTGGAAGCTCATTCTTTTGGATTTTTGTCCTTTCCTCTATCATTCTTGGCGGCATGGCTGACTCTATAAATACGAAAAAAATGCTGGCCTGGATGTCTTTGATTTGGTTGGTAGTACAGTTTGTAACACCTTTTGTTTCAAGTCTTTCACTACTGGTCATCACAAGAATGCTTTTGGGAGCAGGCGAAGGGCCGGCCCCGGCACTATCCACTTCGATAATGGGGAAATGGTTCCCAAAACATAGACATGGCATAGGCTTTGGCGCAGTTCTTTTGGGGACAACGGGCGGATCTGCAATTGCTTCGCCGCTATTAATCTCCTTAATCCAACTACATGGATGGAGAGCTGCTTTTATTGCGATGGGATGCGTTGGAATTATTGTGCTAGTTTTATGGATGATTTTCGGGAAGGAAAGTCCCGAAGAAATCGGACTGCCTTCGTATCATAAAGAGGTTCAGCAATCATCGACTCTTTCCAAAGTGTCTTGGCGTGAGTTTCTACCGCATCTTTTCTCTAAAAATTTTATTTTTACCGTGTTATGCGGGGGATGTGCTTATTGGTTATTATCCCTTCAGGCCGTGTGGTTCCCAGCGTATTTTACTAAAATTCAACACTTTAATGGTCAAACATTGAAGCTAGCGGTGTCTTTACCTTTTCTTTTTGCCGCGTTATGTCAGATAGGATTTTCGCTTGCATCAGATAGGCTGTATCGCAAAACAGGTGATGTTCGTAAAGCACGAATTAATCTCGCTAGCTCCATGATGGTGTTATCGGCCGTTTGTGTATATTTGGCCATTACTGTGAAATCAAGTGCGATTTCCATCTTGTTGTTTACACTGGCTCCAGGTTTTGCCTATGTCATTCTTTCCCTTGCCCCTGCCATATTGATGGATTTCTATTCTCCTCAAAATATTGGGAAAGCACAGGGAACTTTCATTGCTCTTTCAAGTTCGACAAGTATTATTGCTCCGCTCGTATTCGGTTATTTAATCCAATATGCGGCGACAGAGGTAATTGGATATCGCTATGGGTTTGAAGTGACTGCTTTAGGAATGGCTGTGATCGGATTATTGTTCTGGATTGGTGTGCGTCCTGCAAAGCAAAGTCAAACTGCAATAAAAGCTGGGGGTCAATTGAAAATTTAAACATTTGAAAGCATTCTGCATTTTGAATGTACCAGTTTTAGAGATTGATCATATTAATAATACTTATTTATTAGTTAGAAATAACAATTTTATTTAAATTAAAATTATAAGTATACTAAAATCGATAAATTCACAATAGTTGGTCTATTTTTCTCGCAAACGCGAATTTCTAGAAAACTTATTCTTGGAGGAGGCTTATTTATGTCAATTATTTTAAATGAAAAAGTTCAAGGGAGATCATCCTGGAAAGGAACTGACCTGGCAAAGGATGATTCATGGATTTATTATCTGTCAGAAGAGACTATCGCAGCTCTTGATAAGGCTGTATTACATGTTAAACAAAAAGGATTAAAGGCACCTGATTTTAAAAAGGAGGATTTCTTGATACCTGACCTTGCAGAAGTGGTTGCTTATTTTATTGACGAATTGGAGAACGGGCAAGGCTTTCTTTTAATTCGGGGATTACCTATGGATCGATATACTGACGAAGAAGCAGCAATCGTTTACTGGGGACTCGGACTACACATGGGTCTGCCGATCATTCAAAGCAAAAATGGGGAACTGTTAGGGCACATCAAAAACGTAGGTAAAGACTTTAATGATAATACAAAAGTACGTGGTTACCAAACAAATGTTCATCTTGACTATCACACAGATCTAGCTGATGTCGTCGGATTACTTTGTCTTCGCAAAGCCAAATCCGGCGGTTTAAGCAGTATTGCAAGTGCTGTGGCGATCTATAATGAAATTTTAGAGAAGCACCCTGAGTACCTCGACATACTCTATCGTCCTTTCGCTCATGATCTTCGCGGGGAAGAAACTGAAGGTCAAGCTCCCGTAGTTCAATCACCGATCTTTAGCTATTATGATGGTAAATTGAGCTGCAGATATATACGTCAATATGTTGAATCAGCACAATCGAAAACAGGTATCCCTTTATCACAAGAGGAAATTGAAGCTTTTGATTTTATTGATTCCCTTACTCATGATGAAAACTTTCATATTGATATGATGATGGAGCCGGGTGATATGCAATTCGTTAATAATTACACCGTTTTTCATTCGCGAACTCATTTTGAAGATTATGAAGAGGAAGATAAGAAACGGTATTTATTAAGATTGTGGCTTATGATGCCAAATGGCCGAAAAATTGCTCCGGATTTCGAGTTTTATATCGACGGTGTACCGGTTAAATAATCTCAAAGTTATAGTTAGAACACCCTTTTTTCTTATCACAAGCAGTATGGTGATTTTTTTCATCCGAAAATGGTGAAAGAAATCACCATTTTAAATTTTCGTAAAAAATAAAGATAAGGATGATGTTACATGGCAAATTTAGATCCGCAAGCAGAGAAATATTTACAGGCATTTAATCAGATGCCCCCTATTCATAAGATGGATCCAAAGACTGTAAGAGAGATGCTTTCGAAAGCTCCGGGTGCTAAAGTGACTTTAGAGCCGCTTTCAAAGGTAGAGGATAAAATGATTCCGGTGAGTCTGGATGATGAAATTAAATGCAGGATATACATACCTAAAGGGGAAGGCCCATTCCCGCTATTTGTTTACTACCATGGCGGTGGATGGGTTCTGGGCGATATTGAGTCGGTAGATTCCAGTTGCCGAATGATTGCAATTAGAACGAAAAGTATTGTGGTATCTGTAAACTATCGCCTTGCCCCTGAGAATAAGTTCCCGATTCCGGTCGAAGACACATATGCAGCATTGGAATGGGTTTATAAAAATGGATCCATCTTTAACGGAGATATTACTAGATTGGCTGTAGGCGGGGATAGTGTTGGCGGAAATTTGGCGACCGTAGTCGCAATGTTGGCGAGAGATAGAAAAGGTCCCGATATCACCGCACAGGTCCTGATCTACCCTCCGACAAACCTTGAGTTCAATACGGAATCCCATCAAAAATTCTCCAAAGGATTCGGTCTGGATCGGGAGCAATTGGTTTGGTTCCGTGATCAGTATTTAAGAAATGAGGAAGATCGGTGTAATGAGTGTGCTTCTCCCTTGATTGCTAAAAATCTATCTGGTCTCCCGCCAGCAATTGTGATTACTGCTGAGAACGATGTGCTTCGGGATGAGGGAAGGGCTTATGCAGAAAGACTGAAATGCTTTGGCGTACAGGTTGAATATGCATGTGAAGCCGGTATGGTCCACGGTTTTTTTGCGCACATGGCTGTATTCCCCAAGAACATTGAATCGACTGTGTCTAAGATCCGCAAGTTCTTAAGTAACACCAAATATAATAATTAATCTTAACGTTTATAAAAAGTTCGAAAAAAACGAGCCTCAGATTTTAAGAGGCTCGTTTTTTGATTTTTCATATTCAATTTTCTAATAGTCTTAATAATAAACATTATTCCCAATGCCGCCTGTTACTGAAATAACGTCACCAGTGATCGATGCTGACAAAGGTGATGCCAAAAAGGTCACTACGTTGGCAATTTCCTCCGCTGTAATTAAGCGGTTAAGCGGACTCAATGCGGCCGCATGGCTTAATGCTTCCTCATTAGTCATTCGTGATCTATTCGTTTCTGTGTCGACAATACCTGGGTAAATTGCATTGACATTAATTCCGTGCTTGCCTAATTCCAGTGATGCAGATTTGGTTAAATGGACAACAGATGCATTGCGAGGACCGGAACTAAAATAATTGCCGCCGATTCTGGCAGCTAGACCGCTTATATTGATAATGCGTCCCCAATTATTTTGAATCATATAAGGAGTAACCGCCCGCATGCAGCGGAAATAGCCCATATACTTCTCTTCAAAGTCTTTCAAAATAAGCTCATCTTTAATACCGTGAAAATCTTCTGGCTCTCCACCGCCGACCCGGGCTCCGCTGTTGATTAATATATCGATGGTGCCCATTGCGGCTACTGATTGTTCAACTAAATTTTGGATTGAGGCAGGATCTGTGGTATCTGCCACAATAGGATAAATATTTCTGTTTGTCTCCTGCGCCAATTCCTCAGCCGTAGCATTTAGAGTGGATTCGTTTCTGGAACAAATTGTACAATCTGCACCTTCCAGAGCCAACTGGCGGGCAACCGCTTTCCCAATCCCCCGGCTTCCTCCTACGATTAGTGCTTTTTTTCCGGATAACTTTAAGTCCATAGTTCAACCTCCTGTTTCAATTCAACAACCTAAAGTTGAAGTGATTTTGTAATGGATTAATCTGTTTCTATTATTGATTCTACATATTAGAATTAATTTAATAAAATTAAAGATATTGATTTGTAAATTAATATTTTTAATCTGAAATAAGAGAAAGTTTTTCAATGAATAAGAAAAATGGTGATGTTACGTTGTATTATGGTTCTGGCTCATGATTGTACTGTGTCCCAGTATGTAAATAAGAAATACTTATTTGCACATTGGAATCTTTAATTTTATTTCACTGAAAATTATGAATATAATCAATGTAATAACTATTTACACCATTGTAATAGTTATTGTTAAAAGCGCTTTCATTTTTGTGAAAGGGGGATACATATAAAAACAAGGTAAATTTAAATTAGAAAAAAGAAGGGAGTAGTCTATATGCCGTCCATTTTAAGGGAAAAAATTCTAGGGCCATCAGTTTGGAAAGGAATTGATCTGACTAAAGATGATTCATGGATTTATTATTTATCTGCAAAAGCGATTACATCTCTTGAAAACGCTTTAATTAAAGTGAAACAAAAGGGTTTAAAAGCACCTGATTTTACCAAGGATGATTTTCCAATTCCGGAACTCACCGATGAGATTGCTTACTTTGTCAAAGAACTGGAGAATGGGAAGGGCTTTTTATTAATTCGTGGATTACCAATAGAAAGGTATACCGATGAGGAAACGAGCATTGTTTTCTGGGGTCTCGGTCTTCATATGGGTACGCCTGTTACCCAAAATGCAAAAGGGGACCTCTTGGGGCATGTCATTGACCAAGGACTTAACATTAATGATTCGAATGTGCGCGGTTACCAAACGAAAGCTCATCTTCCCTTTCATCCGGATGGATCTGATGTAGTAGGTTTATTAAGTCTTCGAAAAGCTAAAACCGGGGGATTTAGCAGTATCGTAAGTTCGATGGCTGTTTATAATGAAATTCTTGAGAAATACCCGGAGTATCTTGGTATTCTCTATCGTCCCTATTATTTGGACCGCCGTGGTGAGGAATCACCAGGAGAATCACCAGTTTACTCTTCTCCGGTCTTTAGCTATTACAAAGGTAAATTAAGCTGTAGATATAACCGTGGATATGTGGAATCTGCACAAGCGAAAACAGGTATCTATTTGTCAAAAACTGAAATGGAAGCATATGACTTGATAGATTCCCTCCTTCATGATGAAAATATGCATTTTAATATGATGTTGGAACCTGGGGATATGCAATTTGTTAATAATTATACTGTTCTTCATTCACGAACTGTTTATGAAGATTATGAAGAACCGGAACGTAAACGTCATTTACTAAGATTATGGCTTACGATGCCTAATGGACGTGAAATTGCACCTGATTTTGCAATGTTTATGGATGAGCAAACAGGTAAAACGGGCCGCGGCGGTATTCCCATCCGTGAAAAAACAGCTGGTGGTATGACAGAAAACATTAGGTAATGGAAATGAATGAAGTAAAAATTAATAGATAACGTGGGTTTAACTATCATTAATTTACTTTTTAAATTGTTTCATAGGAACACCATTGGAATCGTGCGATAGGGAGTCTCTTTTAGAATTTTGGCAAAGGATTTCCCAAAATAGTAAAAGTAAGGGGAGATTTTTATATTGAAAACACCAAAATATTCTTGGATAATTTTAATATTTCTTGTTGCTACAGGTATGATCAACCAGGTTGATAAGATTATCATTGGTTTGGTTTCTGTTCCCGTAATGAAGGAGTTGCATTTAAGCCCTTCGCAATGGGGAATTGTTGGAAGCACCTTCTTTTGGTTATTTACCTTTTCTTCTTTCATTCTTGGAGGCTTGGCCGATTCCAAAAATACGAAAAAAATGCTAACCTGGATCTCATTTGTGTGGCTGCTTGTTCAATTTTCCACACCATTCGCTTCCAGTTTGTCCTTACTGGTGGCTACAAGAATGATCTTGGGAGCTGGCGAAGGTCCAGCGGTTGCCATATCAACGTCTTTAATCGGAAAATGGTTCCCGAAACACAGACATGGGATAGGGTTTGGTGCAGTGCTTTTTGGAGCAACAATCGGTCCTGCAATAGCTTCGCCATTACTAATTTCATTGATTAGTCGTAATGGATGGAGAGCTGCTTTTATTGCAATGGGGATTACAGGCTTTATTGTACTTATTTTATGGATGATTTTTGGTAAAGAAAGTCCACAAGAAATTGGTTTGCCTAAAATGGAGCAAGAGGAACAGCATTCAGCAACCCTATCCAAGGTTTCTTGGCGCCAGTTTCTACCTCATCTTTTTTCGAGAAATTTTATTATTACCGTTTTATGTGCTGGTTGTGCCTATTGGTTATTGGCGGTCCAATCGGTATGGTTTCCGGCATACTTTACCAATATTGAACATTTTAACGGTAAAACATTAAAACTGGCAGTGTCATTACCGTTTCTTTTCGCTGCTGTTTGCCAAATTGGATTTGCGCTTATTTCAGACAGGCTTTATCGCAAAACACAAGATATTCGTAAAGCTCGGATAAATCTTGCAGGTCTTACGATGCTACTATCTGCTATTTGTCTATATCTCGCAAGTGTCGTAAATTCTTCTGCTATCTCGATTGTACTCTTCATCCTCGCTCCTGGATTTGCGATTGTCATTCTTTCACTCGCACCAGCTGTGTTGATGGATTTTTTCTCTCCCAAAAATATAGGAAAAGCTCAAGGTACCTACGTAGCACTTTCCAGTTCAGCCAGTATTATTGCTCCTCTTGTATTCGGGTACCTAGTCCAATATGCCGGGACTCAGTCTATTGGATATCGTTATGGGTTTCAAGTGACTTCATTGATTATGTTCGTTATTGGTTTGTTGTTTTGGATCGGGGTACGTTCCGTAAAGACAAGTCCAAAAACAGTAAAATCTGAGGAGCCAGTGAGTGTATAAAAACCATGAAGAATCGAGGAGGGGGAAGAAATGAGTCAATTTTTAAAGGAAACTTCCGAAATAGAGCGTTGTGTGTATTGTAATCAAGCATTAGCCATCATGGAACAAAATCGCAGTGAGTGCTGGGAGTGTCGGGAAAAGATGTCCGAGACTTACTCTGATGAACATAGTAAGTAAAAAATGATAAGTATGTCGTACAAAATTAAGCTTAAAAATGCGGGGTGTAAATAATTGACAAGGTTCGGAAAGGTAATCGAAACATTTGAAGCAGCAATTCAAGATATTCAGGATGGTGCAACCATCATCGTTGGAGGTTTTGGTCTTTCGGGAATTCCTGAGAAGCTGATTCTGGCGTTAAAAGAGAAGGGGACAAGAGACCTGACAATCGTCAGCAACAATTGTGGAGTGGATGATTGGGGGCTCGGTTTACTTCTTGCCAATAAGCAGATAAAGAAAATGGTGGCCAGCTATGTAGGGGAGAACAAGATCTTTGAAAAGCAATTTTTAAGTGGAGAATTAGAAGTTGAACTTGTTCCTCAAGGAACACTGGCTGAAAGAATTCGGGCTGGAGGAGCCGGTATCCCTGGTTTCTATACACCAACCGGTATTGGCACCCCAATTGCTGAGGGCAAAGAACATAGGCTTTTTAATGGGAAAATGCACATTCTTGAAGAAGGTATTGTTGGAGATTTTGCTTTCGTTAAGGCATGGAAAGGAGATCCATTAGGAAACCTTGTTTACCGGAAGACGGCACGGAACTTTAATCCGCTCGCTGCGACAGCAGGCAGAGTGACGATTGCCGAAGTGGAGGAAATGGTTGAACCAGGTGCCCTTGATCCAGATGAGGTTCATACAACTGGTATCTATGTCCAAAGGATACTGGAAGGAGCCGGGTATGTAAAAAGAATTGAGCGCCGTACTGTCAGACCTGCATTTGCACAATCTTAAAGGTAACCTGGTAAACATAATTCAAAGCAGTTTTTCTAGGAGGAATAATCAGTGATGGATTCCAGAACAAAAATCATTAAGCGTGCTGTTCAAGAGATTGAAAATGGAATGAATGTAAATCTAGGAATCGGCATGCCCACTTTACTGGCAAACGAAATACCGGATGAAGTCCAAGTATTATTGCAATCTGAAAATGGATTGCTTGGCATTGGTCCCTATCCCGTTGAAGGTAATGAAGATCCTGATCTTATCAATGCTGGGAAAGAAACAGTTACTGCGGTAGTAGGCGGTTCGTTTTTCGATAGTGCTGAGTCCTTTGCCATGATCCGGGGAGGTCACATTGATTTGGCCATCCTGGGCGGTATGGAGGTTTCCGAGCAAGGGGACTTGGCCAATTGGATGATCCCCGGAAAAATGATTAAGGGTATGGGGGGAGCGATGGACCTTGTCCATGGTGCCAAAAGAATTGTAGTCATAATGGAACACACCAATAAGTACAATGAATCCAAAATCAAAAAACAATGTACTCTCCCGTTGACAGGTCAAGGGGTGGTCCATCGATTGATTACGGATTTAGCTGTATTTGATTTTACATCCGAAGGAATGGTTCTTATGGAAATTCAAGAGGGTGTAACACTTGATGAAGTAAAAGGGAAAACGGAGGCATCTTTTACGGTTAGTTCCCATTTAACTTATGGTGGAGGGGAAAGGCAAAAGTCCTCTATAACAATATAGAAGATAAAATACTTATTTATTCATACTAAAGAGGTAAAAAGAGAAGCTTAGACCCAAAAGGGATCAAGATGCTTCTCTTTTTTCTTTCTTAATTCTACTTAATAATCTCGGATTTTAAATATTGAATATATTTTTTGGCAAAAGAGGATAAATGTTTGTTCTCTGAGCGAACCAACCCTAATGAAATATTCACAGCATCATAATTCACTAAATCAATCGGTATGATATCTCCATTGATGACATGTGGATAGTTTTTCATGACGAAATCAGGAGCAAATGTAATAGCTAGACCTTCAATGATGGCTTGGCCAACTCCATCGATATTATCTGAAATGAATAAAGTTTTCATGGGCTTATTTTTGTTGAAAAAATCTTGAACAAAATACTGCATAAACTCTCCGTTATATGTGACTAGTGTTTGATCAACTATCTCTTGAGGAGTTATGGTACCAAGAAATGCCAGGGGGGAATGCTTGGATACATATACCTTTTGTTTCCCTTCTATTAATGTTTCAAAAACTAATCCTTCGATGTTTATGTTCCAATCAGGCGAATAGGTAATCAGCCCGATGTCTGTTTTATGTTGTCGGACAGTTTCAATGGCATTTGATCCGCTTTTTTCAGCAATCTTTAACCTTACATGCGGATAATCAACTCTAAAAGCAGCAATCGCTTTAACTAAAAATGTCATTAATCCCGGTAAAGAAGATATTCTAAGCTCCCCCACATCGGCGGAATTGATCAAGTTAGCTTTCTCGTTTATTTCCTCAAGCTTTTTCAGTAATTCATAGGAAAGTTTGAGAATTTCTCTGCCTTCATCAGTTGGCACAGCCCCGTGTCCACGTGAACGCTTGAGAATTTTAACACCTAACTCTTTTTCCAGGTGTGTAATGGCTTGGCTTATTGTGGATTGGGTTACATGTAGATTCTGGGCTGCTATTGATAGAGAATTGTATTTTGCAACTTCAACTATATATTTTAACTGTTCAAGATTCATGGCTGTACCCCTTGTATATTAGTAAAACTAATTTAAAAATTAAAATCTTTAATTTTATTTAATTATAAACTATAAGTATAATGAATATCAATAAGATTTAAAAATCTTAGAATATTCTAAAATACAGGAGGAAACCCAGAATGGCATTAAACCAATTATTTGACTTAACAGGACAAACCGCAATTGTTACCGGCGGGGGGGCCGGCCTTGGACGTGTAATGGCCCTGGCGTTAGCTGAAGCTGGTGCAAACGTAGTTGTTTGCTCACGTCGTAAAGAGGTTTGCGAAGAAGTTGTGAAAGAAATTGAAACGTTAGGCGGACAAGCACTTGCCCTGGCGTTGGATGTGACAAATCCTGAATCTGTGGTTCAAGGAGTGGAAAAAGCTGTTTCTCGATTCGGAAAAATCGAAATTTTAGTGAATAACAGTGGAACTGTTTTTGAAGCGCCGGCTGCGGATATGCCTTTAGAGCATTGGCAATCAATGCTCAATACAAATGTAACGGGAACATTCTTGATGTGTCAGGCTGTTGGAAAACATATGATTAATAACGAATATGGTAAAATCATTAATATTTCTTCCAGTATCGGCTTCAAAGGTACTGACCCGGAAGCCGTAGATTCTGTAGGATATACAACAAGTAAAGGTGCAGTAATGACCTTAACAAAGGATCTAGCAGTTAAGTGGGGCCGCCATGGAGTTAATGTTAATTCAATTGCTCCTGGAGTGTTCACTACTGGAATGAATAACCCAGAAATCCCAGGAACTTTAGTAAACAAAGCTGGTGATTTCATTGCCGCCCAAGTTCCAGTGAGAAGATTGGGCAGAGACAATGATTTAGCAGGAGCTGTCCTTTACTTTGCTTCAACAGCTTCTGATTATTGTACGGGACAAATATTGGTTCTCGATGGTGGCCTTGGTGCAAAGTAAATTTCAGCTAAAACATAGCTTCTTAACTTATCAATTTAATAGTGTAAGTTACTAATACTTATATATATATTAAAAATAGCCATTTTACTTAGATGATAATTATAAATAAACTAAAATTAATCAATTTACTATTGTATTTAGCTGAATAATGGAAGCGCTGACAACAACAAAAATACTTTGAAAGAGGCGATAGAAATGAAAGAAGTAAAAGATGTAGTAGCATATCATGCAAATAATGTTTGTCCAGATGATTTACCTTGGATTCCTTATTTTGGAGATGCTAAATTTAAACTGCTTAAGGCAAACCCTGTGACAGGGCAAACAGTTACGTTATTATATGTCCCTGCGAGTATGCAGCTTCCGGCCCACTTCCATCCAGGAACCGTCATAGTATACACCGTTCAAGGTTCTTGGAGATACCTAGAGGATGAATGGATCTCCAAGCCTGGTGATATGGTTTATGAGCCTGCAGGATCTCAACATACACCTCAGGCTGTAGGGGAAGAAGATGTTATTACCTTCAATATAGTAGAAGGAACACTAGATTACATTGGTGAGAATGGGGAAATTCTAGCAAGAGACAATTGGGAAACATTCCTGAAAAGATATCATGAGCATTGTGCCGCTGAAGGTATTGAAGTAATTGATGTAACGAAATTTTAAAGACTGAAAAGCAACCTAGCTCAGGTGACAATATATGTGACAATATATGTGAGAGTATGTAAATAAAGGTGGCTTCTTTTAAAGGAGTCATCTTTTTTAATTTGCGACCTTTAATATTAGTGGTACTTAATTACAAGTTAATTTTTTTAATTTTATTTAATTAAAATTAATGATTATAATCAAAATAGGATTTAAAAATATTTGAATATTCTCAATCTAAGGATGGCGATTTATGGAGCGAGCAATTCAAAGGATCGTTCCGATACAAATTTGCATCAGGAACAAATATACGAACGAGCGCTCAATCAGCTGTCATGTTTAAAGAATCTGTGGTTTTTTCCAGCAATTTTAAAAGCTTGTGTTTATAAAACATATTTAAAGGAGACCAAAAAATGAACTTTCAATTGTCAGAAGAGCATGAAATGATGCGAAAAATGGTGCGTGAGTTCGCGCTGAATGAATGCGAGCCGACAGCTTCGCAGCGTGATGAAGAAGAGTACTTTGACATCAACATTTGGCACAAAATGGCCGAGCTGGGTTTATGCGGGATCCCTTGGCCGGAGGAGTATGGAGGTGCAGGTGCCGATTATTTGAGCTATGTGATCGCAGTGGAAGAGTTGTCACGAGTAGATGCTTCCATGGGGACAACGCTATCCGCTCATACATCGTTAGCCGGATGGCCGGTATATAAGTTTGGAACGGAACAGCAAAAGCAAAAATATTTAAGGGCCATGGCGGAAGGAAGAAGCATGGGGGCTTATTGCTTGACAGAACCTGGATCTGGATCAGACTCCAGCGGGATGAAAACTACAGCTGTTCCCGCAGGGGATGAGTGGATTTTGAACGGATCAAAGATTTTTATTACAAACGGAGGATATGCAGACTTCTATATCGTATTTGCACAGACTAATCCGGAATTAAGGCATAAGGGAATTGCTGCATTTATTGTAGAGAAGGATTACCCTGGGTTCTCTGTAGGTAAAAAGGAGAAAAAGATGGGCATTCGCTCTTCCGCAACCACGGAAGTGATTTTTGAGGATTGCAGAGTCCCTAAGGAAAACCTTCTGGGGCAAATAGGAGAAGGATTTAAGATTGCGATGATGACTCTGGATGGAGGCCGGAATGGAATTGCTGCACAGGCAGTTGGAATTGCTCAGGGGGCTTTTGATAAATCTCTTGCTTATGCCAAGGAACGGATTCAATTTGGGAAACCGATTGGTTCGCTGCAAGCCATCCAAATAAAGCTAGCCGACATGGCAGTAAATATCGAAGCCGCCCGTTTACTTACATACCAAGCGGCATGGCGTGAGGATCAAGGCATTCCTTATGGCCTTCAGTCTGCAATGTCCAAACTGTTTGCGGGGGACACCGCAATGGAGGTAACAGTGGAGGCACTGCAAGTATTTGGCGGATATGGTTACACAAGAGAATATCCCGTAGAACGCTATATGAGAGATGCCAAGATCACCCAAATTTATGAAGGAACGCAAGAGATTCAGCGTCTTGTTATTGCTGAAAATCTGCTAAAAGATTAGAAAGTTTAAATTTCATTAACGATTAATTGAAATTTAAAGTTAATAGAGGTGATAGGGTTGTGGCAAATGTGAAAGAATTACTCGGGCTTGAGTTAGAGCCATACAGCATGCTAGTGGAAAAAGGAAAAATAAAAGAATTAGCGATCGCGATTGGCGATGACAATCCCATTTTCTATAGCTTGGAGGCAGCTAAAGAAGCTGGCTATGAAGGTATTCCTGTTCCGCTCACCTTTTTGCAAATCATTGATTACCATGGCGGTTATGGCTTTCAGGAAAAAATGGAATTATTGAATTTAAATCCCGTTAAAATATTACACGGTGAGCAAGAGTACGAATACTTAAGCGATATATATGCCGGGGATGAGCTTTCTGTTAGGAGTAAGATTATTCGTGCTGATACAAAAATGGGTTCGACTGGCGGTATGGATTTTATTACCGAAGAAAACCAATATACAAACCAAAGAGGCGAATTGGTGGCAAAATCCAGAATTACGGTAATCCATCGGCATTAAATAATATTTGATAAGAAAGGAAGAATGGAGCATGTATTATGAAGATGTACAAGTAGGGGATCCATTCCCCGCTATAATAAAAGCTCCGATTACTCGAGTACAGCTCGTAAGATTTGCCGGAGCTTCTGGAGACTTTAATCCCTTGCATACGGTAGAAGAGGTTGGGGAGCAAGCCGGTACAGGAATCATTGCTCATGGAATGTTGATCATGGGGATGTTATCACAAGGCGTTACAACATGGATTCCCAGAAAAAACATTAAGAAAATACAAGCGCGGTTTAGTAAAATGACATTTCCCGGCGAATCTATTGAAATTATTGGCAGAGTGATAGACAAAAAGCCTGACAACCTGGTAGTGGGAGAAGTACTGGCGAAAAACAGTGTAGGTGAAGTAAAAGTTTCCGGGATTTTTGAAGCCGCATTGCCTACAAGGAATTTATAGATTAAAAAATTACTTCAAGGGGAGACAAAAATGAACATCCTGGTTTTGATGAAACAAACATTCGATACAGAAGAGAAAATTGTACTCCAAAACGGTACCATTAGTGAAGAAGGTGCAAATTTCATCATCAATCCTTACGATGAATATGCAATTGAAGAAGCCATCCAATTGCGTGAAGAACATGGTGGAGAAGTAACGGTTATCACAGTTGGACCAGAACGGTCAGAGAATGCGTTACGTACGGCGCTTGCCATGGGTGCAGATAAAGCGGTGAGAGTGGATAGCGAAGATCTAAACCTTGATCAATACAGTACAGCGAAAATCCTTGAGGCTGTTATTAAAGATCGGGATTTTAACATCATACTCGGAGGTAATATGGCGGTTGATTATAGCAGTGGACAAGTGGGGCCACGACTTGCGGAGGCACTCAATATTCCACAAGTGACCACGGTTACAAAACTGCAGATTGATGGGAACAGGGCGATTGTCGAACGTGACGTGGAAGGAGACAAAGAGGTTGTCATTGTTTCACTTCCAGTTTTGATCACAGCACAACAGGGATTAAATGAACCGCGTTATCCTTCACTTCCGGGCATCATGAAAGCGAAGAATAAACCGATCGAGCGCTTAGAGATTGGTGATTTAGATTTCGATAAATTTCTAGAAGTAAAAACTATTCCAACAGAGATATTTTTTCCACCGAAAAAAGGTGCAGGCCGAATGCTAAACGGGGAGATTAAGACTCAAGTTTCTGAACTGGCTGTACTTCTTCGCAGTGAAGCGAAGGTCATTTAACATAGGAGGTCATAACAACATGAGAAAAGTACTTGTAATGACGGAAGCTAAAGCTGGAAAACTAAGAAGTGTCTCACTTGAGGCGCTGGCTGCAGCGCAACGGATTGCGGAAGATGGGGAAATTATTGCTGTCGCTTTCGGCAGTAGTGCCACACATTATGCAAATATTTTAGGGAAACATGGAGCGAATAAAGTTTTTATCGTTGGCAATGAAGTACTGGATGCATATACGACAGATGCTTACACTCAAGCGTTATGCCAGATAATTGAACATGTTGAGCCGCAAGCAATTCTCATGCCCCACACAGCAATCGGGAAGGATCTTGCACCGCGCATTGCTGGGCGTTACGGTCTTGGACTTGTATCCGACATTGTTGATGTTCAGGTTGAAGATGATGAAGTTATCTTTACACGTCCAATATACTCAGGAAAAGCGTTTGAAAAAAGGAAAGTAATATCTGGTATCCCGTTCGCAACTGTCCGGCCAAATAACATCCCAGTCGAAGGAAGCACCAGACCGATTGAGATTGTGCGTTTTTATGCTGATATCCAAGACTTGAGGACGATTGTAACAGAAGTAGTACGAAAATCTTCAGTCGGTGTTGATCTATCAGAAGCGAAAGTAGTGATTTCTGGTGGTCGCGGGGTTAAATCGCCCGAAGGTTTTAAGCTGCTTCAGGAACTGGCAGATGTTCTGGGTGGGGCAGTGGGTTCTTCCCGCGGCGCATGCGACGCCGAGTACTGCGATTATTCAATGCAAATCGGTCAGACGGGAAAAGTCGTCACCCCTGATTTGTATATTGCCTGTGGTATTTCCGGTGCCATTCAGCATTTAGCAGGGATGTCTAACTCTAAAATTGTCGTGGCCATTAACAAAGACCCGGAAGCACCAATCTTCCAAATTGCAGACTATGGTATTGTGGGTGATTTGTTTGAGGTGGTTCCGCTTTTAACAGAAGAATTTAAAAAAATATTGGTAAACTCTTAACACATAAAAATTCCATTTTAATAAGAATAGCGAATCTTCATTTATAATAATTCGGATAATTGGAGGAGAAAAGGATGACTGAAAGCTTAAACTTTTATGAAACCTGGAAAGAGTATTATTCCAAATATACTAACTTATTGGATGAGAAAATGACGAAGGAATTTCCTTCTCAATGGATTGGACAGCTGTTGGAAATGAACCTTCAATTCAAGAAAATGGTGAATGAAACAACAGAACGTTATTTTGAATCTGTAAATCTGCCATCAAAGAATGATCTTGCCCATATTTCTGCCCAGATTGTCAATTTAGATGCCAAGGTGGATAATATTGAGGAATTCGTCCAAGAATCGATTGATAATCAAGGAGATTTGGTGACAAGGCGAAATGATCTTGCCAATTTAAAAAAGGATATGAAGAGTCTTGACAATAAGCTGAATCATATCATTAATCTATTAAATTCCCCAAGTATTATCAAAACTAATAATTCATAAATGTTTCTTTAAAATTAGCATACATTATTAATCTATTTAAGGGGTGTAGTCATGAGCGTTCTTTTTCCAGTAGAATTCGAAAAATTTTTTGAAAACATGCCTAATGATTATCAACAGATGTATAGACGTGCAAAAGAAGCAACCAAAGTATTAATGCAAGACGCCGATCCTGAAGTGGGACCAACACCGAAAGAAGTTATCTGGTCCAGAAACAAAACGAAGCTGTATCGATATATTTCTGAACATCCGAAAAAACATAGAATTCCGCTTCTTTTGGTTTATGCCTTAATCAATAAACCCTATATCATGGATTTAGCCAAGGGGAGCAGTCTAGTTGAGTATTTGGTCAATAGGGGGTTTGATGTCTATCTTCTCGACTGGGGTACACCTGGCCTCGAAGATAAAAATATGAAATTGGATGATTATATTTTGGACTATATTCCGCGTGCAGTTCGCAAGATAATGCGGAAATCCAACGCGAAAGAAGTGTCAATCCTTGGTTACTGCATGGGTGGTACGATAACATCCATATTTGCATCATTGCATCCCGAATTGCCAATACGCAACCTTGTTTTTATGACAACTCCCTTTGATTTTGAAGAATCTGGACTATACGGCGCCATGCTGGATGAACAGTATTTTGATATTGATAAAGTGGTCCAAACACTCGGTAATATTCCGCCTGAAATGATTGACATAGGAAACAAATTGCTCAAACCGATGGCTAACATTTACGGGCCCTATGTCAGTCTTTTCGATCGAGCTGAGGATGAAGGTTTCCTAAGGAGCTTTAAACTTTTGCAAAAATGGTTAAACGACGGGATTCCATTTCCAGGTGAAAGCTACCGTCAGTGGATTAGAGATTTTTATCAAAAAAACAAATTGATTAAAGGGGAGCTGATGATCCGTGGCCGGCAGGTAAGCCTTAAGGAAATCACTGCAAATGTGTTGAACCTATCAGGTGAAATAGATAATATTGCTCCGCCGCATCAAGTAGAATCATTGATGAATCACATCTCCAGCAAAGATAAGCAATATATCAAATTACCTGTTGGACATACATCTATTGCTTTTGGCAGTAAAGCTTCAAAAATTACGTATCCAACCATTGGTGACTGGTTGGAAGAACGATCTAACTAAAAGAGGGGAATGAAATAGTCTTCATCAAATAAAAGATTAATATAGGAAATGAGGGAGTAAATATGTTTCAAAAGGGCTTAAAAAATGTAGTAGCTGCTGAAACCGCTATAAGCTTGGTTGATGGAGAACAAGGAAGATTAATTTACAGGGGCTACAATGCGAAAGAATTAGCTTTACATTATACTTTTGAAGAAGTTGCCTATTTAATCTGGTTTGGATACTTGCCGGGAGATCAGGAAAAACAAATTGTTTCTGAATTATTGACAAATAACCGTTATTTACCTTTCTATATGTATTCATTAATTCAAACACTTCCTCCTGACATGGAGATCATGAGCCAAGTCCGAACCGCCATATCTGCTCTAGGTACGGAGGAATTTGGCTGGAAGCCTACTATTGAACAAGCCATTCGATTAACTGCAGTTATTCCCGTCATTACGGCCATGATTTATCGAAAAGTAAACGGTAAAGAGATTGTCAAGCCAAGTAAGGAAATGGGGCATGTTGAAAACTATCTTTATATGTTAACCGGAGAGCGACCTTCTTTTGCCCATACAAAGGCGCTGGAGGCTTATATGATATTAACGATGGAGCATGGGATGAACGCCTCAACCTTTACATCCAGAGTGGTGTCCTCTACAGAATCCGATATGGTTTCTGCAGTAACAGGAGCGATTGGAACAATGAAGGGTCCATTGCATGGCGGCGCACCTACTGGCGTAATAGACATGTTAAATGAGATTACGGATAAGGAAATTGCAGAAACTTGGATTCGCCAAAAGCTGGAGAGGAAAGAATATCTAATGGGCTTTGGGCACCGTGTTTATAAAACACGCGATCCACGGGCAGAAGCGCTAAGTGAAATTGTGAAACAAGTTGGAGCGGATGATGCATGGCTGGAACTCGCCTCTTTTGTTGAACAGCTTGCAGTTCAGTTGCTGGAGGAATATAAACCGGGAAGAAAGCTCAATACGAACGTTGAATTTTATGCAGCTGCAGTGATGAAGGCAATTGATATGTCTCCTAGTTTGTTTACGCCAACTTTTACTGTAAGCCGGATGGTTGGCTGGACAGCCCATGTCATTGAACAGTCACTAGATAATACCATTTTCCGTCCAGAAGCAAAATATATTGGGAAACAATCCGAGAATCTTCAGGTCTTAGTTTAGTTATTAGTATAAAGCCAAAATGAATCCCCATGAGGGGCTGTTGACAAAGTGGGAATAGCGAGTGCTCTATTCCCACTTTGTTTTTTCATTCTTTATTTTAATGTCTAATTCTCTTCAGTGCCCTCCTTAAAACCTATTTAAATAGCAGGAGGGGGACTACGGTGAATTTAGTATTAATGGTACTCCCGGGCGCCCGCAAAGGTAGCGAAATCATTCATGGATAAAGGAGAGCTTGTTCCCGATGAGGTAACAATAGGAATGGCTCGTGAACGGTTATCAAAAGATGACTGCCAAAAAGGTTTCTTACTGGATGGCTTCCCTCGAACAGCGTGCAAGCAGGAGCGCCCACAAATTTTCTACAAACTCAGGAGATAAGGATGGGAAAAATGAGTAACAGACAAAATAGAACAGACGTTATCTTAATTGGTGCTGGAATCATGAGTGCGACTTTGGGGTCACTGCTGAAAGAATTAGTACCGGACTGGAAAATTACCGTGCTTGAGAAGCTCGCAACCCCCGGAGAAGAAAGCTCTAACGAATGGAATAATGCAGGTACAGGCCATGCTGCCCTGTGCGAGCTTAATTACACCCCCGAAACACCGGACGGATCCATAGATATTAGCAAAGCTATAAACATTAATGAGCAGTTTCATGTTTCAAGACAGTTTTGGTCTTATCTAGTAAACAGCAATCTGATCCATAATCCGCAGGTCTTTATTAGACAACTGCCTCATATGAGTTTAGTACAAGGGGAAGAAAATGTTGCCTTTCTGAAAAAACGTTTTGAAGCGCTTTCGAACAATCCTCTGTTTCAAGGGATGGAATTTTCTGATGATCCGAAAAAATTGAAGGAATGGATCCCAATTGTTATGGAAGGCCGTACATCACAGGAACCTATAGCGGCAACAAAAATTGACTCAGGAACGGATGTAAACTATGGCGCTTTAACGCGAATGTTGTTTGAACAATTAAAGGATAAAAACGTTGATATCAAATACAAATATAAGGTTGAGGATATTAAACGTACCAGTGACGGATCTTGGGAATTGAAAGTGCGGAACGACAGAGGTGCCATCGAACGTCATACGGCAAAATTCGTCTTCATCGGCGGAGGTGGAGGAAGCTTTCATTTACTGCAAAAAACGGGTATTCCTGAAAGTAAACATATTGGGGGATTCCCGGTAAGCGGACTATTCATGGTATGTAACAATCCGGAGGTAGTTAAGCAGCATCATGCCAAAGTATACGGCAAAGCTGCAGTTGGTGCTCCGCCAATGTCTGTGCCGCATCTTGATACGCGATTTATCGACAACAAAAAATCATTGCTCTTTGGACCATTTGCCGGCTTCTCACCAAAATTCTTAAAGAATGGTTCAAATTTAGATTTATTCGGATCTGTAAAACCGAACAACGTCTTAACTATGTTAGCCGCAGGTGCAAAAAACGTTCCATTGACAAAATACCTGATTCAGCAACTGATGTTATCGAAAGAACAACGGATCGAAGAGTTACGAGAATTTGTTCCCAACGCTAAAAGCGAAGATTGGGATATCGTAGTAGCAGGACAACGTGTACAAGTTATTAAAGATACTGCTGCAGGAGGCAAAGGAACGCTTCAATTTGGTACAGAAGTTGTTAGTGCCGCTGATGGCTCGATCGCTGCCCTTCTCGGCGCTTCTCCGGGTGCTTCTACCGCCGTTCACGTCATGCTTGAGCTAATAAAGAAATGCTTCCCGCAACATCTAAAAGCATGGGAACCGAAAATAAAAGAAATGATTCCTTCTTATGGCCTGTCACTAGTAAATAACCCGGAATTCTATAACGGAATTCATACTTTAACAGCGCGCACACTGGGTCTAAGCGAAAACTTGCAGTTACACATATCAGGACAAACCGTATCATAAGTAGGTTTGAATATTGTATAACACAATATTACTGGAAAAGATTTATTACGCAGCAACAAATAGGCCGGAGTTGTGCTGGGTTCAACAGTTGCAAAAGGGAAAGGATCGTTTCATTCAGCCTTCTACGTGCCCCTGAAGGTATTGAACCAATTGACGTAACGAAATTTTAAAGGCTGCAAAGCAACCTAGTTTATGTGACAATATATGTGATAGGTTATGAAATAGTTTATGTAAATTGATTATGTGAATTCGAGGTGACTTCTCTTAAAGGAGTCATCTTTTTATGTCTACTTCTACAGAGTTCAAAAAGTATCAATAATGCGACTCTCAATATTAGTGATACTTAATTATAAATTAAAATTTTTAATTTTATTTAATTAATATTAATGATTATAATCAAAATAAGATTTAAAAATATTCGAATATTCTAAATCTGATGAAATGGAATTTCAACAGATAATTAAAACAAGGAGGACTTAACAGGGTATGCCAACAGAAACTGTTCTGATTACAGTGGTTATAGGATAGTTCTGGTACAAATTTAAACGTAAGGAATAAATAATCGAACGAGCGCTCACTCAACTGTTAAGTTTTAAAAATCTATGGTTTCTAACAGCAATTTTAAAATTCGAGAGGATGTTCTTCTTCAATATATATAGCAATTTTTAATTTCGTGATAAATCCTTTTAATAATGTCTTTCTTTCCAATTAATTGCTATCAGTAACTTTCGGGTAATAAAAAAATACTAGATTTGACACATAGATAATTTGAAAATATGGAAAAAATTAATGAAGGAGTGAAAGTATGTGGGTGTGTACCAAACATATGAAAGAAACCTTGCCATTGTTAGAAACTCCTCATGTTACCAAAGCATCGTATCAAATTAAGTGTTCGCTATGTGATAATCTTGCTAGTGCAAAAATTCATTATACTTACTTGACCTACCATTTTACTAAAAAGCAACCTATGGATTTATCGCATTTATCGCAAATAAATTACGATATAAAAACAGGTTAAATTAACATCGGGATAAAAACCTAATAGATCCCAACTTGTAAGCGAATATCAAACTTTGTAAATCCTTTTAAATATAAATAGGAGGTCTAGTACTTTGAAGTTTGATATAAATATATAATTTGTCAATTAAGCTGAAATCAATATGGAGGTACAACCGATGGTCAAAATGCTTGAAATCAGAGAAATGTTAAGATTAGTTGAACATTCATCTCTCGAAAAATTAGAAGTTTTAAATAGGAGTTTCCGAATTTCAATCAAAAAAGGTTCTGCAAAACAAACTTTTACAGTAAACGAAACGGTACAACAACTTGTTAATAGATCTGAGGAGCAAATTTCCGACACATCCGAGGTACTGGAAAGTTTAATAGATAAGAATCCACAACCACACGTCCTTCAATCCCAATATGTAGGAATGTTTCATCCTTTATTAAAAAAAGGCGATATCGTGGAAATCGGATCACAAATTGGACATTGTACCGTGGAAGCCCTTAAGTTAACCCATGAAATGAAATCAGATATTAATGGTGTAATTGAAAATATCCTGGTTGAAGAGGGACAGCTCGTCGACTTTGGACAGCCGTTATATAAAGTTGCAGTCAGAAAGGAAATGGCACATGTTTAAAAAGATACTTATTGCTAATCGTGGTGAGATTGCCGTTCGTGTGATCAGGGCATGTAAAGAAATGGGAATTAAAACGGTTGCCGTTTACTCAGAAGCTGACCGTGAAGCATTACATGTGAGCATGGCAGATGAAGCGTATTGTATTGGACCAACCGCCACTCAGGAAAGTTATCTAAATGTCACGAATATCATGAGCATTGCCTTATTAACCAATGCGGATGCCATTCATCCAGGATATGGATTTTTAGCGGAAAATGCAACCTTTGCGGAAATTTGCCTTGATTGTAATATTTCGTTTATCGGCCCTGACCCTGAAGCCATTAACAAAATGGGAGATAAGTCTGTCGCGAGAGAAACCATGAAGAATGTTGGGGTACCTACTGTGCCTGGCACGGACGGTCTGATCAAAGACCTGGAAGAAGCAGTAATGATTGCAAAGGAAATTGGATTTCCAGTTATTGTAAAGGCAACAGCTGGCGGTGGAGGCAAGGGCATGCGGGTAGCAGAGGATGAAGAGGAATTGCGAAGAGCAATCCGCCAAGCGCAGAAGGAAGCAGAAACGGCGTTTGGAAATCCAGGTGTTTATCTTGAGAAATATGTTGAGGAACCTCGTCATGTTGAAATACAAATTATCGGGGATATGCATGGAAATGTTGTTTATTTAGGCGAAAGAGATTGTTCTATCCAGCGCCGCCATCAAAAGCTGGTTGAAGAAGCGCCATCACCAGCGCTTGAACAATGGCTCCGGGAACAGATGGGGGTTGCAGCTGTAAGCGCTGCAGAAGCTGTTGATTACCATGGAGCGGGTACCGTTGAATTTCTGTTGGATAAACACGGTAATTTCTATTTCATGGAAATGAACACTCGTATTCAAGTTGAACATCCTGTTACGGAATTAATAACGGGTATTGACTTAATTAAGGAGCAGATTTTAGTTGCAGCAGGATATCCGCTTTCCTTTAACCAAAGTGATATTAAAATAAACGGCTGGGCAATTGAATGCCGTATAAATGCCGAGAATCCAGCAAAGAATTTTATGCCATCACCAGGGAAAGTAGAAACTTATCTGCCTCCAGGTGGTTATGGTGTAAGAGTGGATAGTGCTGTTTATCCAGGTTGTGTGATTTCACCTTTTTATGATTCGATGGTCGCAAAGTTGATTGTTTGGGGAAAAGACCGCGAGGAAGCCATTCAACGTATGAAAAGGGCCCTTGATGAATTTGTCATCAGTGGCATCAACACCACGATTCCGTTTCATCAAACATTACTTGAACATGAATCTTTTGTAAAAGGAGAGTTTAATACAAAATTTCTTGAATTGAATCCGTTACTGATAGAGGCATAACGCTTATTAACATTTATAAAGGAGAGACAACTAATGTTTAAAATCCAGGAAATTAGAGAAATGATCAAGCTCATCGATGACTCCTCCATTGAACAATTAGAAATTGAAGAAGGCGATTCGAAAATTTCGATACAAAGAAATGTTTCAACAAACCATTCTATCGTTCAGGAAAGTAAAAATACGGTGCTGGCAAATCAGCCTGTCACTCAACTAGCTATGGAATCCAATACTAATGCCATCAAGGTGCATACAAAAACACAGGTTGAAGCAGCTGCTACAAAGGAAGGGGGAGAAAAGGTACTTAAAAGTCCTCAAATTAGTTCCAACGAAAATCTTTCTAAAATCGTTTCCCCTATGGTGGGAACTTTCTATCGAGCACCAGCTGTGGATGCCGCACCTTTTGTTAGTATTGGTGAGAAAGTTGAGAAATCTACAGTTGTATGTATACTCGAGGCAATGAAACTTTTTAATGAAATTGAAGCTGACATGAACGGTGAAATTGTTGAAGTCCTCGTAGAAAATGGTCAGCTGGTGGAACATGGGCAGCCTCTCTTTTTAGTGAAACCGAAATCATAAGAAATTTTTTTATCAGATTTTTAGACAAAGAATCGGAAGGGAGTCGCTCGATACCATGAACGTGAAAAGTGAAATTCCTAAAATTAAACAACATTTGTTTGATGATTTTCCCACACCGACATTTCAACAATGGAGAGAAGTGGCTGAGAAAACCCTAAAAGGAGCGACTATTGAAGAAAAGCTGGTTACGGATACTTATGAAGGTGTTGCTTTACAGCCATTGTATCGTAAAGAGGATATTGAAAAATATCCTTATTTGTCCACAATGCCAGGAGATTTTCCTTATTTACGCGGCACACATGAATCGGGTTTTCAGCAAGAGCCATGGAAAGTGTGTCAGGAAATCGCCTATTCGAATCCGGAAGAGTTTAATCTGGCAGCACAAAATGATTTGGAAAAGGGGCTGACAATGCTTCATTTAGTACTGAACGAAACTAGATGGTCCGACCCGGCTATAGCATTGCCAGACCAAAAGAAGGTAAATCTTAGTGGTGTTTCAATGGACTCGCTCCAAGATTTTCAACAGGCTTTCCAGGGGATTAACTTAGAAGAGGTCCCGATTTTTATCGAAACCGGGATAAGCGGATTCCCTTTTTTCGCCTCATTTATAGCTTATCTTCAGCAGCAAAATCAAGATTTTAATAGAATAAGAGGCTGTATCGGGATGGACCCAATCGGACAATTAGTTCAAAAGGGAGTTTTGCCATATCCCATCAATCAAGCATTCGAAATGATGTCCGAGATGACAAGGTGGTCGTTGAACCACTCACCGGAACTCAAAACAATTGTGGTCCAAGCCCATCCTTACCATGATGCAGGGGGAAATGCTGTTCAGGAATTGGCTTTTGCCATTGCTACAGGTTTACAATACCTTCGCAATTTGAAGAATCACGACATTTCAATCGATGATGTAGCACAGCGAATATTTTTTTCATTTTCGATTGGTTCCAATTTTTTTATGGAAATTGCAAAATTCAGAGCGGCTCGTTTGTTGTGGGCCAAAATTGTGAAGGAATTAGGCGGTAATGAAAATTCCCAAAAGATGTTCATTCAAGGAAGAACTTCTGCAAGGACGAAAACGATTCATGATCCTTACGTTAACATTCTCCGGGGGACAACTGAAGCTTTTGCCGGAGTTATTGGCGGGGTCAACAGTCTTCATGTTTCTACTTTTGATGAGGCCATTGGATTGCCAGATGAGTTTTCTCGTCGAATCGCAAGGAATACCCATATGATTTTGGATAAGGAAGCAAATTTGTCTAAGGTTACTGATCCTGCGGGAGGTTCATGGTACATTGAAACGTTAACTTATACTTTAGCTGAAAAATCATGGGAACTTTTTCAACAAATAGAAGAACTAGGTGGAATGTACAATGCACTCTTAGAAGGGTTTCCGCAGGATATAGTTTCCAAGACAGCTGATGTAAGAATGGAAAATATCAAAAGCCGGAAAGACAAGATCATTGGTACAAACATCTATCCAAATTTGAACGAGAAAATTGAGAGCCATGATTCCATTTCAGCTAGTAACGATAAAGTTAATTATAACTATTCTACCGTCGATTACTTTTATATAAAAGATGAAATACAAGATTTTATCAATAATCATACCATGGAAAACGCTATTAAAGCGGCAAGCGCCGGTGCATCAATCGATGATCTTTTTCAAGTAATTTGTATTTCAATTGAACAGACTCCTTCTGTTTGTCCTGTCCGTATTCATAGGGGGGCAGAACCTTTTGAGTCTTTACGTGAGGATGCAAAAGAGTACAAGAAAAGAACAGGTCATCACCCGTTAGTATTTGTTGCCAATATCGGATCAGTTTCTAACTATAAAAGCTGGGCAGACTTCGTTACGGAGTTTTTTGAGGTTGGTGGTTTTCATGTAATCCTGCAGGAAAGCTATCAAACGATAACCGAGACAGTGGATCAATTTAGAAGTTCTAATTCCGGCATTGTCGTCATTGTGGGAAAGAATGAGGACTATCTTGAGCTGGTTCCTTCATTGGTAAGAAGCATTAAAGAATATAAAAAAGAAACAGTAGTTGTATTGGCTGGTAATCCATCTGAAAAAGATACAGCCTTGTATATAGAGGCAGGGGTGGATGACTTTATCCATCCGAATGTTAACGCATATGAAAAGTTGGTTGATCTTCAAAAGAAAGGAGGAATAAGAGAATGAACAAAGTAGCTGATTTTACAAAAATGTCATTTCGTGACACTTTTGCTTCACCTATTCCTCAACTACCAAAGGACATGGCTGACAGCTGGAAAACATTAGAGAACATTTCAGTGAAACCTCTTTATACACACGCTGACCTAACGGATATGGAACATTTGGGATTTCTGTCAGGAATGGCGCCGTTCTTGAGAGGGCCGTATCCTGCAATGTATATAAATCAACCATGGACGATAAGACAATATGCCGGCTTTTCCACAGCGGAGGAAAGTAATGCTTTTTACCGCCGGAATTTGGCAGCCGGACAAAAAGGCTTGTCCATTGCTTTTGATTTGGCGACCCACCGCGGCTATGACTCAGATCATCCTCGGGTTGAAGGTGATGTAGGCAAAGCAGGCGTGGCTGTCGATTCCATATTGGATATGAAAATATTATTTGACGGGATACCTTTGGATAAAATGTCGGTATCCATGACGATGAATGGTGCTGTACTTCCAATTTTGGCTTTTTATATTGTAGCTGCCGAGGAACAAGGTGTGCACCAATCACAGTTAACCGGTACCATCCAAAATGATATTTTAAAAGAATATATGGTCCGTAATACCTATATTTATCCGCCTAAGGCATCTATGAGAATTATTGCAGACATCTTCTCCTATACCTCACAAAATATGCCGAAATTTAACAGCATCAGTATATCCGGTTACCATATGCAAGAGGCAGGAGCAACTGCGGATATTGAGCTTGGTTATACATTGGCGAATGGATTGGAATATGTTCGAACCGGACTGAAAGCCGGTATTGAGATCGATTCTTTTGCCCCGAGGTTATCATTCTTTTGGGCAATTGGGATGAATTTTTTTATGGAAGTAGCTAAGATGAGGGCGGCTCGCTTATTGTGGGCAAAACTTATCAAACAGTTTGACCCTAAAAATGAAAAATCAATGGCACTACGTACTCACTCCCAAACATCAGGTTGGAGTTTGACAGAACAGGATCCCTTTAATAATGTAACCCGAACATGCATCGAAGCAATGGCAGCAACATTAGGACATACTCAGTCCTTGCATACGAACGCCCTGGATGAAGCCATAGCCTTGCCGACTGATTTTTCGGCACGGATTGCAAGAAATACACAGCTTTATTTACAAGAAGAAACGGGTATTTGTAATGTCGTCGACCCTTGGGGCGGATCCTATTATGTGGAATCCTTAACACATGAATTGCTACACAAAGCCTGGGAGCATATACAAGAAGTGGAGTCGCTGGGGGGGATGGCAAAGGCGATTGAAACCGGTTTGCCAAAGATGAGGATTGAAGAGGCAGCTGCACGTCGCCAAGCCCTAATCGACTCTAAAAAAGAAACAATTATTGGGGTCAATAAATATCGGTTAGAAAATGAAGATCCTATTGATGTCCTTGAAGTGGATAATGCAGCTGTACGAGAAGCTCAAATTAAGCGTTTACAAGATCTGCGCACAAATCGTGATGAGATAAAGGTACAAGGCGCTCTTAATGCGATAACGGATGCGGCCCGAACAGGAGAAGGAAATTTGTTAGCGCTTGCAATTGAAGCCGCAAGAGCGAGAGCAAGTCTTGGTGAGATTTCTGAAGCCTATGAAAAGGTTGTAGGGCGCCACAAAGCCATTATTCGTTCAATAACTGGTGTGTACAGTGCTGAATATGGTGAAGAGCAAGAAGTCGAAAACGTCCGTCAACAGACTGATGATTTTGAAGCGAGGGAAGGACGAAGGCCAAGAATCATGGTTGCCAAGCTTGGCCAGGATGGTCATGATCGTGGGGCCAAGGTCATCGCAACGGCGTTTGCCGATTTGGGATTTGATGTGGATATCGGTCCGCTGTTTCAAACACCACAAGAAGCAGCACTTCAGGCGGTTGAAAATGATGTTCATGTGATCGGCATCAGTTCCCTGGCTGGCGGCCATAAGACATTGTTGCCAAAGCTAATTTCTGAATTGAAAAAGCTGGATCGGGAAGACATTGTCGTTGTGGCAGGAGGTGTAATTCCAGCCCAGGATTACAATTTCTTACTCGAAAATGGTGCTGCGGCTATATTTGGACCAGGAACCGTTATACCTGTGGCTGCACAAAAGGTGCTGGAAGAAATTAGATGTCAACTCGAGGGCACGGGCTAATGGAGACTCTAGTTAAGCTGCCAAAAAGCTTCTCAGTGGATGGCTATGAGAGAGGAATTCTGCAAGGGAATCGGACCATTCTGGCCAAGGCAATTACCTTAATTGAAAGCAATTTACCAGCTCACAGAGAAGCTGCTCAGAGTCTTTTGACGCGATTACTTCCTAAGACTGGCCGCTCAATCCGGATTGGTATTACAGGTGTTCCAGGAGCAGGAAAAAGTACTTTTATCGAATCATTAGGAAGTATGTTATGCAGGCTTGGTTATCGAGTTGCTGTATTAGCTGTAGATCCTAGCAGTACCAGAACAAAAGGCAGTATTTTGGGTGATAAGACAAGGATGGATTCCTTATCTAGGAATCCCCATGCGTTCATACGGCCTTCCCCTACAGGTGGAACTCTTGGCGGAATTGCCCGCAAAACACGGGAATCCATTCTTTTATGTGAGGCAGCCTGTTACGATGTCATTTTGGTAGAAACGGTGGGAGTGGGTCAAAGTGAGGTAACGGTTCGTTCAATGGTAGATTTTTTCTTACTTATTCTACTGACAGGAGCCGGCGATGAATTGCAGGGAATGAAAAAGGGTGTAATGGAGCTAGCGGATGCCATTATTATCAATAAGGCAGACGGTGATAACAAAATGAAAGCTATTGCTGCCAAAGATGAATATAATAGCATTTTGCACTTTTTAAAGCCATCCACTCCTGGTTGGATCAGTAAGGTATATACCTGTTCTGCATTGGAGGGAGAAGGGATAGAAGAAATTTGGTCGGAAATTAAGGAGTTTCGACAATATACCATTTCGTCCGGTTTCTTTCATGAACGTAGAAAAAAGCAAAAGTTGGATTGGATGTTTAGCATGGTTCACGAGCATCTAAAGTCCAGTTTTTATAACAACCCTGCTGTACAAAATAGTATTCACGAGATAGAACAATCCATTTCGAAGGGGATATTAACAGCGACAATGGCCGCTGAACAACTTTTAGATATTTTCGAAAATAGAACAAAGGGGGTGGCACTTGATGGGTACAGCACTCAAACAGATTGAGCATATAGGGATTGCGGTCAAAAACTTACAGACAACTATCCCCTTTTATACTGATATTCTTGGATTAAAACTTTTAGGAATCGAAACTGTCGAGAGAGAACAGGTTCGAGTAGCGTTTATCGAAATCGGTGAAACAAGACTAGAACTCTTGGAAGCTACTAGCACTGAAAGTGCGATTGCAAAATTCATTGAGAAAAAAGGAGAAGGTATTCACCATATTGCCTTTCAAACAGAAAACTGTCAAAAACAATTGGATTTTCTAAAAAATCAGGGGATTAAGCTGATCAACGAGGTTCCTAAAGATGGTGCGCACGGAAACCTAGTGGCTTTTCTGCATCCCAAGTCAACCAATAGTGTATTGATGGAGTTATGCCAGCATCCTGCAAAGTCAACCAGAGAGGAAGTGGAAAATATCAATGAGCATAGTTTATGAGAAGATCAATGATCTATGGGACAGAAAAAGTAAAATTGAGCTTGGAGGCGGCGACGACCGGATTGATTCCCAGCATAATCGAGGGAAACTTACCGCCAGGGAACGGATTGATTTACTGCTGGATGATAATTCCTTTGTGGAATTGAATCCATTTATTCAGCACCGTGCCACAAACTTTGGGATGGACAAAATGGAAAGTCCAGGCGAAGGAGTTGTAACCGGATACGGAAAAATTAATGGCCGTCTTGTATATGTATTCGCCCAAGATTTTACCGTTTTTGGCGGAGCATTAGGAGAGATGCATGCTGTTAAAATTTGTAAAATTATGGATTTAGCAGCAAAAAATGGTGCCCCTATAATTGGGTTAAACGATTCAGGGGGAGCCCGGATTCAAGAGGGGGTTGTATCTTTAGATGGCTATGGCCAAATTTTTTACCGGAATGCTATCTATTCAGGGGTAGTTCCGCAAATATCCGTCATTATGGGTCCTTGTGCAGGAGGTGCGGTGTATTCTCCAGCCATCACCGATTTTGTGTTTATGGTTGAAAACACCAGTCAGATGTTTATCACTGGTCCAAAGGTCATTGAAACCGTAACCGGAGAAAAAATCTCTGCTGAAAATCTTGGAGGAGCAAAAGTTCATTCCTCAATAAGCGGGTGCTCACATTTCACTGCAGATTCCGAACAAGAGATTTTGGAACAGGTACGTAAACTGATCTGCTTTTTACCACAAAATAATAACGAAACACCAAATGTTCTACAAAACGATGAAGAAAGTGATTGGAGAGAAGAATTGCTTGATTTGGTGCCAATCAGTGGCACAAAGGTGTATGACGTTCGTAAGGTATTGGAACAAGTCCTGGATGACGGTGATTTCGTGGAAGTCCATGCTAACTTTGCGAAGAATATCGTGATAGGGTTTGGAAGAATTGCCGGAAATAGTGTCGGGATTGTAGCCAATCAGCCTAAGGTAATGGCAGGAGGGCTAGACATCAATTCCTCCGATAAACTATCAAGATTCATTAGATTTTGTGATTCCTTTAATATTCCGATCATTACGTTTGAAGATGTGACAGGCTTTTTTCCTGGTGTTAATCAGGAGCACGGCGGCATTATTCGTCATGGAGCAAAAATTCTTTATGCCTATTCAGAAGCAACCGTTCCAAAAATTACAGTGATTCTAAGGAAGGCTTTTGGCGGGGCGTATGTTGCCATGAATTCCAAAGCAATAGGTGCAGATATTGTATATGCTTGGCCTAACGCAGAAATTGCCGTTATGGGTCCAGAAGGTGCCGCGAATATCATCTTTGCCAAAGAAATTAATGAGAGCAATGACCCTGCCATCACGCGGGCTGAAAAAATTGCCGAGTACCGCGATAAATTTGCGAACCCATATGTTGCGGCGTCACATGGGATGGTTGATGATGTAATCGATCCCCGAGAAACAAGGAAAGTGCTGAGACAGTCATTGGAGATGCTTCGAAACAAAAAAGAGGAAAGACCCAAGAAAAAGCATGGTAATATTCCGTTATAAAGTTTGAGTTTTTTAATAGGTTACGGAAATTGGCAAACTAAAATTTTAATAGAAAATGAGGGATACAAAATGCAAAATGTATACTTGGTAGAGGCTCTTAGAACACCGATTGGAAGTTTTGGCGGCTCAATGAAGGAGGTTAGTGCAGTAAAACTGGCAACTGATGTCGTGGAGGAGGTATGGAAACGATCCGGTCTTGCAGGGGAATGTATTGATGAGGTAGTACTTGGCAATGTATTAAAAGCAGGACTTAAAGGGAATCCAGCCAGACAGGTTGCGATTCATTCCGGACTACCTGTATCAGTACCAGCCATTACCATCGATAAACAATGTGCATCAGGATTGCGCGCGATTACATTAGCCTATCACCAGATTCTTGCTGGAGATTCCAATGTAGTGATGGCGGGGGGAACAGAAAGCATGAGTAATGTCCCGCATTTACTGCTAAATGCCAGATGGGGAAATAAAATGGGAGATTTAAAGACCGTGGATGCCATGTTTCACGATGGTCTTCATTGTGCAATTGAAGGTTATCATATGGGGATTACAGCTGAGAACTTGGTTGATCGTTATCAAATTTCACGGGAAGAACAAGATGTTTTTGCTCTGGAGAGTCAAATTAAAGCCCTTAAAGCTCAAGAACAAGGTAAATTCCAAAATGAAATCATCCCTATTTCGATTAAAAACAAGAAAGGTACCAGTTTCTGTATAGAGGATGAAAACATCAAAACTACTAGTCTAGAGAAATTACAAAATCTGAGGCCAGCGTTTAAAGAGAATGGAACGGTGACAGCTGGTAATGCTTCCGGGTTAAATGATGGGGCCGCCGCCGTAATCGTCGCTTCTGAACAAGCAGTAAAGGAATACGGTTTAAAGCCGCTTGCCAGAATTCGTTCCGTTGCTAGTGCTGCCGTGCCTCCTTCTATTATGGGGATTGGACCGGTGCCGGCAACACAGAAAGCCTTGGAGAGAGCAAACCTTACCATACAGGATATTGAACTGGCTGAATTAAATGAAGCATTTGCCGCACAAGTGCTAGCGGTAAATAAGGAATTAGGTTTACCAGAGGAAATTATAAATGTGAATGGAGGGGCAATTGCATTGGGCCACCCTATCGGATGTTCCGGTGCCCGGATTGTCGTTACCTTAGTTCATGAATTAAGACGGCAAAAGAAACAAATTGGATTAGCGTCGCTATGTGTCGGGGGCGGGCAAGGCGTATCGATCATTGTTGAAGCGGTATAAATTTCTAAATATTAAGGCTCCGAATCGTTTTCGGAGCCTTAGGGCATTTATTCATTAATATGTTAAAGTTGCTTCGGAAGAAACCAATTCAGAAAAATAAAGCTGGAAATTCCAGCTTTATTTGTTTATCACTTTCTCATTAATTGATGGAAAAAGTAACGTAATGCCTGTCCCTTTTCCCTGTTCACTTGTTACACAAACTTTTCCTTTCATCATCTCAACAATTCGGTAAACAACCATCATACCAAGGCCTGTCCCTTTACCATCTTTTAACGAAAAGTACGGCTCTCCAAGCCGATTTTTCTGTTCTGCGGTCATACCGATACCTTCATCTTTAATGGTGACTTTAATGGTGGAGTCTGTTTGAAAACTAGTAATCGTCAGCTCACCGCCTTTTGGCATTGCTTCAATACCGTTTTTTAGGATGTTAATCAACACCTGCTGGAACATCCCTCGATTGCCCTTAATACTGCAAGAATTGATTTCCTTTTTTAATTGCACGCCATTCATGCTTGCGAGCGGCTCGATAAGTTGTAAAGATTTTTCGATTTCTTCTTTTATCTCGAATTCTTCCATATTTTCCGGTGCAGGCTTGGCAAACATCAAATAATCTCGGATGATGCTATTCGCCCTGTCCAACTCTTGCAGTGCGATACTAATGTATTCCATTTGTCTTTGATCGACATCTTTCATTTCACCAAGAAGTTGCATGAATCCTCTTGCCGTCGTAAGCGGATTTCTCACTTCGTGGGAGATACTGGCTGCCAAGTGGCTGACCACTTCCTTTTTTTCCATTTTCACAACTCTGTTCAATAAAGCATGCTGTTGCCGTACGGATTCAAGAATATAGCCAAAGACATAAATTCCTCCAGCTTGGCTGAATATATAGGCGAGACAGAAAAGGGCGGTATAGGAAATATGGTAAAAATAATAAACGCACGCCAACCACCAGATGCTGATAAACAGCATAAACATGGTAAGAAAGTGCAGTCTCTCTTTCATCGGATAGGATTGAAAGCGTTTGCGAAATAAAATAAACAGGAGACAAAATAGAAGTACCGTTGAAATGGTGAGCCATAAATAATCGTTACCCTCAATAAATCGGAGGACAAGGAACAGGAATAGGAAAAAAAACCAAATTTTGAGAAACCTCATTGCATAGAAACATCCGAAAGCCAGGGGGATCAAACTCAGGTTAAAGATAAATCCGTCTCCCAATTCGATTGGAAATAGGATGTTCGCGGCAATCATTACACTAATCATCATAAAGACCGCTCTTTCGATTTGAAGCTGCTCAAGATTTCTTCTATATAAAGTGTATTGTAGAAATAGGATATTGAACAATATAGCGAGTATATTAATCAAAACATGTGTAGTGTTCTCCATTATAGATGACGCTCTCTTTCTACAATTATATAGGTGTTATCAAGGCTGTGTTTTCTACAAGAGGGTGGCATAAGTACAGTAAACATAATAGTAGATTCCTAATGCTATCATTTCACATTAATTATAAATGAATATAAATCTATTGAAAATTTAATAAAACTAATCAGATTGTTAGTAAAACTAATAAGTAGAGTCTTTATTTAATACGTAAAATTCCCATGCTTTTGACAATGGCAATATACATAGTTTTACATACTTTGGATAAAACTAACAGAAATACAACATCATGGTGGTGCACATGCAAAACTTAACAAAAATCCTGATTCCAAGGCAACTTTTCCTGTTGCTCGTTCTTTCTACGGGTTTGATGAACCATGTTATTCTGATTCCAAACCTACTAACTGTCGCTGGTCGGGACAGCTGGCTGAGCGTGATTGCCGCCTATCTCATCGCCCTCTTGTCTTTGCCAATCATTTATTTTATCCTGAAGAACTCCCCGGATGGTGGTTTCTTTCCGGCGGTCAGGCACCGGTTTGGAGCCTTTTTTTCTGTGCTCCTTTCGGTTCCCGTCATACTTTTTCTGCTCATCAGCACGTATATCACGTTCCGGGATTTTATGGTATGGCTGAAATCCTATTTTTTAGCGGACTATTCAGAATTCATGATTAAAATCCTGTTGTTGGTACTATGCTTCATCATCACGCTAGCCGGGATTAAGGCCATGGCGATTACCAGCGGATTTTTGGTTCCTTTCGTGGTTTTGTTTGGCATATTCATTGCCATCAGCAACACGAGCATGAAAGAGCCAGGTTATTTGTTTCCCGTTTTAGCGGAAGGGTTCAGCCCCTTTTGGAAGGGAGTCGTCTTATCACTTTCAGGCCTGCTTGAGATGTACCTGGTGATTTTGCTGCAGCCATTTTCACAAGCGTCCATCAAGTTCAGGCAGCTGTTCATTCTAGTTACGTTCCTAACTATTTTGATTCTTGGTCCTCTTACGGCCGCCATTATGGAGTTTGGGCCGCAGGAAGCGATCCAGCTCCGTTATCCTGCCTATGAGGAGTGGCGGATTTTAAGCATCGGAGAGTACATAACGCATCTTGATTTTTTGGCCCTTTATCAGTGGATGTGCGGCGGACTGACACGGATCAGTTTGTTCATGTATCTCATTGGGACGCTTCTCACCGGGAAAACTCGTCATTACCGTCTTCATCCTGTTCTTGTCGGTGTTCTTTATCTCATTTTGTTCGTCCTGATGATGATTCCATGGGAGACCTATAATTTCAACAAGGCTGTCCTTCTTTACGTCCTGCCGTCATGCATGGTGTTTTTCCTTACTTACACGCTGGTTTCGGCACTGCTTCTGTTCATCCTAAAGAGAAAGGAGGGCCAACATGAGAAGAAAAACGGAGCTGAACCCGCTTCCTGACAGAAACTTAGAGGAAAAGGCAAAAGACTTGAAGAAGCTGTTCAAAGGAAGCCAGGACCTTTTGTCAATTCCTCACAAGACGCGGGATGAATCCTATGAAATCCTCTATTTTAACAGTTTGGTCGACCAAAATTATCTTGATCAGTACATTTTACCGAAATTCATTGCGTTCGAAGGGCAAGTACCCGACCAGGCGCTTCCGCTTCTCTTTCAGGCAAAGAACGTATCAGATAATACTGTCGAGGAAATATCCCGGCTGCTTCTTGCAGGAAACGTCTTGTTTCTATTGGAACATTCCTTCTTCGCCATTCACGCTGGGTCTCTGCCGAAACGTACCCCGGAAGAGTCCGCCATTGAGACATCGATCAGAGGGCCGAAGGACGGATTCGTGGAAGACATCCGGACCAACATCTCCCTGATCCGCCGTAGGCTTAATACCCCTTCCTTATGCCTAGAGGAATACAGTATTGGCAAAAGAAGCAACACAAAAGTGGTTCTCATGTATATGGAGGACCTGATTGACCAGAGGGTACTTGACGAAATCCACATGCGCCTGGAGAAAACCAATCTCGATATATTGACGAGCATCTATGCACTTGAGTCATATGTACGGGACAGGCCTTATTCCATCTTTCCAAGCATGGACTATTCCGGGAGACCGGATTTTATCGTTCAGGCGCTGAATCAAGGGCGCTTTGCCCTCATTGTGGACGGGAACCCTACCGTTTCCTATGCTCCAGTCTCTATGTTGGTGATGGTCAAGTCTCCGGAGGACTCGTATATAAGCTATGCCTATGTGTCTATGGAACGGATGCTTCGGCTGGCAGGCCTGCTCATATCTGCTTTCTTGCCCGGGTTGTGGGTTTCATTTTCTTCCTTCAATATCGAACAGATTCCTTACTTCCTGTTGGCGACCATTTCCATCTCGCGGTTTGGAATTCCCTTATCCACGCCAATTGAGATGGCCATTATCCTGCTCTTGTTTGAAATGTTCAATGAAGCAGGCGTCCGACTTCCAAGGGCCATCGGTCAAACTGTCGCAGTATTAGGTGGACTTATTGTGGGGGATGCCGCAATCCGGGCGGGCTTAACATCCCCCACCATGCTGGTCGTGGCAGCGATCACATTCGTGGCGAATTTTACCTTGGTGAGTCAATATTTATCGACTGCCATTACCATTTTGCGTTTTATCATTCTTCTGTTTGGCACGTTATTCGGATTATTCGGGGTCCTTGCCGGCATAATCTTGACCATACTTTATCTTTCAACTATCACTTCCTTCGGGGAACCGCTCCTCGGGTCGCTCGCCCCGTTTAAGCTAAGTGAAGCGTTCCGGTCGTTCATGATGGCACCACGCCAATGGTATAATTCCAGAACAGACGCAACAAGTCCGGAAGACACTACTAGGCAGGAGGACCGGTCATGAGGGAGAAATGGATGGTTGCCATTTTGTCTGCTTGCCTGCTGTTATCCGGATGCACCGGTTTAAAGGATATCCAGGATTTGAACTATATTGTGGCGATCGGGATGGATTATGACGAGAAGAAAGGGGAATATATCACCTATCTGCAGTCGCTGAATTTTGCGGAGGTAGCCAAGCAGGAGGGCGGGAGACCAACCGGGCCCATCCCGGCTTTTGTTGCCAAAGCCAAGGGGAAAACGTTGAATCTGGCCGTCAGCCATCTCTATAAAAAGTCAGAGCCGCCTTTGTTTTTCGGGCACGTAATCACCTTCGTCATAAGTAATCATCTTGTGGACCACAAATTTCGGGAAGTCGTGGAGGAAATCGAACGTAATAAGTCCCTCCGTCACACAATGCGGATTGTGATAGCAGAAGATCCCATCCAGGATGTGTTCCAGGCCAAAGCCTTATTTGATTATCCTGCCCCCTATACAGTTATGTTTCGAAAAGGAGGGAACAGGGCCTATCTGGACTCTCTGAAACCGATGCTGGCACTACAATTTTTAAGGGAATATTTTGAACCTATGGGAGTGGCGAAAATCCCCATGGTCAAGATCGATCACAACACCTGGAAAGCAGAAAAGAAGTATCCCGTTCTTTTTTTCAATGGATGGGCCGTCTTTCAAAACCGGAAGCATATAGCTAACCTCCCCTTTAAAGACTCCCTCTACATGGAGTGGCTTACGGAAAAGAAGAATTCCGTTGAAGAGGAGGTAAACGAACACGAAAAGCTTTTGGCAGCTGTTAAGCTCGACTCTCCCAAAATGAAAGTGAAATATATGAAAGGGACGGCTTCCCCTGTGTTCTCCGTCGAACTTTCGGTGAAAGGAGATTTGCTTGAAAAAATCGAGGATGTTTCTATCACGAAATTAAATCGGATCATTGCAGCGGATACGAAAAAGAAAGTCGCTGCCCTATATAAGGAAGGAATCCAACAGCAGGCCGACCTATTGAACGTGGGAAAAAAGTGGTACCGCCGCCATCCAAAATCCTTTCATGAATTAGAAAAATCTGGTACGTTCTACCTGGATGAGAGTTCCTTGAAGAGCATCAAGGTTAAGGCGGAAATTTCTCATTTTAACACCTATAAATATTACAAGAGGGAGGAGTAGGTAGTAGGTTGATTTTGAACTATAAATGTAAAAGGAGTCCCAAAGCTTTGTTATTGGGACTCTCAAGCTGCTCAACTCCTATTATAAAGACCCAGGTTTAGTCCAGTCACGGTCAACTGTAAGAAATTCATAAAAAGAATGGAGGCGAATTTTCAATACTAAAAACCTTGTGAAACTTCCAAAAGGTTTCTTTATCACATGTATGCCGAATATCTTTTAGAACATGACTCCAGAATTTAAAATCTGAAGTTTGACTTCAGGACGAATCTTTAATCTTGGATATTCCTTTCTCCAGTTCATCTTACTCCATTCCTCATGATGATAAGCATGAAGTTCACGCGCGAATCCTAGATAGTCACAATTCGCCTTCTGTAAAGTCTGGATTGCTTGAAGCGCTTGAAAATTTATTTCATTTGTCAGCTTCTTCTCTAGTTTGTTCAGCTTTGTTTGTGTCAGTGGATTATTGTTTGTATGTGTATCCAGTATTTGAGCTTGTATTTTTAAAGGCAGCATGATTTCAGTAACCTTATTATCCTTGGCGTTGACTACAATTTTTTTGCGGGCCTTTTTTACCAATACATCGTAAGTGGCTCCGTTCAAATCTACGATGAGATGAATGCCCGACCCTGCGACTCCTTTCATTAGCAAAACTATTTTTGTCAGAGTTGGGGACAAATCTACTCCTGAGTACCTTCCAGCCCGAAATAATGCCGAACCATTCAGCTGAATATTATCGCCTTTGGACTGAATTAACGGCAATGCAACATCAACATATGGGTCTTTTTTTGCAAAAAGAAACCGGAGCAGCGTCTCTTTGGGAATGAAGTGAATAAACTCGGCCTCTTTTATTAAATTAGTTAAATAATTTGCACTCGTTTTTTTCTTTAGTTCTTTTTTTGTAAGAAGTTTGGAAACTTCTCCGTCATACACAACAACACTTGATGTTAACGGGCAGGTGGCGACCTGTCCTAATATTTTCATTTTCTCAATCGGGTTGTCGGATGCGAACGATTTACTAATGATATACATACGGGCTTGATTAAAAGCCAGCGTTCCAGGTGCCCTGAAATCTGCGGTTTCAATGGCGTCTGCTAAACTAGATCCTTGAGTCGTAGTCAATTCCATTTCCGGCTTTCCTCCACCCTGATGCGCTTCAGATAGTGAGGAAATAGCGAGGCTTAATTTCATATCTTCGGACCTATTTGCCTTGTCAAATCCAATCACATCAATCATTTGGAGGTTCTTAAAATTTTGCTGATCCCAGCATCCGCTTAACATAAGCAAAATTAAAAAGGAGAGTGTAAGTTTTTTCAAATATTTCTCCCCCTCAAACGTGAAACTTTAGGTATGAGCAATAATAGGAGAGGTATGAAAACTATACAAACTACGCTCATTATTTCATATGGTTTCCCAGATACGGCATTTATCAGATTTCCTTCTGGCATCCAGCAGCCAATAGTAAAGCAGATTCCTGTGCATATCCAAACCCATAGGACATGCTTTTCCTTGTGAACAGCTCCAATATGGCATACTGCTCTAGCGGCCAAAAAAAGATACACATATACGGTAGCTGCAAGAATGGAAAACCAAAATGAAATAAACAACATATCTATGCTTTGCACAACATCCCATTGTAATTGCTTTAATATGAATACGGTTGGTTCTGGTATGCTGCTCATTTGGTCGGGGGTGAAGTTTAAAGCACAAATCAAAATAACCGTCACATAAAATAGGGTTGTCAAGCCATTTGCCCAAGTCATCGCTCCCAGAAGCTTTCTACTGCTTTGGCTTTTTACAAAAGGGAATGCATACAAGAGCAGGTCATATCCAAAACCAGCACTGTAGACTTGAAATACACCGCTTGCAAATGATGAGCCTCCGCTGTGCCCTATAGGTAAAACATTACGGACATCTGCTTCTTTAAGTCCGCTAACTACTATCGTTAAATATCCTACAAAGAGAATGGGTACTAGTGAAAGACTGATAAAAGACTGCAATCGCAATGACGACATGGCCGCATAACCGCAAGCGACGAAAATTAGGAGTAGCAGCACCCACCAGGGCGTCTTAGGCAAGACCCATCTGCTTAGCTTATCAATATATAGCAGTGCGACAATGAGCGCACTATAGGAAAAGTAAACTGCATAAAGGAGGGTTAAGACACCGCCAATCGATTTGCCTACAATCGTATAAACATATTGAAAGATATGCTGATCTGGATGACGTTTTCCAAGCTTCCAAATTAGCATAATACTTAATTGAGAGGCGACTCCTCCGATAAGAGCAGCCATCCATCCATAAATACCTGCATATTTTGCCTCTACGTAAGGCAAAGACAAAATTCTGCTGCCTATTTGCATGAGTAGAACAAGGAATAGAAGATGCCGGTTGGAAATAGACTCTTCCCTCATCATTCCTTCCACCCTTCTGGATTTCCCAGTCGCTGCCGATTGATTGGAGCAGCTTCCTTCGGACGTTTTCTTAAGCTCCACATAGGCGCCCTAATAAGCGTATCTTTCACTCCGCTGTCCGCGAACGCCGGATAATAATAAGGAAGACCCATAGTGTTCATTCGGCACAAATAAATATTCAGCATAAGAAAAGAGAAAACAAGTCCCACAAGCCCAAAAAGCGCTGAAAGCAAGATCACTGGTATGTTAAGGAGTCTGATGGAGTTGCTCATTTCGTAAGAGGGTATGAGATATGACGCCATGCCAGTAAACGCTGCGACAACGACAGCAGTATTAGAAATCAAATTGGACTGGACGACCGCTGTTCCAATGATAATGCCTCCCACTACTCCTACAACTTGCCCTATAGGACTTGCGAGCCGCACGGCTGCTTCTTTTAATATTTCAAGCGCAACAAGTAAGAGTATCACCTCAGACGCGGGATGAAACGTGATATACTTTAATGCGCCTTGAACAGTCAAAGCCATATTCATTGGAAGAATGTATGAGTGAAATACAACAAGTGAAGTATATAATCCGGGTAATCCGAGAGCAATAAAAAAGCAGGTGATACGCAACATTCTGATAGCACTGCCAATCAACCAATTGATTTGATAATCGTCCGGAGATTGAAAAAAAGCCCAGAACGATACCGGCATTATTGAAGCATCAGGAGATCCTTCCATAATGATAGCGGCTTTGCCTTCCATCAAATACGCTCTCGTCCGATCTAAACGCTCAGATGTCAGCATTTGCGGAAATAAACTAAATCGTTTGTCTTGGACGAATTCCTGGATGAACCCAGGGGCGTAAATACTATCAATATCTACTTTTTGCAGTCTTTTTTCAATTAAGTTAGTAACTTTCGGATTTGCAATCCCTTTAATGTAAATGACTGAAACCTTGGTTTGCGAAACACGTCCTATGGTGAAATACTTAACGACAAGATCGGGTGAGGCAATCCGTTTCCTAAGTAAATTGAGGTTCGTTTCCAAATGTTCCACGAAGGCTTCTCTTGACCCCCGAAGCACCCGTTCATTCGTAGGAAAATTAATCTGACGCCCTTTGTGTAACTCAGTTCCGAGAAGTAATAAAACACTATCTCCATCCATTTGCAAAACCGTCTTCCCTTGTACGAGGGCCTTCACGGCCTCATCCAAGTCTTCGGTCTCCTTCATATCCTGGACGGTGATAACTTCTTTGGTATTCGCATCAGGTCTTATTGATAATGGCTTTACAATATGTTCCTGAAAAACCTGCGAATCGACCATCGTATCCAAGTAAAAAAGCGAATATTCGTATTGTGGAAAGCTCATTGTTTTCATCTTTAAATCCGAGCTGAAAGTAAAAGCTTCCTGGAAATAGTGGTAAGTGCCTTGAATGGAAAAACTATTCTTCATAAACTTTTCCCCTCATAATATTGAAATTGCTCTTTTAACTTTGCCCAACACTAACTGGAACTATACAAATATTATGGCCTAGTGTGAAGGAGCTCTTTATTCCATGGAGACCTTTTCTAATAAAAGAAAAATTTGTTGAATGATAATTTAAACTCTAGGGTTGCAAGAGTTAAAGAGCATCCGCCATAATGGTGGCTTATCCTTTCTATATAGAGGGAGAAGTTCATTTTGATAAAGTTACTCTCGTAAACAACTCAACAAAATTGGCTGTAGACCGAATCAATAAGCAAATGCAAAAAATGAACAATTAGAGCCCTTATTTAAATTGATTTTAAAATGTGTTTTTTTACAAATAAACAAATGACCAAGATACCTGGAATGATAAATTGCAATGGGATGTGGAGATAAAGCGGAACAATTTTCAATCCAATGAACAAGTGTTGAATAATGTTTTTCGACAATGTAAAAGTGAATAAAAAGGTTAGGACCGCTGTTACCATGATTCGCCGATTTGGCTTTGTCTTTGGAAATATGTTCGCAAGAATCATAAGCCCGCCGTACATAAATATTGAGATTTTAACAAATCCACCGATAAGGTTGAGGATGACCGCAAAAATCTCCATGTGTGGCAGAAATTCTACGACGCTAGTCAGTTCCAAAGCCTTCACAAAAGGAAATACATACATGTTGACTGTTTCAGAATTTAACAAGCCCAGTATCATTTCTCCGGCTAGAAGCAAGAGCATTCCGGTTGTGCACACAGAAATCCAACCGTATTTTCGTAAAGACTTTTTATTGTTAGCATATGGAAATAGCATCGTAAATACGATGAGCTCGCCATACGGGAAAGTTAATCCGGTTGGAAAAACGGAAGAGAAAATATTCTTCCAGCTCGTCCGGAATACGGGAGTTAATTGGCTAAATTCAAAATAAGGAGATAGGTATCCAAAAGCCATAAGAATAAAAATGAAAAAACCTGAAAAAGCGCATAAAATCACTGAACTTCTGGCGGTAGCTTCGATGCCAAGATAACAACTATACGAAACCACCAGTAGAAGTGTGATAGATATAATCACAAAGGGGATGTTGTGAAAAAGCACTTGAGAGACGAAAAAGGAGAAATCCTTTAACACTCTTCCTGCAATGTATATAAAGTATAGACAATATATAAATCCTAGTAGTTTGGAAATCCATCTTCCAAACCCAAGTTCCATAAGTTGGATTAAATTTCCCCATTTTCCGATTGAGTGAAGCATCAGATAAAAATAAAAAATCCCTATACCAAAGCCTAACGACAACAAAATTGTAATCCAAACATCTTGTTTCGTTTCGAAGTTCCAACCTACGACAATAGTACTTCCAAGCAAAAAGTTAATCATTAAGGAAAATATTTCAATTGGCGCTAATCTTACCATCATCCCATTTATTCCCTTCCATGTATAGAGTCCGTATTATTGCGATGAAATTTCTCCGGTTTCTAAAATATCAATCCTAACTTTTGTATGAATCGGTATGGATGAATAGACGGAATCCCAATTATTTTTTATCCGGTTCCACCGATCTGGTTGTTTTCTATACATAGTTTCTGCGAATCCATTGATATCGGTTTTTTTATTTTGCGTTTTCTTTATCAGCCGATTAATCTGATTTTGAAGTGCTTGTTCTGCATCTTGTTCTAATCGGTCAATGTTTTGGACAGTCGAAGTGTCCATTTTGCACGACACATCCTCTAGTTTACCTTTTATTTGAACCTGAAGAAGATAGGTTGGAAATCCCTTTTTAGTTTGTAATTTAATATCTAGTTTACTTTTAACATCCTTCCACGTTAAATATCCAGACTTTTTACGGCACTTCGTTACCAATGTAGTTTTCTGTATATTTGTTCGGGTTAACGCAAATAGGTTGCTTTCCGATGAAGAAAGCCAGTATGATAATCTTTGATGCTTAAAAACGGCTAATCCACCCAATTCTAATATCGTATCTGGCGACGCTTTTTCGATATTACTTTTCGAAATTCCCTTTGAGAGTGAACCCTTTAGTGCGATATATGGGATGGTTAGTTCTGTCCTATTCTGCTTTAATAACCCCATTATTTTGTCAGCCGTCATATTCGAGAGTTCACCCCAGGAATCTTGTTTTAAATCCAGCATTTCATCAAATCTGTTTCCTGAAATTTTTTGAACTGGGGTAAAGATTTGAAGAAGCTTATCTGGATTTACTCCTTTGGATATGACCATCCTTATATTGGAAGGGAAATTAGCTTCCCGTAAAAAGTATTGGGTAAGGGGAGAAATTCCTTCAGATTTTACTAATGCTTCCCCTATAACGACCACTTCCATACTATCCAAGAAAATCGACCGTGGCATTCTATTTTGAATAAGTTCAATAGCTTCAGGAATTGTACGACCCTCCGCACTGTATGTATACGCACCTTGTTCCGCTGTTCCTTCTTTACTGTTAGATGCTGGATTATAGATTTGTAAGGTTGTAATATATCCACTCTTACTTTTATCAATACCGATCGCGGAAATAATGTAAATTTTATTCAATGTGCTGTCTTGAGCAAATTCGCCGATGATATTAGCGATTACTAATCCTATTATCAGAATTAGGGTAATATTTGATTTCGTATGTTTACGCTTCATCTGTCTCTTCCACCGTTTCTTCCTTCATGTAACGGGACTCATCATTTGTCATTTCTACCTGTGACAATTGAATCGCGCTGTCTTTTAAATCATGAGCAACAAGTGGAGCAAAAGGAGATAAATAGGGGACTCCGAAGCTCCGTAAGGAAGTTAGATGAAGCAGTAAAACAAGTGACATTAACGCAATTCCGTAAAAACCGAGAGCTGCGCCCGCACTAATAAAAACAAGAGTGATTGTTGCTGCCGGTGTTCGCATCGAGAAAATTGGGACCACACTGACTAAAATATACGTAATACAAACGATTACTAAGCTGGCTGGTTCAACTAATTGTGATTCAATAGCCGACTGACCCAATACAATTCCTGCGAAAATGGACACCGTAATGGCAATATTTTGCTGCAGGCGCGAGGAACTTTCGTTTATGGCTATGGTCACAATAATCAAAACAGATACTTGTAATGCGGATGGAAATGGTACCAATTCTCTTTGTGAAACAAACCCCAATAACAGTTTGATAGGCAGCAAATTTGCATGGTAAGTCACAAACGCTACATACACCCCCGGAATATACAAGGCTATAAAATATAAACAACAGCGAAGAAGGCGCTGATTTAAAAGACCAGTTTTCCCTAAATAATAATCTTCGGGCGTTTGGAAAAATTGAACGAGTACTGCAGGAGCGATTAGTACATAAGGTGAGCCGTCAACAAAAATCGCGATTTTCCCTTCCAACATTTCACCCGCTACCACATCGGGTCTATCTGTGTTGAGCATAAGTGGAAAAAAAGATTTGGACTCCTTCGTCAGAACCATCTGAATGTAATTTGTTTCCAGAATTGCATCCAACTGCAGGTTTTCAAGGCGTTCATAAATTGTCTTTAGTATTTCCTTATCCACGATGTTATCAATGTACATGACCGATACATCTGTGTGGGTGTTTGTTCCATATTGCTTGTTGGTTACTCTGATATTAGGATTTTTAATAATTTTCCTTACAAGAGAGATGTTTGTGCTTCTACTTTCGGAGAAACCCACATCAGGTCCTTTCGCGACCCGTTGTCCTTTTGGGCTTTCTATGTTCCGTGTGTTCCATTTAGTTGTATCGGTAGAGAGAAAAGCATTTATTCCTTCAACTATGATAAGGGTTTTGCCTGCCAGCAACTCACTTGAAGCATGTGTCATATCTTCCACGCGTGTTATAGTTTTCGATTGAATGACAGATGATTCCATAAATGTAAGCAGTTCTTCGTCTGTTTTAAAATGAGGTAGGTTATATGTTAATAAAGGTTCTAGTACGTATCGCTGAACTGCATTGGCATCTACAATCTCATCGATGAATAAAATTGCTGCTTTCTTATTTATACCGGTCAAGGTAATTTCTCTTACTTGAAAATCAGAACTCTGTCCCAAAAGGGCAGTTAAGGTTTGGATATTGTAATGCAGAACATTTGATATCTCGTTGTTAAATTTCATTTTTACCACCGGATTTTAGTTTGATTGGTACCTTATTTTTCTTCAGGAGGTAAATTAATATGCTTTAATAAAACTTTTATTTAACTCGGTGCTTTATCACAATAAGGAATAAAGATAATTAGCCTAATAACATTGAAATGCCCCCTAAATGTTAGACACCATTCTAACGTTTAGGGGTTTTTTTATGGCCAAATTTACAGCTGAAGAAAGAATAC
>NZ_JBHTHD010000012.1:0-46070 GCF_042675345.1 Neobacillus sp. GCM10027624
ACATGTGGAGCTGACTGATACTAATCGATCGAGGACTTAACCAAGTCATATGTATCATATGAAGGTGAACTCGTTTTTACTAACACTTCTTCTGTATTATCTAGTTTTGAGGGAATGATACCTTAAACAAAATAGTCTGGCAATAATGGCGAGAAGGTCACACCCGTTCCCATACCGAACACGGAAGTTAAGCTTCTCAGCGCCGATGGTAGTTGGGGGCTGTCCCCCTGTGAGAGTAGGACGTTGCCAGGCTGTTTTATATGCGGGTGTGGCGGAATTGGCAGACGCACCAGACTTAGGATCTGGCGCCGCAAGGCGTGGGGGTTCGACTCCCTTCACCCGCACCATANCTGCCTTACAAGCAGAGGGTCGGCGGTTCGATCCCGTCATCCTCCACCATATATAGCCATTAGCTTAGTCTGTATTTCTTTAAACATCTGACTTAAGCTAGAATATGTTTTAGGGATAAACCCCAATACGAGCCATTAGCTCAGTCGGTAGAGCATCTGACTTTTAATCAGAGGGTCGAAGGTTCGAGTCCTTCATGGCTCACCATTTTTAAATGGAATGTAACAAAATTGGAGAAGTACCATAAGCTTTAATATGCGGAAGTAGTTCAGTGGTAGAACACCACCTTGCCAAGGTGGGGGTCGCGGGTTCGAATCCCGTCTTCCGCTCCACATTTTTGGCGGCATAGCCAAGTGGTAAGGCAGAGGTCTGCAAAACCTTTACCACCGGTTCGAATCCGGTTGCCGCCTCCAATTTTATAAGGTTATATTGAAATAGGTAATTTAATTCCATGGCGGTGTAGCTCAGCTGGCTAGAGCGTACGGTTCATACCCGTAAGGTCGGGGGTTCGATCCCCTCCGCCGCTACCAATTTAATATTTGATTATGGCGGGTGTGGCGAAGTGGTTAACGCATCGGATTGTGGTTCCGACATTCGTGGGTTCGATTCCCATCATCCGCCCCATTATTTAGATCGATGGGCTATAGCCAAGCGGTAAGGCAACGGACTTTGACTCCGTCATTCGTTGGTTCGAATCCAGCTAGCCCAGCCATTTTTATAAAATTGTGATATGCGGGTGTAGTTTACTGGTAAAACCTCAGCCTTCCAAGCTGATGTAGTGGGTTCGATTCCCATCACCCGCTCCAAATAAGGGCCTATAGCTCAGCTGGTTAGAGCGCACGCCTGATAAGCGTGAGGTCGATGGTTCGAGTCCATTTAGGCCCATAAAATATTGATATTGTTAAAATCAAAGTCCAATTCGCTATCGAATTGGACTTTTTTGAATTTAAATGCCTATTTAGTCGTAAAAGTAACGGACATGGTCATCGAAAGCTATTCTAGATGCCCGTCTGTTTGAAAAATCAGCATCCGTGTAACCCGAAAGTTGTTCTCGGTGCCCGCAAACCAGAAAAACCAGCATCCGCGGTAACCGAAAGTCCATCTAGATTCCCGAACACACCTAAAAAATCAAATTACGGTCATCGACCTCCACTCTTGATGCCCAAATAGCCTAAAAATGCTACATCGGTCACCTAGAATACAAACCATCAACTCAACGATTCCTCAAAAAAACCCAATGCATATTTAATGGCTTCCTCTACTTCATTGGTTTCATATCCCGTTAAATCCTCATCCGTTATTTCTAACTTTGTTCCAGTCAGGCTATAGCCGCTATCTAAATTAATATCAAGAAATACCTCATAGCCTTCGGTTGTCTTTGTGATTTCGATAATATCGTAATCACGAATGGCCGTGCCGGTTGAATATTCTAATGGCTCCAATTCTGACACAAAAAATCCCTCCTCAAATGAATATCAACCATATCATACCCACAAACAAAAAAACATATATAGAACAAACAGATGTTTTTGTGGGGGGATAAAATGAAGGTGGAAGCATTAAATATCGAAAAAATAAATGACTTTATAGAATACTGTAGGAAACATAGAAATGAGGTAGACGGTTCCTATCTTTTCGATGAAAACCTAAATGAGTTTGAGCCGAATAAAGAGAATCCTACCTATATAGTGGCCAATAAAAAGGGGCAGGCTATCGCAGCAGCATCTCTAATGATTGATGATTACCATCAAAGAGGACGAACGGCACGATTTAGAATTTTTCATTCCAAAAAAAAGAACCCAAAGTGTTTCCAATTGCTTTTGCAGTCCATATTCAATCATACAAAAAACTTAGATAAAATCTTCCTCTTTATCCCGCTAAATAATAAGTCCCTCTCTAAGTCGATCGAACAGTTAGGCTTTACAGTAGAACGGTACTCCTTCCTGATGGTGAGGGAGGATTTAGAAGTTCCCATGGTTATTTTTCCAAACGGATACACGATAAAGACCTTCAGATCTAGCAAAGATGAAGAAATTTGGTGTAAAGTTCGGAACGCGGGGTTTGCTAACCTGAAGGGGAGTGAAACCCCGATTACACCCGAGGACGTTAAGAAAATGGTTTCTAGTGGCGATTACCTTGAAGGTGGAATGAAAATCCTATTTCATAAGGAAAAACCAGTAGGGGTGGTCAGAGGTGCTGCTGATAAGCATGATGACGAACCAATAATGAATATTGGACCGCTAGCGATATTGCCAGAATATCAAAGAAAAGGATTAGGAAGAGTTTTACTAAGAGCTTCTCTACAATATGCCAGGGACCATTTTTACAAAAGAACGATTCTTTCAGTAAATGGAGAAAATGAAGGGGCAAAGGAGCTATATCATAAAGAAGGTTTTAAAGAAGTGGACGCGTTTGCATGCTATCAATTTGTTTTAAAAAAGTAAAGCAGGCAATCAAAAACGGTTCAAGCTTATAAAACTTTCCAATTTATGTTTTAATAGGATTGGTAAACTTATACTTTTCCAAATTATGAGAGGGAGGGATAAACGAAAATGATTGCAACACAATACAAAATTACATTACCAAGTGATTATGATATGAAGATCATCAGAGATAGGGTAAAAAATAATGGTCATAAAACAGACGGATTTGATGAACTGAAATTTAAACTATATTTGATAACAGAAAAAGGCATCAATCAAAATCTACAAAATAGTTATTGCCCCTTATATCTGTGGAAAGGCAGTAATGGTCTGAACAAGTTTTTGTTTAATGGATATTATGACAATATCCTCAACTCTTTTGGTTGGCAGCGGGTTAATGTAGGGATTCCACTAATTGATACCACCTCATCTAAAATTAAAGAGAATCAATATCTTTTTCAAATTACAAGAAATATCCCACCACAAGAAAGTTTAAATAACCTAAAGACTAAAATAGCGGAAGAGATTCCAACAATTGACGATGTAGAATATATCGTTATTTATAATCCGGATAAATGGGAATACGATGTGTTTTACTTTTTAAGTGATATAAGCCAGGTAAAAGAAGGGAGTGGAACAATTTATAATATACTACATATATCACAAGGGGAATAAAAATAGAAATGACGTGTGTCCATTCACACGTCATTTCTATTTTTATTCCATTTTTCAAGAAATTATTTGAAAATGGAACCCCTTATATGGGAACGGGAGAATTTAAAAACATTACTTCATTGAAGCATTGCGATGTTCATCAAAATCAATTTTGCATTCATGCAATGGAATAACCTTTGTTTTCTTAATAAATTTGTATCCAAACCACATGACAATGAAGAGCGGGATTCCGAGATAGGCAGCTATTATACCGCCCCACTCAATATGATCGCTCGTGAAAGCTTGATAATCCTGGGCCAATAGCACGATAAGACATAGTGCGAAAGCAAAGATCGGACCGAAAGGAAACCATTTAGAGCGATAGGGAAGATCTTCGAGTGAATAGCCTTGAGCAATATAAGCTTTTCGGAATCGATAATGGCTGGCAGCAATTCCTAGCCAAAAAATGAATCCTGTTACACCAACTGAATTCATCAGCCAAATATACACTACACCATCTCCGAAAAAGGAAGCAAGAAATGCAAACATTCCAACAAGGGTTGTTGCAATGATTGCAGGAACAGGAACGCCGCGTTTATTTAGTTTGGTAAAAATACGTGGTGCCTGCCCTTCTTCTGCCATTGCAAATAACATCCGGCTCGTAACATAAAGACAAGAATTTCCTGCTGATAGTACCGCTGTTAAGATAACTGCGTTCATCAATGATGCTGCAATCGCCAGCCCTGCCTTTTTAAATACCAGTGTAAAAGGACTAACCATGACGGTATCTCCTGCTAAACTGCTTGTAGTATAAGGAACAATTAACCCGATTACAAAAATTGCAAGACAGTAAAATAAGAAAATCCGCCAAAAAGTTGTCCGAATCGAGCGGGGGACGTTTTTCGCAGGATTTTCACTTTCACCCGCTGCAACCCCGATGATTTCTGTCCCTTGGAAGGAGAAACCAGCAGCGATGAAAATGCCCAATGTCGCCATAAACCCGCCGGCAAACGGAGCATCACCAATCGTAAAGTTTTTGAATCCAATGGGTTTTCCATTCATAATTCCAAAAATCATTAATAAACCTACAACAATAAAAATGACAATCGTGGCGACTTTAATAAATGAAAACCAATATTCCCCTTCTGCATATCCTTTGACCGATAAATAGTTTAATAAAAATATGGTGATTAAAAAGATTAGACTCCATAAAAATGAGGAACTGTGAGGAAACCAAAATTTCATGATCATTGTTGAGGCTGAAAGCTCTGCTGCAAGTGCTATCGCCCAGGAATACCAATAATTCCAGCCTAAAGCAAATCCGAGAGCTGGATCAATAAATCGGGTAGCATATGTACTAAATGCACCGCTAACCGGCATAAAGGTAGCCAATTCTCCCAGGCTTGTCATAATAAAATAAACCATGATTCCAATTAAAGTATAAGCGACAAAAGCTCCACCGGGTCCAGCTGCGTGGATGGCCGGGCCGCTGCCCAGGAAAAGTCCTGTTCCGATCGCACCGCCTAGTGAAATCATTGTCAAATGGCGGGCTTTTAATTTTCTTTGCAATGTATTAGGTGCTGTTGCTTCCTGCTGTTCAGTTCTTGGAGTTTGCTTTACATTTATATCGAGCATATAATACCTCCACTGAAATTAATTTAAATTGATTCAAGGGCTTTTAAAAAGTAAAACGGATTTGTTGCTTAAACTAGGAAACCGTTCATCAAAATGTTCAAATATTGATTCCTCATACACCTCCAAAAAATTTACAAATTTAGATATCAACGCCGATTACATCTGGTTGGAATTTTCAGATAAATTAACAATTGATTATAGTATAAAAGTGTTGTTTTTTCGGTGTCAACAAAATTTCCCCAACCTTTATAAAGTTATTAGTCTAATAAATTAGTTAATTAAAGTATTGAAGAAGGATTTGAACATGATTACAGCTTTTTTGAAATGAATCAATCTGCTGCAAAAAAATTATTTTAGAAAAACAAAATAGGTGCCTGGCACCACCCGAATTTTGTCGAAAAATCGGGTTTTTTTTTCATGGATTTTGTCAAAATCTGTTCAATAAAAATATTAAAAATATTCATTGCATTTAATGTATTCGTTGATTATAATACAAGACATAACAAATAAAACGTTTTCAACAGAAGGGAGGTTTAAAATTTTGAAAATCGCAGGAATGAATATTACCTTCAGGCATTTTCCTTTCCCATATTTTTTGGATTGTATGGATCGCCTGAATATAAGTAGTATTGAATTATGGGCCGGTGAGCCACATTTATATGTCTATCGAAATCTACTTAGTAATTTGAGAGAGATTAAAGCTAGAAACATAGAGATTGTCTGCTATACACCAGAACAATGCATCTATCCTTTTAATCTTGCTGCTTCGGATTCACGGTGGCGAAAAACGAGCATTGATTATTTTATTGAAAATTTACATGCTGCCGTCGAATTGGAGACGGATAAAATGTTAATTACATCCGGGATCGGTGATTTTTCCCGTACACAAGAAGAATCTTGGAAGTATGCAAGCGATTCTATTTTTCAAATCTCCAAAGCAGCTGAACAGGAAGGTATCACTCTTGCGCTTGAGCCATTAACGAAATTTGAGTCCAATCTCATTATTGACACACCTGGACTAAAGAGAATGATTGAAGAAATTCAATCCCCTTCATTAAAAGGGATGATTGATACCGTGGCCATGCAGCTGGCGGATGAAACACCGGATGATTATTTTTCGATGCTGCCAGAGTTAAGTCATTTCCATTTAATCGATGGCGATAGTGAGACAGATTCACACCTAGCTTTAGATGATGGACACCTAAATTGGAGAGAATATGTCAAAAGCCTTCAAAACCATCAATACGAAGGGGCATGTACCCTCGAGATTATGGGATCAAGTTATTATCAAAATCCACAAGATGCCGTTAAGAAATCATTAGAGAAATTAAATGAATTAGGAATCTTATAATCTAAAAATTTGGAGGAGCTCTTTATGAGTAATACTACGCTAACAAGAAAGCTCGGTTTTTGGTCGGCTTTGGCAATTGCTGTTGGAACGACCGTAGGGTCAGGTATTTTTGTCTCGTCCGGTGATGTTGCTAAAGCAGCCGGAACCCCTTCGATTTCCATTTTAGCTTGGATTATCGGCGGCATTATCGCCATCCCGCAAGTAATGGTTCTTGCTGAATTATCAACAGCTTATCCCGAAAATGGAAGCGGTTACGTTTACCTGAATAAAGCAGGCTGGAGACCTTTAGCCTTTTTATATGGATGGGCGACCTTCTGGGCATTGGATCCGCCATCGATTTCCATTATGGCTTTAGCTGTTGTTTCTTACTTAGCCAGCTTTTTTCCATTCTTCTCTGGGTTTGCCGGTAAATTATTAGGGGTTGCCATTATTTTGGTGATTACCTCGATACACTATCGGAGTGTAAAAGAAGGCGGTCTTTTTCAGGTGATTATTACGGCTGTAAAAATCATTCCATTTTTAATCGTTATTGCCTTAGGCTTGATGTACATGAATACTGGAAACTTTTCGTATACACCTCATGGTGGTGCAGTAAAAACAAGTCTAATAGGTGGCGTCTCTGCGACCACTTGGGCTTACACCGGTATGGCAGCTATTTGTTTTATGGCAGGTGAATTTAAAAATCCGGGAAAAATTCTTCCGCGTGCACTGATTAGTTCTGTCTTTATCGTGTTAATTTTATATACTTTGTTAGCCGTTTGTGTAACGGGATTAATGCCTTTTGATAAATTAATTCACTCAAGTGCAGCTGTTTCGGATGCTGTTAAGTATATCCCAGGGCTGTCTCATATTGCTTCATCCTTTGTCGCGATTACTGCCATTATTGTTATTTTAGGTTCATTAAGTTCCTGTATAATGTTTCAGCCGCGCTTAGAATATGCGATGGCAAAGGACGGTCTGTTTTTTAAACGTTTTGGACGAGTTCATCCTAAGTATGAAACGCCAAGCTTTTCAATTATTGTTCAGGTTACCTATGCATGTATTCTTGTGTTTGCAACCAATTTAACCACTTTGCTTGGATATTTTACCTTAATTCAATTGGTGATCAATATCTTGGATTTTGCAGCTGTTTATAAATGCCGAAAGCGGGATGACTATAATCCAATCTACCGGATGCCGATGTGGAGAATAACAACGATATTAGCCATTCTCGGAGCATCTTGGCTTGCATGGGGAACCTTTACTTGGGCTCCTTGGCAGGGGATGGTTGCAGCATTTATTGTTATTGCCACAGGATTGCCAGTCTATTTCTACTGGGAAAAAAGATATGGATCTAAGAACGGCAAGGATGACAATTTAGTAGCGTAATGATTTTTGGGAAGTTGGCTCACCTTGAACTACCTTCCTAAAATTTTTTTGAAAAAGCAATTGTATAATTTGTAATGTTTAATTATAATACAAGACATAACAAATAAATCATTCGGAGGAATTCGCCATGTTAAAATTTGATGAAGAGTTATTCCTGAAGCTTGTAGAAAAAGAAGGGCTTGCATTTAGGGGGCAAATCGAAGAAATTGTCGATTCAATCTGTCAAAAAGGATACAGTAATCTTTTCCTAATTGGTGCTGGTGGAACGATCGCGATGATGTATCCCTATGAATATATTTTAAAATCCAATTCAACGATTGATGTTCATGCCGAAATTGCAGCAGAGTTTATGGTCATGAACAATAAGCATTTTACGAAGGATTCGGTTTGTATCTTTACCTCCGTATCGGGAACAACACAAGAAACCGTTGCCGCTGCAGAGTTTTGTAAAGAAAGAGGGGCTACCACGATTGCGTTGGTTGCGGAGCCAAATACTCCCTTAACAGAGGTAGTGGATTACTGTATCACAACTGGTTCAGAGAAGCATTCCTTTGATACGTTCTTTATGTTGTTATACATGGTAATCTTCCGATTCATGCATAACAACAATGAGTTTCCACAATATGAGCAATTCACGAAGGAGGTCTCCTTGCTGCCGCAAGCGATTCTTAATGCTGTTAAAGCTTTTGATAAAAAGGCTGAGGAATTTGCGATTAGACATAAGGATACTGATTACCACATGATGGTCGGTTCAGGTAATCTGTGGGGGAACACTTACTCCTATGCAATGTGTATTTTGGAGGAAATGCAATGGATTCATGCGAAATCGATTCATGCAGCGGAATTTTTCCATGGCACGCTTGAACTAGTGCTCGAAGATACGAGTGTTATTTTACTTAAAGGGGAAGATGAAACGAGACCGCTGATGGACCGTGTTGAAAGATTTGCTGAAAAAATTACCAGCCAATTAACCGTTATTGATACAAAAGACTTCGAAATGGCGGGGATCAGCGAAGAATTTAGAAAGCACTTCTCCGTCAGCATTAACTGGGCAGTGTTAAGCCGCATCAGCGTTTACCTTGAGCGGGAGAGAAACCACCCATTAGAGCTAAGAAGATACTATCGTAAAGTAGAATATTAAGAATGTTAATGAGCACTACCTTGTAGTGCTCGTTTCTTCAATTTAAAAGAAGGCGGGGGTAAGAATGAGAATTGTAACAGTTGGTGATAACTGTATGGACGTCTATCTTGGAAGCGGGAAAGCGTTTCCCGGAGGAAACCCTGTGAATGTTGCTGTCTACTTGAAGGAGTTGGGGTCGGACTCTTCCTATATCGGCTGGGTTGGGAATGACCAATATGGTGATCAAATGATTGAGGCGGTCCAGGGCAGGGGCGTGGATACGACATTTCTCACGAAAAAGGACGGGAAAACAGCGGTAACACATGTTGAATTGATTGATAATGACCGTCGTTTTGGGGATTATGATGAAGGAGTAATGGCTCAGTTTACCTTAACCGATGAGGAACTGGAGTTTATTCACACCCATCAGCTTGTTCACGCTGGAATTTGGGGACATGTTGAATGGTATTATCCTCTTTTTAAACAAAAAGGATTGCTCACGGCATTTGATTTTTCAGATCAGTTAGAGCATGGTCTGGCTAAAACATTGCCCGCCTTTGTGGACTATTCCTTCTTTTCTTATTTGAAGGATGACGAATATATCAGAGGATTCTTAAAGGATGTTAAAAAACAAGGTTCTAGGGTGGCGGTGGCTACGTTAGGAGAAAATGGCTCGATTGCTTACGACGGCAAGCAATTTTACCAGTGCGGAGTGTTAGAGGCCGATGTTGTTGATACGATGGGAGCAGGAGATTCATTTATCTCGGGCTTTATTTATGGAACACTGCAGGGACAATCTATCCAACAATGTTTAGCATTAGGGACTAAAACGGCAGCAAAAACCATCCGCTATTTCGGCGCATGGTGACGATAGCCGGCCGGCAATGTATAATAAATGTATAAACACATGACGGATAGGATGAAAAGTATGAATTTAAATGCTTCAACTCCCCAGCCCCTCTATATGCAGATTAGGCAAATGCTGCAGAATGATATTCAGCAGGGGAAATATAAGCCGGATGAACAGATTCCCACGGAAGCGGAGCTTTGTGAAACGTACAATGTCAGCCGAATCACGATCCGAAAAGCCATTGAAGAATTGGTGAAGGATGGTACATTGACACGTATACCGCGCAGGGGAACGTTTGTAGCTTCGAATAAGTTTCACAATGAACTGTTATCTGTAAGCGGGTTCTCGGAGTTCAGTCACCAGTTGGGGATGATTCCAAATTCCCGTATTCTTAAAAGTGAAGTGATTACGGCACCAAAGGATGTTGCTGAACACCTCAAGATTAAGGAAGGGAGTCCGGTACTAGAACTAGAGCGGCTTATGTATGTGAATGACCGTCCACTTTTCTATGATATTGCACATTATTCGCTTATTCAGTTTCCGGATTTGGAAAAGAAAATCGCAATGGACGAATCCACTTATAAAATCCTTTCAGAGGATTACAACACAGAAATCGTCAGCAACGATAAAATCATCGATGTAATCGGTGCAACAAAGGAATATGCCAAATACCTAGAATGCGATATCGGAGCCAACCTATTCAGAATCCTAAAAATCGCCTTTGACTCAAACGACCAACCCGTCCACCTCTCCACATTCATGTGTGAAACAAGCAAAGTAAACCTAACCGTCCATCGGGCGAAATAGACCATTTGAGTGAATTGACAAAATTCGGGCGGTGCCTGTCACCGCCCGAATTTTGTCGAATATAACAAGGGATTATTCTCACCACTCAAATGATTTCATTTCTTTTAATACGGATAGGAAGTACTCCCAATTATTGATGGTTGAAGGTATGCTTAGGTGTTCGTTTGGAGTATGGACATTGTACATATCTGGTCCAATTGAAATGGCGTCCAGTCCCGGGATTTTATCTATCAAAATTCCGCATTCAATACCGGCGTGTACGGCAATGATCTCGATATCTTTGTTGTGTTGATCCTTAAACACCTTTTCAAATACTTGACGAATCTTTGAATCCGGATTATAAGGCCACTCTGGATAATCGTTTTCCATTACCAATTCACAGCCAAGTATTGCCGCTATTAAACAGGCCTTTTTGACTATATCCTCTTTTAAACTTTTCACCGAACTTCTTGAATCACTAGCAAAATGGAGTTCTGTTTCGGAAGTAGTTATCACTCCTAAGTTAGTCGAGCTCTCCACCAATCCCTCAATGTCCATACTCATGCTTCCAATGCCGTTTGGAATAAGCATCAGCGAAGTAATCGCTTTTTGTTTGGTTTCCTCTGAAAAAACATGAGTAAACTCTAACTCCACATTATTTAAGGTAATATGTACCTCCGGGTCGGAAGTTTTCAGTTCGAATTGTAAAATAGTATTCCATTCATCTATTTTAGCTTCTAATTTTTTAATAGAATTCCCGGCAACGAAAATAATTGCATCGGTTTCACGGGGAATCGCATTGGTTGCTGACCCTCCGTTAATTTGCTGTAAAAAATAAGGAAGGTCTGATAATAGGTCCGATAAGATGCGCCCCATGATTTTATTGGAATTGCCTCTTCCTTTATTGATCGATATCCCGGAATGACCGCCTTTTAATCCTTTGATACTTATACAATAGGCTGATGTGTTGTTTGGAGCCTCCTCCCAAACAATTGGAAGGATCTGCGTTGTTTTTATCCCGCCAGCACTGCTGACTAATAGCTTATGGTCCTCTTCTGAATCAATATTAATCAGGATTTTCCCCTTAAGGTCGGAAGGGTCTACGGCTAAAGCTCCACCCATCGTTGTTTCTTCTTCAGTTGTAATGATCACTTCAAGGGAAGGATGTTGAATTTCTGTAGAGTCTAATAAGGCAAGAGCGTAGGCAACAGCTACTCCATTATCAGCTCCTAATGTTGTGTCCGTTGCATAAAGCATATCTTCAATGATTCGTAACTGAATGGGATCCTTTTTAAAGTCATGAACAGTCCCCTTGTTTTTCTCACATACCATATCCATATGTCCTTGGATAATCACGGTCGGTATATTCTCGTAACCAGGACTGGCCGCTTTTTTGATGATCACATTTAATGCCTTATCCTGTTTTACCTCTAGATGACGTTCCTTAGCAAAATGAACCAAGTAATCACTTATGGCTTTCTCGTTCCCGGAGCCCCTTGGAATCTTTGAAATTTCTGAAAAAAAGTAAAATACAGGGTGCTGAATTAAGTCTTCTAAACGTTTGTACAATAGAATCATCCTCTCAATTTAAAATTACGGTCCATAATTGATTGCGACTGCGATGATCATAAAGATAATCTCCATGACCATGATGGTGATGAAAAGTGGCCATAAAAATTTATACCAGCGATCGACGGGAATGCCAGCTATTCCACAGATGACCACAACAGTGGAAGGCCAAAGCATGTTTGCAAATCCGTCTCCAAATGAGAATGCTAGAACGGCAATTTGACGATTGATCCCAATGAGATCGGATAAAGGTGTCATAATTGGCATTGAAATGGTTGCCGCTGCACTTCCTGATGGTACAAAAAAATTAAGCAGAGTTTGCACAATAATCATGCCGGCGGATGCTGCATAGGGAGATAAGTTTTTAATGACATTGGCCATATAATAGACAACCGTATCGATAATATGCCCGTCTTCTAAAATAACGAGAATCGCATTCGCCATTCCGATTAAGAGTGCGGCATATACCATATTTCTGCAGGCTTCAATGAACGTATCTGCTACTTCAGCGAGCGTGAGTCTGTTTACTAAACCAATAGCAATCATCATAATGATGAATACACCTGATAATTCAGGAAGGTACCAGCCAAATTTCACAGTCCCGGTAACCAAGGTAATAATCGTACAAACAAACAACCCTAAGCTAATCTTATGTGGAACGGTGAATTTTGTATCTGTTAGACCGCCTTGTACAATGCCGGATAAAAAGGGGAATTGTACATTCTTTACAATACTCTTTTCAGGATTTTCTTTCACCATTTTAGCGTAGCGCATGACGAAGAATATGGAAATAGACATAAAGACAACAAATGCAATGGCACGAAAGGCAATACCCGAAAAAAGCGGAATGCCAGCAATACCTTGGGCGATGCCGACGGTAAAAGGATTGGTAACGGCTGCTGCAAAACCTGTGGTAATACTGACGTAAACAATGGCAACACCAACCAATGCATCATACCCAAGTGCAACAGTGATTCCCATCATGATCGGAATGTATCCATAACTTTCTTCATACATCCCAAACCCCGCACCCATGGCTCCAAAGACAAGCATAAATACGGGAATGATTAGGCCTTCTTTTCCTTTTAGTTTTCGAACGAGTGCACCTATGCCGCTATTAAATACTCCGGTTTTTGTCAGGATAAAGATAAAACCATAGGCGAAAAAAAGGTAAAAAATAATTTCTGCCCCGTGCAGCATTCCTTTTTGAATACTTATAAACATATTAAAAAAACTAACGGGTGTTTGATGAACGGAATGATAGGAATCCGGCACAACTAATGACCTTTTTGTAACAGGATCCTCCACTCGGTCAAATTCACCTGCCGGAATGATATAGGTGAAAAGGGCAGTTATGAGAATGATTAGTCCCATAAAAACATAACTATGTGGCATTTGCAGTTTAAATTTTCTTTTGGTTACCTGATTTGGTTCCAGCAAAACGACTTTTTCCAAAACCGATCAACTCCTATTAATATTATTCATAATATTCTGTTAATTAAAAATGGACGGAAGATTAGATTAAACCATTATTATATAAACCCTTACTGTGATAAAATATGGGTCAAATACAAAATGTCTAATCAATTATACGTTTTTTCGATTGGAGTTAAACATTATGTCTGAACGGATATTTACTGTAAGAGATATTATAAAACGGCCCCATTTCAGCGAGGCAAAAGTAATTGCAGGGTTTAACGGTATGAACCGTCAAGTAAAATGGATTCATATTCTTGAAACCAATGAAAATCAAAGTCTCATTGATGGAAATGAGTTAATTCTTACAACAGGTCTGTTTTATAATGGCGATCTAAATTCTTGTTTATCATTCCTTCGGGAGCTCATTCGGAAAAATGCTTCTGCTCTTTGTATTGAGTTAGGGTCGAATTTTTCATCAATTCCGAGTGAAATGATTGAAATGGCGGAAACCTATGATTTTCCAATGATTATTTTTACTAGAAAAGTTAAATTTGTTGAGATTACTCGTGATATACATGCATTATTAATCAATTCCAATGCAAAGGTTTTAAAGGAATTAGAAACCTTTCATAAAAAATTATCGCAATTAAATTTACAATCAAAAGGGATCAGCACCATTCTGCAAACGTTTCATCAAATGCTTTCATTAAACGTCATTTACTATCCCATTGACGGTGACCCGATCTTTCTACCACAGTTAAATCCAACTATTCAAAAGGAATGTATAGAATTATTTAAAATGCAGATGGAGAAATGTTCTATTGATAGTACAGAACAAATGCGAAAAACTGTTCATCAGGATAACATCTTACTCTATCAACCAGTCATTGCGATGGGGCAGTGTCTTGCATATGTTGGTATATGGATGGTTGAAAGGGATGTAGATGAATTCCTATCTCTATCATTAGACTATACTGTCACTGCCATCGCCCAGAATTTATTACGCCGTTTATTCATTGAAGAGAGAAATTTCCACGAACAAAATATTCTATTAAACGATATTTTGAACAACCGTATCCAAGGGGAGGAGCTGCTTCGGACAAAACTTGGCCTTATCCCAAATGATATGCGTGATTTTTGTTTTTACTGTGGTGTTATGGAATGGGGTTTCCCAAGGTTGAATTCCACCTATGATGATTTAGGAACTACTCAGCAAAGTGTGGTTGTTATGACCCGAAATATGTTGAAGCGCCATTTTTTTCAAACGGTTATTCTTCCCTTGGGGAACCGTGTGTATTTGCTTGTCTATCAAACGCAAATTGATCGCAAACAAATGCGGCCTATTCAGGAACGTATCGGTATGGCGGTACTTCAATTAAAACAAGCGGTTGCAAATTTACTGGAAAACCGAGAAATCTTTATTGGGATGAGTAACCCGGCTCATTTACTCACCCAAGCCTACCAAGGTTTTCAAGAAGCGAAGCAAGTAATTGAAATCGCTAAAATAACTGAATCAAATCCCGATCCGTTTTATGAGAATATGGGGATTTTTCGTATCCTATTAAATATGAAAGACGATCGAACTACCCCTTCGTTCATCAATGATTATTTGGGAAGGGTAATCCAATACGACAAGGAGCATGGACACCAGTTGCTTGAAACCCTTAAAGTATATTTAAATAATAATAGTTCGAAGCAGAAAACGGCCAAGGAGCTGTTTATCCACCGCCAAACCTTGTATTATCGTCTCGACAAACTCGAAGAACTACTTGGTGATTTAACCAATCCAGAACGGCGGATTTGTATTGAACTTGCTCTGCGGGCCTACGAGCTCAATCGCATGAATTTCTTTTAAAACAGCTAGAAGGTATTCCCAGGTTTTTAAGGTGGACGAGATGCTTAAATGTTCATTTGGTGTATGACTGTTATAAACATTAGGTCCAATTGATATAGCATCCAAGTCCATCTTTTCTAAAAAAAGACCACATTCAATGCCGGCATGAATTGCAATTGATTCGATCTTTTCTCCGTATTTTTCTTTATATACCATCTCAAAAAGTAATCTGATTTTCGAATTTGGGTTATATGGCCATTCTGGATAATCATAGCCAAATGTCACTTCACAACCAAGAATACTTGCAAGGGTTTTCATTTCATTCATCATCTTGTCTTTTAAACTTTTTTCAGAACTTCGAATGAAACTTTCAAAAGTAATGTCTGTATCATGTGTTCTTACCACACCCAAGCTAAAGGAACTTTCCGCTATACCAGGGAAATCCAAGCTCATATTTTCTACACCGCTGGGTAATAAGAGCAATGCAGCAATTACTTTTTCCGTTGTTTCCTTTGAAAATACTCTCTGGCAAACTTCTTCTTTCTTTGTAACTTGTGCAAGTACTTGTCCATCGGAGTGCCTTAATTCATTCTTAAAGATCTGGTTCCATTGGGCCACCTCATCCTCTAACTGACCAACTTTTTTGGGATTAATTAGAACGAGAGCTTCTGCCTCTCGGGGAATGGAAGTGTCTTTTGTACCGCCGGTCAACCCTGTCAGGCTAAACTCCATTTTCGTAGATAACCCCTGTAAAATCCGGCCCAAAAGTTTGATGGAATTCCCTCTTCCTTGATTGATACAAAGGCCCGAGTGACCGCCTTTTAATCCGCTAATATGAATGCGGCAGAGAGTTTTATTCTTCGCTGAATCATCCCAAAAAATAGGGAGGTTAAATGTATTGGCAATCCCGCCTGCACCACTGACCAATAGTTTTCCCGATTCGTCTGAATCTAGATTGATTAAGATGGTTCCGCTTAGAAGGGAGGTGTCCAATTCACGGGCACCTTTCATTGTCAATCTGCCTTCTGTCGTAAGGACCACTTCTAGATTTGGATGAGGAATCCGATTAGAGCTCAATAATGCAAGAGAGTAGGCGAGAGCAATCCCGCTATTGGCACCTAAGGTCGTATCTGTTGCATAGAGCATATCTCCTTCAATTCTTAATTGGAGAGGATCCTTCACAAAGTCATGTTCTGCATCATTTTTATCCTCAATCATGTCCATCGGCCCTTGAATAATGACAGTGGGGGCGTGTTCGTACCCCGGTGAAGCAGGTTTTTTAATAATGATATTTAAAGCCTGATCTTGGATGATTTCTAACTGATGTTCCTTTGCAAAACGAATCAAAAAATCACTTATTTCTCTTTCCTGACCAGACCGCCTTTTTATTTTTGATATTTCAATGAAATAATGAAAAATGGTAAATTGCGCTAGTTCGTGTAAACTGCTAAACAAGATGGACACCCCTTTATCAACTAACAATGCTATTTCATTGTATCAAAAAGGTATTAAGTCTTTCATTGTTTGTTACAGTTTAGATCCAATTAAGCCTGGTCAGCTGCCCTCCCTTCCTTAAACCAATGGTACCAAAAGTATCAGATAATTCTAAATGTACAAAACGCTAAAGAAAAACCAGTAAAATTCATACAAAGTGTCACGGAAGGGTGATTCGACAAAATTCGGGTGGTGCCTGTCACCACCCGAATTTTGTCGATAAATTAAATTTATTTTTAAAACCGACTTGACTTATAGGAATTGTCAAATTATTATATTATTAATCTATTAGAGAGACTGAAAAGTAAAAAAATTCTTGTCCCGTGATATTTAAAGCGGGTTTTTGAATTTTAATTCCTTAGTGAGGTGGATATGTTGCAACTTCAGGTATTAAACAGTCCGTTTAGTCAGGAGCAGGCAGAGCTCCTAAACCGTATTCTGCCGACATTGACAGACCAACAAAAACTTTGGTTAAGCGGATATCTAGCTGCTTCCCAGTTTTCGGGGGCGCAAGCAGCTGCACCGGCAGCTTCACAAAATGCTGGTCAGGCCGTAACCAAAGACGTAACCATTCTTTACGGTTCACAATCAGGAAATGCGAAAGGGCTTGCTAATAAAGCAGCCAAAACCTTGGAAGGAAACGGTTATCTTGTCACACTTTCTTCCATGAGTGATTATAAACCCAACAATTTAAAGAAAGTCCAAAACCTGCTGATTGTTGTGAGTACACACGGGGAAGGAGATCCGCCTGATAATGCGATGACTTTCCATGAGTTTCTTTACAGCAAACGGGCACCAAAGCTGGAAGGATTACAATTTTCCGTATTAGCTTTAGGGGACAGCTCTTATGAATTTTTCTGCCAAACAGGTAAACAATTCGATGATCGTCTCGAGGAACTTGGTGGAACAAGGCTTTATCCGCGATTTGACTGTGATGTCGATTTTGATGAACCAGCTGCAGAATGGCTGGAAGGCGTTCTTAGCAGCCTAAAGGATGCTCAAGGTGCAGGCGCTGCTGAAGCCGCCGCTGCTGCCAGCACCCTGCAAACAACTGAATCCGTATACTCAAGAACGAATCCATTTAAAGCGGAAGTGCTTGATAACATCAATCTGAATGGTCGGGGATCGAATAAAGAAACGCATCACCTCGAACTTTCACTTGAAGGGTCTGGTCTTACGTTTGAGCCAGGAGATAGTTTAGGCGTATATCCTGAAAATGATCCGGCTTTAGTTGAGCAGCTTCTAACTGAATTAAAATGGTCCAAAGAAGACCAAGTAACCGTAAAACAAGGCGATGTTCGCACCCTTCAAGAAGCGTTCCAATCATACTATGAGATTACGACTTTAACAAAACCGCTTCTTGAAAAAATTGCACAGCTTTCCACAAATGGGGAAGTAAAAGAGCTTGTTGCGCCAGGAAATGAAGAAAAATTAAAAGAGTACATCAATGGACGTGATGTATTAGATTTAGTCCGTGACTTTGGCCCTTGGGGTAATTCAGCACAGGAGTTTGTCTCGGTTCTTCGTAAAATTCCGGTTCGTCTCTATTCAATTGCGAGCAGTTTAGCTGCTAATCCGGATGAAGTACATTTGACAATCGGTGCGGTCCGTTATGAGGCAAATGGCAGGGAAAGAAAAGGCGTTGCCTCCACGTATGTAGCAGATCGTCTGGAGTCCGGGGATCATGTATCTGTTTTCATTCAGCAAAATGAAAACTTTAAATTGCCTAAAAATCCTGAGACACCAATCATCATGGTTGGACCTGGTACAGGTGTGGCACCGTTCCGTTCCTTTATTCAAGAACGTGAAGAAAACGGTGCAGAAGGGAAATCATGGTTGTTCTTCGGTGACCAACATTTCGTGACCGATTTCCTATATCAGACTGAAATGCAAAAATGGCTGAAAAATGGGGCACTGACAAAGTTGGATGTTGCTTTTTCAAGGGATACAGAAGAAAAAGTATATGTACAACACAGAATGCTTGAGCAAAGCAAAGAGCTATATACATGGCTTGAAGAGGGTGCAGTTGTATACATCTGCGGAGATGAAAAACATATGGCACATGACGTCCATAATACCTTTATTGAAATTATCGCAAAAGAAGGCGGCTTAAGCCGTGAAAAAGCAGAAGAATATCTGGCTGAAATGCAGCAGCAAAAACGTTATCAGCGTGATGTATACTGAGAGGAGTTTTTTTAAAAATGGTAAATCAAGTTTTAAAAGCGCCGGACGGTAAACCAAGCGATGTTGAGCGAATTAAAGTTGAAAGTGACTATCTGCGCGGCACGCTGAAAGAAGTAATGCTTGATCGAATTAGCGCTGGTATTCCCGATGATGATAACCGTCTAATGAAACATCATGGCAGTTATTTGCAGGATGACCGTGATCTTCGAAACGAGCGTCAGAAACAAAAATTAGAACCTGCATATCAGTTCATGCTGCGGGTTCGTGCTCCAGGTGGAGTAGTAACACCGGATCAATGGCTTGTTTTAGACGGACTTGCCGACAAGAATGCCAACGGAACGATCAAACTGACAACAAGACAATCCTTTCAATTCCATGGAATCTTAAAATGGAACATGAAAAACACGATCCAGGAAATTCATAAATCCCTGTTAACCACTCTTGCAGCATGCGGAGACGTGAACAGGAACGTAATGTGTAATCCGAATCCGTATCAATCCGAGATTCATGCGGAAGTGTATGAATGGGCTAAATATTTGAGTGATTATTTATTGCCGCGTACACGGGCTTATCATGAAATCTGGCTCGATGAAGAAAGAGTGGCCGGTACGCCGGAAGTGGAAGAAGAGGTTGAACCATTATATGGACTAACATATTTGCCTCGTAAGTTTAAAATCGGAATTGCCGTTCCACCTTCAAATGATATTGACGTCTTTTCGCAAGACCTAGGATTAATTGCGGTTGTTGAGGACGGAAAACTAGCTGGTTTTAACGTGGCAATCGGTGGTGGTATGGGCAGTACTCATGGTGACAAAGCGACCTATCCACAGGTAGCAAAAGTGATTGGTTTCGTGACACCGGATAAAATTGTCGAGCTAGCGGAAAAAACAATTACGATTCAGCGCGATTACGGTAACCGTTCTATCCGAAAAAATGCCCGCTTTAAATACACAGTGGACCGCCTTGGTTTAGAAACGGTTAAGGAAGAATTGGAAAACCGCCTTGGCTGGAAGCTGGATGAAGCAAAACACTACCATTTTGATCATAATGGCGACCGTTATGGATGGGTAGAAGGTGTTGGCGGCAATTGGCATTTCACCCTGTTTGTCCAAAATGGCCGGGTGGCAGACTTCCCTAATTACAAGTTAAAAACTGGCTTACAAGAAATCGCCAAAGTTCATACTGGAGATTTCCGTTTGACACCAAATCAAAACTTAGTGATTGCCAATGTATCCAGCCAGAATAAGAAAAAGATTTCCGAACTAATGGATCAATACGGATTAACTGATGGCCATAATCAATCAGCGCTTCGCCGTAACTCCATGGCATGTGTGGCTCTGCCAACCTGCGGCTTGGCAATGGCGGAAAGTGAGCGCTACTTACCGGGACTAATTGATAAAATCGAAGAGATTGTTGATGAAAACGGCCTTCGCGACGAAGAAATTACGCTTCGAATGACCGGCTGTCCGAATGGATGTGCCAGACCGGCACTTGCTGAAATAGCCTTAATCGGAAAAGCCGTCGGGAAATATAATTTGTATCTTGGTGCTGCTTTTGATGGAAGCCGTCTAAACAAAATGTACCGTGAAAACATTGGCGAAGCGGAAATTCTGAGCGAGCTTCGTATGCTTCTTTCCCGTTATGCGAAAGAGCGCCATGATGGGGAGCATTTTGGTGACTTTGTCATTCGTGCGGAAATTATCAAAGCGACAACGGACGGGACGAATTTCCACGATTGATTGAAACAGAATCAATTAAAATCGTAATCTTAAAAATTGCGAAACAGAATTTTAAGAATTTTTTAAACGGATTATTGACAAATCCTATAGGTATGGTAGGATATAAAATATAAATTAAATAAATCGCTTATCTAGAGCGGCTGAGGGACTGGCCCGTTGAAGCCCGGCAACCTACAAAAGAAAGGTGCCAATTCCTGCAAAATGGAATCCATTTTGAAAGATAAGGTGTTACACAGAAGTATGAACGCCTTTTCCAAATGGGGAGGGCGTTTTTTGAAAGGCGGCGAATCAGCTGAAACCATCTGAGTGGGAAGAAATTACTTCACATCTTGAGAAAATGCTTGAAACATTGAATTTCGGATCAATCACACTTGTTGTCCAGGATGGAAAAGTAGTGCAAATAGAGAAAAACGAAAAGGTTCGTCTACAAACCAATAAGAAACGCTGACTAGAAAAACTAGAGGCAGTCTTCACTTTAACCGGTGGCAGACTGCCTTTTTTAAAAAGAAAAAGGCGGAGCTAAGTGAAAAATTGTTTTTTAAAGGAAGGAGTTTTCCCAAGATGACAAAAGCTGTGACCTATGAAAACTGGAATCAGATCTCAGGCAACTTTCAAACAGAGGATGAAACAAAAGGGGCCCGTGCTGTCTTAGAGTGGGCTTACCAAAATTATTCCGAAGACAAAATCGTCTATGCCTCAAGCTTCGGTGCAGAAGCAATTGTATTAATTGACCTGATTCAGCAGGTAAAACCGGATGCCCATATTGTTTTTTTAGATACAGGCCTGCATTTTCCGGAAACCTATGATGTCATTGATAAAATTGAAGCCCGCTTTCCTTCTCTAAGAATAGAGCGGAAGCAGCCAGCCTTGAATCTAGATGAACAAAGAGAGCAGTATGGGTCGGCGCTATGGAAGAAAGACCCGAATCTTTGCTGCCAAATTAGAAAAGTGATTCCGTTAAGAGAGACCTTAACGACGAAAGAAGCTTGGATCTCGGGACTTCGCCGGGAACAATCTCCAACGCGCAAGGATACACAATTCCTTAATAAGGATGAAAAATTTGAAAATATTAAAATCTGCCCGCTCATTCACTGGACGTGGGATGAGGTTTGGGCGTACATCCGTGAAAAAGATCTTCCGTATAATCAATTGCATGATCAAAACTATCCAAGTATTGGATGTTTCCCTTGTACACAACCGGTTGCGGCAGATGGAGATTCCCGTGCAGGGAGATGGTCCGGAAGTGGGAAAACTGAGTGTGGTTTGCACACAAAGTAAGTTGAACTTTAATCCGGGAGAAGGGAGGTCATCCTGATGCTTACAATCATTGCCATTACCATCGGTTTATTTTTTGCAGTAAATATTGGAGCTAGCGGTGCAGCTGCCTCAATGGGAATTTCATACGGGGCAGGAGTAGTAAAAAAGCGGGTCGCACTATTTCTTTGCGCCATTGCCGTTTTTTTCGGTGCATGGCTAGGCGGCGGTGAAGTAGTAAAAACAATTGGCGGTGGAATTGTTCCTAGCAGCACTTTTACTGTTGCGATTGCGTTAATTGTTTTAGCATCAGCGGCGTTATCACTGTTTTTAGCCAATATATTTGGCATACCGCTTTCGACCAGTGAAGTTGCAGTTGGGGCAGTGGTTGGAGCCGGGGTGGTTTACCAATCCGTATTTGTCGGCAAGTTCATCTGGATTGCGATGTTCTGGCTGCTTACACCGTTTGCTGCCTTTGTGATTGCCATTCTCGCGGCAACCATTTTAAAAATAAAGTTTATCAAACGATTGATTGAAAAGCCGAAAGCAGGACCGTTTTTAGCGATTCTAGTTGTCTTTATGGGATTGTTTGAAGCTTTTTCAGCTGGAATGAACAATGTGGCGAATGCGGTAGGCCCGCTCGTAGCTGCAAAATTGATGTCCACTGGTGATGCCATTCTTTGGGGCGGCTTAGCTGTAGCGTTAGGAGCAATTCTTTTTGGACACCGCGTGCTTGAAACAAACGGGAAAAAAATTACGAAGCTTAAGCTCGAAGAGGGTTGTGTGATTTCAGGAACGGGAGCAAGCATTGTTACAATTGCCTCTTTATTCGGGATTCCAGTTCCGTTAACGCAAATCACGACGTCTTCGATTATTGGAATTGGTTTTGCCAAGCATGGGAAATCCGTTTTAAAAAAGGATATTGTCGTGCAGCTTTTAACAGTATGGATGGTTTCTCCGGTATTATCAATGGTGCTGTCCTATACGATTATTCAGTTATTGATTGAAAAAAATGGATACTCAATCGTTGCAATAGCAGGCGTAGTGATTTCCGTTTTAGGCGTGATGTTCTTAATGAAACGATCTGCATCACAAGGGGCAATTTCTCAAGCAAATATTTCAAAAAAATAAAACTAGTAAAGAAAGGTTGATTGTAGATGTCATTTGTATCAAAACCTCATGGAGGAAAACTAATTCAGGCATATGATCCCAATTATAATTTTTCAAATGTAGAAAAAGAAATCGAAATTGATGCAGTCGCTCTAAGTGATTTAGAACTAATCGGCGTTGGTGTATTCAGCCCGTTAACGGGTTTCCTTGGAAAAGCAGATTACGAATCAGTAGTAGAACGTATGCGCTTGGCAGACGATACAATCTGGTCCATCCCTGTAACACTGCCAGTTTCTTATGAAGTGGCGGGAACACTGGTAGTTGGCGAGGAAGTTAAACTTGTTTCGAACAATGAAGTGTATGGAGTAATCAAGGTTTCCGAAACGTATGAACCTGATTTGAATAAGGAAGCTCTCAATGTTTATAAAACAGAAGAACTGGCGCATCCAGGTGTGAAACGTTTATTCGAAAGAGGCCCAGTTTACGTTGCTGGTGATATCGTCCTTGTGAAAAAGCCAGAAAAAGGCGTGTTTGGCGATGTATGGTTTGAGCCAAAAGAAACCCGTGCATTATTCGAAGAAAAAGGTTGGAAAACGGTTGTTGGTTTCCAAACAAGAAATCCAGTTCACCGTGCCCATGAGTATATTCAAAAAGCAGCTCTTGAAACAGTTGACGGCTTGTTCTTAAATCCACTTGTTGGTCAAACGAAGTCTGATGATGTTCCTGCAGATGTTCGTCTAAAAAGCTATCGTGTTTTACTAGAAAACTATTATCCTAAAGAGCGTGTCCAATTGGGCGTTCACCCTGCTGCAATGCGTTATGCAGGACCAAGGGAAGCGATTTTCCATGCGCTTGCACGTAAAAACTATGGCTGCACGCATTTCATTGTCGGCCGTGACCATGCCGGAGTTGGTAACTATTACGGAACCTACGACGCACAGCATATTTTCAGCAACTTTACAGAAGAAGAGCTTGGAATTAAGCCTTTATTTTTCGAGCATAGCTTCTATTGCACAAAATGCGATGGAATGGCATCTGATAAAACTTGCCCGCATGACAAGGAAGATCGCGTAATCCTTTCCGGAACAAAAGTGAGAGAGATGCTAAGAAGCGGTGTACTTCCGCCATCTACTTTCAGCCGCAAGGAAGTTGTTGAGGTTTTAATTGAAGGAATGAAAGAAAAAGCGACTGTTGAAGCTTAAGGGGGACTTGGGTGTGGCACAATCTACGAATATCACATGGCATGAAACAACGATTACAAAAAATGACCGCCGTTCCCAGAACGGCCATGGAAGCTGTACACTATGGTTCACAGGCCTTTCTGGTTCGGGAAAATCAACGATTGCGAACGCGGTATCGAACGAATTATTCCGTCTTGGGATTAATGAATATGTTTTGGACGGTGACAATATTCGTCATGGTTTAAACAAGGATTTAGGATTTTCAGAGCACGACCGCACGGAAAATATCCGCCGGATTGGCGAAGTGGCGAAGTTATTTGTCGATAGCGGCAAGGTGATTACAACTGCGTTTATTTCTCCGTTTCGCTCGGATCGGGATCAGGTTCGGGAATTGTTTGAAGAAGGAGAATTCATCGAGGTTTTCGTTGATTGTCCAATCGAGGTTTGTGAGCAACGCGATCCTAAGCAGCTTTATGCCAAGGCACGCCGCGGTGAGATAAAGGATTTCACAGGGATTGATTCTCCATATGAAGCACCGGAAAAACCGGAAATTACTTTACGTTCTGATTTATTATCGGTTGAGGAAGCCGTTGGGCAAGTGATTGCTTATTTGCGGGAGAAAAATATTTTTTAATAGGTGATAGGGTGTAAACTTACACCCTTTTTACGGATAGGAAGAGTTTATCAGCGAATTTTAAGGTTTTATCAGCGGATCCAGGCAATTTATCCGCGAATTTACGAGGTTTATCAGCGAAGCAAGGCGATTTATCAGCGAATCATCAATAACAGCAAGTACTACAGAAAAGGCATAGGGAAAGGATGTTGGATTTCATGGTTGGCAAAGTCTATTTAGTTGGTGCGGGTCCTGGTGATCCAGATCTAATTACAGTAAAAGGATTACGCTGCCTGCAGCAGGCTGATGTGATTTTGTATGACCGGTTAGTAAATCCGGAGCTCCTTCAGCATGCAAAAGCAGATGCGCAGTTGGTATACTGCGGCAAACTTCCGAATTACCATACAATGAAGCAGGAAACAATTAATCACTTCTTGGTCAAATATGCGAAAAAAGGCTATACGGTTGTCCGCTTAAAGGGAGGCGACCCGTTCGTTTTTGGACGAGGCGGGGAAGAAGCAGAAGAATGTGTGAAACATCTTGTGCCGTTTGAAGTGGTCCCTGGCATTACCGCTGGAATTGCAGCATCCGCCTATGCTGGCATACCGGTTACCCATCGTACATTGAGTAAAAGCTTTGCTTTTATTACCGGACATCAAGCTGCTGGTGATAAAGAGGCAGAGCATCAGTGGGCCCATTTAGCGAAAGCGGTCGATACAATATGTGTTTATATGGGAGTTTCCCACCTTCCTACGATTGTTAAGCAATTGGTGGAGAATGGAAAGTCTGCTGACACACCAATCGCTCTTGTTCACTGGGGCACTTTAAGCGATCAAAGAACAGTAGTTGGAACCCTTGGCACGATTGAAGCGCGTGTTAAGGATGCAAAAATTGCAAACCCAAGCATGATTGTGATTGGCGAGGTTGTCCGCTTACATGATAGACTGAACTGGTTCGAGGAAGAAATCGTTCCTCATTTACCAGTTGTTCAAGGGTAAGCGGAAAGGAGCAATCTGCATGAAAGCGATTCTTTATATCTGCCATGGAACAAGATCAAAAAAGGGAGCCGAAGAGGTAAAGTCCTTTTTGAATAGGGTAATAGAACGTGTGGATGTCCCGATTCAGGAAATCAGTTTTTTGGAATTAACCGATCCTTCTATTGAAGAAGGCTTTAGGAGATGTGTGGAAAAAGGTGCATCGGAGATTACCGTGGTGCCGATTTTTCTTTTAGCAGCTGGTCATATTAAAGAAGATATTCCGAATGCACTATTCGTATTAGGCAAACAGTATCCAGAGGTCCAAGTGCAGGTAAGGAATCCGTTTGGCGTGCAGGATGAAATTCTCGATGCGATTGCTGAACTAGCAAGAGGGGTTGCTGGGGAGGTCACTTCACAGGATTCATTATTAATAGTTGGCAGGGGCAGCAGCGATCCCAGCATCGGCACTGCGTTTGAGTTGATTGCCAATGGAATCCAAGAACGGCTCCAAACGGATCAGGTGTCCGTTTGTTACCTCGCGGCTGCAGAACCGAGGCTGGAGCAAGGGTTTGAGGCGGTCTTGGAGGCAGGATCGGGGAGAGTTATTGTCATTCCCTATCTTTTATTCTCCGGACTACTTTTAGGCGAAATCAACCAAATGATTCGCAAAAAGCAAACAGAAGACCAGGAAATCATCTGTACAGGCCAACTAAGCCGGCATCGAGTAATTGAAGACATTGTGGTCAACGGATTCGACAAAATTCGGTGAGTGACAGGCACCACCCGAATTTTGTCGAAACACAATAAGAGAGGCACCTTCCAAATTTGGGAGGTGCCTTTCCTTATTGTATTGAAATTTAAACAAGCTGTAGAATACTTTGTAGTGTGTTGGTTTCTTCGTCGGTTAGTGGGACCATTGGGAGACGGACGCCGCCAACGTTGACACCTTTTAGATTAAGGGCTGCTTTGACCGGTGTTGGGTTTGGAGCAGCAAATAATGCTTTCATGACTGGAAGTAGTCTGCGATGCGCTGCAGCTGCCTCTTGGACATGACCACTTTTAAAGAGATTGACCATCTCCTGCATCTCATTTCCAATGATATGGGAGGCAACGGAAACAATTCCTGCACCGCCGATTGCTAAGACCGGAATGGTTAAACCATCATCACCACTGTATAAAGTGAAATCACTCGGTGTTTGGCTAATCACTTCTGCCATGGCGTCTAAATTGCCGCTAGCTTCTTTAATAGCTACGATATTTGGAATCTGGGAAAGACGAACAATTGTCTCAACGGACATATTGACCACACTTCGCCCAGGAATATTATAGAGCATAATCGGTAATGCTGTGGACTCGGCAATAGCTTTAAAGTGTTGATATAAACCCTCTTGTGATGGCTTGTTATAGTATGGGGCCACGAGCATAATCCCATCCACACCCGCTGCTTCAGCCTGTTTTGTTAAACTAATTGAAGCCCTCGTGTTATTCGAACCTGTTCCGGCAATGACAGGAATCCTGCCGTTTACGACATCCACAACAAACTTAAAAAATTCAACTTTTTCATCCGTGGTTAATGTAGGAGATTCTCCAGTGGTACCAACGACTACCAATCCATCCGTCCCATTTTCAATTAGGTAATTTACTAATGTTCTTGTTGCGTTAAAATCAATCTCGCCTTCATGATCAAATGGCGTAACCATAGCAGTTAAAACTTGGCCAAAATTCATTTTTCCTCACCCTTTAAATTATTTTTTTTATAAATTAGAGGTGGCTAAGGACATTCCAAGTCAACGCAAAAAAGCAGCAACGAAGGCTCGCTGCTGCAATAGAAACATAAATAAAAAACAAGTTCCCGTGCGTGAGATAGCCCTCCATATAGTTCCCTATATGACAGTTCTGTATTTATTCAATAGCAGAACCAGCTCCAAGACAAATGAGAGTCTTATAAGCTTCGGCAAATTCCCCTTTCCATAATCATCCCAGGACCTCATTATCCTCCAACTATGTACTAATGGTCTTTGCGCCTCTATCCTCACTTCAAAAGGTTTGAAGTAAGAAGATATTTAATTAACACTAAATATATCAGATTTCCCCTTCAAATTCAAGGGGACAAGGTCGACAAAATTCGGGTGGTGCCTGTCAGCGCCCGAATTTTGTCGATCAAAAAGATTCTAAGAAAATTCTAAGATTGACTGGCTATACTGTCCGAGAATAGAGGAATTGGTTAGGAGGATTTTTTATGAAGAAAATGGATAAGAAGTGGGTTGTTCTTTGTTCTACAGCTGTTGCAGCGGTGTATGCTGCTGGATTTGTTACTACAGAGACGCAGGCTTCTATTGATCAGCCGTTACACCATATTGCAGCTAATGTTCAAGCTAGGCATATTACAATAAATCACTCTAATGAAAAGGTCGGCGAACAAAAGAGCAAGCAAAATAAAGGGATCTATAAGGATGGGACGTTTACAGGTACAGGTACGAATCGGCGAGGATTTATTGATGTAGCTGTCACAATTAAGAATGACAAAATTACCACCGTAGAGATTAGCCATTTTGCAATGCATTATTCAGAAAGTGACATAGTAGGACTGCCTGATGAAGTAGTGCAAAAACAAAGTGCCCAAGTGAATAATGTTTCTGGGGCGACTTATAGTACACAGGCTTTTGAGGACGCTGTGATGGATGCACTTTCCCAAGCCCATAACGTGAAAGGATAATCTATGAAAAAAACAAAATTGTACATGGATACTGTTGTTGACATAAAGGTCGTTTCAAATAAGTCGAAGAAAGAGACGGAAGCAAAAATAACTCGTGCCTTTGAGGCATTTCAGCATGTAGAACAAGCATGCAGCCGTTTCAGCTCATCAAGTGAGCTAATACGAGCTTGTGAGACTATCGGAGTACCAGTAAAAATCAGTCCTTTTCTATTTGAACCTCTTTATATTGCGATTGAAATGGCTAAATTAACGGATGGACTATTTGACCCGACGGTAGGAAAGGTGATGGAAATGAATGGATTTAATCGACACTATATTTCTGGACAGATGATGAAAAGTGTTTCTTCTGATTCGGTTTCTTATCATGATATCGAACTAGATCAGTACAATCATACAGTAACTTTAAAAAAGCCGATGGTCATTGATCTTGGAGCTGTTGCAAAAGGGTTCGCAATTGATCTGGCTGCTAATGAATTAAAGGAATTTAAGGGATTTGTCATTAACGCTGGAGGCGATTTATTTGCATTCGGTGTGGATGACAACGGGGAAAAATGGAAAATTGGAATCCAGCATCCGTACCAAAAGGATTCCATCATTGAAACGATAGAGATATCAAACGAAGCCGTCTGTACATCTGGCAGCTATGAACGCAGAAATCCAGATAAGTCAGATTCACATCATTTGGTAAATCCAAAAACAAAATGCTCCCCGAATGAATGGATTAGCTGCAGTGTCATCGCACCGTTTGCAATGATGGCAGATGCCTTTTCAACAGCCTCCTTTTTACTTGGAGTAAAAAAAGGAAAACAATTAATCGAACATTTAGCTTTAAAAGGGATCCTTATCACATCAGAATTACAGATTAATAAAGTTGGAGGGATTTAAGTGTCAGGGAAAAAGTGGTTCAAAACACCAAAGGGCTATGTCGCGACAGCCATGGTTTTTTATCTATTCATCGCATCTATTGGGTCAAAAAGTATGCTGGGGATAGAGAACAGTATGATCGCTATTGTGGCATCAATCTTTGTAGATAATATCCTATGTAGAATTATGGATAGAAGAAGCAGCAAGGACAGTACAGTAATAACAGCCTTAATCATTTCACTTATCTTAAGTTTTACGACATCTGGGATGGTTGTGGCAGGGACAGCGATTCTCGCCATCTTGTCCAAGCATCTATTCGTTTATAAGAAAAAACCAATCGTTAATCCTGCTGCTTTCGGTTTACTGTTATCGATTTTTATTTTTCAAATAGGCCAAAGCTGGTGGGGGGCTTTTGGGGATCTTCCTGCCTGGACTATTTTGTTTCTTTTAATTGGCGGGTATTTTGTAACTGAACGAGTTAATAAATTTCCACAGGTATTTTCATTCTTAGGGACCTTTTTTGTATTACTGCTTATACTTGGTTTAATAAGTATAGGAGATGCGGCAGATGCTCTTCGTCCGCCATTTATCAATGCGACCTTATTTTTCGCCTTTTTCATGCTCACAGATCCGCCAACCTCACCGGCAAAATATAAGCAGCAAATCTACTTTGGGGTACTTGCTGCCGTTTCAGGGGTTATTATATATGGCCTTTTCGGCGGACTAACCTATTTATTTATCGGCTTATTTGCCGGGAATTTTTATAACTATTGGAATAAACGTTCTACCTCAAAAGCATCCGCCATGAGGCAAGTTACAAAAACACAAAGGGCAGTTAGTAAATTGTAAAGCTAGCTATATTCTTTGCTTCGTGATTAAAATATTGAAATAATTGGGACAAACTATGCAGGATAAAAAGAAAGGGAGTGGGCAGGCATCTATGCGTGTATTGGTCATAGAAGATGATGGACCTTTAAGAAGGATCATTTCTAGAATATTAGAGGAAGAACAGTACGAAGTGGACCAGGCTGAAAACGGGGAAGAAGGGTATTTTATGGCTTCGACCGGTGAGTACGATCTGATCACGCTGGATATTATGCTGCCAATGATGGATGGATACGCGGTGATGAGAAAGCTGCGGAGTGAAGGCAATCAATCCCCGACCTTATTTCTGACTGCAAAGGATCGGATTGAAGATAAGGTAAAGGGTCTTGACTTTGGTGCGGATGATTATATTGTCAAACCCTTTGCTACAGAAGAGTTTTTAGCGAGAGTGCGATCTTTACTTAGACGGTCTGGGAAAATAGGAATCGAAGGAAGGATGACCTATGGCCCCGTTCTCTTAGACACCAACCTGCATGAGGGTTATATACATGAAACGGCTCTAAAGTTAACGATTAAAGAATATGAACTTCTTTTTTACCTTATACAAAATAAAGAGCAAATCCTAACCCGGGATCAGATTTATCAAAGAGTTTGGGGAATAGAGAGTGAAACGACAGACGCCATTGTTGAACTCTACATCCATTATTTACGGAAAAAATTGGCCCCTTTTGAGCTTGAGCGGTTGATTCGGACCATAAGGGGTGTAGGGTATATGTTAAAGGAGTAAGGTAGAGCAATGTTTAAAAAAACTAGACGCAGGCTCGTTATCCTGAATGCACTTGTATTTTTTATCCTTCAAAATGCTTTTGGGGCCATTATTTATTTTTATACGCATTATAGTTTATACCATCAGGTGGATCAGACCGTTTTAGAAAAGCGAAATCATTTGCAGCGAGAGAGAGAGAAACTCGGCAAGGAATTAAGTCCAGAGCGTGAAGAGAACCATCGGTTAGTTTATTTACTTTGGAAGAAGGGAAATAAACTTTACCAGGTAATACCGGAGAGTACGCTCTCTTTAAAGGATACGGCTCATTTTTCACCTTTATTAAAGAAGAAAGGTCTTCAAACGGTAGCGATTGGAGCAGAATCCTATCGTGTCATCACGATGGCTGAACCAAAGAATGGGGAATATTCACCAGTCCAGCATATTCAAATTGTTTATAATCTGAGACGTGAAAATGAAATGCTGGATCATTTATTGGTGGTCATTAGCTTTGGGTCCTTATTAAGTGTGTTTATTGCCGCACTAGCTGGGCTCTATCTAGCTAATAAGGCCTTAATACCCATCAAGAGGTCCTGGGAAAAACAGCAGCGGTTTGTTGCAGATGCTTCTCATGAACTGCGTACACCTCTTTCCGTTATGAAATTAAATCTTGAACACCTATTTCGTCATCCGGATTATACGATTGAACAGGAAAGCGAGACCATTCACCAGGCGATTCAAGAGATTCACTACATGTCAAAAATGACTTCTGATTTATTGACATTAGCTCGGTCTGACACGGACCAGATCCAGTTGATCCAAGAGACTATTATGCTGGAAGAGATTCTTCAGCATGTAATTAAAGATTTTAAAGCGCTGGCTAGTCAAAAAAATATACAGATAATCGCTGAAGTCTTTCCAATCAAAATGATAGGGGATAAAGAGAGACTGAAACAGCTGTTTGTCATTCTGTTAGACAATGCCCTTAAGTATACGGGAGAGAATGGAGTTATCACTATTAAAGCAGATGTGAAAAATTCACGTGCTGCTATTGAGGTAGCGGATACTGGGATTGGGATACCAAAAAGTGATCTCCCCTATATTTTTGACCGTTACTACCGTGGGGATAAATCCAGAACTCGTCATTTAGAGGGATCAGGCTTAGGGCTTTCGATTGCCAATTGGATTGTTCGATCACATACTGGAAAAATTCGAATTATGAGCAAAGAAGGCGAGGGAACACGTGTTTTCGTAAGCTTCCCACTAAGAAATAAACCTGAAAACTTCTTGTGATAGTAATATGGGTTGTGCTGCCACCCTATTTTTTTTTTGCGATCCTTTTAGATGCAATGAAACATTGGTATAAAATAGGATCAGAGGGTCAATTATGTTCGTACATTTTATGATGATAATGTAATAAAGATGGAGGAATGATGGGATTGAAGAATCAATTCGAGCTTGCAACGTTTGCTGGCGGGTGTTTTTGGTGTATGGTTTCGCCGTTTGATGAGCAGCCAGGAATTAGGGAAGTGGTTTCGGGGTATACGGGGGGACATGCTGAAAATCCGTCGTATCAAGAGGTGTGTTCTAATACGACAGGTCATTATGAGGCGGTTCAAATTACGTTTGATCCAGTCGTCTTTTCTTATAAAAAGCTACTTGAGCTGTTTTGGCAGCAAATCGATCCGACTGATGCGGAGGGGCAGTTTAATGATCGAGGAACCTCCTATCGGACCGCTATTTTTTACCATAATGAGGACCAAAGACAACAAGCTGAAGCTTCAAAAGCAGAGATTGCCGCAAGCGGCCGTTTTAAAAAGCCGATTGTTACGGAAATCCTTCCGGTCGGTCCTTTTTACAGGGCGGAAGATAAGCATCAATATTATTATAAAACTTTTCCTTTTCACTATAATCTTTATCGGGAAGGTTCCGGCAGGGCACGCTTTATTCGTGAGAACTGGAAGATGCGCAAAAGTGATGACGAGCTGCGAAGTGAGTTAACGTCGCTTCAGTATGATGTAACGAGAAAGAATGCAACAGAGCCACCGTTCCAAAATGCATACTGGAATCATGACGAAGAAGGTATTTATGTAGATATCATTTCCGGGGAGCCCTTGTTTAGTTCCACTGACAAATATGATGCAGGCTGTGGCTGGCCCAGCTTCACGAAGCCCCTGCGCCGCAATGAGCTAGAAGAAAAGTTTGATACTTCGCATGGTATGCGGAGAATCGAGGTTCGCAGCAAAACATCCGATTCGCATCTTGGTCATGTTTTTGATGATGGACCGGGTCCAGACAGGGCGAGGTATTGCATTAATTCAGCGGCACTACGGTTTGTTCCTAAAGACAGGCTTGAGGAAGATGGGTATGGTCAATTTACTAAGTTATTTGAATAAGTACTAATAGTTTTCTGATCAAGCTAAAAGAGTGGCACCTCCAAAAAATTGAGGAGCCACTCTTTTTTATAAAATCTTCGAAAAGCTCCCCCATACTTCTAACGAAATTTTAATTTTTCACCAACATGCCTACAGCAATTTCACTCCTCTTACATACTTTGTTACAAGAAATTATTGCAGCAAAGTAAAAAGGGGTTGATGTTTATTTGGCACATACACCATTAGCAAGAATGATGAAGATGGCCTTTGTGACAGCTCGTGCTGAAATGGAGAAACAAAGTAATGGACAAGCTATTGGACAACTACATCCTATTCCAAACCATGGAAAAATCGAAAAAGAACAGCCTTTGAATGTTTATAAGAAACCACAAGATTATCCAAGAATCGTTATTGTAGGGGCAGGCCTGGCGGGTCTTACTTGTGCCTACCGGCTGAAGCAGGCAGGAATTCCATCTACTATATATGAGGCTACGAACCGGGTGGGCGGGCGCTGCCGAACAAGGAGAGATTATTTTAAAGATGGTCAAATTGTTGAGTGTGGCGGTGAGTTAATTGATTCAAACCATAGAGAGATTCAAGCGTTAGCTGAAGAATTAGGATTGGAAATAGATAATTTGATAATGGCAGAATCTAAGGGTACAGAACCTGTTTACTTTTTTGATGGAAAACCGTATACCTTTAAAGAAGCAACTAAAGATTTTTCGGAAATTTATCCAAAACTTCAATGGGATCTTAAAGAAGCAGGAGAAATCACAAGATATAATCATTACACGGAACGTGGATATGAGCTTGATCAAATGTCAATTGTCGATTATATCAATGAAACGGTTTCTGGAGGCATCAACTCCAGGTTCGGTCAATTACTAACCATGGCCTATACGATTGAATTTGGAGCAGATGCACATGTACAAAGCGCATTAAATCTACTATATCTATTAGGATTCACCGATTCTTATCAAATGTACGGAGACTCTGATGAGCGATTTCATATAAGAGGCGGTAATGACCAGCTTCCACTATTATTAGCCCAGAATCTAGCCGGACAAATTCGATTTAATTCTGAACTGTTAAGAATCGAACAAAAGGAAGAAATAAAGCTTGTTTTTGGAAATAAAGAAAAAGAATGGACTGTTTTGGCTGATAAAGTAATTCTTTGTCTTCCTTTTAATATTCTAAGAAGCATAGATTATGAGAATGCAAGATTTCGTGACTTAAAAATAGTGGCGATTAAAGAACTTGGGATGGGGGTAAATACGAAGCTTCATGCCCAATTTTTCAATCGTTTCTGGTGTGAGCAGAAGAATAACGGCGATACATTATCTGATACTGGTTATCAACAAACGTTCGAATCAACGCGGGCACAACCTGGGGAATCAGGAATTCTTGTAAATTATACTGGGGGAGGAATCGCTGCTAAACAGGTTGCTTCAACTGAGGAACGATTAAAGGAAATTACAAAAAACTTTTTGGACAAGCTTGAACCAGTACTTCCAGGCACCATAAGTAGCTGGAATGGCATTTCTACAATCGATCATTGGCTTAGTAACAAATGGTCCAAAGGGTCCTATTCGTTTTGGAAGGTCGGTCAATATACCAAATTTGCCGGAATTGAAGGTGAACGAGAAGGGAATATCTTCTTTGCTGGAGAGCATACATCCATTCATTATCAAGGCTTTTTAAATGGGGCGGTTGAATCAGGTGAAAGGGCTGCAAAAGAAGTGATTGATGAATTATAAAATGGAGAAGAGGTTTAAATAAGAGAGCGGTTCTTAAGCAATTAGAACCGCTCTTTATCATTTTTTTCTACTGTAAAAAAAATCCACTATCAATAATTCGGCACCCCGATAACTCTTTTTAAATTCTCTAGTAATCTGCTTCTTTTTTAAGTTTTTCTAAAGGTTTCTTTGGTAGGATTCCTGTTAATAACCACATTAAGGGGAGTCAATTTTTCATGAATATATTATTGGCAGAAGACGATGTAAACTTAGGGGAATTAATTGTTTATATGTTAAAAAAAAAGGGAGGATATCAGGTTGAGTGGGTGTTGAAAGGAGAAGACGCCTATGATTACGCCAGCTTTTCTCACTATGATGTCCTTATTATGGATTGGATGATGCCAAATGGAGATGGGGTATCTGTGTGCAGGAGGTTGCGAAAAAATGGATATTCCGGAGCCATTTTGATGTTAACGGCGAAAGATACGATTCAAGACCGAATTGAAGGCTTGGATTCCGGTGCAGATGATTATCTTGTTAAGCCCTTTGAAATAGATGAGCTGTTGGCGCGGCTTCGTGCTCTTTCACGTCGTAACTATGCCCCAATATTGGAGGAAAAAACCACTGTCAATGATTTAGTCTTTAATCGTATAAGCCAGACCGTTCGTTCTGGGAATAATGAGATTCAGCTTAGTCCACGGGAATTTCAGCTGTTAGACTTATTGATCCAAAATAAGGGACAAGTCTTGCCGCGTGAGCTTATTTTGGATCGGATTTGGGGCTTGGATTCGGAAGTAGCTCCGAAAACGATTGATGCTACGGTGAAGTTAATTAGAAAGAAATTAGACCGCTTGGGAAAGCAAGATTTACTTCATAGTATAAGAGGGGTGGGCTATAAGATTGAATCATAAAATGAGTTCCTTGCTGCGAGGATTGATCAACATGAACGAACGAGATGTTTTTACCCGCACACGGGGCCGATTAACCCGGATTTATAGTGGTCTGTTAATCTTGTTTCTTACCCTATTTATTTTAATTGTTTATATGGTTCTCCATGTGACCATCCTTAAAAATCAGGAGCACGAACTTCAAACATTAGTTAGCCAAGAAGCGAATTTTATTGAAAAAAATTTTTTGAAAAATAATTCGGATGGTCTCCATGATGTTCAAAATCAAGAGGTGATTTTTGCAGGAGTAAATCAATATTTTTATTACGTCATGGGCTCAAATGGAGAATTGGTTATGGGAACTGAGACGGATCACCGGCTACGACCAGAATTACTTAGGCTTGTGAACAGTCGAAATTCGGGCGCGATAGAGATTCGAAAAGAAACCTTACACATACAAGAGGGTCTGCACGGGAAGGGAATAAGAGGGGAGTTTCACCCGCGGGAGGAAGCGCAGGATCTTCAGTTGATGATTTCAAGCCAGCCGATCTATAATAATGGCCAATATATTGGCAAGTTGTATGTTGGAAAAGATATTTCATTTACGTACCAGTTATTTCATTGGATTCTTATAATTCTTGTCGCATTAGGGGGGATCTTTTTCGGAGGGGCGTTATGGATCAGTGTGCTGATGTCGAAAAGGGCGATGGTCCCCATCAGTGGAGCGTTTGCAAGACAACTCGAATTTGTGGCTGATGCCTCTCACGAATTGCGGACTCCATTAAGTGTGTTGCTATCCTCTATTGATGCCATTGAAATGACGATGGAACCAAATAAAGAGGATATGTCAGGAAGGTTTCTTACAAATATGAGGCAGGAAGTGAAACGGATGACTCGGTTAGTCAGTGATCTCCTAACGCTTGCCCGATCGGATTCGAACAAGATTGAACTTCAAACAGAGTTAGTTGATTTCCGTCTTTTTGCAGACAAAGCAATCGAATCGGTACGGCCGCTAGCTGCATCAAAGGAAATTACGTTAACCTTGAATGCCCCGGAAACATTGAAGGTTGTCGGGGATTCGGAACGATTATCTCAGCTATTATATATATTATTGGACAATGCGATTAAATACACTCCCAACGGTGGGGATGTTAGACTAACCATTTCTGAGGAGGGAAATACACTGGGCATCGCAGTCGAGGATACGGGAATTGGAATCAAGCAGGAGGATTACCAGCGAATTTTCGAACGTTTCTATCGATCAGATAAATCCCGCTCACGCCAAATGGGTGGACACGGCCTCGGACTCTCCATCGCCAAATGGATCGTAGAAACCCATAAAGGCACCATTAAAGTTGCCAGCGAAGTCGGAAAAGGAAGCAAGTTTACAATCCAAGTACCGAAAATTCGGTGACAGGCACCGTTCGTGGACAAATGGCCTGTTTTGTCCGTACCAGGTGGACAGTGGTTGGGGAGTTTCAATTAAAGTAGGAGCATTTCTTTGTAATGAGAAATGCTTTTTGTTTTTGTGAAAATTAGAAGGATATTTCAATAATAATAATAACACAATAGTAAACAATATATATTTATTGTTTAACGATAAAAAATGTGTTAAGTTCGTATTGTCATTAAATAAGTGAGGTGCTTAAAATGAATGGTAAACGTGGTTCAACCACTTTCTTAAAGGTAATCATTTTTCTGGCTGGAATTGCAGTGCTTGCTTTATGTATATTTTTAGTGCCCCATATGGCGAATTTCTCAGCAAAAATGTATCCCAATATTGCCCCAATGAAATATCTTGTTTTCTTCGTGATGTATGGAGCGGCTGTTCCTTTTTACTTTGCCCTCTATCAGGCTTTCAATCTTTTACGGTACATTGACGAGAACACAGCTTTCTCGGAATTATCTGTAAAGTCGTTAAAGAACATAAAGTGCTGTGCGATTACAATCAGTGGTTTGTATGTATTGGGTTTGCCACTTTTTCATTTTATAGCAAAGAAAGTTGACCCTCCTATTGGATTAATGGGACTCATCATTATTTTTGCTTCGTTGGTTATCGCCGTTTTTGCTGCTATCCTCCAACGGCTTCTACAAGAAGCTATTAATATAAAATCAGAAAATGATTTGACAATCTGAGGTGGATGATATGGCAATTATTATTAATATTGATGTGATGTTAGCAAAACGAAAAATGAGCGTAACGGAGCTTTCGGAGAGGGTTGGAATTACTATGGCGAATCTTTCCATTCTGAAAAATGGGAAAGCAAAAGCGGTTCGTTTTTCAACATTGGAAGCGATATGTAAGGCCTTGGATTGTCAGCCAGGTGATATTTTGGAGTACAAAAGCGACGAAGAGACTCCGTAAAAACAGACAACAACATATTCATTTAACTATCCTGAAAAATAGTAATGGTAAAAAGGGCATTTTGGCAATACGAAACTAAACCCTTTACGGTCCAATTTTTTGGCTATGCTGCTGAAAAAGGGGTAACTGTAATCGCAACAGGTGTTAACCCGTGAAAGAGCAAGGCTAGAAAATAGATGATGTAGAGTTTGTCGGACAAATTAACAGGTCGGGAATAAATTTAAGTGAAAGTCTCTCTAAATAGGATTGGTGACAGGGTTCTTGCTGTAGACCAAAAAGTATTTTATGTCCAAGAGAAAAAAATGTTCCATATAAATCCGCGAATGGGGCGAGACCCCTTTTTACCATTTTTTGAGTGTACGTTCACCGCTTCCTTATGCAAAAAACCTTGCCATTACTAGCAGAGCTGTTTCGGGTGGAAATATTCCTGACAACTGGAATAGTGTAATGCCAGTGTGACCAGCTACACGCTGTTATTAAGCGACTTCTTGTCGCGCTTATATATCAATATTTATAAGTTTACTAGATTTTCTGCACCAAAACCGATTATATTTTACTCCCAATTAGCCTTTAATCATTAGCATTTATAGCCGTAGTATTTTTCTGAATATTTCACTTTTTTACTTGTAAAATTGTCGTGTGAAAGGTATAATGTAGGAAACTATTGAAGTTTCATTAGTTTCTAATATATGTTTATATTTTGAAAGGGTGGGGTATGTATTAAAGATCGAATAATAATGGGTGTTATTGAAGAAATACAACATAAAGGTTTGAAATTCCCATTAGACGATTTGGCAAAGCGGCTAGGTATCAGCAAAAAAACGTTGTACAAGTATTATTCTTCAAAAGCTGAAATACTTGAAGCGATTATTGATTATACATTTGAAAATATGGATGAAAAGGCTACTGCAATTATTGAGAATGACCAATTATCCTTAATCGAAAAGATAAAAGGTGTTATCGCAGTTTTCCCAGATCATTATCAGTTTACTGACCTAAATGTGTTAGATCAAATGAAACGGTATTATCCTAAACAGTGGATGAAGATGGATACCTTGCTAAAAAGTGAATGGGATTTGCTTCGTAATCTAATCGAACAAGGAATTAGTGAAGGCGTCATTATCGATAGGAATATATCCTTGATTATGAAGATTATTATTGAATCGATCAATTCCACTCTGGATCAGAAATTTTATTTGGAAAATCGAATGACAGTTCCCGAAGCACTTTCTGAAATTGTTGACATTTTAATATATGGACTTAGCGCTGAGAATAAAAGGTGACTATCTTTTATTCTTACTTTATACCATTGGAAACTTATGAAACTATATTAGTTTCCATATTCCGAATAATATTAAAAAAAGTGAAAGGTGGGATGCGTATCTAAACAAAAGTCATGTCTTCGTAAGAATCTAAATTTTCAGTTAATTATTGAAAACCATTCATTTATCTGGGGAGGGTTTATATGCAAAAGAATGATTGGCGAACTTAACAATTTGGAGAAAGCTGATTATGAAAGAATCGAAGAAGTAGTGGAGACGTTAAAACATGAGAATGATGTAAACGGAAAGCCGTTCAAGATTATCCGTGTAGAGAATCCTGATTTATCGTTGTCGTATAAAGAACGGTTGGACAGAATTGTTCGTCTACATAAAAGAATCTATTAAAGCAGCAAAACTTGGATTTGTTTGATTACTAATAAAGTGTAATCTGCTCAAGCTAAATAATATTATTTAGATATTAAATGTATCAAAAGGCTTTATCCTAAAGGAGGTTTGGTTTAAAGAATGTACCGCCAATCATCAACCCTTACCCGGGCACTTTCTTTACGACACGTCGTTTTGTTCGGATTAGCTTTTATGGCACCTTTAACAGTTTTTGTCACATATGGAGTGGCAATCGAAAGCACACAAGGTATGATTCCGACAGCATATGTCATTGCCCTAGTCATCATGCTGTTTACTGCTTATAGTTATGGAATGATGTCAAAAGAATTTCCAATAGCAGGTTCGTCCTATACATTTACACAAAAGGCAATCAGTCCACATATCGGTTTTCTTGTTGGTTGGACAATATTAATTGATTATGTGTTTAGTCCAATGATTAGTTCTTTAATTGTTGGATTATACGCAAACGCTTACTTTCCATCTGTACCTATGTTCGCTTGGATTATCCTATTTATTGCCATTATATCAACAGTAAATATACTCGGGGTTAAGATAGCAGCGAATTTTAATATGTATGTGGTTATCTTCCAAGTATTATTTTTTATTCTGTTTGCTATCTTATCGATAAAGGGGCTTTTAGAAGGAAAAGGAACAGGAACTCTTTTTTCCTCACTTCCTTTTTTTGATCCAAATGTTAAATTGTCTGCTTTAATTGGCGTTGTTCCGTTTTTATGCTTTAGTTTTTTAGGATTTGATGCAGTGTCAACACTCTCAGAAGAAACAAAAAATCCTAAAACTACTCTTCCTAAAGCAATTTTACTTATTACTCTTATAGGTGGAATTTTGTTTATTGTTGTTACGTATTTTGCACAGATGATTTTTCCGAATTTCGATTCCTTCATCAGCCCTGATACAGCAGCAAATCAGATTATGGTTTTTATAGGCGGTAATCTGTTGAATTCCATTTTTACTGCTGTAATGATTACGACTAGCTTTGCTTCAGCTGTTGCATCAAGTGCAAGTTCATCCCGAATTCTGTATGCTATGGGGCGTGAGAAGGTATTACCTAGAAAAATTTTTGGTTATCTCTCTCCAAAGTTTCACACCCCTGTCTATAATCTTTTACTTATTGGGGTGATCGCTTTGTCAGCGATTTACATGGATATTGATACAGCCGTCTCCTTTATTAATTTTGGTGCTTTGTTTGCGTTTACGGCCGTTAATTTGTCCGTCATTGTTCACTATTTTATCAGGAATAAGAACAGGTCAGTTAAAGGTACAATTATTTACTTGCTTATCCCTCTAATGGGTGCCTTCTTTTCAGGGGTGTTTTGGGTCAAGTCAAGTATGCATGCGTTGATTTTGGGAGGCTGCTGGATGGCCTGCGGAATTTTATATCTTTTATATTTAACAAAAATGTTTAGACAAAAGCCACCGGAACTACATTTTGATGAAGGAGAACACTCAATCTAAACAGTAGGTACAATCTTTCAAAATGTATGAATGAAAAAGATTTGAATTGAAAGTGATGGAAATTAACTGATATCTAACTTAGTAGATACCATATAAATTGTAACGCATTGGAATATGCTATTTTCAAAGTATCACAGATAAATATTAAAAAATCCTAGGAGGAACTAGAAATGAATGAAAATGTAACGATTGGATTGGTTCAATTAAAATGCGGTAATGAAATTGAAGCAAATGTAGAATACACTTTAGAAAAAATTAAAGAAGCCGCAGCAAAAGGAGCACAGATTATTTGTCTGCAGGAGCTCTTCAACGCCCAGTATTGCGGGCAGCGTGTTGACGTCAATCTATATGACACCGCAGAGCCTATGGATAGCCCAACTCTCTTGGCCATGAGTGAGCTAGCTAAAAAGTTAGAGGTGGTATTGATTGTACCGTTCTACGAAAAGGCAGGGAGGGGTGTGTATTTCAACAGTGCAGCTGTTTATGATGCTGATGGTACTTATCTTGGTACTACCCGTAAAAATCATATTCCACATGCCCCACAATACGAAGAAAAGTACTATTTCACCCCAGGAAACACAGGGTATCCGGTCTATGAAACGCGATATGGAAAAATTGGGGTTGGGATTTGCTGGGATGAGTGGTTTCCAGAAGTAGCCCGAATTTTGGCACTTCAAGGAGCGGAGATCTTATTCTATCCTTCTGCTATTGGTTCAGATTATGATAATCCTCAACTCTCATTGCGCCCAGCTTGGGAAAAAGCTATTTCTGCTCACGGTATCTCAAATGGTGTTTTTATAGCCGCAAGTAATCGTGTGGGCCGAGAAAAAGATATGACGTTCTTTGGTGGAAGCTTTGTAAGTAACCCTTTAGGAGATATCATGCAGTCACTAGATGATCAAGAAGGAATATTAATTCAGAAAGTCGATTTGAAAGAAATAGATTTTGCACGTAATCTGCTTCAATTTTTGCGTGATCGACGCACAGATACCTATGATCTTTTGTTGCAACAGGAAGCTTTTCAAATTAATAAAAGATATTAGAAAGTTTATCATCTTTACGGTCTGGACAACAACAATCAGGTATACGGGTTAGCTGGTTCTGATACAAAGATAAAATAAAAGAGAATAAGGCGCATATTTTCTTAGTGGAATCGTATTTTATGCTACAAGCGCAACAATTGATGGATGAATTCTTTTTGACTTTGAATGGACTGATTACTCTGTTTATTCTCATTTTTTTAGCTTAATGGAAACTTAAAAAACTAATAAAGTTCCTAACAGGACTAAATGGAGGTATTTAATATGTCAAATCCTTTTGAAAATTATAAACCAGATTTTTGTACATCAGGCACTTTTATGAGGCTTCCTTCGGAAAGTAAAATTCCAAAAGTTGCTATATTGGGAATACCTTTTGACACGGCTGCTTCTTATCGGGTAGGTGCAAGATTCGGGCCGCAGGCAATTCGACAGGCATCTATGTGTTTATCTTCATATCATGCATTACTTGATGTTTCCCCTTTTGAAGAAACGAACGCAATCGATATCGGGGATTTATCGGTTGTTACTCAAAATATTCACAAAAGTTATGAGATTATTGAAAATGGCATGTTTGATTTAATGAAAAAAGATATTGTTCCCATTGGATTAGGTGGGGATCATTCTATAACATTGGCAAGCCTAAGAGCAGCAGCTAAAGCATATGGACCCGTAGCTTTGCTCCATTTTGATTCCCATACCGACACTTGGGATACTTATATGGATGAAAAATACTGGCATGGTTCTCCTTTTATCCGTGCATACGAAGAAGGTCTCATTCAACCGGAAAAAGTTGTCCAAATCGGTATGCGAGGTTGGGATATTACTTCAAGTCTTGACTTGGGATATAATGTAATTTCTCAGAATGAGTTGTTCACTCGAGGAATAGATGAAGTCATTTTACAAGCAAAAAGCATAATAGGTGACACCCCTTGTTTCTTAACTTTTGATATCGATTTTGTTGATCCCGCATATGCCCCCGGAACAGGTACGCCAGAGGTGGGTGGTTTTAGCAGTCATAAAACACTAAAATTGATTAGGTCTCTTACGGACTTTAATTTTATTGGATTCGACCTTGTTGAGGTGCTTCCTTCTTTTGATCCAACCCAAACTACTGCCCTTTTGGCTGCAACAATTGTACATACTTTTGGTAGTTTGGTAGCTTTAAAAGTTAGGCAGGATTCCATCATGAAAAAATAATTTTACTTCATGCAAGCATTATCGTCAGGACAACAGACTCTATTGTGATTAAATGATACTTTTAAAATCATTAGCATTGCATTAAATTAATTTCTATTTAACAAGATATATTTCATAGAAAGTTATCTATAAATTTTATATTGTATTTCATTAATTAGGATTTCAATGTTGTCCTTGACTATAGGAATTCCCCTTATAATAAGTTATTTGAACAGGACTACCCAACCTAATTATAAGGGGTTCTTTTTACTCATAAAGTCTTAGATAAAATTAGTTTTAGATGAACAGACTGGTATTTTTAATTTAGGATTAAATATCTGAATATTTAGATATTATTTTTGAGTACCAAAAAATCTGATAAAAAATGTCTAGAAAGTTTTCATGCATTGCTAATGTCAAAATATATTAATCTTCTTTTTTAAAGACAATTATTTTGAAAATTAGGGAGGAAACAAATGGAAAAAGAGGTTCCTTTAAAACGTTCATTAATGCTTTGGCATATAGTTGTAATTGGGATAGGGTTTATGGCGCCGACAGTCGTGTTCGATACTTTTGGTATTGTTTCCAAAGCAACAGGTGGCCATGTTCCAGCGGGTTACTTGGTTACTATGATAGCGATTCTTTTCACAGCTGGAAGTTACAGGAAAATGGTCAGGGTGTTCCCTACCTCAGGGTCGGCCTATACTTATGTACAAAAGACTATGAACCCTTCACTCGGCTTTATGGTTGGATGGTCACTCCTTTTAGATTATCTTTTTATACCAATGATCAATGCTTTAGTTTGCAGTATTTATGTTTCAACATTGTTCCCCAATTTTCCAGACTGGTTAACCATTGTGATCTTTGTTTTTGTGACAACGCTAACTAATATATTTAGTGTGAAAATTTCGGTATCAGTAAATCTTTTGTTTGTTACTTGGCAATTTATTACTGTATTTGTTTTTACTGCTTTATGCATAATCCATCTATTGCAAGCAAATGGACCGGAAGGACTATTTTCCTTAGAACCACTTTATTCAAGCAAGTTGAAATTATCCCTGCTAACGAGTGGTGCGGCATTACTCGCTTTTTCATTTCTTGGATTTGATGCGGTTACCACACTTGGAGAAGAAACAAAAGACCCGAAAAAAACAATCCCAAATGGGATATTATTAATTGTCATTATTGCAGGTGTTCTGTTTATCACAGCTTCCTATTTTGAACAATCTGCATTATCCCTATTTCCAAAAATAGAAGATATAGAAGGAACCTCCTCTATCTTAGCTAAGTATCTCGGGGGGGAATTATTTCAATTCATGTTATTTTCAGCATCCATAGCATCCACTTTTGCCTCTGCTATGGTTTCACAGACTAGTGCTTCCCGGATATTATATGCAATGGGTAGAGATGGCGTTTTGCCAAGAAAATTTTTCAGCTATGTTCATCCGCGTTCAAGCACACCTGTCTATAATATTATTTTAGTGGGCCTATTAAGTTTAACCGCTATATTTCTAACATTAGAAACCGCAACTTCTTTTATCACATTTGGCGCGCTAACTGCCTTTACATTCGTCAATTTGTCAGTCTTTTTTCACTATATAATTAAAGAGCGAAAGCGTGGGCTCAAATCTGTTTTATATTATTTAGTTTCACCGTTCATTGGTACAGGCCTGATGGTATTTTTATGGACAAATCTTAATTATCATTCCATCGTTTTGGGTATATCTTGGGGGATAATTGGAATATCGTATCTTTTAGTATTAACTAAGATATTTCGGAAAGATATATCTAAAATTACATTTAAAGCATAGAAACCTATAAAAAGTGGAGTGAACATTATGTATAAACTAATTAGGATTAATCTAACATGAGTGCTTCCCGTAAGGGAGCGACAGTTTGTGGTGCACCGTGGTCGTTGGATTCAGACTAACGGATGGGCTCTCAGGCACCATAGTTTATCGACCTTCCTCTCCCAGCAATAGAAACATTACGGACGGATTCAATACATTTACATTCTTTGTGGTGAAGCGCCGTTTTTGTGCTTCATGGATGACTAACGGGAGTCAATAGAGAATTTAAGGGATAGCTTAATTGCTATCCCTTCTTTGTGTTTATTGATGTAATTTACTATGGGAATTGCATTGATATTAGTGACAATGTTTGCACCTCAAAAGGGGACCCGTTAGTAAAGTGATCTGAACCCAAAAAGTTAGACACAAATATTAGGCAGCTTCCTGGGCATGAATTCGGTATTCAACCGGACTCATGCCCTTT
>NZ_JBHTHD010000013.1:0-588776 GCF_042675345.1 Neobacillus sp. GCM10027624
TTTAGTTTCTAAACTATATTTGGTCATAATTAAAAACTGCACCTCCAATTGTTATTTGTGTCTAACAATTGGGGTGCAGTTCAAAGTGTCTCGGTATCTTTTTATTTGTGGTGAAGTTTAAAATCAAGCTTCCAATCCTTCTAATAGCAGCTTTTCTTTTTCCACTTCCATTGCCGTTACAATGTAAGCAAATCCGTTCATAAGAAGGTATATAACGTTAGATTGAACCCGTTCAGTTTCTCCTAAATAAGTATTTATAATGATGATGAAGGAATATAAGACAACAAAAAATAAGGCGATTTTATTGAAGATGGCCATTCGCTAACAGCTCCTTTATTTAGGATTCCTTACTGTTATCATATTTAATTAGTGCTGGTCTTATGCAATCCTTAATATGTAACCTGGTTGATTTGATATAATTGGGGAAATAAATGATAAAATTTTTAAAAAAGAGGGAGACGCCATGATCCAATTTCAAAATGAATACATAACGGTGTTTCAAAGTGCATTATTTCAAACAACCTGTACGGTGGTACATTCAAAGGATTTTGTTCTTGTTGTGGACCCAAACTGGCTTCCTCACGAAATAGAGGAAATAAAGCAACATGTAAACGGGATTAAAGGGGAAAAGGAACTATACCTTCTCTTTACGCACGGTGATTTTGACCATGTCATTGGCTACAAAGCCTTCCCGAATGCCAAGGTAATCGCAAGCAAGGGACTGAGGGACCACCCAAATAAGGAACAAAAAGTGTACTTAATCCAGCAATTTTATAATGAAAATTACATTAAAGCACCTTATCCAATTGTTTTTCCGGAGGAAGTCGATATTGTCATCGAAGAAGACGGTCAGAAGTTAGTGATTGGCGATACCACGATTACCTTCTACCTGTCACCGGGCCATACGCATGATGGATTGTTTACGGTCATCGAGCCGGAAGGCATTTGGATTGCTGGTGATTATCTATCTGATTTCGAGCTGCCGTTTATCTACGACAGTGCAAAGGCATACGAAGCAACACTTCAAAAAGCAGAGCAGATTCTTGAGAAGCATAAAGTTTCTGTTATGGTCCCGGGACATGGGCAGGCGACGACAAGTCGAGGGGAAATTAAGCGCAGAATTCAATTATCACAAGATTACCTAGAGAAATTAATTACTGCTGTTAAAAAAGAGGACACAGAGGCAATAGCTGCATTGGAAAAAGAAATGCCTTTCCCATCAAACTTCACAAAAACCTGTCACGAAGAAAACATCGCCATTATTCGAAGGGAATATAAATAAGAAGTTAGGGGCATGGCGCCACTATATAAATTCTACAAAATTCGGGTGGTGCCTGGCACCGCCCGAATTTTGTCACATTTGGACAACTCCTCCAGTATAATAACGTATCTTTTATTGGAGAGGTGTTAAATGAAATCTTTTTTTATTAAAGGGGGATCTGGAACGTCGTTATTTGTGGTGGAGAGTGGAAATCCGCACGGGAAGCCAATCCTTTTTGTTCATGATGTTTCGCAAAACCATCTTAGTTGGATTCATCAGTTTCAATCCAAGGAGTTAGAGCAATTTCGCCTAATTGCCTTGGATTTACGCGGTCACGGTTTTTCTGAAAAGCCAAAGGAAGGGTATCACAATCAACAAAACTGGGCGGATGACATCCAGTCGGTTATTCATGCCTTAAATCTAAAAAAGCCATTGCTGGTTGGCTGGTCCTACGGTGGAAAGGTTGTTTTGGATTATCTTCAAATTTATGGGGAAGGGGATATTTCTGGTATTAACCTAGTGAATGTTGGAACTTCTTCGGGAATCTCTGGTTCTGGAGGCACCTATTATACTCCCGCCTTGCAAGCCGTCATTCCTGGGCTTATATCCAAAAAAGCCCTTGAAAGTACGAATGCCCTCAAGCAATTTGTAACGCTCCTGTTTGCGCAAAACCCAACATTGAACGATTTTTACTTCATACTAGGATATAACACAATGGTTCCTCCCTATGTTCGTGAAGCGATTATCACACGATCCGAATCTTATGATGACCTGCTCCCAACCATTCAAAAGCCGGTCCTTCTTACCCATGGTGTAAAGGATAAAATAATTTATCCGGCCCAGTCTATTGAAAACGCTCAGATCATACCAAACTCAATTCTTTCCCTTTATGCTTATGCCGGGCATTCTCCCTTTTGGGAGTCAGTGGAAAAATATAATCAAGATCTCAGCGCGTTTGCGAACGGCAGGAATATGTAATAAATAGAAGACAGTAGCCGTCCTGCTTACTGTCTTCTCTAGATTCCTATACCCCAATAAAATTCAACGAACGGCGGAGGCCTTCCAAGGCAAATCCACTTAAATAATTAAAAACAAAGAGTGCGACGATAGGCGAAATATCAATCGGACCAAGAGGGGGGATAAACCGCCTGAAAATGCTTAAATATGGTTCAACTAGTTTGCTAATCCATCCGCCGATCTTGGAGGAGTGAAAAGCCGGAAACCAGGAACCAAAAATAGATATTAAGATCAGCCAATAGTATGCCTCAAAAAGAGTCTGTCCAAATTGAAAAATGGTTAAGCCCAATTTTAATTCTCCCATCTATAATAAATTTTATGAAATTCTATAACTTGTACTATACATAGGTTTATACGATTATATTCTCATTTAGTTTCAATATTTCCAAACTGTTCATCGTAAAAAACAACTTTTCTCCAGCAAGGTGAAAAAGCTGCCCTTTGAGAGATGATCAGGCAGCTTTCTCTAACATTTTTATCTATAACAGCAATCATTATTCCTCTTCTGTATAAGCTTCCGTTGTCGTATCCCTGCAATCCCAGCACTCAGCTCGAGTCCTTTCCAAAATTGACAATTCCATTCCACAAGAAATGCAAATATCCATAGTTTCATATGCCCCTTTCCGGTGAGAATGTTTTAAAACATATTTATATATATTCAAAATATTATGAATTATAACATTATGAGCTTGTATAAAAATAAAAACGCCCTGTCCCTACCCAAAATAGGTGATTCGACAAAAATCGGGTGGTGCCTGTCACCACCCGATTTTTGTGGAATGAGACCATACAAAAAAAGGGTTATTTATGATCAATTTATTTCTCGAGCATGAGTTGCAGGATGAGTTGGTCGGTTTGTCGGGTTCCTTCGTTTCCGAGTTTGCAGAAGCTTTCGATGCTTTTTTCTACGTCGTCGTGAATGAAGCCGTCGGTTGATTGGATTGCTTGGTTATTTAGTGCCAGTAGGGCGGATTGAACGGCGACATTGGAACAGGTTGAGACTTTCATCGCACAGCCTGCTTTCGCCCCGTCACAGATCATCCCCGAAACATTGCCAATCGTATTTTGGATTGCTGCTTTAATTTGGGGAAGGCCGCCATCAAGCAGGTAAACAATCGCTGCGCTTGCTCCCATCCCGGCAGCCGTTACGCCGCATAAGGCGGACAAGCGGCCAAACTTGGATTTGATATGAATCGTAACCAGATGACTAAGGGCAACCGCACGAATCATTTTTTTCTCCGAAACCTTCAGCTTCTCTGCAACCGCAACCACTGGAAGGGTTACCGCAATCCCTTGATTTCCACTCCCCGTATTGGCCATTACCGGAAGGGTGGAACCTGCCATCCTTGCATCAGACCCTGCAGCAGCAAGTGACATAGCGGCAGTCGCTAAATCATCAGATAGATATCCTTTTATTACATTTTCCTTAATGGTTCGTCCAACATTAAGCCCGTACTCTCCGGAGAGTCCTTCAATCCCAATCTTCCGATTTAGTTCGATACTCTTTATTACAAGATCTAGGTCATGAGGGTCAACAGTAAGAAGCCAATCATAGACTTCATCAATGGTAAGCTCTTCTAATGCTTCCTCATCGGTTTGAATCCCGATGTTTTCACAGCCGCCAAGGAAAACCGTTTTTCCATCTACCTCGATTAGGGTGATATTACTGTGATTATCAGATATAACCACTTTTGCAGTCTGCTGATCTGTTTGTAAAACTACTTCTATATAAAGTCGTTTCGGTGTATCTGCCTGTCCGGTTGTGACTTTTCCCGCTTCAATCAGCTTTAATGCAAGCAGCTCATCTTCTGCCGTTAGACCATGAAGAACCTCCAGCTTCTTATCAGGGTCTCCTGCTGCTGCTCCAAGTGCTGCAGCAAAATCAAGACCTTTAGCCGACATCCCTGGAATTCCAACCGATTTGGCATTCTTTATAATATTCCCGCTCGCATACAGATGAATCTTTTGAATATTGCCCTTCGCATAGCTTTTTGCCGTTGCCGCAGCCAATGCAATCGCAACTGGCTCCGTACAGCCAAGAGCAACCACTAACTCCCTCTCCAAAATCGACAAAATCCTATCTTTACCCATCCCCGCTCACCCTCCGCTTTCCCAATCAACTTTTCCTAAATTCTATCATACTGGCAATCAAAAGCTATTAGGTATTTATTGGGGGGCGTGGATGTATTCGACAAAATCCGGGCGGTGCCTGTCACCGCCCGAATTTTGTCGAATATAAAGCACGTCTTTTTTATTTCTCAAATGTGACTTCTTCTCCGTAACCGAGGGGGATGACGGCTGTTTTTGGGTAGTCTTTTAATAGTTTTTCTAGTTCTTTGTCTTTGTCGACCATGAAATCGACTACAGGAAATGCATTGAGTAATTGGGTTAAGGCTTCAGGTGATGCCGCGGTTTCGTTAGTTGGGAAGGTATGGCTCGGTATGACGTAATGAACGTCTAACAAATGTTTTATCGCATAGGCTGCTTCTCTCGGACCCATTGTAAAATGCCCAGAAGAGGACAATACTGCAATTTCAGGCTGATACACATCCTGAATTAACTTCATATCGGACATCAAGGCAGTATCCCCTGAGTGGTAAACAGTATAATCATTCTTAAAATCAAAAATATAACCGGCGGCTTCTCCTGCATACACAGGGGGGCCTTCTGTTTCTCGATAGGAAGAAGTATGTTTCGCCTGAACCATCGTAACAATCACATCATCAAAGGAAACGGAGCCCCCTAAATTGATCGGCAGCACATTTTTAATCCCTTGCTGTAGAAGAATCAGAGCCAGCTCATATTGCGCAACAATCATCATCTCAGGTTTATGTTCAATAATCTTAGCCAGCCCACTCGTATGATCGAAATGACCGTGGGTTAGAAAAACACAGTCAAAAGATTGATAGAACGCAGCGGTATCCATATCCGGCGGAAACCCGGGATTTAAATCAAAGAAAGGATCAATCAGGTAGTTTTTCCCTTCCTTACTTTTAAAAATATACATAGCATGGCCAAGTCTTTGAATTTTCATCGTAAGCCCTCCTATTGGGAATAAGACCAAAACTATTGTATTTTCAGTATGGGTAATTTAGAACCTATGGAAATTTGTGAAACCCTCGCTATGCTTCAATAATCCTTTGAAAAAAGTACAAGTTACCTATTTTCTATAAAATTTAAACTAAATATGTTAATATTCGTATAAAGAAACAAAGAAAATAAGGAGATGTATGTATTGTTCCTTTCAGAACTTCACTCAGAAGAGAGAGAAGCATTTCTTGAATTAGCTAACTTAATTGCCGCGATTGACGGGAATCGATCTATATTTGAAGAAACTATTTTAACTAAATATAAAAAGGAAATGGAACTCGAGGATTATCAATTAAAGGGCCTTGCCATCGAGGATATACTCAAGATATTCAAATCGGAACGTTCCAAAAATATCGTCTTAGTTGAACTTTTTAAATTAATCTATTCAGATGGAGTGTTTCATCATCAAGAGAGCGAATCTGTCCAAATCATCAAGAAATACTTCGGATTTGATTCGAATGAATTCGCAAGCTTCAAGGATTGGATTATAAAAATTAAAGAATTATCATTTGAAAAATAAAAAAGAGCTTGCCCCAAGCTCTTTTTTATTTGTAAAGTTGCTCCTCAGTCCGCCGCCATCTTTTAAAACCAAACAAGCCCTTTTTCCCTTTCTGATTCACAGCCATTAAACCCACAGCTACAAGTAGAAGAGCCACAATTGTATTAACCGTTATATGTTCACCCGGTAGAAACATCGCGGATAAAATGGTCCCGGAAACGGGTACAACGAACTTATAAAGGGAAACTTCTCCCGCTTTATTATACTTGAGCAAAGAGGTCCACAAGGCGAAGGCCGCTGCGGATAAAAAGACTGCATACCCCAATAGCACCCACGCATTCACCGTAAAGTCAAAAGCATGTGGTTTAAGATTTGGGGTTCCCACCACGAGCATGATCAGCGAACCAGTGAACATTTGCCACCCAGTTAAGGCAAACGGATGAAGATTTGCAGAAAGGCGCTTGGATAAAAAGGTACCGAAAGTACTGGCTAATCCAGAAAGCAGCATAAATCCTTCTCCATAAAACGAAAAATCCAGTGAGGCATCCTGTCCCCAATTGGACAGCACAATACCCCCAAAACCAGTAATCAAACCAAAAACCTTCCGCCAATCTAAGCGGTCATCCTTATAAACAAAATGTGCCAGAAAAACAACGAAAAATACACCGCTGGAGTTTAAAATCGATGCCTTCATCCCCGATGTATGGGCTAATCCATTATAAAAAAAGAAATAGCTTAAACTCGTTGTAAACAGCCCTAAACCAATAATGGCAGGCCATTGCCGCCAGTTTACTTTGAGCGCCTTACGATCAACGCAGAGCATGAAAAATAGTAGCAGTAATGACGACATCATGAAACGGATTCCCGCAAAAACAACTTTTGCCGATAAATCGTCTTCTGCCATGCCAAGCTCATCATAACTTAGTTTTAAAACCGGAAAGGCACTCCCCCATAGAACTGAGCAAAACACGGCAACCACGATGACCCAATATTTATTTGTAAAAAAATGCGTATATCCCCTTTGCTGGTTCATACAAGTCTACTCCAAAAATTACGTCGTCTATTACTCTAGTTAGCCATTATACACGAGACTGAAAGGGCTTGCACTAGTAATTAGTAATAATGGAAAAATGATATGATAGAAATAAAATCATTTTTGGAGGACGTATATGGGCTATATTGAAGATTTGCGCAAAGTCATCGGAACCCGTCCGCTTATTTTAGTAGGCGCAGTAGTGGGTGTGATCAATGAACAAGGAGAAATTCTTTTACAAAAACGGCCGGAGAGAATCTGGGCGCTTCCAGGCGGTCTCCTCGAATTAGGGGAGTCTGCTGAAGAGGCGGGAAGAAGGGAAGTCTTTGAAGAAACAGGAGTTGAAATTGGCCAGCTCGAGCTGGTAGACGTTTTTTCAGGAAAGCAGTATTTCAGAAAGCTGGAAAATGGCGATGAATTCTATCCAGTTACAATTGTATATACTTCAAATAATATTAAAAGCAGTAACATCAAAGTGGATGGGGTGGAATCGCTTGCTGCTGGATTCTTTCCGATACGAGAATTACCAGATGGGACCAGCCCGTTAGTGCTAAAGCTGATTCAAAAACTAAATATAGGTCAATAACAACACTAATAAACGGCTAGGTGACAGTTTCATCCAAAACAGGTCAAAATGTCTATATATCGTCAACAACAGAATTTCTTACTAGGCTAATAGTATTCATGAAAAAATATTCTAACAGATTAAAAATTGTTTACAAATGTGTTACTTAGATCAAGTTGTAGATGGGAAAAAATAGCGGTAAAACCCCGATGTTATAATATTTACCGCTATTTCTATAGTTTGTAATAGAAAGCGTTTACACGACCACATATTCAATAAATTTACTGTATTACCACTTTGTGTGGATGTGCATGATTGTACTTTTCATTATTATAGCTATGTATTAATAATGAAAGTAAGGAGTGCTTTAGTTGAAAAAAAATCTAGTAACAGCAGCTGCAACGGCCGGGCTTGTACTAACTGCATTTGGAGCCACTGCCAATGCACAAGAACCTACATACACGGTTCATCCTGGTGATAGTCTTTGGAAAATCTCTCATTTACAAAATGTTTCAATCAATCACTTAAAAGAATGGAACAACCTTTCAAGTGATAAAATATATGTAAATCAAAAATTATCCCTTACCTACACCGTAAAACCTGGTGATAGTCTATGGAAACTAGCAAGAGCAAATGGTACGACTGTTAGTGAGCTGAAAAGCTTGAATGGCTTATCATCAGATTTGATTCGTATTGGCCAGCAATTAAAAATACCAAATTCAAATACTAGTACTCAAGTTTCTGCTCCGACCCTCTCTGTTAACCAAAAATATGTGGTTAAAAAAGGGGACACGCTATCTGAGATTGGAGCTCGTTTTAATCTATCTGTTGTACAGCTAAAAAATATCAACCACTTAACATCAGACCGCATTCATGTAGGACAAACATTAAGTGTGACTGGTGCACAATCAACATCTGCTTCGTATAAAGTTTCTGAAGTTCCGACTAGAAAAGTTACCAAATCCAAAGCGAAAGCAGCTGTGAAGCGAGTAGAGATCATTAAAAGTGTAGTGGCTAAATCCGAAGCAAAAACTGCGGTAAAACCTGCCACGCCTTCGGAGACAAAGGTGGCTCAAAAACCGGCCGTGAAGTCCAGCTTAACTGAGACTCAAAAATCTGAAGGAAACACTTATTCAAAAGAGTCTGTAAAACCAGCAGCACCCTCGACATCAACAGCGGTCCAAAAACCAGTTGAAAAGCCGGAAACAAATGCGGTCCAAAAACCTGCTGAGAAGCCAGAAACAAATGTGACTCAAAAACCAGCAGCGAAACCACAAGCAGAGGCTACTCAAAAACCTGCTGTTAATTCCGCATCAAAGGTCCAAGAAGTAATTGCTGAAGCTCAAAAATACATAGGCACACCATACCGCTGGGGTGGAAATACTCCTAGTGGTTTTGATTGCAGCGGTTTCACAAAATATGTATTCGATCATGTAGGAATTTCAATACCTAGAACTACCAGCACACAATGGAGTGCAACCACACCAGTTGGTTCGCCAAGCGTAGGGGACCTAGTCTTTTTTGAAACCTACAAAGCAGGTCCATCACATGTTGGAATCTACTTAGGCAACAATAAATTCATTAGTGCGGCAGACCAAGGTGTTGTTATCTCCGACATGACAGTATCCTATTGGAAAACAAGATACTTGGGTGCGAGATCTCCTTATTAATGTAGCCAAATATAAATAAATGTTGATTTATAGTACCTGCCTCTAACTGATATAATGTTAGGACAGGTACTTTTTTGTTATCAATTCTCAGTAATGGTGCAACGAAAATTACAGATTTATAAAGGAAGTCGGAATACGGAATGTTTAAAATCGGATTAGTCGGCCTTGAAGCTTCGATAAAACAGATTTTAGATTTGGCAGAAGAATATAAACAGGAATTAGAGATCATCTCTTTCCCCTATATAGATATCGATGAAGTAGAGAACATTGTAAAAGAACATCACTCCCGTGTGCATGCATGGCTTTTTTCTGGTCCACTCCCCTATGAAATTGGGAAAAGGACATTGGGTACAGATATGATCATGGTCCATGTTCCCGCTACGGAATCAGGCTTTTTTAAAGCCTTTTTAGAGTTGAGTGATGAACTAGGGAGATTGATTAAAAAACTTAGCATAGATACGATGACGACAAACAATATAAGCGAGGAAGCTTTATCACAACTTAAAATAAAAAAAACAACGGTCTATACAAAAGCATTTGAGTTAGATGTTAATACGAATGAATTGTTGCAATTTCACCTAGAGTTATGGAATCAAGGAAAAATTGAAGGAGTTTTAACTTGTTTCCCATCCGTTTGCGAGGCATTAAGAGAGAAGGGAATTCCTGCCTACCGAATGTCGATGACATTGATGGAAATTCGGCAAACGCTTCGAATCCTTTTGGAAAAAGTAAAGACCTCCTATTTTAAAGATAGACAAATTGGCGTTGAAATCATTGAGGTTGAATATTTTAACAGAGTAGCAGAGGAAATGAAAACCCCTTACCATTTACAGTACTTAGAGCTCAGACTAAAAGAAATGTTGATTCAACTGGGCGAAAAAATAAATGGGTCTTTTTCTGAGAAGGGGAACGGCCGATACATGATTTTTAGCTCCCGCGGCGCAATTGAACGTGAAATTGCCTCACTTGAAGAAACTGTTCAAAAATTGGCATTTGAGGCAGAAACGACTGTTGCAGTAGGAATAGGTTTCGGCGAGACTGCCTATGCTGCGGAAATCAATGCGTTTCGTGCCATACAACATTCTAAGGAAATGAAGAAGCGCGAAATTGTTATGGTTCAAGATGATGGAAAGATTATCGAATCACCCGGCCAAAACAATGAATTACAATATGAAATCCGTTCCCAAAATGAAATCCTTATTGAAAAATTAAAAAAGGGAAATATCAGCGTTAAAACGTATAAAAAAATCGTTTCTCTCATTCAAAAAATGGGTTGGAATGATTTTACAACCAAAGATTTAGCGGCACATCTTGAGATGACAGAGCGTAATGTGCGCCGTATTGTAACCGATATGTGTGAAGTGGAGTTGGCAAAATATGTTGGCCAGGAGGCCTATGCTACTCGTGGAAGACCGAGTAAAATATATCGTTTGTTATAAGCATCCATCGTTTTGGGTGCTATTTATTTTGGCTTTTTTCAGAATACCTAAAGATTATTGCATTCATAAAATTCAAAAAACTATTGAAACTTAATTTGCAAACCTATATACTTCATTTAAGGAATTTTTTCCTTAAACTATCCAAAAATAAAAAGGAGGTTGATGGGCGTGTCCCAAACAATAACGATTAATGATTTAATCGAAGAGGTTAAAGAGGAAGTGATTGGCTGGCGAAGATATTTACATATGTATCCGGAGCTATCCTTTCAGGAAGTAAAAACAGCCCAATATGTTTATGAAACATTAAAGACTTTTGGTGATCTGGAAATTTCACGTCCGACAAAAACAAGTATTATGGCCCGGTTGAAGGGGCAGCAGCCTGGAAAGGTAATCGCACTGCGGGCGGATATGGATGCGCTTCCAATTGAGGAGGAGAATGATTTTAACTTTGTTTCACGGAATTTAGGTGTCATGCATGCTTGCGGTCATGATGGGCATACAGCGATGCTTTTAGGCGCTGCAAAGATTCTGACAAAGTTAAAGGGGCAAATAAGGGGGGAGGTTCGCTTTTTATTCCAACATGCCGAGGAGCAGCCGCCAGGCGGTGCCCAAGAAATGGTGAACGCAGGTGTCCTCGAAGGAGTAGAATCAATCCTTGGGGCCCATCTGGTTTCTACTCTTCCACTTGGGAAAATTGGTTTGAGTTATGGGCCGATGATGGCCGGAGCGGATACGTTTAAAATTACCGTTTTAGGTAAGGGAGGACATGCCTCACAACCCGATCAAACGATTGATCCGATTGCAATTGGAGCTCAGGTGGTAACGAATCTCCAGCATATTGTTTCAAGGTATCAGGATGCTCAGGAAACTTCCGTGATTTCAGTAACCCAGTTCCATGCGGGAAGTGCGATAAATGTAATTCCAAGTACGGTAACGATTGGAGGGTCCGTCCGATGTTTTAACCCGGACTTGCAGAAGAAGATACCGAACTTTATTGAACGCATTGTAAAGGGGATTACGGAAGCACATGGAGCCACCTATCAATTTAATTATCAGTTCGGTTACGCCTCTGTTATAAATGATGAGGAAGTTACGAGAGTAATAGACGAAACGGTTTGTGAAGTTTTTGGAGAAGATTGCCGGGAGTTGGTCAAGCCAATGATGGCAAGTGAAGATTTTTCAGCCTTTCAAAAAGTAGTACCAGGATCCTATGTTTCAATTGGTGCGGGTAATGAAGAAAAAGGGATTATCTATCCACACCATCATCCCAAATTTACAATTGACGAACAAGCTTTAGCGGATGGAACGAAGTTATTGGTCCACGGAACTTTGAAACTATTAAATCAAAACGATTAGGGGGATGAGGGAATGAAATCCATCTATTGGCTAGCCGTTATTCCATTTCTTGGCCTTGTTGCAGGGGCTTTATTTACAAATAGAATGACTCCTTATGTGATCGGAATGCCGTTTTTTCACTTTTGGATTGTACTCTGGTCTTTTTTAACCACAGGAATCCTTGGAATTATCTATATTTTAGATCCAGCTAACCGGGAGGAGAATTCAAAATGAATATTGCCGTGCTATTCATCTTGTCATTTTTCGTCGTTTCTGTTGCTATAGGGATTTGGGCAAAAAAAGGGAAAGAAATGAACTTGGAACAATGGTCGGTGGGGGGCCGCGGAATGGGAACCCTGTTGATTTTCCTTTTGTCAGCTGGTGAAATGTATACGACCTTTACCTTTTTAGGAGCAAGCGGTTCTGCTTATCGGGATGGGGGTTCGATTTTTAGTATCGTCACATACGGCTGCCTGGCTACGGTCATTTCCTATTTTGTATTTCCCGCGATTTGGAGGTATGCAAAGCAACACAAATTAGTTTCTCAATCTGATTTTTTTGTAAAAAAATATCAGAGTCCTTACCTTGGAGTTCTTGTTGCTGTGATTGGGATTGTGGCATGTACTTGCTACTTAGTACTTCAATTCAAAGGCTTAGGCTATATCGTGACGGCAACTTCTTATGGGGTCATCTCTTCTAAGGCTGCCATTTGGGTCGGAGCCCTTGGGGTAACCATTTTTGTGATGATTTCTGGTATTCACGGTTCCGCTCTGACATCGATTTTGAAGGATATTTTGATTCTAGGTATTGTGGTATTTTTAGGAGTTTATTTCCCTATACATTATTACGGTGGTATTCATCCGATGTTCGAGGCGATCAATCAAGCGAAACCAAATTTCCCTATACTTCCTGAACAGGGGATGAGCGTATCGTGGTATATATCGACCGTCATCTTAAGTTCCATCGGATTCTATATGTGGCCGCATGGCTTTTCTCCCGTTTTTGCAGCCTCCAGCGAAAAGGCTTTGCGAAAAAATGCAGCCCTCATGCCCATTTACCAATTGATTCTGTTGTTTGCCTTTTTTGTAGGATTTGCAGCCATTTTACAAACACCAGGATTAGAGGGAAGTGCAGCTGATTTAATCTTACTCAAGTTTTCCAAACAGGCATTCGACCCATGGTTTGTTGGGCTGATTGGCGGAGCCGGTGTGTTAGCGGCTTTAGTACCAAGTTCCTTACTATTAATGACGATTTCAACTTTGTTTGCTAAAAATATTTATCAGGTATTCTCTCCAGCCACAACGGACAATCAGATTGCAAAACTAGTAAAATATCTCGTTCCGTTTATCTCACTTGCAGCTATTTATTTGACTTTTAAAGGTGGAAATAGCCTTTTTAGTATCGCCATCATCGCTTACAATTTTATTACTCAACTTGCCCCTGCCTTTTTTGCCAGCTTGATGAAAAAGAATTTTGTGACGAAACAGGGTGCCTTTGCCGGGATTATCATTGGTGGTGTGTTGGTGTCCTTTATGGATTTAGGGAATATAAAAATTGCCGAGCTATTCCCGCATCTTCCCCAAGCCATTAAAGACTTGAACGATGGAATAATCGCCTTATTTATTAATATTACCGTTTTATTAATTGTTAGTTTAGTAACAAAAAAAGCGGCATCAACCCATCAGAAGACCGATGTTTTGGAGCCGGTGCAGTAAAGGATAGGTTCCATGGGATCTACTTCCTAGGGGGATTCCTTAAATGAGGAATCCTCCAAGGGAAAACTAACCGATCATTTGTTTAGCTTCTATCCATCCTGCTGGATTTAAAAAATACCCCCCTATGATCAATAACACAGTACTAAAACGAATGGAACGAACTTTCATGCATTCACCCCGCGATATCTCTAACTTATTTAGATAATATTCAATCACAGTCTAACAATCCCATTGATTGAAAAAAATTCTTAGCTATTTATCCCTTTTGAGCATTTGGGCTTTTGCGATTGTTCGCAGACTTTTCTCCGTTTTTCTATACTAAACTAGTCCATTAGAAGGTTTGTCCTATTAAAAGGATAAGTTTACAATAGGATAGAAATAATTCTTCTAGGAGCAAACCAATGGATAAGAAAGAACAATTGTTATTGAACTATTATTATGAAAAGTTAGTTAATCATACGTTTGATGAAAAGGATGTATTTGCTTTTTTGCTGTTAATCCGAAATCGCAGTAAAGAGATTTGCTGGATTCAGGAGCTGGCCGATTTGGCGGTGCAGCGAGAGCAGTATACAGGCTATATTAAGGAGTACCTTGTTGAAACAAGAAAGAAGTTTGAAAATCTAGGAAAAACAAAAGCCGCGATCCGAATTGAGGATGTGTTTTCCTTTAAAGAAATCAAAACCGGATTGAATAAAGCATTGGCAGAGTATCAATTACCAGCCCTAGAAAATGAGCATATAAACGATTTTGTAACTTGTCTGATTTCCATCCTTCAACAGATCAAAATTATGGATGAGAATGAAAGAGAGAGTGGAAAACTATTTTTCTCTGTTTCCAATAAACAAATTATTTTAATGGCGGAAATAGAAGTTACTCAAAATCTATTCAAGAAAACGAACGCGGTTTTTCCCGTTCTGACTACTAATAATAGTTACTTGGATATCAAAAAGCAGGACAGGTTTGATACTCCTTATTTGTTTGCTGACGAGGCGGTTGAAATTGTCAATCAGGAAGGGAAACTAGAGATCATTATTCCGAATTAGCACTTGCCCCTAATAAAAAAGCCTAAACCATGGAGGAAATATTTCCATTTTGGTTTAGGATTTTTAACCATTCAGTGAATCATGAACCGACAAACATTTCTCCTTGAAATTACAGCTTTGACACTTTCTCGAAGGATTCATCTCAAACTGTTCAATATTCACCGGCTTATTTTTCACGGGGTCCTCAAGGTATTTCAACATATAATAGATACTGTCATTCATTAAGGCTTGAGCGGACTCAATTTCGAACTCGGTTAATTTATATTCCTGGTGTTTGCCTGATAGCAAATATTCATTGCGAAGGATGATATCTTCAATTGGAATATTGTGTTGTTTTGATAGAAAAAGGGCATAAAAGGCGAGCTGTTTACGGTCATCCTCCGACTCTTTCCCCGTTTTCCAATCGACGACAATCCACTTTTCCTGACTCACATCTTTGTAAACAAAGTCGAGTACCACAAACACGTCGACACCATTAACCTCAAACGTTTGAAAATCCTCTGAATGCAGGACATGCATCTCTAGTTTTGTCAGAATATCTTGGTAGGTTCTGCTTGTAAAAAAGTTCTTTATACATAGGTCCAGCTTCATTTTCGCAGAAGCAATGGCATCCTTGCTAAGCCCGTCTCCATAGTAGATTTCATGAAGCATTTGGTATTGCTTCGGCTTGTTAAACCAATGCTGTCGATGTTTGGTGGAATCAAGGTAAGCCTTATTGAGACTTCGAGTGATTAAAGTAATCATCTCATCTTCAGTAAACAGGCTTTTGTCATTGAGAAACTTCTTGAGCTGCCAGTCAATCGCTTTGTGGATTAGGTCCCCCAACAGGATGGGGATGTTTTTGATATTTTTAAGCCGGTATGCTGCTTTATTTTCATCGGGTGCTTCATATAACCAGCCGTTATGAGATTCGTAGTATTGGTGATAATACTTTCGCACACATTCCAGGAATGTTTTATGCCTAGAATTAGACCACGAAAATTCAGGAAAGTCCCGGTGAACGTACATGGGAGTTCCTCCTCCTTTAAAGAGATGATAACCCAAACAATAGAGAATATAATATCTTTAATATTAACATAAGTGCCTTTTCTGCGAAGACAGCCCTTTATAAAAAAACAACTAAACTAAAAAGTGGAAATTATATTCTAATCTTTCACGGTGAAATTTAAATATCTTACTTTTTAAAAAAGGGTTTATTATAGATAACAAAGAAAATGTTAAATAATAGTATTAGAAATGGGAAATACAAGGAGTATCACCATGCTCAAACAAGGAATCTACGAAGAAATTATTACACAAAAACTAAAGAATGATCTTAACGGGCTAGATATCACCACCTACGACATTGGCAAAGAATCTATCGACGTTGAAGAGGCCAGAAGACTTTTATCTTCTTACATATCCTTAGTAACAAGGAAAGCCCTTAAGTTTGTCCGCGACAATGAAAGTAATGACCAACAAGCATTAGTTAATCAAATTAAGACCTGTAATGAAATTATCACAACATTAAGTGATCGGCTTGATGAGGAGGAATTCCGACAGCTTAGAATTGAGGAGGAAGGAGAGGTTCTTACCTCTATCTATTCTCGAATCAATTCAATCCGCAGCATTCAAAAGGGTGAAATTGTTCGGCCAGTCACCCCGCTTTCACAAAGTTCACTTTTTACAGGCTCGAATTATGAACCTAATATGCTAGGTGAGTTGAAAAAGGAAATCCTCACGTCCGACAAAATAGATATGCTTGTTTCCTTTATTAAATGGAGCGGGCTGCGTTGTATTATTGAGGAACTGCGAACTTTTACCGAAAATCCAGACAACAAGCTTAGAGTAATTACTACCTCTTATATGGAGGCGACGGATTATAAGGCGATAAAGGAACTTAGCCAATTGCCTAATACAGAAATTAAGATTTCCTATGATGTGGAGCGGACCAGACTTCACGCGAAGGCCTATCTTTTTAAAAGAGAAACAGGATTTAGTACTGCTTATATCGGTTCCTCAAATCTCTCAAATCCAGCTTTAACCTCTGGTTTAGAGTGGAATATTAAGGTTACTGAAAAGGATTCATTTGATATTGTAAAAAAATTTGAAGCTACATTTGAGAGCTATTGGAATGACAATGAGTTTAGAATGTTCAGACCGGATAGTGAGAATGATCAGGAGCTTTTAAAGAATGCTCTATCAAAAAGTAAAAACCAAAACGAGAATGAGCATCATTTCATCTTCGATATTCAACCTTATTTCTATCAAAAAGAAATACTTGAAAAGATTCAAGTAGAACGTGAAGTGTTTGGTCGAATGAAGAACCTTCTTGTTGCTGCAACGGGTGTGGGGAAGACCGTTATTTCTGCATTTGACTATAAACGATTTAAGAACAAAAATAGGTCTGCCAAATTGTTGTTTGTTGCGCATCGTGAGGAAATCTTAAAACAGAGTCTTGAAACCTTCCGAGTGATTTTGAAGGATTCAAATTTTGGCGATATGTTGGTCGGCACCCATAAACCAGAGTCACTAGAACATTTATTCGTAAGCATTCAAAGCTTTAATAGTAAAAAACTATATGAAGTCACAACAAGTGATTTTTATGATTTTATCATCGTGGATGAATTTCATCACGCTGCAGCTGAATCCTATCAGAGGCTGTTAAGCTACTATCAACCGAGTATTCTTCTTGGACTGACTGCAACACCTGAGCGGATGGACGGAAAGGATATATTAACTTATTTTGATGATACAATTTCTGCTGAAATGCGGTTAACGGAAGCCATTAATAGAAAGCTATTGAGTCCGTTTCAGTATTTTTGTATCAGTGATACGGTTGATTTGTCCAAATTGAAATGGAGCCGTAAAGGGTATGAAATTAGAGAATTGGAGAATGTCTATACTTCGAACGTTCACCGAAGCAGCCAGATTGTAAAAAGTATTTATAAATACGTTACCGACATTGACCAAGTTAAAGGGTTAGGGTTTTGCGTCTCAATCGAACATGCAAAGTATATGGCGGATTTCTTTAATAAGGTTGGTATTCCTTCTGTAGCACTTTATGGGAATGTCGATGGAAAGACGAGAAGAGAAGCACAGTACAAGCTTATACAAGGTGTAGTTAAATTTATTTTTGTGGTCGATCTTTATAATGAAGGGATCGACATCCCTGAAGCGAATACCATTTTATTTCTACGTCCGACAGAAAGTTTGACAGTGTTCCTGCAGCAGTTGGGAAGGGGACTTCGATTAGCGGAAGGGAAAGAATGCCTGACAGTACTAGATTATGTTGGGCAAGCTCATAAAAACTATAATTTTGAAGAAAAGTTTCGGGCCTTGATTGGAAAAACAAAGCATTCGGTACAACACTACCTAGAAAATGGGTTCTTTCATTTGCCAAAAGGCTGCTTTGTTCAATTAGAAAAGCAGGCGAAGGATTATATATTAAGAAACATTAAATCCAGTGCCATTACTCGTGGAAACTTGATTGCCAAGATGAAATATTTTGAGGAAGACACGGGTATGTCTCTAACGCTGGCGAGCTTTTTAAAGTATTATCACCTTTCGATTTATGATTTTTATGGAAAAAATGGCGACCGTAGTTATAGCCGGATGATGGTAGAAGCAGGTGTAGCACCCAATTTTGAATTCGCTGATGAAAAAGTAGTGAAGAAGCGTTTGCCTAATTTATTTCATTTAAACTCAAAAAAGTTGCTGCAATTTTTAGTGAAATATATTGATTTACGAACGGTTCAGAATGAGGAAGAGCAATTGATGTTGGCAATCTTCTATTATTCATTTTATAATTCTCACCCTGCCAATGAAGGCTTTATTACCCTTGAGGAAGGGGTAGCTAGAATTTTGGCGCAGCCAGAGTTTCGTGATGAGATTAAGGAAATCTTGCAGTTCCTTTATCAGTCCTTAGAAACAATGGAATTTGAGAATGACTTTAATTTTTATTGTCCATTAGGTGTTCATTGTAGTTATAACACTTCTCAGATTCTAGCGGCTCTTGGGTATTACAATGAGAGCACTAGCCCAGCATTTCGTGAGGGAGTAAAACACTTTGAAAGTAAGAAGCTTGATATCTTTTTCATAACGTTAAATAAATCAGAGAAGGATTTTTCACCATCTACTTTGTATGACGATTATGCGATTAATGAACATCTTTTTCATTGGCAAACGCAAAGTCGTGTGGCGGAGGGAAGTAAAATAGCTGAACGCTATATTAACCATAAAAAGAATAATCATAAAATAGCACTGTTTGTCAGAGAGTATAAAAAGGAAAATGGTTATACAGCACCATTTGTTTTCCTTGGAACTGCTGACCATGTCAGCCATTCCGGCAGCAAGCCGATGAATTTTGTTTGGCGATTGAAGGAAGAAATGCCTTCTTATCTTGTGCCAAGGGCAAATAAAAATATTTTATAACAAGATGAACCCTACAATGTTGGGGTTTCTTTTTTGTATCTGAAAGAAAATCCTATTTCTTTATTATTGATGTTTAGGCAATATTTGTTCAAATTGGGGGGAACTAGTGATTCGACCACGGAGGAATAGAAAGAATTAGTCTATACTAATCAAACGTTTGGTTAAAAGCGGCTAATCCAGTAGAATAAAGCTTTTACCCGCAATAGCATATACTAATTAAACGTTTAGTTAAAAAATATAAAAAAACTAGTCTTCGATGTAAGAAGACTAGTTTTCATGGACCAATTTAAGAACTGGACATTAATGTAAATTATAGCGTGAGCTTGATTAAGAATAACAATTAGTTCTTGTATTTATTCAGTTAAATGCTAGAAGACTCAAGCGAGTAAGCAATCAGCTTCAAAGCAATCTCTTTCAACATCGGTTTATATAAAAAATCCACACGCCTCTGTAGTTTTTCCCCTTCAAGAAGAAGGATTTTAGTAGAATGATCTTGAACTTGGCTGGTTACCATTCTAGGCAAGACTGATGAGCCAATACCTTTACTGACAAAAGGGATAATCGATTCATTGGCTTCAAGATCAATTGATACATTGAAATCCAGGCTTTGATCCCTGCAATATTTCTCAATGTACACGCGGATATCACACGGATGTTTATGAAGAATTAAGTTGTGCTGTAGAAATTCGTCTAGAGTGATTGTTGATTCACTAGCCTGTAATCCAGGTACTATAGCATCGTATGACTCCCAGAATAGTTCTTTACATTTTATATTACCTTTAAGTTTTCTAGTGTCCTGTACATAGGCAAAATCAATAGAGTCAGAATCCAATAGGTCGATTAATTCCTGAGTGGTGTCTTTTATTGTTAAATCTACCTTAAAGGATGAACCGATTTTACTGATTACACTTGGCAAAAAATAGCTTCCGATACTAGGAAGCGCCCCAATCATAATTGTTTTTTTACTGGAGAAAGCCTCCATAGATTTGGCCAAACTTTCTGATTCTCTTAGGATGACAACTGCTTTGTCATAAAAATATTTTCCTGCTTTCGTTAGCTCGATTCCCGAGGTTTTCCGCTGAATTAGTTCACAATTAAGTTCTTTTTCAAGTAAGGATAATTGTTTTGAGAGAGCTGGCTGAGAGATAAAGAGGTTTTTAGCAGCTTGAGTCACACTTCCCGCTTCAACTGTGGTAACGAAATAATGAAGTTGAATAAGTTTGAACATTCGGATCAAATCCTTGAAAAGTATTGGTAGTCATAGTGTATTACAAAACATTCCATTATTGAACTGAAAACTAAAGTCATAACAAAAGGTTATGACTATATAACTTAATAGTATTATCTTCTGATGCGTCTATGCGAGTAGAATGTTGATAAGGGAGTTGATTGTTATGAATTCTGACTTAATAACATTACAGCATGTCATCCAGGCACATGGTCTGATTAAGCCTTATATCCGCCATACGCCACTGGAATACAACGGGGAGCATAGCTGTTTATATGATACCGATATTTATTTAAAACTGGAAAACTTTCAGATAACCGGTAGTTTCAAGGCAAGAGGAGCTTTCAATAAGCTATTAAATTTAGAAAAAAACCAACGTGAACTCGGAGTGATTGCACCTTCTGCCGGCAATCATGGAATCGGCTTGGCCTATGCTGCTCATAAATTGAACGTTCCTGCATGCATTTATTTACCGTTTGATGCAGATGAGAGTAAAGTAAAAGCATTGGAAAGTTACGGGGCCACGATAACTTACTTTGATTCGATTGAGGAAGCGAGGGTGTCGGCCTTAAAGGCTGCTAAAGAAACTGGCTATACTTTCGTGTCTGCTTATAATAATCGGAGCATGATTGAAGCAGGGGGAACGATTGGTTTAGAGATTTTAGAAGACTTAACCGATGTTGACACCGTCATTACTTGTTTAGGTGGCGGGGGACTCACAGCTGGTTTGTGTATTGCTCTTAAATCAATAAATCCCAATATTAAGGTGTGGGGTGTTCAAACCAAGAACAGCCCAACATTTGCTGTCTGGCATCAAAATGGCGAAGTCTGTCCAGTTGATTTGCAGCCTTCAATTGCAGAGGGATTGAGCGGGCCAATTGAACCGGAGACGCTAACGTTTCCGATTATCTATGAACATATTGATCGAATTCTAACTGTAACCGATGAAGAAATCATTGAAGCGATGAAATCAATGTTGCAGCATCAATACATTGTGGAACCCTCGGGTGCAGCGGGGATTGCAGCATTGAAACAATTAGGGGCAGAAATAAAGGGGCGTAAGATAGCGGTTGTGGTTACCGGGCGGAATATTTCGTGGCCAAGGTTTTTAAATTTAGTAAAATAGGGGGGATTTGTGATGGTGTTAGAAATGCGGAGTGTATGTGAAAAATGCAATCAACCAGTTCATCAGGAAGGGGAAGCTTATATCTGTAGTTATGAATGTACTTTCTGTCCAGAGTGTACGAATGAGATGAGCAATATTTGCCCTAATTGTGGCGGGGAACTAGTGATCCGACCGCGGAGGATTAGAAACAATTAGTATATACTAATCAATCGTTTGGTTAAAAGCGGCTTGTCCAATAGAATAAAGCTTTTTCCCGAATTAACATATACTAATTAAACGTTTAGTTAAAGAGCCTTTATTATGAAAAATAGTCTTCGATGACAAGAAGACTATTTTTCATGAATTAATTGCTGTACTGCGGGAATATCAGCAGGTGCCCATTTCAATGAATCTAAATTTTCTCTTTTTAACCAAATGAGTTTGGAGTGCTCTTTTGGTGTAAGGATGCCATCCACAACTTTGCACTTAATCGATAGCAAATTTACGATAACTGTTTCATATTCATGGGTGCTGTCATTAAAGATCTCTTTCGATGTTACAATCTTGCAATCCAATTCCTCGTCAATTTCTCTTTTTAATGCAGAATGGATGTCTTCGTTTGCCTCCACTTTCCCGCCTGGGAACTCCCACATATTGGGGGTCGACATCTTAGGAGATCGGAGTGCACACAAGATTTCACCTAGTTCATTTTCAATAATAGCTGCGACTACTATTACTAGTTTTTTCATACTAGCCCTCCCAAATCATTTTTCAGTTATTTATAATACCATTCTTAAATTGGAAGTTAGAAGCAAAACAGTATTTTACATTTATATCCTAGTTTCATATGAAATGGGAGTAGCATTATTACCCTCATCAATAAAATTTTTTGATAAAAAGGAAATAGGGATTTTACCTCTTAAAAACAATATATCCAACTTAAATATTTCGGCTGCTTGGAACAAAAATAATAAATCCTCTGCTTTACAAGTTTTTCTACAGTTGATTTCTTAATAATGCAATGGGCTGCTCATGTTTTAATCATTCTTTTTGTTCCTTTTTTTATTTCTTAGTGACAGGAATCATAACTCCGTCTGGATCACTCGAATTAATTCCTTTAATCAATAGCTTAGCAATCTTCTTTGAAAAATTACGTTTCTCCAGTTTCTTAAGATTTTCCAAATACTTAAATACAAGTGATGGGTATCCGAAGGTAAACGGATGGATATAACTTGATCTCTTTTTACATTAACTGCTCCTTAACCCAATATTAATACTAAAATATATAAGTGCAGTCAGTGATTGGATGCCACACCAGGCATAACATATCCACAAATGGCCAATGCTGTTCAATGTCGAATGTGCGATGATGCAATGAACAAATCGCAAACGAGAACTTTTGACACTACCTAAACTTGTAATCACGGATTTATTTTATAGAACCGATTATTTATAAATTATCATAAGAGCTTCATTAGATTATATTTGTATCTTCTATTTTACTTTGAAAAAATTAGTCCATGTTTACAAATTTAAAAGTATGAAATTCTAGTAGATTTTATCGAGTATTAAAGATATTTTACAAAATAGTGTATAGGAAAATTGACACTGTAAAATTTTATTTACATTCCTCCTTTCTTTTTTAAAAAAATTTACGATTTTGGAACTTTTTGAAAGAAATTAGAATGAAAAAAAACTATTTTTTTTGCTTATTAATCAATATATAGAATGACTAAGGGATTCCTAATGAAGTCTCTTTTTTTTTACTATTCAGTAACTTGGCACGCTTTTTGCATTAACTAAAAGAGATGACAATCCATCTAAAAATATTGAGAGGAGCACTACAAATGATTAGATTTCCTGGAGTCCATGTGGCGATTGTAACACCATTCACAAATGATTATGAGGTTGATTATCAAAAACTGGAGGAACTATGCAACTGGCTAATTGAGGAAGGGGTAGATGGCCTAGTACCGGTTGGCTCTTTAGGAGAATATGCAACTCTTACAGCTGAGGAGAGGGCAAAAGTTGTTGAAACTGTAGTAAAAGCAGCTAATAAACGTGTACCTGTAACAGTTGGCACAGGAGCTCCTTCTACAAAGCAAGCAGTTTCTTGGGCACAGCATGCGAAAGACTGCGGGGCAGATGCTCTCATGGCATTGCCACCAATTAATTATCGTCCATTAAGAAATGAGGTTGTGGCTCATTATGAGGCCCTTTCCAGTGTTGGGCTCCCAATTATTGCTTACAACAATCCATTGGATTATCCAACGGATTTAACTCCCGATTTATTAAATGAAATTGCTCAATTCGAAAATGTGGTAGCTGTTAAAGAGTTTTCTGGAGACATTAGACGCGTTCACAAGATCCTTGAAGAAACGGACTTGGAAGTATTGATCGGAGTGGACAACCTAGCGATGGAAGGGCCTTTGTGTGGCGCTACAGGATGGATTGCTGGCGTTCCAAATGCTTTCCCTAGAGAAGGTGTTGAATTGTTCAGATTGGCTAGAGAAGGAAAAGTAAAAGAAGCTACAGAGCTTTACAGACGTTTTCTTCCACTGTTTGAATTTGACGCTAATCCACAATTGGTTCAATCCATTAAATATATGATGGAGCTCGTTGGCAAACCTATGGGTCCAACTCGCCCTCCTCGCCTTCCTCTAACTGATGAAAGTTATGAAGCTGTCAAAAAAGCATTCGACCGAGCTGCTCAACAATTGGTTCAATAAAACATTTATTTAATAATGCAGAAAGGGAGGGATTAATTTCCTCCCTTATATTTTAAGGAAAGGTGTGATAGTAATGATTACTCAAACGGATTTAATTACAAAAAACTATATAGGTGGACAATGGCATGAATTAAATGAAAAGGGTAGAAGTGTGTATAGTCCATCAAATATTAATGAAAAAATTGGCGATATCCATTATTCCACGCATGAACAAATAACTGCGGCCGTTTCTGCAGCCAGAGAAGGTTTTAAAACCTGGAAGCAGAAGACAGGAGTGGAAAGAGCGGCTTGTTTATATAAAATGGCAGATAATCTTGAAAAAGCAAAAGAAACAGTGGCCAATTTGGCTAGTCGTGAAATGGGAAAGCCAATTAGCGAAATGATTGGTGAAGTGATGCGTGGAGTTAATCTATTACGTTATTATGCTGCAGAAGGAGTACGCCCTGATGGTCAATTAGTTCCAGCAAGCGATCAGCATGTTCTTCAATACTCCAAACGGGTGCCGTTGGGAGTTGTAGCATTAATCACTCCTTGGAATTTCCCGGTTGCGATTCCTATTTGGAAGATAGCTCCTGCTCTTATTTGCGGGAATTCTATTGTATGGAAACCAGCAGATAATGCTGTTTTTACAGCCGGCCTCTTGATGGAGGTATTTGAAGGTGCCGGGCTGCCTGCGGGCGCCCTGAATTTGGTTATTGCCAGGGGCCGATCTATAGGGGACACACTTCTGGATGAGGGAGATATTGATGCAGTAAGCTTCACAGGTTCCACTTCTACTGGAATGCAGATTGCATCAGCATGTGCCAAACGAAATATTAAGTATCAAACAGAGATGGGCGGCAAAAATGCAGCCATCGTACTAAAGGACGCTGACCTTGAAAAAGCTATTCCAATGATCTTAAGTGGAGCCTTTCGTTCGGCTGGGCAAAAATGTACTGCAACCAGCAGAATTATTGTAGAAAAGGATATTTACATTGATTTTATAAATCAATTACGTGCGGCAGTATCTAATTTAATTGTTAAAGATGCGTTGCAAGCCGATGCTTATTTAGGACCGGTTGCTTCAAAATCACAATTCGATACAATCTCTGATTACGTTGCTTTGGCTCGTAATGAAGGTGAGGTCGTCGCAGAAGGAAATATAGAACAATTAAACGAAGGATACTATATTCGCCCTCTAGTTGTAGGTAAAGTGGATGCTTCTCACAGGCTGTTTACAGAGGAGATTTTCGGACCTCTCGCTGTGGTGGTGGAAGTAGAAAATTTCGAAGAAGCAGTCCGTCTTTGTAATCAATCAGAATACGGATTGAGTGCCTCTATCTTTACAAATGACATGGAAAAAGCCATGCGCTTTTTAGAAGAAGCTGAAATCGGTATGGTGCGAGTAAATCAAGAGACTGCAGGAGTAGAGTATCAAGCACCTTTTGGTGGGATGAAATCTTCCAGCTCGCATACAAGAGAACAGGGACAGGCAGCATTGGATTTTTACTCTCAAGTGAAAACTTGCTCAATTAAATATTCTTTTTAAGGTAAGACGTTCTTAAAAGTGCTGTAAAAGCCCTATTGTTAAGTAATAATTTAGTTGTTTAAATTAGGTACTGACTTGGTTTCTCTAGAAATTTATATCCATGTTTAAGGTAGGAAAGAAAATTAATAATCATTTTTTGATAATATCAAAAGAAAACCAGCAGAGAGAATGTCTGCTGGTTAATTTTTTTATCCAATCTGTTCTTTTCCCGGTGAGCCATTATTTATCTCATATTGGTTCTCCCAAATTTCTTTCAACTTCTGTCTGCCATTCTCAATTTCTGGGTTAAATTGGATTGCTGCTTGTTGTCTAACAGTATGAACATTTTGAATAGCTTTCTCCAAATGCTGTTCAATCTTACCAGAACCTTTTCCAGCCCGTTTTGCAATTGCCAAACCTGCTACCGTTCCCTGAGCCATGGCGATTTTTCCGCTTTCAATTCCCGTGATATTCCCTGCTACAAAAAGCCCTGCAAGAGGCGTCTCCATCAATTCAGAATGAACTGGCACATGTCCTCCCAGTTCCGGAACATAATGAAAAGGACATCCGGCAACAGCAGTAAGCTCTGCTAACGGGTATAAACCGCCGGCGATACACACAAAGTCTGCCTCGTAAATCGTTTCTGAACCAGGAATAACCGCACCAGTCGCATCTACATCTGCAACTCGTACTCCTTCCACTTGATCCTTACCAATAATTTCAACTGCCGCTTTCCGGAGCTGTAATGGGGTACCGTTTATCTTTACTCCACCTTTAGGATAAAATTGCAGCCCCAATTTACGAATCGACTCATATTTCATAAATTTACTGCCAAATCGTAGCAAAGGGGAAGGGGCAAGGTGCGCGGCATTCAAGAGCGATTTTAGAACCTCTTCTGGCTCACCTGATTTTTGGCTGATTGGACTTTTTTCGGGGAGGACAATCCGGTCAACTTTTATACCAGCCAGTTGTAATTCATTTAAAATCGCAAATGCTAAAATATTTGCTCCGATAATAAGCCCTTTTTTACCAACCTCTACGCGATGAACATTTGTCATTACCTGTGCAGCCCCGATGGACATAACCCCTGGTAATGTCCATCCTGGCACAGGAATTGGATACTCCGCCGCACCAGTTGCTACAAGTACATGGGTGGCAGTGAATGTTCCTGCATTTGTATGAACATTCCAAAGAAAGTCTTCCTTTTCCAAGTTATAAACTGATACACCGCATTGAATCTCAACCGATAATTTTTTCGCTTCTTGATGAAGTCGTTCCGCTTCTTTGATACCATTCCACCATTCACCGGATGGTTCTTGATGGAGCTGACCAAGGAGTCTGCCACCAGGTTTGATAAATTCATCAAGGATGGTAACATTCAGACCATAACCAGCACAGGCAATTGCTCCTGCTAATCCTGCCGGCCCGGCTCCAATAATAATCACGTCTCTCATTGCTGCTCCACCATCCTTTTGACGATATTTGGAAGTTGCTTACCACTCTCAACCACCATGTCTTTTTCAACAACCGTTAAGCAGGATCTGACATTTGCTTGTCCATTTACCTTTACACGACATTCCATGCAATGACCGATATTACAGTAAATTCCTCTTGGTGTTCCGCTTTCCTCGTGAACCCGTAATGTTCTTATCCCGTTTGCAAGAAGGGCTGCGGCGATTGTTTCGTTTTCATATGCTTCATAGGTAGTTCCATCAAACAAAAATGGAACGGTTTCACGATCCTCCAATTTTCCTAAAACAGGATGGTTCACAATTCTCGTCATTTTCGTTCACCTACCGTTCCAAAGGTCACAGCACGTACCGGTGGTTGATATTTCAAAGGAATTTCCCCAGGAGATGTATTTGGGACAACATTTTCAATGATTCGATCAACGGATAGTCTGCATGTACGCCCTCCACAGAAACCCATCCCAGCTCGCGTTCTTAATTTCAATTCCCTTGCTGTACATTTATGTTCATTTGCTGTAGACAGAAGTTCACCGTAGGTTACTTCTTCACAACGACAAATAATCAGATTCTCGTTATTGACCATTTTTCTTTTCCTCCCCTTGGTTTCTACATGTAAATACCATGCAAAAATCGTACCAAGATAAAGGGGGAACTACTCCATTCCAAGACGTTTTAGCCGATTGTATAACGTAGCCCTTGTAATCCCAAGCCGTCTAGCACATTCTAATTTATTCCCATTGACAATCCTTAAAGCTTTTTCAAGCACCTTTTTCTCATGCTGTTCCATTTCTTCCTGTAACGATAAAATGGTATCGTCATTATCGATAAGATTATTGTAAGGTTTCTCCGCATTATGAATCCTTTCATGATTTGTAATGAAAGGAAGATATTCCTTCTTAATAACTCCATCTGTTGCAAAAACAACAAGACGTTCTGCCACATTTCGAAGTTCACGAATATTTCCAGGCCAGTCGTATTGGAACATCTCTTGAATGACATCAGCTGACAATTCATAAATTGGTCGACGATAACGTTGCGCAAAATCCTGTAAAAAATAATGGGTCAATTCAATTATATCTTCATGTCGTTCCCGTAATGGGGGGATCGAAAGGCTTACAACATTTAAACGATAGTATAAATCTTCACGGAATTGACCTTCTTTCATTAATTCCTGCAAATCACGATTAGTTGCTGCAATAACTCGGAAATCAACATCAATTTCCTTTTCACCGCCGATTCGATAAAATTTCCTTTCTTGAAGCACTCTTAGCATTTTCACCTGCATTTCAAGCGGCATTTCACCAACCTCATCGAGGAAGAGGGTGCCGCCTTTTGCCAGTTCAATTTTTCCCTTTTTCCCACGATGGTCAGCACCAGAGAATGCTCCACGTTCATATCCAAATAATTCACTTTCAAATAGGGAAGCTGGTATCGCACCACAGTTAATAGAGATAAATGGGGCCTTTGCATCTTCACTAGCTTTATGGATAGCTTTGGCAAACACTTCCTTCCCAACACCGCTTTCTCCCAATATTAGAACGGTAGATTTTACGGAACAAACCTTTTTTGCCAGTTGAATAGTATTTTGCAGTGCAGAACTTCTTCCTTTAATTGAAAGAAAAGGATCATCTGGGTCTCGATACATTGCAACTTCTTGCTCTAGTCGTTGTACTTCACTGGTCATGTTAAATAACTTTTCATTTAAAACCACTTGATTCGTGATATCTGTTTCTGAACAAACTGCTCCAATAATCCTGTTGTTGTAGTAAACCGGGTTTGTGTTGATAAGAACAAATAAATCAGACCTCGGCTGGTGATGTTGTCCCTGGATTCTTCTCCCTTCATGTAGGGTTTGCAAGATTTCCAATTTATTGCGGTCAAAATAATTCGTTATTGGATTGCCGAGAATCTCTTGTTTTTTAACAGAAAAAATTTCCTCAGCACCTCTTGTCCACGTTCGAACACGTTCGTCCTTATCAATTACTGTAATGGAAACATCCGAGGTTTGAATGACTGTTTCATAAAAGGCCATTAATTGTTTATAAGACTGATGAAGAAAATCAATCATTTGCCATGACGTAATACAATTAACAGGCTGCTTGTCATGATTTAGGATCACAACAACTGTATACCGTTTAAAAGCTTTAAACAGTTCGTCAATGGAGGCGTCTTCAAAAAGAGTTTGACACGGTTGTTCATTTGTTTGATTCGATGGTTTATAAAAAAATTCTCCATTTTCCTTCAATACGTACTTTAATTTGGTTGTACTGCCAAACATCCTACAATTTAAAATGGGTAAGTCAAAAACCATGATAACCTCCAAAATATATGTATAAAAAAATTAACACTGTAAAAATAATTATACATGAATTGAATAAAAATTTTAAATAATTTTACAAATCAGGCAAATTCCCGTCGAAACTTGTTGGCACATTATTTGCATAATTAAGAACGAGACCTTTTCAATGAAGGGAGAAACTTATGTGAAAAATTGTGACGTTCTAGTAATAGGCGGTGGAATCATTGGTTGTGCGATTGCCTATTACGCATCTAAGTATGGAAGAGATGTAACGATTCTTGAAAAAGGGGAATTTGTAAGCGGTACCTCTTCAAGATGTGATGGGAATATTTTGGCCATAGACAAAGACCCTGGCTTTGATAGTCAAATGTCTTTGCTCAGTCAGAGGTTAGTGGATGATTTGAGTAAAGAGCTTGAACACACTTTTGAGTATCGAGCACCTGGCAGCATTCTCGTTTGTGAGTCAGAAGAAGAGATGTCAGCGGCTGAGCAATGGGTGAACCGCCAAAAAGCAGCCGGACTGCCATTCAGGATGCTGGACCGCGAAGATATTCGTCAAGAGTCTTCTTTCTTCGCAGATGATTTATTAGGCGGATTGGAATGCGCTACAGATTCTACCGTAAACCCTTATCTTCTTTCCTTTGCATTACTTGAAGCAGCAAAAAAGCAGGGGGCAAAGGCTTATAAACAAACTGAAGTGAAGGAGATGAAAAAGGAAAACGGTTCGTTTATCATCCAAACATCCAACGGGGTATTTACGGCCAAGCACGTTGTCAATGCTGCCGGTGTTTGGGCACCGTACATCGGAGAGATGCTGGACCTTTCGATTCCAATTCAGCCAAGAAAGGGTCATATTATTGTTGCTTCAAGACAACAGTTTGTTGGTCGCCGTAAAGTCATGGAATTTGGTTACCTTATCTCGAAATTCGGTGGAGAACGTAAGGTAGATCCCATAACTGAAAAATATGGTGTAGCACTTGTATTTGAACCTACAGAAAGCCAAAACTTCTTAATTGGTTCGAGCAGGGAATTTGTCGGCTTCAATATAAAGGTAAATAACGAAATTATAAAGAGCATTGCAAACAGGGCAATTCGTTTTTATCCAAAAATGGCAGATATGATGGTGATTCGCTCTTACGCAGGTTTAAGACCTTGGACGGAAGATCATCTGCCAATCATATCCAAGGTGAAAGATGTTCCAAATTATTATATTGCTGCCGGTCATGAGGGGGACGGAATCAGTCTTGCGGCCGTTACTGGAAAATTGATAGAAGAATTGATAAATGAAAAAGAAACTTCCATTCCTATTGAGCCGCTTCGTTATGATCGTTTTAAAGAAAGGGTGTTAACAAGGTGAGGGCAAATAAGGTATTTACGACGATTGATACACATACAGGCGGGAATCCGACGAGGACGGTAATTAGTGGCCTTCCAAAGTTAGAGGGAAATACCATGTCAGAAAAAATGCTCCATATGAAAAGGGAATATGATTGGATCAGAAAATTACTCATGAACGAACCTCGCGGCCACGATGTGATGTCTGGTGCTTTAATTACTGATCCATGCCATCCCGATGCGGATATCGGAGTCATTTACATTGAAACAGGCGGCTATTTGCCGATGTGCGGCCATGACACAATTGGAGTCTGCACGGCTTTAGTAGAATCGGGATTAATCCCCATTCAAGAACCGATAACCTCATTAAAACTAGATACGCCAGCTGGGCTTGTTGATGTAGAAATTGTCGTCGAAAGCGGAAAAGCGAAAGAAGTATCTTTTTGTAATGTACCTGCTTTTCTATTAAAAAATGTATCTATCGATGTTGAAGGAATAGGACATGTAAATGCGGACATCGCCTATGGAGGAAACTTTTACGCCATTATTGATGCAAAATCTGTCGGTTTGGAATTAATACCTGAGAACGCTTCTGTGATTATTGATAAAGCCATTACAATTAGAAATGCAATCAATGAAAAAACAGATATTGTCCATCCAAAGCATCCATTTATTCAAGGCTTAACTCATGTTGAATTCTTTAGTGAACCTACACATGAAGAAGCAGATGTAAAAAATACGGTAATTGTTCCTCCTGGGGGAATCGACCGTTCCCCATGTGGAACGGGTACTTCAGCAAAATTATCTGTTCTTTACGCTAAAAAACAAATTGAGATTGGTGAAGATTTTGTTCATGAAAGTATAGTTGGATCCTTATTTCGCGGCCGTGTTCTTGGCACTACTAATGAGGAAGGCGTAGAGGCAGTGCTGACAAGAATCACTGGATCAGCTTGGTTGATGGGAATGCACCGTTTCTTCTATCACGATGAGGATCCATTAAAAGAGGGATTTTTGCTCATTCCACCTATGGAGGAACATGAAATGGAGGAAGTGCAATGAAAATTCAAAAATCGTACTCAACTATCGATGTACATGTAGCGGGAGAAGCTTTTCGGATTATTAAAGATATCCCCTTTATTAGCTATCGAAATTTAGGAGATTTATATGAACGATTTCCACGAGCATTTGCTGAGGAAATAAATCTTTTATTGAATGAACCTCGAGGATTTGCCGGTTTAAATGGATGTCTCGTCGTTCCGCCTATCAATCAAGAGGCTGATGCTGGTGTAGTATTTTTTAATCATCAAGGAACAGTCCCGCTCCATTACGGTGGTATCATTGCAGTCATCACCGCACTACTTGAATGTGGGCAATTAAAAGCAAGGCCATCCAATCAATATAAGCTTGAAACGTTAAATGGTATCATTCCGGTAACAGCCCTTGTGGAAGAGCATGAGGTCGTTTCGGTGGAAGTAAAGAGTGATCCAAGCAGAGTAATTGAATCCGACCTCACTATACCATCTTTAAATATCAATTTTTCATTCGTTCAAGCTGATCAATTTTATGCAGTGTTTAAACAAGATGATTGTGATATGGGGATTGAACCTGAAGTATTGTCTGACCTAAAAAGGTGGGGGCAAAATATTTTTCGGTATCTGCATTCTGAATTTTCAGTCGATTGTGCCGTAATCGTAGATGATTCGAATATTCAAGATGGCATAGTCAAATCGATTACCTTCCGAGATGACGGATTTATTGTTCGTTCTCCTGGATTTGGGTCAACTATTGCGATATATACAAATTTACTATCTAAAAAGTCCTTTAATTTAAATCAGCCTTTAGTAAACGAAAGCATTTTCGGCAGCAAATTAAAGGCACAGGTTACCGACCAAAGCGTGGATAGTTTTGAATTCACCTTTACTAGCCGTGGTTTTATTACTGGCATGCAAACATTTTTATTAGATCCTACTGATCCGCTAGCAGCAGGGTTTCTATTAAAATAGTTCATTAAATAATTTTGAGGAGGATTTTACCGTGACAACAATTAAAGGAGCTTTTCCCGTATTAATTACCCCAATGACTCAGGCACAGGAAATTGATTGGGCCGGTGTAAAAAATAATGTAAACTACTTTATTAATCAAGGTGTCGCCGGTCTTGTCATCAATGGTAGTACAGGTGAATTCGTAAGCTTAACAAAAGAAGAAAGATATCAAATGGTAGAGGTCGTTATGAAAGAAGTAAATGGACGCGTTCCTGTGATTGTTGGAACATCTGCCGAAACAACAAAAGAAACGATTGAGTACACAAAACAGGCTGAAGCACATGGTGCTGATTGTGCACTAATCATTAATCCTTATTATAGTAAACCAAAGGAAGAAGAAATCTATTTCCACTTTAAAGAAGTATCAAATGCTGTGAATATTCCTATTATGCTTTATAATAATCCGTTTACTTCCGGTGTTAACATGAGCACAGAGTTAATGCTCCGGATCGGAAGAGATTGTGAGAATGTCACCCATATTAAAGAATCAAGCGGTGAAATTGCTAAGGCACGAGACTTGGCAAGACAAGGAAAAGGTGATTTTGAGGTCTTCTGTGGTTCTGAAGAATTAGTCATGGAATCTTACCTTGTCGGGGCAACGGGGTGGATTGCAGTTGCTGGAAATATCGTGCCAAAACTTGTGACTGATATGTTTAATCATTTCCAAAGTGGAGAAGTAGAAAAAGCATGGGCCAATAACGATCAAATTTTACCGCTATGTACTTATCTTGAAGAGTCAGGAAAATATGTGCAAATTTGTAAGCGGGTAATGGATCTTCTTGGACAAGCAGGAGGACCAGCACGCCACCCACGCTTAGGATTAACTCCTGAAGAAGATCAAAAGCTGAAAGATATCCTAGCAAACTTAAGTCTTGCTGTGCATGTTTAACAATAGGCATCCTAAAAAGTTTAAGGGGGAAACAATTAATGCAAACCACTTTAATTGAACTAAAACCAAAGGTAAAAGAATTTTTAGGAGGAAAAATTGAATTATTTATAAATGGAAAATTTGTACCATCGGTAACTGGAAAAACTTTTGAAACATTGAATCCGGCGACTGAAGAAGTACTTGCTGTAGTGAGTGAGGCTCGGGAAGAAGATATTAATTTAGCAGTAAAATCCGCGAGGAAAGCATTTGAAGCAGGCCCATGGCCAGACCTCAGTGCGGCAGAAAGAGCAAGGTTAATCTATAAATTAGCAGATTTAATAGAAGAAAATCGAGAAGAGCTTGCCCAGGTGGAAGCACTTGATAACGGCAAGCCTTACCAGGTGGCACTCTCGGACGATATTCCGGCAACGGTAGAACAATTCCGCTACTATGCCGGTTGGGCGACCAAAATCCTTGGACAAACAGTTCCAATCTCTAAAGACTATTTAAACTATACCAGACATGAACCCATTGGGGTGGTCGGCCAAATTATTCCCTGGAACTATCCGCTTACAATGGCATCCTGGAAAATGGGCGCAGCACTTGCAACAGGATGTACGATTGTATTAAAACCTGCAGAACAGACGCCATTATCAGCCTTATATTTAGCCAATCTAGTACAAGAAGCCGGTTTCCCTGATGGGGTAGTGAATATTGTTCCTGGATTCGGCCAAACAGCAGGAGCTGCCATAGTGAATCATGAAGATGTCGACAAAGTTGCCTTTACCGGTTCAACGGTTACAGGTAAATATATTATGAAGCAGGCTGCTGACACCATTAAAAATATCACCTTAGAGCTAGGCGGGAAGTCACCTAATATTATTTTAGAGGATGCCGACCTTGAAGAAGCTATTACTGGGGCCTTCAATGGAATCATGTATAACCATGGACAAAACTGTAGTGCGGGATCCCGTGTGTATGTCCATAGAAAACACTATAATAGTGTAGTCGAAGAGCTCGCCAAAAGGGCTAATGATGTAAAACTTGGCGCAGGTATGGATCAAGAATCAGAAATGGGGCCACTCGTTTCGAAAAGGCAGCTTGAACGCGTACTTAGTTACATTGAAAAAGGCAAAGCAGAAGGTGCAAGGGCAGCAGCCGGCGGCGAAAAAGCTTTTAATAAAGGATATTTTGTACAGCCAACTGTTTTCGCTGATGTTACCGATGACATGATCATTGCCAAGGAAGAAATTTTTGGACCAGTGGTAGTCGTTTTGCCGTTTGATACCGTTGATGAGGTGATTGAAAAAGCAAACAACACTCCATATGGACTTGCAGCAGGTGTTTGGACAAAGGACATCAAAACTGCGCTAAAGGTATCAAATAAATTAAAAGCGGGAACCGTTTGGATCAATGACTATAATTTAGAGGATCCTGCCGCAGCATTTGGGGGTTACAAACAATCCGGAATTGGACGAGAAATGGGTTCTTATGCACTCAATAACTATACAGAAGTGAAGAGTGTTTGGGTAAATATAAAATAAATTGGGAACTTAGTAGACTTAAATTGTAGTTATTTCAAATGTCTGCGGAAAGATCATATGGAACAGGGCTGTCCGTGGCTAAGATGGTTTATGTTCAAAATTTGCAAAAAAAGAAAGGAAGCAGGATTTTAGTGTTTACATATGGGGGAAATGACCACGCAGCTAAGGTTTTCGACATCCAAGGTTGTTCTAACGGTTAAACCATCATGAGAAATGAAATAAATGTCTTGGAACAACATGGTTAAATCAGATCTTATTTTTTCCATTATCGTTCCCACTGTAAAAGTAGCTTGATAACGACATTTTTTTCACTGAAAAAGTGTATGTTTACGTGTCTTTGTCTCGAAATAAGCATCATAACCACATTTCTGACAACAATAACCATGCTCGCTTCAATAAAAATAAATGATCATGGCAAGCTTTCAGTTGAAAGATGTTTTTAGAAAAGAAATCAGGCTCATTTGTTGGTATTTGGTCATTTTAAAAACCTCTCAAGAAGCGTTTGTTTGTAACCATTATGCCAAACAATCGTTCTTGACAAACATCATTCTGATTAAAGGGAATAATCATTAAAAGTAATAATTATGGGAGAGTGAAGTTGGTGTCAAGCAAAGGTAAATTTAAGAAACAGCTTTCTTTGTCGGATCTTACATTTATTGGTTTTGGGGCGATATTTGGATCAGGTTGGCTTTTTTCCGCGAGCCATGTAGGTGCACTTGCCGGCCCTGGAGGAATACTTTCTTGGATTATTGGCGGAATTGCCATTCTTTTACTAGGTTTGGTTTACTGTGAACTTGGTGCAGCAATTCCCCGTGCCGGAGGAATTGTTCGCTATCCGGCTTATTCCCATGGACCATTAATCGGGTATCTAATTGGTTCGATCACGGTTATTGCATACTCAAGTTTGATTGCGATTGAAGTTGAAGCCGGGCGCCAATATGCTGCAGCCTGGTTCCCAAGTTTAACGAAAGCAGGATCAAGTTCACCAACCATTACAGGATGGCTTTTTCAGTTTGCCTTATTATGTATCTTTTTCCTCTTAAACTATTGGAGTGTTAAAACATTTGCGAAGTCAAATATGATTATCACAATCTTTAAATTCCTTGTCCCTACCCTTACAATCATTGTTTTGTTAACACATTTCAAATCAGCCAACTTTTCGGTTGCCGGATTTGCACCGTCAGGATTTCAAGGAATTCAAGGTGCAATTTCTATCGGGGGCGTTATCTTTGCCTATTTAGGTTTAACCCCAATCGTGGCTGTTGCCAGTGAGGCCAAAAACCCACAACGCACAATACCGATTGCATTAATTTTGTCCGTCGTTTTATCAACTATAGTATACGTTTTATTGCAAGTCGCATTCCTTGGCAGTATTCCAACGGATATGTTGAAAAATGGGTGGTCTGGCATTGATAAAGCATTCAGCCTACCATTCAAAGATATTGCTACTGTTCTAGGGCTTTGGTGGCTGGGTGTTTTCATTGTTTCCGATGCCATCATTTCTCCTAGTGGAACGGCAAATATTTATATGTCTACCACTCCTCGTACTATTTACGGTTGGGCACGCGGTGGAACATTATTTAAAATTTTTACAAAGGTTGATGAAAAGTCGGGGATTCCTCGTCCAGCTGTTTGGTTATCTTTTGTCTTGTCGATTTTCTGGACATTGCCATTCCCATCATGGGATACTTTGATCAGTGTCGTTTCTGCTGCACTTGTTTTCAGTTATGCCATAGCGCCAATTTGTGCAGGAGCTTTCCGTAATAATGCTCCTGACCTGAAACGTCCATTCTACTTAAAAGGAATGAGTATTCTTGGGCCGCTGTCATTTATGATTGCGTCGCTGATTGTTTACTGGTCAGGCTGGAGTACTATTTCCTGGCTGTTTGGTTCCCAGATTCTAATGTTTGTTGTCTATTTATTCTTCAAAAAATGGGTTCCAACTAATTTAGTAAGTTTTGCACAGCAAATTAAATCTTCTTTATGGCTTATATTCTATTATGCATGTATGATGGTTGTTTCTGGTTTAGGGGTATTTGGAGGAAATGGTACTCTTCAACAACCTTGGGATCTTATCATTACCGCAATCATTTCCCTTGTGGCCTATTACTGGGGAACCACCGCATGTTTACCAAAAGCAATTATTGATGATGATGAAGTTGAAAGCGATTCATCTGTTTCTGTCTCGAGTACAAAATATGTAGGATAAACATACTGATTATATTCATTTAAAAATTAGAAAGGCTAATTTAATAGTTAGCCTTTTATTTTTTTCTTTAAACAACTATCATCCTAAAAAGTTAAGTAAAAGTTGAAATTGTGGTCACCGCTACATATTAGTTCTTTTTATTACTCGTGACACCACATAGTTGACTGTAGAGGAGTGGTTAGGCTAAATCCATTCCATAAAACGGAATAGATAATATTATATTAAATTTAAATCTAAAAACTAAAAATAACTCAAAATCTAGTCCTGTTAAATTTGCTTAATCTCTTTGTTATACCTTCAACATAACCAATAAAAACTTTATCATGTGTGATTAAAATTTCTCCAATAGCTGTATCAACTATAAAATCTTCTATTCTCCCAAGATTTATATATTCAATAAATGTTCTAGCTATTGCATATTCATGTCCTCTATTCAGGATTAAAAAATCATTATAGTCCTCATTAATTGCCTCAAATAATTCATCGTATTCCCAATCTTCCATTAAAATCACTCCTATGAATGTTAGTTGAATAGACAGGGAGGACGAGTTCATTCTCTATTTCTATATATTTTAGAAAAAGTGAAGGTCCATCGTCATCCTGGTTAGGTTCGATATCTGCAGTTCTACCTAGAACAATTAGTTCGAACTCTAAAAATGCTTGATAAAAGTGAAAGCGCATTTCTGGCTTATCGATTACCGTAGCAAGGATTGCATCAAATGAATTTGTCTCATTATCCATAAAACTTCTCCACTAAGAAGAATACATCTTCCTAACTTTTAATATAGAGAAATAATTATCAATTTCCAACGAGCCATTTGCCTATAAATATTAGGGTGACTCCCCTTGTTTTAGGACAAATTTTCCAGGATATCGTAAAAGTGATGGCATTTTCTATTCTTAGCAAAGTAAAATAAACTTGTAGGACCAATTTTAAAAGGGGGCAGATTTATATGAACATCGTAACTACCGAGAATATTGCGAATCATAAAATTACAGAAGTGATTGGACCGGTATTTGGATTAACCGTAAGGGCGAGAGGAATTGGTAAGGATATCATGGCTTCTCTTAAGGGGCTAGTGGGTGGAGAAATTAATCAGTATACAGAGATGCTCGAAGATGCTAGAAAACAAGCAATCGATCGTATGGTGAAAAACGCGCAGGCAATGGGGGCGAATGCAATTATTATGATGCGCTTCGACTCTGGTGAAATCGGTCAAAATATGAGTGAAATCGTTGCATATGGAACAGCTGTTATTGCGGAAAAGGAATAGACGATGAAATGGATTTTGGGTTATTACGGTATCCAACTCGTCATTCTTATTATTTTAATCATCGGTTCCTGGTTGATCTGGGACCGCCGCTTTAAAACGAAGCATGGACAACAAGTGCCTAAGGGCTTCGTCCGTACGAATGAGGTCTCAATCGATCCAACTACAAATAAAAGATTAGTTGTTTACTTTAATCCGGAAACCGGTGAGCGATTTTATAAGGAAGAATAAGGTGAGGGGACGATCTCAGCTTATAATTATTAAAAGGTATCCCCAGAAAAACGAATTGGAGATACCTTTTGCACTTTAGCTATAAAATTACTTATAATAAGTTTTAGCCATTACACATACCGATTCCGGCCGGATAGCATTCCAAATGTCATCTGAATGACAGAAACAATAATGAGAGTGATGAGTGGGATGGTCCACATATGGGTTTGGTCATATAAAAACCCAATAAATAACGGTCCGATTGCGGCAAGAATATAACCGGTTGATTGAGCCATTCCCGATAAATCGGCAGCTTGGGCAGCACTACGGGCACGAAGGCCGATATAGCTAAGGGCTAATGGAAAGCTTCCTCCCAAGGCAACTCCGATTAAAATGATACTGATGATTAAAATCGGATAGGATGAGCCAAAGAGTAATCCTGTAAAGCCGACTAAAGCACTCATACCTAACCCGAAGGAAATACCAACTTGTGAACGAAACCGCCCTGCCATAACAGGGACGAAGAAACTGGCCGGTAATCCCACGAGTTGGGTGAAGGAAAGGAGCCAACCTGCTGTTTCAACGCTGATACCGTGACTGTGTAGGATTTCAGGCAGCCAAGAAATCGTTACATAAAATAAAAAGGATTGAAACCCCATAAAAATGGCGATTTGCCAGGCAAGTTTTGAACGCCAGATTCTATTTGAACTGGGAGTTACTTTTCTGACGGTATTCTGACTTCCTTGATTAAATTTGACAAGAAAGCTCCAAAGCAAGATGGCTACAATAGCTGGAATTCCCCAAACAATTAAGGCTCCCTGCCAGCCAAGGTTTAATCCCGTTGCTAATGGGACACTTACTCCGGATGCTAATGATGCAACAAATCCCATGGAAGTAGAATAAACACTTGTCATCAGACCAAATTTTTGCGGGAACTTATCCTTTGCAACAGCTGGCAAAAGCACATTTCCAATCGCAATACCCATCCCGGCCAAAAGAGTTCCGGCAAAGAGAAAAAATGTCACGGGGATCACCCGAATACTAATCCCGATTAAAAGGGAAATCAAACCAATGAGAAGAGTTTTTTCATTTGAAAATCGATTGGCTAATTTCGGAACAATCGGGGACATGACGGCAAAAATGACGAGCGGTAAACTCATTAACAGGCCTGCGCTCCAATGGGCAAGTCCGACATCTTTCTGGATCATTCCAATTAATGGTCCAACAGAGGTAATGGCCGGCCGCAAATTAAAGGCGACAAGGATAATCCCGGTAACGAGGAAAAAAAGATAAGACGATTTCGTCTGAGTAGTAGAATTTGTTAATTCCATTTATTTACTCCTTTCAGGAAAATACACTTTCTAAAGTATATCATAATGAAAGGGGAAATGAAGGTAAGTGTCAGGTATGATAGGGGACAAAATCAGGAGAGAATTTAGGTAAAATGACTCCAACAAGGTGATAGGAGACAAAAGCAGTTGAGTAAAAGTGAAAAGTGTCGCCAAAATTCCGGTAGGAAACAAAATCAGGAGAGTAAACGTGAAAACTGTCTTCAATAAACTTGAATTGGGGACAAAATCAAGCGATTATCATGATATATGTCCCCAATAATTTCTCTTTTCTCTTCATATTAAATTTTGTCGGCTTTTAATTTAGCTATTAAATCCAATATATTGACCCGCTCACTTGTATCGGCTCCTCCTACGCCAAATACCATGGTAGCCACTCATGCTACCCCCACTACCTATACTATATAGAAATATTGTTAATAGAATATGTCATAGATGTTATAAACCTGTTAATCCTTCTTTAAAAAAACATGAAGTAGAGAGAAGGAATATGGGTGAAATCTACTGGAATTTACTTCATCATTTGTTTAACGAATTCCCGATTCCGCTCCTGAAAAACTTCATTATGCGAAGAAACCATCGCCGCTTTAGGGGCGTCCGGCTGAATAAATTGCTTTGCTTTATTAACGGCATTGGCCGCATCTTGGAAAGCACCCGCAATTAAATTAACTTTCCCCTCGTACATCAGAATATCTCCAGCTGCATAAATTCCCTCAATAGATGACTCACATGTCGCATTCCCGGCAATATAAAATTGTTCAGTCCGTTCAATAGGCAATTCACTATGATCTAATAGTGCCACATCTTGTTCATAGCCATGATTGATGATTACCTCATCAATCTCTAAAGAAAAGCTTTCACCCGTTTCCTGATGGGTCAAGCAAACCTGCTCAATCACATCATGCTGGGAGGAAGCAACTAATTTCGTAATCGAGGTATTGAAGAAACAGTGTGCAGAACTGTTTAATAACTGGGAAACCTGCGCTTCATGACCAGATAAGCTGTCCTTCCGATAGGTTAGATAAACTTGTTTGGCAATTGGCACCAACTCATTGGCCCAATCAATCGCCGTATTGCCGCCGCCGGAAATGATGACTGTTTTATTTTTAAAATGGTTTAACGACTTCACGGTATAATTCAAATTTGAAACTTCAAATCTTTCAGCACCTTCAATTTCCAGCTTTTGAGGCTTTAAGATTCCGCTGCCAACGGCCACGATGACAGTTTTTGAAAAATGCATTTTCCCTGAGGCAGTTATTAAAAAGAAAATCCCCGCTTCGTCCCGGCTGATGGACTCCACTTTTTCATTTAAAACGACTTTAGGGTTAAAGGTTAATCCTTGCTGGACAAGCTGTTTCCGTAAGGTTTCCCCGGGGACAGGTGTTAAGCCGCCCACATCCCAAACAATCTTTTCAGGGTAGATATGTAATTTACCGCCTAACTGCGGTTGGAATTCGATGATCTTTGTTTTCATTTCGCGTAATCCACTGTAAAAGGCAGAGTAGAGTCCTGCCGGTCCGCCGCCAATCACGGTTACATCAAATAATTCTTGCTGATTCATTTCCTCACACTCCCAGCAAATAGTTGTGATTGATTATCATTCTCAATTAAACATACACAATTTTTACTTAATTGGCAATAGAGAACATTTTAGGGAGGGGCGAAAGAGGAATCTATGAATTTAGCAATTTTAAAAAATGATTGACACAGGATTTAATTGCCATTAAAGTGGAGTTGTGAAAATGATAATCATTATCAATTATATTTTTTAAAAGGAGGTTACCAAAAATGGTTCGCCTTTATACCAATGAAATCACAATAGGGTACGGAGACCGTGTCATAGTGAAAGATCTCAGTGTTCAAATTCCTGATAGAAAAATCACTACAATCATCGGTTCCAACGGTTGCGGAAAGTCAACTCTGTTAAAAGCCATATCCCGAATTATTCCTCATCAGTCTGGAACCGTAATCCTTGATGGGAAAAATATCTCGCAGGAGAACACGAAGATCCTTGCTAAAAAAATGGCGATACTGCCGCAAACGCAGGAAAGTGCCAGCGGATTAACCGTCGGTGAACTCGTTTCCTATGGACGTTTTCCTTATCAAAAAGGTTTTGGCCGTTTAACCAAAAAGGATATGGAAGTCATTGACTGGGCCCTTGAGGTGACTGGGACTGTAGACTTTAAGTATCGGCCTGTCGATGCATTATCAGGCGGCCAGCGGCAGCGTGTTTGGATTGCGATGGCCCTTGCCCAAGAAACGGAAATCATCTTCCTCGATGAACCAACCACCTATCTGGATATGGCTCACCAGTTAGAGGTTCTAGAACTCTTGCAAAAACTAAATCAGGAACAGGACCGGACGATTGTCATGGTGCTTCATGATTTGAACCAAGCAGCTCGTTTTGCTGATTACTTGATTGCGTTAAAGGACGGGCAAGTCGTGAAGGCGGGGAAGAGTGAAGAGGTTCTTACTTCTCTCGTTTTAAGAAAGGTGTTCAACATTGATGCAGAAATTGGGAAGGATCCAAGAACCAATAAACCAATGTGCATCACGTACAATTTACTAAAAGGAGAAAAGAAAAATGAAAAAGCTGATGATTCCCTTTATTTTAATCTTAGTGCTAATTATTAGTGCCTGCAGTAACTCTACTAAAACAACAACTAACTCGAATTCAAAAGAGAAAGACACGATTACATACCAATCAGAAAATGGACCTGTTGAAGTTCCGGCACATCCGAAACGTGTTGTCGTCCTTTCCTCTTTTGCCGGGAATGTCATGGCGTTAGGTGTTCCGCCTGTCGGAGTGGATTCTTGGTCAAAAATGAACCCGCGTTTCGAGAGTAAGCTGAAAAATGTCGAAGAAGTATCCGATGAAAACTTGGAAAAGATTATTGAATTACACCCGGATTTAATTATTGGATTGTCAACGATGAAAAACGTAGATAAATTGAAAAAAATCGCACCTGTTGTTACTTTTACCTACGGAAAGGTAGATTATCTAACGCAACATGTTGAAATAGGTAAACTATTAAATAAACAAAAAGAAGCACAGGCTTGGGTGGATGACTTCAAGCAGCGGGCAGAAAAAGCCGGTGAAGAAATTCGGGCTAAAATTGGTTCAAACGCAACCGTTTCTGTTGTAGAGAACTTTGATAAGCAGCTTTATGTTTTTGGCGATCACTGGGGACGCGGCACTGAAATTTTATATCAAGCTATGAAGTTAAACATGCCAGAAAAAGTGAAAAAGATGGTTGAAAAAGATGGATACTATGCCTTATCACAGGAAGCACTTCCTGAGTATGCCGGAGATTATCTTATCTTGAGTAAGAATTCAGATACCGACAACTCGTTCCAGGAGACTGATACGTACAAAGAAATTCCGGCTGTCAAAAACAATCATGTTTTTGAAGTGAATGCAAAAGAATTCTATTTCAATGACCCATTAACATTAGATTATCAGCTAGAAACGTTTAAAAAGGACTTTCTAGGAAACTAATTTTTAAAAGAAGGATTCTGTTTGTAGAATTCCTCTTTCTGAAAGATGAGAGATTGTGATGACAAAATCGATTCCTTTTATATACAAGTTAAGCTTATTCCTGTTGGTATTTTTCGCGATGTTTATCGTTTCCATTATGTTGGGGGCGGCAGATACCACGATCAAAGATGTGTGGTTCGCACTAACATCAACCGTGAAGAGTCAAGAGATTTCCCTAATACGTGAGATTCGCCTGCCGCGCGAAATTGCCGCTATCTTTGTGGGAATGGCGCTATCCGTTTCCGGAGCGATTATGCAAGGATTAACAAGAAATCCGCTTGCGGATCCAGGCATGCTGGGGTTAACAGCAGGGGCAAATGCAGCGCTGGCGATCACCATTGCCCTCATTCCGTCCACCAATTATTTTGGAATCATGGTCGCCTGTTTTATTGGTGCCGCAATAGGTTCCATTCTGGTATTTGGAATCGGTGTCATGAAAAAGGGCGGTTTTTCACCGCTCCGGATTGTTTTGGCGGGTACAGCGGTCTCAGCTTTTCTTTACGCGATTTCTGAGGGTGTTGGCATATACTTTAAAATTTCAAAGGATGTTTCGATGTGGACAGCAGGTGGAATGATTGGTACCACCTGGCATCAGCTTCGGGTTATTGTTCCTTTTATTGTCTTGGGAGTTTTACTTTCGCTTTTTCTCTCCAGACAGCTGACGATTCTCAGTTTAAGTGAGGAAGTAGCTGTGGGATTAGGACAAAAAACGGTCTATATTAAATTCGTTCTGTTTCTTGTCATTATCTTGCTTGCTGGTGCATCAGTAGCCCTTGTTGGAAATATGGCCTTTATTGGATTAATGGTTCCACATATTGTTCGTGCAATCGTTGGAACAGATTATCGATTGATTATCCCATTTTCAGCTATTTTAGGGGCGACCTTTATGCTTTTTGCCGATACATTGGGGCGTACGATTAATGCTCCTTTTGAAACACCGGTTGCAGCAATTGTGGCACTCATCGGTTTACCCTTCTTTCTTATGATTGTGCATAAAGGAGGGAACAAGTTCTCATGATTCATCCATTATTACTTAAAAAACAGCGAATCCTGATGGTGGGATTACTCGCTCTGATTTTGCTGACGATTATCATTTCAATCGGAATTGGCTATTCCTCGGTATCATATGATCGTCTGATTCCTACGATCATAGGGCAGGGGACTTTTAAAGAGGAATTTGTTTTATTCTCGATTCGCTTGCCGCGGATACTGATTACGCTATTAGCCGGGATGGCGCTTGCTTTATCCGGTTCTATTTTGCAGGGAATTACCCGCAATGATTTAGCAGAACCGGGAATCATCGGGATTAACCAGGGCGCTGGTGTTGCGATTGCCGTATTCTTTCTGTTTTTTCAAATTGATGTTGGTTCATTTGTGTATGTTCTTCCGCTAGTCGCTTTTATTGGAGCTTTTCTGACAGCAGCTTTGATCTATATCTTTTCTTATAAACGGGGTACAGGTCTACAGCCAGTCCGGTTGGTGCTTGTCGGTGTCGGATTTTCAATGGCTCTTTCAGGTTTGATGATTATTTTGATTTCCTCTGCGGAACGGACGAAAGTGGATTTTATTGCGAGGTGGTTAGCGGGGAATATTTGGGGGACTGATTGGCCGTTTATCTGGGCAATCCTGCCTTGGCTTGTGATTCTCATTCCATTAACCTTGTATAAATCCAATCGCTTGAATATCTTGGGTCTCAGTGAACCGGTTGCGATTGGCGTGGGGATCACGCTTGAAAAAGAGCGGATTGTTTTTCTGAGTATCGCAGTTGCTTTAGCTGCCGCTGCGGTATCGGTTACCGGAGGAATCGCTTTTATTGGTTTGATGGCACCTCATATTGCTAAAGCTATAGTCGGTCCGAGGAACCAATTATTTATCCCGATTGCTATTCTGTTAGGCGGCTGGCTCTTACTCCTAGCTGATACCATCGGACGAAATATCCTTGACCCCGACGGAATTCCGGCCGGGATCATGGTGGCTTTAATTGGTGCGCCTTATTTTATGTATTTGTTATTGAAAAAATAAAGCCAATCTAAAATTTAAGAGGGGATCTATAAAAGGGGGAAACGGCAGCAGTTTACTCCATGGTAAACATGATTCTAAAATAGGTGCATATAAATGGGAAGATAGTCAACAATCCGGGCAAGATGGAGCAAGGTTCAGCAGTTGAATTTAAGCATAAGAAATACTCTTTCTCTTGTCTATATTAAGGAAGAGAGGAATATTTTATGACGAAACCAAGAAATTTCCTGTGGAAACTGCTGATTTTGTCGGTTATTTCTCTAGCTCTTATTCTAGCTGTTGTAATTTTTGTTTTCGGAGGAGATAGAAGTGCGAAGCAGACAGTCAAAAATCCAACGATAACATCACCTCCACCTAGTCAGAAACCCTCCGAATCGGTTCAAGACAATACCTCAAGATTAGATGCATTAGTAAAAGAAACCTTTTCATTGTCTAAGGAAGGAAAAGTAGCAAACTCCCCGTTCATTTCCGGTAAGACTGAAATAAAGGAAGTCAATAATAAATGGGGTGAACCTACCCAAACAACGGAAACGGCAATTGGTATCTACGAAGGGTATGAAAAGCAGCATGTTGTAGTTGGTTACCATGGTGAAATAGTTAATGATATCAGGTCTTATGATTCGGAATTACAAACCATTTCTTTAAATGAGATTAAGAAAGCAGGCGGTGAACCAGATGAGGTTCGGTACTATAAAGATAGTACCCATGACCAAATTATTCTAGTTTATCATGTTACCCCCGTATACGATTTAAAGTGGATTTTACCAAAACTAGCAGATCAGGAGCCGAATCCAAAAGTGGATCATATTTCTGTTTATACCCAAATTAAAAAACAATCGGTTAAACCAAGTCAATCTGACGATCCGAAGTCATCTGATCATCCAAGACAGACTGATAATCAAAATCAATCGGATGATCCAAATCAGTCTTCTCATCAAAATAGTGTCTCAGAAATCATATCTGGTATGAGTTTGGATGAAAAAATTGGGCAGATGATCATCGGGGGTATATCTGGAACGACAGTTGATGCCCATACCAAAAATTTAATATCCCAATACAAAGTTGGCGGATTGATTTTTTACTCTAATAATTTAGTAAACTCTCAACAAACGGTTCAGCTGTTAAATCAAATTAAGTCTGATAATGTTCCTAATCCTATGCCACTTTTGTTAAGTGTTGACCAGGAAGGCGGTAGCGTTTCTAGGCTGCCAGGAGGACTTATTAACTTTCCAACAAATAAGGTAATTGGAGCAATCAATAATACTCAGTTTTCATATAAAATTGGTACCATTTTAGGCAGAGAATTAAAAGGATTTGGATTCAATCTTGATTTTGCTCCTGTTCTGGATATCAACAGTAATCCTAACAACCCAGTAATAGGGGATAGGTCATTCGGAACCAACCCGGAAATTGTAAGTAAACTTGGGATTCAAACCATGAAAGGCATTCAGTCGCAGCATATTATTCCAACGATTAAGCATTTTCCCGGACATGGAGATACAGATATTGATTCACATCTTGAACTTCCCATTGTCAATAAAACTCTAACGCAACTAAAAAAACTTGAGTTAATCCCGTTCGTACGTGCCATCAATAACGGGGCCGATGTTGTAATGGTGGCCCACATCCTATTACCAAAACTGGATGACCAATTTCCGGCTTCCATGTCTAAAAAGATTATGACTGAGATTCTAAGGAAACAACTTAATTTCAAAGGCGTTGTAATTACAGATGATATGACGATGCAGGCAGTCACAAATCATTTCACCATTGGCAGGGCTGCGGTTGAATCAGTCAAGGCTGGCAGCGACATTATTTTAGTAGCCCACGATTATAACAAAATAGTCGAAACCATTTCTTCCTTAAAGACTGCTGTTCAAAAAGGGGAAATTTCCGAACAAAGAATCAATGACAGCGTCAGTCGCATCATTCAATTAAAAATAAAATATGAATTGAATAATGCGAAAGTAGGAAACGTGAATATTGGGGAGATTAATCAGTCAATTAACAAGCTGTTGGATGAGTATATGAAATAAAGGAACGGTATGGCACAATTGAAGAATTTGCAAAAATCGTAACTTTTCTTGAATCAGGCTTAAAGCAATGTATGCATATAAGCCTGATTATTTGTAATTACTCGATATTTGTTTGAAATTGGGATTATAGCCTAAAAAGCAACAATTCATATAAATTTACACCTCAAAAAAACAATGCAATTCAGTTGCGAATTGCATTGTTTTACAGTTTAGAGCCTCCAAAAACGGCTAACCCTTTTCGGGGCACTCAAAAAATATATGCTCAAACCATCATTGTCACGCCGCAAATGCGTTACGCCAATGAGAGTCTAAGTAACTGGTTATTTAGTCTGCGGTAACTGGGATTAATGAATAGATCAAATGCGCAACCCCATCTTCGACATTTGGAAGGGTAACTTCGTCACATAAATCCTTTATTTCTTCAAGGGCATTCCCCATAGCAATACTTTTTCCAGCTGCCCGCATCATGGATAAATCGTTAAAGCTGTCCCCTACAGCGGCAGTATCAGTTAAAGGGATTCCTAACTTGTTAGCTAGAATTTCTAAGGCAATTCCTTTGGAAGCATTCTTATGTTCAAATTCAAAATTGTGTTTTGCAGAGCTTACAATCGTTATATCCTCTAAATACTCAAATTGGCTGCTTCCTTTTTTCAGCTTCTCTTCATGAAAGGAAAATGCAAGAATGTTATAAATATCCTCTTTCATACCAATCAGGTCTTGGTACGATTTAATAAAAGAGAAGCCCGTTTGACTGTACTGTTTCTTAGCCGCATATTTCAGCTTTTCGATGCTTACATCAGGGTTCGCACTTTTCAATCTATCCATTTCAATGGCTAAAAGTTCCCGTCCATTCTGCGGGGTAAAAATTGAATGATTAGTGAATACCTCATAATAGAAGTTCTCATTCTCCAGCCAGCTCAAAATGGTAAGGGCATCCTCAAGATTGATTGCCTTGGAGTGGAGCAATTCTCCATTCGGTTGATGAATGGTGGCCCCATTTGCAGCAATGATCCAAGTTTTCAACCCAGTATCTTTAAAAATCTCTTGAACATCAAAATGAGCACGCCCTGTGGCGATGACTACTTCAACACCATTGGATTGGGCAAATTTAATTGCTTCCAGATTCCTTTGGCTTATACGGTTTTCTTCATTTAGTAAAGTGCCATCCAAATCCACGGCAATTAGTTTTACCACTTTAAACATCTCCTTCTTCAAAATCCGCTGTTAAGATTTCTACATTGTTTTTACTTAATAATTCCCTAAACTCTTTCGCAGGGTTTTTATCGGTAATCAATAGATCAATATCTTGTAAGTCAGCGAATCGAAAAAAATCTGTAATGCCTAGCTTCGTATGGTCTGCTAGCACAATGACCTGTTTTGCTTGCTGAATCATTTTTCTTTTTACGACACCGTCCTCCTCATGGGCGATCGTTAATCCGTTTTCCGAGATACCAACAACTCCGATATAAACTTTATCAACATGGTATTCAGAAAGTTTTTCTACTACAGATGAGCCATAAAGAAATCGATGTTCTTTTTGCAGTGTGCCTCCTAAAAGCTGAATATTTACTTGTGGCTTGGATGATAATACTTCTGCCTGATTGATTGAATTGGTGATGATGGTACAATCGATGTTTTCAATCTGTTCTGCACAAGCTTGAACGGTTGTGGAGGCATCTAAGATTACTTTGTCGTTAGGATAAATTAATGAGGCAGCCATTTTTCCGATTTTCTTTTTTTCTTCTGAAACGATTTGAAGACGTTTTGAATAGTTTTTGACTTCATCATGGACAGATGGAAGAATCGCACCGCCACGAGTACGAACAATCGCTTTTTCTTCCTCAAGCCTGACAAGATCCCTTCTAGCTGTATCCCTAGAAACATCGAACAATGAACAAATTTGATCAACCGAAATCCTGTTATTTTCTTTTAGAAAATCCATGATTGACAATAATCTTTCCTCTTGGAACAACGAACCGCGCCTCCCTTTTAAGTCTCCTTAAGTAATTATACATTAATCATTGTGTGTTTGTAAGTATAAATAAGCGATTTTAAGTAATGTGCCCGATCCCCAAAAATTTTTATCCCTGCTTGATAAAAACTTAGATTGTATACCGAATTTTTCAAATAGTATAATAAACTTATAGTTATTAATTAACTACCGTTAGTTGAGTTGAAGGAGAAAAGGTCATGGAAAATAAGCTAAGTATTGGAGAAATGGCGAAGCTGCGAAATGTAACGGTGGATACATTACGTCACTACGATAAAATTGGATTGCTAAAGCCGTATTACACTGATTCTAATACTGGCTATCGGTATTATTCCATTTATCAGTATGAGGTTCTCGGAACAATAAAGGAATTAAGGAAAATTGGTTTTTCTTTAGAGGAAATCAAGCAATTTTTGACGGATCGTAATGTAAAAAAGTCCGTTCAATTTCTTCAAAAATCAATGAACAATATACAGGAAAAAATAAAAGAATTACAAAATATCCATAAAATCTTGATGACCCGGTTAAATAATATTGAACATTTCACAAATAGTTATCAGAATTCGGATATTGTGATAAAACAATTTGAAGAAAGAGAATACATTCAGCTGGACAGGCCAATAGGCTGGGAGGATAAGGAAAATCTTTATTTTGGACTCTTAGAACTTGAAAATATGGTTGGTGGAGATATACCAGTGTTGGCAAGCAATAAATTTGGTGATTTTATTAAAAAAGAGTACTTTGATGAAATCCGCCTAAACTCTGAGTTTCCCGATAACCTAAGTGCCTATCAATCTCAATTATTTATACTTGTACAGGACGAGGAGCCTAAACAGCCAACACAAAAATTAGAGAAAGGGCAATATATATGTTCCTACTATGGTGGAATTGAACGGGAGAAAATGTTGCCCCAACTCAAAAAGTTGCTTCATTATTGCGATAGCCATGGCTACATTCCAATCGGTGATGCTGTTCAAATTATGCAAGTTGATATCTCTTTGACGGATCAATATGATGAGGCCTATTATGAAATCCAAATTCCTATTCAAAAAAGATAAATTGAAAACAGCCTTCGAATTGATTTTTTCATTTCAAGGCTGTTTTTTTTATTGGACTAGTTGACTCTGGGGTTAGACAAGACTTTATGATATTTTCATACAATTCTGAATGGGGTGATGATTTCCATCATAGAGGCAAAAGGTCTTTATTTGTTGGGGGGATTTTAAAATAGTAGTTTATTTCACTAAGAAGTAAGGACAATTAATAGGCAAATAAGGAGGATTGATCTATGAACCAAACAAGCTCGCCAACTCTAAAGCGTTCTCTATCATTAAAATTTGTTGTGTTCTTTGGTTTAACCTTTATGGCTCCAACGACTATGTTTTCAACATATGGGGTAGCTGTAACAAGTACTAATGGGATGCTCCCCACCGCATATGCGATGGCGCTAATTGTCATGTTATTTACAGCTTATAGCTATGCGGAATTAGTGAAAGCGTTTCCAAATGCAGGGGCAGCTTATACGTTTGCGCAAAAATCGATAAGCCCTCATTTAGGGTTTCTCGTTGGTTGGACCATCATCCTTGATTATGTGTTTAGCCCGATGATCAGTTCCCTTCTCAATGCAATCGCACTGCATGCAATGTTCCCATCCGTTCCAATGTTTGTTTGGATCATTTCATTTATTGTGATTATTACGATTGTCAACATCCTAGGTATTAAATTAGCAGCGAATTTTAATACCATCTTGCTTCTCTTACAAGTTTTTTCGTTTGTACTGTTTCTGGTTTTGTCAATTAAAGGGATTTTTGCAGGAAGAGGAGCAGGGACACTATTTTCAACCGTTCCCTTCTATGATTCTCACATTAAAGTACCAACGCTACTATCTATTATTCCTATTTTATGTTTTTCTTTTTTAGGCTTTGATGCCGTTACTACGTTGTCAGAAGAGACTAAGGAACCTAGGAAAACATTGCCGAGAGCGATTTATATCATCACGCTTATTGGCGGGTTCATGTTTATCTCAGGTACGTATGTTTTGCAACTCATTTATCCAGCGTTTCAGTCTTTTAAAAATCCTGAATCCGCCTATATCGACATTGCGATGTACGTCGGCGGGAACATTTTTACGAGTGTCTTTAATGCAATCGGGCTCACAGCCGCCTTTGCTTCAGCAGTTGCTTCCGGTACGAGCGCCTCTCGTATTCTGTATGCAATGGGAAGGGAGGATGTATTGCCGAAAAAAATCTTTGGCTATCTTTCTCCAAAATACCGCACCCCGGTATTCAATATTTTGATCATTGGTGTGATTGCGTTAAGTGCACTTTTTTTAAATTTAACGACTGCTATATCGCTTATTAATTTTGGAGCGCTGTTCGCCTTTTTCTTTGTGAATCTATCGGTGATTGCTCACTATTTTATACGGAAGAAACAAAGGTCTTTTAAAGGGACGATTCAATATTTGATAATCCCGCTTATTGGGACGGCGCTTATTGGACTGTTGATTACAAAGCTGGACAAACATTCCCTATTATTAGGTGGAACATGGCTTATCATCGGATTTATCTATCTATTAAACTTAACAAAAATGTTTAGGCAACTGCCTCCCGAGCTTGGCTTAGAAGAAGCTCATTAAAGAGGCATTTATCTATATTAATGAAAGGATCGATTGATTATGATTCAACAAGTAGCTGATATGATTATTTCAAGTAATGCCGTTTTTACGGGTCTTACCGACCAGCCTGAACCCGCATCTATTGCCATTAAAGGCAAAAAAATAATTGCGGTCGGTTCCGAGGAAGAAATGAAACACTTCACGGGTGAGAATACGAAAATCCATCAATATAACGACCAACTAATCATGCCAGGATTCCATGATTTCCATCTTCATCTTATGCAGGGGGCCGTTGCCCTTAATGGTGTCGATCTGTTCGCGGCCCGTTCGGAAGAGGAAGCACTGGAAATGATTCGAGAATTCGCTGATGCTAATCCGGAAAATCCATGGGTAATCGGATTTACATGGGATGCAGGTTATTGGGATACGCAAAAATTACCGACCCGTCATTCATTGGATCGGATTCTCCCTGATCGTCCAGCGCTTATGTTTCATGCCGAAATGCATTATGCTTGGGTGAACACAAAGGCATTAGAGATCGCAAATATTAATCGACATACGGAATCCCCTTCTTTCGGCAGGATTGGGAAGGACGACGATGGAGAACCAAATGGCCTCCTCTATGAAGGAGCAACGGATGCGGTCATCCGCCATGCCTATGATTTTACGAGAGAAGAAAAGAATGCTCTATTAACAAATTTCCTTACTCATGCAGCTAGTTTAGGAGTAACGGCTGTCCATGACTTATTTGCATCGGAGTCAATGAATATTATTAATGATTATGGCCTTTTCAAAGAATTTGAAGATAAAGGGGACTTAACAACACGCATTCATTTATGGCCAGTATTAAATGGCGATATAGAGCGCGCCAAACAATTGAGAGATACGTATCAATCGGATAAACTCCGTGTGTCCGGACTGAAACAATTTATTGATGGCGTTATTACTGCCCGTACGGCCTATTTATTAGAACCTTATGCAGATCAACCGGATTCACGTGGTGAGACGACTTTCCCTGCTGAGACGATTAAAAAATGGGTGGCGGATGCAGATAAGGAAGGCTTCAGTATTCGTTTTCATGCGATTGGTGATGGAGCCATCCGTCTAGCTTTAGATGCTTATCAGGAAGCGCAAAAAGTCAACGGCAAACGGGATTCACGTCATTCCATCGAGCATGTAGAGGTAATACATCCGAATGATATCCCTCGTTTTAAGGAGCTGGGTGTTACTGCTTCAATGCAGCCGGATCACTTTGCAATGTCGGAACGGGGTGTTTATACCGACCGAATTGGTATGGAACGGGAAAAGTATGTATTCCCAATCCATACATTAAAGGAAACCGGTGCAAACTTGGCATTTGGAACCGATTTCCCAGTAGACATCCTGAATCCGCTTCTACAAATCTATCGTGCAGTAACGAGAATCGATAGCAGTGGAACAACAGTGTGGCATCCACATGAACGGATTACGCTTGCCGAAGCTTTAAAAGCCTATACCGCCGGACCTGCTTACGGCACATTCCGAGAACATGAATTAGGGACATTGGAAGTAGGGAAACTTGCTGATATTGTCGTCTTGGAAAGAAACATTTTTGAAATACCGTTGGAGGAAATACCTGATACGAAAGTACGGCTAACAGTTGTTGATGGTACAGTGGTTTATGGTCATTCAAAGTCTTTAATTGAAATGTAACATAGATATACAAAAGAGGATTCCGTTACTGTAGGATCCTCTTTTGTATTTAAACCATTGTTAACTAACTATTCAAATATAGATAGTTTATGCAAAATTAAATACCACTGTTAGTTAAATAACCCTAAAAACCAGTAATACCATTTGGCATAAAACATGCATTATTGTTTTAATCAAATCAATATGAAGCTTTAGTCATTGAGGGGTTGAGTTAAATGAAACTTGAAATAAAACCTATCATAGCTATTATCATAGGTTCTGCCATTATGGGTTTTGGCGTTGATTGTTTTAACATAAGTAACGGTTTAACAGAAGGCGGTATTACAGGAATAACCATATTACTGAAATTTATTTTTAATTGGGATCCGGGGTTAGTCAATTTATTGATAAACATTCCGCTTATGTTTCTTGGCTGGAAGACTCTGGGGAGAACTGCCTTTATTTATACGGTAGTGGGAACTGTATCGTTATCTATTTTTCTTAGTGTTTTTGAAAATTTCTCTTTGCCATTACATGATTCATTGCTCGCTTCTCTTTATGCTGGCGTTTCGGTCGGTATTGGATTAGGAATTGTATTTCGTTTTGGCGGAGCCACAGATGGAATTGACATCATCGCCTATCTCTTGAAAAAACACATGGGATGGAGTATTGGACGTACGCTGTTTTTTTCTGATTTAATTGTCGTTGCCATATCGCTTATTTATCTGGATTTGACCCGTGCTATGTATACCCTTGTGGCTGTTTTTATCGGAGCAAAAGTCATTGATTATGTCCAGGAGGCAGCGTATAAAGCCAAGGCCGTAATGATTATATCGAATACAAACATAGAAATTGCGAAGAAAATCACAATGGAAATGGAAAGGGGTGTTACATTACTTAACGGTAAAGGAGGATACACAGGAGAGAGTAAGGAAGTGCTTTATTGTGTGGTTAACAGAAATGAAATAGGGCGACTAAAATTATTGGTGGAGGGAATGGATCCATATGCATTTGTGAGTGTTAATGATGTGTACGAGGTGCTTGGAAGAGGGTTTACCCATAATAACCGCAAACGTTAGATTAATATATTAATGCGATTGGGGAAAATGAAATATTTCGATTGGTTCTAATGGAAGAAGTTAATTTATATTGTCAGCATTTTTATGGAAACAAAAAGCCGTTTTCTCCTAAGCAAAAACGGCTTTTTGTTTATTATTTTTTCATATCCATTAACTTTAAAAATCGGGATCCACCCATTAGTTGGAGATTAGGGCATAGTCACAAATAGTTCTCCTAAGCGGTCACTTTCATTTCTGGCGGTCTGTTTTTAAAGCCTTTAGTTAGGAAAATTAAGTAGACTACTCCGGCAGCCAGCCATATACTCCCTAGAATTTTCGAATGGATATCAAGGTTTACTAGCAGCCAAATATCTAGGACAGCACCGACTAATGGCATAACAAGGTATAATAACGTGCCCTGGAAGGATTGCTTTTTTCTACGGAAAAAGTAATGCGCAATTACAGAGATATTCACACATGTGAAAGCAAGAAAGGCGCCGAAGTTAATAAAAGAAGCTACCAAGTTTAGGCTTAAGACCAATGCAAATAGTGAAAATAGACTAATCATTAAAATGTTATTAACAGGTGTTTTCAATTTTACATTCAAATGACCAAAAAATCTTCTCGGTAATTGACCATCACGACCCATTGCATATAAAACCCGGGCTGCACTTGCCTGCGAAGTCATAGCTGAAACAAAAACACCAACACCAAAAAGTACAAGGAAAGCCCCAGTAAGGAAGCTTCCTCCTACTAATTTGATAATCTCGGAAGAAGCGGAATCTGGATCTTTAAAGGATTGGTAGGCAGGCCAAACGTTTTGAGCTAGATAAGAGACGATAATAAATATCAGACCTCCAACTAGAGTAATGATAAACACAGCCCTAGGTATATTCTTTGTTGGATTGACGATTTCTTCGGAAAATGTCGTAACTGAATCAAAACCCAGGAACGAAAAACAAAGTAGTGAGGCACCAGCTATTAAAAAAGAAAAATGTTCATTAGGATTATAAAAAGGGGCGCTTGTAAAAAGTAATCCCGTCCCTTCACCTTTTAGAATTGACTTAACTGATAAAACGCAAAAAATGATAATAAAACAAATAACTACGACTGTGGCAATGACATTTATAGCATTGGCCAATTTTAGGCCTATAACATTTACACCCGTAACAAGTATTAACATTGCTAGAATCCAAAAATGACTAGGGATTTCCGGAAATGCAGCTGAGAAAAATATACCAAAAAGTAAATAGTTGACCATTGGGATAAATAAGTAGTCTAATAATATCGACCAACCAACCAAGAATCCGATATATGAATTGATAGATTTCTGACAAAATGTGTAGGCTGATCCTGAATAAGGAAATTCTTTTGCCATTTGTCCATAACTATAAGCTGTAAAAAGCATGACACATAAGGAAATTACATAAGACCCCGCAACCATGCCGTGCGACATCTGGGCTGCGATCCCATAGGTACTAAATACTGTGCCGAGTGCCATAAACGAAAACCCAAAAAGTACAACCGGCAGTAAAGTAAGTGAGCGTTGCAGTTTAACACTTTCCTCCATGATTAACCACCCTCTTTATTTATTTCAGTCCCTTTTTCACTAGCTTTCTAAATTTGAAAATTGATTATTTTTATGAATAAATTTTAATTAGATTAGTGTAGATAATTTCACCGTCCATGATGGTCATTTTTACTTTTGTTTCAGGTATCCTCTTAAGTGGAACAGTAAAAAGGTCTTGGTCGAGGACAACGATATCAGCAAGTTTCCCTGGTTCCAATGTTCCTAGCTCCGTCTCTCTATGTACACTGTAGGCCGCCCCCATTGTGTATGCACGGAGTGCCTCGGCAATCCGAATCCCTTCTTGCCCATTCCAAATATCTCTCCCTGTGAAATCGACCCTTGTTACAGCATGGAAAATTTGTAGGATAGGGCTTAATGGTGCGATCGGAAAGTCCGTTCCAAAAGCCAGGGTTGCACCAGCATCCTGCAATGATTTACAAGTATAGAGATAAGGGAATTTTTCCTCCTTCACACGAGAGGTATGACTCGTTCTTGGCATCAAAGCAAGATGCGAAGGTTGTGTGGATGCAATTACTCCAAGTTCTTTAAAACGTGGAATATCATTTGGATTAATGACTTCGACGTGCTCTAATGCATGGCGGGAATCCCATTTTCCGTTTATTATTTGCGCCTCCTCAAATGCATCTAATCCTAACCGAACCGCTCCATCGCCAATCGCATGAAAGCGAATTTGAAAACCCTCCTTGTCTGCTTCCGCAACCCAAGATTTAATCGTTTCCGGCGGAAAGGCGGTATGTCCCTTTGTTTCCGGTTTATCAACGTAGGGATCAAGCATATAAGCTGTATATCCAGTAACGACACCGTCGACATATTGTTTTAGCCCTGCAAGTCTTAATTTTTGGGACTTGAAAGTTTCACGCATTTGTTTCACCCGGCTCAGATCACCGTTCAATGCAGGATAAAGATGAAGACGGGTGGTTAAGCGGCCGGCTTCATCAAATTCTTTGAAAGTATCGAAGCATTCAAGCTTTTCCAGAGCACGTTGGGCGTACAAATCGTTCACGGATGTGACCCCTAAGCTTTTAGTTTGCTGAAGAAATCCATTCAGCAGTTCATATTGTTTTTCTTTAGAAAAGGAAAGAGCAATATCTGCTACAAACGAAACCGCTGATTCTATTAATAATCCTGTAGGTTCTCCTTTGTCGTCTTTTAGAATCGTTCCGTAAGGGGGATTTTCTGTTTGGCTGGTGATCCCGGCTATTTCTAAAGCTTTGCTGTTTACCCAGGCATAGTGCCCTTCGGCATGAAAAAGTAGAACAGGACGATCAGGGATTACCTGATCTAAAGAAGAATAGGAAGGGAATTGTCTCCTCTCCCAATTTCCACTATCCCATCCATTCCCAATAATCCAATCATCATTAGGCCTCTTATCAGCGAATGCCTTCACCAGCTGTGCCGTCTCCTTTTCAGAAGCTGTTTCCGACAAATCAACGCTAAAGCTGCTAAAAAGGCTTCCAAGCATTACATGCAGGTGAGCATCATGGAACCCTGGTAAAATTAGTTGATTATGGAATTCATATTGCTTTGTTTCTTTTCCAACATAAAACCTGCTCTCTTCAATGGAACAGACAGCGATAATTTTATTTCCCTGAATGATGATCGCTGCCTCTTCCGGATGATCAACAAGTCCAGTAAATACTTTATTTCCTTTTAGAATCAAATCTGCATTCATTACCTATCTTCCTTTCTTCCTTTCTTTTAAATAGTAGATTAGAGACTGAGAATCCATTTGTATTTTGTGAAATCGCCTTCATTAGTAAAGGTATGTTTTAATTACTTTTAAGCGGAACCGGATACCTTAAAGGCGGATGCCCTTTTTCCATAACTTAAGGCTGTAAAAAACATTACAGCCAATGCTAAAATGTAAGCAGAAGGAACCGGTGATCAAGTTGATTAATAAGACATCTCTCCTTTCAATTGATTGAATAGATAGAAAATTAAAATAGCCTGATCAAATACTAATAGATAGTCTAAGGTGAAGGTCAATCAGCATTTTTAAATAGATTTGTAAAAAGCATGGAGTATACTCCAGGAAAGAAGTGGAAGATGAAAATTAGTTCATTTGCCAAAAAATTTAAGGTTTCCATTGATACGATTCGTTACTATATGAATCTAGGATTGCTTATCCCTGTAAAAACAGGGACCTATTATGAATTTGATCAGACATGCGAAGAGGATATGAATCTCATTACAGAATTAAAATCATTTGAGTTTACATTAAACGAAATCAGGGAAATCATAGACTTAAAAAGGATCACATTGCTGCGTGATCATGAAGATTTGGATTTCTACGTGAAACTGCTTGAACAGAAAAAAGCAGGGATTTCCTATGAAATTTCTAAACTTCAATCGACGGTTCAAAAAATTGATCAGAAAATGGAGATCCTTCGACATAAAGAAACCAATGAATCAAGTACGGGTTTTTCTTTATCATTTTTTCCTTTTCTACGCTGCCCGGTTTGTTCCGGTTCTTTTCAGTTTCAAAACGCACTGATTCAAAACGAATCAATTATCGATGGATCCATACATTGTACATGCGGCTATCATGCAGAAATTCATAAAAGCATATTGTATGCTCCTAATCTCGATAATTCCATTCAAAATAGTGCATACTTGTATGAACACAAAACTGTAGGGGAAATGAGCACAGACCTCGTGAAAATGATTGAGAAATGCAGTCTCTTTACCTATCAAAATCTAAAAAATGTTAAACTGACAAATAAAATGATCCTTGAACCTTGCATCGATACCTTTGTATTTCTGCCGAAGTATTTACATCTGCTGCAGGAGAATGCCTATTATATTTTTTGTGGCAGCAAGCAAGAAATGATTGAGAAGCTAAAGGCGAAAATCGACTCAATCAATCCTGCTTTGAAAGTCCTTTACATTGTCAACTCTTCTCTTCATTTGCCTTTGGCAAATCACAGCGTTGATTATCTCATTGATAGTATTTCCTTTAACGACTATGCACTGTTTAATCCTGTTTTTCCTCTTGCCAAGCTCACAAAGCTATGTAAAGAGGATGCCACGATCATTGGATGCACTGCTTATTATAGACAGGGTGCAAAATCGATACGTAAAATGGAAAAACTCTATCCGAATGCCTATCTTAAAAACTTTGAAAAGGATTTTATCAAAGCAAATATCAGTAACTTTCAATTTCAATTGGAGGAGAATTTTTTAATCGGAGAGACAAAACAACCGGGGATTTATATTGAGCATCATGTTAACGAAGAAACCATATTTTTTGAAGGGTACATTGCTAAAAAGAAGAGTGACTGATTGCTGTCATAGACCAAAAGCGAAGTAAATTTTCCCTTAAGAGCCTGCTTGGGCTTTTTTTATTGCCTATTTTTAATCAGATGATTCTATGAAAGACCACGAATATGTTGTTAAAAGGGAAGTTTCAGAAAAAATAAAAAATATAGTTGACTTAGATCTTCTAAAATATGTATTATGTATACATAACACACAGGTGAAATTAACCATTCATATAAATTCAATTATTCATAATTGTAAAGACTTATCAAAAAGGACGGATTGATATGGAAGGAATTCAATTAAAACCAATCGAGAAGGAAAAAACAACACAAGATAAAGTATATAACCAAATTAAGAAGGCAATTTTATTCGGTGGTATAACCACCGATGAAATATTTACAGAAGTTCAATTAGCCGAGAGGTTAAATACGTCAAGAACACCGGTAAGGGCAGCAATCCAAGACTTGGTAAAAGAAGGATTGCTTGTTTCCATACCAAGGAAGGGATTGACTGTAAGAAAGATTACACCAGAGGAACAGGAAGAAATATTTTTACTAAGAAGTGCAATTGAAGTCGAAGCAGTAAAAAAACTTACAAAAGTGATTACATCACCTGAACAACTGAAGGTATTAAAATTAATTCTGAAGCAACAAGAAGAAGCTTTGCAAAATGATGATGCTATTAGTTTTATTAGGCTGGATAATGAGTTTCATCTCTCGCTGACTAGACTGGCAAACTTCACTATAACAGAGCAAGTTTTGAACAATCTTCATAATCTTACTCAGCTTATGGGATTAAAAGCAGTAAGTAAACAAGGGAGAATGAAAAATGTTTTGCTGGAGCATAATCAGATTATCCAAGCTATAGAGGAAAAAAATCCAGAACTAGCTTCACAGGAGATATTAAACCATTTAGAAAAAACAAAAGAAACATTAAATATTGTTGATAATTCCTGATCTTCAAATAAAAGCTTGGGGGCGGGGATTGTTCTTAATAAAAGTTAGACTACTAATATCTAAGGAAGGATGTTGAAAATGAAAGGAACAGAATCAGTTTTAACTTATGAAATTGAAGATTTACTGCAAGGTCAAACCTTAGTCTTTTGTCATGTTTATAGCAAAAGCCTTGGAAAAATTCTTTCAAGTGCTTTGTCCTGGGTTTTTGCTATAGATAGCAAAACAATCAGATTTGCGGTGGATTGCAAATCTAAAATTGTTGAAGCAGTCAGGGATCAGTCAGAGGTAACACTATGTTTTATTGGGGGTGAAAGCGTTTACTCTGTATCGGGTTGTGCCAATGTTAAAATTGAGAAAACGGATAATATAACGTTGAAGATGTCTATTATTGAATTAGCAGTGGGAGAGATTCGAGACATTACCTTTTATGGAGCCCAAATCACCCAGAAACCACAATTTATTAAAACGTATAAAGAGGCACTCATCAAGAAGCTTGATCAAGAAATAAAAGAAGCCGTTTTTAGCAAATAGGTACTTAATTTCTTTTAGTGTTTAGTGTATACACAACACAAAACACAGAACACAGAACACGTAGTGTAAAACTTTTGGAAAGTTGTTATATCGTTCTTTTAAATCGTAAATATATTGGATTTTGGCAAAATGACTAATTTTTACCTTCCACTTCTTTCCTGAAGTGTACTCCATGCTTTTGGAAAATTTATTTAAAAATACTGATTGACCTTCACCTAAGACTATCCATTAGTATTTATTTATTAAAACGTGTAAAGAATCACTCATAAGAAACTTGATTAGGAAGCAACAATTCGTATTTTATGATTAATCGTTTTTATTAATTGGTAGGTATAGTAGATTTTGAATTTTTAATGTATACACAACACATAACACACAACCTGTAATACGCATCTATGATTCTCTGTTAAATTGTTTCTAGTTTTTTTAAACATATACTTATTCAAAATATTAGGGAGGAATTAAGTATGGTTAGAACAGGTAAAGAATATTTACAGGCATTGAGAGATGATCGAACAATCTTTATAAACGGGGAAAGAGTTAAAGATGTGAGGACCCATCCAGCTTTTAAAGGAATTACAGAAACCATTGCGGGTCTATACGATTTGGCATCAGATGAATCTCAGAATATGACTTATAAAACAGAGGACGGGACTCTAGCAAATAAAATTTATATGATTCCAAGGAGTAAGGAAGAGTTAAAAGAGAGAAGATTGGCGATTTCTAAATGGTCTGAAGCAACTTGTGGATTTGTCGGAAGAAGTCCTGATCACGTGGCAAGTTTTTTGGCTGCATTTGCCAGTTCACCCGAAGTGTTTGATCGTGGGGGAGAAGGCTATGGAAATAATGTTTTGAATTTCTATAAACATGTTAGAGATGAGGATCTATATGTAACGTATGTCATTATTCCACCACAAATAGATCGAAGTAAAGCAGCCCATGAGTTGGAAGATAAATTCCTCCCAGTTGGAGTGTACGAAGAAAAAGAGGACGGTATTATTGTTCGAGGTTCTCAAATGCTTGGTACCGCATCAGCCGTATCCGATTACTTATTTGTAAGTTGCCTTACCCCACTTCGCCCTGGTGATGAAGATTATGCTTTGTCTTTTGTACTGCCGATTCATGCAAAGGGATTAAAATTTTATGCGAGACCGAGTTACGCTGAAAAATCCCCAAGCACATATGATTACCCATTATCATCCCGTTTTGACGAAAGTGATTCATTAGTTGTTTTTGACGATGTATTTATTCCATGGAAAGATATTTTTGTTTACAAAAATATTGATATCTTGAGGGCTCAGTTCCATGAAACACCAGCGCACGTGTTAGGCAATAATCAGGCCCAAATAAGATTCAGTAATAAATTAAAATTTTTGATTGGGGCTGCGCGAAAAGTTGCTGCAACGAATGGAATCGATAAAATCCCTTCCGTCCAAGAGAAGTTGGGTGAACTTGCGTCTATTGCGGCTTCTGTAGAAGGAAATCTTTTAGCTTCTGAATATAATTGCAGCATCGACAAAAACGGTGTGGCACGGCCTGATCCACGTTTCCTTTACGGTGTAGTCGGTCAACAGGAAATTATTTATGCTTCCACTATTAGAATTTTAAGAGAGCTATGTGGTGGTGGTGTTTTACAAGTGCCATCCTCCTACAAAGAACTCATCAATCCTGAGACGAAAGATGATATGTATCAATATATCCGTTCTACGGGAGTTGGAGCCGAGGAGAAAATTAAATTATTTAAGTTAGTATGGGATATCATTGGTTCAGAATTCGGGGGCAGACATCAACAGTATGAATTGTTCTATAATGGCGCACCTTTCGTCACGAAAGGCTATTCATTTAGAAATTACGGATATGATGAACCCGTTCAAATGGTAGATAAATTTTTAGCAAGTTATTCTCTTCCTTCACAGGTGAAAGAACTAGTTTAATAAAAAGGATGTGGAAGAAATGAAAATTGCATCAATCCAATTAGAGATTAAAGATAGTGAATCTAAAAATGCCCGCATCGATCGGGTGGAGTCCATGATTGATAAGTTAAAAGGTCAAGATTTAATTGTTTTACCTGAAACGTGGGCAACGGGGTACTTTTCATTTGATCGTTATATTGATGAATCAGAAGAATTAACAGGGGATTTTGTTGGGCGATTCTCTTCAAAAGCAAAAGAAATTCAATCCTATCTATTCGCAGGTAGTTTTATAGAAAAGAATAATGGAAAGTACTACAACACGAGTGTTCTATTTTCTCCTGATGGGAAACTTATAGGAACCTATCGAAAAATGCATCTGTTTCGTTATGGTTCAAAAGAGGGTCAAATATTGACGAGAGGAAATGAAACAACTGTAGTAGATACAGAATTTGGGAAAGTAGGCTTATCAACTTGCTATGATTTACGATTTCCTGAATTGTACCGTGCAGAAGTAGATTTAGGAGCAGAATTACTGCTTGTTACATCTGCTTGGCCGCATAGAAGGCTAGAGCATTGGAAATTATTCAATTCAGTCCGTGCATTAGAAAACCAGTGTTTCTTGATTTCGAGTAATTGTGTAGGTACTACTCATGACGTTCTATTAGGTGGGCATAGCCAAGTGGTTGACCCATGGGGAATAGTTGTCGCATCTGGAGGAGATGAAGAAACGATTGTAAAAACAGAAATTGATCCATCTCAGATTACTCATATTCGTGAGGTATTTCCTAATTTAAAGCATCGAGTTTTAGATAGACAGGAGGAATTTAGTTGATAAATATTAATATTGGCGGAAGAAATATTGTCGCAGACCCTAAACGATTACTTATTGCCGGCTATACCGGAAAAGATCAGGAATCAGTAAAAAAACATATTGATGAATTAAAGGAGATTGGCGTTCCAGCCCCTCCACAAGTTCCGATGATTTATGATCTTTCAACAAATCTGATTACGACCAATAAGACTATTTCGGTTATCCAAAAAGGCAGCAGTGGTGAAGCAGAAGTAGTCATCATGAAAATTGAAGGGAAATGGTATTTAGGACTCGGAAGTGATCACACGGACCGTGATCTCGAAACCGTATCGATTCAGAAATCCAAACAAGTTTGCAGCAAGCCTATTTCAACTCAATTTTGGTCTTTAGATGACATAGAAGATCGATGGGATGACATTGAAATGAGAAGCTGGATGATTGTTGATGGAGTAAAAAAAGAGTATCAAACAGGCAAACTGGAAGAATTCTTGAATCCAAAAGAATTGCTCAAAATTATCGAGGAACGTGGATACGGCAGTGAGGATATGGTTGTGTTTTGCGGAACACTACCGATTAAAGGTGGTAAATTTATTTACGGGGAAGCATTTTCAGCAGAATTATATGATCGTGTAACAGATGACAAAATTCAATTAGATTATCAGGTTCATATTTTAACAGATGCGGAGGCAGTTTAACATGGGAAAATCAGAAATAAAAATAGATAGAAAACCAGAGCTTGAATTTGTTGATTATAAAAACTTTGAGTCTGTTCCTTCAAAAACGGTAGACGGTGCATCCCAACGAATTATTGCCCAGATTCCAGGTACGAATGTAGCAACTCGTATTCTTGAATTAGGGGCAGGTACGGATACATCCCCAGATGGAGTACAAGTCCATGATTTTTGGGAAGAATTGTATATTATTGAAGGATCTTTAATCGATTTACGTCTAAATGAGGAGTTTACAGCAGGAATGGTAGCTTGTCGTCCTCCCGGGATGGAGCATGGACCATGGAAATCACCAAATGGCTGTAAAATTTTCGAAGTTCGCTATTATGCAGATCAGAAAAAAGAAGAACATGAATTTGTCGATTATCGAACTTTTGAAGCGGAGCCTTTTAGTAAGGTTGAGAGCCTTTCACAAAGAATCATTGCTTCTGATCCTGCTACAGGAGTCGCTACAAGAATTCTTCATAACGGTCCAGGGACAGATACTACACCTAATGGAGTACAAGTCCATGATTTCTGGGAAGAATTATATATTATTGAAGGATCTTTAATCGATTTACGTCTAAATGAGGAATTTACAGCAGGAATGGTTGCTTGCCGTCCTCCAGGGATGGAGCATGGACCTTGGAAATCACCAGATGGCTGTAAGATTTTCGAGGTTCGTTACTACTCCAGAGAGAAATAAATAGGGGGAAAATGGATTTCGCATTAATTAATCTATTAGTACAAATGGCTTCTCATTACATCAAGAACGAGGGGCCATTTAAAATACCTTTAATAACAGAAAATATGTTCCTCTGCATTTTTAATGTATACACAGTTCGGTATTCACAGTACAAAATTGCATATATGAATACTATCTTTTATTTGAGCTAAAAATTTGGATTACATTTGTTAACAGATTATTAGGTATGCATTAGGTTCTTACAAATAATATAAATGGTTGGAGGAAAGTAGATAATGGGGAAAGAAAAATCAAAGGCAAGTTCCCAAAAGGTATTATTTGCTAGTTTAGTTGGTAGCGCAATCGAGTTTTACGATTTCTTCCTTTATGGTACCGTTGCTGCACTCGTGTTTAATAAATTATTCTTTCCTAGTGATGATCCATTTGTCAGTTTACTACTTGCATATGCTTCTTTTGGGATTACATTTTTTATCAGGCCACTTGGCGGTCTCGTTTTTAGTCATATGGGAGATAAATTCGGCAGAAAAAATACGCTTGTCATTTCACTTCTATTAATGGGTGTTTCAACAGTAGGAATTGGATTACTACCAACTTATAGCGTAATTGGCCTTTTAGCACCCATTTTGCTTGTGACTTTACGTCTAGTTCAAGGGATTGCCGTTGGTGGAGAATGGGGTGGAGCGGTTCTCCTGGCAGTTGAAAATGCACCGAAAGAGAAACGCGGCTTTTATGGAAGCTTCCCTGCAATGGGAATCCCTCTTGGTATGTTACTCGGAACAACTGCTGTTTCGTTAGTGAGTTTACTTCCAGAAGAACAATTTCTATCATGGGGATGGAGAATTCCTTTTTTAATAAGTGCAGTTTTAGTCATCACCGGTCTCTGGATACGCCGAGGAATTGAGGAAACATCGGCATTCAGTGAAGAAAAACAAAAAGGCAATGTTGTAAAAGTTCCTCTTTTTGAAACACTACGATATCATTGGAAGGCTGTCCTAATCTCATTAGGAGCAAAATGTGTGGAAGTTGGTCCATTCTATCTTTTTACAACATTTTTTATCTCGTATGCTACAGATCACATCGGTTTCTCAAGGACTGCTGCATTAAATATCATTACGGTTGCAACAATTGTTACAACATTGTGTATCCCAATTATGGGGAAATTATCTGATAAAATCGGCCGTAAACGAGTTTTTATGCTAGGTGCAGCCGGGCTTGCTCTATTTTCTTTTCCGTACTATTATCTATTATCAACAAAAGCAACATTTATGATATATGCCGCTGCGATTATTGGGTTAGGAATTCTATGGTCTGCCATTGCAAGTATAATTGGAACAATGTTTACTGAAATGTTTAGTACGAATGTTGGATACACGGGAATAACACTTGGCTACCAAGCAGGTTCAGCTTTATTTGGAGGGACTGCTCCAATGATTGCGACTGTGTTGTTAAGCACTTATCATAATTCTTGGATTCCTCTTGCTATTTTTATCGCGATCCTTTCTATTGTTTCTTTTATTTCTGTTACATTCTTACGCAGGAACCACGCGGTGAATGCTGAAACAGATATTTCATTGCCTCAGGAAGATGTAGCGGTTAAATAATACAAATTTATTTAACTTTAGAAATCTGAATTTTCCGTATAATAAATTGTGTAAATATAATTAAATTACATGGAAAACACCCAAAAATAATTATCTTGATGACGGAGAAGGTGAAGAAAGTTGCAAGTTTTCCATTTAACACATCCGATAGATACATCCTTGTATACAATGGAGCCTCATGTAATGGCATTAGGTTTTTTTGACGGGGTTCATTTAGGTCATCAATCTTTATTAAAGCAGGCCAAAAGAATAGCCGTTAAAAACAATCTTCAATTCTCAGCGATGACATTCGATCCCCATCCAAATGAAGTAATTAAATTGGAGAAGGATCGAAAATATTTAACTCCTCTAGATTCAAAGATTGAAAGAATGGCCGCTATTGGAGTGGATAAACTATTTGTCATAAAGTTTAATTTATCATTTGCTTCCCTTCCGCCATCTGATTTTATTAAACAATATATTTTAGGACTTCAAGCCAAACACGTAGTAGTAGGATTTGACTTTACCTTTGGTTATAAAGCTCAGGGCACGATTGATTATTTGCAACAAGTGAGCAAAAATAATCCCTTTGATGTAACCGTTATTTTAAAACAGTCACTTAATGACGAAAAAATAAGTTCAACCTTAATAAGAAAAAGAATAAGTGACGGAGATGTCCACCTTGTACCGTACTATTTAGGGCATCATTATGAGATTAAAGGATTTGTTTCTATTCCAAATAAACATAAACTTGAAAAACGAAAAAATATCCCGATCCATATCGAAAATAAGTATATCCTGCCAACACCTGGTATTTATAATGTGGAGATTAAAAAGGGGAACAAAACTTGCCAAGGGTTATTTATAAGATATGGGTCTGGCAAAAGAAATGATGAAATAAGCGGTCAAATCATGGAATGGCTAAAGGGAGGTAATGTAGAAGAATTGACAGTTAAATTCCTAAATCAGGTACCTTTTATATCTCAGAATAGATTCAATTTCAAGGAGGTTATAAACTAAAAAAATTTACTATAAACATAGGGACATCTTGATCTTTTGTTTTGCTAAGGAGGGGGAACCATGCAAAGCAAAAATAAGATAGTCGTTAGATCAATGGATATCCTTAATCTTTTCTTAACGCACTCAAAATTAAGTTTTAATGAAATCATACAGCTTTCAGGGAGACCGAAATCTTCTGTTTATCGAATGGTGGTATCACTTGAAGAGATGGGGCTTCTCGATAAAGATGAAGATGGAAAATATTTGCTTGGACTAGTCTTTCTTCAGTTTGGCTATTTAGTATCTGAACGTTTGGACATTCGGCAGGCAGCTTTGCCTATTATGCAAAAACTACATGATAATGTAGGAGAAGCTGTTCATCTCATCGTACAAGATAGAAAAGAAGCAATCTATATCGAAAAAATGGATACAAAACAGCGCCTGAGACCTTACACGGAAATTGGCCGGAGAATGCCGCTTTATGCCGGAGCAAGTTCGCGTGTTATTCTTGCTTTTCTGCCACATGATGAGCGAGAGCAATATTTAGAGAATATCGAACTAAAGTCGATTGCGTCTGGAACGATAACAGAAAAAAAGAAGCTTCGTATTCATCTAGAAGAATCTCAAAAGAATGGATATACGGTCAGTCATTCTGAACTTGAAAATTATATATCTGCTGTTGCTGCTCCTATTTTTAATTACAATGGGTCTATCATTGCAGGCATTAGTATATCAGGCCTTCAAGTGAATTACCAAAGGGAGATGCTGCCTTCGTTGGTTGAAAAGGTCAAGTGTGCGGCACACGAGATTTCACAGAAGTTTGGATACACATAATAAATGACACGGGTTAAAAACGCTCGTGTCTTTTTATGATTTTTCTTAAAGCATACCATTAAGGGTACTATTTCTTTCGAAATAGATGTATATCAATCTGTTAAATTGGAAAACCTTATAGTAGATGTGTTATGATATCATTTTTACATACTATCTAAAATAAAAGGATGAGGTGCTAGATTATGAATAAAACAGAACTAATCAACGCTGTCGCAACACAAACAGAATTAGCAAAGAAAGATGCTACCAAAGCGGTGGATGCGTTGTTTGAGACCATCTCTAATACTCTTGCTAAAGAAGAGAAAATCCAGTTGATCGGATTTGGAACATTTGAAGTACGTGAACGTGCAGCCCGTACTGGCCGTAATCCACAAACAGGCGAGGAAATGCAGATCGCTGCTTCTAAAGTTCCCGCTTTTAAACCAGGTAAAGAACTAAAAGAAGCTGTCAAATAAGTAACCAATAAAGAGCGCTAAAGAGGCCTTTCTGCTTCCTTAGCGCTCTTTTTTTATATTGAACAGCCTTTTTACTTTAAAAATGAATTGTTATCTTAATAATAAGGAAATTCATTCGTAAAGGCAGTGATTATATGGAAAAACACTTTGGAACTCTTCAAATCGAATTGGATGCAATTCTTAGAGCTTCGAAAGATAACATAGTGATTACAGATGGAAACGGATTTGTTTTAAGAGCTAGTCCGAATTGCCAAGGTATTTACGGAAAGGATGTTCCTTTTTTAATTGGAAAATCAGTATCTCAGCTTGAAACAGAGAGCATTTTTTCCCCATCGGTTACCAAGATGGTTTTAAAAGCAAAAAAGGAAATACAAGTGATGCAGCACACGACAACAGGACGTGTAGTAATGGCAACGGGCTTCCCTGTTATGAACGAAATCTTTAAGAAAACAGCCTTGTCTTAACTCCATTAAAAGTAAAATGATTTTTTCGATAATTTTGTGAGATATTGTTGATATCTCTCGATGTCGATTTTATACTGATTAAAAAAATGCAATAGCGGGTCGTAAATTAGGTGAAATGGAATAATGCAACATGAGGGGCTATTTGAATGAATGAAAAAAAAGTGATCATACTTTTGATTATGGTTTGGCTTCTTACTTCGAATTTCTCGGTTGCAGAAGCAACCTCTTCAAAAAATAGAAATAGCTATGAAAAAATCTATGAAAAATATAGTAGTATTGCAGACTCTTTTTCAAGCGAGTCGATTCCACTCACAGATGAAGAAATAGAGTACCTTGATAATGTCAGGAAAAAAGGGTTGAAAGTTCCTAATAATCTTGATTCCATGGGGGGATTCTATGAATTTAAAAATAATGGAAATGAATATGGGGTAAATAAACTCTTCTACTCCGTACTGGAAAAAGTGTTAGGAGTAAAACTATCTTATGTCGCAGTGAGTAGTTCAGAAGATGTCATCAATAAAATATCGAATGGCACATTGGATTTGTCACCCATAATCCAAAGGCGTACAGTAGTCTATCCTGAGATTTTGCTTAGTGAACCCATTAGCATCAATATGAATTTCATTTTTTATTCGAATGATAAAAAAATAACGGATGATACACTTGCAGGGAAAAAAGTCGGTATTCTAAACATGATAGACGATAACAGTCAATCACTGAATAATTTTAGCGATATAAAATATTATCCATACAAAGATCTTTCTGCTGCTTATGATGCATTAAAAAATAATAAGATTGATTTTATCTACTCAAATGTTGGGAATTATAGAAGTTTAATTGATCATGGTCTCTTGGCGCGTCCGGTCCCTAATTCCCGAACCTATGATACCTATCGAGTAATAACTAGCAGTTCCAATCCTCTATTACTATCGATACTGAACAAAGCGATTTCCATCGCAATTGGCCCAATCGTTGCAAAATATGAAAAAGAAATGCAGAAAGCATATTTGTACAATCATTTCCCTATCACGGAAAAGGAAAAGGAGTTTATACGTTCAATTGGAAAAGTGCGTGTTATGGTGGATGACAACTTTGCACCCCTATCCTTTTATGATAAAGCCAAAGGTAAATATTCAGGTGCCAGTGTCGAACTTTTTGAAAACATTGCACACCTCATTGGGTTAGACTATATCTTCATACGCGATGAAAACCTTAGTTGGTCCGATAAGGTTAACAAAGTGAAAGAGAAAAATGTTGACCTCCTGTTTCCAATTAGCATTACGGAGACTAGACAAAAATTCGGTCTCTTTTCACACCCTTATGTTTCCACATATTATTCTGTAATTGCAAAAGCAGACAACCCAAAAAAGATAAAATATGTGCAAGAACTTCTTCATAAAAAAGTAGGAATCGTAAAGGGAACGTCCATAACAGATTTCATTGAGACAATTATTCCAAAAGAACAAATCACATATTTTGATAGTGATCGTAAAATGTATCTCGGACTAAAAAATAGGGATGTTGACTATATCATTCAAAACGAAAATGTCTTTTTGGAAGATTTTTATGAAAATGAGCTTTTTGATTTGATTTCTGTTTATCGCATTAAAGAATCACCTAAATATTATTGCTATTTTTTTAAACAGACAGGCGAGATGGATACCTTAGTAAGCATTATGAATCGTGCTATGAATTATTTTGATACAAATGATATTGTTGATAAGTATAAAGTTGGTGAAAGTGAACTTAGGAACAGGTATATCACGCAAAAAAGACATCGGAATCTAATCACTTTCATTTTGCTGATTGTATTGATCGTGTTATCACTATTTGTATTCGGTTTTATTCGAACTAAAAAGGTTTCGAAAAAACTTGAGAAGGAAGTAGCGATAAACGAAATGGCCTATTTGCAATCGCAAATAAAACCTCACTTTTTATATAATGCACTAAGCGCGATCATGGCCTTTTGCTATACTGATTCAGAAAAAGCGGGAGAATTATTGAACAGTCTCAGTAAATACCTAAGAATTGTTTTTAATACCGATAACCGTGGTGAACTGGTGACACTGCAACGTGAAATTGAACTGGTGAAATCTTATGTGGATATTGAGCAAGCCAGATATGGAGAACGACTTCAAACCATTTTCGAAATTGATGAAACTTGTTTACAGCAAAGGGTCATGCCATTGATGATACAGCCTTTAGTAGAGAATGCAATCCGGCATGGGGTTGTAAAAAAAACGCGGGGAGGCACGGTAAAGCTTACCGTCCAGCCAAAAGACGAATCGATAAAAGTTACTGTTACAGACGATGGGGTTGGGATGTCGGAACAAAAAATTAAAGAAATTTTATCTCGAAAGGAAACTGTTTTTGGAGTAGGCCTTGCCAATATCCATCAAAGGCTGGGACATATTGCAGACACGAAACTGACCATTGAAAGCAGAGAAGGGTATGGTACAATCATCACTTTGTATTTACCGTTTAAGAAAAATACTGGATAAAATAACTGGAGGAGGAAATTTGACTTGCCGAAGCTGATTGCGATTACCATAGATGATGAGTATCCAAACCATATTCTACTAAAACGAGTGATTGATCTAAATGGTCAATTAGAAGTGGTCAAGCAATTTACTCATCCTAAAACGGCTCTTGAAAAAATTGGTGAGATTAAACCAGATGTTGCGTTTGTGGATATTGAAATGCCAGACATGAATGGATTGGAATTGGCAGAAAAGATTTTGGCGATTCATGGGGAAACGCATATCATTTTTGTTACTGCATACAGCCAGTATGCGATAGAAGCTTTTAAAGTTAATGCCCTGGATTATATTTTAAAGCCTGTTGATGCGCAAGAAATAAATCGAGTGGTTCGTAAAATCATGAACCGTACGAGCCGGCAAAGGCCTGAATCCACAATTGAGGATCAAGAAATCATGCACAAGGGAAGAATTCTTTGTATGGGCGAATTTGAAGTCTTTGGGCGACATTCAAATCAAAAGGTACACTGGATAACATCGAAGGTAGAGGAGCTCTTGGCTTATCTTGTTATGCACCTTGGGAAACCTATCGGCAAATGGAGGCTCTGTGATTTGCTTTGGCCTAGCCTAGACCCTGATCGGGCGACAACCAATCTCCATACCTCTATTTACCGCTTAAAGAAAACAATTGTGAATGAGCAGGTGCCGCTTAAGATTAAAAGTAATAGTGACGGGTACTGGGTGGAGCTTGAGGAATGTCTCTTGGATTATCAGGAATTTGTAAGAGTATCCACGGAATTGTTAAGGAGCAACCAACATCCTGACAGCGAAAAAGAAGTATCGTTGCTTATGAAAGTTGAATCATACTACCGTGGAGAGCTTTTTGAAAATAAAGCTTATCTTTGGAGTGCTGCTCTTAGCGAAAGCATCAACCAAATTTATATTCGACTTACATATCGGCTAATCAATTATTTTGATAAAAACCAATCCATTGAACAAGAATTGGAATACCTGAAAAAGCTATTGCGCTTTTTCCCCTATGAGGAAAAGGCATGTATTATGGCAATGGACATCTACGAAAAACGTAAAGACAAGCCAGCCCTCATCAGACAATATCAGCAGCATAGCCAATATCTTATGAAAGAAATGGGCTGCACACCCTCTTTAAAAGTTGAAAAGCACTATATGGAATTAATAAAAATCCTCTAAAGGACCAAAAGTGATTTGAAAAGGAGCTGTTTCCGATTCAAGTCGCTTTTTTTCTATAACCACGTCTTTTCAGAATTGTTTATAATGTCAGAAATATGTCAGAGTGATGATTTAACATATATTATGTTATAAAAAATTTGAGGAGGATAAAGAAATGAAAAGACATTTTTCAATGATTCTAGCAATTATTGTTGTACTTAGTAGTGCAACGGTTGGTTATGTATTTGGCTTATCTAAACAGCATTCAGCACATGTACAGGCAGCAGTGGAACAACCAAAAATAACACCAAGTGCTGAAGGTTCTACAGTAGATGGACTCAATAATATACTGAATGTAGCAGTTGCCTGGAAGCAGACTGCTGCAGAGTATAAAGCGCTCTATCACCAATCTTTTAATATGGCACGAATCCAAGTTGATCGTGCCCTTGCCAACCGCAAGGAGGGGGATAAACCGTTAGCTGTTATCACGGATATTGATGATACAATTCTCAGTCCGGTCAATTATTGGGGATATCTTATTAACAATAATAAAGACTTCTTCGACGATGCGATTTGGGACAAGTGGATTCCAACGTATAACATGGCGGCTACTGCAGGGGCACTGGATTTCTTTAATTACTGTAAGAAAAAAGGGGTAGAGGTTTACTATGTTTCGAGCCGTGACCAAGGATCAAAAACATATCACTACGCAAAAACACAACTAAAGAAACTTAAATTTCCTTATGTCGATAATAAGCATCTGACAATTCTCAGAGACACATCAAACAAGGAACCCCGTCAAAACGAGATAGCTCAAAATTATAAGGTAATCTCCTATTTAGGTGATAACTTGAACGATTTCCGCCGAATTTATTACGTTGCAGACATTGACAAGCGTGCCAAGTTGATGGAACAGGATAAAGATCTCTTTGGAACTAAGTTTATTCTCATGCCAAATCCAACTGACGGACATTGGGTACGCGCCATCTTTGGTGAATCGGAGCCTGCAGCGACCGATAAAAACCGCGCAATATGGATGGAGGCAGCTACTCGTTCCGCTTGGAAACAAAAGTAGAATTGAATTTAAATGTATTGGGAGAGTCGTTACCTACATGGATTTAAGATGGACAGTGGATGGGTAATCGTTAACTCATACGGTCAGTTGCTCTTCCAGGAGGCTGCTATGGAACACGAATAGAAACGAACTATTATAATTAGTTCGGTTTTCGTGGAAAAACATTATCGGTAGCATACAAAAAAGCGTATTAATTAACATATCTGTAATACTTTTTTGATGATACTAATAGTTAAAGTAAAAACCACTTAGGATAATCCAAGTGGTTTTTATTTGTTAATTAAATGGGAGTTGATACAAGGGGACGGTTCCCTCGTCCTCTCACTTCATCAAGGTGGGACAAGGTTCCTAACCCGCCGTCCCTAAATTTGAACTGGAACCTGAATTTCGAATGTAATCTCATTTGGTTTATCTGTGATTGTAATATCGACGTGCATAATTTGCAGCGCATCTCCGGTTATATGATATCCGTTTTCATCAAGATATTCCAATATCTTACTCAAACTTTCGCTTCGGTTCCATAATAATTCTCCGTTGTAACGAATACATGCAAATAAACCGGCAGGAACAGTGATTTGGCACTGTTTTGGTAATTTTTCTTTATTTTTTGCAACGACAAAAATAATGGAAGGTTCTTCAAACCGTTTCGCTCTAAGATCTGCTTCCTTGATGATAATACCTAGTCTATTACTAGCCAGAATTGGTGTCTTCTCGGTGAGCATATTTTCTAACCTTATAACACCATAACAAAGCTCCAAATTATTATTTATTTTTTCATTTAAGGTAATTAACTTCCTTTTTCCAATTTCTCGGAAAAACACCTCTTGAAGTTCTTTTTCTTTCGCTACATGCTCCAAATATCCAATTTTTCCGCGAATATTTTCCTCCAAGTCATGTAACTCACTCAGTTTTGATTTAAGTTCCGTATGTTTGGCTTTTAGAATATCCATGGACTTATTAAAATTACGTTCATTAAAATATTCCTTTATTTCGTCTGTACTCATCCCAAGTTGCCGTAACTCTTTGATGGTCCCTAGAACTTCATATTGAAAAATAGAATAGTAGCGATACCCCGAATCGGGATCAACATATTGAGGTTTGAATAGGTCAATCCGATCATAGTGGCGTAAGGTCTCCGTCGTTATCCCCCGTAGCCCCGCCATTTCACCGATGGTTAATTTTTCCTTTATCTTCAATGAGATCACCTCCCCTAAAAAATTATAATACACCTATTGACCTTTGTGTAACAACAAGGTTTACAATGAGGGTACGAAATATTCTTAATCATCTAAGAATTGAATTTATTAACACGGAGGGAGTTGAGTTATGAAACAGAAAGCGCTTGCAAAAACGCTTACTTTGTCACAGGTTGTTTTTTTAGGAATTGCATGGAATAACCCCATGGTGTTTTTTAATACCTATGGAATTGCTGCCGTTACCTCAAAAGGTGTCATTACAGCTGCTTACATTATTGCTTTTTTAGCAATACTTTTTACAGCTCTCAGCTATGGCAAGATGGCTAAAGCGTTCCCGATCTCAGGTTCAGCCTATACCTTTACGCAAAAATCTATTAATTCTGAGGCTGGGTTCATTGTGGGTTGGTCGATAATGCTTGATTATTTGTTAACACCTATGGTTACCTGCTTAATGTCGATTGTCTTTTTGAGTTCGGTATTTCCTGGAATCCCGCATTATGTGTGGGTAATTGTGTTGACTGCAAGCATCGTATCTCCAAGTATACTAGGTGTGGAGATATCAGCAATAACTAGTAAAATTTTTGTGATTGCTCAAGTCATTTTTGTTTGCCTTTTCTGGATATTAACCTTCAAAAGTCTATCAGAAGGAGTAGGGACGGGTAGTCTTTTCTCAATTAAGCCATTGTTTGATGCCGGTGTTTCCTTATCCGATATTTTGGCAGGTGCTACCATTCTTTGTTTTAGTTTTCTTGGTTTTGATTCACTCACCACTTTATCAGAGGAAACAATCAATCCCGAAAAAACGATTCCAAAAGCGATTATTATCATGCTATTGTTTATCGGAGTTTTGTATATTGGATCTTCTTACTTAGCACAATTGGTGAATCCGGGCATTTCATTCAAACATGCTGATTCTGCAGCCCTTGAAATAGCAGTGCTCGTCGGAGGAAATTTATTTAAATCCATGTTTATTACAGCGGTGATTATTGGTAATTTCTCTTCAGGTATCGCTTCAATTACAAGCGCTTCTCGAGTGTTATATGCGATGGGGCGAGATTCTGTATTACCAAAAAAAATATTTGGATATATTCATCCTAAATTTAAAACACCGTCACTTAGCATCATTGTGATTGGCGCAGTTTCTTTACTTGCAATTTTATTAACCCTAGAACAAGTTATAAAGTTTATCAATTTTGGAGCGTTAATTGCCTTTACATCGGTAAATGTGTCTGTTATCGCCCATTATTTTATCAGAAGTCACAAGCGTTCCTTTCTGGATTGCATTCGGTATCTATTATTACCACTCATTGGCGCAGCCTTTACGATGTGGTTATGGTCGCATTTAGAAATGGATGCGTTGATTCTCGGGGGCATTTGGATGGCATGCGGATTGATTTATCTTGTCTATATGACGAAATGGTTCCGCAAACCACTTCCTGAGTTTTATTTTGATAAAGAAATGATTCCAGAAAATGACCAAGACATTGATCAAGAGGTTATCTCTCAACAGGTAAGATAAAAATAACATATTGGAGGTTTGTCAAAATGTTGAAGTTGAAAATGTTTATTAATGGTGAATGGATGGATTCGTTAAGCAGAGAGAAGAGTCATGCTGTGAATCCCGCAAACGGTAAAATCATGGCTGAGGCTCCGCAGGGAAGTAGAGAAGAAGCCCAAATGGCGATTAATGCAGCACGAACAGCTTTTGACTCCGGAATTTGGTCAGACTTGCCGGCATCTGAACGTGCATCCTACTTATTTAAAATAGCGGATAAGATTGAAGAAAGGGCAGCCGAGCTTAGCAAACTTGAAACAGAGAATACGGGAAAACCCCTTAAAGAATCTGAGTTTGATATTGCTGATACGGTGGATTGCTTTCGATACTATGCTGGGTTAGTGACAAAGCCAAATGGTCAAACGTATTCTGTTGCCGATCCTGTACAAGCCATGGTTATTCGGGAACCTGTCGGTGTATGCGGACTTATCGCTGCATGGAATTTTCCATTGTTGACGGGAGCTTGGAAAATAGCCCCTGCGCTTGCTGCGGGAAATACGCTTGTATTTAAACCAGCTGAAATCACTCCGGTCACCACTTACAAATTATTTGAGATCATGGAAGAAGTGGGGATACCAGCTGGTGTTGCAAACCTAGTTTTGGGAGGTGGTTCAACAGTAGGAAATGAAATAGCGGAAAGTCAAAAGGTGGATCTAATTTCTTTTACAGGTAGTACAGCAACGGGTAGAAGCATCATGAATGCAGCAACAGGAAATATTAAAAACATTTCACTCGAACTAGGCGGCAAGTCACCAAATATTGTTTTCGCTGACGCAGATTTTGAGACAGCCATCGATTATGCATTAAATGGGATTTTTACCAATGCCGGACAAGTTTGTAATGCAGGATCGCGTCTACTATTAGAAGAGAGCATTCATGATAAGTTCATTGCTAGATTAGTAGAAAGAGCGAAAAAGATTCAGGTTGGGCTTGGGGATGATTCGTCTACAGAGATGGGTCCGCTTGTAAGTGAAGACCATATGAAGAACATCCTTGAATATATTCAAATTGGCTTAAACGAAGGGGCTACATTAGTTTGCGGGGGCAACCGCATCACAAGTGACGGGCTTGAAAATGGTTATTTCATTGAGCCAACAATATTTGTTGACACCAAACCTGACATGAGAATTGTTCAGGAAGAAATTTTTGGACCAGTCCTTGTCGTTCAAAAGTTTAAAGATGAGGAGGAAGCAATCCAGCTGGCCAATGATACCTCATACGGGCTTGCAGCAGGTGTTTTTTCACAAGATGGAGCCAAAGCTTTGAGGGTTATTAAAAAAGTAAGAGCCGGAATTACCTATGTTAATGCTTATAACCTCGCCTATAATGAAGCACCGTGGGGAGGGTACAAGCAGAGCGGTATTGGTCGCGGGTTAGGAACCTTTGGTTTGGATACGTTTACTGAGGTAAAACAAATTAATATTAATTTAGATGTTAAGCCAACTGAATGGTTTAGCAATTAGTTAAATAGAGAAAACATCAGTTTTGAATTCAGAATATTGCGAATAATAAAGGAGGAAATTTAATATGCTATGGGATTTTCATTTTAATCTGCCTACTTCTATAGAGTTTGGAAAGGGTAAAGTAAAGAATATTGGGAAAAGGGCTAAAGAATTAGGGGGAAATAAAGCACTCATTATTACAGATAAAGGACTTGCACAAACAGGAATTTTGGACAAAATCACACAATCTTTAGATCAAGAAGGTGTTAATTATATTGTTTATGATGAAATATCACCTAATCCAAAAGATGTAGACTGCGAGAGTGCTTATCAAAAGTTTAAAAACGAGAACATCGATCTTTTAATTGGTCTTGGCGGCGGAAGTTCAATGGATACAGCCAAAGCAATTGGGACACTTTTAACACATGGAGGAGAATTAAGAGAACGTTACGGTGTAAATTTACTAGAACGGGAAATCCCACCACTAATTTGTATTCCGACAACTTCAGGTACCGGTAGTGAAGTTACAAGAGGTTCTGTCATTACCGATACCGTGACGAAACAAAAGGAGGCGATACTAGATTTGAAAATCGCTCCTAAACTTGCACTTGTAGATCCTGAATTGACGGTAACTTTGCCTAAATCCATTACAGCAGCTACAGGAATGGATGCACTCACACATGCTATCGAAGCTTACACCTGCAAAGTTGCTCAACCACTTTCAGATGCTTTGGGACTATATTCCATAGAATTAATTGCAAAGTACCTACCATTAGCAGTAGAAAATGGTCACGATTTAGAGGCTAGGAAAAATATGCTTTTGGGCAGTTTGGTTGCCGGTATCGCCTTTGATAACACGGATCTTGGGGCTGTACATGCAATGGCCGAACCACTTGGAGGACTTTATGATACTCCACATGGAGTGGCGAATTCTATTTTTCTTCCACATGTATTTGAATATAATATTCCTTCCAATCCAGAAAAGCACGCCATGGTAGCAATCAAGCTTGGGGCAAATCCTGAAGGAAAAACAATTGAAGAAACGGCTTATGAAGGTGTTGTGTTGTTAAAAGAGCTGGCAAATAAAATCGGCATTCCTAGCTTTCGAGATTTAAGTAATGTAAATCCCGAAGACTTCCCATTCCTAGCAGAAGGAGCCTTTAAACATTTGTGTACTCAGGCAAATTCAAGGGATTTGACAAAAGAAGACTATCTGAATTTATTTCAAAAGACTTATGAGGAGAAAACAACAACTTTAATTGAAAGCTAATTGTGTAAACAATATAAAAATAGAATTAAAAATAATTGGTTAACAAATGGCCCCCATCAGAAAACTTTGCATAAGGAAAAAGCGTGGATGAAAATTAAAAAGGAGGCAGCAAGAATGTCTATTCGTGATGAAAAGCAGTTTTTAAACTTACCATTTACAGGAATTTGTACTTTTGGGAAATACCCAATATGTTCGAACCTGAACCAGCTTGATGCAGATGTAGCTGTAATCGGGGTGCCGAATGACATGGGGACACAATGGAAATCTGGTGCAAGAATGGGCCCTAGAGGAATCCGTGAAGGCTCTACATTATATAGTTTCGGTCTGGATGGTGCTTATGATATTGAAAACGATATTATGTATCTTGGGCCTGAATGGAAAGTCGTCGACTGTGGTGATGTAGACATGGTACACGGAGATATTATGCAGTGCCATGAAAATACAGAAGAAGCAATACGAAAAATTATTTCCAAAGGTGCTATGCCGGTTGTATTAGGAGGCGATCACTCCATCACAGCAGCAGTTGGAAAGGGACTAGAAGACATAGGTCCGTTTCATGTGATTCAAATTGATGCCCATCTAGACTGGGCGGATCATCGCTCAGGAATGAGGTATGGTCATGGAAATTGTATTCGTCGCTTATCTGAGCTGGATTATGTTCAGAAAATATTCCAGTTCGGTATTCGCGGGATCAGCAGCAGCAAAAAAGAAGACGTCGATGCAGCAAGAGCGTATGGCAGTGTGATCCTATCACCTCGTCAGATGAGAAAAATGGGACTTAAAGAAGTGTTGGAGCTTATTCCTGCAGGAGAAAAATATTATATAACGATTGATATTGACGGAATCGATCCGTCAATTGCACCTGGAACAGGAACACCTTCTCCAGGTGGGCTCCTCTACGATGAGGTTAATGAATTGCTTGAAGGAATTTCCAAAAGAGGAGAAGTCATCGGGTTTGATTTAGTAGAAGTTGCACCACCATATGACCCAACGGGCATGACCGGACAAGTAGCAGCCCGTATTTTACTAGACTTACTCAGCTATGTATTAAAAGAAAAAGAGAAAAAAGAGAATAAAAAATTCGGAAAAGAAAAAGAAGAAATGCTTTTTTAACTGGGGTTGTTTCCTACTGGGACAAATGGATGTTAATAAAAAAGAGGAACGCAAAGCGTTCCTCTCCTTATTTCTATGGACTCTAACCATTCGTAAAACAAGAAAAAATTCACTATAACTTCATTTTGTATTCTAGCCTTAAAACCCTTCATCTCTTTGAAAATCTAAACATTTATTCTCCTTACTTTTATATTTATTTATTTTATTACATTAATAAGGAATGACCGTCAGATAATTATAATATTTCTCCCGAGGAAATCATATTTGAGCCAAATCAGATCATTTGATGGGGATAGGAGCTCCTTCCCCCATCTAACTCAGAAGTTTTAAACGAATTCAATACTTATGCAAGTAGCTGATAGGAATTAGTCCATGCGATTCACGGTGTAACGTATTAAGACCTAATTATATTATGATGGGATGGTTAAAGAACACCTAACCCCGTGTTAATTTACTTATTGTTCATTTAACGTTAACTTCAATCCTTTTTGATAATATTCTGCCATCATTTCTTCAGGAACCATGTTTCCACCTGTTCCCCAAATAATATGTGTAGCCTTGTTCATTTTTTTAGTTAAATTATGCTTCAGTAAATAATCGGTTCCCTCTTTACATAATTTAATGGGGCCAATCATGCCTGCTAGTGCAGAAGGTTCTAAACGAATCGCCTCTGTATCAACTAGTTCCTTTAGCAACATGTATAATTGCTCATCGCAAACCGTATAATTACCACTTAAAAACGGTTCGATCGTTTTACCCACAAACCCAGATGGTCTTCCAACAGCCAGTCCATCTGCGTCTGTGATATTATCAATACCAATATCTTGTACAGAAATTCTATCATGGAGTCCAGTCATTAATCCAAGTAACATACATGGAGAATGGGTAGGTTCTGCAAAGAAACAGTGAACGTAATCTTTATACAATAGCTTTAAACCAAATGCTATGCCCCCAGGACCACCGCCTACCCCACATGGAAGGTATACAAACAAAGGATTATTTTCATCTATTATTATCTTTAACTCTTCTAATTGTTTTTTTAATCGAACTGCTGCCACTGCGTATCCTAAAAATAGATCATGAGAATTTTCATCATCCACAAAATAACATGTAGGGTCCCTATCTGCTTGAATTCGACCTTCTTCTACTGCTTTACTATAATCTGCTTCATATTCAATGACATTAACATTTTTGCTTCGAAGCAACTCTTTTTTCCATTGTTTTGCATCAGCCGACATATGAACAGTCACATTAAAACCTAATTTTGCACTCATGATGCCTATACTAAGTCCTAAATTTCCAGTCGACCCAACAGCGATTGAATATTGAGAGAAGAAGGTTCGAAACCTCTCACTATCTAAAATTGAATAGTCATCATGAATGGTTAATAATTGATGTTGAAGAGCTAATTCTTCTGCATGTTTGAGAACTTCATAGATCCCGCCTCTTGCTTTTATTGACCCTGATATAGGAAGATGACTATCACACTTTAGAAATAATTCACCTAATATAGGCTGTTGATAATTCCTTTCTAGGGATTCTTTCATGGAGGGGATTTCCACTAAAGGTGATTCGATAATACCATTCATCTTTTTTGTTTCTGGAAAAACCTTAGCGATATATGGAGCAAAACGTTTCAACCTTTCTTCTGCATCCTTTACATCCTCTTGAATTAGTGGGGATTTTTTAATTCCTTTTTGGAATTTTTTGATATTAGGATTGAACCAGAAGGTTTCCTCCATTGAAATGAGTTTGCTTAGTAAAGGATATTGGTCTTTCCATTTTTGTATTTCTTTGCTTTCAATCTCTTTCATTCGACGAATCCTCCTAATTGACTTGTAACCAGCTATCAAACTGAAATAAAATATAAGTTAATAAACGTTAAATGAAATTTAACACAAATCGTTTTAATTGTTAAGTCTTGTTTAATTATATTAAATGATATTTAACAAGTAATAGTAAGGAGTATATAGAGATGGAAAATATAGATATTGGTAAAAAGGTTGAACAATATAGAAAAGCTAAAGAGTTAAGCATTAGAGAATTAGCTAAGTTAGCTGAAATAACGCCTTCAATGTTAAGCCAAATTGAACGCGGATTAGCAAATCCTTCTATTCAAACGCTTAAAGTTTTAGCAAAAGCCCTTGATGTTCCAACCTTTAGTTTTTTTCTTGAAGAAAAAAACACGGCAGATTTAGTTGTTAGGAAAAATCAACGTAGAAAAATGGTGATTGACAATTTGTCTTATGAATTGTTGTCACCCGATTTTACTGGAAATCTCGCCTCAGCTATTATGAAGATTCCACCAAACACTTCGTCGTCTGAGAAACTCTTGGAACATAAAGGAGAGGAAGTTGCTTTCATTTTAGAGGGAAAAATTAAGGTGTATTTAAATGAGGAGGAACATATATTAGAGGCTGGCGATAGTGTGAAAATACCAGCATATATGAAACATAAATGGGAAAATGATTTCAATCAAAATGTATCTGTATTATTTTCAGTTACCCCGCCTGCTTTTTAATGTTAGTGATAAATGTAAAATGGATTTGAAATAAGTTTTAATCATTCTGAAAAAAGTTTGATCAAAAATTCTGTATGGATAGATACAGGGGCTTTATTATATATATAAAAGCAACCTACTGAACCAAACAACAAAATGTTGTCCGGTACAGTAGGTTTTTTTTTTGAAAAGATATTCACTTCTAGAGGGTGGGGCAGAAGATTACATAACCTTAACATTGGTTTAATGTAGAGTTTACATTAATGAATTATTCTAAAACCGTAAACAATCAACAACAATATTAAAGAAACCAAACTGGAGGATTTCTTAATGAAACGTAAATGGAGTAAGACACTGAAGTCAATACAAGCTGGGGTATTAGGTGTAAGTTTACTAAGTTTGGCAGCTTGCAGTACAAATGAAAAAACTGTTGCTCCCGTTGTGAAAAATCCTAATTCACTAAAAGTTGGGGAAATTGAGTCAAAATCAAAGAAAGAAGGGGCCATAAATAGCGTCGGTATGCCAGATACATGGGCAAACTGGGGGGAAACTTGGGGAGACGTGACAAAAAAATACAAATTGACCCATAATGATACAGATTTATCAAGCGCTGAAGAAATTGCAAAGTTTGAATCTGAAAAGGAGAATGCTTCGGCTGATATTGGTGACGTAGGGATTTCTTTTGCTCCTATAGCGGAGCAAAAAAAGCTCACTATACCATATAAGACCTCCTATTGGAATGAAGTACCGAAATGGGCAAAAGATGACGATGGAGACTGGGTTGCAGGATATCAGGGAACGATTGCTTTCTTAACAAATAAAGAATTGGTAAAGAACCCGCCAAAATCATGGGCTGATCTATTAAAAGGAAACTACAAAGTAACCGTTGGGGATGTTCAGCGCGGCGCACAGAATCAAATGGCTGTTCTTGCTGCTGCGATTGCTAACGGCGGTAGTGAGTCAAATATCGAACCGGGTCTTAAATATTTTGCCAAGCTTGCCAAACAGGGCCGTCTTAGTCTGACAGATGCAAAGCCGGCTAACATTGAAAAAGGGGAAGTAGAGGTAGCCATTGTTTGGGATTTCAATGCCATTGGATATGCGGAGCAAATCAACCGCAAGCAATTTGATATAAGCATTCCAAAAGAAGGTTCAGTTGTCAGTGCTTATTCCACCATCATTAACAAATATGCTAAGCATCCATATGCTGCGATGGCGACTAGAGAATATATCTTAAGTGATGAAGGTCAAATTAATTTAGCTAAAGGATTTGCACGTCCGATTCGTGATGTACAACTTCCAAAAGAGGTAGCAGCCAAACTGGTTCCAAACGAAGAATACAAAAATGCCCAACCAATTAAAGATTACAAAGCTTGGGAAGGAACAGCAAAAACTTTACCGCAGCTTTGGCAAGAAGAGGTGTTAGTCAATGTTAAATAAAGTGATTGTCGTTGTTGTTGATGGTATGAGATATGATAAGGCGTTTGATGCACTAGGATATGTTCAGCATTTAGTTCAAACGAATCAGGCGGCACTATACAAAGTGAAATCGGAGCTTCCAAGTCTTTCCCGTCCGCTGTATGAAGTATTACTAACCGGCACTCCGGCATCCATGAATGGAATTACCTCCAATCAAACGATTCGTTTATCTAATGAGAAAAGTATTTTTCATCTTACGAAAGAGAACGGATTAAGAAATGCTTCTGCAGCTTATTACTGGGTAAGCGAACTATATAACCGGGCGCCATTCAACTTTATAGAAGACCGTATCCAAGAAGATATTTCTAAGCCTATCCAATCCGGATTGTTCTATTGGGAAGATGATTATCCGGATAGCCATTTGTTGATGGATGCGGAGGCTTTACGCAGAAAGCATGATCCTCACTTTTTATATATTCATCCTATGGGAGTGGATGTAAAAGGAGAGAATTATGGTTCCGAATCGAAAGAATATCGGGAACAAATTTTAAAAATGGGCAGCTTGTTAGCGCAACTTCTCCCGATTTGGATGAAATCTGGTTACCATATTTTGATTACCTCCGACCATGGGATGAGTGAATATGGGAACCATGGGGGCATAACTGATGGTGAACGTGATGTACCGCTTTTTGTCATTAGTCCAAGAATAGAAACAGGAATACATGGGGAAACCATTCCTCAATTGGCGTTTGCACCACTGGTTTGTGAACTGTTAGGTATTGAACCGTCTGACAAAATGATTTCTTATAAATTTCCTGGACTGAAAGAAGCGGTCACTCTTTAATTTGGACAGCTTTGTAGTCTAGAAATCAAGCATTCTTTGAAAATTTGAATCGATTTGGCATTATTGCTAAATCGATTCAAAGGATTGCTTACCCATTTTTAGAGGAGCGAAAAATCTTGCAAAAAATAAAAAAACAAAAACTTTATTTATTAGCTCTTTTACTGCCATTTATTATTCTGATTGTTGGTTTTGAAATTGGACCATTAGTTACGATGTTGAAAAATAGCTTTTATGCTGACGATGGAACCAAGGTGACATTTGAGCAATATATAACCATTTTCAAAAGTAAATTTTACTTACAAGCCATTCAAAACAGCGTTCTTATTTCATTTTTTTCCGCAATCACTTCGATTATAGTGGCGATTGGTATCGCCTATTCGTTTACAAAATTTTCGAAGAAAGCACAAAATCGTTTACTCATGATTGCCAATATGACTTCGCATTTTGAAGGAATTCCACTTTCTTTTTCCTACATTATATTGCTTGGTAACAATGGTCTGTTTACTTTACTTTTTGCCAAGTTTGGCTGGGATGTGTTAGGGAATTTTAATTTATACTCTTGGACGGGGTTAATTCTTGTCTACGTTTATTTCCAAATTCCCATGGCTATTATGCTTCTATATCCGTCTTATCAAGGGATTAAACAGCAATGGAAAGAAGCTGCAGCATTATTAGGTGCTTCAAAGCGGCAATTTTGGCTTCATATTGGCCTGCCTGTTCTTTTACCTAGTATTGCCGGTATATTCAGTATTTTGTTTGCGAATGCCATGGGCGCGTATGCTACAGCTTATGCATTAGTTGGCAGTAATTATAATTTACTATCTTTGCAAATTGCCTCTCTTGTTGCTAGTGATGTTGCCTTAAAGCCGCAACTGGGCAGTGCATTAGGTGTTCTCTTAGCTTCGACGATGATTATGGCGATGTGGTTTAATCAGCGGATGATGCGTCGTTTCAGGAGGGATTTATAATGAAATCTTCATTGCGTTTCCATAAAGCAGCGGTTTGGTTACTCATTATTTATTTGTTAATTCCGCTAATTGGGACATTTTTATTTTCGATTGCCGGCAAGTGGGATCGTACCATTCTACCTGAGTCTTTTACCGTAAAGTGGTATGTTGAATTATTTCAAGATGCTAGATTTTTTACTGCTTTTCAACACACTCTGTTTCTGATTGTTCTGTCTGTGGGGCTTAGTATCCTGATTATGCTTCCGACTATTTTTATTATTACGATCTATTTTCGCAAGTTGGAAGGACTCCTTCAAGGAGTGGCGATGCTTCCTTATGGAATTCCTCCCATTGTCGGGGCTGTTGGATTAATCAAGTTATATTCGAATGGACCGATTCAAATTTCCGGGACACCTTGGATTCTAATTGGTGCTTATTTTGTTACCATTTTGCCATTTATGTATCAAGGGATTCGTAACAGTCTGCGGACCATTAATGCGGTGGAACTTGTTGATGCCGCTGAGTTGTTGGGGGCATCAAAGTTTCAAGCTTTTAGAACCGTCGTGTTTCCTAATATTCTATCGGGTATCCTAGTATCTACACTGTTATCCGTTGCTCTTTTATTTAGTGAGTTTTCTTTTGCCAATCTGCTTGTTGGAGGACAGTTTGAGACCCTTCAAATTTATCTTGCCAACAAGTTAAATACAAGCGGTCACTTAACAAGTGCAATTGTTATTACGTATTATTCAGTGATTATGCTGTTAACATGGGCCATTTTAAAAGCCACGTTCCGAAACCAAAAAAGTCCATATAGGTTAAAAAAGAAGAGGACTTTTTCAAGTTTTAAGAAACAGTCTCCTAAAAACATTACTTTTTTGGAAGGTGAAAATTAATGAGCTATATAACCATTGATCAAGTGACAAAACGGTATGAAAATCAGGTAGTTTTAAATCATATATCTTTAACACTGCAAAAAGGGGAATTTGCTACACTTCTTGGACAAAGCGGATGCGGAAAAAGTACATTACTCAGGTCCATCGCTGGACTTGAAGAAGTGGATAGGGGAAGGATCTTGGTGGATCAAAAGGATATTACTCATTTATCACCTCGGCACCGTGAAGTCGGAATGGTCTTCCAATCTTATGCCCTTTTTCCGAATATGACCGTTTTCGATAACATTGCATATGGGCTTAAAATGAAAAAACAAAGAAATATCAAATCCAGGGTGCAAAACATGATTGATATGGTTGATTTAACCGGAAAAGAAGGATCTTATCCGCATCAGCTGTCCGGCGGCCAGCAGCAGCGGGTTGCACTGGCACGGGCGCTTGTAATGGAACCGAAAGTGCTGCTGTTGGACGAGCCTTTAAGTGCATTGGATGCAAAAATCAGGAAAAATTTACAAAGGGAATTAAAAAGAATCCAAAGGGAATTGGAGATCACCACGATCTTTGTTACGCATGATCAAGAAGAGGCAATGACTTTGTCAGATAAGATCTTTATTATGAATGAAGGCAATATTGTTCAATCAGGATCTCCATCAGAAATTTATACTTCTCCAGTTAACACCTTTGTTGCAAAGTTTATCGGGAATTATAATGTATTAAATGTTGAGGTATTTAATAAATTGATTAGAAGTCCGGAATTAACAGGCAATGAAGTGGCGATCCGCCCTGAAGTATTACGATTAACTCCAGTTGAACAAGAAACCATACCTTTACAAGATAATTGGTCGGTTAAAGGTGTGATTCGGGATATTTCGATGACTGGGAATGTTTTAAGATACGAAGTTGAAACAGATGGTTCCATCCTTCATGTGGATTCTCTTCATCATCAAGGAGGAAAACTGAATCAGGGCTCACCTATTCGGATCCTTATACCAAAGAAAGAATGTATTGTTTTATAAATTAGTAATGGGGTAATCAAATGTTAATCTTACCAGAGGAAAGAAAAAATGAAATTTTAAATGAGTTAAAAAGAATCGGTAAGGTAAAAGTTATTGATTTGGCCAAACAATTCAATGTCTCAGAGGAAACCATCCGTCGGGATTTAACACAATTAGAGGAAAATGGGCTATTAAAAAAGGTTTATGGCGGGGCAATTAAAACAACCTTTCAATCTGGGGAACCTCCGTTTACCCAGCGTACGACAGTGAATCAAGAAGAAAAAATACAAATTGGTAAAAAAGCAGCGGAACTGATTTCCGATGGAGATGTTATTGTTATTGATGTCGGGACAACTACACTGGAGTTTGCCCATTCTATCCAAAACAAAGAAAATATAACGATCTTAACAAATTCCATTCCTGTATCAGCTGTATTAACGGAATCTCTTAATCAACAAAAGTTCACAGGGCAGATTTTGCTGTTAGGCGGTCAAATTGATCCGAAACAGCAATCGGTCAGTGGCGGTATTACTGAACAAATATTAAATCAATTCAATATTAATAAGGCCTTTATTTCAGCAGGCGGTGTCTCTATAGAAAACGGTGTTAGCAATTTTCATTTAAACGAAACTTTGGTTTCTCAAACCATGGTTAGGGTATCAAAACAAATTATTTTGTTAGCCGATTATTCAAAATTCGGCGTGGATACATTTTGTAAAATATGCCCCTTAGAGAAATTAGATATCATTGTGTGTGACCAACATCTCCCGGAATCTTGGGAAAATGATTTGAGACTAAACGAAATCGATTGGATTAAAGCATAGATATCGAATAGGAGACAAAGAACATGAGTTTAATTGCAATAGACTTAGATGGAACGTTATTAAACCATCAGATTGAAATAAGTGAAGAAAATATAAAAGCGATTCAATTTGCCCAAGAGAATGGCATTGAAATAGTCATTTCAACAGGCCGGGCCTATTTTGATGTGCGAAGAATTTGTGAAAAGGCAGGGCTTTCTACCGTTGTAATTGGTACAAACGGTGCCACCATTCATTCCAAAGATGAGATGCTTTTGTCTGCTGCTGCCATAGAGAAAAATGAAGTCCAATCTATTCTTCAATGGTTAGACGAATGGAATTTTTACTATGAGGTGTTTACAAACAAAGCCATTTATACGATTAGAAAAGACAGGGAAAATTTCAATCATGAGATTCAAATGATGAAAAGATCCGGCTTAGATGGTGATAGGAATGAATTAGTGGAGGAAGCAGAAAGACAACTTGATCAGTATGGCTATGTTTTTGTTGAAAATTATCATGATATCCTAAAACAAAAGGAAGATTTTTATAATATTGTAGTGTGTTCTTTTGATGAAAAGAAGTTAGAGGAAAGCAGGAAACACTTTAAAGAATTTGCTTCGTTAACAGTTGTTTCATCTGCACATCATAATATTGAAATTACGAGCAAACATGCTTCGAAAGGAATTGCCCTTGAAAAACTTTGCTCTTTGACAAATTGCAGTTTAGACCGTGCAATGGCAATCGGAGACAGCGACAATGATCGATCTATGTTCGAGAAGGTTAAATATAGCGTAGCGATGGGAAATGCAAAACCTGAGATAAAAGATATTTGTACAATGGCCACTCTAAAAAATGATGAAAATGGTGTGGCTCATGCCATTTATCAATATTTTGAAAACTTGGTGATTCAACCATAATATCATTTATTAAAATAGTGGGTTAGCAATTACACATAATGGAATGTATCTGCTAACAAGGAGAATCTTTTAAATGGATTGGATTTATATTTTGATTGCAGGTCTTTTAGAGATCGTCTGGATTATAGGACTTAAATATTCGCATGGGTTTACTGAATTCATACCTAGTGTCCTAACAGTGGGGATTATCATTTTCAGCTTTTTTTTATTGTCAAAAGCTTTACGCTTAATTTCCGTAGGAACAGGATATGCCATTTTTACGGGTTTGGGTACGGTTGGAACCATAGCTGTTGGGGCGATTTTTTGGGGAGAGTCTTTCAATCTGCTAAAAATGTTTTTTGTCATTTTAATGATTTATGGAATAATTGGATTAAAAATCGAGTCAAATGTCGGTCAACAAGAAGAAAATGATTTGTCCAAGGTTAGGTGATGAGTAGATGGCATGGCTGTTACTTCTTTTTGCTGGACTTGCTGAGATTGGAAGTGTCATAAGTCTAAAACGTGCAGAAGGATTTAAAAAATTTCTTCCTACCGTATCCTGTCTTGTATTTGGAAGCTTCAGCTTTTATTTTCTTTCCCTCTCATTAAAGGTCCTTCCAATTGGGCCCGCTTACGCAATATGGACTGGCATCGGCTCTGTTGGAAGTGTCTTAGTAGGAATGGCATATTTTAAAGAACCGAGAAATAGTAAAAGAATCTTTTTAATTCTTTGTATTATAATAGGAGCTATTGGTGTTAAAATAACTTCTGGATAGTAGTAATAGAGTAAAAAGATGCTACAAAAGCGGTGGAAGCGTTGTTTGATAATACACTTGATAAGGAATAAAGATCCAGTTGATTGGGTTTGGAACATTTGTAGAAGTGAACGCGCAGCCAGAACAGGCCGTAATCCACAAACAGGCGAGGAAATGCGGATTCCTGCTTCTAAAGTTCCCGCTTTTAAACCAGGTAAGGAATTAAAAGAAGCTGTTATATAAGTAACCAATAGATAGTGCTGAGGAAGCCTTTTGGCTTCCTCAGCACTCTTTTATTCGTAAGGTAAGACTGTAGAAAGAATAGCTTTTTATTATTTTGCAACACTTTCTGATAAATGTCCTTCTTTCCACATCACTGTAATCCCAAGCCCAATGACCATAATGACAGCAGCGAAAAGATAAGGGAAGTGGATATTTATGTCAAACAGGATCCCGCCCATTGCTGGTCCGACGATATTGCCTAAACTCGTATAAGTTGAATTCATTCCAGCAACAAATCCTTGTTCCTTCTTGGCAGCTTTTGATAAAAATGTCGTCAATGCCGGACGAAGCAAGTCAAATGCAAGAAAGATGAAGCTAGTTACCGCAAGTACCATCAAAAAGCTAGAAACCACGGTGGATGCCACTGCCAAAATTGCACCAATGACCAAACATAATTGGATCAGTTTCTTTTCTCCAAGAAAATCTACCATTCTCCCAAACATAAATACTTGCACGATAACGCCAAAGATGGAGCTTATTGTAATAATGGCTGCAATGTCCTTTGGTGTAAAGCCGAATTTATGATCAGAAAATAGACTAAAAACAGTTTCATAGGCTGATAAACCGAATGCAAGCACAAATACAATGATAAAGGCAATGAAGTAAAGCGGATTAAGTGATTTTTTTAAATCGCTAATAAAGTTTGTTTGCTTTGTATTAGTGGAAATTTCCGCAAGCTGTTCCTTAGTTAGCGGCTCTTTTAAAATAAATATGGAAGTAAAGCAGGCTAAAAAGGCAATGGCTGCCGCAAAGAAAAAGGGCATACGTACACCGTATTCTGCAATAAATCCACCTATGCCGGGCCCTATGATAAAGCCAGTGCTAATAGCGGCAGACATATAGCCCATCGCTTTTGGCCGTTCCTGAACCGATGTAATATCTGCAAGATATGCAGTAACTCCCGGCATAATAAAGGCGGCACTAAAACCACCTAGAATCCTTGATAGATAAAGCACTGATACCTTTTCACCTATCCCAAAAATTAGTTCTGAAACACCAAATAGGAATAAGCCAATGATAATGATTTTCTTTCTGCCATAACGGTCAACCCATCTTCCTGCGAGTGGTGACACCAGCAGTTGTGACACCGCAAAAACCGCAACAAGATAGCCCATCGTTTTTCCAGATAAATGCATGTTATTCATAAACGTCGGCATAACAGGGATGATTAGCCCCACTCCCAGAAAGGCAATGAAAATGTTGCTTAATAGAATAATTAATACAGCTTTTTGTTCTTTTATCGTTTTCTTCATGAATCAACACCTCTTTTCTGTATGAATCATTAATGTGAAATCCCTCTCCAAAATACAGTCCAAGAGGCTTCTAATTTATCTTTCAGCCGTTTCTCATCATTGCCATATACAAGTTCCAGCAAAATGGAATCGACTACTCCTAAGAAAGCGAAGGTGGGTGTTTTTGCTGTATCTCCAACGATTACTTCAGCATCAATCCAATCCTGAAAATTACTTTCCAGTATCACCTGAACCTTCTCCTCGGTATCAATTATTTCCTTTTCAATTGCTTTTGCAAGATGGGCTGGAGGAAAAAAGGACATACGCAGCCAAAACTTTATATGCTCATTTTTTTGAAAAAGATCGATAACCAATTGTAGGAATCCGTATAAGTCTCTTTCGGGGTTTTGTGAATCAATTTTCCCAAAATATTGGAGCTTTGAAGATAGCTCAGTCTCTTTTGCATCACGCAAAACTTGCAGAAAAAGGTCATCCTTCCCTTTAAAATGAGCGTAAATCGATTGCTTTTTCATACCGACCTCTTCAGCTATTTGCGAAAGAGATGCTCCTTCATAACCATGAATGGTGAAATATTTTAGAGCTGCTTCTTTAATTTCATTGCTTTTCAAAAAACCCACCTCTAACTTACGAACGTTCGTTAGTTATGTTATCAAATAATATCCTTATTGGCAAGTGATCTCCATTGGTATGACAGTTGATATATTTGTTGAAAGTTGGAGAAGAGGAGGGTTTTGGATGAATGTAAGAGGATTATAAGAATTAAGCGTTAAAAAAATAGAGCTTGGATCCCAAGCTCTATTTCAAAAAGGAGAGTAAATATCTATTATCTAACAGTTTTTAATGCTCCGCTCCAAGCGACGACTTCCCCAAGCATTGCATTCACATTTGTAAGATGCAATTCAGCTGGTTTGAATACTGATCCGTTTTCAAAATCAGTAAATAATGAAAGAGTCGGATGTGTACGTACATCTGCTACTTTTAATTCCCCTAAGATGCCGCGTAAGTGTTCAGCAGCACGCGCTCCGCCTGTTGATCCATAACTTACAATACCTGCTGCTTTATCGTTCCAAGCTTCGCGAGCGGAATCAAGTGCATTTTTCAATGCGCCTGTGATGCTGTGGTTGTATTCCTGAACAATAAATACAAAGCCATCAAGGCTTGCAAGTTTTTCATTCCATGCTTGAAGTCCTGGTTCTTGGCCAGTACCTTCTCCTAAGAATGGTAATTTGAAGTCAGCGATATCGACGATTTCATAATCTGCATCTTGACGTTTGTCAGCAATACTTTTTACCCATTCTCCTACTTGTGGACTAACGCGTCCTTGACGTGTACTTCCTAAAATAATACCGATTTTTAATTTTGGATTTGTCATTTTTTCTTCCTCCTTAGATGCACTGCCAAATAAATTACTGAAAAAGCTCATTTTTGACACCCCTTGTATTTTTGTGAAATATATTTACAAATCATGAATCTCAAATTAAAATATATTTAATTCAAGATAATAATATTACACATAATTATTTTTGTCAACTAATAAATACTAACAATGAGGAAATGAAGGGGCGGGAAAGCAATGGAATTTGGAATTTATACGTTGGCGGATTTAGGTCCGAATCCGCATACGGGGAAGACGATTAGTGCGCATCAGCGACTTGAAGAAATTATCCAAGCGGCAAAAATGGCCGATGAATTAGGGCTGGATGTATTTGGTGTTGGGGAGCATCACCGACTGGACTATGCGGTATCTGTTCCTGCAATAGTATTATCGGCCATATCGCAAGTTACAAAACGAATTAAGCTAACAAGTACAACGACAGTTTTAAATACGATAGACCCTGTCCGTTTATTTGAGGATTTTGCTACACTCGATTTGCTATCAAATGGGCGGGCGGAAATTATTGCCGGACGTGGAGCATTTATTGAATCGTTTCCGCTGTTTGGGTATGACGTGAACCAATATGATGCATTGTTTGAAGAACATATTGAGCTATTTTTGAAGCTGAATGCGGAAGAGAGGGTTACATGGAGTGGCAGATTTAGGCCGCCATTGCAGGCTGCTGAAATAGCTCCGAGGCCGTTACAGAAAGATATACCGATTTGGGTTGGAGTTGGCGGTACTCAGGAGAGCGCGGAACGAGCAGGCAGATTAGGTACTGGTTTAGCCTTGGCCATCCTTGGAGGACCGCCAATCCGATTTAAGCCTCTTGTAGATATATACCGTCAGGCGGCTAGTCAGGCGGGGCATGCTCCTGATGATTTAAAGGTGGGAGTAACAGGACATGCCTATATATCTAAAACAACAGAGCAGGCAAAAGATGAGTATTATGCGTACCACTCGAATTATTGGGGATATCTCAATCGCCAGCGTGGAATGAGTACCCATATGTCGAGGGCTGATTTTGAGATTATGGCTGCTCCGGAAACGGCATTATTTGTGGGAAGTTCGCAGCAGATTATTGAAAAAATTCTCTATCAATACGAGCTTTTTGGGCACCAGCGGTTTATTGCTCAAATGGACATTGGCGGAATGCCGTTTGAGAAGGTAGCGGAGAATATTGAGCGGTTAGCAACGGAAGTAGCACCGGTTGTGCGTCGAGAGACTGGGAAACAGTAAATCTCTTGAAAAAGAATGTATTTGCATTACCCGTGAAGAGGAAAAAAGTGATCTCGAGGTAAAAGGGAGGGCGTTGCAATACCCGTGAAGAGGAAAAAAGTGATCTCGAGGTAAAAGGAAAGGCGTTGCATTACCCGTGAAGAGGAAAAAAGTGATCTCGAGGTAAAAGGAAAGGCGTTGCATTACCCGTGAAGAGGAAAAAAGTGATCTCGAGGTAAAAGGAAAGGCGTTGCATTACCCGTGAAGAGGAAAAAAAGTGATCTCGAGGTAAAAGGAAAGGAGTTGCATTGCCCGTGAAGAGGAAAAAAAGTGATCTCGAGGAAAAGGAAAGGAGTTGCATTACCCGTGAAGAGGAAAAAAGTGATCTTGAGGTAAAAGGAAAGGCGTTACATTACCCGTGAAGATGATAAATGCATACTTAAGGTTAATGAAATTGCAAAAAAAGAGTTGAGCCAAAAAAACAGCTCAACTCAATTATTTTAGTTTTGAAGAGTTTCCTCAGCAGACTTTACAGTATGCTTTAACAGCATCGAAATTGTCACAGGACCCACGCCGCCAGGAACAGGTGTAATTGCACTAGCTTTTTCATAACAAGCATCGTAATCCACATCACCGATATTGCCTTTATTATACCCAGCATCCAAGATTACTGCACCTTCTTTGATCCAGTCTCCTTGAATAAAATTAGGTTTACCAACAGCTGCAACAACAATATCTGCTTGTTTTACGATTTCAGGTAGATTTGTAGTGCGTGAATGACAAGTAGTAACTGTAGCATCGGCATTTAAGAGTAAGGCAGATACAGGTTTCCCAAGAATTGGGCTTCTACCAACAACAACCGCATGTTTTCCCTCAACGGGTATATTATAAAAATTAATAATTTCCATGATAGCTGCAGGAGTACATGATGGATATTTTCCGAATCCTAAAGCTGTTTCACCATAGCCTCTGCTTGTTACCCCATCAACATCCTTTCGAATATCAATGGACTCAAACGCTTTTCGCTCATCAATCTGTGCCGGCACTGGATGTTGAAGAAGAATCCCATGAACAGAATTATCTTGGTTTAATTCATCAATCGTTTTTAATAAATCATCTGTTTGTGTTTCCTTAGGAAGATGAATCCGTAATGATTTAATTCCAACCTTCTCACAAGCATTACCCTTCATTTTTACATATGTCGCTGATGAAGGATCATCTCCGACTAGAATAGTGGCAAGGCAAGGAGTAACTCCTTTTTCCTTTAGAACGTTTACTTTATCTTTTAAAGCATCTTTAATATTTGTTGCTACGAGTTGTCCATCTAAAATGACTTTTTCCATTGAAAAAAACCCTCCTAAATAATAAAAGAGATAGGAAAAAAATCCCTATCTCTGCCCAGACGACCCGACCGTATAAAATGCAGCTCCCATGTGGTCAATTCCACGGTTGTCGTCAGTCACTGCATTTTCCTTCTTGTTAATTTGAGAATATCATAACTTTTAAATATATTCAATAAACCATTTATTGCTAAACTCGAAATGGATAAATAAGGTAGACTAGGAAACCTACGATGATTCCCGTGATGGCTCCAAAAAATACCTCAGCCGGTTGATGTCCTAAAAGCTCCTTAAGCTTTGCTCGGGATTCTGTTTTTTTCAAATTAGGGTTCTTCAAGGTTTCAACCAAAGCGTTAAAATCAACTAACAATTTATTTAAAACCTCCGCATGGTATCCAGCATGACGGCGGACACCCGTCGCATCATGCATGACAATCGCAGACATCACTACACAAATGGCAAACTCATTTGATTTAAACCCAGAGGTGAGCCCAATCGCTGTCGTTAAGGAAATAATTGTTGCGGTATGGGAGCTTGGCATACCGCCAGTGCTGAACATTAGATTCCATCTTACTTCTCCAGTGGTTAAAAAATGAATGGGGATCTTTACGAATTGAGCAATCAACATCCCTAAAAGGGCGGCTAAAATAGGATAGGATAAAAACACAGGTTTCCCTCCAGTAAATGTATTTAACATTTCTCATTAATAATTGATTGTATGTGTATATCGCAAAAGAAATTTCTTTTATTACATACCCTTTTTAATGTTAGATTACCCAAAAAGGTAAATTCCTTATGATTATAAATTTAAAGGGGAAACTGAACCTATATAATGAAATTTAGGAGGAGAGATTTTGCGAAAAAAATTTTTAACCATAGCCACACTTTCTATTGCAGCAGTTGGAACCATACTCGGTACCATTCATCACGGAGTACATGCCGAACGAGCAGAAATTAACAACATTATTTTTTTAATCGGAGATGGAATGGGGGGCTCCTATACCACTGCATATCGTTATTTTAAGGATAATCCGGCCACAAAAAAGTTTGAGCCAACCGCGTTTGATCCATACCTAGTTGGGCAGCAAATGACCTATTCGGATGATCCGAAGCATAATGTAACGGATTCAGCTGCTGCAGGTACAGCTATGGCAACAGGTGTCAAAACCTACAATTCGGCTATTGGTGTTGACCGTAATGGCTCACCGGTAAAATCCGTTCTGGAAGCGGCTAAAGAAAAAGGTAAATCCACTGGATTCGTTGTGACTTGCCAGATTGCTCATGCCACACCTGCAGCCTTTGGTGCCCATGAAAAAAATCGTAAAAATATGGATGCCATCGCGGACGATTATTTTGATGAAAAAATCAAAGGTCATCACAAAATCGATGTGATGCTTGGCGGTGGAGTTAACAACTTGGTCCGTTCTGACCGTGATTTAACAAAGGAATTCCAAAAAGATGGTTATGATTATGTAACGAATAAGAATGAAATGTTAAAAAGTAAACAAACTAAAGTGCTTGGATTGTTTGCCCCTGAAGGCTTACCTAAAATGCTGGATCGAGAGGCATCTACACCATCCTTGAAAGAGATGACAGAAACTGCGTTAAGTAAATTAAGTAATAATAAAAAGGGTTTTTTCCTGATGGTTGAAGGAAGCCAAATCGACTGGGCAGGTCATGACAATGACATTGTTTCTGCGATGAGCGAAATGGAAGACTTCGAAAATGCGTTTAAAGCGGCAATTGATTTTGCTAAAAAAGACAAGCATACATTGGTGGTTGCAACAGCAGATCATTCAACGGGTGGTTTTTCAGTAGGAGCAAAGGGGAATTATAACTGGTTTGCTGCACCAATAGCTGCAGCTAAACATACACCTGATTTCATGGCAGAACAAATCGCAAAAGGCGCAGATGTAGAACAAACATTAAAAAACAATATTGGCTTCTCACTAACAACTGCTGAAATCCTGTCTGTTAAAAAAGCATCTGCAACAAAAAATGTAACTGAAATCGATAATGCAATTGAAAAGATTTTTGACAATCGCTCCGTCACGGGCTGGACAACAAGCGGGCATACGGGGGATGATGTGAACATATATGCTTACGGACCCGGAAGCAATCTTTTTGCCGGAAAAATAAACAATACAGATCAAGCAAAAAACATCTTTGAGATAATTAAAAGAGGTAAGTGATGTCATTTAAAAAGTTACCCCGTTGGACTCCCTTGTTCCAACGGGCTATTGATAACTACTCCTTAACTAAAGCGCCTCTCAAGGTATTGACTCCGTTTTCTAAATATCCTTTTAAACAGGTCAACATATAAACCCATCCTTCTTTATTGTCGACTAGATTATGTACGAATTCAGGGTCATTTTCTTTAAACCCATCTTCTGAAACTTCGATAATCGTAGAGGACGAATCAACTTTATTTAGTGAGATTGTGACCTGATGTTCATCCTCAACAGGACCCCATCTAAACCCAATTTTCTGATTCTCCACAATTTCAGTAATCTTTATCTCAAGTTCTGCATTGTATTCTTGATAGGTCAATGCAATTGTTTTACCAGTTTCCCATCTTTCGGAGCTTGTCGAAAACCAAAAATTTCCGATTTTGGCTGGATCAACAAATGCTTCAAATACTTCATGAGCAGGTTTTGCTATTTCAAATTTTGTAATGTTTTTCATATTCAAGTCATCTCACTTTCCACTAAAGATTCTAATGTATAGTGTATACTAATCAAACGTTTAATTAAAATTTGATTCCATGAATAATCAGGCTTTTTCTTAAATAGCATACACTAATCAAACGTTTAATTAAAATTGCCCTTCGTTTTCTTTCAACTTTTGATAATAAAGTTTAACCAACCATGTTCAGTTCATTCAAATAAGGAATAACCCAATATGAAATATTTCGATTTTATTTAATAGGAGATATATTAGTATGCTAGAGATACATATAGATTACTATTTGATGCTATTGACCTTGTAAATAAAATTAGGAGGAGAAAAAATGAATATCGTTGATCAATTTCAAGACATACCAACAACTTGTATTTCCGATTCATTAGATGGAATGACAAACTTAGATGCATCAATCAAACCTTTAAAAGAAGAATACCGGGTTTCCGGGCGTGCATTTACTGTGAACATGCAAGCAGGGGATAATCTTGTTGTTCTAAAAGCCATACGCGAAGCTAAACTAGGTGATGTAATTGTTATAGATGCAAAAGGGGATACGAGCAGAGCTATTGCAGGTGACTTTATCCTCGGTATGGCCCAAACCCTTGGCATCAAAGGGATTATTGCGGATGGTGTTATTCGTGACATTATAGGTGCAAAGGAATTAAATTATCCTGTATTTTGTAAAGGAACTACAATAGCAGCAAGCAATAAAACAGGTAATGGCAGTATTAATGTACCGATTTCATGCGGAGGTGTGACTATTTCTCCTGGTGATATTGTTGTTGGAGATGCAGATGGTGTCGTAATAATACCAAGCGAAAGGGAAGATGAAGTCCTGAAAAAATCGCAGGAAAAGTTAGAGAAAGATATTAATAGAGCTAAAAAGGTATCAAACAATAAGGAAGAAATCATAACCTATCTAGATAAGATGTTATCCTAAATGTAAGTTGGGCCCAATCTATGAGGCCCAACTTTTTATATAGACGAGGGTCCCACAGTTTCTTTAATAAAATCAATAAAGGCTTTTACCACATTAAGTTCCTCAGCACTCTTATGATAAACCATCCATGTCTTTTGTGTTATTGGAGTTCCTTCTTTTGTTTTTAACGGAATTTGATGGATATGCGGAGAATCCTCTAAAAAAAGAGAAGGCATAATAGCATAACCAAGTCCCTTTAAAACCATCTCTTTACATGTGTCACCACGGTCCACTGTAATTCGAACAAACGGCGGTTGGGAAAATCTCTCTGCCCACCAATTATCTGTAAGATGTTTGTAAAGTGAATCTGTTTGATAATCGATCTTTGGTAAACTAGGTAATTCCTCCAAGTCAATTGGCTTTATCGAAGCAATGCAGAGAGATTCCTCAAATAACAATTCTTTATTCTCTGGCCAGTTATATTCTCCTCTAATAAAACCAATATGTATATCATGATTGTATGCCATTTGGTAGATTTGCCTGCTATAACCGGTTTCTACCTGGAAATCGACGTCTGGATATTGCTTTTCAAATGTAGTCAGCCAACCAGGGAGTTTGTATTTACTGATAAAGTTGGATACACCTAACCGCAATGTTCCAACGACATAATGATTAAAATTGTCTATATCTTCCCTTGTTGCTTGAAAAATATTTAATAGTTCCTCGGCTTTTTTGGCTAAGTATTCACCTTCTGCTGTGAATTGAACTCCTTTTATGCCACGATTTACTATTTTAACTCCAAATTCTGTTTCAATTTGCTTGATCCGTTTTGTTAGGGTTGGCTGTGAAATATACAAGGCTTGTCCAGCCTTCGTGATGCTCTTTTCTTGATAAAGCGTATGTATAATTTGCCAGTCACGATCATCCATATCCATCCCTCCATGTATTTTACCTTAACATGATTAGCCACAATCTGAAAAGCTACATTCAAAATTGTCATACCCATCTATGAAATTATCCTATTTTTCGAAAGACAAAATTTTCAATAAAATAGTAATTAAGAGTTAAGGTACAGATTGAGGAGGCGCAGCAGTGGATACGAAAATATTCAATAGGAGTTCGAAATTAACTGTTAACGAAAAGGATTATCTCTATTACCCTATTACCTTATTATTAGAACAAGGCTTTAAGTACGTAAACAAATTACCTTATTCATTGAAAGTACTACTTGAGTCAGCTATTCGGAATTATGATGGAAGAACCGTAACAGAAGAACATATTAAAAAAATTGCTAATTGGACAGTAGAACGCAATCGAAATGAAGAAATTCCGTTTAAACCAGCTCGTATTTTAATGCATGATACAACGGGGCTTCCCGCTTTAGTGGATCTTGCAGCAATGCGGGAGACAATAAACCGAAAAGGCGAAGATGTTTCAAAGGTAAATCCGCTAATACCTGTTGATCTTGTAGTAGATCATTCCGTTTCAGTTGATCATTATGGAACTCCCAATGCGGTAACCTTAAATGAAAAAATAAACATGGAACGGAATATGGAGCGCTTTCGCTTCCTGCGCTGGGCCCAGCATGCATTTGATAATTTAAAGATTGTACCGCCTGCCACGGGTATCATGCACCAAATCAATATGGAGTATTTATCATCAGTGGCTATTGCAAAGGAAATTGAAGGGCAAAGAATGTTATTTCCGGATTCACTTGTCGGAACAGATTCGCATACAACCATGATCAATGGTCTTGGCATTGTGGCATGGGGTGTTGGCGGATTGGAAGCAGAAGTAGCTTTACTTGGACAACCATTGTATTTTGAAATCCCCAAAGTGCTGGGCTTTAAGTTAACAGGAGAGCTTAAAGAAGGAGTTACAGCAACTGACTTGGCATTGACCATCACACAAATGCTCAGGAAGTATGGTGTTGTAGGAAAATTCGTTGAATTTTTTGGTCCTGGTGTTCATTCTATGAGTGTAGCTGATCGTGCTACTGTTGCAAATATGGCACCTGAATACGGAGCGACAATGGGCTTTTTTCCTGTCGATTCCGAAACGATTGATTATTTAAGAGTGATTGGGCATACCGAAGAGCATCTGAACCTGATTGAAACTTATTATAAGGCACAGGGGATGTTTATGGAGGCAAATAGTCAGGAGCCGGATTATCCGGAAATGATCCAATTGGATCTATCCGAAGTCACATCCTCATTGGCTGGACCAAAACGACCACAAGATCGCATTAGTCTGGTAAAAATGAAGGAGTCCTATAATGAAATTATTCGTAAGCCAATCATAGATGGTGGCTATGGACTAAATGAAAAGCAATTAAATAAAAAAGTTACCATTACACATAAAAATGGTGAAAAAACGAGTTTTATGAATGGCTCAGTTGTGTTGGCCGCTATTACAAGCTGTACGAATACATCGAATCCAACTGTGTTGATGATGGCCGGTCTACTTGCAAAAAATGCAGTTGAGAAGGGATTGAAGAAGCCTGGATTTGTTAAAAGCTCATTAACACCTGGTTCACGGGTTGTAACAGATTATTTACGAAAATCTGGGTTACTTTCCTATTTGGAAAATTTAGGATTTCACGTTGCTGGGTATGGTTGTGCAACCTGTATTGGCAACTCGGGACCACTTCCGACTGAAGTCAGCCAAGCGATTGAACAACATGATTTAACCGTTGCAAGTGTCATTTCGGGAAATCGAAATTTCGAAGGACGAGTTCACCCAGAAATAAAGGCTAATTATTTGGCTTCGCCACCACTTGTTGTTGCTTATGCATTAGCTGGAACGGTGAATATTGACTTTGCAACCGAACCGCTTGGTTTTAATGATCAGGGCAGCCCCATCTATTTACGTGATATTTGGCCATCACCAGATGAAATTCAGAAATGGCTTTCTAATGCGGTTTATCCTGAACTTTTTCTAGACCGTTATCAGGAAGTCTATGAGGCAAATGAAGAATGGAACAAAATTAATATCCCGGAAGGACAGTTGTATGAATGGGATTCGTCTTCGACATACATTCAGGAACCGCCTTTCTTACATGATATGTCTGAGGAAATTGAACCTATACAAGAAATTGAAAACGCTCGCGTATTGGCTTTTTTGGGAGATTCAGTAACAACGGATCACCTTTCTCCTTCGGGGGCCATTACATCAACTAGTCTTGCGGGAAGTTATTTACGTGAACAAGGTGTAGAGAAAAAGGATTTTAATTCCTATCCGTCACGGCGTGGAAATCATCATGTAATGGTTCGTGGTGCTTTGGCAAATCTCCGGATTCGAAATAAGCTAGTTCCTGGGATTGAGGGAGGAGTAACCAAGCACTTTCCTTCAAACGAAATACTGTCGATTTTTGAAGCATCCTCCAAATATAAGGAAAGCAGCATTCCCCTTGTCGTTATTGCGGGAAAAGAATATGGAACAGGTAGTTCAAGAGACTGGGCTGCCAAAGGCATACAGTTACTCGGTATAAAAGCAGTGATTGCAGAGAGTTTTGAGCGGATTCATCGAAGCAATTTAGTAGGAATGGGTGTTTTACCGCTGCAATTTACAAATGGAACAAGCGCAAAGTCTTTAGGGATTACTGGAACAGAAGTTTTGAGTACAGTTGGTTTATCTAACCAAGTCAAACCTGGGGATTCCATTAGTATTAAAGCGGTCAGGGAAGATGGCACCCAATTCACTTTTGAAGTCATTGTACGGCTGGATAATGTAGTCGACATCGAATATTACCAAAATGGAGGGATTATGCAGAAAGCAGTAAGGAATTTAATTGGTAACAAGTAAGTGGCTAGTAGTGTTCTATTAATCTGGGGGTGTTTTTAGATGAATTCTAAGGCTTCACCGCGATTCGCATATATAGGTTGCCGTACAACCAAAGAACGCAATGCACGTGGAGAGGGGATTAATGTTTACCGAATTGATCAGGAGTCGGGAATTTGGACACATGTTCAACTTTATAATGATATTATTAACCCATCTTTTTTAACTTTCGATCGAAATCAAGAATTTTTATACACGGTTCATGGTGATTGTAGTGAGATTAGTGCTTTTAAGGTTATTCAAAAAACAGGTGAATTAACGTATATTAATACCCAATCAACCGGGGGGAGAAATCCTGTTCATCTAGTGGTAGACGCTACAAACCAATTCCTTGTGGTTTCAAATTATATATCTGGTACTCTTGCAGTGCTTCCCATCCAAAAGGATGGTTCACTAAAGGAACTTTGCGATTTAGTGGAGATTCCGGGAAAATCGGAAGACCAACTTGTTAACTTATATGCGAAACAAGGTGTACCTCATCCGCATCATAACCCAATGGATCCAACAGGAAGTTTCTTTTTAGTACCTGATTTAGGTTTTAATAAAATCTATGTTTATTCTTTGAACACGGAAAAGGGAAAATTGGTAGTCAATGATCCAGCATTTGTTGAAACGAAGAAAGGTTCAGGCCCTAGACATGTTGATTTCCATCCCACTCTGCCATACGTATATGTAGCCAATGAATTGGATTCCACGGTAACAACCCTGCATTTTGATTGTCAAACTGGAAAATTAATGCTCTTGCAAGTATTGTCTACCTTACCTGAAAATAATAGTACCAATACATGTGCGGAAGTTTTTATATCGCCATCAGGAAAGTTTGTTTATGTATCAAATCGTGGACACGATAGTATTGCTATTTTTAAGACAGACCAAAAAACGGGGTTACTATCATCTATTGGCTGGCAACCGACCTTAGGGGAGACTCCACGCTTTTTTACCCTGGATCCAACCGGTAAGTGCCTTTATGTTGCAAATGAGGACAGCGATGCGATCGTTTCGTTTACGGTTGATGAGAAAAGCGGACATATTTTTTCTACGGGTCAAATCGTGAAGACTGGAAGTCCGGTGTGCATTGTCCTTATGTAGGACTTTTGCTAGGAATAAACCTGAGGAAGATCATTAAAATGATAGATTGTCAGGCAGCCAAATAGTTTATGAAAGTTTGGCTGCCGTTTACAATCCATCTTTAACGTCGGGTAAAATTGCAGAATATTCAATTTAGTTATATCTAAGTATGAACAATTAATATTTTTTCAGATAAAGAATGTACCTTAAAATTAGATTATGGATCCGAATGACACGTTGAAAACAAAATTTTTCTTTACAAATAACGAAAGCGCTTTCTACTAAAAAGGAGTGAAAAAATGACCCATACTGCCTCTTCATTAGAAAAGAAAACGATCCGAAAGGTCACCTGGAGAATCATCCCGTTTGTATTTATTTGTTATATTATTTCCTATATTGATAGAGCAAACCTGGGATATGCAGCATTAGAAATGAATAAAGATTTAGCGCTAAGCAGTGAAGTTTTTGGACTTGTTTCTGGCATCTTTTTCATTGGGTATTTCTTATTTGAGGTACCAAGCAATGTAATGATGCAACGCTTTGGGGCACGAATCTGGATTGCTAGAATTTTAATTTCATGGGGGATATTAGCTGTTATAACTGGATTTGTTCAAAGTGCAACACATTTGTATATTTTGAGATTTTTACTCGGTATTGCAGAAGCTGGATTTTTTCCGGGAATTATCATGTACCTAACTGTTTGGTTTAGAGCAAAGGAACAGGCCACTACTGTCGCCTTATTCACAGCGGCTATACCCGTTTCCTACATTATAGGTGCCCCTCTCTCAACCTGGATTTTGGATCATATAAATTGGGGCGATTTCTCAGGTTGGCGATGGATGTTTATATTGGAAGGACTTCCCGCTGTCATATTAGGGGTGGTAACGTACTTTTACCTGACTGAGCGTCCTGAAAATGCAAAGTGGTTAGATAAGGAAGAAAAAGAGTGGTTAATTGGGGAGTTAAAGAAGGATAAAGAAGCGAGAAAAAATGTAAAACATCTAGGTACTCTTAAAGCGATGGCAAATCCTAAAGTATTGTTCCTCTCCTTTATTTATTTTGTCTATCAAACAGGCAGTCTTGGTGTAGGGTACTGGATGCCACAGATTATTAAAGGTTTTTCTGGCGTATTGTCGAATTTTCAGATTGGTTTAATTGCTACGATCCCCTATATTGGGGCTACAATTGGAATGATCGTATGGTCTCGGCGTTCTGACCGTAAGAACGAAAGGCGTCTCCATTCAGCAATTCCTCTTCTCGTTGCATGTGTGGGGTTAGTCGGAGCGGGTCTGACGAATAACCCTTATATAGCCATTGTGTTAATAACGGTTTCTCTGACGGGAATGTACAGTTTTAAAGCTCCATTCTGGGCTTTACCATCCTTGTTTTTAACCCAGTCAACAGCAGCAATTGCGATCGCATCAATCAATTCGATTGGTAATTTAGGTGGTTTTGTGGGTCCTTATGCGATAGGTATAATAAGGGGGATGACAGGGGATACCAAATCCGGACTGCTTTTTTTAAGTGCTTTGCTGTTAATATCTTTTCTGATGGTTCTATTTATGAATCTTGATAAGAAGGAAGTAACGGAAGAAAATAATTATAAAAATGTATCGGGTTAAGACGAAAAAGGATCTGGCAAAAATAAACCACTTGCCAGATCCTTTCCTTTTTAGCAAAAATAGCCCGATGCACTCTTTTTTTAGACGTGTGATATAATAAAGTCGAAGGTAAGAGTCAAAATGATGATAGGGGGCAGGTCTAAATGGATAAAGAACTGATGATACCAACTGAAATATCAATAAAGGATAAAAAGAGAATAATAAAAGGGAATATTCTTCGTGCCGCTCTTTTTGCAAGAAGCAAGGTAGTCGAAGTTATGACAGAAGAACACGATAAATATTATCTTGTTTACTATAAAAACTCTTTTATTTATGGTGACAAAATCACTAAAACCACTAAAACCACTGAAGATACTTTTATCGATAAAGCTTTTCGAGAAGGAATTGTTCTTAAGGCTCCCAATCCAATGTTACCCACATTTATCCCCAATTTAAACGTTTCAATTCCGAGTAAAAATAAACTCTTCACAGAACTCCAAGTGCATTTTTCACTGCAAGAAGTAGCCTATATTGCCACAACACTTGATTCCTTTTTTGAAAAAAATCAGCTAATCGAAATGATTGACAAAATTTATTATCACCATAGAAGAAGTGGCAAGTTTATGAAATCTTTTCAGGTGATTCAAATTTTATGTGACTTTGCTCCTTCCTTAAAATCTGCAAAGGAACGATTAGAATCACACGAATACTTTTCTTACCACGATTTTTACAATACCTCCAGTTTGTCTGAAATCCTTAAAAAGGACCCACTTTATGTAGAGCTGCACTGCTTCCAAAACCGCTTAAATCCAAATGAACATCAATTTTTAGAACAAATATCTACGCAGCAGGATTGTAATGTTGAAGTGTTACTGCTGTGGCTGGAACGAGTTGAAAAACTACAAAGAGTGGAGAACCTTGAAAAGTCTACTGAGCTTGCACTAAGATTTCTAACGTTAGAACAATGGATGCTCGTTTTAAGTGAGGCAAACATTAACCCGTTTAAAGAGCTCCCTGAAGCAAAACAACTGATTGAAAAAATGGTTGTGAAAGGTAACACTGAGAAAGCTGCCCTATATTTATTCACCTTTTTAGATGACCTGCCACATTCCTATGAAACCATTCTAACCAACATTTGGGGAAATTCCGACCCTAAGTTTGTGTTCACACACTTGGACGATTTCCTTACCTTGCTGAAACATCTTCCCGATGATAAGAAAACAATCCAGATGGAACAAAAAATGTCCCAGCTAGCTGTTCTCCTTTTAGAAGAGCATGACCTCCAAACGGTTCGTAATAAACTAATACCTGTTAATGAGACAATCCCCCATTTAAAGTTGTTTGAAAAAATCAATAAAATGGCCGGGTTGGAAGAGGATCCAGAACGGATGATGGAACTGGGGGATTATTACGCAGAGTTTCAGCAATATGATAAGGCCATCGATTGCTTCTTTTGGGAGATGGAGTTACAGCCGCAAAACCCAATTCCCGTCTTAAGAATCAGTAAAATGTATCAGCAAAAGGGGATGGTCAAGGAAGCTAGTGTATATCAAAAAATAGCTGCGCAATTAAAAGATAATCAACAGGTTGGATAACCTTTTATACAGGGCTCGTTTCCGAGCTCTTTTTTTGGGAATTTTACAAGAGTAAACAATAAGGAATGATAAAATAAAAATTAGAGGAGGGATCCACGATGGAAATTGTTGAAAAAGCACTTCAAACAGCTAGTAAAGCCCACGAAGGCCAGTACCGAAAACTTACGGATATCCCTTACATAACACATCCTGTGGCAGTGGGAATGCTTCTGATGAAAGCAGGGTATTTGGATGATGTTGTGGCAGCGGGAATCCTGCATGATACGGTTGAAGATACCGGTTTAACCTTGGAAGTTCTTAAACGTAAATTTGGCGAAAAAATTGCTGAAATCGTTTCGGGCTGTTCTGAACCAGATAAATCGCTCTCTTGGGAGAAGCGAAAGGAACATACGATTGAATTTTTAAAAACGGCTTCAAAGGAAATCCGTGCTGTTGCTTGTGCGGATAAACTACATAATATTCGATCGATCCGAAATGACTATGAACAAGTTGGCGAAGAGGTTTGGAAAAGATTTAAACGGGGCAGGGAGAAGCAAAAGTGGTATTACACGAATGTCGTGGAAAGCTTGGGGGCCCAAGGGAGCTTTGCTTTGTTAGAAGAATTACGTAAGGAAGTGGAATTGTTATTTCACTAAAAGCCTTGTGTCGGAAAAGCGTATACTAATTAAACGTTTAATTGAAAGGCGTAAGCCTTGATAAATTGGGGTTTTGGCTGAAACAGTATAAACTAATCAAACGTTTAGTTAAAGATTATTAGCCAGGAGAACATTACCTGTCACTAAACAATAAAGGAAAGGCTCCATAATTGATTTTCAATGTTTAGTGAAATTACGACCATGTGTGGCTTTAAAATAAAGTTGCACCGTTTAGAACAAGATTGAACCGTTTTAAAAAAGATCGACTGGAAGCCCCATTTATAGTATTTATCTGATAGGGTTTTGTTACCTTTGATCTTCAAAATACGAAAACCAGCCCCGTCATAGGGCTAGTTGACATATAATATCCTTTAAAACTAATGGAATTTTATTTTTGGTAATAGGTTTTGAACCTTGCTTTAACAAGATTTTGGCTTATTTCAAAAGTATTCTAACAGAGTTGTGTAAACTTTGCCTTTCCTTATATATCAAGTGTATTAGGTCTTAACGTCCACTATTTTCGTTTTAAGCTTGGAAATCCCTTCTTTAACAACCCGAATGGGTGTTTGGGAAGCTTATTCCCATTAACAAGTACAATAAACAACACATGATGCTACTTGATTTACGCATATTTTCTTCGAATCCAGCCAACAACCAACAAAAGCAAGGGAATCCCGATCATGTTGATGGGAAATACAAATGGAAGCACGAAAAACTTATCATAATACTGGGCGAATATCTGGATATTTTTAATCGACAGAGCCATAACAAACGAAATTGGAACAAGAAGCCAAACCACTTTTCTCCAATCCTTCAGGTGAAACAATTGTGCCGTTCCATAACTAGCAATAAACATATATAACGCCAGCTTAACAAAAATACTAAAAAACCATATAATTACAATCAAAATATCCACGTTTTGAATAAATTCCATTACGGATATGAACCGACTCATATCGTAAAACGGATACAAAAGCCTTGAAGGTAAATTTGGCCCGAACGTGAAAATCACAGCCAATGTGCCGACGCTCACCATGAAAACGGCCAGCCCTATTCCCCACATCGCCCGTGTTGACGCTTGTTCCGGTTTTTCCATAAAGAAGACGAACATTGTCATCATGACAGACTCTCCAAAAAAGGAGGCCATTGGGGTATAGGAACCTTTAAGGATTGGAAGCAATCCAGAATCATGATAAATGGGAAGTATATAATGCCAATGCATATTGCCAAGGTCTAAAATGATCAGGACAGTAATCATCAAAATAACGATTGGACCAACGATTTCACTTAAGCGTCCAATCCCTTCTATACCACCTTGGTACATGATAAAAATGAGCAGTAACATGGTGGTAAATATAATAACCCACAGAGGTGTCTTATGAAACAACGCAGTAATCATGAAATCACCAAATTCACGGACGATTACTCCAATCGCCGAGTACCATAAAAGGAAAAAGGGAATCATCATCAGCTTACCAAGCCATTTACCGAGAATGGTTTGACTAAATTCAATCATGGTTTGGTTCGGATATAGAGAACTGAGTTTAGTTGCCAGAAAAGTAATGGCAATGCCAACAAGTCCTGCAATCACCATCGAGATCCATGCATCTTGTTTTACACTACGGATCGTAGATGATATGGTCAGAAGAAGTGAATTTCCCACTTCAAATGTGAACATCATCCAAAAAATTTGCGAGCCAGAGATTTTCATTGATTTTGCCACAAGCTGTATGTCTCCTTATTTTTTTATTTCATTATTCTTTAACTGCAACGATGGTCCGGTCAGACCCACTCGCCGAATGGTCAGATTTGCATGGACTGAGACCTCTACCTTTCGGAACTGATTGGCCCAACTTTTCTTCAATACTTTCCATTGGGATGGATATTTTTGATGAATGGCTTCACCAAAGCCAAAGATATCGGTTCCATATTGTTTTTGAACCTTTTCAATGGTTTGAAGAGCTTCCTTTTTGGCCTCTTTTTCCAATACATGTTCTAGAAGATCAAGATTTTTCGATTGTGTAAGATCTAAATTCGTATTGTTCTCTCGGATGATTCCCTCACCCGAAAGGATAATGTCATACTTGATGGTGTGACCCTGAATAATGGGTATAATTTTGCTGTTCATTTTGATTATATATAAACTAGCAGTTCCCTTTCCCTCAGGCACAGTTACTGTAATCGTTTGTTTAGTTAAACGGTTGATTAGCCAAAGATAGATTTTATCTTCCTGTAAATTTAAGAACCCCTTTAATTTAAGGTCTTTGTTGAAAACTGCCATGCCTACAATTTGAAATCCTTTGACACTTGTTTGATCTTGTTTTTTGGAGCCCTGGTTCAGTTCAATAACGGGTAGGGTTGGGGTGATCCCGTCACTCATGATGGCGATAAAAAAATTTAATAAAGACGTATCTCCCATTCCACCCACTTGAGAGTGTTCTTTCAGTGCCCCAAGTGCAGGGATATTTTCTAAAGGATAGGATGCTTCCAGAAACTGCTTCGCTGTACTCCCCTTTACTATAAGTGCATCAGCTCGTAAGCGAATATCGGGATCGCGGCTATAGGTATCTAAAAATGGATCGAGACCCCGCCTAGCCAATTGTTCTCCAATCACAATAACACGCCGGTGCCCTCGAAAGACTTCTCTTGACAATTTCGTCTGCATATTTTGTACAGCTTCAAGTGTGTCCTTTCCAGTTCCCGATTCAATAAAAACAGTTTTTCCTGCTTCGCTTCTTCCACTCTGCCCCATTCCAATTTTTGAAGGGATGATAAATTGAGCGCTGATTTCAATTTTGTTATTCTCTGCCTGATCGAGTCCCCAGCCCAACTCTATGGCCAGATCATTTAACTCCGTTCGATCCCAGCAGCCCGTCAAGAAAAATAAAGAAATAACCAGAATAAGACAAAGTGCCTTTAGCCGGCTCATTCTGTCTGGTCCCCTTGTTTCGGACCGGGTTGTTGGCCTTTCGGAATCCGCATTTTTTCCTCACCAGAAATCATCACGGGACGGTTTGTCATGTTCCACCGGTGTGCTCGCATCAATACGTCCTTCAAATTACGAGGAATCTGGGGAGCAACAGGGCTTAGATAAGGAATACCAAAAGAGCGAATATTAGTTAAATGTATGAGCATGGCAAGGGCTCCAAAGGCAACCCCATACAGCCCCAATATTCCCGACAATAGTAGCATCGGGAAGCGCAGCACACGATAAGCTGTTCCCAAGTTGTAGCGAGGAAAAGAAAAGGACGAGATACCGGTGGTAGCCACGATTATGACCATGGGTGCTGATATAATGCCTGCTTGCACGGCAGCTTGTCCAATTACAAGCGCTCCCACGATACTGACAGCGGATCCAACGGCTTTTGGTAAACGAACGCCTGCTTCCCGCAGACCTTCAAACAAAAATTCCATCATCAGCGCTTCCACGACAGTCGGGAAAGGGATTCCTTCCCGTGCCGCTGCAATACTGATAAGCAAATTTGTCGGGATCAATTGTGGATGATAGGTTGTCACCGCAACGTAAAGAGAAGGGAGGAATAAAGAAATATTTATAAGTGTAAAACGTACAAATCGAATGAAGGATGTAAAGATCGATCGTTCATAATAATCCTCCGCTGCTTGCACTCCTGTCCAGAATGTCATTGGAACGATCAGAACGAAAGGTGTGTTATCCACGAAAATGGCAACCTTCCCTTCTAATAGGCTTGCACACACAACATCTGGTCGTTCGGTATTTTGAATTTGCGGAAAGGGAGAATAAGGAAGATCTTCGATAAACTCTTCAATAAAAGCAGACTCTAAAATCCCATCAATTTGAATTCGCCGAACCCTTTGGCGAACTTCCTCTAAAACTGTATTTGAAGCAATCCCCTCAATGTAGGAAATCGCGATATCTGTCTGCGATAAATCTCCGATCGAATAAGGTTCCATTTTTAGTCTAGGGCTCCGAATTCTCCGGCGTACAAGGCTTGTATTTACCCTGAGTGTTTCCGTAAACCCATCTCGCGGGCCGCGAACAGAAAGCTCTGCACTAGGCTCTTCGATACTACGTTTCTCAAACCCTTTTATATCGGCAACCAGCGCTTGACTCTCCCCGTCCGTCAGAACAGCAAGATTAGATTTCAATACTGCATCACTGACCTCACGAATCTTAGAAACCGCCTTTACTTGAGTAATAGCGACAAGCTGGTCTTGGATAATTTCGCCTATTGAGTTCACTTGCTTTAATCCATCAGGCATACCTTCGAACATCATTGGTTTCAAAACAACCTGTTCCACTATTTTCTTATCCACTAATCCATCTATATAAATCAGAAGCATTTTGGTCTGCCTATTGGCGCAAATGGGGCGGAAGACAATATCAGAACAATTTTCAAAAACTTGTTTCAAAATTTGTTCATTCACGGATATATCAGGTAAGAGTACCTCATCTTGAACATTTAGGGGCAATACGCCGGTACTCTCCAGTTCCTGAATAGCTTTTTTTAAAGGCTTCATCTTACGAATTTTTTTCACCATATTCCCCCCAATATATGATTTATAAAATCTAACTTAAGAAAAAGCTCAATATTCCGTCGTTAAAGTGTCTCACTCCCTTTTATAAATTATTCAATAAAAATTCTGTTACAAGTAACAAGTAGAAAATAATTTCTACAGATGTTCCTTTATCAACTCGACTAGCGGGGTAGTACCATCAAAGCTTTCTCACCCGCAATAAAGCATTTAAAGTTAATGTCAAATGTTTATCGCTATTTGTAAAGTATTCTTTACTCGATTGTCACGTTCTACAAAGGATCTGATTGAGATTACGGAACTTATCTCTAAAAAAGGAGTACACTTGGAAGGTCTAAAGGAATCATGGCTGAATACAACCACAACACATGGAAAAAAGTAGTTTATCATTTTCGCTGGTATTGCTCAATTTGAAAGAGATTTAATTTCTGAACGGACAAAGGAAGGTATCCAGGCTGCAAGGAAACGAGGGGGGAAGTTCTGGAGGATCGAAAACTGATGAGGAAAAAGTTAATTATGCCTTATATCTTCTGGATCAAGGGATGAATCATAAAAGATTCTTCCAATCGGGACGGCTTACGCAATATGGACTGGAATCTTTTCTGTTGGAAGTGTCTTAGTGGGCATGGCTTACTTTAATGAACCGAGAAATAGTAAAAGAATCTATTTTATTGTTTGTATTGTAATAGGAGCAGTTGGTGTTAAAATAACTTCTAAATCGTAAGAAAAGCGCAAGCGCCTGTTGATGTTAAATATTTTAACTCCTTAGGTTGCAGTATCTAATTAATTATCTTTAGCGAGTTCTGAACCATACGTAAGGACAGAACTCGCGCGATCTCATAAATTTTATTTTCGCTTGTATTTTATTGCTGTCTTAGTATCTTCCCAGAGCTTACTGGTAAAAAAGGCTAGTATTAAACTTCAATAATAATCCATTTAACAAAATCCATAGCTTTCATCTCCTTGGAGACGACACGAGCCTGTTTTGTATTAATTAATGATAGGGAATTTTTATTTATGCCCCAAAAAAGTAATCTTATTAGATAGAGTTTGAGGAAAATATAAAATTATAGGCTACAATGAAGACCAAATCCGTTAGTCATCTAAGGAGATTTTGCTTCCATATCACCGATGAAGAACCACAGGAATAAAATCCGCATAACTCTCAATATGAAAATTTGCTTCAATACCTTTGTTTTGAAAAGCAACGGTGTTAATCTTTAATTCTCTCGCAGGAATTAAATCTAGTTCCCGATCCCCGACTACCAAATCTATTTTGTGATTTTTAAGAACGTGTTCATAAGAAGAATGATGGGGTTTTCGAATAAAACCATCTTCCTCAACAGAAACAATGTCTTTGAAATACTTTTTTAAATTGAACTTTTCCAAGAGATAGATGGTAGATTCCTTATCTCGGTGAGTGACGATGACATTGCTGTTAACAGTTGATAACACATTTTCGATGTAATCAAACGGTTTACTATTTAGTTTTGAATAGTAGTTGTATAATTCTTCGTATTTTCCTCGTTGGTCTTCACTAATCCCATAATGTTTAAACGCTGTTTTTGAGTCCTTTTTCAGCCATCTTAGGACTTCACCCCGATCTAGTTTTTGGGGAGTTAATTGCATAAATCCTTCTAAAAGTGCCGGGTACGTATCAAAAAGCGTTCCGTCAAAATCCCATAATATGTTCATAAAATCCTGCTCCTCCTTGTTTTTTATATTCATATCATATTAAATTTAAAAATCACAATCATCTTCCAGTTGGCTAACCAACCCTTAAGGAATAGGTTTAAATTCGTTCGCCTTCCACTCATGAATAATATGCTCGTCCATGGGGAGAGATTATCCACGTAGAAGACCCAGTTTCCATTTTACTGCGAAACACTTTTCTTGAAAGCAGGGAAGCCAAGGAATTTGAAATGATTGACTGATTATCTGGCTATAAAAAAGTTCTGGGAAAGTTAATTGTTAATTTTATACGAAAACAGAAGGATGCCATTTTTTCAGGAATGATACCTTTTTTATAAAGGTGGTGTTAAAGGACAATGTTGATTTCGAACAGCAGTGAAGGGCTATATGGGTGTAGGATTAACCGAAATTATAAAAGAATGTAATATTTCAAAAGGTTCGTTTTATCACCATTTATATTACAAAGTTATTAGCAGAAGGATTTTCGAAGGAAGCAGCAGCTTCCACTGCACTCATGATGACTGCCACTATTGAAGGCGGAATTATGCTTTGTTTAACACAAAAAGTAAGCGGCCCTCTCAAAATTATTGCGCAAGAATTACCTAAACTTTTACAAAAGAAATAATCAACAAACTTTTAATTTTGGAAAAAAAAGAGTTGGGAAAACTAGTATTGTTTTTCGCCAACTCTTTTCTTTTTAGGATCTTTACTAGAAAGTCCTTTTTATCGCAAAAATACTAATCTACTATTAATTTTCCCGTCATTTTAGAATGTCCTGCTCCGCATACTACAGAACAGTGGTATTCAAATGTCCCAGTTTTATTAGCAGTAAACTCAGCACTTTTATTCCCCTGAATGTTTACATTGAATGCTGGAAGTGCAAAGCCATGACCGCCATCATCACTTTGTAGAGTGATTCTTACTTTATCACCCTTTTTAACATGGATTACTTTTTTATCGTATTCAAAATCTTTTGCCATAACCTTGATAGTAACTACATTTCCTGTTGAAGTACTTTTTGCGGCAACCTTTTGTGGATTCCCAGTTTTAGCTGTCTGTGTTGTGGTATCTGACTTTTTACTAGAAGATGTTGTCGCGCTTGAAGAATTATTACTAGTGCTTCCACATGCGCTTAACATCATTACCATTAAAGCTACTGCTGCAAATAAAAATCCCATTCTCTTTTTCATAGGTAAGATTTCTCCTCTCGAATTTTAATACCTTTAAAACATAACAGTTATTTACAGAGAAAAAATGAAGGGTCTCTGAAAAAATTATTAAAAACGAATGAATGTTGTTTTAAGGTTTAGAAACGTTACTGAAAAATCAATAACCAGCATATCATCTTCTGAAAGCTGCTTGCGGTCCCACAGCGCAATTTATTCGATTTCACCCACACCCATTCCACAGTTCCAACTACTTAATTGAGTTTATAATTGTATTTCTGGTATATTTTTAGTGAAGCAATTTTCTGAATGTACCAATCGATCAGTTAAGTGGTCCATGTTAAATCAAATTTTGGGGAAGTGTGTTTTAAATATGAATACGCCAGATGAACGTACAAAGGCTGATATTAATTTGAAAGAACTAGATCAATCTTCCCTTTATCTAAACATTCAATCATTTTTAGCCAATTTAGATGAAATCGGGGAATCGCGCTTGCCACAACGTGCTTATTTGGCAACACGTCGTGCGATTCGGCATCTTCAACTACATCCAGGACAAACAGTTTTAGAGAGGGAAATGGCTGAAATCTTGGGTATGAGTAGAACGCCTGTTCGTGAAGCTCTTGTGCGTTTGGAGATGGAGGGATGGGTACGCTTAATTCCACGTCGTGGGTTTGTTGTTGCACCTATTGTAGCGGATGATCTCCAACAAATTTATGAAGTGGTAGAAGGGCTTGACGGTATTGCTGCCAGCCTGGCAACCAAACGTGCCACCTCGGAAGAATTAGACCAACTTGATCATTTGATTCATGAACAAGAAAAAGCACTCCAATTAGAAGATCTACTTACCTGGACCAACCTTGATGAGCAATTTCATCAATTCATTGTTGATTTGGCTCAAAATCCACGCTTAAGAGGAGTTATGGATAGTCAATCTGATCAACTATATCGTGCAAGATTATATACAATTAAACTTCGACCTAAACCAACACGCTCGATAATGGATCACAAGGCTATTGTTTCTGTTATGAGAGCAGGTGAACCGGAGGCCGCACGTATGATGGTACAATCCCATCGGTATAGAGCACGTAATGAAATTTTAAAGGTTATCCGATCATTGCCTTCGAATTAGGAGTGAACCGTCAGACCAATCTCATTCTTAGGTAATAAATCCATCCTTTTATAAAAAAGTCTGTAGCGATTTTCGAAAAAAATTACTACAGACTTTTTTAGTTATTTCTACTATTTTACATAGTTAAGAAGTTTTCCGATATTCTCTACTTCCACAGCTACAATATCGCCTGCCTTCATTGGACAGCTGCCAGATGGGGAGCCAGTAGCTAAAACATCACCTGGCTCCAGTGTCATCACATGTGAAATCCAACTGATAAGGTAAGGAATGGAGAGTGACATCTGATTCGTATTCCCCTCTTGTACAACTTTGCCGTTTAACGTGGTAACGATTTGTAAATTCGTTGGATCGATACCTGTCACAATGCAGGGGCCCAATGGACCAAACGTGTCAAACCCTTTGCCGCGCGTGAACTGTGGATCCATTTTTGTCAGGTCTCGTGCTGTTACATCATTAAAAATCGTGCAGCCAAAAACATAATCCAACGCGTCCTCTTCTTTTATATTTTTTCCACGTTTCCCTATAACAAGAGCTACTTCCCCCTCCATTTCAACCTGATTGGTTAAATCACCTGATGGAAGAAGGATTTCCCCTTCATTTGGAATCAAGGACGATGCAGGTTTTAAAAACAAAAACGGTTCTTTAAGATTGGCCATACCCCCAGTCTCTTTTGCATGTTCAGCATAGGTCCAACCGAAATTAACGACTTTTGAGGGAGTTACAGGCTCCAAAATTTTCACATCACTATAGCGAACTCTTACACCATCATACTTTAGTTCGTTGTTTACAATTTCAGTAAAATTACTGGATAATTGTAAAATTTCGTCATTCTCTACAATTCCGTAATATACATTACCGTTATAATTCTGATAGCGAACTATCGTTTGTGTTTTTTGCAGTACCTGCATTACCATGTCAACCAACTCCATCTATAAATTTAATAATCGCAGCTTCTCCAAAAAAATACAGATCCGGATAAGCCATATGAAAGATATGTCAAATGCGGATCTGTATTTGAACCATTTTCTTAAGAACAATTATTTAATGAATCTTACCTGCTTGCTGATTAACTCATATTGTTCTTCCTTCTTTTTATTGAACTCCACCTTATTTTCTTCATAGATATTATTTCCTTCTGTGTCAATGGAAACAATAAGCGGACCGAATTCATTCACTTCACATACCCAAAGCGATTCAGGCATACCAAGGTCTTTCCAATGTACTTCGGTGATTTGTTCTACCTTTGTTGCAGCAAAAACCGCATTTCCGGCAGGAAAGACGAGATGCAGCGCCTTATGAGTTTTGCAGCCTTCTTCGGTGTTCTTTCCCATTCCACCTTTTCCAACAATGAGTTTCACACCGGTTTCTTCGATAAATTCCTTTTCAAACTTTTCCATTCTCATGCTGGTTGTAGGACCAACAGAAACGATTTCATATTGTTCATTTCCAAGGTCCCGAACAATTGGACCAGCATGGAAAATCGCTTTACCTCTAAGATCAACAGGTAATGGTATTTTTTCTTCAATCAGCCTTCTGTGGGCAACGTCTCTGCAAGTCACAATGGTGCCGGTTAGATAGATGATATCTCCAATTCGTATATCCTTAAGATCTTCATCTTTTATAGGTGTTGTTAATATTTTCTTACTCATAGTGTAACCCCCTCGTGAGTACTAATTTCATAGTTCAAATTACTATCAAAGGTGATCTTGCCTCTTCTATGAGACCAGCATCCTGTATTAACGGCAACCCCAATAGTAGAAGGATGTCTTGCTGTATTCACAACATTTACACCCATGACGGATTTAGAACCTTTAAGTCCCTGAGGTCCAAGGCCAATCGCGTTAATTCCATCTTCAAGAAGCTTTTCCATCTTGGCAGCATTTTCATTTTCATTATGACTTCCAACAGGCCTCATCAGGGCTAATTTTGAATTTAGCGCCGCTGTTTCAACAGAAGTACCGACGCCGACCCCTACAAGTAGTGGAGGACAGGCATTGACTCCATAACTTGTCATCCGATCCAAGACAAACTTTACTACGCCTTCATAGCCTTCGCCAGGCATGAGAACGGTTGCAACTCCAGGAAGGGTACATCCTCCACCAGCCATATACGTATAGATTTCTACTTTGTCACTGTCTTCTTCAATTTCCCAGAAGATACTTGGTGTACCGTCACCAATGTTTTTTCCGGTATTGTATTCATCAAATGTCTCAACAGAATTGTGACGCAAAGGAGTTTCTTGCGTTGACTTATATACACTATCCCGCAGAATACTATCCAATTGTCCTATTAATGGAAAGTTCTGTCCGCACTTTACAAAAAATTGAAGGACGCCTGTATCCTGGCAGGAAGGTCTCTTTAACTCAAAGGCAAGTTTCTGGTTATCAAACATCGTTTTGTAAATGATTTTTGCCAGTTTATTATCTTCCTCTTCACTTAGTTCTTTCAGTTTATTTTCCACATCATCAGGAAGTTTGTAGCTGACAAGGGATATAAACTTTGACATTAGATTTGTCATCTTTTCTTTTTGTTGTACTTTTTCCATAATAGCGCTCATAATAACACTCCTTTTTATGATTAGATCGTTAAACAGTTGGTAAAGTGATTGTGTGAATGACTTTATACGTCAATTATTAAACAATGTATACGTTAACGTCAATAGATTTTATTTGAATTAATATTAATTTCATTTTGAGAAGCTAATGCGAGAATAATATTTTAGGCTTTGATCTACAGTAATATATTGATGAAATGCGGTTTATTAAGATGGATTCAACGTTATCAATTTTTTTGAGTATATAAACTATTTAAAAAATAATTGACAATAATGTATACATTAAGCAATAATTGCTGTAAGGGTTTTCACCTGAGGGAAAAATAAAATGCATGGGAAGGAGGTTAACGAATGTCTGGTAAAACAAATTTTGGAGTAACAAATATTCCCTGAAGATGTATTGCGAAATGGTGAAGGAAGATAGGCTCTGTATAATAGAATACATGATTAAAGAATCTGGGTATTTTGTGCACTAATTTTATCTGTTATCCTTTTTGAATTAGCCTCACTCGTAAATGAAGGAAAGTGACCAGTGCATGGAAGGATAATGATCAACAATATGTTTGAGTTGATATCTTTTAGGGGGGAAATTTATGAGTGTTAACATGCAAGATTTGAAAGCGATTACGAAAAAAACCAATGTACGCTATTTGACTTTGGCTATATTATTTATAACGACCGCAGTTAACTATATTGACCGTTCGGCGTTAAGTGTTGCTGCCCCTGTAATGAACAAAGATCTACAATTGGATGCGGTAACATTGGGAATCGCATTTTCCGCATTCAACTGGGCCTATGCCTTTCTACAAATCCCAGGTGGCTGGTTATTGGATCGATTTGGGGCCCGTGTTGTTTATGGAGTTGGGTTATTTGTATGGTCATTGTTTACTTTCTTTCAAGGATGGACTAGCGGATTTCTAATGCTATTCGTCCTAAGATTTTTCGTAGGGGTTGCAGAAGCTCCTTCGTTTCCTGGGAATAGCCGATTGACTGCCATGTGGTTTCCTCAAAATGAACGAGGCAGGGCGGTATCCGTGTATAATTCTGCTCAATTTTTTGGAATTGCTTTGTTTACGCCTGTGATGGCTTGGCTTTTACAGAGTTATAGTTGGCATGTGGTTTTTTATGTTGCAGGGTTGGCTGGAATTGTTGTGTCGGTATTTTGGTTTAAGAATATCTATGAGCCGAAAAAACACCCAAAAGCTAATCAGGCTGAAATTGACTATATTATGGAAGGTGGCGGCCTAGCGAATGCAGGGGATAAACCGATTAAAATCAGGTGGGCTCACGTAAAACTTCTATTGACCAACCGACAAATGATCGGAATCTATATTGCACAATTTTGCCTCAATACAATTCTTTGGTTCTTTTTAACCTGGTTCCCTACCTACCTTGTTGAAGAAAAACATATGTCCATGCTTAAGGTTGGATTTATGGCTTCAATCCCATATGCAGGGGCCTTTTTAGGGGGAATCGTTGGGGGATATATATCCGATTACTTGTTAAAGCGTGGGAAGTCCCTTGGTTTTGCACGTAAAACACCGATTATCATCGGTTTCCTTTTTTCGAGTGTTGTTGTCCTAGCTAACTATACCTCATCTGCGGCGCTCATTATGTTAATCATGTCGGTTTCTTTTTTCGCCAAAGGGATGGCCGGTGCAACTTGGACGCTTGTTGGCGATATGTCTCCAAAAGAACTTATTGGACTCAACGGTGGAATCTTTAATACAGCAGGTAACATTGCTGGCATTGTAATTCCCATCGTAGTCGGATTTATATTGAGTACAACGCATTCATTTAGTGCCGCCTTATTCTTTATTGGCGCAGTGTTGTTAATCGGTGCATTATCCTACATCTTTATCGTTAACAAAGTAGAGCGGATCGAATTACCCCCCGAATTAAAAGAAGATAAGCAACCTTTAACAAATATACAGGCATAAGGAAAATTCAAGTATAAGAAAGGCTGGCCATTATTGGTCAGCCTTTCATCATATTGGGAGGAGTGCCGAGAACCTCCACATTTAAATTTCAATAATGATCGGCAGAATCATCGGCTTCCGCTTTGTTTGGGTGAATAGATATTGTCCAACTGATTTTTTAATATTTTGTTTAATGACACTCCATTGCCGTACATTTTCTTCTTGTAAGTCGATGACGGTTTTTTTAACCAGACGATTTACTTCCTTAAGGAGATCGTCCGAATTTTTTACAAAGACGAAACCACGGGTAATCGTGTCCGGTCCGGAAATAATCTTTCTGTCTGATTTACTGATGGTAATCACAATCACCAACATTCCATCTTCCGAAAGCTGCTTACGGTCACGCAGCACGACTTCGCCGATGTCTCCAACCCCCATACCATCCACATACGTATCCCCGGCAGGAATACTGCGAGTCTGACGTGCAACGGAATTTTCAATATCAACAACGTCACCATTTTTAATAATGAAGGTATTTCCTTTTTCTACCCCAACGGATTCCGCTAGCAGCTGGTGATGATGGAGCATTCTGTATTCACCATGTATCGGAATAAAATAGGTTGGTTTCATCAAGGTAAGCATAAGCTTTAGATCTTCCTGATACCCATGCCCGGAAACATGCATGCCGGTTGAACTTCCGGAGCCATAAATGACTCTTGCGCCAAGTTTAAAGAGGTTATCAATGATCCGCGATACATCCTTTTCATTTCCAGGTATAGGGGATGCTGCTAAAATAACGGTGTCGTCTGGATAAATTGCGACATCCCGATAGCTTCCGCTAGCAAGGCGGGCGAGGGCCGCCATTGGTTCTCCCTGACTTCCGGTACAAAGTATCGCTACTCTTTCAGGCGGCAATGGATCTACATCACGTGCGTCAATCAACATCCCTTCAGGCACGGTTAAATACCCGCGTTCGATTGCAACACCTACGACATTTACCATACTTCGGCCAAGCAGTGCCAGCTTTCGATTGGTCAGCATAGCAGCATTGACAACCTGTTGAATCCGGTTCACATTCGATGCAAATGTAGACACGATAATTTTCCCATGCGCTTTCATAAAGGCCTCATCCATATTGTCACCGACCATCTGCTCTGATGGCGACAGTCCTTTACGCTCGGCATTGGTGCTTTCAGAGATTAAAGCCAGAACTCCATCGCTGCCGATTTTGGCCATTTTATGAATATCAGATGATTCATTATTGGCAGGAGTTAAATCAAATTTAAAGTCCCCTGTATGGACGACATTCCCTTCAGGTGTGTGAAAAACAATCCCCAGGCAATCAGGAATACTATGGCTTGTTTTGAAAAAAGAAACCTTCATCTTGCCAAGTTCCAATATCGATTCCGAATCAATTTGAACAAGTTTGGTGTCGCCTTTGAGCCGGTGTTCCTCTAACTTTAATTCGATCAGGCCAAGTGTAAAGCGGGTTGCATAAATGGGTACATTTAATTTTCGTAAAAAATATGGAATTCCGCCGATATGATCCTCATGACCATGGGTCACAATCATCCCGCGGATTTTTTCCTGATTTTCCTCTAGGTAGGTGATGTCAGGGATAATTAGGTCAATTCCTAATAAACTTTCATCGGGGAATTTTCCGCCACAATCGATTATCACAATTTCATCTGAATATTGAACCACATACATATTCTTCCCAATTTCATTAATACCGCCTAAAGCGAAAATTGACAATGTATTTTCATGGGTACTCAAGTTTATACCTCCCAAAGCCAAATAGATAAATTTAGTATTCCCGTTTAGAAACTCTTTATTTAAAATAGAGCTTTTTACTGGGATAGTTAAATAGCAAATACTGATCAATCGTTTAATTAAATGGGATTAGATATTATGGAATCATTGCTTAGAGATAAGCAGTGATATGTTTGCCTCTATAGAAGCTTTAAAGGAAGTTTTGAAACAGGTGGAGGATTTTTTGATAAATCAAAGTTAAGAAAGTTGAATATTTAGAGTGAAACAAATTTGTATTGCACCCCGTATCTCACTTTTTCATAGGATAGTAAGAATATAACGGGGAGGGTATGGGATGTATCCATATACAAATTATCATGATGCTCTTTTTAGACAACCGAATAACTTGGTCAATGATGTTGAAAAGGCTGTAAATGGGGAGTATAGTGCAATCAATTGTTATTCAAAATTAGCAAATATGGCTAAAAATGAGGAAGAACGGCAGAGAATCCTTGAAATTCGTCAAGATGAAGTCAAGCATTTTCAACAATTCCAGCAGATATATGTGAGTCTCACGGGGAGACAACCGCAGCCGAAGATTGTGGAGGAGTGTCCGGCTGCTTATTTAAATGGGTTAGAATTTGCTCTAAAAGATGAACAAAAAACGGTTGATTTTTATATGGAAATTGCCGATACAGCTACAACAGAGCATATAAAAGAAGTATTTCGGAGAGCTGCAGCAGACGAGCAAAACCATGCGGTGTGGTTTCTTTACTATTTTACTAAACATAAATAACAGTCGAAAGAACCCAGAATAACCTACTTCAGGGTTCTTTATCATTTCTAGGGATAAGTTTGGAAAATTTTGCAGAACATAAAATGAACATTTTAAACATAGGAGTTCATTTATGAAACGACCTTTAATTCATTATAAATCAAATGAACAGCCTTCAGACATTGGAAAGTCTGCACTCGAGTGCCGTTTAGAGTTTATTAAGGATGCTTTTGGTAACACTGAGGATTTGTTAATGCTTCCTATTCTATATCATGAGGAGAAAGGAATTCTTTTCTATTTAGAAACCATTTCCGATTCGGAGAAAATCCAGGAAAGTATCTTAGTTCCTTTAAGTAAAAATCCAGAATTAGATTTTGGCGACATTCCATATACTGCTGAAACAAAAAGTAAGGTAAAGCTTGAAGATACCATAAATACATTGCTACAAGGAAATACAATTTTGATCGTTCAAGGAGAAGATGATCTCTTTTCATTTAATACAAAGAAAGACTTATCACGAAGCCCCCAGGAACCCGACAGTGAAAAAACTGTAAGGGGATCACATATTGGATTTGTTGAAAGTTTATCATCTAATTTAGGCTTTATCAGGCAGGCGATTCAGAGTAAATATCTTAGAATTAATTATCATCGTACCGGTCAATATACGAACACCCAAATAGCCGTTGTCTATATGGAAGGTATAGCAAACCTTACGTTAGTAAAGAGACTTGAAGAAAGAATTCAGACGCTATCTACAGATATGACTTTTAGCCCCGGGTATTTAGAAGAGTTAATTGAGGATCAGCCATTTTCTCCGTTTCCGCATATACTTTTTACGGAAAGACCAGACCGGGCCATTGCTCAATTAATGGAGGGGCGAATTGTCTTAATGTCTGAAGGTAGTTGTGATGTTCTTGTTCTTCCCGTATCATTTTTTTCTTTTTTTCAAACGACGGATGATTACAACAGCCGGATTTTAACAAGCTCTACTTTTCGGCTTTTAAGAGTAATGAGCTTTTTTCTCTCACTTCTATTACCAGCTTTATATATTGCGGTTATCGGTTTCCATTTTGAAATTATCCCGAATGAAATTTTATTTCTTGTAAAAAACTCTGTAGAGAACATTCCATTTCCACCTTTAATCGAGGCAATGATTATGGCGTTCACGATTGAATTAATTAGAGAAGCAGGAATTCGCCTGCCATCACCAATTGGACAAACAATAGGAATTGTCGGTGGTCTAATCATCGGCGATGCAATTGTTTCGGCAGGATTAGTATCAAATATTATGGTTATCGTGATAGCCCTTACTTCAATATCATCCTTTACGATTGCATCCTATGAAATGAGTAACACTGTTCGGCTGTTAACCTTTCCAATTATGCTTTCTGCAGCCACCTTTGGTTTTGTCGGAATCATCTTTTCTTTAATGTTTATCGTTGGTCACCTTTGTAAACTTGAGTCCCTTGGAACACCGTATTTTACACCTGTTGCTCCATTTAATGTACAAGGGATGAAGGATGCATTCATTCGATTCCCAATTTGGCTTTTAAAGTTCCGACCTAGAGAGTTATTAGTTAAAAATAAAAAACGATTATATCGACCAAGAAGATGGGAAAAAAATGAAAAATGAAAACCAAATTACGAAGCTTCAGCTTATTACCTTTTTAATACAGACTCAAATAGGGGTGGCTTTTCTTTCGTTACCATACGACATTCATAAATTTGCAAAAGGAGATAGCTGGATATCCATTCTCCTTACAGGCCTTCTTATGGAGGTCCTTGCTATTGTCTATACGATTTTATGTAATCGGTTCCCTAAGCAGCATTTATTTCAAATCCTGCAATCCATTTTAGGAAGGGTTTTGGGAAAATGCTTAACCGTTCTTTATGCTCTCTATTTCTTACTGACTGGTTCTACCATTCTAATTTTATTTGTCTACATAATAAAAAAATGGATGCTCCTTTATACTCCTAATTGGGTGATCCTAATTTTAATGTGTTCCATCGGAATATACATGGCTGTCGAAAATCTTAAGGTAATTGCCAGGTTCTATTTTATCGCTAGTTTTGTTTTATTCGTTTTTGTATTTATTGCCCCGATTGCTTTTAAAGATGGAAATATTCACTTTATCATGCCGATTGGTCACTCAGGAATTTTGAACATTATAAAAGGGGCTTCACATGCCACATTAGCATGGCAGGGGATGGAAATGTTTCTGATTGTATCACCATTTGTTATGGCAACAAAAAAGGAGCGGATAAAGGCGGTTACATTGGCGAATCTTATTGTCACCCTATTATATTCATTCCTAACCTTTGTCTGCTTAATTTACTTTAGTGATGACGAAATGTTGCTGCTCCCAGAGCCTGTCCTTTATCTTTTAAAGTCTTTTACTTTCAAAATTATCGAAAGACCTGATTTAATCCTTATTTCTTTGTGGATTATTTTGGTGGGGACATCCTTTATAAGCTACCTTTACGGTGCATCGTTAGCAGGCACTTTTTTAATGAAAAAATGGAATAGAAAGTCTTTAGTATATTTATCAGCCATCATTTGTTTTGGTGTTGCTCTATTGTTTAATCATCAAAAAGTGATAGAAAAATTAGCGCAGTTCACTACCTATGCTGGTTTCATCTTTTTAATGGTTATTCCTATATCTCTTTTAATCATTTCCCTTTTATTTAGAAAGCAGCAGAAGGGTGTATCTAATGCAAAAGATAATTAGATGGTTTATGGTCGTTTGTATTCCGTTTTTCTTAACAGGCTGTTGGGACCAGCGGCTTTTAAAAGAGCAAAAAATAATTGAACTAATTGGATATGATGCTGGCTCAAAAGGGGAAGTAGTTACTAGTTCCTCGTATCCAATTGGTATGGGGAGTTCAGGTAATTTAGCTTCTAGCTCAACAACTTCTTCGAAAAGTACTATTCTTACCTCACATGGGATAACAGCTGGAGATACGCTGTTACAGGAGGATTTGAAGATTTCTGAAAAAATTGACACCTCGAAAACACAAGTCATCCTTTTCGGAGAGAGGATTGCAGCAAAAGGCCTCTATCAAGAACTTGATTATATTTATCGGAATCCAAAAGGAGCTCTTGGTGCAAAAGTGGCAATTATTGAAGGAAAAGCAATGGATGCGATTCGCTTAAAACAGGAAGAGGCTGATTTAAACAGTCGATATTATGATGAGTTTCTAAAAAGCGGGATAGCAACGGGTTTTTATACAGATTATAATGTTCAATCCGTCTGCCCTTTATTACTTAAACATACAAAGGATCCGTTATTACCGCTGATAAAAATTCATAGTAAAGGTCATCGAGCAGAATCAGTGGGGATGGCGTTGTTTAATAATGAAAAAATGACTGGAAAACTAACAATTCCAGAATCAAAGATGTTTATACTTCTTAGTGGAGGTATAAAACAGAAGGTTTCCTTCTTAGTGAGAACGAAGCATCGTTATAAACAAAACCAATTGAATTATGTCATTGTTGAAATTCTGAATTCACGGCCAAAGACAAAATTAAATGTGAAAAATGGTGCAGTTACTGCTAATTTAGCCCTAAAGCTCCAATATCGGATTAGAGAATATCCTAAAAATCATTTAACAAGTCCACTTCTTTTAAAACAGCTTAATTACGAAATAGAAGCAGGATTAACGAATACTGCTAAAAAAATGATATGGAAGTTACAAGAAGCCAATTGTGACGGGTTTGGAATTGAAGAAGAAATCAAGGTCCACAATCATCGACTTTGGGAGGGGAAATATAAAAATGTTTCGATTAAAGAGATCCCGATAAAGGTAGACCTTCAATTGGAGCTATTGAATTCTGGAATCATTAATTAACGATGGCCTTGTGATCATCAAAAAAAGATTACGGCTATGAGAAGTTCTTCGTGACCGTAATCAACAAATAGGTTCTCCTTTGCTTATTGAAAGATAGTTATTAGTTTGTTGTTTTAACAAGGAAATCATCAGTTGTCTTGATGGTAGCATATAGGCTTCCAAGTGCTGCCATAAACGCAGCATGGACATCTACAGCCTTAATGGTTTTATTGTTAAAGGTAAGATGGGGGCATGTACATGCATCCTCAAGGACTGTACAACTAAAACCAAGGTCTACAGCTGCACGGCATGTTGCATCGATGCACATATGGCTCATCATGCCAACAATGATTACATGTTCGATACCTAGATTTTTTAATTCTGCTTCTAATGAAGTATGTAGAAAACTGTTCGGGAAATGCTTTTGAATCACAGTTTCACTTTCTAATGGTGTAACACTTTGATGAATCTGAACTCCTTCTGTGTCCGGTGCAAAAAATGGTGCTTGTGTATCTTTGAAAATGTGTTGAATGTGAAAAAGAGGGAGATTGTTTTTACGAAAATAATCTAATATAGCCCTCGCATTTTTCGCAGCTTTTTCTGTTTCATGGAGTGGCATTTTTCCTCCAGGAAAATAATCGTTTTGAATATCAACTAGAATTAAGGCGGTCTTTTCCAATTTATATACCCCTTTCTCTATCAAAATACTGGATTTCCATTGTACATAATATTCGGCATCACTAAATAAATTACCTTTTTCAATAGAACATCTTTGCAATAAAACAGTCGAGGTCATTGAGGGCGGAAATCAGATAAGAGAAAGGAAAAGTGTCTCTAATATGAATTGATCGTTTTGATGATTATAGAAAAAGAGAGGGCGAGTGGGGACAAATAGGCTTCATAATGCCCTTAGCGAAAGAAATGGTGTGATTCCGGGAACTATCTGGGTCTCATAGTGCCCGTGGGGAAGAAAAACTAAGAAGTGCGGGAAGCATCAGGCCTTCATAATGCCCGTGGGGAAGAAAAACTAAGAAGTGCGGGAAGCATCAGGCCTTCATAGTGCCCGTGGGGAAGAAAAACTAAGAAGTGCGGGAACTAACAGGTCTTCATAGTGCCCGTGGGGAAGAAAAACTAAGAAGTGCGGGAAGCATCAGGCCTTCATAGTGCCCGTGGGGAAGAAAAACTGAGAAGTGCGGGAAGTATCAGGCCTTCATAATGCCCGTGGGTAAGAAAAACTAAGAAGTGCGGGAACTAACAGGTCTTCATAGTGCCCGTGGGGAAGAAAAACTTAGAAGTGCGGGAAGCATCAGGCCTTCATAATGCCCGTGGGGAAGAAAAAACTAAGAAGTGCGGGAAGCATCAGGCCTTCATAGTGCACGTGGGGAAGAAAAACTAAGAAGTGCGGGAAGCATCAGGCCTTCATAATGCCCGTGGGGAAGAAAAACTAAGAAGTGCGGGAAGCATCAGGCCTTCATAGTGCCCATGGGGAAGAAAAAACAAAAAGCGTGGGCACTATCAGGTTCCGATAGTGCCCGTAATCAAAGCAAAAGAAGAGGTACGGGACCTATCAGATGTGTATAGTGCCCGTAATCAACCAACAATCCGTTCAAGCAAACCTCAACCCAAAAAAGTTTAACCTTGCTTTAATTTCTCCAAAGCCTCTACAGCCAAAAGGCTGAAATATTCTGCTGCAGGTAAAATGGCACCTTCATCCACAACAAACTTTGGATGGTGTAAATCGAAAGGCCCGCCTGACCCAATCATCACAAAAGCTCCCGGTAGTTTCTCCTGATAAAAAGCAAAATCCTCGCCAATAGAGCTTGCTTCCACGACTTTTGTCTTGTAGCCAGCATTAGCCCCAACCTCAAGTGCAAAATCTGCCCATTCAGGGGTATTATTCACGGATGGGGGCCCCGGATGCCAAACCAGCTCTACCCTTGCATTAAACGTCACACCAATTCCGTGTAAAATTTGTTCCATGCGCTTCTGAATAAAAGCTCTCTGGGTCTTACTAAATGTCCGGACTGTTCCTTCCAGATAGGCAGTATCCGGAATTACATTCCATGTTGAGCCGCTATGAATTTGCGTAATACTTACAACAGCGGTCTCCCTTGGCGGCACATTCCGGCTTATAATCGTTTGTAAGGTGGAAATGATTTGACTGGTAATGATAATCGGGTCATTTCCTTCTTCCGGTTTGGCCGCATGAGCCCCAGTTGCGGTAACATGGATTTCAAAGCGGTCGACTCCAGCAGTCAGCGCACCATGTTTTGTCCCTAGTTCACCAACCTGAAGAGTCGGATCATTGTGGAGTCCGAAAATCACGTCCACATCATCTAATACATGGGTTTCGAGGATTGCTCTAGCACCATGGCCCGTTTCCTCCGCCGGTTGAAAAATCAGCCGAATCGTTCCGGCTAAGTTATTTTCTTCTTTTTTCAATAAAAAGGCAGTTCCCAAAATGACGGAGGTATGAAAATCATGCCCGCAGGCGTGCATTACGCCTTGACGTTTTGAGGTGAAACTTACCTCGGATTGTTCCAAAATTGGCAATGCATCAATATCGCAGCGAAGCGCAATGGTTGGACCTGGTTTACTTCCTTTAATTTCAGCTACCACACCTGTTTTCAGCGGCAGGTTAAGGATGCTAATATTTTGCAATAGCAGCGCTTCTTTAATTTTTCGCGTCGTTTCAAATTCTTCATTTGATAATTCTGGTTCCAAATGAAGATTCCTTCTGAAGTTCACTAAATAATCCCCTAACTCCTTCACTTGCAAGGTACTCATCTCCCTAACGAATTTAGGTACTATGGTAAGTATCTCGAGTAAAGAAGTCAATTAATCAAACCTCTGTAATTTCAGAATATTCAACCTGTATTGATTGACTTAAAAACAAAGAAAAGCCTAAAATGAATTAAACTTATTGAAAAACTTGAAATTACTTAAATCAAAACAGAGGTGTGCACTTTGTTTATAAAACAACCGTTGGATGAATTTTTAGGATTACAATATGAAAGACAAGATGAAAACAATATAAAAGTAACTTTGCAAATCCAACCGTTATATGTAAATAGTGTTGGCGTTGTACACGGAGGGATTATTTCCTCTCTCGCGGATGTAGGAATGTGCAATGTTATTGCTGCTAATGAAGATGGTACACAAAGGGTCGTAACAACCGATTTAAATGTTACCTTTTTAAAAGGAGCAAAGGGAGAATACCTGATTGCTCATGCTCATGTATTTAAGCAAGGCCGCACTCTTACCCATGCGGAATGCTCCATCTACGATGATCAAGAAAAATTAGTAGCCAAGGCAAAAGCAATTTTATTCAATAGTTGAGAGGTGCCCGACATGTCAAAAAGCGAAACCACTTCAGGAACTGTTACAGAAATAAGCTCCGATGGTTCTTTTAAACGTCAAAAAAATAGATTTATTACACCCTTTGGTACAAGCGAGGGTGAACTTCCAGTAGAAGCAGGACGATACCGGCTATTATGGTCGGCTGTCTGCCCTTGGGCCCATCGGTCGGTGATTGTTCGAAGAGTACTAGGATTAGAGGATAGCATTAGTTTGGGAACTGCAAGTCCAATGCGTCCAAAGCTTGCGCATGTGGACTGGGAATTTTCTTTGGATGAGAATGGTGTAGACCCAGTTTTAGGAATCCGCTACCTAAGTGAAATCTACAAAAAAACTGACCCCGATTATACGGGACGACCAACGGTTCCTGTATTTGTTGATGTAAAGGAACAAAAGGTCGTTAACAATGATTATTTTAAATTAACAAACTATCTTGAAACTTCTTGGGCACCTTTTCATAAGGAAAATGCACCGAATTTGTATCCGGAACATTTACGCGAAGAGATTGATGCCCTAAACGACGTCATCTTCCATGAAGTGAACAATGGGGTGTATAAATGCGGCTTTGCCCAATCGCAGGAAGCCTATGAAGAGTCATATGATGTTCTTTTTGCCCGTCTCGATGTACTAGAGCAGCGACTTGCAGGGCAGCGGTTCTTATTTGGTGATTATATTACCGATTCAGATGTTCGTCTTTATGCAACGCTGGTTCGATTTGATTGCGCCTATTATTCAGCATTCAAATGTAATCGAAATCGTATTGTGGATTTTCCAAACTTATGGGGCTATTTACGTGATTTATTTCAGACACCTGGTTTTGGCGATACAACAGATTTTGATGCGATTAAGAAGCATTATCATTTATCAAACCATATCGCAAGTGATGACCAAAAAGGCCAGAATAGCATTTTACCGAAGGGGCCGGATCTTTCAGGTCTATATTCCGAGCATAACCGCCATGAATTAAGCAAGAAGGAAGAAAAATTTTTTAGGGGATGATGGGCTCTTGATTATACGTGATGCACGATTGGAGGAAATGGCTTTTATTCGTGAACAGAGAGTCAAGGCTTATCAGGAACATGCTGCCCGTATTCCTGAAGGTCATTGGAATGCGTTGAAAAACGGCATTTCCTCAGAGGGGGATTTGCATCCGGGGGCGGTGAGGATTGTTGCCGAAATGGATGGTGCGATTGTAGGCAGTGTGGTTTTATTCCCAGCAAAGATGGATGCTTACGAAGGGTTGTTGGAGGAGTTGGATCATCCCGAAATCCGAATGCTAGCTGTCACGCCGGAAGCCCGTGGTAAAGGTGTGGCGAAATTATTGATTTTAGAATGTATTTCACGTGCAAAGGCGCTTGGACATAGTGCAATTGGGCTCCATACAGGAGAATTTATGGAAAGCGCGATGCGGCTTTATGAACATTTAGGTTTTGAACGGCAGCCGGAATTCGATTTTGAGCCTGCAAATGACGGAATAATCGTCAAAGCGTACAGGCTTTCATTTTAAAAAAATCGCAACGCAGATAAAAGTCCTGGAAACGCAGATAAATGGCTAAGAATCGCAGATAAATTCTATTTTAACGCAGATAAAACGTTCTAAGTGCATCAAATTTGTGAATAGACCAGGGCGAAACCTCCGGCATTAATAATTACTTCATTTTATCCAGGGAAACATTAAACATCAAGCATAGAAAAACAGAAAAAATGACAGATAGAATAAGTGCCAGCATCGGTCTTTGATAATGAATCCGGAGCATTATGAACATAACAATAACGAAAAATAAGGACCATAATAGGTTCCAGTTATGGTGATAGGTAATGGCACCCCATTTTATCGATAAAAATTCCAATATAACAAAAAGGACGACAAACAAAGAAATGTAAAGCACTTGGGAGGAGAGCCCTTTTCTAAAAGGAAATTTTGAAAGGTAAATCCAGGTCGATAGTGGCATCCCTAGTAAAATAAGTAACAACATCGGTATCATGGCAAAAGGCAGCCCATTTGGCTCCATTTGCCATAGTTGATATTTATAGCAGATGAGTTCGTATAAAGCATTTCCAAGCGATGCATACAGAAGTGTGGGATAATAGGGTTTCCAATTGCGGTCTGCTAACTTATATGCAGCGGCAATCCAGAAAATCGAGTAGGCAATAGCAATCATGAAGAGCTCCTCAAAGTCTTTTTATCCTATAATTCCCAAAGGAGGATGTTACATTCATCGTTTTAGACATTGCTAAAGTGAAAGGGGGAGATTTTATGATTTTAGAAGCAGCTATGCTTCAAGTTAAACAGGGGAAAGAACAGGAATTCGAGGAAACTTTTCGCCAAGCCTCAAAAATAATATCCTCCATGGGCGGCTATATATCCCATGAGTTACAGAGCTGTCTGGAGGTTGACGGAAAATATTTGTTAACGGTGAAATGGGAGACACTAGAAGACCATACCGTTGGATTCCGGCAATCAAATGAATATCAGGAATGGAAGAAGCTTTTACATCATTTTTATGATCCGTTCCCTACGGTTGAACATTTCGAAAAAGTGAATCTATCTTAAATTAAAAAAGCAGTTCTACCTTATTAGAACTGCTTTTGATGTGCAATTATGCCTGTCTATAAGATTTTGCAGCATCGACCATTAGTACGATGGCGGTAACAATATGCATGATCATTCCGACAATTGGAATCCAAGCAATACAGGAAGTCACAATCCCAAGGATGCTCCCCGAAACAGCATCGCCATCCTTTTTGGCTAAAACAAGAGTTATAATATGTAAAACCAGCATGATCCCCAGTGGAGTCCAAGCAAGACTTAAGACAATCGTTCCGCCTAGAATCGGAATTCCCAGTAATGCCTCTAAACCGCCCGTTACCCATTTAAGAACTTTCGAAGGTGACATCCTAAATCCCCCATAAATCTTTATTTAAATATATAATATTGTTTAACCAATCTTATTCTACCGTTTTAATCCAAAAATAGAAATTAATATCCTCTCTAATGAAAATAATTACCAAAAATGGAAACTAAGGTATAATATGCATATATATAAATTAGGGGGGATTTTTGATGTCAAGTGGTCATTCCTTTTTTGCATCAGAGGGCCTATTTGTCTTATTTAGCTTTTTGCCGATTATTGTTTATTTAGTGCTGATTGTACTAGGAATTCTTTTCGTCATTAAAGTTATTAAGTTTATGAATGAAAAAACAAAGTTAGAGCGGGAAAGAAATGAAAAGCTTGATGAACTACTAAAGGCTATAAGAAAAAATAATGAAATTTAAATTATGATTACACAGGCTTGGAGAGATCCAGGCTTTTTCATTTTTGATAAAATAGGCCAAACTCTTACTGAATATAATTACCATGATACGTTTTTTCATCTTCTTATTGAAAGAAGGTATTTGGTGATGAAAAGCAAAATCCATCGTTGTAATTGCCGGAAAATTTGGTCCGTTCAAAACAGAAAATCTAGGGTTACCGCAAGTTCTGTTCTTCTCAATGGAACCTGGACCACTGAATTAAAACCGGAACGAAAATGTAACCCGAAGGGATTTGTGACAACCCAGAAAAGTGGAGAAATCATCTTTAATCCAACAAGTGATCTAGTGGAGCAATTTGTAAAAGTTGCAAAACTCCTGTACGACAAAGAGAATGTTCATTTTAATATCGACCAGGGGGAATATTTGTATTTTGCGGAGGATGGAACCTGTTATGTTCTTCGGAAAAAGAAAGAGGTGGGTGGTTGAAAGGAAGAGGCATCGGGGAAAACGACCGAGGCCTTTTCTTTTTATTTTCCCTCTTGCAAAACAATCAAAAATACAATGGATATATATGCTAAAATAGTATAATGAATGGGAAGCTAATTGGGCATTCACTGCTAATTTACGATCTGTCTGCCATTTCTATCACATGTTATTTCCTAAGAATATGGTAAAATTAGAGATGGGAATAGAGGGGGCATAATGTGATTACTTTCTACAAAATCATCGTTTTCATACATATATTTTCTGCCATAATCGGAATGGGACCAGGTTTTATTTTAACAACCGTGGTCAGAATGGGGAATACCATGACGGAGTTAAGGCATTCCTATAAAATTAGACATAAATTACATATTTTTGTGATGGTGGGCGGCACGTTATTGTTAATTACCGGATTGACCATGGGATTTCTTAATCCGGCGCTATTTCGGATGGGGTGGTATGTAACAAGCCTTATTCTCTTTTTAATTTCCTTGGCGATGGGCCCACTAGCGCTATCACCAAGATCGAAACCGATAAAAGCCCTATTGGAAACACATAAAGGCGAGGAAATCCCTGGAGAATATAAACGTTTAGCCAAAAGTCTTTTTCGGACTGAATATATTGAAAATATCATTTTTATCATCATTATTTCGCTAATGATATTGAAACCGTTTTAAAAAAAGTAGGGTGCCAGGAAAGTCCAGGCGCCCTTTCTTTTGATTTACGACAAAAATCCTATAAATCTTCAATAACAATATAACCCGCTTTAACCGGGCCATGCACACCAACCACAAGCTTTGACTCGATGTCTGCGGAATTACTTGGCCCGGTAATAAAATTAATACAGGAAGCAATATGCTCTCCACGTTCTACTTTTTCCCGTATCTTTCTTGCTGCTTGGGTCATTCTTGGAACAATTGTACTTTTGGGAATCAGGATAATCGAAGTGGTAGGTAAAAAGCTAACAGTCCGGCCCTTATCATTGCTGCTGAAAAGAACAGCTGTGCCGGATTCGGCAAGCGTAATATCACTTATCGTAATTCCTATATTAGCACGTTCCGCCCGCTTAATATTTTCTTCTCCAATCGAAGAATCCCACTCCTGAAATTCAATCCCTTCTTCAGGCCATCTCTCTTTAAACAGGGGAGATAACCCATATTCCTCAAAGCGGGGATCTTTCCAAGACAATATAGGCCCACCGCCATAATTAGCAACCATTTTATTAATGGTGTCAGCTAATCCGGTTTTGTTCGTTAAAACAATGTCTGTAAGGATGTTCGAACATTGTCGTTTTAGAATTTCCAGTAATTCATCGGAACTTGCATCTTTTAATACCGCATCTTGAGGTGAGTATTTCCACTTTGGTCTTGCTACCCCGGCGGTTACTGAATCTCTCCCTAGACGCCCAGCAATATTGCTAAGAAAATCATCCCGATTTTGTATGGAACCCTTCATGATCTGTCCTCTCCTTTCGAACGGTTTTTAAACCAATCACGAAAGCGCTCTTTATTAGGCGCAGGAAATTCCCGAATTTCTGTCCATACCTTTAATGGGCCCGGTCCCTTTGAGATTTTATCTCCGACAGTAAAAGGATTCATCACAGACGGTGCAATTTTTGATCCTAATTTATAAAGGGAGGGAGAAGCGGCACCAAGTCCGAATGCTTTCATAGCCAGTTTTTCCGAAATGGGTGCTCTTCCTTCTTTTTCGACGATGATTTGCCGATGTTTATGAAGCAGTTCGTGTAACGGTATTTTTACCGGGCAGGCTTCCGTACAAGCCCCGCATAATGTCGATGCATAGGGAAGCTCTTTATAGTCATCGTACCCACCTAGTAATGGTGATAAAACCGCTCCGATTGGCCCGGAGTAAATAGAACCGTAAGAATGCCCCCCAACATGACGATATACAGGACAAACATTCACACAGGCTGCACAACGGATGCATTGGAGAATTGAATGGAACTCACCGCCAAGAATATTTGCCCGGCCATTATCAACAATCACTAAATGGAACTCCTCTGGTCCATCGACATCACCTTCATCTCTTGGTCCCGATAACACGGTTACATAGCTTGTCAGCTTTTGGCCGACGGCGCTTCTTGTTAGCAGGCTGACAAGGACATCTAATTCTTCATGGGTTGGAACAAGCCTTTCCATTCCCATCACTGTAATTTGAGTTTTTGGAAGAGCCGTTACCAAATCAGCATTTCCTTCATTTGTTACTAAGCAGATGGAACCTGTTTCAGCAATGGCAAAATTACAGCCGGTAATGCCGATATCAGCGGTTAAATATTCGTTGCGGAGCGTTTCACGGGCATGCAAGGCCATCTCTTCAGGCTTGTCTGACTTTTGATAGTTTAATTTTTTCACAAAAACTTCCCTGATTTGCTCTTTATTTTTATGCATGGCAGGGCCAACAATATGGGAGGGGAGATCATGGTCATCCAATTGCAGAATATATTCTCCTAAATCGGTTTCAATGACCTCACAGCCTGTACTTTCTAAACAAGCATTCAAATTAATTTCTTCTGTAACCATTGATTTTGACTTAACAACCTTTTTAGCCTGTTTCGTTTCAACTACTCTACGAATATACTGATTTGCGTCGTCCGCGGTTTTTGCAAAAAAGACATGGCCGCCTCTGTTTGCGACATTTTCACTTAATTGATATAAATAATAATCCAGGTTTTCTAGCACGTGTTTACGGATTTCTTCACCGTGTGAACGCCATTCCTCCCAGTTACCAAGCTCTTCTGCTGCCATTAGCTTCCTTGAACTTAAGTTATCCTGCGCACTGGATACTGCACCTCTCATAAACGCGTTGTTAATTCCGGCATCTACCCGATGATTAAAATCTTCCGTTCCAATTTTCATCGGCATATTCTTTTCCCCCTAATAATGAGCTGATTTTTATAATTTATCTAAATATTCTTATTATAACTAAATAGATTACCATAATTAATTGAGTCTGTATACGAGGCCAGTATATTGCCCTATAAGGGTCAACAAACATAAAAAAGGGAAAAGAAAGACTGTTTCATTGCCCGATGGGGGTCAATAAACATAAAAAAGGGAAAAGAAAGACTGCTTCATTGCCCGATGAGGGTCAACAAACATGAAAAAGGGAAAAGAAAGACTGTTTCATTGCCCGATGGGGGTCAATAAACATAAAAAAGGGAAAAGAAAGACTGCTTCATTGCCCGATGAGGGTCAACAAACATGAAAAAGGGAAAAGAAAGACTGTTTCATTGCCCGATGGGGGTCAACAAACATAAAAAAGGGAAAAGAAAGACTGCTTCATTGCCCGATGAGGGTTAGTAAATATAAAAAGGGGAAAAGAAAAGTTGTTTCATTGCCTGATGAGGAAGCCGTTCTTCCAAAAATGAACAAGTAAAAAGATTGAAAGTTAATTGGATCAAATAACGGAACAAAAATAGTTTAACTTACCAGAACTCGACTGAGATAGTCGAGTCATTAAAATTCCCCATTATTTAGGTGTCTCTTTTAAAGTAACCTTCTTTACTTGCTCCGTTTTGTTGTTAAACTCAATATCGATAAAAACCCCAAATTCCTTTCCGTTTTCTTTTAACCAAAGCTTGAATTTTTCCGTAGAAGTTGTAGGGCCGCTGATTCTGCCAATATGAAGATAGTCAATAATTTGTGCTTTCGGATACTTTTCTTTTGTTTTCTTCATCGCAAAAACTCCCCACTTCGCATAGGGAGGAATAGGCTTCCGTTGTGAGTATGCTGTATTCATTAAATTTCTTGGGGCAATGATTTCCGAACAAAAAACAACTGACAAGGCCAAACTAATAAGTAGCTTTTTCAAGGATTTTCCCTCTTTTGTTTTTAATCTTATTTTTCCACAAGAAGTAAAAACTTATGTAAATCGCAGCGATTTAGTATAGAGTTTTGACTCAGGATGCTTAAACAGTATTTGCTGCGGTAAATTGAAAGAGCACACAAAACATGTGTGCTCTAAGGTTTTCCGTTATCTTTTTTTCTTTTTAGAATTATCTACAGCTGCCGCCTGCTTATTTTTATTAACGGCTTCCAGCACAATTTGCACTTGGAATTTTTGCTCATCCACGCTAGTAACACTCGAAACCTTTCCTTTACGACCTTTAATTTTTAAATCCTCGCCTACCGATGGAACACGCTGAAGAAGCTGAGTTAATAAAAGATTTTTGTTATCGAAAAAATAAACAACAAACATTTTACTCTCTCCTATTTCATATGATTTTGGGTATTCTTCCTATAAAATATTTGAGAAAGATTCAATTTAGACCATATTTTAAAATGAGCTTTAATTTTATTATGGAATGGATGAGAAATAATAAAGAGCCTGAGGATGACCTCAAGCTCTTATTTCAACCCTATTTTATATTAAAACCACAATCTTTTATTATAATCATAATCGGGGATATCGAAATTCTCTTCAATTTCTTTATTTGGGATGTTTTCCTCACAAGGTTCTTCAGACTGATTGTATACACGTAGTTCAAATAAAAGTTCCATTGTTTCTATCCCCTCTCCTATTTCTTACTTTTATTTTAATGGAAGCGGTTCCATTTGTCAGGTGGTTTTTACTGGAAAATGGGAAATGGTATTTTTGTCTCAGTTCATTAATTTTTTTTATCATTAGAAGTAGAGACAAAAATAGGGTTAATCATTAATTAAAAAGGACCATTTCAAAGTGGTTCTTTTTTAAACCCATTTTTTGTTAAAATGGAGGATAAAATTGGAATAGTGTCGAATATAAGTTTACTAGAATAATTTTTGATTCGTGTTTAATTAGGAAAGGAGCTAGATCAAATGGGTAGTAAATACTCATTAGGAGCCTGTTTTATAATTATCGGTTTAGCTTTTATGTTGTATAGTCCAAGCATCGCAGAGGAATGGACTGATTATATTAAATATACAGGGGATGGAACTTTTTATTATTATGATTATATGTCGCGTTCAATTGTCATCACCTTAATAGGTTTTAGTGTTCAATTAACCGGCATATTAGTTATATTGTTTTCGTATTTTTCAAAAAGATCAAGGCGTTAAAAATTGTAGGACAAACTTTTGAAATAAATAGTATGATTAGGTGGATGGCGATGTATTAGAAATTAAGAATACCTTTAAGGAAGTGCATATTTTGTCTAAGAATCAACGTCAATTAAGTAAACACAGCATTAGCCCAGAAAGTCTCCATTCTGACTGCGAGAATTGTTTTGGTTTGTGCTGTGTTGCTTTGCCGTTCGCAGCCTCAGCAGACTTTGCCAAAGGAAAAGAGGGTGGCAGTCCGTGCCCGAATCTTCAGGCGGATTTTCGCTGTGGTATCCATAAAGATCTAAGGAAAAAGGGCTTTAAAGGCTGCACGGTATATGAATGCTTTGGCGCGGGTCAAAAAGTTTCTCAAATTACTTTTGAAGGGAACGACTGGCTCGAGAATCCACAATCTGCGAAACAAATGTTTGACGTATTTCCAGTGATGCAGCAGCTTCATGAGATGCTCTTGTATTTAAATGAAGCATTGATATTAAAGGAAACTCATTCCATCCACAAAGAGCTCAAATCCATGGTAGGGAAGACAGAACAACTTACCTTTCTTAGTCCCGAGTCTCTTATGGAACTAGACCTGTCGGGACATCGGGCAGATGTAAATGTATTGCTCCTTAAGACTAGTGAACTAGTTCGTGTTGAGTGGGAGAGCAAGAATAAGGGTGCGAAAAACTCTCGAAAAACCTATGAACGGGGAGCCAATTTGTTTGGTGCAAATCTTCAGAAAGCCAATCTTCAAGGGGTAAATTTAAGGGGGGCATACCTCATTGCTGCTAATCTTAAAGACGCCGACTTAAGAGGTGCAGATGTAATTGGGGCGGACTTTCGCGATGCAAATCTTAGTGGTGCTAACTTAACCGGAACTATATTTCTCACACAGGCTCAAATTAACTCGGCAAAGGGCGATGCTAATACAAAACTACCACCTGTGCTTACTCGGCCGGCCCACTGGTCTACATCTGAAAATAAAAAAGAGAAAGAGATTATTTAAGGGAGTATACAATGCCGATTTATTATTTTACTTTTGACGCCATACCCTTAGCAGAAAATCCCGAAAAAAAGGATTGTGCCGGTGCAGTTGTCTGTTGCTGGGTGGATTCAATTGATGTTAACTTCGCATTAGCAAAAGCAAAAAACTACATAACTAATGAAGGCTGGGAAGTAATTACGGTTGAGGAGCAGTTTATCGCTACCCGTGAACAGTATGAAGATGATCCTGAAAATGAGGATGCACTTGAGTGTTACGATGAAGCAGCTAGCGAGGGTGTTTCTGCTATTTTTTATATTTGGCCATATGATGATTAAACTAAAACGTATAGGGCACCAAGAGATTGATGACTTGGTGCACCTCGGTTTTTTAGTAAAATAGTTAAAGCTTTCTACCAAATAAAACGACAAAATTATAGTATTTATAGATGCAATCAACATCTTGAAAACCGCTTGCTTTCAACCAATTGATTTGGTCCCCAAGTGTAGCCATTTTATCAAGCTTTGTTCGGTCATAAGCAGCCTCAATTTCCTGCAGTGTTAAACCGCCTTTTTCAATTTTGGTTTTCCAGTCATTTTTGTATAGCGCCTCAATAAATGGTGTATTCCCAAGCACTTGATCCGCGTTTATGAAAATCCCTCCCTCTTTTAGCAAAAAGAAAATTCTTTCATATAATTTTTGTTTCTCTTCATCTGATAGATGGTGGATGGAAAGGGATGAGATTACAACATCAAACTTCTCTTCGAACCTATAGTTAGTATAATCTGCAACAATGTAGCGGATATCCTGGTGTTCGCTGAATCGCTCCCTTGAAACATCCATCATTTTTTCTGATAAATCAATTAATGTCATGCGGGCATTTGGATATTTTTCTTTTAGAAAAAATGAAAATAGTCCTGTTCCTGCACCAATATCCAGAACGGATGGGGCTTCAGTTTTAGTATGAATGATTGAAACCGGAATAGAGTAGAAATCATCAAAACATGGAATTAACTTTCTTCTTTGATGATCATAATTCGGTGCATTTTCGTCAAATTTTCTTTTAATCCTATTTGTTGTCTCGTTCAATCTAATCAGCCCCTTTTGAATATAACTTAATATGAATTATAAAAGAGTTCCTATATAATGAAAATTAACAAATTTTAATAAAATTAATAACCATTGGTTATTAATAAAAGGACTGTAAACGAAATGGATATAAAGTGGTTAAAAACATTTATCATAGCGGCTAAATATGAAAATTTCCGTAAAGCAGCGGAGGAATTATTTTTGACACAACCAGCTGTTACGAAGCACATAAAGAGGTTAGAGGAGTATTTGCACATTTCTTTATTTGAACGGACAGGGAAAAATGTCTCTCTTACCCCGGCTGGTTCGAGGTTCCTCTCGTCTGCCCTCAAAATTTTGAATAGATATGACGATGAGATGGAGGAATTCGAAGGATGGAAGCAAGGCTATAATCGTAAACTGACGATTGCGGTGGCCCCTCAAATTGCTGCATCTGTTCTTCCAACATTTTTGCAAATTTTTATAGAACAACACCCGGATATAGAGGTGATCATCAATGTTGTTCGTTCTTTTGAGATTGGTGAAGATATAAGCCTTGGCAAAGCCGACATTGGGTTATCCAGGATGAAACCGATTCAAACAGATCTGTTTTGTGAAATTATTCATCGTGATCCAGTAATTATGGTGGCTCCAAATCTAGAGGAAAAAGAACAGGAACAAACGCATATAAATGAGGTGAACGTTCTTCAGCGATTCAGGTTATTAACCGATAACCATCCAGCCTATTGGGACACGTTACTGTCAGAGATTAAAAGATACTATCCAAGAATTCGGACAATCCCCGTTACTCAAATGGAAATTACCAAGCGGTTTATCGAAACAGGACTGGGTATTTCTTATTTACCGTTATCGATTGTTCAGGAAGAATTAAAAAATGGGAAAATGGTTGAGATAAAACCGGATAAAATCGATCTTCCTGTTTCTTTTACCTATGTTGTTAAGAAACAAGAGACTCCGGAAGCAGAGGGATTTATCTCCTCACTTAGGTACTGGATGAAGGAATTCGAGAAAAATAGAGAAGTTATACGGATGGAAAATTAAAGGAGTTAGATGGAGAATGAATCCAAACGAAAAAGGGGTATTAAAAGGCATCGGGCAATGCGCGATGCCTATTTTACTCAACGGCGAAGGTGAAGGTTTCTTTTAATGGCCTGCCTTTTTGGCCCTTTTGTGTCCAAATAACCTCTACCTCTAGTTCTGTCGCTTTATTAGCCAAAGGGAAATTTTTAAAGCGAAAAGGTTTACCCTTATTCAATTGTTTGGCTAAAGAGAGTGCGTGCTCAAAGCGGCCTTCCGTACAATCATCCCCATCAGGACATCCAAAAAGAGAAAACTTTGTAGTGGAATTTGGTTCATTTCGATACATAAACACTTCTACTGAATTTACCTTTTTCCCAATGTTATGGACCTCTAAAGAGTAGGTATTAAACTTTCCTTTTTCAGATTTAGCTAATCCTTTGCCATGCCCGGGTTCTGCAACTTCCACGGACCATTGCTTCGATGAATGTTTGATGGGTAATTTATTAAAGCTGAGCGCCTCTGTCTCTAAAGCGATTGAGATCAGAAATAAAAGTATTAACGCAAAGGTGGTAAGTTTCGTTTTCATATTTCAAATTCCCCCAACATTTAGTCAGTCGGGATTATTTTTCCCAAAATAGAATGGAATATGAAATGTTTATTGTTGATAGAAGAGAGGATAACCAAGAATAATGTTTGGATTTGATTTATCTATAAACTTTGGTTTCCATTTATGATAAACTATTCAATTCAAGCAGTGGCATTGTAGGTTTATGTTCCCATATAATCAATACTAAAAATGCTTTGTTATCAGGAGGAATTATGTCAAAAAAGACGATTGTGTTTACTGGCGGAGGCTCAGCCGGCCACGTAACACCTAATATTGCCATCATTAAGGAGATTGTTCATGACTGGAATATTCAATATATTGGTTCAAAAAACGGGATTGAAAAAGAGTTAATCTCAAAAATCAATATCCCTTATCATGGAATAAGCAGCGGGAAGCTAAGAAGATACATAGATGTTGAAAATGTAATAGATATTTTTCGGGTATTAAAAGGCTGTCTCGATGCGAGGAAGGCTTTGAAAAAGATAAAACCGAATCTTGTTTTTTCTAAAGGCGGGTTTGTATCCGTGCCGGTCATCATCGCTGCTAGGTCATTAAAAATCCCAATTTTTATTCATGAAAGTGATATTACCCCAGGCTTGGCCAATAAGATTTCACAAAGGTTTGCGACCAAAATTTTTACTTCGTTTGATGAGACCAAAAAGTATTTTCCGGCACAAAAGACCTTCGTGATTGGGTCGCCGATTCGAAGAGAGATTTTTAAAGGTTCGGAGGAAAAGGGCAGAAGGTTTCTCGAATTTCATGATAACCGGCCGATTTTGACGATTATGGGTGGAAGTTTGGGAGCGAAAAAAATTAATGAGGCTGTAAGAGGGGCTCTAAAAAAACTTGCTGCTGAGTATCAAATTGTGCATTTATGTGGCAAAAATAATATGGATCCGAGTTATTCAAATGTGCCAGGGTATAAGCAATTTGAATATATTCATGATGAGCTGCCCGATATTTTAGCAGCTACGGATTTAGTTATAACTAGAGGTGGTTCCAATTCCATCTTTGAATTTCTAGCTTTAAAAATCCCAATGCTTATTATCCCCTTAGGTTTGGAACAAAGCCGCGGGGATCAAATTTTAAATGCTAAAGCCTTCAAAGAAGAAGGGTACTCTTTAACGTTACAGGAAGAAAACTTAACGATCGAAACTTTAGTTGAGCAGTTGGAGACTTTGCAGAAAAAAAGTGGAGAGATCCGCAGGAATATGGAACAGTCAAAAATGGGGGATGCTTTGCAGACTCTTGTGAACGAAATTAACGGACTAAGCTCATGAAAAATGTAGGCGATTCTTCGATTGTGGAGGATCGCTTTTTTTATGGGGAATTTGGGACTTCAAGAATAATACAAATTGTAGTTAATAAAGTGTTATATAAAGGACTAGCTGTCTGGATGAGTGGTTTTGCTTTGAAAGGAGCTCGTTGAAGTGAAAAGAGAAAATAATGCGGCTCTAATCGTATTTTTGGGTATCGTCTTATTCATTTATATGGTCGTAAATGCGTTCCGCCATATTACGGTCTACGTTGTTTTTAGTTCCGGGCTAACTCCTTTTATCATTATGGCAGTATTAATTTTGGCGATTGTTATATTAATTCTTAAAAGCATATAAGGTTCATTTTTTAATCTCTATGGCGATACCTAAAAAAAGGGTATCGTTTTTTCTGTTGGGCGGGAATTCTACTATCTGTTCATATGGGATTTGTTATCGAATTAAGAATTATTTTTTTAAACTATTTTCGAAAAGGTACGAATGGCCCGAAATATGGAAACATAGGTGGATACCCATGAAGGGCGGGTAGAATGTGAATAGTGTTCTGACCAAACTGAATACTATGATGGTGTATGATTTGATTCCAAGGTCCAAACATTGGGGCAGAATAACCTAAATAAATAGGCGCACCTGATCCGGTAATAATCGTATGCATGTCATCACCAACTTATTTTTTACATATTACGTTCGAATTTAAAAAAGGAGCTAGTCTTAAATTATAGATGGATTGAGGTAGAAATTCGCTTATAAAAAAATGCGGACAAGAGGGAAAAATGGTATTTTTAAAATAGATTTCGATTATCGAGGAGGTTTATGAAATGATCGCGGAAATGACAAAAACCGGAAATGGAGCAATTGCACGGTATGAACGGCACTGGAAGTACCCTGTACAAGAAGTTTGGGCGTGGTTGACAGAGAACGATAAACTTTCTAACTGGTTTTCAGAACTCCAAGTTGAGGAGCTCCGTGAAGGCGGGGCGATAATCTTCCAAATGCCCGATGGTACTTCTGATAAGCTGACGATAACTGAATTGAAAATGTATTCTGTTTTAGAGTTTACCTGGTGGGAGAACACGATGCGCTTTGAATTGAGTCCGGAATCAGAGGGTTGCAGGTTGGTGTTGACGGAGAAATTAAAAGAAATCACTGACCATACGCCCAAGGATCTTGCCGGCTGGCATATGTGTTTGGAGGTAATTCTGGCATTGTTGGAGGGAAGAACAATCGAATCAAGAGTTGAGGAATGGAAGATCTGGTATGAAAAATACATACATGCTGTAAAGGAATTTACTTTAGCCAATGCTGATTAAAGCGTAATTTGGTGTGATGAAGGACAAATTACAGTTAGGTGAATGTGAAAATGTCCTTCATCTATCCCTCTGCTATGAAGTCGGAAACATTGATTCCACTACATCAATTAGCTCTTTTTCCGTCGGTTGATAGAGCTTCTTTTCACCCTCTAGCTTCACAGTATATTGAATATCATCATACAGAAAAGTAACCTCATATCCAGCTGGAATCTCTTTAATAAAGGCCTCTTGCCCATTCTTTAGTACAAGAGCACGATAATCTTTTATTGCACCCAACTTTCCTAAATGAGGCGTTGCCTGAATGGATAGTTTACCGTTTTTATTTCGATATAACCAAATCGCCTCATTGTAGATCACATTGCCTTGAATATGAGTCACTTTAAAAGGAAAATAAGCAGGGACGAGCAACTGCTTATTATATTTCTCTTGGTATTCCTTGATTGGTTCATTCATAAATGGGTTTGAAAGGTCAGAAAGCACTTTGATCCTAGAAATTTTGTTGTTTTCGACGTAAACCTCCCAAATAAAAGCTATTCTTTCAGTAAATGACTGGTTATCAAAGTATTCCCGTTCAAAACGTGCTAAAAGGATTCTCGCATTTTTATGAGGAGAAGGCAGTGTTTCAATTCCTTGAATCGGTGTGTTTTCACGAATTTCAGGGATTTTAACCGACGGCTTAATCAACTTCCTAGCCAATCTTTCATCTTTTTTCATAATCGCAATTGCGAAATCATGAAGGACAGTCTGCGAAAGATCCGGAGACTTTGCCTTTAATGAAATAGGTGCCATCAACATTATCAAAAGAAATACAATGAATGCTTTTTTCATAATCATCACCTATCATTAAATTCCCATTTCAATAACGGAAATATTCTAGACTGTAAATGGAATTCTATTTTTTAAAATAACCGCTCAATCAGTACCCAAACTGGACCTTTAACTTGGAATAGAATGTGTAGGAATTTCTCCATTTATGACACCTCCATAGTTTGTTATAAGTCTCTCCATCAAAGAGACTTTTTATTTTTACAAAGAAAGATTAATCTCCACTCAATTTTTCCCGAATTCCCCCTCCTATCAAACTTCTAGTATAAAATAATCTTAAGAAATTCTTAAGAATTATCCAAAATGAATGTTAAGATTTTCCGTTTATTATATAAGTAATGAAAAAATTGGTAGATAGAAAGAAGGGGAAACATGGATCCATATTATGTTTTAGTGGTTGATGACGAAAAAGAAATCCGGGATGTCATCGAGATCTATTTGAAAAATGAAGGTGTTACGGTATTAAAAGCGAAGGATGGGCTCGAAGCATTGGAAATCCTCAATGAACATCCGGTACATCTGATTATTCTTGATGTGATGATGCCGAAGCTCGATGGGATTGCAGCCACCTATAAAATTCGCGAATCAAAAAACATTCCCATCATTATTTTGAGTGCGAAAAGCGAGGATACCGATAAAATTTTAGGCCTTCAGGTTGGGGCAGATGACTACGTCACAAAGCCATTCAATCCGATGGAACTTGTGGCCCGCGTGAAATCACAGCTCAGGCGGTTTGTGACCCTGGGTACATACGATGGGATTAAAAAGATAATTGATCTTAATGGGTTGATTTTAGACCAGGCGGCAAAAGAAGTAACAGTCCACGGAGAGCCGATAAAGTTAACACCAATTGAATATAAAATTGTGGAACTTCTAATGACAAATGCAGGCCGGGTGTTTTCTATCGATGAAATCTATGAACGGGTCTGGAAGGAACCGGGGTATAACGCGGAAAATACGGTTGCAGTTCACATTCGGAAAATTCGCGAGAAGATTGAAATTGATCCAAAAAATCCAAGATTTTTGAAGGTGGTGTGGGGTATTGGGTATAAAATGGAAAAATAAGCTCCTTATTGGCATCTGGGTTTTACTAATAACGTTTGGCCTAAGTGGAATCATTACTGTTTTTACTTCCGGAGAACGCCTCCTTACCCGCAACTATTTCCACACGCAGGAATTTCAAAGCTATATGGACCAATTCCCCGGATATTTTATCATGTTTGAGCTAACGAATATCCCCTTGGAGGAAGCGAAAAAAACGATTAAGGTTACAAAGGACGACATCAATGAGTATCGCTATCGGTACGGAAGTCTATCTGAGCAGGAAAATAACATTAAAGAGCAATACGAGCAACGAATCTTAGAAGCAAAGGCTAAAGAGGATCAAGTGACGGTGGATTCATTGACTGCGGAAAGAGATCAAAAGATCAAGGATATCACCAATACTTTTAATAGTGACAAGTATGTCCAACAAAAGATTGTGAAGGAAAAAGAAAAGAAAATCGAAAAGTACTTTAAAGAAAGAGAGAATTATCGCGAAGAATTTCAGCGCTATAAGGATGCATTTCTATACTATTATCAGGACAAGTCCACCGGAAAAGTCTACACAAATCTTCAACTGTCAGATGGAAAAACGGCAAAAGATGTAATGAACTCTAAACATATGCTGTTTTATACAAATCATTATCTTCAGCAAGATGATTTCATGTATTTTGGCCCCGGAGATTATGATGTTATTAATGCCATGATTTCCAAATCAATGGAAACGTCAGGGGTACAACTCGGAGTGCCTAAGTCACTGTCCTCTGATAATTGGTTAATGTCGGAAGCAGAAAATTATAAAAAACAGCGAAACTTGTTATGGATTTACGTTGTATCAGGTATGATTGCCCTTCTTGTTGGCTTCTTAATCCGGAAAAATTCGAAAGGGATTCCAGCAGAAATCGAAAAATGGAAGCGATATTATAATTGGCTCCCCATTGATGTACGGGGCATTCTATTTATTCTATCAGGGCTAGGCTTCGCCTTTGGTTTATTCGCAGCGAACAATCAGGTCATTTATTTTTATGAAAATCCTTTTGTTACCGGTAAGGATTTCGTTATTTTTCTTTTCATTGGACTGATTTTTGGAGCAATTACCTTTATCCAATGGAATTACCTCTATGTAATCAAAAAAGACTGGAAAACAATTAAAACCCAATGGGAAAAAGCTTTAGTTTTTAAATCAGGAAAAAATACAAAACTTCTTTTTAAGAAAGCAGTGGTCAAATTAAAAGAGGCCTTTTTAAATCAAACAGCTGCCACTCAATTGTTTATTCTATTGGGCGCGGCATATAGCTTAGGATTAGTAGCCGTTTTAGTTGTTGTGCAGCCAGTATTTCTTCCTTTTTATTTAATCTTGATTGGGCTTGCAGCAATTCCGATCGTAATCATGCTGGTCAATCGAATGGCGTACCTCAACAAGATTGTTGAAAAAACGAATGAGCTTGCTGCAGGAAAAATGGGGCAGGATTTGGAAGTATCAGGGAAGTCTGTTTTTGCAAAGCTTGCTGGCAATATCAATGTGTTAAAGCAAGGGGTAAAAACCTCACAAAATGCCCAGGCCAAGAGCGAACGCCTGAAAACGGAGTTGATTACCAATGTCAGTCATGATCTAAGAACGCCGCTGACATCTATCATTACCTATACTCAGCTGTTAAAAACTGACGAGGTATCAACAGAGGAACGAACTGCTTATCTTGAAATTATTGATCGGAAATCCAAGCGGTTAAAGGTGTTAATAGATGATTTGTTTGAAGTATCGAAAATGGCAAGCGGCAATATTGAATTGAAAAAGGAAAAGGTGGATCTCGTCCAACTATTGCAGCAGGCGCTGGGAGAATATGATGTTATGATCAATGAATCCAGCCTGCAATTCCGAGTTACGAACACAGAGAAGCCAATTAACGCGATTGTCGATGGACAAAAGCTTTGGCGTGTGTTTGATAACTTAATAGGCAATATCCTGAAATATTCAATGGAGAATTCCCGTGTGTATATAACGATATCCAAATTGAACGGTCAAGCGATGATTACTTTTAAAAATGTTTCCAAATATGAATTGAATGATAATAGTGATGAGCTATTTGAGCGGTTTAAGCGTGGCGATACCTCACGCCATACAGATGGATCCGGTCTTGGTCTTGCGATTGCTAAATCCATCATTGACCTCCACGAAGGCAGCCTTGAGATCGAGACGGATGGCGATTTGTTTAAGGTGAGTATTTCATTATGGATCTCGGAATAGTTTGGTGAAATGGGCACTGGTTACGGCCGTTTTTAATGCTGTAATCATGTCCATTTTTATTTTAGGAGGGGATATCCAGATTGGTAATTTTTTTTGATTGGCTGGCTTGGATATACTGTGATGAACCAATAAGAGTAGAATTTTTAAGAAGATGGTGAGGATATCAACACTTTTTGGCGGGATATCGACACTTTTTTAAGATATATCAACACTTTTTAGAAGGATATCAACACAAAATTAAGATATATCAACACTTTTTTAAGGATATCAACAATTTTGACCGTCAAAAGGCGGGCATGCTTATTTCAACCATCGCCTCGTCGATACTAAAAAATGAATCATAGAGAGCAAGGAGAAAAGAATTAGGGACATCTACGGCAGAGGGGGCCAGATGATCAATCAGGCCCCTAGTTATTTTAGCTAAAAATTTATCGTGAATGTCTTTGGTTTGGCTAAAAGATGGTGGGAATCCCCATCAAGAAGGTCATCCGTTGTAAACGAAAAAGATGTTATTTTACGGATGGAGGAATCCGACTCATTCAATAGGCCAATTGTTCCTTTTCGGGATTCGCCGGGCCTGTAATCCACTCTGCTGACACTTTTGGCGCCTATTAACGTATCATCGGACAGGATAAAGTTTTCTTCCGGCACTTTATAAGACCATTTATGGTTTAATTTAACATTTTCTATGCTAAAAAATTGAAGTTCTTTTGAGCCAGTATTTTTAACAGAATAAGTAATCTCTAAATAAGTAGTATTATTGCCGATTTCTGTCCGTGAAAGCTCGACACGGTCTTGTATTTCTTCATTACTTAGATTTTTTTCCGTAAATAATTGATAAGCCTCTTCATTACTTAAACCGGTATATCCTCGTAAAAATTCTTTAGTTTGTTTGGTTAGGTTTGATAGTCTGATTATTTTTACGTCATTTACCTTAATCACCATCGGGGAAACCGTAAATGTATTGTTTACTTTTATTCTATCTACTAGAGTTAATGTCCCCCAGTTTTTTTGCCGGACTTTTTGTCCAATTTCCTTTAGATGGCTTCCGCCATTATATTCCACGACAGGTATGTATTCTTTCTTTTTCACAACTGAGTGCTTATTCTTCTGCGGTGGTGTTTGAACCGGTTTATGGAGATGATAAAATATAAAGAAACCGATGAATAAAAGACATATGATTCCAACTGTGAAGGTTTTCCGTGAATAGATTAAAATAAGTCTTCCCGTCCCTTTTAAAGTAATATGAATAAATGCAGTAACGATTAATAGATCATCCAAATAATATAGGTATATTTGAAAAATAACAAGAAAAAGCAACCCCATTTGGTTGCTTTTGTCTTGTTATTCGTGTTTTTCTTCAATCTTTGACTCGAGATTTGTTCCCTGAATTGCTTCTGTGATTTTATGCTTATTCTCCATCTGCTCTTCATCGGTTCGTGTTTCCCAAATACTATATTTAATGTTATTTGGAGAATTTTTATTTTCACTTGGCATGGATTCCACCTCCACTAAATAGGGTTTCTATTCCTTATAGAACTATTCACTCTGTGGAATGCTCAATTGATAAATAAATCCAAAAACTGTTATTGGATCATTTTGTAAACATATTCGGTGTAAGTTATCTGCCGTAAGCGGTTGATCGACTAGGTCTGTATCTGTAAAAAGTTTACGAAAATAGCCTAATAAAAATATAAAAAGCAATGCAAAATTTTTTGCATTGCTTTAACGTGTCTTTTTTTAAATAAACTTTAATTATTAATAGAAGCAAGCTGCTCCAACGATGATTAAAAGAATAAATAATACTACGATTAAGGCAAAGCCTCCAGCACCATAGCCAAATCCGCCGTAACCGCATCCGCCATAACCATAGCCAAATCCACCGTAGCCAAACATAATAATCCCCCTTTCAAGATTAAGTAAATTTACTTCTTAATAGAAGCCACAGCCAATATAGGCAGCTCCTACAATAATAAGGAGGATAAACAATACAACAATCAATGCAAATCCGCCAGCGTATCCATCAGACATCTTATTACACCTCCCGTTTTAGGTACTAACAAAATATGTAATAGATGAAAAGAATGGAAGGGCATATACCTATTTCAAGAAGATGTGAAGAAGCCTAATGAAAAAAAGGGGAATTATTTTATAGGGGAAAACGTCTCAGAAATCAAGGAAGGTATTTTCAATAAAAATCATTGGGGACAAACCTAAATAATCAACTTGAAAATCTGCCCCCAATAAGTATTATGGACAAAAATAGCAGATGATATAAATTTGTCCCCAACACCATCACGGCCGTAAAATCACCTTAATGCAGTCCTCAGTTTTTGTATCAAACACCTCATATCCATGCTTAGCCTGATCCAATGGAAGGATATGGGTGATGATGTCGCTTGGATCAATTTTTCCTCCATTAATCATATCGTAGAGGAACGGCATATACGGAATGACCGGGGCCTGGCCTGTTTTAATATCAACATTCCTCTGGAAAATATCACCGAGAGGAAAGGAGTTGTACCTGCCGCCGTATACCCCTGTAAGCTGAATCGTTCCGCCTTTTCTTACAGCCTGACTTGCAATTACAATTGCACCCATTGAACCACCATGGAGCTTTAACCCAGAAGCAAGAAACTCGAGCGGGGTCATTTTTCCGTCCATTCCAACCGCATCAATCACGATGTCAGCCCCGCCCTTGGTAATTTCGAGCAGGTAATCCCTGACATTTTCATGATCTTCAAAATTAACAATCTCAACCTTGTTCGTCCGTTTTGCATGCTCGAGGCGATATCCAACATAATCAACGGCAATAACCCGTTTGGCTCCTTTTAACCAGGAGAATTTTTGTGCCAACAAACCAACGGGGCCGCAGCCTAGGACAATGACGGTATCTCCTTCCTTTACACCGGCATGATCTACACTCCAGTAGGCGGTTGGTGCTGCATCAGCAAGCAGCACTAATTTTTCGTCTTCGACTTCACAATTATCGGGAATTTTAAAGGGAGTAAAATTTCCGAATGGGACCCGCATATATTCTGCCTGGCCACCGGCATATCCACCCGTGGTTTCAGAATAGCCAAAGAAACCTGAACCTTGGCCATGGGGATTTCCATTGTCACATTGACTTGTCAAATCATGTGTACAATACCAGCAGTGGCCGCAGCTCACATTAAAAGGAATGATGACTCGGTCGCCTTTTTTCAAATTTGTGACTTATGCAAACTCTGCAAATTCCGCTGACAAACGAATATTATCCTTTAAGGATTGATCGTATTTGAGTATCCTTTACAGTTTCTAAGGAAATAGGTGAATAAACATTTACTCATACTGTTGTTTATCTATGCCTGTTTCCATGATCCTAGCATCTTTTGGTATTTCTCTTAGTATTTTTATCTTTATTATAACTATATCTACGAATAAGCACTTGTACTCATAAAAGAGAGGTGAATGGTTCAAAATACAGAATAAGGACTTTTCTGTAATAAAATCTCATTTAAAAAAGTTTAATGGTAAAGTTGGGAAGACAATGGGAAAAAGTGACCGCAAAGTTGAAATGCTTTTTTGGAGTATTGCCCTCCCTGGATTTGGGCAGCTTCTAAATGGTAAATATATAAAAGGGCTATTATTTGTTGGATTAGAATTTTTGATCAATGTCAAAGCCCATTTTAATACGATTATCATGTTAAGTTTTCAAGGGGAAATCGTAAAAGCAATCCAGGAGACGAATTATCAATGGCTAATGTTTTATCCATGTTTATATTTTTTCGCCATGTGGGATGCATGGAAGGATGCTGGAGGTGGGAAGGACCGATATTCGTTTATGCCTTTTGTGTTTGCCGCCTACTTTGTAACGGTTGGCTGTATGTATTCCAATACCTTTAAATTATTTGGGGTTCTATTCGGTCCTGTATGGCTTCCGATTTTGTTTATGATTCCTGGATTATTCATTGGTATGGTCATTCGAAAAATAATCCTCCATTTTTCATAGGATGATTTTTCTGTTTTTATAAAAAAAGAAGCTCGGAATTAGAGCTTCTGTTGTTTGTTGTGGGTAGTTCATCTTATAAAGAAGGTACAGTAACACCTGTTTTTGGTACATGCTTTTAGTTTTTGCTTCATTCGTACTATATTAGAACGGCCAGTCCATCAGGTATGATTGCCAAAACTCTTTAAAAATTCCACTCGAAAAATTTGGCCTTTTGCTCGTATTTCCTATTATAATTCGCGGATATTATTTCAAATTAGGAAAACAATATTCAGCAAACGGAAAGAATTATAATTTATATTAGAATAGCTAATCAAACTTGAACTTTAATTCAACTTCCAGTAATTTTTCATTGCTATAAGGCTGTAATTCCTTTATGCTAGATATTGAAAGCGTTATATTGAAATAATATCTTTCTTCACTCCGGGTTTTAAACATCCTCAAGTTGTATTTCAAAACAGCTTGATTACATTCACAAAAGGGGAGATACAGATGAGGAAAATTAGCTTAGCATGGCAAATTTTCATTGGGTTAGCCTTAGGTATCATTGTCGGTGCCATTTTTTATGGAAACCCGCATGTTGAAACTTATTTGCAGCCAATTGGGAATATCTTCATTCGTTTGATTAAAATGATTGTGATTCCGATTGTTGTCTCAAGCTTAATCGTCGGTGTTGCCGGTACTGGCGATATGAAGTCTTTAGGAAAGCTTGGCGGAAAAACACTTCTTTATTTTGAATTAATTACCACGATTGCGATTGTAGTCGGTCTTTTAGCAGCAAATATATTCCATCCCGGTACAGGCGTAGAAATGTCTCGCTTGACTAAGACCGATATTAATACGTATGTCGAAACTGCGAAAACAACCGAGTCACATTCCATGGTTGACACCTTCGTCAATATTGTTCCGACTAATATCATGCAGTCCCTTGCCAACGGTGATATGCTTGCGATTATTTTCTTCTCCGTTATGTTTGGTCTTGGAGTGGCTGCAATCGGGGAAAAAGGAACTCCTATTGTGAATTTCTTTAAAGGAACGGCTGAGGCCATGTTTTACGTAACAAATCAAGTAATGAAGGTTGCACCGCTTGGTGTTTTTGCCTTAATTGGAGTAACGGTTTCTAAATTTGGTTTAAGCTCTTTAATTCCACTTGGAAAACTTGTTATTGTCGTTTATGGTGCAATGTTCTTCTTTATTCTGGTTGTGTTGGGACTAGTGGCAAAACTTGTTGGAATTAATATCTTTAAATTCCTAAAGTATTTAAAAGACGAACTGATGTTAGGATATTCAACAGCAAGTTCGGAAACCGTTTTACCGAAAATCATGGAAAAAATGGAGAGGCTCGGATGTCCAAAGGCAATTACATCGTTTGTTATTCCAACCGGATATTCCTTTAACCTCGATGGTTCAACACTGTACCAAGCGATTGCAGCACTATTCCTTGCGCAAATGTATGGTATTCACATGAGTATTGGCCATCAAATCACGTTAGTTTTAGTGTTAATGGTCACTTCAAAAGGTATTGCCGGGGTTCCTGGAGTATCGTTTGTTGTTTTACTTGCAACCTTAGGAACGGTTGGGATCCCTGTTGAGGGTCTTGCCTTTATTGCTGGTATTGACCGGATCCTAGACATGGCGCGGACAGCCGTAAACGTTGTCGGAAACTCCTTGGCTGCGATTGTCATTACAAAATGGGAAGGCCACAAACTGGATGAATCAAGCGAAGAGCAAGTAGCGTAAATAAAAAAGGTGCCTCAGGCACCTTTTTTATTTTAAGCAATTTTTATGGCTTTCCCAAAAGGGACTTTTGGCAAAAATACATCTGGGACCAGCCAATAAAGCTCATAATCCACATTTGTGATTTCTTCATAAATATAACCGGTTACGTCGGTTATGTAGAATAAGGTGTCAATATTCTCCTTATCTGCCCATTCTAAAACATCTGTATAAGAGGCTTTTCCATGTGTATGATATTTGATGGTGTCTGATTTAACAGGGGTAATGCTGCGTATTTTGAAATCGGCTTGAACGAGAAGGGTATCGGGCTTAACAGTTTCGAATAACTTAACTATGTTATTAATTAGAATTGTTTGTACTTCAACGGATGAGGTATCAACTGCAAGAGCGATTTTTTTATCTTCTTTTTTTTGAATCATCGATAAAAGTCTCATATGCCATTTCAACTAAACCAACTCCCTTTTATTATGAGCAGCAGTTTTTAGTTTGCTTTTTCAGCGAAGAAAATATGTTGGTTAATGCTTCTAGCTTTTTTTTATTATAATTATAAAAAAGAGGAATTTGTACAAGTTGGGGATTAGCCATTTCATTTTTATAATTTCTACATATTTATATATAAAAATTATAATTTTGGGGGTGATGATGGTGCAAGGAAGAAAGAAACGAAAAAGTCTGTTTCCAATCTGTATTTTCCCGGAATATAGATGGTGTGGCCCAGGATGCAGCGGTCCTGGTGCACCAATTAATGATGTTGATTACTGCTGCTATAGGCATGACACCTGCCTCGATTACGGAATATCCCCCTGCCAATGTGATTATGAATTCATGGAATGCCTGCGCTATAAAAGAAATCCACAAACCCAAAAAGGAAGAAACGCAAATCTCATGTATGAATTTATGAAAATGAAAACATCACTTACCTGTGGAGGGTATAGAAGATACAGATAGTTTTTTGTGATTGGCTGAACTCTTTGTAGATGCCCAGTATGTTTTTAGTGTCAATAGTACCCTTCCTTAAAGTGAGTCTTCTCTTACCATTTAATTACAAATTTTTCTTGATTATTCACTCAAATTAAAGTAGTATTAACTTACTATTTATGAAAAGGGTGACCATTAAGCCGATGAACTACTAATCCTATTGTAAGAAAAAAATTCGTATCAACGAAAATATTTCTGGATAGGATTAGTGCGGACTTTTTTACATAAGTTATGGGGGAGTACAGGGAAATTTAGTGTACTATGCCCATTTGTGTATGTTTTGCCTCCTGTCCAGGTTAGGAATATGGAGGTTTTTTTATGGAAAAAACAAAATCAGATATCACTGTCGGAGCGTTGTTTCGAAACCGGGTTATTCGTACCATTCTCTTATCCGTATTTTTCCTGCAAATTGGTATCTGGGTACGTAACTATTCAATTTTACTATATGTCATTGAACGAACTCATGAAAATCCAGTAGCCGTTTCGCTTATTTCTGTAGCGGAATTTGCCCCAATCTTTCTGTTTTCCTTTATTGGCGGAACCTTTGCAGACCGCTGGCGTCCAAAGCGGACCATGATTTGGTGCGATTTTCTCAGCGCGTTGTCGATTTTTGTTGTCCTGTTGACACTTTTTTTCGGAAGCTGGAAGGTCATTTTCTTTGCGACCCTTGTTTCATCGATTCTATCGCAGTTTTCACAACCATCCGGAATGAAGCTATTCAAGATACATGTCAAAGAAGAACTGATCCAAATGGGGATGTCGATGTACCAAACGGTATTCGCTTTGTTTATGATTCTCGGTCCAATTATTGGAACCTTTGTGTTTCAGCATTACGGCATTAATGCCGCAATCGCCATCATGGGAATTGCGTTCCTATTGTCTGCAGCCATTTTATTCATGCTGCCTCCTGATAAAGAGAGTGAAGAAAATCAAGAGAAGACCACGCTTCTAAATGAAATGAAAGCAGGATTCCGTTATGTTTGGAACAGTCGTGCATTAACATTGCTTGGCGGATGTTTTGCTGCTGCAGGCTTAGGGTTAGGGCTTACCCAGCCATTAGCTGTTTTCCTTGTTACCGAACGTCTTGGGCTACCAAAAGAACAGCTGCAATGGCTGATGGCTGCTTTTGGAATAGGGATGATTTTAGGAGGAGGCCTGACAATTGGTCTTGCGAAAAAGACCCCGCCGCAAATCCTGCTTGCGCTTGGTATGTCCGTATGTGCAATCGGATTCTTCGTAATGGGGGTATCAGATCAATTATGGCTGACTTTGACAGCCCAATTTATCAGCGGACTCTTCATGCCGTGCATTCATATCGGGATTAATACGATGATTTTGCAAAATACTGAGGCTGCTTTTATCGGAAGGGTTAATGGGATCTTAAACCCAATGTTTATGGGAACGATGGTAATTTCCATGAGTGCGAGCGGATGGTTGAAAAAAGCATTTTCGCTTCTAACCATGTATGAAGCGTCAGCCCTGTTATTTATTGTAGGGGTACTGGCCTTAGTTCCTTTATTTAAGCGCTCTTCCTCGGTATTAAAAGGAACGGAAGAAATGTAATTTGGCTGTAACAAACAGAGCTTGGAAACCCAAGCTCTGTTTTATTTAGGTTTTCCCTAGAGCGTTCTTTTCCAAGGAACGTACCCACTTATAATAACCTAGTAAAATAAGCAGCAAAAAGGGATCAATAATGGCTGCATACCAGAGTTTCCACCAACCATAATGAAAATATCCCCAGGGTTCCGGCAGAAGGGCTACTAATTCGTATAATAAAATGGCAATCACAAAAGAGAATATATAAACAGCTTTCTTTAGGAGATTGGCCGTATAGGGAAACCAATTTAGAAAAATCATATTAACTGGCGGGACTAAAAATATATGTGGAATTAGTCCAGACCAATCGACTTCTTTACCAAAATACCAATAGGCATGGAATTTGAATTCAATGATGGTGTCAAAAAGGCTTTGAAAGGAAACTGTAAAGACCCAGATATGAACAATCAGATTGGCAGTAAGAATTTTATTTGTTTTAAAGGCAGTAAGGTTAAACACTATAATGGCAATAATAAGTCCAATCATGAAATTTTCCTTTTTAAGATAATTTACCCATAGTGTTCGTTATTTTATTCACGCCGTTAGTACAAAATAAGCCAGGCAGCTGCCTGACTTATCTTTTCACAACTTCAAATAATACGGCAACTCCAACACCACCGCCGCTGCCAATCGCGGCCACAGCAAAACGAGCATTTTTCTTTCGTTGTACTTCATAGAACAGCCTCGTAACCAAAATGGCACCCGATGCTCCGTAAGGGTGACCGATGGTTAAGGCGCCGCCGGATACATTTAGTTTTTCGTACGGGATTGAAAGTTCCTGCGCGCACGCGGCAATTTTTGAAGCGAAAGCCTCGTTGATTTCAAAGAGATCAATCTCTTCAATGGTCAGTCCATTTCTTTTTAGCAATGTTTGGATGGCTGGAATTGGTGCTGCTCCGGGATAGTGGGGGTGTAACCCTGCCGCCTGGCTATCAACGAAGCGGAGAACCGGTTTGTATCCAAGATGAAGTGCAGTTGACTCCTCCATTACGACTACGGCAGCTACCCCGTCATGAATCCCGCAGCTGTTTGCAGCGGTCACGGTCCCATTTTTTACAAATATCGGTTTTGCCCGTTTTAGCAGTGCGCTCATGTTTCGCTCCTTACTGAATTCCTCATCCCCGCTATGCCTTTCAACCGCGATGATTTCTTCTGTAAAAAAACCTTTTTTATAAGCCTCCCAGCTGCGATGATAGCTCAACAAGGCGTATTCATCCTGTGTTTCCTTACTGATTCCAAATTTTTGAGCGACATATTCAGCCGCAACCCCCATATCTGGGTCACCGATGTGGTCAGGTGAGAAGCGGGCTCTTTTTGGAAAAAGAGAGGTGCTTGGGCTTTCGACACCACCGGCTAGATAGCATTGGCCTGCACCACCTTGGATATAATAGGAAGCCATGCGAATCGCTTCGAGACCGGCACTGCATTGGCGATCTAGGGTTACACCGGGGACCTGAAGTGGAAGGCCTGCTGATAAGGCTGAAAGCCGGGCAATATTTCCTCCGGGCCCTGTCACATTTCCTAAAAGACAATCGTCAATCTGATCCTCGATACCTCTTGCTAAGTGCTGAAGCAAGGGAGCAGCCAGCTCATGGGGCTGTAGGGATTGAAATATTCCATTTTGCTTACCGATGGGGGTTCGCTTTGCTTGGACAATGACTGCTTTTTTAATGGTTGTTCACCTTGCTTTCGACCAATTCGATTACTTGCCTGCGGGCAATTTTTCCGCCGCTTGTATAGGGCATTTCATCGACGAATACCCATTTTCGCGGGATTTTAAAAGAAGCAAGTTTTTCCTTGCACAATCTTTGAAGTTCCAATTTTGTGGCAGAGCCTTTGACCACTGCGGTTACGATTTGTCCCCAGTAAGGGTCACTTACTCCAATAACGGCTACTTCCTCCACTTCATGATGTAAGGAAAGTACTTTTTCAATTTCTTCCGGGAAAATATTGATGCCGCCATAGAGAATCATGTTCTTTTCCCGGCCGTCAATATAAAGGTATCCTTCTTCATCCAAATAGCCCATGTCATGAACGGTAAGCCAATCATGCTCTGCTTGAACTGTGCTTTGATCGGGCTCCAGGTATCCACTGAAAATCATTTTACTTTTCACATAAATCTTTCCTGTTTGATTCGGCTTTGCCAGCTTAGAATCCTGCAGGCGGATTTCAATTTTTACATTATGGCAGGGCCTGCCGACAGAACCCGGTTTTCTCTCCATTTCCTGATCGGATAATACGGTTACAAAGCTTAGCTCGCTTGCCCCGTAAAACTCATACAGGGTGAGGTTTGGAAACTGGCTGCGGACCTGGTGCTTGGAATGCTCCTCCCATTTAGCCCCGGAGGAAAGAATTTTTAGTGGCCTTTCGATGGTACATTCCGCCTGAAAAAGGGAGGAAATCATCGTCGGGACGACATAGATGACGTTAATCGGAGCTGTCTCAATCCACCTCAAGGCCTGGGATGGGATATATTTTTCAAGCAAATAGACGGTTCCACTAAGATACAGTGTGCTGATTGCGCCATAGAGGAAATGGGAATGAATCAGCGCCCCAGGGATTAAGACGTGGTCATTCTTATTCATCTGAAAATCAACTTGGTTGCAGGCAAAGCTTGCAACCCACGAGTTATGTGAGCGAATAAATGCTTTCGGATTACCTGTCGTACCGGAAGTGAATCCCATGTAAAAGGGAAGTTCCCCGTTAGAATGTATGGTTTCCGGGGCAGATCCCCGCTGAATTTCCTCCAGGCATTCTTCCCAAATGATAACTTTAGTAGGGGAATGGAGGTTTTTTACGGAAGCACTCCTGGTTTTTGTCGTTATAACAAGCGAAGCCCTAGAAAGAGCAAGCCGATTATCTACCTCTGATTCGGTCCATTTTATATCAAAGGGGACTGCCGTCCAACCTGCTGCAGCTGCCCCTGTAAACAGCTGCAGAAAAGGAATCCCATTCGGAAGCAAAATCGCAACCGTTTTATTGAGAGAATGGAAGGATCCAAACCAATTCGCTGTTCGACAAACCCGTTCATACCACTCCTGATATGTAATCCTCTCCCCAGCCGTTAAAATCGCTGTTTTCATTGGAAACTTCTTTGCATGATTTGCATATAAGTCAGTAATCGAACCCATCTATTTTCTCCTCTCAGATGAATTCGACAAATTTCGGGTGGTGACAGGCACCGCCCGAAATTTGTCGAATGATAATAAAAAGAGACACCGTTATAGTGTCTCCGCATTTTTATGCAGGTTTCGTTTTATAGCCGGTGATTTAGCTAGTCTGTATACGAGGTAGGATGCTAGGGTTGCTTTTAGGATGTCTCCCGGAATATAGACTAGGCTGGTGATGATGGCGTCGGTTAGTTTAATGTGCATGATGAAGGCTTGGACTGGAATGCCGATTATGTACATCATGAGTATTCCAACAGTTAGGTTGATGAATAGGATTCTTCCAAGACGCAGTTTGCTGAAACGAGAGATGAGATAGCCGAGGCACAATGCGGTAATCGGCCAGGAAATTAAATATCCGGCGCTTGGTCCTAAGAATACGGCAAAACCCCCACGTCCCCCAGACAATAGCGGTGCACCCGCTGCAACGAGTAAAAGAAAAATAATCATACTCCAGGCCCCGCGTTTTGCGCCTAATACACCGCCGGCAAGCAGAACACCAAACGTTTGGAGCGTGATGGGAACTGGTGTAAACGAGAGCATGATTGGCGGGACAAAGCCTAAAGCTCCCATAAAGGCTGCTAATAAAGCAACATATGTAATGTCTAAAAGTTTCATATTCCATCTCCTCATATTTAACTATAGATTCATATCTTTTTCAATTTTTATTGTAAAAGCGTCAGGAATATATGTCAACTTAATTTTATAATTAGTTAACATATTAAAATAAAACATTGGGAAAATCACTTTAATTTTTCAAAAATATTGATAGATTTTGAGTGTTGTTTCCCAATCTTCGCCTGCTTTTTCCCATGGTATAATTATTTAGAAAATTATAAATTATTTTTCAGGAGGTCTAAAGTAGATGAAAAAGCGTACTTCACTTGTTCTTGCCCTCGGTCTAACAGTAGGAGCAGTCATGCCATTTACTGCTGCTGCACAAGCCAAAACACCTTATAATGTGATGGCTGCAAAGGAAGTTCAGTTCAATAAGGATGCAAAGGTGACCTGGAAAAAGGGACAAGCTGTTCCAACCTTTGTTCATGGAAAACTATCAACTAAGGGTCATAAAGACAAGGAAGCTATTAAACAATTTATTAAAGAGAATAAACAAATCTATCAATTAGATTCGGATAAAGATCTTACATTACTGAATATTCAAACCGATGAAATTGGCAGCACACATTATGATTTTGTTCAATCGGTTCAAGGCATTCCTGTCGACGGTGCAGCTTTTAAGGTTCATACTGATAAAAACGGAATTGTAACCGCTGTCAATGGGGATGTATTTCCAGAAGCGCCCGGTTATTTTAAAGGAAAGCTGAAAGCACAACTTTCAAAGGATGTAGCGCTTGCGTATGCGTGGAAATCAATCAATCTGACAAAAGAGCAAACCCTAATTGATGCAGAGGCTGGCCCTAGAGGAGAAAAAGAGCGGGGGCTAGTCGAAAAAAGCAAGCAAGTGATTTATAAAAAAGGGAATGACTTCTATCACGCCTACAAAATCAATCTTCAATTTATTCAGCCGTATCCGGCCAACTGGGTCGTTTATGTGGATGCAAACAATGGAAAGATCCTAGATTCATATAATGCAGTGGCTGAAGGAACAGGTGTTGGTGTTTTAGGTGACACAAAAACCATTAATACCTATTATTCGGGAGGAACTTATTATTTGTACGATACCACGAAACCGATGAGTGGTGTGATTGAAACAAGAACAGCAGCCAATAGAACACGTTTACCAGGTAACTATTCGGTTGACGCTGACAATAATTTTAATTCGACCTCCCAGCGTGCAGATGTAGATGCTCACTATTATGCCGGCGTTGTTTACGACTATTATAAAAATAATTTTAACCGTAACAGCTTTGATAACAATGGCGCAACCATTCGTTCATCGGTCCACTATAGTAAAAATTACAACAATGCCTTCTGGAATGGCTCGCAGATGGTGTATGGGGATGGCGATGGGACAACCTTTACCTCTTTATCTGGTTCACTGGATGTCGTTGGTCATGAGCTAACCCATGCAGTTACTGAACGAACAGCCGGATTAGAGTACCAATATCAATCAGGAGCCCTCAATGAGTCGATTTCCGATACGTTCGGAGTTTTTATGGATCGCGGCGATTACTTAATTGGGGAGGACGTTTACACACCGCAGAAGTCAGGAGATGCTCTAAGAAGCTTATCCAACCCGACACTCTACGGTCAGCCGGATAATATGAGCGGCTATGTGAACACAACCTCTGACAATGGCGGGGTACATACAAACAGTGGCATTCCAAACAAAGCCGCCTATTTAACGATTCAGCAGGTCGGATTCGATACGGCTCAAAAAATTTATTATCGTGCCCTAACTGTTTATCTATCACCTAAGAGCAACTTTAGCGATGCCCGCGCCTCTCTACTTGCTGCAGCAGCAGACCTTTACGGATCAGGCAGCACTCAATATAGTGCAGTAGCATCTGCTTGGTCACAGGTAGGAGTCTATTAAAAATAGCACTGGTAGGACTGGTAATAATTTGCCAGTCCTACTTGACTTATTAGTTTGTAAAAATTAGAATATTCTTAATATAATTGGAGGTGCAGGGAGCGAGGAATTTGATCGGAGAACGGATTCGCTATTTTAGAAAAATGAAAAATATCACGCAAAAACAGCTGGCAGAGGGCATTTGTGCCATCTCCTATCTTTCAAAAATTGAGAGTGGAACAGCTGCTGCGAGTGAAGAAGTTATTCGTTTGCTCTGTGAAAGACTGGAACTCGGTGATGGAACGTTAGATGAAGGCTTTGATGGGGACTTGTTGAAAAAAATTGATCAATTTAAATTAGCAGTAAAGAACAAACAATTTCCGGAAGCTGAAAAAATGAATGAGTCCTTAAAGGAAGCCATAAAAAAGAGTCAATCACAGCAGGTTCATATGAAGTATGATACCTATCTGTTTGGCCTTTATGTTTTTTCAGGAAAAACCGAACATTCCAGAACCTTGCTCGAAAAAATTCAAAAATACCCGGAGCTTTTACAGGACAGGCCGCATCTTCGTTTTGACTACTATTATTTTTTAAGCATCTATTATTATCTTCAAGAACAATTTCAAAAAGCGATGGTTTGCAATGAGAATATGATTCTTTTGTTTAATCTTCCCGAAGTGACAGAGGTAGAAAAAGGAAGAATCTATTATAACCAAGCCCTTGCCTGTACGAGTATCTATCAATATTTTCAATCGATTCTTTTAACTCAAAAGGCCTTAGAATCTTTCCGCAGGGAATTTGATAATGAAAGCAGTCTAAAATCACTTATTTTATTAGGGGTCAACCATCGACGCGTTCATAATTACAATGAATCGGAACGATTTTTAAAAAAGGCTTTGCAATTATCGCAAAAATTAAAGGATGATCACTCGACTTCAATCATTTACCACAATTTGGGTTATTTATATTCCAGTATGAATCGTTCCGAGGAGGCACTTCAAAATTTCCAGGCAGCTCTCGATTCAAAAGGCATTATTGACCATGAGCTTTTAGGTACGTATTACTTAGTGGCAAAGGAATATATGAATCTTGGAAATAAGCAGGAGGCAAGAGTATGGTGCGGTCGAGCACTTTCAAAGCTTAAAACTGTGCCAATTGATGAATACCATTACCATATCCATTTGCAAAATTTTGAGATTGAGCAAGTGGAAAACAGCCAATATGAAGAATTACTTCTAGAAGCGATCCGCTATTTTGAACAGGTGCAATTATATCATTATGTTACGGAATGCTCGGAAAAACTGGCGAACTATTATTTTAAAGATACAAAGTATAAAAAAGCGAGTGAATATTATCGTTTAGCCAATGACGCACGTAAGAAAATTAACTAAAGGGGAATGTATATGTTAAAAAAATTAATCTTGGTGACCGTGATCATCGGGGCATTTCTTGCCGGTGCATTAAAGGTATCTTCAAGCCATGATACAGCACATGACATCCTGCCAAAAGTGATTTACTCACAAGGAAATGAAACTTTGTAATCGGAATTATGACGCAAAACCTTGCCGGTGTTGAGCAAGGTTTTTTATTATGCAAAAAAAAAGAGATTGGTGTAATCCACCAATCAAAATTATGGGAAGTTTTTGGACTTTTAGGTTCCAAAACCTTAATTAAGTTACTCTTATCTTAAAACATACATGTGTAGAACTAAGGGAGAAGTTGTGTGGAAGTTGTGAAGATTCCTTCACTGAGAAATGATTGCAGCAACAAGCGCCAATTTTAGCCAAAGTTAAACTTCTAACTTAGGGCTTAAGGCGCTAATTTTTTAGCGGGTTATCCTACATCAACCTGGCTTTTAATCGATTCTACATTGCTATCCATTTCATTCGTATACGCATTTTTAACAGGTACAACCGCAAGGGCAATGGCTGCAATTAATCCAGGGATAGCAAATGCTATGAAATTTAAATGAATCGGTAATGAAATCGACAAAAGGAATCCGCCTAAAAGTGGTCCAGCCATACCGCCAATCCTGCCAATACCAGAAGCCATTCCTAAAGCAGTGGACCTGACATATGGTGGATAGTACTGAGAAACATAGGCTTGGACAATATTTTGGGAACCGATGGTCGCAGCACCCGCAATCGCTACTAATAGGTAGATTAAAAATGTACTCCCGCCAAAACCTAGTAATGTTAAAGCAATTGCTCCAGAGGCGTACATCGGAACAAGCATCTTTTTGGAACCGTATTGATCACAAAGTCGACCAATAATAAGTGTTCCGATAATGGCACCGCCTTGAAGTGCAATCAGGAAGCCCAGACTTGAATTTAGTCCATAGCCTGCTTCGATCATTAATTTAGGAAGCCAAGTATTTAAACCGTAAACCATCAATAAACAACTGAAAAATGCAACCCAAAACATAACAGTACTTACTGCTCGTTTTTCTTTAAATAATCCAATAATCGGAACCTTTGTTTCTTGTGTCTTTACTTCTACGATTTCATCATGCAAATGAAACGTGGACCCAGGATTTACTTTAGCAAGAGTTGCGATTAATATTTCTTTCTTGCCAGTGCGAATAAGGTGACTTGCTGTTTCAGGCAATTGCTTATGCATAAAGGGTAAAAGAAGTAGAGGCAGTCCCGCAAACCAAAAAATGGCCTCCCAGCCAAACTTAGGCATTAAAAAGATTCCTAATAGCGGAGCAAGAATCCCCCCGACTGAATAGCCGCATAATACGATGGATACAATCATACTTCTCATTTTTTTAGGTGCATAATCCGTTAATAAAGCAATGACATTCGGCATAATCCCGCCAAGTCCTAATCCAGCTAAAAAGCGAAAGGTAGAGAAAACAGTTGGTGTTTGTGCGAATCCGCAAAGAAATGTAAATAAGCTAAACAAAAGGAGGGTAATGGTAATAACATTTTTTCTTCCAATCCGATCGGCAAGTGTTCCGAACAGGATAGCACCGAACATCATACCAAATAATCCATAGGTTCCTATAGCTCCGGCTTCAACAGGAGTAAGATTCCATTTTTCAATTAGGGTCGGTACGACGGTTCCATATACAACAAGATCATATCCATCAAACGAAATGATGAAGAAACTCCATAAAAGTAGGATTAGATGAAAGCGGTTAAATTTACTACTCGCGATAACCTCTGTTGAATTAATCTTTGCCAAATTTTTTCCCCCTATTTTCAAAAAAGTTAGATGACAACGCTTACGAAATTATAAAAATTTATTAGTTAACGATTAAACACCACCTCCACTGTACCAATAGTGAAAAATGTTCTCTATTTATGGATTATAAACAACATTTGAATGATTTTCAATATGGAAATTTTAATATTAATTATTTTCTGTAAATTAAAAGGGCCAAAATATCTTATAATAAAACAAAAAAAGCGGGGATTCCCCGCTTTTTATCAATACCTAATTATTTAATTTCTCTAGAGAATTATATCCGAAAGTGCCGGATATTTCTTTGCTGATTTGGACTAAATATTGACTTAGATCATCCTCTTCATGATCAGGTATGAACTGAGAAAAACCTACAATTGTTACGGCTCCAAGCAGTCTCTTTTTATAGTTAAATACAGGGAAACTAACGGAGGATACGGATGAAACCAACGGTTCCCTTGCAAAGGATATTTCTTTTTCTTGGATTATGTAACGTTCTTCTTCAAGCTGACGAACTTTTTCTGGTGAAAGTTGCATGAACTCCTTTGTTTTCCAATCATGAATCATTTGCCCATCCATAAAGGCCATGAATATTTTTCCGGTTGAGGAATGAATAGGGAGGAAAGTTCCTATCTGAGCTCCAATATTATAGCCACGATTAATGTTAATATCTTTAACAATCATCGGGCCATTGTGTGTCCAGCTAGAATATAGAACCGTACTCGAACTTTTCTCGTTAATATCTTGCAGAAAAGGTGTGATCCGTTCGACAACATTTTCGTGATCCGCAGCTGCCATTCCGTATTCGATTAACTTACTTCCCAACACATATTCCCCCGTATCCTTGCTTCGATACAGGATGCCTAATTGTGTGAACGTATTTAAGTATTTATATAGATTACTTTTCGTAATTTGTGTTAAATCCTGGATATCTGTAAATTTTAACGGCCTTCCTTGTTTGGAGATTAAATCCACAATACCCATTCCGATTTGTAATGATTGAATTGTCGTTCCTTTTTTCGTTACTTCCATAATGATCCTCCTACAGAGCTCTATTACCCTATATTAGCATAGCGGTTAATGATATCCCACAGGCAAACAAAAGTTCAATTATCAGAAAGTATTTTCTATTAATAATATTGACAATGTCATTAATACATTATATAAATAGGGAACGGTGGTATCTAATTAGATAAATAAAATGAGGTGAAGAAATGAAAAAATATTTAGTTTTGATTGAGAGAAAACCTTCCTTCACAGGCGATTACATTCAAGTTCACCGGGAATTTTTACAGAGTTTGCGGGAACAGCAATTGTTAATCATCGCTGGCGGATTCGAAGACCAAACGGGTGGAGCTTATGTTGTGACTGCTGATTCCTTAGAAGAAGCCAAAAGTCTTGTAAACAAAGATCCTATGAATCAAGAAAATGAATCTGTTTACACTGTTAAGGAATGGAATGCAAACTAAAATAAGAGCTTCAATACTTGGCGCAGGGAGGATGCCAAGCATTAGATGATGCTTCTTATTTAGCTGACATGCTTAAGGTTTATGGGGATAACTTTGAGCAGGCATTTGCAGCTTATCAGGAAGAACGAATTCCGCGTACAGCAAAGGTACAAAAAAATGCATGTACATGGGAAGAAATTATCCATGCAGAGAATCCAGTTTCCTTTTTGCTCTGCAACAAACATTTAGAGAAAAAAAGAAACAAAAGAATTTGAAATGATTGACTGGTTATATGGATATAAAAAACTTCCTGTTAAAAATTAAAGTTTCTTTTATATAGAAAAAAAGAAGGAGTGCTTTCCTATAAGGATAGCGCTCCTTTTCACATTTAAAAGTGTTGCCTCTTAAAATTTTTAAGCAGGATGTTTTGCTTTTGTAAGCCTCCGGACTATTGCTTTTAAACGCTGTTGGAATATAATTGCATTAGGGATGTCACAATTTTGTTAGAATTTTATACCTTGAAAATTATGGAGGGGAATGTATTGATTCGTGCAGCAGTTGCAGGGGTTCTTGGTTTTATTTTAATGTTTCTAGAATCACTGATTGTCATGTATTTAAAAGGGTATCAAACGATTGAATTCGATGGTATGACTCCATTTATCAACGTCTGGGCGATGAATTTCTTCTTTGTATTTGCCATCCTGACACAAGTGACAAATTGGTATCAAAATAGAAATGTTCTTGGAGAAGGTAATGAAGATAATAGTTTATAAATTTTAGACCTCACTTTGGATGGAATTCCGAAAGTGAGGTTTTTTTATAATTTTTTTCATTATACCCTTGATAAAACTAATATTATTAGTTATTGTAAAACTAATAACATTAGTTAAGGGGATGATCATAATGAGAATGATCAAAAACGATTTTTTGTATCAAGTAACGTTCATGGCCAAGGTTTTTCCTGTGAATTGCTATTTGGTGGAGGAGGAAGAGGGCTTAACCCTTGTCGATGCGGCTCTTTCCTTTAGTGCAAAGGGGATTCTTCAAGCAGCGAATCGAATTGGCAAGCCGATTACTAAAATTGTTTTAACCCATGCCCATGAGGATCACGTTGGAGCGCTTGATATAATCAAAGCAGAATTTCCAGATGTCCCAGTGTATATTTCAGTAAGGGATCACCGATTAATGAATGGCGACCGTTCGCTGGATCAACATGAAGACCCTACCCCAATTAAAGGCGGCGTTCCGAAAAATTTACAAACACGGGCCAATGTATTATTGAAAGATGGAGATCAGGTTGGTTCTTTGACCGCAATCGCATCACCAGGACATACGCCCGGGTCGATGTCCTTTTTAGATAAAAGAACCAATGCGTTAATTGCAGGGGATGCATTCCAAACAAGAGGGGGCGTCGCGGTCGCAGGAGATCTAAAGCCTTGGTTTCCTTTCCCTGCTTTTGGAACGTGGAGTAAATCAACATCATTAGCAAGTGCAAAGAAATTAGCGGGGTTCCGACCAGCACTGCTTGCTGTCGGGCATGGAGAAATGATCGAGAATCCTGTAGAAGCAATGGAACAAGCTATTGGGAATTTTGAGAGAAAAGTAAGAAAAGGAGCATAAGCAAATGTCACCCAGACCGAAAGTAGGACTTGATTTAACAACGATTCTTGAAGCGGCAGGGGAAATCGCTGACCAACATGGATCAGTAGAGGTCACCTTGGCGAATCTGGCAAAAAAATTAAATATCCGGCCGCCTTCCCTGTATAACCATTTTGATGGGCTGCTGGGACTACGGAAGGAACTCGCCATTTATGGGCTAAATCAGCTTTATGGCGATTTGGCTGAGGCGGCGATTGGAGTATCGGGGGATAAAGCTGTCATTGCATTAAGTAAAGCATATGTTCAGTTTGCCAGAAGACACCCCGGAGTTTATGAAGCAACATTAATGGCTCCAGACCCGGATGATGAGGAAGTTCAACAGACAGGAGCGAAAATCGTCGAGCTTACTCTCCGGGTGCTACAGGCTTATGATTTAGAGGGAGACCGGGCAATTCATGCCGTAAGGGGCTTACGCAGCATCCTCCACGGCTTTTCTTCATTAGAACAAAGAGGAGGCTTTAAAATGGCATTGAATGCAGATGAAAGCCTGCTTATCATAATAAGGGCCTTCCTCGCTGGAATGGAGGATTAATTCTTCGTTTAAGTGTCCATTACACACGGACAAATTGGGCAAAAAGTCCACGAACGGTGACAGGCACCATGTGAATTCTTCACATGGTGCCTGTCACTTTTTGTTTGGACAAACGTTTATGGTGTCTTGCGGATTTGTCGAAATAACGGGTATAAACCCAAGCTTGTCTTTATCGTGATACATATACATAAAGTACATCCTGGCTGTAGGGATAGATGGAAGGGGGGGACAATAGCGTAGTATTCATCCGAGGAGGGAGGTCGTCTCATGAAACATCATGAATTACGAACTAGTTTGAAAGGGGAAAGACATGTTTCTTCAACCGAATGTTTGGATGACCATTCTCACATTTGTCGTTACACTGGTTTTCATTCTCTGGAGGCCTAAGGGAATCAACGAAGCGATTCCGGCCACGATTGGCGCGATCCTTGTGTTATTAAGCGGAAGTGTCACACTTTCCGACCTTGGAATCATCACCGAAACAATCAGTGGTGCCGCGATTACAATTATGGCCACGATCGTCATGGCGATTGTTCTCGAGAGCTTTGGATTTTTCCACTGGGTGGCGGAGAAGCTCGCTGCCAAAGCAAAGGGTTCCGGAATTCGTTTATTCTGGTACGTCAACCTTTTATGTTTTCTCATGACACTTTTTTTCAACAATGATGGAAGTATCCTAATTACCACCCCTATTCTAGTCATGTTACTCAATAATATGGGGTTAAAAAATCACCAAAAGATTCCTTATTTACTTTCTGGAGGCTTGATTGCGACTGCATCGAGTGCGCCGATTGGGGTAAGTAATATTGTGAATCTAATTGCGTTAAAAATCGTTGATATGTCGTTATATATGCATACCGCGATGATGTTTGTCCCAGCCACACTTGGACTGCTATTTCTCGTAGGGCTGCTGTTTCTAAGATTTTATAAAATCCTGCCAAAGACTGTCCCGACAAAAGTTACAGGGCTGTCATTTCCATCCTATCATCCACTAAAACCGGGGCCGTTATATAAAACGGAAAAGCAGCGCTCCCGTTTTATGCGAAACGTTCTTTTATTCGTGTTTGCTGTCCGAGTCAGCTTATTTGTCGCTTCGTTCTTTTCCATTCCCGTCTCAGTAATGGCTGTTTTTGGCTCACTTGTTCTCTTGGGCTGGAGATGGATGTATTTAAAGGTGTCCCCTACCGATATGTTGAAAAAGACACCTTGGTATATCATCATTTTTGCATTTAGCATGTATGTGATCATTTACGGTCTCCATAATATTGGCTTAACCGAATGGCTGGTTGGATTTATGCGCCCGATTGTCTCCGGAAGTCTGCTGCATGCAAGTGTTATGATGGGCGTGCTTTTATCGGTCCTCTCCAATATCTTCAATAACCATCCTGCCTTAATGGTAGGAACTTTAACATTAACCAATATGGGATTGGACACGCTTACTTTGAAAGTTTCCTATCTTGCGAATGTCATTGGCAGTGATATGGGATCCTTGCTGCTCCCAATGGGAACCTTGGCGACGTTGATGTGGATGCATATCATCAGAAAAGGAAAAGTGCGAATCACATGGTGGGAGTATGTAAAAATCACAGGTGTCGTCATTCCTCCTGCTGTATTATTCACATTAGTAGTCCTATATTATTGGGTTTCGTGGATTTTTGGAGGAGCACTTCAATCATAATCGTCAGTAGGAAAAAGGAGGATCATTATGAATGATTTTAATGAATTATTAGGAAAAAGTATCGAAGTTGAAATTTCCGGAGGCTGTTTCCATATTGGGGTTCTTGTCGATTCCGGGCTGGACATCATTGTGATCTATGATGGCAGAACACAATCCTTCCTCTACATTCCAGTTGTTCATATTCAGAGATTAAAAGAAATCATGATCGAGGAGTATGATTTTGAAGGCCCCCCTTCAGAAAAACCTATTGAAATCGATACACAATCCATCTCTTTTCGTAAAACATTAAACAATGCAAAAGGACGGTTTGTACAGGTTTATGTGACTGGTAACAAATCCATCCATGGTTATTTAACCAGTATTATGAATGACTACTTTGTCTTTCATTCGCCCGCTTACAAAACGATGTTTATTTCCATGCAGCATGTAAAGTGGCTGATTCCATATCCTGAAAATGCTACGCCATATAATTTAAGTAAAGAAAGTATTCCGCTAATGCCCGCAGCTGCTCCTTTGGCCAGGACCTTTGAAGAACAGATGAAAAAATTAGAAAACCAAATGGTTATTTTAGATGGCGGTGACCATCCGGAAAAAATCGGCCTGCTTCAAAAGGTTCGAAATAACAAAATGACGATTGTTACAGCGGAAAGGGAAACGGTGTATCGGAACTTAGAGCATATCAAAACGATTCAATTGCCGTAATGGAAAGAAGACTTCTGAGCATTTGCTTATTAAGGCGGAAAACAGCAAAAAATAATCCATCTTCTGTTAAACAGACAAGATGGATCAATAAATAATTCCGAATTTACAATCTGTCCGTGGCATATGGGTGCCACGGACTTTCACCATGTATTTACTATTAAGATATGTTTTTTTCAATCACTTGGTTCCCACTGTCTTTTCTTTGCTTAATTTGGAAATAGGAAGGTAAGATAGGCTTTGTTATAATAGGGATAAGATTACAGATAAAAGGTGATAAATTTGCACAGTATCCAAAAATTAGGATTGTTAGTCGATGTAGAAACAACTGGTTTAGGACCTACTACAGATGAAGTGATTGAACTTGCTTTAAAATTATTTTCTTATCGGGATGATACTGGAGAGATTTTGGATGTTCTTGAGGAAGATTCTTTTTTGCGTGAGCCGTTGTCCAGTACCGCTCTGAACAATTATGAGCGGGCCTTTAGGGTTCATGGTATCCCCTACGATTCCGTCAGAGGGAAAAGCTTTTATGATGAGAAAATAAAAACCTATTTCCACCGTGCAGACTCCATTTTAGCCCATAACGCCTCTTTTGACCGCAGTTTTTTGGTTAGGATGTACCCAGAGGTGAATGACCAGAAATGGTATTGCACGATGCGGAATATTCCTTGGAAAAACTATGGCTTCGCAAATGGAAAGCTTTTAACACTTTTACAATCGCATAATATCACTAATTACCAAACACATAGAGCAATGGACGATATTACATACTTGATGGAACTGCTCAAGAAAACAAGTCCTAATGGGAATCTCTATTTACAGGAAGTCCTTGAATTTGGACCAATGCGGAAATATCAGCCCGCTGCAGCCAAGAGGAAAATGGGGTAAGTGGGTTAGATATTCTAAACAAGAAAGTCCCCTTTTTGGCAGGGGACTTTCTTGTTTTTTATGTATCACTAGATGCGATTTTTTTAATGTTGTTTGCCTTCCGTGAAGATTTGGAAGTGGACACCAAACTTGTCGATTACATTGCCGTATGCAGGACTAAAAAAAGTTTCTTGGAGCGGCATGGTCACCTGACCGTTGTCCGATAAAGCATCAAAGAATTTTTTTGCTTGTTCCGCATTGTCGGTTGTAACGCAGATTGTAACCTGTGATCCGCTTTGATGCGGCTGACCAGGAAACGTATCAGAAAACATTAGTTCCGTTTCACCAACTTTTATTGTTGCATGTGAGACCAGATCCTTTGCTTCCGCAGGAAGAGGAAAGTCCGGGTTTTCCGGCATTTCACCAAAAGATTGTGTAAAGAGAACTTGGGCATCCAATGCGTTCTGATAAAATTGGATTGCTTCTTTTGCATTACCATTCATCACTAAATAAGGAATTAAACGTACGGTCATTAATCAATCATCTCCCGGTTTATTCATATTTTTTTATTTTGCTATGAGCAAAGATTAGTTCATTGATTTTTATCAAAGCAATGAAGAAACACAAATCCTATTATTGCCCATAAATAAATTATATAATCTAGAACAAATGTTCGCAACGAAAAAATAATAAATAATAAAAAAACTTGAAAATGAGTGTGTCCACTACACACGGACAAATTTAGCCATTTGTCCACGAACGGTGTCAGGCACCGTATCTTTCTTTTACGATTTTTTTGTGGTGGATGGCGTGGCCGGCGATGATGTAGGCGATGGCACGAGTGGTGATGGGCATGTTGTTGGCAAATCCGTTATTTTCCCACGCTGTTTCTGTCATATTTTGAATGAGACTGATGGTGGCTCTTCGTGTTGCTATAAAATCGTCAAGAATATTTTTTAATGGCAGCCTCTCAATTTGTGCGCCTTTTATATAATCATTCTCATCAAATCCGGCTAAAGAAGTCTCGTCACCTCGGCCCACTCGCAGCAGGCGGTAGCTCATGATTCTCTCCGTATCTGTTATATGACAAAGTACTTCTTTTAGGCTCCATTTGTTTTCAGCATACCGAAAATAACTATCTTCCTCGGAAATCCCTGCGAAAAGAGCGATTGTTTCTTGGAGATCATCTTTTAGCACCTGCAAAAGTTCACCTTCAGGAACTAACTGAATATAAGGTTGATAATAAGCTGGAAATTCATTTTCATTTGGTCGCTGCAACATATTAAAACTCTCCCTTCCCATTTGTTTCAAAAATCAATTCCTAAAACTATCCTACCACATTTTTCATGCTGACTAAATTCCAAACCCAGCGTTCCATCATATTTAAATAAAATCCATTGAGCAATTAAAAAATCAATCTATAAATGTTACAATTAGGTGAACTTATAAATATTTCTAAGGTGATAATAGTGTTATATTTTTTTATTTTTATCCTTCTGTGCACAAGCCTTATTGGATTTTTTCTTTTGAAAAAAATATATGTCCCTACATCGACAATGGCAGCTGTTATGTCGCTTGGAATTATCACACAGGGAGTACTTTCTAACTTTTTCGGAATTCATTCCCTTGAAAAAATTCTCAGTGTCATCAATTTCGCTTTATGGAGCTCTTTTTCCTTTTCTATCCTCATGACTTTTTTTAACAAAAAGTTTAGGGAAATCCATTATTCCAATCCAATCAATCGGTTTGGAATCGGGACATGGGTGGCGGGGACCTCAATTTGTACAATTTTAATAGCAAAGCAGTTTACCGAATGGGCACTAATTGCCAAAATCATATCCTATTTTAATTTTGGCCTTTGGTTTTTTTATGTCCTCATATGCATTCAAGCATTTTTCGAATTAAATAGCAAAAGGCTCAACGAAAAAGTTCACGGCATCCTGCTCTTAACGACCGTCAGTACACAATCCTTAGTGCTTGTCATGAGTTCCGTTTACAAAAAGATACCCATCACCGTTGACCATTTCTTTATCCTACTCGGGTTGTGCTTCTATTTAATTAGTGCGGTTATCATCGTGAAGCGTTACCTTATGAAATCGTCCTCGTGGTCGATTGAAAAGGACTGGAATAACACCAATTGTATTCTCCATGGTGCTTTGTCCATCACGGGTCTTGCTTGTATTCGATCTCAATCAGTAAATGAACAGGTAATCATCGCGATATGGCTATGTGTAGCCACTATTTTTGTAATTGTTGAGTCGATCGAAATCTATCGAATGTATAAGCGAATGAAATCCTTGGGGTTAAAAAAGGCAATCTTTATTTATGATCTAAGCCAGTGGAGCAGGGTTTTTACGTTTGGTATGTTTTTTACTTTCACATACATGCTAGCTCCTGGCTTGTCTGCGCTATCCGCCATTCAAAAAATAATTATTACGATTGGTATTTGGGCTGTTCCATGCCTGCTCATCTTAGAGGTATGCCTTTGTGCGAACTACATCCTTCAGTTCAATAAAAAGTATCAAAAACAATATAAACAGGATAGCCAGTTGAATGCTCCATTTTAATTGGTATTGAAAAAGGATTGGGTTTATTACCCAATCCCTTTTCAATATATGGATTATCGAAGAAAATTTTATGTTCCAACACGATTCTCAATGGAAAAACTACCCCTTAACTGAACCAGATCCAAGACCCTTTTCGATTTTTTCTTGGAAGAAAAGGTAAACGATAATTGTAGGAATAATGGTGATAAAAATACTAGCAAAAGTTGGGCCCATTTGAGAAGATCCCATTTTCCCAACAAACGTAAGTAATCCCATTGAGATGTTATACATGTTATGATTATTAATAAAGAGAACATTCCACACAAGGTCATTGTAAATACTAAAAAAGGCTAGAATACCAGAAGTAGAAATAGCTGGCATGGTTAAAGGTGCTAGAATTTGAAAAAGTAAACGAAAGGGACCGCATCCATCCATTATGGCAGACTCGTCTAATTCCCTTGGAATACCTTTCATATAACCAGTTATTAAGAATATAGTTAAAGGAAGTTCAAAAACGGCATAAAGGATAATCATGACAATATAGTTATTAAATCCGTTAATAGCTGTAATGATTCGTGAAATCGGGATTAACATAGAAAAAACAGGGATCATTAACCCAAGAGTAAAATATAAGTAAATAGGGGTATTTAGCCTAAATTTAAGACGTGCAAGCGGATAGGAGGAAAGCAATCCTAAAACTAAAGCCAGAAATGTTCCACCAGTCGCATATATTAGAGAATTAAGAATTGCGATATGAATATTCGCAGATTTAAAGGCTACAATAAAATTTTCAAACCTCCAGTGACTTGGTAAAGCTAAAATTTCATTATAGATTCCATCATTATCTTTAAAGGAAGAGATAAAATTAAAGAAAAGTGGATAAAGAAAAACAATGGAACAAAGAATGGAGAAACTATAAATAAATATTTTGCTTTTTTTCATTTTTCCCACCTGTCCTTCTTGTAATCACCCTTTTGGAAGTAGATTTCCCTTGAAATAGACGATTAAGAATAATTGTAGAGATCAGAGCCGTTACTACAATAAAGGTTGCAATGGCATTTCCACCACCAAAATTGTTATAGACAAAAGATTGATTATATAGCAATGTGGTTGGTACTTCCGTTGCCCCGTTTGGCCCTCCTCCAGTCATAACGTATACCTGGGCAAAAACCCGAATTGATTGGGTAATTGCTAGAATGGAAAAAATTTTAAAAACTTCCTTCATTAATGGAATGGTAATGTAAAAAACCTTTTGAAAACCACTGGCTCCATCTATGGTAGCGGCTTCGTAAATTTCTTCAGGTATTGAAACCATTCCGCTTGCAAAGATGATCATATTTAAGCCTAGAAAAATCCACGCATTGACAGCAACTACTGAATAGATGGCAAGATGAGGATCCCCTAACCAATCTTTAGCAAGATTATCTAATCCAATAGAAATAAGAATGTTATTAATAAGCCCCCCTTTTCCTTTAAGTAGAAACTGCCATAATAACCCCAATGCGGTTAATGGAAGAATAGAAGGAATAAAATAGGTGATTCGAAAAAAACGACGCCCCTTTAATTTAGAAGTTATAATTAAAGCAAGTATAAAGCCGCCAGGCATAATAAGCACAAAGGATCCAATTATAAAAACTAGGACGTTTTTTAATGATCGATAGAATGCTTCGTCTTGAAAGAGAAGAATAAAATTGTTTAAGCCATTAAAAATAAATGGTGATGATTTTATTCCATTCCAAGTAAAGAATGATAGATAAAAAGTTTGAAAAATGGGCAAAATAAAAAATATAGAGTATAGAATAAGCGATGGAACTAAAAATAGAAGAATTAAAAAGGACTGTTTTTTAATAAAAATTTTTAAACCCTCCTTTAGTTTGGTCACTTTGATACCGCCCTTTATTAGAAAGGACGGTATCAACGAATGGATTTATTTCAGATTATCCGAGAATTTTTGGATGTTTTCAGCTGCCTTTTTAGCACTATTTCCTGCAAACATCCCCTGTATTTCATTTCTTAATTTATCTTGGAATTGTGGACGTGGATCGTAGGCTGTGATTTCCATATCAAATTCGGTAGCCGATTTTAATGCATCAGTATAAGCTTGTGTTACTGGATCTACTTTTGCTGAACCCATATCCATTTTCACAGGATAAACACCGCCACCTGATTTTTCAAAGTAGTACTTAAAGGCATCTACGGAAGTCAAATATTTAAGTAATTTAATGGCTGCATCTCGTTTAGCCCCTTTTGTTTCCTTGAAAACAGAGAATCCTCCAGCACCACCATGCCAAATATTTTGGTTATTTGGCTGGTCTTTAAAGCCAGGGAATGGAATAATACCGATATTATCTGCAATGCTTGATTCAGCAAGGGATGAGATTCCCCAGCTTCCTTGGAACAGCATTGCACTCTTGCCGCTTGTAAAGGCTGAAACTGCTTCATTATCGTCTGTAGTAACAATATTGTCGCCAAACACTCCAAGATCCGCCCACTGTTTCATAATTTTAAAAATCTCAAGCATATCTCGATCGGTATATTTGGCTTTTCCACTTATTAAATCTTCAGTTTTTTGCAAACCAAATTTTTTTAAGGCAAGATTACTGATTAAATGTCCGCCGCGGAAGTTTTCCTTATCTCCCATTCTTTGCAGAACGATTCCTTCTTTAGCAAATTTCTCTTGTAATCTTGGTATATCCTCTACATATTTTGGCGGTTCCTCACCAATCTTTTTAAAGAGATCTTTATTGTAGAACATGGCAATACTGTAAAACTCAGACGGTACACCATAGACACCTGGAAGGTCATCATATTTCCATGTATCAAACAAAGGTAAAAAGGCACCGGACCATTCTTTATCGTCATTAAGATATTTAGTTAAATCTAAAGCAATATTTTGAGCATATTCTTTAAAAGCCTGACCACCATAATTAGTCCAGATATCTGGTACGTTTCCAGTTGCAACAGATGTTTTAAATTTGTTATTAAATGCTGCTTCATCGTTTAACGATTCGTCTACTACCTTTATAGTGGGATTTTCTTTCATGAATTTGTTTAAAAGCTCTTTAAAAGCTTTTGACTCAGGATCATCTCCGCCAAATCTCGATAAAATACGAATTGTTGTAGTTTTAGAATCCTTAGTTTCCTCGTTGCTTGTTTTATCTGCCGAGCTGCAGCCGGATAAAACAATTGTTAATAATAATAGGAAAACAATTAAGGAAGTAAGCGTTTTCTTCAAATGATTCAAGCCCCCTTTTCGAATTTAATCAAAGTATAGATGAATCCTAAAATTTGTAACATGGAGAAATTTTACGTGTGGTATAAATTTTTTACTATTTTGAATATTGCGGAACGTGATTTGATGCAAAATGCCAATAACAATATAATATTAAAGTAAGTGATTATTGAAATTTATAAAGTATATCTATTAATAATATTTTATTAAAATAATAAATTGAATATTCATAACATGATTTTCGCTTCATTGACAATCACTCAAATGGATTGGTAAGGTGTTGGTATTATCAAAAAAAGGTAAGGTGGTAAATTTGAAAAATATAGATTGGCCACAGAATTATGGCGACCCTTCCTGGTTTTTGCATGACCGATTTGGTATGTTTATTCATTTTGGGTTATATACACTGCCATCTAGACATGAGTGGGTAATGACAAGAGAACAAATTCACCCTGAAAAATACAAAAAATATTTTCACCTTTTTAATCCAGAATCCAATTGTCCAGATGAATGGGCATTAAAGGCTGAACAGGCAGGAATGAAATATGTAGTCTTAACCACGAAGCACCATGAAGGCTTTGTATTGTGGGATTCCCAATATACAGATTATAAGGTAACCAATACACCTTATGGCAAAGATCTTTTAAAAGAATTTGTAGATGCTTTTAGAAAACGAGGTTTAAAAATAGGATTCTATTATTCATTGATTGATTGGTATCATCCTCATTTTACAATAGACGGGCTTCACCCACTTAGAGAGGATCGACCTGAAGAATTGAATCAAAGGGATTTTTCGAAATATGCCGCCTATTTACATAATCAAGTAGAGGAGTTATTAACCGGTTATGGTAAAATTGATTACTTATGGTTCGACTTTTCATATCCTGATAGGGATTGGGGATGGTCTAAAGGAAAAGGTGCTGGTGATTGGAAATCCGAGGAGCTAGAAAAACTTGTTCTTACACTTCAACCCGATATTATTCTGAATAATAGGCTTGACCTACAAAGAGGAATTCAGACACCTGAGCAGTATCAGCCGAAGGCTCCTTTAACTAAAAATGGAAAAATGGTTGTTTGGGAAGCATGTCAAACATTAAATGGGTCGTGGGGGTATGATCGGGATAATCTCAATTGGAAGTCAGAGGAAATGATCATTAAAATGTTAATTGATACGGTTTCAAAGAATGGGAACCTCCTATTAAATATTGGTCCAAACGGAAAAGGAGTTTTTGAAACAAAAGCTGTACAATTGTTGGATTCCCTACAAAACTGGATGAAGAATCATGCCCAGTCCATTTATGGCGCAAGAGAAAGCGGTTTTAAAGCACCCGTTGATTGTCGTTTAACCCAAAAAAGAAAGCGCTTATATATTCATGTTTTTTCATGGCCTTACCGCACTATTCACTTAGAAACAGATGGTAACAAAGTAGAAGTTGAATATGCCCGTTTTATGCATGACCATTCTGAAGTTGAATTTAAAGTTCAAGAAGAGACGGGGGATGGTATTTTTCATCACGATGTACCAATCATTGAATCCGGAGAGATTGTATTTCTATTACCTACTCAAAAACCCGAAACAATTGTCCCAGTCATTGAGGTATTTCTTAAATAGACTCTGTAGATCTGTCAGGCACCGTCGTACGAAGGGGAATTTTGTTGACGGTGCTTTTTTGAAAGCGAGGAAGCAAAATGATTTCCTTCCTAAAAAATTTTAAGCCAATACATTCTTCCATAAATGCGAAATTAACATTTATCCTTTTATGCTTAGTTATTGGATTTTTAGCTTTTTCAATGATCATAACTTATCATATTTCTTCTAAAATTCTTGTTCAAAAAACGATCGATAATACGAATCAAAATTTCCGTTTGATTTCAAATAAATTAGATTTAATCTTCACTGAAACAGAAAAGCTTGCAGAGTTGGTAGTTACGAACTCAATTGTTCAGAAATATTCTTCTTTGCCACTGAATAGTAATTCACTGATTAACTATCAAAATAAGGAAGAGGTAAAAAATGTCTTAAGTGAAATAAAGGGTACAAAAGATTATATTGATGCCATAATTATTTTTGGAAATAACGGCATGGTCTATGATTCAGGGGAAATATCCTTATTGAGCAGGGGGATGCCATATAATTTCACAACTAATTCAGTTCATGCCATCGCATGGAAAGGTGTCTACAAGAGCAATTATACTTTGTACGCAAAGCAACTGGATATTGTATCTTTTTTTCAAAGATATAATTCCGAGAGAACTGCAAGACCACTAGGGCAGATCCAAGTAAGTCTTAAGGAAAGTTGGATTCGTGAACAATATAACTCTGTTGGTTTTGGGAGGAAAGGGAATATTTTCATAATAAATCAACAGGGAGAAATCGTTTCGCATCATCAATCTTCAAAAATCTATCAATCTATAAAAATGCAGCCTTATTTCTCTTGGGTAAAAAAACACCAAGGTGGACACAGGGTTAAGATTGACGGAAAAGAGTTCCTAATTGTTTCACAGCCTTTGCCAAAGTTAAATTGGATCATAATCGGTCTTGTTCCAATTAAGGATATTTTATCTGTAAACCATTCCTTGATGAGGGCATTCCTTGTTATCGGATTTATTGTTATTGCCAGCGTTATAATTATGACTTTATTAATATCTAAGCTTGTAACCAAACCTTTAAAGAAAATAAGCGGTGTGGTTAAAGAAGTGCAAAATGGAAACCTTGATGTTTCGCTGGATATTAATAGTCGTGATGAAATTGGGATGCTTGCTAAAGAGTTCAATAAAATGGTGAGAAGAACAAAAGAACTAATGGAGACAGTGGTAAAAGAGCAGGAAAAAAAACGAAAGTATGCATTAATTAGCGTTCAGTCACAGTTAAACCCCCATTTTTTATATAACACGCTTGAAAATATTTGCGGATTAGCAGAGACAGGGCAAAACAAAGAAGTGATAGAATTAACTCATAAATTGGCGGACTTTTACCGAGGGGTAATTAGTAAAGGAAATCAAATTATTTCAATGGAAGATGAAATGCTCATTTCGAAAAGATATTTAGAAATCCTTAGCATTCGGTTCAAGGAAAAGCTAAAATATAAATTTATTTTCCATCCAGAAATATTTAATTATCAAATTGTGAAACTCTCTTTACAGCCAATAATTGAAAATGCCATCCGCCATAATTTTAAAGATGATGAGGGTACGATTTATATTGAAATTATTGGTGAGAGGAGAGGAAGGAATATCCATATATTAGTAAATGATTATGGGGAGGGAACTTTTGATAAATCGATAGAATCACTCTTAAAAGAAAAAGCTGAAAAGGGAAATATAGGGTTTGGATTATATAGCTGTAGTGAACGTATTAAACAATACTTTGGAGCAAAGTATGGGCTAATTATTCATAACAGTCCTGGAAAGGGAACAACTGTAGAGATCATCATTCCAGCAATTAGTGAAGGGGAAAAGGCATATGTATAAAGTTCTCTTGGTTGATGATGAACCTTTAATAAGGGAAAGATTAAAACACTGTATTGAATGGAGCAGTTTTAACTGCTCCATTATAGGGGAAGCAGAAAATGGCGAAAAGGCGTTGAATTTCATTCAAAACAATTCAGTCGATTTAGCCATCATTGATATAAATATGCCATTAATGGATGGACTAGAGCTCGCAAGGATCCTTCATAATGAACAAAAAAATCTCTTTATTACCTTTTTAACAGGTTATGAAAAGTTTGAATATGCAAAAAGAGCTGTACAATTAGAAGTTTTTGATTATTTATTGAAGCCGGTGCGTGCAGAGGATTTAACCGAAATGCTACAAAAATTCAAGAATAAGAAGGAAACAGAAAATTTAGCCACTACTGTCATAAAGCAGGGAGAATTAAAATCCTACATTTTCTATCATTTATTAAATGGTCCAATTACTGCCATGATAAGCCAAGCCTATCATGATCTTTTTCCTTTACTTAAAGGGAAATCCTGCTGTTTCCTACTTTTGTCTCCTGATGAGCCAATAGAAGTGATAGAACAATTGAAATTAACAAAATTCGTTGTAAATTACTTATCTCCATCATCTGTGTATCCATTCGAATTAAATGATAAAATCTTTCTACCTTTTTTACTTGAGAATGTTAATCCTAATAAGTTGACGCTTCTATTAAAAGAATTATCAACCTATTTTAATACCTCATTTTCCATTGGATTTAGCCCAGAAACAAACAACCTAAAATTATTTGGTGAAATTTTTCAAAAGGCAAAATTTGCATTACATAACCGTTTGACACAAGGTCCGGGGAAAGTTCATTTCTATGCGATTCCAAGTGCAAGCTCGGAAAACATCATTATGGAAAAAATTAATAAACTATCTATTTTTGTAAAGTCGGGAAATGAGGAACTCTCAAAAAATGAACTTGAAAATATATTACATTTATGTAAAGAAAACCAAATTCCCTCAATTAAGTTTTTTAGTTTTATTAAGGAATTGATTAGCAGTATAAGTAAAGGTATTGATGATTTTGAGTTGAAGAAAGATTATTTCATTGAATTAAATCATTTTGAAAAATTTACTGAACAATTCCGTTCAATTGAAGAGATTAAAAATTATTTAATGAATTTACTCATAGAAGCAATTTCAATCTCACAACAATCTCTTTCAGAGTTGAAGTCAATTTCAGTCAAAGCGATTAATTTAATGGAAGAAAGTTTTCGGGACTGTGAAATCGGTCTAAGTTCAATAGCTGATCATTTGCATGTAAATCCATCTTATTTAAGTAGAATTTTCAAGAAGGAAACAGGTACCACGATTATTGAGTATTTGACAAAAATAAGAATGGAGAATGCCAGGCAGCTTCTATTAAATGGTTGTAAAAATATCCAATTTGTAGCCGAAATGACAGGTTATAATGATCCCCATTATTTTAGTAGATGTTTTAAAAAATACTATCAAGTCCCGCCCTCAAGAATGATTTAAGAATGGGAGGAAATATCGATGCTCATCGATTCACACCAACACTTTTGGAAACTGGATAATAAATTCTATCACTGGTTAAGTCCTAAACAAACTGTTTTATATCGTGACTATTGTCCGGAACAATTATTGCCTCATTTAAAAGATCTTCAAATAAACAAAACTATTTTAGTTCAAGCCGCAGACACCGTTTTTGAGACAGATATGCTTTTAAAGATATTTGAAAAGTATGAATTCATTGCAGGAGTCGTTGGTTGGATTGATTTAGAGTCAGAACATTTTGTAGACGTGTATGAAAGATTAAAAAAGCATAGGGGTTTTATTGGAGTTAGACCGATGCTCCAAGATTTGGTGGATGATGATTGGATCCTGCGACCTGCCGTTTTAAAAAATATTGAACAGTTGGTTAAGGATGATTTTCCAATTGATCTATTAATTTTCCCACGGCACCTTCCGGTTATTATTCAGTTATTGGAGTGGTTCCCAGGTTTAAGGGCAGTGATCAATCATATTGCAAAACCTGATATAGGTAAAGAACTTCTTCAGCCTTATGGCGATTATATAGAAAAAGTTGCGAGTTTTCCAAATGTGATGTGTAAATTATCAGGGCTTATTACTCAATCGAAGCAGCCGTTTAACATATCTGATATAAGGCGATATGTTCATCATGTTATTAAAGTTTTTGGAACGGATTCTGTGATGTTCGGCAGTGACTGGCCTGTTTGTTTATTGGCAGGAAGCTATCAAGATGTATATAACGTTCTCCTGGAAGCCTTACCTGCAAATTTATCTTACAAAGAAAAGGAAGCGATATTTGCGGGAAATGCAAACAAATTTTACAAACTAAATTTGCTATAAACACAAAGAACATAGGGGGGAAGAAATTTGAAGCTGCGAAATAAAGTAGCCATAATTACAGGCGGATCAAGTGGGATTGGGGAAGCAACTGCTCAATTATTTGCGTCTCAGGGAGCGAATGTAGTAATTGCCGACCTGAATGAAGAGAAAACAAAACTAGTTATTCAATCATTTAAACAACAGGGATTACAAATTGAAGGGATTGTATGTGACGTTTCAAATGAATTGGATGTTAAACGGCTAATAGATCAAACGATTAAGATCTATGGCAAAATTGATATTTTATTTAATAATGCAGGGTCCATTCTGCCTAAAAAATTACAGGATATAACAATGAAGGAATGGGACTCAGTATTTAACGTAAATGTAAAAAGTATGTTTTTAACCGTAAAATATGCAATGGAGCATCTGAAAAGGAGCAGAGGAAGCATTATTAATATGGCTTCGATGACAGGAGTAGTCGGTCAGCAAAATAATCCTGCTTATTCTGCTACAAAAGGAGCGGTGGTTGCTTTTACAAAAGCAATGGCAATTGATCTTGCACCGAATCAAGTTCGAGTAAATGCCATAAGTCCTGCTGGTGTTTATACACCACTATTGGAAGAATGGATTCAGCGTCATGAGGATCCAGATAAGGCTCGTGAATCCCAGGACCAGTCCCATATGCTAGGGAGAACTGCCACACCAGGAGAAATTGCAAACATAGTATTATTTCTAGCAAGCAATGATTCTTCTTTTATTACAGGTGAAAATATTGTTGCGGATGGCGGAGCAACCATTGGCTATGCTGCTGGACCGAAGCCAGAGTGGAATCATGTATCTAAATAGAAAGGAAGTGCTTTGAATTGACAGAATATTCGTTCGAATCAAATTCCAGCTGCATTGTAATGAGTAGTAAAGATAACGTTGCAACTCTTCTTCGTAATGTGAAACAGGGAGAATCTATTTCAATCATCGTCGCTGGTATTAGCCGGACAATCTTAATGAAAGAGGACGTGAAATTTGGACATAAAGTAGCCATCGAGCCAATCCTAAACGGGGAACATATCGTAAAATACGGGGAATCTATTGGTGCTGCAAACCAATTAATTGAACCAGGGGAACACGTGCACATCCATAATTTAGAGGGAATCAGGGGAAGAGGCGATAATCATTTTGAAAAAGAGGTGGGAAATTTATGGCATTCATCAAAGGCTATCGTAGATCAAACGGAAAAGTAGGGGTTCGAAACCATGTTTTATTAATTCCAACCGTTGTTTGTGCGAATCAGGTAGTAAACAGGATTCAGCAGCAGGTACCAGGAACCGTAGCGATTCCACATCAGCACGGGTGCAGTCAAGTGGGGGAAGATAAGAAACGTACACATCAGGTTCTTGTAGGTATGGGGAAGAATCCAAACGTGGGGGCTGTTTTAATTGTAAGCCTTGGATGTGAAGTGATTAATGCGGAAGAGATTCATAATGAAATTAAGGAAACGGGTAAGCCTGTTATTTGGATTGATATCCAAGAAACAGGGGGGTCTATAAAAACAATTAACAAAGGTGTTGAGGCAGCCCGAAGTTTAGTTGGTCTAGTAACTCAGTATAAACAGGAAGATATTCATATATCCGAGTTAATTGTTGGGGTAAAATGTGGCGCGTCCGATGCAACTTCCGGGTTATGCAGCAACCCTGCATTGGGAAAAGCTTCGGATATAATCACTGGTCTTGGCGGAAGTGTTGTAATGGGAGAAACAACAGAAATCATTGGTGCAGAACATATTTTAGCCAACAAAGCTGTTTCCGATGAAGTTCGAGAGAAACTATTTTTTTGTGTAGAACGGTTTGAAAAGGAAATTGAGCGTATGGGTGTTGATATGCGGGGCGGAAATCCAAGTCCAGGTAATATTGAAGGTGGACTCTCTAGTATCGAAGAAAAATCGCTAGGCTGCATTAGTAAAGCTGGAAACAGTCCGTTAAAGGGTGTGGTAGAGTATGCAGAGCCAATTAAGGGAACAGGTTTCTATTTTATGGATTCTCCTGGAAACGATATTGAATGTGTTTCGGGTATGGCCGCAGCTGGCGTTCATATTGTATGTTTTACGACAGGATTAGGTACACCAACAGGTAACCCAATCGTTCCCGTTATCAAAATTACGGGAAATGAAATAACCGGAAAAAGGATGGAGGATAATATTGACCTCGATACGAGTGCGGTTTTAAGTGGAAAAGAAACCTTAGATACCGCTGGAAAAAGGATTTTTGATGAAATAATGAAAGTAGCATCAGGTTGTTTATCAAAAGCAGAAATACTAGGTCATCAGGAATTTAGTATTAATCGGATTGGAATCAGTTTATAAATGAAACTTGTGTTTCTAAATCATTAAGGTGGTGTGAATTTATGAGGTTGAAGGATAAAGTGGCGTGTATTACCGGAGCTGGTTCTGGTATTGGAAAAAGTACAGCGATACTCTTTGCAAAAGAAGGTGCTTCAGTTGTAATTATTGATCTAAACCGTGAAAATGGCGAAAACTCTAGGATGGAAATAATTAGAACTGGCGGAGATGCAACTTTTATTCATGCTGATGTGACTGATGCGCATTCTGTAAAAGAAATGATTGAACAGATTATTGAAAAGTTTGGAAGGATTGACATACTTTTTAACAATGCAGGGATTAGCGGAGTAGGCAGGCTTCATGAAATCAATCCGGAGGCATGGGACCAGGTAATGAATGTAAATATAAGAGGAGTATTCTTGACGAGTAAATTTGCTTTACCATATATGATGGAACGAAGAAGTGGATCAATTATTAATATGTCATCCTGCATCGCAGAGATTGGACTTGCAAAGCGTGCATCCTATTCTGCATCAAAAGGAGCAGTCTTAGCCCTAACCAAATCCATGCAGGTAGATTATGCACCCTATCAGATTCGTGTCAATGCTCTCTTGCCGGGGACAATCCTAACCCCGTTTGTTGAAAAATATTTAAAAGATTCATATAGTGACCCGGAGGAGGCTTTAGAGTCTATTAAAACCCGTCAGCTTAGCGGTGAACTTGGAAGACCAGAAGATGTTGCAAAAGCGGCGTTATTTTTAGCTTCCGATGAGTCAACCTTTATGATGGGTTCGCCTCTTTATATTGATGGAGGAGTCGTGTTTGGGAAGAATGCTTAGACTAATTTAATCTAAAAGGAGTGTTAGAATTGAAATTATTTTCTTTTATTAAAAAAGGGAAACCAACTTTAGGTGTAAAGGCTGAAAATGTATTGATTGATATTAAAGAAGCTCTTTACTATGTAAATGATGATGGGATACCACAAACAATCATGGAGGTTATTAAGGATTCAGGAAGAATAAGAAAATTAGAAAACTATGTTAACAGGCTCGATTATTCAAGTAATCAGCCATATATATTAAACAATAAAAGTATCCAATGGGCTCCAAGTGTTACCTATCCAAGTAAAATTATTTGTGTTGGACTTAATTATCGAAAGCATGCAGATGAAACGAATGCTGCGTATCCAGAGGTTCCGATTCTTTTTAATAAATTCCATAACACTTTAACCGGGCATAAAGCAGAAATCGCTATTCCAAAAGTAACTGAAAAGCTTGATTATGAGGTTGAACTAGGAGTCGTGATTGGTGGAAAATGCAAATATGTGTCCGAAGAAGAAGCATTAAATTATGTTTTTGGCTACTGTACAGTTAACGATTTATCAGCAAGGGACCTGCAGATGAAAACACCACAATGGATGCTTGGAAAAACCTGTGATGATTTCAGTCCTGTTGGTCCCTATCTTGTAACTTCTGATGAGATTCATGATCCTCAGAACCTAATGCTAAAAACAATTGTCAATGGGGAAATCCGGCAAAATTCCAATACATCCGACATGATTTTTACGGTTGCTGAAATTGTTAGTTATATTTCACAGCATATGACATTAGAACCTGGTGATCTTATTTTTACTGGTACACCGGAAGGAGTCGTTTTGGGCGAGCCTGAGGAAAATCAGCAATATTTAAGGGAGGGAGATGTTGTGACTGTAGAAATAGAAAATCTCGGGGCTTTGACAAATGTGTTTAAAGAAGAAAAAATGGATGAAAAATCGAGTGAAGCGCCTCGGGAATTACAAATTTAGGAAATAAGAGAGATGGAATCTTTTTTCTGTTAATGGAAGGAGGTTAAGCTATGTTAAAAGGAATACCCACAGTAATATCACCAGACCTAATGAAAATTCTTTTAGAAATGGGACATGGAGATGAAATTGTTCTTGCAGACGGTAATTTTCCTGCTGAGAGCTGTACACAAAGAAGTGTAAGAAGTGACGGGCATTCTATTTCTATGTTATTAGATGCTATTTTGAAATTCCTTCCACTTGATCAATATGTTGAATTACCAGTTTCATTAATGGATGTTGTTCCTGGTGATAATATTTCCCCTGTCATTTGGGAAGAATATGATGAAATAATAAAAAAATATGAGCCTTCATTTCGAAGGTTTGAATATGTTTCAAGGTTTGATTTTTATGAACGGGCAAAGAAGGCATTTGCCATTGTTGCAACAGGGGAAAAAGCACAATATGCAAATCTTATTCTAAAAAAAGGTGTAATTAAGGATGAATAGTTAAGCTTAACGGAGCTGGGGAGCCCCCGAAGACGCATAAGCGCCTAGGAGGCTCCCCTGATCGCCCGCGGAAAACCTGGTTCTCATTATCTTCTTGCTTTCACCTTCACAGCCGTTGCACTGCTTACATTACCTGAAGCATCCTTGGAGGTCACATATAGGGTTGTGCCCGTTTTTTGTCTTGAAATCGTTGCTTTGAACTTTCCTTTTGAGTCAGCCTTCGCATACTTCAGCGTTTTTGTACGAGTTTTAATCGTGATCGTAGCTTTGGCCTCGGTTGTTCCTGTTACTACTGTGTCCCGATAAGTAACAGGATTCACCTTTGGTTTAGATGGAGCAATTTTATCCTTTACGGTTAAATTAAAGGATTTGCTTGTATTGCCTATGGTATCTTTAGCAGAAATTGAAAGTTTAGTTCCCGCTTTTTGTTTAGGAATCGTTACTTTAAATTTGCCCTTTGTGTCAGCAACACCTTTACCGATCACCTTTGAACCGGCTTTTACATAAATGGCCGCTTTTGCTTCAGCTGTTCCGGAAACGGATGAAGACGTGTTCGAAACTGTACCAACCTTAGGCGTAACCACAATTTTGTTTACGGTAACCTTACTAATAGCAGAGGATTTTTGTGAATTTGAAACAATAATCCCAAATGTATATACACCATTTGGCAGCTTTGAAACATCTACTGTCACATGCTGGTTACCGGGTTTTTGTTTAACCGCTTTTACAGGATAGGAAATAATCTTTCCAGCAGCATTTTTTACATAAACAGTTGTGGTAACATTCTCATAAACGGTATAGTTAGCAGTAATTTGCTTGGTTTTAGAATTGTAACCAGAGCTAACATTTGAAATACTAGGTGGCTTCGTCGTATTCTCTGGAGCAACAGCAGATGGTGTTGATTGCTCAATCCCATTGTCATTGCTGGTGCCCGAAGGAGCAGGAGCTTCATTTACAACGCTGGATGTGGGATTATCGGTTCCACTAGTATTGCCTGTATTTACTACCGGTGCAGAATCAGGGTTTGTTAACGTTGTCCCAGGATAATAAAAATTTAAAATGTCACGATAGCTTAGCCCTTGGTCGGCCATCGCTTTCGCACCCCACTGGCTCATTCCCACGCCATGGCCATTACCGAGACCTGTAACGGAATAAGAAATACCATTATCTTGGTAACTGGTCATTAAATAACTTTTCATTACATTAATGCCAATCATGACCCGAATTCTTGCCGCTTTAACATCGGTAAATTCAAGTGTATTTGTTTTAATTTGCTTCTGGTCATCCAGTACATAAGCACCTGTTGTTTGATCCTTTAAAAAGAAATTAAGCTTAATCGTTGCTAATTTTACCCTGCCTCCAGAAGTCAATTGGTCAGAGAAAGATAATTTAGGGATTGAGGTGATTTTAATCTCTTTGTCGGAATAGCCATTTTGGATCATCCAGCTTTTTATACTCGTAACAAGTGAGGAATCCGTTTCTTTAACCGAAGACCACCAGTTTTGTGGATGGGCTAAATCTAATGAAGCCGTATCAATTTGTGTTTTATTTAAGGTGAAACTCCATGGAACCTTTTTATCATATGAATCTTCTTTAATCGGGTAAAATGCGAGTGGAGTGCCTCCCCAAACACTTGCATTGGACTCTGTCATTCCTCCATTGCTGGCAGAATAAAATGCGTCAATCAACTTTCCATTATAGGTTAGGGTTTGTCCTGTTGTTCCATCCACTGCAGCAGTGCTGTTTGTGTTCCATGAATACCCGCCGTAGGCTTGATAACTGACAGTATCGTCAAAACCAGATAATGATTTGTAACGATCCGCATAGGTTCTAGCCGCAATGGCCTGGGCCTTCAATGCTTCCTTGTTCCAGGACGCCATCATTTCATAAGGAACAACGCCTTTTAAGTAATCTTCTAATGGAAGTGTGTTAACAGGGCGGACATATGCATTGTTTTCTAATGTGAATTTCATTGTCCCAAGGTACGGGCGATTATTGATGGAGATTACATTGTTTGTTCCATATTCTTTCGGAACAGTAGTAAAGTTAGTAAACTTTGAAATCAAAGTACTATTTTCATATAAAGAGAGTGCACTGTTTTCAACTTGTACTTTATACGTTTTTCCTTCTACTAATGAAACATCCGTATCGGGAATGTCGTATTTACCTTTTACAGAAATCGTCAGTGTCTTCTGATTGCCAATGTAATTTTTCAACTTAACTGTCATTAACTTGACTTCCTCAGCTGATGCAATATTTATAAAATTAAGTGAAGAGAGCAAAAGCAGCAGGACTAGAAAGGTAGAGCAAAACTTCTTCATTTTTTCCCCCTGATGTATATTTATAATCTATTTTTAATAGTGTTATATATTTGTAATATAACTATATTAATTTATTAAAATGGCTACAATGGTAGTTTTTTCCTTAAGTGGATACTTCAACTAATTAAAGGATTGAAAAAGATGACAGCTAATCTCCTAAAAATAAATATGTTATATTGTAGAATACAGGAGGGATTTATTTGGAAAATAATCAATGGTGGAAAAAGAGTGTGGTTTATCAAATTTATCCGCGAAGCTTCCATGATTCCAATCGGGATGGGATGGGTGATCTTCAAGGGATTATTGAAAAATTAGATTATTTGAAGCTTTTAGGTGTGGACGTTCTATGGTTAAGTCCTGTTTATGACTCACCTAATGATGATAATGGATACGATATCCGTAATTACCAGGAAATCATGCAGGAGTTCGGAACGATGGAAGATTTTAATCAATTACTGGATCAGGTTCACCAACGTGGTATAAAGTTAGTCATGGACTTGGTCGTGAATCATACTTCTGATGAACATCACTGGTTTGTGGAGTCAAAAAAGTCGAAGGAAAGTCCTTATCGGGATTATTATTTTTGGCGTAAAGGGAAAGACGGAAGAGATCCGAATAATTGGGGATCTGTTTTTGGCGGATCTGCCTGGAAATATGATGAAATCACCGATGAATATTATTTACATATTTTTTCAAAAAAACAGCCCGATCTGAACTGGGAAAATCCAAGGCTACGTCAAGAAGTTTATCAAATGATGAGATTTTGGCTGGATAAGGGGATTGATGGCTTCCGGATGGATGTCATTAATTTTATTTCGAAAGAGCCAGGGCTGCCCGATGGTGAAATTCACGATGGACAAACCTATGGGGATGGCAGTCGTTATTTTATGAATGGACCTAGAATTCATGAGTTTTTACAGGAAATCAACGAACAGGTTTTGTCGGATAATCCGGTGATGACAGTGGGGGAAATGCCTGGGGCCTCACCTAAGGATGCGGCGCAATATACGGATCCCAATCGAAATGAGGTAAACATGATTTTTACCTTTGAACATATGGATTTGGATAGTGCGCCAGGTGGAAAGTGGAATTTAAAGCCGCTGAATCTTGTCGATTTGAAGGAAAACTTGGCAAAATGGCAGACCGCCTTACACAAAAAAGGTTGGAACAGTTTATATTGGAACAATCATGATCAGCCGCGTATTGTTTCCCGTTTCGGTAATGATCAGGAATATCGGGTGGAATCGGCTAAAATGCTTGCAGCCTGCCTTCATTTCATGCAGGGGACTCCTTATATTTACCAAGGGGAAGAAATTGGCATGACCAATGTGAAATTTGAATCTTTGGAAGATTACCGCGATATTGAGACTCTTAACATGTATCAAGAAAGAAAAGCATTAGGGTATACACATGATGAAATCATGCAATCGATTTATGTCAAAGGAAGGGATAATGCTAGAACTCCAGTGCAATGGGATGATTCCGAGCATGGCGGTTTTACGAGCGGTTCTCCTTGGATTAAAGTGAATCCAAGATACAAAGAGATTAATGTAAAGGCTGCTTTGGAGGATCCGGATTCTATTTTTTATTTTTATCAAAAGTTAATTTCTCTTCGCAAAGAGATGGATATTATCGTTGAGGGAGATTTTCAGTTGCTTTTACAGGATCATCCGGCGATATTCGCGTATCAGCGCAACTGGAAGGATGAAAGTCTGCTTGTGTTCTGTAATTTTAGTGACAAAACGATAGTGATCGAGGATGAGGATTTGGTTAACCGTTTTCCTGAGTACGAGATCATCCTTGCTAACTACGAAGAGGCGGATCCGAAAGAGCTGCGTCCTTATGAGGCAATTGTTTTAAAAGGTAAATAGGAATTTTGAAGTTAGATGGATAGGATTAAGGATATTTTGGGTGGTTCCAAGCCAAGAAATGTCCCAAAAACCAAAATAAAGGACATTTCCGGCCATACCAAGCCAAGAAATGTCCTAAAAAAACTAAAAGCTTTAAAATTCCAATATCATAAACCCGTTCCCAGGCAGAACAACACTTAATTCATCCCCAGAAACAACACGCTCTTCATTTTCCCAAAGATTCCTTACCTTTTTTCCATTCAACTCAAAAGGAACCACATACTGAGTTTCGATGCTGCTTGTATTCAAAACCACCAAAAGGGTCAGCTTCTCATTAGATTTTGTATAAGCTAAGCAGCTTTCGTGGAATTCTGGCGGAATGAACGAAAGCTGACCTTCATTTGCGAGCAAGGGATTTTCTTGACGGAGCCGAATCAATTTTTGTACATGTGCAAAAAGCTCATGATTTTGCCCTGCTCTATCCCACTTCATACATTTGCGGCAGCCCGGGTCCATCACTCCTGTCATGCCAATTTCATCCCCGTAATAGATACATGGCGTACCAATAAAGGTCAATAAAAGGGTATAGATCTGCTTCACCCGTTCAATATCTTCTCCACATTCCGTTAATATTCTAGGTGTATCATGACTTCCTACCAAATTAAAAGCTGCCTCATTGATATTACGTGGATACATATGAATGACACCCGTCATATTTTCCACGAACTCTTTTGCTGATATTTTTTGCTTGGCAAATAGATTCAGGATATTTGAAGTAAACGGATAATTCATCACCGCATCGAATTGGTCGCCACGAAGCCACGGCATTGCATCATGCCAAATTTCACCGAGAATATACAAATCTGGCTTGATTGCTTTTACCTCCCGTCGGAAATCACGCCAAAATGCGTGATCGACTTCATTGGCTACATCTAAACGCCAGCCATCAATATCAAACTCTCTTACCCAGTAGCGGCCAACCTCCAGCAAATATTCTTTCACTTCTGGGTTTTCCGTATTTAACTTTGGCATAAACGGCGTAAAGGCAAACGTATCATAATTTGGCTCCGGCTCCGTCACCAAAGGAAACTCGCGGACATAGAACCAATCTTTATAGCGGGAGTTTTCTCCATTTTTTAAAACATCCTGAAACTGTGGAAAATAATATCCGCTATGATTAAATACTGCATCAAGCATCACCTTAATGCCATTTTGATGACATACTTCAATTAACTCCCTAAAGGTCTCTTTTGTGCCAAATTGCGGGTCAATCTCCATATAGTCAATCGTATCGTATTTATGGTTGGAATAGGCTTTAAAGATGGGGGTAAAGTAAATACCGCTAATCCCTAGTTCCTTTAAGTAATTAATATGTTGGATAACTCCATCTAAATCGCCGCCGAAAAAATTAGCAGGAGTCGGCTCAATGCTGCCCCATGGCAGGGTTCCTCCGGGGTCATTGTCAGGGTTCCCATTTGCGAAACGCTCCGGAAAAATCTGATACCATACTGTGTTTTTTACCCAAACAGGAGCTCGAAAAATATCAATATTATTTAAAAAAGGAAAGCTAAAATAATAGGCAGTATCGTCCAAAGGAGGATCCGAGTAAAATCCTTTTTCCGTAAAGCAGGCTGATTCAGACTTATCCGTTAGGATAAAACCGTAACGCAGCCTTTTGAAAGGGGGAGCGACAGCAATAAACCAATAATCAAACAGTTGGTCAGAACCGTTTTTTTTCATTGGTGCGGTTGTCGGCTGCCACCCGTTGTCAGCCCAATCATATGGGTCACCATGAAGGAGAGTTACTTCTTTTACGTCGTTTTTTTTCGTCCGAAGTTGAATGTGTAATTCGCCGTTTGTGCAAACGTATGCATAATTATCTTTTGGTCGGTGATAAATCGCTTCTCTTAACAATACGAATCAACTCTTTCATTTTAGTGTTAGATAAGGTTAATTTTACTAGATAATCACTAATTTTAGTAGAATTTAGTTTATCCATCTTCAAATAATATAAAAAAATTTTTTAAAAAAGTAGTTGTAAAATTTAATAATCCCCTTATAATGAAATTATGTTGTGCAACCGTTTTCGCAAAATGTAAGCGTTATAGTATTTTCTTCAATCTGGTGAAAACTAAGCACACCACAAAATTTTAATATTACATAAAACAGGAGGGGTAGAAATGAAAAAAGCACTTTCGATTTTTATGATGATTGTCTTAATGCTCGGTGTTCTTGCAGCATGCGGTCCTAAAAGAGACGCGTCTAGCACAAAAGATAATGGCAAAAAAGAAGAAGCGGCAGCAAAACCGGAAAAACTAGTTGTTTGGGAAGATAAAGACAAATCTGGCTGGCTGAAAAAGGTTGCTGCGGATTTTGAAAAGAAAAACGGAATTAAAATTGAATACAAAGAAGTTGAAATGGCTACAAAAATGCGTGACCAATTGCGTCTTGATGGACCTGCTGGTACAGGCCCGGATATCGTTACATTACCACATGATCAAATTGGCCAGGTTGCAACGGAGGGTTTAATTGCTGAGCTAAAAGTAGATAAAAGTGTTACCGATACATTCTCTCAATCTTCTATTGATGCAGAAACTTACAATGGAAAACTTTACGGACTTCCGAAGTCCTCTGAAACACCTGTTTTTATTTACAATAAAGATTTAATGCCAGAACCACCAAAAACAATGGATGAGGTATATAAATTCTCTAAAGATTTCACAAAAGGCGGAAAATACGGTTTCTTAGCGCTTTGGGATAACTTCTATTTCGCACATGGAATTATCGGCGGAATGGGTGGATATGTATTCAAAAATAATAATGGAACCCTTGATCCAAATGATATTGGTTTGAACAATGAAGGTGCTGTTAAAGGTACGGAGTATATTCAAAAATGGTATAAAGAAGGTTTGTTCCCGAAAGGAATCATCGGTGAAAATGGTGGTTCTGCTTTAGACGGTCTATTTACTGAAGGAAAAGTAGCTTCTGTTATGAATGGACCATGGGCGTATAAACCATACCAGGATGCAGGTATCAAAATTGGTATGAGTGCACTCCCAACTATGCCAAATGGTGAACATATTAAAACGTTCATGGGTGTAAAAGGATGGCATGTTTCAGCATATTCTAAAAATCAAGAGTGGGCTACGAAATTCTTAGAATTCATCACAAATGATGAAAATGCAAAATACCGTTTCGAACAAACAGCTGAAGTTCCAACGAATAAAGCATTACTTGACGATTCCGCTATTAAGGATAACGAAGGTGCCAAAGCGGTTGCTGAGCAATCTCAATACGCAGTACCGATGCCAAACATCCCTGAAATGGGTCAAGTTTGGAAGCCAATGGCTGACTCACTTCAAACGGTTGTAACCGGTAAAGCCACTCCTAAAAATGCACTAGACGATGCAGTAAAACAAATCAAGGCAAATATCCAAACTTCTAAGTAGTGATTTCTCAGCAGTACCTCATCCCCCTTGAGGTACTGCTGTCTTAAAAATAGAAGAAACTGATCAGATGCTCTGTGAGCAGAAAGGACTTTGAGAATTGTCCAGCTACAGCGCCTAGCCCCTCGAGGTTGCTTCGGCCCTGCCGATGAAGTCAAAGAACGACTTCACCGGCAGTTCCTCCAGCACTTGTCGGGGCTGACCAAGGCGCTTCCGCTTTTCTGCTGACAAAGCATCTGAAAATAAAGTACATACTGAAAGGGGTGCGGGGGATGTCGAAAACTGTTACCGAATCTTATCCAACCAGTCACCGAAAAAAGGCACTAATTCTTTCCATTATTCCAGGGGTCGGTCAACTTTACAACAAGCAATTTTTAAAAGGATTTTTCTTTCTTATCTTAAGTGCAGCATTTGTATATGTTTTTAAAGACCTAATCAATATTGGATTATGGGGATTAGTGACACTAGGAGAAATTGTACCAGAAGACCATTCCATTTTCTTGCTTGTATACGGCATTTTATCTGTCATCGTCATTATTTTTGGTCTTGGATTCTACCTATTTAATTTGCGTGATGCCTATAAGGTAGGGAAAAAACGTGACAGTGAGGAACCAATCAGCACCATCAAGGAACAATATCGTAATCTTGTTGATCATGGATTTCCATACTTGATCATGTCACCTGGTTTTTTGCTTTTAGTCTTCGTGGTTATTTTTCCTATTATTTTCGTTGTGTTACTAGCGTTCACTAACTATGACCTATACCATACACCTCCTGCGAAACTGGTGGACTGGGTTGGGTTCAAGAACTTTACAGAAATCTTTGAAATCGATATTTGGCGGCAAACCTTCTTCTCTGTTTTAGCTTGGACATTGGTGTGGACATTTGTTGCCACTACGCTTCAGGTTGGTTTAGGAATTTTCCTAGCAGTAATCGTAAACCAAAAGGATGTAAAAGGAAAAGCCATCATCCGTACCGTCTTTATCTTGCCTTGGGCTGTACCGGCATTTGTATCCATCCTTGTTTTTGCCGGGATGTTTAACGAATCCTTCGGTGCTATTAACCGGGATATCCTTGGATTTTTCGGAATCGACGGTCTCCCATGGATGACAGAAAAGGTTTATACAAGGATCGCTTTGATTTTTATTCAAACCTGGCTTGGTTTCCCGTTCATCTTTGCGATGACAACTGGGGTGCTGCAATCAATCCCTGCTGATCTTTATGAAGCGGCAACAGTTGACGGTGCAAATAACTTTCAAAAGTTTAAAAACATTACCCTTCCGTTAGTGTTATTTGCTACTGCGCCTGTCATCATTACACAATATACTTTTAACTTTAATAATTTTAATATCATTTATTTATTTAATGGCGGCGGACCGGCAGTTACCGGTCAAAACGCTGGCGGGACTGACATTCTCATTTCATGGATCTATCGTTTGACGATGACTTCGGCGCAATACTCGAAGGCTGCCACGCTGACCTTGTTGTTATCCGTTATTGTCATTACTGTCGCACTTTGGCAGTTTAAGCGAACTAAGTCATTCCAAGAAGAGGATATGATGTAATATGAATACAAAAAGACAAAATTTCATTCGGCTTACGTTAACTTATCTGGTGATCTTAATTATGTTTGTCCTGATTTTGTACCCACTCGCTTGGATTATCGGTTCCTCTTTTAATCCGGGTCAAAGTTTATCAGGATCGAGCATTATTCCGAAGCATGCGACACTCAGCCATTACAAGCAGTTATTTGACCTGGATAAAAGCAACTATGTATTCTGGTATATCAATTCGTTAAAGGTAAGTATTTTAACAATGGTTTTTACCGTTATGATTGTCAGCTTGACTGCATATTCTTTTTCCCGCTACCGATTTGTTGGGAGAAAGAACGGCTTAATGACGTTTCTGATCCTGCAAATGATTCCAAACTTTGCGGCACTTATCGCTATTTATATTTTAGCGACCTTGACCGGTTTAATTGATACGCATTTAGGACTTATCTGTGTGTATGTCGGTGGTCAAATTCCGATGAATACTTGGCTGATGAAAGGTTACTTAGATACGATTCCAAAAGAGCTGGATGAATCAGCCAAAATTGATGGTGCCGGTCATTTGCGAATCTTTTTCCAAATCGTGATGCCGCTCGCAAGGCCAATGATTGCAGTTGTAGCCCTATTCGCTTTTATTGCACCGTTTGCCGATTTTATTATTGCCAGCATTTTGCTAAGAACGGAAAAAAATTATACATTAGCAGTAGGATTATATGATCTTGTTGCAAAACAATTTGGTGCTGAATTTACGACTTTTGCAGCTGGTGCTGTATTGATCGCCGTACCGATAGCGATTCTTTTCTTATCCTTCCAACGTTACTTTGTATCTGGTTTAACAGCAGGAGGTACTAAAGGTTAAAAATAAAATATTTTTTCAGGTAAAGTGGGGTGAAATAGATGACTGTAACGATTAAAGATGTAGCAAAGCTTGCGAATGTGGCCCCGTCTACTGTTTCGAGGGTTATTGCTAACAATCCTCGGATTAGTAAAGCAACAGCTCAAAAAGTAAAAAAAGCGATGGAGCAATTAGGGTATCACCCGAACTTAAATGCACGGAATTTAGCCAGCCAGTCCACGCAAACCATCGGGCTTGTTATGCCGAGTTCAGGGGATGTGGTTTTCCAAAACCCGTTTTTCCCTACTGTCTTACAAGGAATCAGCGAAGGTGCTCATGAAAAACAATATGCGATGCATATAACAACAGGGAAGACAGATAAAGAAATCTTTGATGCAGTAATTCGCATGGTTCAGGGGAAAAGTGTGGATGGTGTCATTCTTCTTAATTCAAAGGTAGAAGATCAGGTGATTTCCTATTTAAAAGGAAGAGAGTTTCCCTTTGTCTTAATTGGAAAGCCATATAAGGATGTAGAGGAAATTACCCACGTAGATAATGATAATTTTCGGGCAATGAAAGAGGCTACTGAATATTTAATTCAGCACGGGCACAGTCAAATTGCCTTTATCGGCGGGAGTCTTGAACTTACCGTAACCGTTGAGCGGCTTTTAGGATATGAGAGGGCGCTTAGGAATGCCAAAATTCCTTTGAAAAATGAATATATTATTCACGAAGAATTTCTGCGAGAGGGCGGACAAGAGGCTGTTAGGGAGTTAATGTCGCTTGAAGAACGGCCGACTGCACTGGTTGTGGCGGATGATTTCATGGCACTTGGTGTCTTGAATATGCTTGATGAATTAGGAATTAAAGTTCCCGAAGACATCTCCATTGTCAGCTTTAATAATGTTCTTTTGGCGGAGATGTCAAAGCCGCCGTTAACCTCTGTTGATATCAATATCTTCGACCTTGGCTATCAAGCATCAAAGAGCTTGATCCAAATGATTGAAAATAGCAAAGAACCGACAAAACGGATTATTATTGCTCACAAATTGGTCGAACGTCTTTCATGTGCAGAACCGATAAAGCAACAAGGGGAAAAGTACGATTTGGGAAGGAACTAATATGAATAAATTATGGTGGAAAGAAGCGGTTGCCTATCAGATATATCCCCGGAGTTTTATGGACTCAAACGGGGATGGGATTGGGGATATCCAGGGGATTATTGCAAAGCTGGACTATTTAAAAGAGTTAGGGATTGATGTTATTTGGGTCTGCCCAATGTTTAAATCCCCTAATGATGACAACGGCTATGATATTAGCGATTATCAAAAAATCATGGATGAATTCGGGACGATGGCTGATTTTGATCAACTTTTACAAGAAGTCCATGACCGTGGTATGAAATTAATTCTTGATTTAGTGATCAATCATACGAGTGATGAGCATCCATGGTTTATTGAATCTCGTTCTTCTAAGGAACATCCTAAACGGGATTGGTATATTTGGCGGGATGGTAAGAATGGGGAAGAGCCGAATAATTGGGAAAGTATTTTTGGCGGCTCAGCATGGGAGTATGACGAGAAAACGAACCAGTATTTTCTCCATATTTTCTCACGAAAGCAGCCTGATTTGAATTGGGAAAATCCAGAGGTACGGAATTCTCTCTATGAAATGATCAATTGGTGGCTTGATAAAGGAATTGACGGTTTCCGCGTGGATGCCATCAGCCATATTAAAAAGGAACCTGGACTCAAGGATATGCCCAATCCGGATGACCTAAAATATGTCTCTTCATTTGATAAACATATGAATGTAAAAGGGATTCATACTTTTTTAAAAGAGTTAAAAGAAGAAACCTTTGCAAAATATGACATTATGACTGTTGGGGAAGCGAATGGTGTTTCAGTGGACGATATTGATCTTTGGGTCGATGAGAAGCAGGGGAAATTCAATATGGTCTTTCAATTCGAGCATCTCAACCTTTGGGATGCGGAGCTGAAAAAAGTACTGAATATCATTGAACTAAAAAATGTTTTATCCCGTTGGCAAAAGGGACTTGAAGGTATGGGATGGAATGCCTTATTTATCGAAAATCATGATAAGGCCCGGGTCGTTTCTACGTGGGGAAATGACCAGGAATTTTGGCAAGAAAGTGCAAAGGCATTTGCGGCTATGTACTTTTTGATGCAGGGAACTCCATTTGTTTACCAGGGACAGGAAATTGGGATGACCAATGTAAAATTTGAGTCCATTGATGATTACGACGATGTTGCTACGAAAAATCTTTATCACTTGAAAACGGCAGCTGGGGTTCCACATGAAGAGATTATGAGAATCATTTGGGCGTCAAGCCGTGATAATTCGCGAACACCAATGCAATGGTCTGCGGAACAAAACGCAGGTTTTTCGACCGGAACGCCATGGATGAAGGTCAATCCAAATTATTCGGAAATCAATGTTGCGGACCAAGAGAAGAATCCGGATTCCGTCTTGAATTTTTATAAAAAAATGATTCAGTTAAAAAAGGCAAATGAAGTGTTTACTTATGGGATGTATGAATTGCTATTAGCGGAAGATCCGCAGATTTTTGCCTATACAAGAACATTATCACAGGACCGGGTGATAGTAATGGCCAATCTTTCTGAACGGCCTGCTAGCATATCCGAGGGAATTGGCATTGTATTTGATCATAAAAACCTACTTTTAAAGAACTATGAAATAGAGAAACATGAACCAACTGAACGAATTACGTTAAAGCCATACGAAACAAGGGTCTATCGATTATAGAAAAAAGCGGAGGGAGTATGGACCTCCGCTTTTTAAATTTCAATTAAGATATTGCTTTAGGTTTTTCTTTTTCAATATGATTTTTTCTTGCTTTTCGAATGAAAGGAATAACCCAGCGGTCTAATCCAATTTTACCTGCGTTATATCCGGCAGTTAAAATAATAAAGCCAAGGAAGATGTCTCGTGGGTTATGAGATACGGTTCCTGCTAAGAAGAAGGTAAAGTTCATCATTAAGCCAAAGAACATGGCAGCAGTAGTGAAGCAGCCTAGAATAAGACCAAGTCCGACTAGTGTTTCTCCCCATGGTACAATGAAATTGAATAAATCTACATTTGGAAGGGCGAAGCCTTTAAGGAAACCTACAAACCAGCCGAAGACAACATCCCCTTCAGGCCCTTTTACCGGGTTGGCAATCGCTCCTTTTAAATAACCAGATGCATCGAATCCTCCCATTAATTTGTGGAGCCCTGCTGTGAACCAAGAGTAACCCAAGTATAAACGTAATATTGTTAAAAGGACGGCAGCGCTTTTATTTTCCCGTAAAAATTGATTAAACATAACTCATTCCACCTTTCATTTTTTTATTGTTTCTTTATACTACAATGTATTCACCGGTCATCTTTTTAACATATTGATAGGATTAAGTTCACCGTTTGTTCGAAATGTTTTGACAAACTGTTGAATGGGTTAGAAACTAAAAAAAGCGATTTTCTCTTGGACAAGAGAAAATCGCTTTTTTTATAACCTATTATACTCTTACGGTTATATGTGAGCTTTTAAGATAGGTAATTCATATTTAAAATCTATATTCCCCATTTCATGGATACGGTTAGGGTGCAGCAACTCATTGGTGCTTGCTGAGTGGGTTGCGTAGTTAGCTCAAAGATTACGCCAGAGGGGGTGAATTTCGTAATCACAGGGACTTTTAAGCCAATGGATTTAATTAACTGATCGACCTCCGCTTTTTTTCCTTGCTGTGCAACGGTCATCATTTTATGAGCGAATCCCGCATCCCCTAACCTGTCTAATAAAATACTTCCCTGTTCCATTAGGAGACGAAAGGACTTCACTGACTTTGAAAATATTTTTATATCAACGGGCGGATACGTTCTTTGGAGGGGATAGTTTACATAATAACCAGGGTAGGCGGGTACGGGAGGATAGATTGGGTAATGAAAAGGGTTATAGTACATTCGTAACTCTCCTTCCATAGTAGAAAACACAAGGCAATATACCTTATGTTTAATGGAATATTTGTGTTACTTAATGAAAATGCATTTCTTGGTGGGAAAGAATTGTAAAACGGTGTCGGAAGGTTTATCTGGGAATTCCTTGATAACGTGATACATATCACCGAATTACTTGTCCCCATTTGGTAAATTGTTCCTATAGTCAAAATATTTAAATACAGGGGGATGAATGTTGAACAAACGAAATTTAGCATTGCTGACTATTTTTCTTACCTATTTTTTGATTGTGTTCGGAGGGTATGTGGCTTCCTCTAATTCCGGTATGGGGTGCGGGCCTGAATGGCCGATGTGTAATGGTGAAATTGTTCCATCTTTAAAAGGAGCTACTCTGATTGAATATCTGCACCGGGTGATTGGGGCTTTACTTGGAATCCTTTCTTTACTGTTATTTTTCCAGATTCTTCGCTCAAAGCTGGGTTTTACCGCTCATATTTTATCCTTTACGATGCTCGGGCTGCTCACGGTTCAGGTTCTTCTTGGTGCAGTGGTCGTGGTACGCGACCTGCCTTCCATTATCATCACCATCCATTTATTAATTGCGATGCTTTTTATGGGCATATTAATATGGATATGGAGGTACCCTTATTTAGATGGTGCGCAACAATCTTATCAGGTTCAACACCGAAGTCAAAAATCAATTATCTTTCATTTAAATATCTTACTGGGCCTTATTCTATTAACCTTGGGATTTGGGGCCTATATTAAGCATGAAACTTACGGACTGGCCTGCGGCTGGTTGGGCTGCAGGCAATCATTTTTCCCAGGGACAACACCAGAGGTACTGCAATCTTTCCATAGAGGATTAGCAGTTGTCACGGCACTTTATCTTCTAGTCGTAACGTTTTATGCTTTTTCAAAAAGCAGGGGCAAGGCTTTAAGGAAACGCATGTTGCTGTGTACCTTTACGGTGCTTATGCAGCTCGTGATTGGCGTAATGGTTATTGTCACGAAGCTTGATCTCCCATGGGCTGTTTTCCACCTGGCCATCGCTACTGCTTTGTTCGCTTTTGTTACGGAAGCAAGGGTTTATACTGGGAATTTGGCAGTTAAAGCAGGTCCTAAATATCCCCAAAAAGTTGGAGAGAATGGGCGGCGAAGTAGTTTTTGAAAAGCCACCAATTCTAAATGATTGTGGCTTTCATTGGAATCGCTGATAAAACACTTAAATTCACTGATAAAATAAAAAGCGTTTGGACTTCTAGAAATCCAAACGCTTTTTTTAATGAATATCAATATTCCCGCTTGAAACCGACAGATTGATCATATGTTCTCCTGTGCCATGTGTTCCTTTTATACTTTTACGACTAAATTCTTTGGACTTCAAAGGAAAATCACAGGAAATATTGCCACTGCTTACTTCTCCATCTAAAACAAAGTCTGCATCATTTGGCAGGTTAAGATTGACATTTCCGGAACTTAAATCAAGATCAATCGAATCTGTTAATTTGTCTACTTGAATTTTTGCTCCTCCTGATGAAACATCCCCGTCTATTTTACCTATATAATGTTGAATATCAAGATTCCCTGAACTAAGATCAAAAGTGCCAGTTTTGGAGGTAAGTGAATCAATGTGAACATTGCCTGATGAACCGTCATGAATAAAATGATTCACGGTAAGGTTGTCGAGATTCATATTTCCGGAACCAATATCAACAGATAATTTATCTAATTTCATGGACTTCCCCGAAAATTCAAGATTTCCGGAGCCTAAGTCAATTTCCATATCTTGCTGATAAGTTTCCGGAATATAGACTTTTAATGTTTTCTTTTCAAATGGCGTCCAATCAAACCAATCAAACCATTTCTTTTTCACAGTTACTTCAACCGTATCCCCGTCTTCGTTCACAGTCATTTTTCCTTTTCCATCAAGAACGGCTTTTAAATTCATGCGATCCTCTGGAATAATATCAGCATTAACAGCGGAAACATCAACCTTAATGACACGGACATCGCCAGAAATCGCAGCACTACCTTCACGGCTACCGGCAGAAAACCAATCAAAACGCAGCGATTGTTGAAAAATAAAATACAAACCGGTAATGATTAATAATATAATCACAATTCTTTTCATCTTTTTTTCTCCCCATTTCCAGTTTTTATCTATAAATACATCTTATAAGGGAAAGGGGGGGTTCACAATGCACTGGAGATTTAATTCTGTTTAAGACTTAAGACGTATGGAACTGGGGACCCTTTAACACAAAGTGTAAATGGATATATTTTGACAGACGAAGTACTTTAATTTACTAGAATTTGTGATATTCTTTGTATTGGAGGTGTTGAAGTTGACAATAGAAAAAATTACGCCAAAAGAATTACATGAACGGTTAAATAGAAATGAAAAGGTTTTGCTCCTTGATGTCAGAGCTGAAGAAAAATATCAGGCTGAACACATAACAGCTCCTCAAATTGAAAACCTCAATATTCCTAAAACGATTATTTTTGAAGCAGAGGAAACAAAAGAGGATGTGAAATTATTCCTTCCAAAGGAAAAGGAGATCATCGTGACCTGTACAACCGGGAATTCAGCAGCAAAATGTGCCAATATCCTCAGCACCATTGATTATAAAGTCAAAGTTTTAGAGGGCGGTCTGACGGCTTGGAAGGAATATCAAAAATCGCTGGAAAAATAGTGAGGAGAGACCTTCATGCTGCAAAGATTAAATAAGCAACTAGAAAAAATTTTGCCTTTAATTACACCTGTCAGCGTTATCCTAGGCGTTTTGTTTAGTGTTTATCTAAAGGACTTTTCCTATTTAATCCCTTGGTTATTTGCCTTTATGACTTTTTCCGGGAGCCTAAGTTCGAATTTTAAATCACTAACAGAGGTGATTACCCATCCGTTCCCTGTATTTTTAGCTATGTGCATATTACATGTGTTCATGCCGCTTTGGGCCTGGGGGGTGGGGCATGTTGCCTTTTATGGTGATGATTTTACCGTTACCGGGTTAATCCTAGCAATGGTCATTCCAACAGGTGTCACTAGTTTTATTTGGGTATCGATTTACAAAGGAAATATTCCAATGACTTTATCGATCATTTTAGTGGATACATTACTTTCCCCGCTCATTGTTCCTTACTCCATTTCTCTTTTTATGGGCCAAAAAATCGATATGGATTTTATAAGTATCATGAAGGGGTTATTTGGAATGGTAGTGCTTCCTTCGTTAATTGGTATGTTCTTAAACCAGGTGACGAAGGGAAGGATTAAGGATCAACTAGGTTCAAAGCTTGCTCCTTTTTCAAAAATCTGCATGGGGGTCGTCGTGATGTTGAACGGTTCTGTCGTAGCCCCCTATTTGCGGCATATCCATCTAAAATTAGTCCTTATTACCTTGGTGGTATTTTTCATTGCCCTTACTGGTTATTTATTTTCCTTTCTCTTAGGGCGGTTCATTAAAAGTGACCGTGATACTGTGATTACATTAACCTTCACTGGAGGAATGCGGAATATTAGCGCCGGGGCTGTAATCGCTGTTTCTTATTTTCCTGCGGCGGTAGCCGTTCCAGTCGTGGTTGGCATGCTATTCCAGCAAATTTTAGCCTCATTAAATGGATATTTTTTAAATAAATATTATGATAAAAAGATTGAACACCATGACTCTAAATCTGTTGCTGTATAGTTGTAAAGAAGGAGTATGGAAGAATGAGTGAATTCTCGAAGAAGGGCAGCGGATTTTTGACAGGAGTTCAAGGCATTCAGTGGGCGGTCTTTATGCTTACCAATATTATTGCCGTTCCTATCGTGATCGGGGCAGCTTTTCATATGTCTCCCGCTGAAATTTCAACCTTTATGCAGCGTATGCTATTTGTAACGGGGGCAGCTACCTTAGTCCAGTTGTTCATTGGGCATCGCCTGCAGGTGGTAGAAGGTGCTGCCGGAATGTGGTGGGCTTTGTTTATTGTTCTAGGTGCCATGAGTGTCCCTACTGAGAAAGGGCATTTATTGCAGCAATTAGAAATGGGCCTGGTTATTGCAGGAATCATTTTAGCAATATTAGGTTTTTCACCCATAGTTGAGAAAATTACAAATTTGTTTACCCCAATTGTAACCGGAGTTTATTTAATTTTGCTTGTCAGCCAAATGAGCGGTTCTTTTATAAAAAGTATGCTGGGAATTACCGAAACGAATCATTTAAATGGGAAAATAATTGGTATTTGTCTCATAGAAATCATTGTTATATTACTTTTTTCATTAAAGGCAAAAGGGATTCTGAGAAGCATGGGACCTTTAATTGGGATTGTGATTGGCTGGTTATTATTTCATTCTTTAGGATTAATCCAACCTGGAAAAGCTTACAAGCCAGCAGGATGGTTTGCTGTTCCGAAAGTATTCAGCTGGGGTGCACCACAGTTTGATTTCGGGATTGTCCTAACCTCTGTCATCACCGCCATTATTTTAATTTCAAATGTAATTGCAAGTATCCTAGTGGTTGGAATTGCCCTTGAGAGGGAGATACAGCCACGCGAATATTCAAAAGGAATTTTTGGTAATGGGGTCAATTTATTTCTCTCAGGACTCTTTTCTGTTGTAGGAGTTGTGCCATTATCCATATCAGCCGGATTCATCGGAACAACGGGAATTAAAGAGAAAAGTCCAATTGTGTTTGGGGCTATTTTAATTGTGATTTCAAGTTTTTTTCCATACATCGGTGAGTTTTTTTCTAAATTGCCAATGGAAGTTGCCTATACATCCTTATTTATTCTATTTTCTCAAATGATGGGCTTTGGAATCCGCGACCTTATGGGACAGGAACCAACATCGAGAAATTTATTGGTCATTGGCCTTTCGTTAATGGTCGGAATCGGAATGATGTTTGTCCCAACCGCAGCGTTTGAAACAGTGGCGCCTTGGCTGCGAAATATTATTGCTAATGGCTTACTCGTAGGTCTGATTTTATGTTTATTTTTAGAACATCTGGTATTCCGGGAGAAAAAAAATCCCGCAATAAATATGAGCTAGATGACAAAAAAAAATCCTCTCATGTGCTGAGAGGATTTCTTTTTATTCCTTATCAAACCACAAAGGGTCGTCAATATCGACATCTCCATTATAATTAATGAAGATTTCTTCCCCTGCTTTAATATCCTTGTAGGCATAAAAGTCAAAGGTGTGATTATCAAAGTTAATTTCATATCTGGCATTTGGTGTGTAGGAATGGTTAAACAGCATCCCATAACCTAAAAGAATAGCTGAGTGATTTATGCCATACTCAAACGCATAATCAGCTAGAAGCGTCTTCTCGATATGCTCATGCTCCTTATTTGGATAGGAAAGGACCGGGGCTTCATGGATGAGTTCCCCTTTTGCAATATCGCGGGTGGCAAATACTCCTCTATTAAATTCTCCCTCGCTGACGGTTGAAGTTTTGATCTCAATCATAATAATCTCCTGTTTCAAGTTCTTTTCTTCTTAGCTTGACAGTTAGTATGGATAAAAGCAAATATTTTTACTCTTAATCCATGAACCTGTTTTTTAATCGGAAGAGAAGTATAATGGGTGTATCTGTTATTTTTGTTAAAAGGAGCTTTTCATATGAATATCATCGACCTGCATTGTGATGCCTTACTTAAGCTATCGGAAGGTAAGGGGAGACTGCGCTTTGCCGATGCCCCTGAATTAGAGACGAATAAAGCACGCTTACATAAAGGAAAAGTGAAAGTCCAGTGTTTTGCCATTTTTATTGAGCCGGAGATTCCTTCTGATCAAAAATTCCAAGAAGCCCTTCAGCAGATTGATTATTTTTACAAAGAGGTTATTGGGAAGAATCCGGATATGGTTCAGATTCGAGATTGGTCAGATTTTGACAATCTTAAGCTTGGTCAAATTGGCGCGATGTTAACACTTGAAGGTGTTGATGCGATTGGTAATGATTTAGCGAAGCTAAATATTCTATATCAACTTGGAGTTCGATCGGTCGGCTTGACTTGGAATAATGCCAACCTTGCAGCAGATGGAGCTGGGGAGCCACGCGGTGCCGGGCTTACCCATTTTGGGAAAAAGATCGTCAATTTTCATAATGATCATAAAATCCTAACGGACGTTTCCCATCTTTGCGACCAGGCATTTTGGGATGTTATGGAGATTGCGAAATATCCAATTGCCAGCCATTCCAACTCAAGAGCGCTTTGCAACCATCGCCGTAATTTAACCGATGAAATGGCTGTGGATATGTTTAAAAAGGACGGGTTAATTCATGTTGTCTATAATCCTCCCTTTGTAAAAGAAGAGGGAGAAGCAACCATCGCAGATCTTATTAAACATATTGACCATTTTTGTTCACTTGGCGGAGTAAAACAGATCGGATTGGGCTCGGATTTTGATGGGATTTCTGAATTTATTACAGATTTGGAAGATGCCTCGAAGAGCCAAAACCTGGTTAATGAATTATTAAAGCATTTTTCAGAGGAAGAGGTTAGAGGCTTTGCTGGCCAAAACTTCCTTGACAAGAGACCGGGAATTGGACGATGAAGATAAGGGATGCAGGTTTAAGTATCGGGAAACTGCCAACAGGTGATAAGAATTGTATTACCGATGTAGCAGGGGTTATGGTAGGACATGTAACATTGGATTACCCTCTGGATGCATCGGGTAATGAGTATGCCTGCACAGGAGTTACTGCCATTTTGCCGCATAACGGAAATTTATTTCGAGAAAAAGTTACTGCCTCCTGCCACGTCCTTAATGGATTTGGGAAAACCACGGGTCTAGTGCAAATTAATGAATTAGGAGCGCTTGAATCACCCATTCTGTTAACGAATACCTTTGCTGTTCCGGCGGTTACGCAGGGTACACTGCAATATATGCTTGAGGACAATCCCGAAATTGGAGAGACAACAGGAACGATCAATGTGGTTGTCGGTGAATGCAATGACAGCTATCTTAATTCAATTCGGCTTTTTCCGGTAAAGCCGGAGCATGCGGTGGAAGCCATTCGGAAAGCAAATGCTGAGCCTGCTAGGGAAGGGGCTGTTGGTGCCGGAAAGGGAATGGTCTGCTTCGGATATAAAGGTGGAATCGGTTCTTCTTCACGAAAAATCGAAGAGTATACCATTGGCTGCCTTGTTCTTAGTAATTTTGGAAAAAAAGAAGAGTTTCAATGGGCGCGTTATTTTGGTGAAGGAGATGGAGAAGGGCTTTTGGAAACGGCTGATGGCTCGATTATGATTGTCCTTGCTACTGATGCGCCGTTAAGCGACCGGCAGCTTAAGCGCTTGGCCAAGCGCTGCGGGATTGGTCTGGGGCGGACCGGCAGCCATTTCAGCCATGGGAGCGGGGATATTGTGATTGCCTTTTCGACGGCACATAAAATTTCTCATTTTACGGATGAACTATTAGAAACCCGTTTACTGCTTCGCGAGGACCATCCGATTATAAATCAGTTTTTTACAGGAGCGGCTGAAGCAGTTGAGGAAGCGATTCTTAATTCTCTTTCACAGGCTGTAATCACAAAGGGGCGGCTTGGCCGCGTTGTCAACCAACTTAATTTTAAAAAGGAATGAACTTTAAAGTGTATATAACTATTAAAGAAACAGCAGAGTATTTATCTGTCCCGGTTTCAACTGTAGAAAAGCTCGTGCAGAAGCGAAAAATTCGTGCCCTCTATGACGGAACTGAATATTTAATTTATAAAGACCAATTTAATACGCATTTGAGGCAGATGGAAAAATACAAACAACTAGTCGAGGAAATCTTAAACGAGCCGATTCCGGAAGATCTTGATGTGAAGGATGAGGATTAACTTTCAGGCTAGCAATGAATGAAAGCTATCATGAAATGCATACTAATAACAAATTTTCTTTTCTGAATTATAGAGGGGAATGAAGATAATTTTGGCAGATGAACATTACGGAATGGAGATAGGTATTTACACATTAGGTGATTTAGTACCAGATCTTCAAACTGGGAAAACAATTCGTGCAAGTGAGAGATTGAAAGAAATTATAAATGCGGCAAAGATGGCTGACGAAGCTGGTCTCGATGTATTTGGTGTTGGTGAACATCATCGTTTAGATTACGCAGTATCAGCGCCGCCCGTTCTACTGTCTGCCATCTCGCAGGTTACAAAGCAAATTAAACTGGCAAGTACTACAACTGTATTAGGTACTGTTGATCCTGTCCGTTTATTTGAAGATTTTGCAACACTGGATCTTTTATCAAACGGACGGGCTGAAGTGATAGCAGGGCGAGGGGCATTTGTAGAATCTTTTTCGTTGTTCGGGTATGATCTGGACAATTATGATGGCTTATTTGAAGAGAATATCGATTTGTTTTTAAAGTTGAATGAGAATGAGAAAGTGACCTGGAACGGCCATTATCGTACGCCATTATTTGATGCTGAAATTGCACCGCGTCCTCTACAAAATGGCATTCCTTTTTGGGTTGGGGTAGGAGGTTCTCCGGAAAGCGCGGAACGTGCAGGTAAATTCGGTACGGGTTTAACCATGGCAATTCTTGGTGGTGATCCGAAACGGTTTAAACCGCTTGTGGATGTATATCGCGAGAAAGCGAAGCAGTCAGGTCATGCGCCGGAAAATTTGAAAGTGGCTGTAACGGGACATGCGTTTATTGGGGAAACGACCCAGCAGGCGAAAGACGATTATTATCCTTATTATGCCCATTACCGTGATTTTTTCAGTAAAGAGCAAGGAAGAAAACAAATGTCCAGAGAAGAGTTTGAACAACTCGCTGGACCAGATACAGCATTATTTGTCGGAAGTCCACAACAAATCATCGAAAAAATTCTTACGCAATATGAACTTTTTGGACATCAACGCTTTATTGCACAAATGGATATAGGTGGAATGCCTTTTAAAAAAGTAGCTGAAAACATTGAGTTGTTGGCAACGAAGGTAGCTCCAGTCGTTCGAAGGGAAACAAAAAATTCAAAATTGGCTGCCCAAGCTGACAAATAAACAAACCAAGTTTTTAAGTAAATCTGAAGGATTTATATTTTTCTATGAACGTTTGAAAGAGGTATCAGCTCAATAAATTGAGCTGGTACCTTTTTATTTTTAAATTCGCTCACTTGAAAAGTTTTTTGTAAAAAAATAGATTTTTCACTTGTTTTAACTAATATAATTAGTTATATTATTAACATTATTAGTGTATAGGGTGTAATGAAGTAATTGGAAAAAAAATAAATTAATAGTGTTGTAATGAAGATGGCTATAAATAATTCATTAGGAGGAGACAACTAAATGAGTTTGCTTGCCGGATTACAGTCTTTAAATCTGCTATTGAGATTTCTATTGGAACTGACTTCACTTTATGTATGGGGCTATTTAGGTTATAAAACGGGAAATAGTCCGTTATTTCAATGGTTACTAGCTATTGGTGCTCCTTTGGTGGTCGCGGTTATTTGGGGACTAATGGGTGCTCCGAAGGCAGCTATTCAATTATCAGAACCAGTTCATTTAATTTTAGAAATCATTGTGTTTGGTTTGCCTATTCTATTACTCGTTACAGTCGGGAAATCGGAAATGGCTTGGATCCTGGGGAGCTTGCTTTTAGTTAATAAGCTTCTTATGTATTTCTGGAAGCAATAGAAGAGATTAATAGGAGAATTTCCCTTCTAGCGTATGTGAATTATATAATTAAATGGACGGACCAGATTATTTAATCAAAGAAGGGGTGAAGACCATGGCTGATATTTTTTTAAAAAGAATCTATGACCCATATGACGAAATGGATGGTTTTCGAATTTTAATTGATCGCCTTTGGCCTCGCGGAATCTCAAAGGAATCTGCAAGACTAGATGAGTGGATGAAGGATGTAGCTCCGAGCAGTGAGCTAAGGAAATGGTTTTGCCATAAGCCAGAGCTTTTTGATGAGTTCAAGTTGAGATATACGGAAGAGCTTCGGAGCGATGAAGAAAAGGTACAAGGGATTAACCATATCATCGATTTAACCTCCAATGGCCGAGTAACACTTCTTTATGGTGCAAAGGATCCAATCTTTAATCATGCCATTGTTTTACAAGAAGAATTAAAACGAAGGCTATAAAAAAATCGGCTTAGGGAGCCGATTTTTTTATATTACATATAGATAAACACAGAGGAAATGAGCTAAGCTTCCAAGTAAAATAAAAATATGAAAAATCTCGTGGAAGCCCATATTTTTAAATTCCAAAAATTTAGGCTTCGCTCCGTAAATAACGCCGCCAATTGTATAAAAAATACCGCCAAGTATTAATAAAAACAAACCGAACGGATTCAAACTACCTGCAAGGGGAGAGAAAACAAAGATAATCATCCAGCCCATAGCGATATACAGTGCGGTTGAAATCCACCTTGGACATTGAAACCACACCATTTTAAAAACAACCCCGCAAATCGCTACAGCCCCAATAATTGAAAAGAGAATCCAGCCGGTTTTTCCATTCAAACTAATAAAACAAAAAGGTGTGTATGTCCCTGCGATTAACACAAAAATCATCGAATGATCGAGTCGTCTTAAAAAGGCAATCACTTTATCACGGGCAATGACCATGTGGTAGGTAGCGGATGCCGAATACAGCAAAATCATACTGACTCCAAAAATAATGACGGCAGCAATCGATAGTGGTGATGGAGTGGTCATCGATGCTTTGATAACCATTGCCAGCAGGCCGATAAATGATAAAATAGCTCCTGCTAAATGGGTAAATCCATTGATCGGTTCACGAACATATTGATACATTTTAAATCCTCCCAACGCAACATGTAGTTTTAATAACTACATATAATCATACCGATAAAACATTAGCTAGTCAATGTTTATTCGTTTAGGTATAATCAAATTAGAAATTGTCGAGAACGGGGTTTTTTGATGGAAAAAATTAAACATATTATGGAACAGCTTGGTTTAAATACGAGCTTAACCTTAGATGAAATTCCAAAGATAGATTTGTATATGGATCAAGTGATTCAGTTATTTGAAAATAAATTTGGCGAGTCGAAACGGAATGAAGACGATAAGGTTTTGACGAAAACCATGATTAATAACTATGCAAAAGGAAAGCTTATTTTCCCGATTCAAAATAAAAAATACTCCAAAGAGCATCTCATTTTAATCAGTTTGATTTACCAGCTTAAAGGAGGCCTTTCGATTAACGATATTAAGGTTACGCTGAATGAGATGAATAAAAAAATTATTATGGGTGACATTGATTTAGACTCTTTTTATTCGAGCTATTTGAATCTTATTGCGCAGAATGTAGAAGATTTTAATCGGGATATTGAGGAGCGAATTAAAGCGGTAAAAGATGAAGTAAAGGGATTGCAGGAAGACGAGTCCAATTATCTAGAGGAATTTTTGATGATTTCTTCGTTAGTTCATATGAGTAATCTTTATCGACGAGTGGCTGAAAAGCTGGTGGATGGAATAATGGTTGAAAAAGATGAAAAGCGCCATAGATGATTAATCTGTATGGCGCTTATTTTTTATTCAAAGCGGGTTCTATAAACTCTTTTACATTGATGATCGTCATATCCTGTATCCCATGCCCAATCTCAACCGCTTTTGACGAAGAATTTTTATAGACCACATTTTCTATTCGAACGGAATCGGCCCGATTCGCACCGCCAAAAACTTTTATGCCTGCACCTGCTTTTTTAAAATCGAAGAGATTTACGTGGTTTAAAATTACCTTCCTTGTACGGTATTGAATTGCGATTACGGGGTTTCCTTTGTAGTTATAATCAGGATCACCCACAAGAGTAAAGTGGTTGATGACAACATTCTCATAAGCAGAAACAACCAAACCCCGTGGCGTCGAGTCAGCGTATAAATCGGAATAAATTGGCGCAATGGCAGCTAGATTCGTTGCCATTAGATTATAGGCCGTTTTTGACTTATTATCGGTGCTTTTGTGGTGGCCGATATGACGAAAATTAAAAGAACGGTTATCGTTAACAGAAAGATGTCCGATGATTTGCACGTTTGCAGCGGCGGAGGAATTTTCATGTGCTTTACATTCAACCCCGCCAAAGCATCTAGCCGTAGAATTATTGATGAGCATAACGTCCCTTGAGCCATCATCGACTTCTATGCCGTTGGAATTTGAAAATCCCTTTGCATGGGCACGGCCACTTGGGTCACACATATGGGAATATGAAATTAAGATTTTTTCGCTGTGATGGGTGGTTATCCCATCATCCCCGAAACCATAGCCATTCAGGTTGTCAAGCCAGACATATCGGCTCCCACCCTTGGCACGATAACCATCCCCTGCATAGTTGTACAGGGTAGAGGTAATATCAAAGCAGTGGAGACCGGGATTAATCGCTTCGACATCTCGAACCCAGCCATAGGTAACATTCGCATACGTTAAACAGCTGGAATGATTGCCCCAAATGGCCGTTTTTTGAACGTTACCAAGCCTCTCGACATTCCAGTCTAACGTCATACCCTGCATAAAGAGATGGTGATTACCGCGCCAATGATTGGCGTTTGTCACAAGCCTTGTTCCTTTTGGAGCGTCTCCGTGGAGTTTGATGATTGTTTTTCCTTTTCCGGCCCCAACTAGGCAGGTCCAGGAGGGCAAAAGGATTCCTTTTGTTATAAAAATACCTTCCGGCACCCGAACCTTAACCTGGCCATTCCCAATCGCTTTTTTAAAGGCAGCGGTGTTATCTGTTCGACCATCTCCGATTGCACCAAAATCGGCCACATTCACTTCTCGAGTAAGACGGCTTAATAAGTTGTTGTATTCATTATCTAGCGTCTCTTTCCACTCTGGATAAACATTTCCTGCTGCATCCATCCTAGTTTTGGAAGGAACTCCAAGCTCTGTGACGGAAGCAAAGGGGTGAAATAGACCAGACAAAACTTTCTCTTGAAAAGTTTGCTTCTTTTGCACAGGAGCAGGGGAGAGAATCTTTTTCTCCGCACATTCCAAGTATAGTTTCTCAGTTTCATGCAAAGCTCTTCTTAGGTCAAGCTGACCACCATTGATTTGGCTAAGAATTTCCCCATTCCTTCTTGGGTCATGATTTTTTCCTAAAGAAAGCAACTCATACTTACCTCCGTTTCACAAAGTGACAGTCTTCACAAAGTGACAGGCACCGTTCGTGGACAAAATTGAAGTTTTGTCCGTATGGTGTGGACAGAACTTCTATTTGGTCGGATCTTTTTTATTTAGTGCCTTTATGATGATATAAACTGTCAATATCCCAAGTGTATCGATGCCGAGATCATATAAACGTCCATCACGCCCCCAATAGAGTTGAAAAAATTCAGTGAAGAAGGCAAAAGTTACTGATATTGCAATTGACGACTTATGGCTTTTTATCAAGTTGAAAATGAGCAGGTCCATGATGGCAAAACCGATAAAATGTCCTAGTTTGATCACAATAAAGTAGGGATGGATTAAGGCAATATCATTAAAATTAAAGAATGATATAAAGTCTGGTGACGGGTTCCATTTAAATTCAACAAACCCGGAATGAATCATTAATTCAAGGTTACCCGTCCATGTATTGATCAATAAAAACAAGCCCCATAGAAGGATTGCGAAAATTTTAATAAGCTGATTATCTTTTTGGGAATTAACTATTTTGGGAGTACGTTGTTGATTCATGAGTTACTCCTCCTACACTTCTTTTATCCATCATTTTTAACGGAATTAACTGGTCTTAAACGAAATATAGTTTTTCTATAATTTTTTGTATGGGGGGTAGCACGAAAAGACCCTTAGACTTAACTGTTGTGATGATACTAATGATTAGTATGATTCTAATATCCTGTAAATTCAAGTGGAGGAGCTGAGTCTTTGACTCTGATATAAGAGTAAAGGAATAATTGCAATTTTCATATAGGAGAATTTTTTATTATTTTTGAAAAAAAGGGAATTTATATAGTTATAAAGAATTATTGCATTTGGACTATTAAAATGTGGAAGGAAGGAAGCGCAATTGAAGAAAAAGTTTTTATTTTCAGGTTTTACGGCATTGTTAGTATTTTTATCTTTTAGCTTAGGAGCATTGGCTGCGCCAAAATTATCAGTATGGTTTAATGGGAAAGCCAAAAAAGTAAGTGTTAAAATGATTAATAAGAAAGCATATGTACCTCTGAACGATGTGGTTTCGTGGTTTGGTGGTAAAGTAAAATATGATAAGAAATCTAATAAGTATATTGTAACATCCAAGGATTATCATCCAAGTGGTACGAAGGTGAAATCCTATAATGTAAATGCTGTACTTCAATCAGGTCCGATGAAAATGACCGTGAGTAGGGTTACAGTTAATCCTAGTTACAAATATGACCAATACATGCCAGCAATTAAAGCGGTGGTTTTAGATGTTAAGGTTCAAAACACGTCCACTAAAAAGGTAAATTGGTTCCCTGTACAAGGAATTTACGCTTTTAATACAGGAGAACAAATTGAAGATGCTATTGTTTATTCGCAACAAGTTGATGGAGAATTTCTTGGGAATACAACGAAAAGTGGTAAGATTGCCTTAAAAGTAAGTAAAAGTAATCTTGATGCCATTAAATCTATTCAAATATTGGTGGATGGCCCTTCGGATGATGAATTTAACCAGTTAGGAGAAAAAGTTACTTATAATTTAAAATTTAGGTAGGCAAACGCCCTTCACACATTTAGTGGAGGGCTATTTTTATTCTAAAGATCATTGTTGTACCAATGGATAATTAGGAAAATAGGACAAATACTAAACGTATGTTCGGAGGTGGAAGAATGGAACAACAGGATTTTGAAAAAATTTATGAAGATTACAAACAGCAAAGTGAACAGCAGGCCCAAATAGAAGCTGGGAGCAGTAATCCGAATGGAAAAGAGGAATTTGTTGCCGTTCGGAAAAATGATGATGGCGATATTATTGCGTTTAAAACCAGTGCTGGCCGGGAATTGGATTATATCACTGCGTTAAATGACGCCAAAGCTGGAAAAATCGCGCACATCGATGTATTTCATAAGTACGGCCGGGATATTATTAGAAGCGAACCCGATGGAATAAAAGAAAATAACTTGGATCAATTACCTGAATTTTAAAAGGAAAACTCCTTCGCAGATAAATTGACTACTTTCGCAGATAAAGTCGAATGTAACGCAGATAAACTGGTGAGTATCGCAGATAAATCCTAATTTACCGCAGATAAAAGTCTAAACGAAATATAAAAATTGCCCCCTAATTTGGGGGGCAATTTTTAATAGCTATCTACGTGCAGCCTCATATTTATTAATTTGTTCCTCATAGCTTAATGTAACGCCGATTTCGTCCCAGCCATTTAGCAACATTTGCTTAGGGTAGGGAGCGATATCAAACTTGATTTCAAAGCCCTCATTATCGGAAACCACTTGCTCTTCCAAGTTCACCGTTAATGAATACCCTTCAGATTCAGCCTTGTTCATAAGGGTCTGTACTTGCTCTTCGCTTGCCACAATTGCAAGGATACCATTTTTCACACAGTTGTTTTTAAAAATATCAGCATAACTTGGAGCAATGATAACCTTGAAACCGAAGTCTTGAACAGCCCACGGAGCATGCTCACGGGAAGATCCGCAGCCAAAGTTATCACCGGCAACCAAAATCGATGCGCCTTGATATTGAGGCTTATTTAAAATGAAATCTTCTCTTAATTTACCTTCGTCATCAAAACGCCAGTGATAAAAAAGGAATTGGCCGAAGCCGCTGCGCTCAATACGCTTAAGAAATTGCTTCGGAATAATTTGATCTGTGTCCACATTTGTCCGGTTTAATGGACAAACAAGGCCTGTATGAATGCGTAACGGTTCCATTGATTAACCAACCTCCTGGGCAGTAAATTGACGGACATCGACGAAATGCCCAGCAACTGCAGCGGCAGCTGCCATTTCAGGGCTGACAAGATGGGTACGTGCCCCGTTCCCTTGACGGCCTTCGAAATTTCGGTTAGAGGTAGAAGCGCAGCGTCCGCCCGGTGGAACGATGTCGTCGTTCATGGCAAGACACATACTGCAGCCAGCTTCACGCCATTCAAAACCTGCTTCGATAAACACTTGATCAATTCCTTCCTTTTCAGCTGCAAGCTTAATACTGAAGGAACCTGGTACAACGATCGCTTTAACGGATGGCTTTACTTTATGACCGCGCACCACTTCAGCGGCTTTACGTAAATCGCTTAATCTTGAATTTGTACAAGAACCAATGAAGACATGGTCAATTTCAATGCTAGAAATAGATTGGCCTGCTTCAAGACCCATATATTCAAGCGCACGTTTGATTTCATCTTTTTCACTTGCTTTTACAGCGTTGTCAGGATTTGGTACAGAAGCCGTAATGGGAAGGCACATGCCAGGATTTGTTCCCCAAGTTACTTGTGGCTCTACTTCAGCAGCTTCGATTTCAACAACCGCATCATAAGTAGCTCCCTCATCTGATGCAAGTGCACGCCAGCTTTCAACGGCCTTTTCAAATTCCGCTCCCTGTGGAACATTACGTCTGCCTTTTAAGTATTCGAATGTAGTTTCATCAGGGGTAATTAATCCCGCTCTTGCTCCTGCTTCGATGGACATGTTACAAACAGTCATCCGCTCTTCCATAGAAAGGTTGCGAATGGCTTCGCCAGTGTATTCCATTACATAGCCCGTACCAAACTGAACACCAAATTTACCGATGATAGCAAGGATTAAGTCTTTTGCAGTTACTCCTGTGCCAAGCTTGCCATTTACTTTAACATTTAAAGTTTTAGGAGGAGCCTGCCAAAGTGTTTGAGTTGCTAAAACATGCTCAACCTCACTTGTTCCGATACCAAATGCCAAAGCTCCAAAGGCACCGTGAGTAGAAGTATGGCTATCACCGCAGACAATGGTTTTACCAGGCTGTGTTAAGCCAAGTTCAGGACCAATGACGTGGACAATCCCATTATCAGGGTGGTTGATTCCTGCAAGGGTAACACCGAATTCCTCACAGTTTTTCACTAATGTATCCATTTGAGTTTTTGAAATTGGATCTTTGATTACTTCGCGGTTGCGCGTAGGAACGTTATGGTCCATTGTTGCATAAGTTAGGTCTGGGCGGCGTACTTTGCGGCCGTTCATTCGTAATCCCTCAAATGCTTGAGGAGAAGTTACTTCGTGAACAAGGTGCAAATCAATATACAATAAATCAGGTTTGCCGTCTTCCTGATGTACTACATGCTGTTCCCAAATTTTTTGAATAATATTTTTTGGTTTTTGCATAATTTCCTTCCTCACGTTCATATTTTTTAGGCGATTATTTGCCTTTTGACTAAAAATCTAATTTTTAAAAATATGGGTTCGGCCCCGGTAACCGAGTCCAAACCCATAGCTTTTCTTACACGTAACAGCTCATGATACATTTTGAGGCGTTTTGTGATTGAATAAAATCAACAATTAGCTTCGCCATTTCCCAGGTGCCGACAAGACGTCCATCACTTACTTGTAAATCAGCTGTATGGTAGCCGGCATCAAGTACTGATTGGACAGCTTCTTCAATTAATTTCGCTTCATCTTCTAATCCGAACGAGTAGCGGAGTAATAGAGCAGCGGATAAGATGGTCGCAATCGGATTGGCTACCCCTTTACCCGCAATGTCTGGTGCCGATCCGTGGACCGGTTCGTAAAGACCGACTCCGTCCTCACGCAGGCTAGCAGAAGGGAGCATTCCAAGAGAACCAGTTAATACGGATGCTTCATCACTTAAAATATCACCAAACATATTCTCGGTAACGATAACGTCAAATTCGGTTGGATTGGTAATTAACTTCATGGCAGTTGAATCCACTAAGGCATGCTCGACGACGACATCTGGATATTGAGACTTTTTCTCTTCCACAATTTCGCGCCAAAGCTTACTGGACTCAAGCACATTTGCTTTATCGACAGAGGTTAGATGCCCGCGGCGCTGCTGTGCAGCTTGAAAGGCTTTATCTACAATTCTCTCAATTTCTCTGCGGGAATAGGCAAGTGTATCAACAACAGTTTGGCCTTCGTCCCGGCGTTCGCTTGGCGTCCCAAAATATAGACCGCCTGTTAACTCTCGGACAATTAAAAGGTCACTGCCTGTAATCACTTCTTCTTTAAGAGGGGAGGCATGTAGTAGATTTTTGAACCCTTTGATTGGTCTTAAATTTGCATACAGATCAAGCGCCTTGCGAATTCCCAGCAATCCTCTTTCAGGCCGTAAATGGGAGGGATTTTGGTCCCATTTTGGACCACCAACGGCTCCTAATAGAACAGCATCTGCTTGCATACAAGCATCAACGGTTGATTGCGGCAGGGGAGTTCCGTGCAAATCAATGGCCGCTCCTCCGATATCATGGCTTTCGAAGCTGAAAGAATGATTAAATTCTTCAGCTATGGCACTTAATACATCTTTTGCAGATTCAACAACTTCCTTACCGATTCCATCACCTGGAAGCAAAACAATTCGTTTATTCATTAAGAGCAACCTCCTCATTTTATTTTGACACCAAAAGAGTTGTTGGTAAGCGCCGCAAGGGCGGCACTTACGCTTTTTCTAGAGCTGTCTTGGATTTATGCGTTTGCTGGTTCTTTTAAGGCAATCTGTTGATTGAAAAATACACGGTTTACTGCGTTCAAAAAGGCTTTTCCTGCTGCCTCTAAAACATCTTGGGCAGAACCGCGTCCACTGACAGGGGTACCGTTAACGGTCATTTTCACGTGAACTTCAGCTAAAGCATCGCGCCCTTTGCCGACAGAGCTCAAGTTAAAATCAGTAAGATGAATTTTTTCTTCAATTAATGCCTCAAGCGTGTTGTATAATGCTTCGACGCTTCCGCTGCCAGTACGAGCTGTTTCTACTCTGTTTCCATCAGGAGTTGTAAGGGCAACTGTAGCGGTAGGTAAGTTCCCGGATCCGCTCTGAACTTGGAAAGCTACAAGCTCATATTTTTTTACATCGATAGAAGCTGTTTGAATATCTAGTAAAATTGTATATAAATCTTCATCTGTTACTTCTTTTTTCTTATCGGTTAGTTGTTTAAAGGATTGGAATGCTTCGTTCAGCTTTTCATGAGATAGCTCAAAGCCCATTTGCTCAATTTTGTCTTTAAACGCATGGCGTCCGGAATGTTTTCCAAGGACTAAGTCGTTCGATCCGACTCCTACTAATTCAGGAGTAATAATTTCATAGGTTTGGGCATTTTTTAAGACGCCATCCTGGTGAATTCCTGATTCGTGGGCAAAAGCATTTTTTCCGACAACAGCTTTATTCGGAGGGACCTTCATACCTGTGAAACGGCTGACTAAGTCACTTGTACGTTTAATTTCCTTTAAAACCAAGTTGGTTGTGTAAGGATATTTATCACCGCGAATATTTAAAGCAACGCCTATTTCTTCTAAAGCGGCATTACCGGCGCGTTCCCCGATTCCGTTAATCGTACCTTCAACCTGTGTAACGCCGTTCTCGATGGCAGCTAGTGAATTGGCAACGGCCATTCCTAAGTCATCATGACAGTGGCAGGATAACGCTGCTTTATGAATATTTGGCACATTTTCGCGAATATAGCGGAACATGCGGCCGTATTCTTCGGGAGTTGTATAACCCACCGTATCTGGAAGATTGATAACTGTTGCACCAGCATCAATTACGTTTGTAATAATCCTTACAAGAAAATCAAGGTCAGAACGGGAAGCATCCTCAGCCGACCATTCAATATGTGGAAATCTCTTCTTAGCATAACTTACCATCTCAACCGCCGTTTGCACGACTTGATCAGGCGTTTTCATTAATTTGTATTGCATATGGATAGGGGAGGTTGCAATGAAAACATGCAATCTAGGTTCTGCTGCATCTTTTAAAGCATCCCACGCAATGTCAATGTCCGATTTCATTGCTCGTGCCAAGCCGGTAACCGAAGAGGTTTTGATGGTTCTAGCAATGGCTCTTACTGCTTCGAAATCACCTTGTGAGGAAGCCGGGAAGCCGGCCTCCATAATGTCAACGCCAAACCGTTCTAGCTGTCTGGCAATCTCTAATTTTTCAAGCTGGTTTAAATTAACACCAGGGGACTGTTCGCCATCACGCAGTGTGGTGTCAAAGATGTTAACGTGAACCATTTACCGCCACTTCCTTTTTCTCGTTTACAGGTTTGTTTTTAATAAATGGCATTAATGCGCGAAGCTCGCGGCCAACTTTTTCGATTTGATGATTGTTTTCTGCACGATTAATTGCGTTAAATTGTGGGCGGTTTGTTTGGTTCTCTAAGATCCAGCCCTGAGCAAATTTACCAGTTTGGATATCTTTTAATACATCTTTCATGCGTGCTTTTGTATCTTCGTTTACTACGCGTGGTCCAGATACGAAATCTCCCCATTGAGCAGTGTCAGAGATAGAATAACGCATGTTTTCTAGTCCTCCTTCATATAGAAGGTCAACGATTAATTTCAATTCATGTAAGCACTCAAAGTAAGCAACTTCTGGCTGATAACCAGCTTCTACTAGTGTTTCAAAACCTGCTTTGATAAGGGCAGTAGTACCACCGCAAAGAACGGCTTGCTCACCGAATAGATCTGTTTCAGTTTCTTCTTGGAATGTAGTTTCTAATACACCTGCACGAGCAGAACCGATTCCTTTTGCATAAGCAAGTGCTAGATTACGAGCTTCGCCAGTGTAGTCTTGGTATACAGCATATAGAGCTGGAACGCCAGCACCTTCAGTGTAAGTACGACGAACTAAGTGTCCTGGTCCTTTTGGAGCTACTAGGAATACGTCTACATCTGCAGGTGGTACGATTTGTGAAAAATGAATGTTGAAACCGTGAGCAAACACTAGGGCATTACCAGGTTGTAAGTTATCTTTAATGCTTTCTTCATAAACTTTTGGCTGCATTTCATCTGGAAGTAAAACCATTACTACATCTGCAGCAGCAGTTGCTTCAGCAACAGAGGTAACTTCAACGCCATCTTCCACTGCTTTATCGAATGATTTTCCTTTTCTTAAACCAACAACCACATCAAAGCCGCTTTCCTTTAAGTTAAGAGCATGTGCGTGTCCTTGTGAACCATAACCGATTACTGCAATTTTCTTTCCTTGTAAAACCTCTGCTTGAATATCTCCGTTATATAATACCTTTACCATTTAATATCATCCTTCCAAGTATAGTAGTTTATTTTAATAGTGAATATGTTGCTAGCTCGTTTAGTTGTGGCTGATGCCCACGTAAAAAGGCTGTCAGGCCGGTTCTTGCAATTTCTTTAATGCCATAAGGGCGAAGTAATTCAATCAATGCATCAATTTTTTCCGGCTTACCGGTAATTTGGACAGCTAAGCTATCTTTACTTACGTCAATAATCACTGCACGGAACGGATCAATAATGCCATTTACCTCACTTCGAAGCTGTGAACTGCTTGCTACTTTTATTAAAGCTAGTTCCCGTGCGACGATAGCTTTGTCGGTAATATCGGAAACTTTTAAAACATCAATTTGTTTGTTTAATTGCTTTGTAACTTGCTCGAGACGCTGTTCATCTTCAATCTCAACCACAAGGGTCATTTTGGAGATTCCCTCGACTTCAGTTTTTCCAACTGAAATACTTTCAATATTAAATTGACGTCTGAGCAAAAGGCCAGTTACACGGTTTAGCACGCCTGAGCGATCCTGAACCGTTGCTGTTATAATACGTTTCATGGTTTCACCCCAATCATTTCATGTAAACCTTTCCCTGGAGCGACCATTGGGAACACTAATTCCTTTTGAAGGACTCGGCAATCCAGAAGAACAGGACCATCATAAGCAAATACTTCAGGAAGTGTTGCAATAAGTTCTTCTTGAGTATCAATCCTCATGCCTCGGATAGAATAACTGTCAGCAAGCTTTACGAAATCTGGCTGTACCGGAAGCAGGGATTCGGAAATACGATTATCATATTGTAATTCCTGCCACTGACGAACCATTCCAAGTGCCCCATTATTGACAAGGATAATTTTAACCGGCAAGTTTCTTTCTTGGATGACCGATAATTCTTGAAGGGTCATTTGGAAACCACCATCTCCGACAATCGCTACCACTGTACTTTCTGGTGATGCCAACTGTGCCCCAATTGCAGCAGGGAAGCCGAAGCCCATTGTTCCAAGGCCGCCGGAGGTGATCCAGCGATGTGGATGATTGAATGTATAGTACTGTGCAGCCCACATTTGATGCTGACCAACATCAGTAGCGACAATCGCTTCACCATTTGTTACTTTATGAACAGCTTCAATGAGCCATTGCGGGCACATACCGTTTTGACTATGCTTATACCATAGTGGATATTCCGCTTTATACTTTGCAAGTTTTTCTAGCCATTCCTCAAGCTTCGGTGAGTCAACTTCTTCCGCCAATAATTCGCTTAATGCTTCTTTTGCATCGGAAACAATTGGTATTTGTGTTGGAACATTCTTTCCAATTTCCGCCGGATCGATATCGATATGAGCGACCTTTGCATCTGGTGCGAAGTGTTTAAGGTTTCCGGTAAGTCTGTCATCAAAGCGTGCTCCGAAGTTGATAAGTAAATCAGTTTCATACAGAGCCATATTAGCAACATAAGTTCCGTGCATGCCGGCCATTCCGAGTGATAGAGGGCTGTTAGCAGGGAAGCTTCCTAACCCAAGCAGGGTGGTTACGACTGGCAAATTGTGTTTTGTTGCAAAAGCTGTCAGTTCAGCTGAAGCCTTTCCATGAAGTACACCGGCTCCGGCAAGAATTACAGGCTTCTTCGCTTTAGAAAGTGCATCAGCCAGTTTTTTAATTTGTAGCGGATTTGGCTTCGTTGTTGGCTGATAGCCCGGTAATTGAATCTCAGTTTCTTCCTGTTCACTTAAAGAAGTGACTTGTTGTATATCCTTTGGTATATCGACTAGGACTGGACCAGGCCGGCCAGTAGAAGCAATATGAAAGGCCTCCTTAACGATTCTTGGTAAATCAGAGATCGATTGCACTTGGTAATTATGTTTTGTAATTGGAGTAGTGATAGCCACAACATCAGCCTCTTGGAAGGCATCTGTTCCAATCACACTTCGTGCAACCTGCCCGGTGAAAACAACGAGCGGTAAGGAATCCATCATGGCGTCTGCAATGCCTGTAACCAGGTTGGTTGCCCCAGGTCCTGAAGTTGCAAGGACTACACCAGGTTTTCCTGTAACTCGGGCATATCCTTCTGCAGCATGGATCATACCTTGTTCGTGGCGGAAAAGAATGTGCTTAATTGAGTTTTGAGCCCGCCAGATTGCATCATAAATTGGTAGGACAGCACCTCCGGGATACCCAAAAATTGTGTCAACACCCTCTTTAATTAATAAATCAATGAGAAGGTCTGCACCTGTTAATGGTGCGGTACTAGTTTGGAATTCCGGTTTTGCTTCAACTTTCACGTCATAATCCCTCCTTAGGGTTATTTGAATATTTTAAAAACTTAGTATACAATTTTGCGTTAAAGCCTAACCTTCAAACGGATATAATCAAAGTAAAAAGCCCTTTTCTCTCCGAATAAACTGCAATTAATAGAAATAAGCAGAGTAATCGGGGAGAAAAGGGCCTTCATTTTCTCGGTACCACCCGGTTTCACAGTATCCTTACGAATACTGCCTTATGAAGCGATATTAAATGGAATAACGCTTCTTTTAGTAACAGGTGCCTAAGATTTAGCACCCGATTGAACCTACTAGACCTAAGCCGTTCAGTCCAACACTCGGGGATGATGTCAGAATAAGTTGTATTGCCGGGCTCACAGCAACCCCGACTCTCTGAAAATACAAGTTTCTTATTCCTTTATTCCCGTCATCGATTTATAAATATTCCGTTGTCAATATGGTTTTAGCACCTTTACTTCTCTTCGGAAGGGGAGGGGTACTAATCAATCCCTTGGAATTTAACTAACTTAGATTTTCATGACTCCGCCTGTGTTAGCAGAGGTAACAAGTTTTGCATATTTTGCAAGATAGCCAGATTTGATTTTTGGCTCTGGTTTTTGCCAAGAGCGGCGTCTTTCCGCTAATACTTCATCATCTACGAGAAGATCAATCGAACGTTCTTGTAAATTAATTAAAATTTTGTCACCATTTTGCACTAGGGCGATTGGGCCGCCTTCAGCAGCTTCCGGTGATATATGTCCGATTGAAATTCCGCGGCTGGCTCCTGAGAAACGTCCGTCAGTAATAAGTGCAACTTCCTTATCTAAACCTCTTCCGGCAATTGCGGATGTAGGTGCAAGCATTTCCGGCATTCCCGGACCGCCTTTTGGACCTTCATAACGAATTACAACAACATGGCCTGCTTGAACAGTTCCATTATTAATGTTTTCCTGCGCTTCATCCTGGGATTCAAAAACAATGGCTTCACCCAAGAATGTTTTAATTGAAGGATCAACAGCTCCAACCTTGATGACACCGCCATCTGGGGCAATGTTTCCGTATAGGATGGACAGTCCGCCCACAGGGCTGTATGGATTTTCTTTTGTCCGAATGACTTTTTCATCGGTAATGACTGCATCTTTTACATTCTCAGCTAGAGTTTTTCCTGTAATTGAAATGCAATCTTTATTAAGCGCTCCCTCAACCTTACAAAGTTCATTAAGGATGGCACTAATTCCACCAGCTCGATGAACATCATCCATTGAATAATTAGATGCTGGCATGATTTTTGCGAGATAAGGAACCTTTTCTGCAATTTTATTAATATCACGTAAGTCGTATTCAATACCGGCCTCATGAGCGATTGCCAAGGTATGTAATACCGTATTGGTGGATCCTCCCATGGCCATATCCAATGCGAATGCATTATCAATTGCTTCTCTTGTTATGATATCGCGTGGGCGGATATCTTTTTTCACTAATTCAATCAAATGCTTTGCAGCTTGACGAATCAATTCATGTCTTTCTTCGGAGGTTGCAACAATCGTTCCATTCCCAGGAACCGTCATTCCAAGTACTTCCATCAGACAGTTCATTGAGTTCGCTGTAAACATTCCTGAACAAGAACCACATGTTGGACAGGCACTTGTTTCAATTTCATATAACTCCTGTTCGGTCATTGTACCTTTATGAAAGGCTCCAACACCCTCGAAAACAGAGGTTAAAGAAAGGTTTTCTCCGGAAGAGGTTTTTCCCGCTTCCATTGGTCCACCTGAAACAAAGACTGAAGGGACATTGGTTCTGGCGGCTGCCATCAACATTCCCGGTGTGATTTTGTCACAGTTTGGAATATAAAACACACCATCAAACCAGTGTGCGTTTATTACTGTTTCGGCACTATCAGCGATGATTTCCCTGCTTGGAAGGGAGTATCTCATCCCGATATGTCCCATTGCGATACCATCATCTACGCCGATGGTATTAAATTCAAAAGGTATTCCGCCTGCCTCACGAATGGCTTCTTTCACAATCTCACCGAAATGATTAAGGTGTCTGTGACCAGGGATAATATCAATATAGGAGTTACATACACCGATGAACGGCTTGTCAAGATCACTCACTTTTACCCCAGTTGCGTATAATAGGCTGCGGTGGGGAGCACGGTCAATCCCCTTTTTAATCATATCGCTGCGCATATTTTCGCGCCTCCTAACTTACAATTGCGTGGTTTGCAGCAGATGGATAATAAGCGACTCCGTCTGTTGTAACAATTCATCTAAATTCTTATCATTCAAATTTAAAAGTGGTTGTAAATGATCAGCCGGGCTCCTTCTATTTATGGAAGGATGTAAATGGCTGTGTTCAACTTATCACTTTCGTATAAGTTTTATTGTCAGTTATCATAACTCCATTTGTATACATGGTCAACATAAAAATCTGACAATTCAAACTAATCGTAAAAGCTGGTAGCGTTTACAATGTTGTAACGATAAGGAAAACACAAGAATAAAAAAATTTTAAAAATTTTTATTTCACAATCTTTTTTGATAATAGCAGGAGAAAAAAGAGAGGAATTTATGGGGATATAAAGGAAAAAATGGCAGTCAGTGATACATTTTTACTAATGATAGAACAACCTGTTTTTTACCATTTTTATTATTTTAGAATTGTTAATTATCTGACTTTGCAAGGTATTCATACACTTCTCTTAAATTTTTAAACCCCATCTCTTGTGCTTTATTCAAATAATACCCCCAAATTTGAGCAGTCATCATCGCATCTCCTAGTGCATGGTGGCGGTTTTTTATCTCAATTCCACATTCTTGGCAGATATCATCAAGCGAGAACGATTTCCATTGTGGATTGGATAATCGGATCAGAAAAGATGTATCAATGATTCGATGGACAAATCTTATTTTCAGGTGATCCCAGCAGCTTTTTTGCATAAAGGCTTTTTCATGTTTGGAATGATGGGCTACAAGAATATCCCTCTTAATAAACTGATAGAATTGGAGTAACACCTCTTTCCCTTCGGGGGCGTTTTGTAGTTCATCCGTTTGTATCTTGGTTAATAAAGAAATTTCATCGGAAATAGGGTGTTCAGATTTTAAAAGGGTATAAAAGGTTTGATCCGATATAATCGTAGTCCCTTTCATTTTAACAGCCCCAATGGAAAGGATCCGGTCTCCCTTTTCAGGGAAAAAGCCCGATGTTTCCAAGTCGAAAACTGTAAAATTTAATTCATGCAAGGGAACGTCCAAGACTTTAGTGTCTTTCAATTCTTTTTGCAAGTTTCTTATAAAAGATAATTGTTGCAGATTATGCGTATCCTGGAATCCTGTGTAAAAGTTTGAACCCAGTTTTCCTGATATTTGCTTAAAGTATTGAATCATTTCATTCATTCTCAAGTTAATCCCCCTTGCCTACTAGCTTGATGGTTGATTGAAGGAGAGTCATGCCGTTTTTTATGATGTTTCTAACTTCTTTACGTTGAATTTTGTCCAGTGAGGCAATAGGTAAATAATGCCCGGATTCATAATCGGAATGATTTCCGAAATGCAGCCTGTATTCTAGTAATTTTAAGAAATGCTGTTTATAGATAGTGTGATCTTTTATCTTTAGTTGACTAAGTCTTGAAAGCGTGGAAGTCTCTTGCAGATGATTTTGAATGGCCAATACCCGAACAGCATTTACATATGGTAAAATGGCCATTTCTTTCAAATTAAGCGAGCCGGCATGATTCCCGTGTGTTTCTACTAATAGTTGTCCTAATATGCCGACTCCCTTTTTTACATGCAAGGTATTTTTCAAAATGGATGGCAGCAGAACATTCTTTTCAACCTTTTGAAAAACCATTACTTTTAATTCTTGAATATAGACGGATTCTCCATAAAGAGACCGTCCATCCATAAAGATTAATAAATACCGAATGGTTTCCCAGGATGCATCGGTCATCCAATCCAATAATTGTCGCTGCCAATCAGGATAGGATTTGCACCATAAAGGATGATCAGCCATTACTCCGCCTTCACAGAATGCATACCCTGCTATGTAGAGTCCATGTGAGATTTCTTTCCCTAATGCGAGGAAATATTCCTGTGCTGCTTTACTTGGATTTTGATAGATGATTCCATGATCTTGATCACTCCATATGGATTGTTCAAATCTGCCCGCACTTCCCATAACAAAGAAACAAAAAGGGGATGGGGGAGGTCCAAGGAGAAGAGTAACATGCTTGATGGCAGTCTTTATGACATGCTGAATGATTTCGTCATGTAAATGATTTAATCGGAAATGATCCCAAATGGCATCTTTTAACTGACTTTCTCTAAAGTTTCTGATTTCTTGGAAGCTTTCATAGGTCATTTTTCCCCTCCTAGCTGTAAAAACGGATATAGCGGTGCAATCCCTCCGCTTGCGAAGAGAGATTGGACACCGCATTTTTACTAAAAGATTATTAAGCTTTCAGTTTTTGTTCTGCTTTGATTAATTCAGGATAACCATAGCTTCCATGCTCGCTCATATCCAGTCCGATAATTTCTTCTTCCTCCGTAACGCGTAACCCATTCATAACAGCCTTCATTATGGCCAAAATAATAAAGGATACAATGAATGCGTAAGCGGCGCATGTGATGACCCCCATAGCTTGAATGCCTAGTTGGTGAAAGCCTCCCCCATAAAATAACCCTGGTTTACCTACGGTTGCCAATTCCTTTGTTGCAAACAAGCCATTTGAAAGTGTTCCCCAAACCCCTGCTGTACCGTGGACCGATAAAGCAGCAATCGGATCATCGATTTTTCTCTTCTCAAAGAAACGAATGCTATAAAATACAAGGATGCCAGAGATAAAACCGATTACGACAGCAGCCCATGTATCGACAAAGCCACAGGAAGCAGTGATGGCAACTAATCCTGCTAGAGCGCCATTTAACATCATTGGCACATCTGCTTTTCCCATAACCATCCATGAGATCATCATTGCTGCAACAGTACCAGCTGCTGCACCCAAGTTTGTATTTAGGGCAACAAATCCAAAGAATGCTTTGTCTGCGGATAATGTACTCCCTGCATTGAATCCAAACCAGCCAACCCATAAAAGCAAAACACTTAATGCTGTAAAAACTTGGTTATGCCCAGCGATATTATTAGGTGATCCGTCTTTATTATATTTTCCAATCCGTGGTTTTAGTAGAATGGTAGCCGCTAGTGCCGCCATGGCACCAGTTAAATGGACGACTGTTGAACCGGCGAAATCTTGTTTTCCGTGTTCTGCCAACCAGCCGCCTCCCCAAATCCAATGCGCAATTGGCGGATAAACAAGTACTGAAAAAAGAACAGCGAACACAAGATAGGCAGCTAATTTCGCTCGTTCAGCAAAACCGCCGAAGGCGATGGTTAGAGAAATACCGGCAAAAGCTAATTGGAACATGAAGAATACGGAACCGGATAGAGATAATCCTTTGATTTCATAACCAGAGTAGAAAAAATTGGAAAGGCCAATCAGTTCATTTCCTTTTCCAAAGGTTAATCCATATCCTACAGCCCAAAATAGGATGGAGCTTATGCTAAAGGTTAGAATCGTTTTACCAGCAATATGACCTGCATTTTTCATTCGAGTAGATCCTGTTTCAAGAAGGATAAAACCTCCAATCATGAGGATCACAAGGACTGCACCTACCATCACCCATAAACTGTTTAATAAAAACAAAGTATCCATTCGTTCTCCCCCTTTTTGTAATGTTAAATTTGTTAACATTCACTGTAGTTGTATTTTTGCATGAATGTGAGATTGATTTCTATAATTATGTTAGATAATCTCACACGTTTTTTTGAATGTTGTAAGATTGCTAAAGTAACAGGGGGGCAAAATAAAAGCCCGCTTCAAATGTAACAGCGAGGCCTAAGCTCAAAAAAATATTTCATGTTTTTCAGTTTATTGACCTTTCCTTAAACCAAATTGCGCGTTTAGTTGCCCTTGGATCATTTTCCTGCGTATTTCTTCCTGATTTTGTTTCTTTTGTTCACGAAGCATTTCTCGTCTAATCTCGTGAGTTTGTATCCCGTCTTCAATCTTATTTGCTATGTCCATTAATAACTCAACATCGTTAAAGGAATATTTTCGACTGCCACCGCCTGATCTTTCTGGGAAAATGAGTTTTCTTTCTTCGTAATAGCGGATTTGCCTTTCGGATAGACCGGTTAGATCTCTGACTACTCCGATGGTAATAACCTTCTTATCTTTATAAGACAAATCTTTTCCCATATCTTTTCTCACCACACTCTATTCATCTATTTTTAAAAGATTGTAAACTTTATAACAGTTTATGTTACATCTTCTCACATTTGAATGAATTTTTCTATAATTTTGATATTATAAAATGATTGGATGTGGAATCATTTTTGATTGGGAATTTGATTTTTAAGGATTAATTTTAATTCGCTTAAAGTAAGGGAATCTAATTCAGTTTTGAAATCTTTATCAAGACCAGAGTGAATTAACTTGTTAATGTAATATTTTTTTAGGGTGTCTATTCCTATACGCAAATGTGTAGACATGCTTCTCACTCCTTTACTGATTTTGAATTTTTCTTAAAAGTTCATGTGCTTTGGAGCCGAGTTGTTTCATTAATTCTTCATACAGTTCGTCTCGTAATAAATCTAATTTCACTATTTTGGCTGCCAGTTGAATATCGTTTTTTCGATACATATAAATCTTCCTTTCGATGGTTTGTAATGTTAAGATAGCTATTTTTTTCCTTTTTGTCAGTGAAGCTGTTAGAAAAATTAACAAACAAATTGAAGCACCGGTGGAAGGTTTTATCCCAAAAATAACTTTGACAGAAGAGGGCTTAACTAATCATGCTATTCATTTAGTTAATGATTTAGTGTATTAAAATAGTAATAAACTAAACACTGAATAAAAATACATAGTTCAATAGAATCATGAAATACAGAAAAATTATCAATATTTTCAGAAAACACTTTAAAAATGATAGGCATTATTGTATATTCTAAATATTATTGATATTTTTATAAAAAAACATTGGAGGTAGAAAATGAAAAAGTTCAAAATCTTTTCAACGCTTCTAGTCTTTTCCTTGATGTTTGTTTTATCTGCTTGTGGTACAAGTGAAAAAACAGATGCCAGTCCCAAAAAAGAGGAAAAGAAAACTTTACGGTTCGTAACCGATGCGGCCTATGCACCATTCGAGTACATGGATAAGGGTAAAGTAGTTGGTTTTGATGTAGACTTCCTTAATGTTGTAGCAAAAGAAGCAGGATATAATGTAAAACTTGAACATGTTGGCTGGGATCCGTTATTCGTAGAAATTAAAGGGAAGACGGCCGATGGTGGAATCTCTGCGATTACCATCAATGATGAGCGTAAACAAACATATGATTTTTCTACTCCTTACTTCCTTTCTAAAAACGAAATCCTAGTTCCAAAGGATAGCCCAATTAAGAGTGCTGCAGATCTAAAAGATAAAGTAGTTGCCGTACAAAATGGTACAACTGGCCAGGAAGCAGTCGAAGCGCTAATTGGTAAAAATAATTCGAATCTTAAAAAATTCAAAAACAACAATCTAGCGATTATGGAACTTAAGAGCGGCGGTGCCGATGCAGTTGTTGCTGATAACACAGTAGTTGAACAATATGTAAAAAATAATCCAAATGAAAATTTTGTAGTCATTCCAGATGACTCTGCATTTGAAAAAGAATTCTATGGATTAATGTTTGCAAAGGACAGCAAGTTAAAAGCTGATTTTGATAAAGCGATTCAAAAAGTGATTGAGAATGGGGAATACACAAAGGTTTATCAAAAATGGTTTAAGGTTGATCCGGATTTAAATGCATTGAAACAACAATAGGAAAGAATTAAGTTGCGTAACCCTTTGCCGTTACGCAATTTTTATTCCTATCAAAAAATATATGATCAAACCATTATTTACCTTATTGAAATAGTAATTTATTACATATTGAATAAGAATACAACGGTAGTTATAATCATGTATGTTCAAAATATTCCCGATATTTATAGAAAACTCTTTAAAAGTAGGTTATAATATTGTATATTCAAAATATTATTAATATTTTTATAGAAAAATATTGGGGGGTACAAAATGAAGAAGGTTAAGATTTTTTCTACCATTTTAGTCGTGGCATTGATGTTTGTTCTATCAGCTTGTGGAACGAGCGAAAAGACAAATGGCAGTGCAAAAGGAGATCAACAGAAGACTTTACGAGTCGTAACAAATGCGGCTTATGCGCCATTTGAATACATGGATAAAGGGAAAATTGTTGGCTTTGATATTGATTTTATCCAGGCGGCTGCTAAAGAAGCCGGTTATAACATCAAAGTTGAGCATGTGGGCTGGGAACCGCTATTTGTTGAAGTGAAAGGGAAAAATGCTGATATCGGAGTTGGTGCAATCACCATCAATGACGAACGCAAACAAACCTATGATTTCTCTACTCCATACTTCCTATCTAAAAATGAAATTTTAGTTCCGAAAAATAGTGCAATTAAAAGTGCTGCGGATCTGAAAGGGAAAGTAGTTGCCGTACAGAATGGTACTACAGGTCAATCAGCGGTAGAAGCTCTGTTTGGAAAAAATAACTCGAAACTTAAAAAGTTCAAAGATAATAATCTAGCGATTATGGAGCTTAAGAGTGGTGGTACTGATGCAGTGGTCGCTGATAACACAGTTGTTGAGCAATATGTAAAAAATAATCCAAATGAAAATTTTGTTGTCATTCCAGATGACTCTGCATTTAATAAAGAGTTTTATGGAGTATTGTTTCCAAAAGGAAGTAAGATAAAGGCAGAATTTGACCAGGCGATTAAGAAGATGATGGAAAACGGTGAATACACAAAAATTTATCAAAAATGGTTTAAGTTTGAACCGGATTTGAATTCGTTAAAGCAACAATAGAAGATGAAAATTGCGTAACTCTAGAATACTAGCAGTTACGCAATTTTTGCATCTGCTTAAAATATTTTATTGTGATAAATAACTAAAGTATAAATGGTGGATTTTTAAAAAGATTGAGGGGGTCAATGAATGGATTTTCGTTGGGATTTATTAGCTGAGTATGGTCCTTTTTTCTTGAAGGGAACCCTATTAACCATTGGGCTTTCCATTGGCAGTATCATCATTGGAACAGTACTGGGGCTATTAATTGGATTAGGAAAAATGATGAAAAATCAATGGGCAGCGCTACCGTTTAAATGGTATATTGCCTTTTTCCGAGGGACACCGTTTATGGTTCAAATATTGCTCATCCATTTTGCTGTGGTTCCAGTATTCCTTGGCGAAACCAATGCGATTGTGGCAGCCATTGTTGCACTTTCTTTAAACTCAGCTGCCTACATCGCTGAAATCTTCCGTGCCGGGATTCAATCAATTGATAAAGGACAAATGGAAGCAGCCCGTTCATTAGGTATGAACCATGTACAATCGATGCGATTTGTCATTCTGCCGCAGGCTTTTAAACGTATGATTCCGCCACTTGGAAATGAATTTATTGTATTAATCAAAGATTCCTCCCTCGCAGCGCTCATTGCGGCACCAGAGCTTATGTACTGGGGACAAGCCATGCAAGGGCAGTATTACCGTGTATGGGAGCCATATCTTACAGCAGCCGCGATTTATTTAGTGTTAACTCTTTCCTTAAGCTTCCTGCTATCTCGACTTGAAAGAAGGTTGGCCACAGAATGATTAAAGTAACCAATTTGAAAAAAAGCTTTGGTAATCATGAAGTTTTAAAAGATATTAACGTTACCGTAAAACCCCAGGAAGTGGTTGTTGTCATTGGGCCTTCCGGATCAGGGAAATCGACCTTTCTTCGCTGTATTAACTTACTAGAAACCATCACAGGCGGACATGTCTTGATTGAGGGAATCGATATAACTGATAAAAAGACAGATATTAATAAAGTGCGGACAGATGTAGGAATGGTGTTTCAACAATTTAACCTATTTCCGCATAAAACCGTCATTGAAAATATAATGCTTGCACCGATGAAGGTAAGGAATGTATCTGCCGAAAAGGCGAAAGCAAAAGGTCTGGAGTTATTGAAAAAGGTAGGGTTGGCCGAAAAGGCGAATGCCTACCCGGATTCGCTTTCCGGGGGACAAAAGCAGCGTGTTGCAATTGCAAGGGCACTGGCGATGGAGCCGAAAATCATGCTTTTCGATGAGCCAACCTCAGCACTTGATCCAGAAATGGTCGGTGAAGTGTTAGAGGTAATGAAGCAGCTCGCAAAAGAAGGAATGACGATGGTTGTGGTCACGCATGAAATGGGTTTTGCCAAGGAAGTTGGAGACCGGGTCATTTTTATGGACGGCGGACTAATCGTTGAGGAAAATGTTCCAAGTGAGCTATTTGATAACCCGCAAGAAGAGAGAACGAAGTCATTTTTGAGTAAGGTTTTATAAAAAATGAAAGGGAGGCCCGCTAAAGGCCTCTTTTCAATTTACTATCGTTCAAATTTATGTGGATCATCAAAATCAAAGACTTCGACAATCTGGTCCGCTTTTATCCTTCTTGAACAAAGAAGAAATAGTTGGTCAAAGAATTCGGCTAATTCAAGGGGGGATGAAGGAAGCTTAATCTGAACAGTCACAGAGCCGAACATTTGTTTAAAATAGGCTTTCCGTTCTGCATTTTTTCCGTCTCTCTTTAATGGATTATATGCCCATAGCAGATGCAGGTCCCCGTTGATTTTTTCCACATTGCGAATTTCAGCGACGGTCGTCGATTTATCATGCGTATAAATCACTAAATAATATTTGTCGTTTCTATGCCAGTCAATAAATATAAAGTAGTAGCTTGTATCATATTCAATCCGGGTAACTTTATAACCCGCTACAACGGATTTTCCCTTTGTCCATTGATGAAACTTTGGTAAGGTACCATCAACTGTTTTTAACTGAGTGATTTCATAACTAGTGCCATTCCACTTTTCTATACAATTACTGAGTGAGACTGCCTGTTCCTTTTCCAAAATGATTGCTCCTTATCTTTCTTTGACAACATTATACGGTGTAAAAGCGGAGAAAAAAAGCGATTCCAAAAGCTTTGTCTCCGAAATGAAACATAACTGAAATCGCTTTTAAAAATTCATTTGGTAGAATTATTCTGTTATGGACTTATAATCGTCCCATTGTTCGAATAGTATGAGGAATAAATATGCCTCTTTTCCATATGAATGACATAGAAGTGCTTGCAATTGGAGGGAAAACAATGTCGTTAGAAAAGCAGCTAACAGAAAAACAGTACTATAGCATGTTCATTAATGAACATGAAGTGGTACATCCGATTCGTGTTCTCGGGGATGCCTATCAAGAAGAAATGCAAAAGGGTATACCGGATTTATCCTATATACGGTTTGCACAAGGTGAAGTGTATTTTCACAATAGAGACTTTGAGACAGCCATTTTTAAATGGGGAAACATTATCAATGAACTGGAGCCATGGGCGCAAAAAAATACAGCAGATGCTTATTACGAAATGGGGCTGTTGTCCAATGCGGAGGACTTGTATACCGCAATTGAAACCGACAGTCTTACCTTAAAGACTGAAGTAGCTTTACAGTTATTTACACTTTATAACGAACGCGGAAAAATGGACTCAGCAGTCGAAGTCATCAAGAAAACGGTTCTTTCCAATCCGGATTATCCGCAGGTTACAGAAATCGCCAGGAGGTTTTTTGAGGACCGGCTTGACTGGGAGAATGCTATTGAACTCGCTGTAAATGAAGCGAATCGAACGGTTACTCCGGAATGGTTTGAAGTGGTTATTTCCTATATTAAAAATGGTGTAACCAAACAATTGCCGCCAGGCTATTTTTCACATGCTTTGAACGTAGTTTATACATTAGACAGGAATTTGTTTGAACAGTTAGCGGTTGCTTTATGGAATAGTTATGAAAGGGAAGATTTGTATTTTACTTGGATAAAAGAAATGAATCAGCTTTTATTCAATTTAGAAACAAATCAAAACGATCACTGGGAAGAACTTTCAACCCTTTATAAAGACACCTATTTCAGCTTGATTGATGGAAGGTATTTAATTAAAGAATTAACCGATTTAATTCCTGATTTATTGACCAATTGGATTCGAATATCTAGTCCATCTCACATGGTCATCGCATCAGCTGCAGTCCTTTCATGGAACGAGTTATTTCCAGTAAGCATTAATATGAGCGTTGTGAGTGAGGCAGAAAAGATTATCAGTAATACGGAACATGAAATAGATGAACTCGAAGAATGCTTAAAATTGTTTGATTCGATTTTGCAATGGGCAGAGAAGAATGATATGGGTGAAAATAATCGCCTGAAATGGATGGTTCAGCAGCTGATTAATTTTGAAACCCATCATCTTGTCCTAACTGGACTTAGTGGAACGGGTAAATCTACATTTGTTAATACCATTTGCGGAGAAGATTTGCAGGATAGTCCGACATCATCTGTTGTGATGTTTATGGATCATCCTGATCTTGATGTTTTTGAGATAAATAATCAAGAAATTATCCAATTGGCTGGGCTAGCTGACTTCCAAGAACGAATGGATCGGCGCCGAAATGCTTTAGAGTCCATTTTCGAGTTTAAGCGACCAGTCCGATTTTTGCAGGAGAATCAACTTTCCATTATTGATACTCCAGGGCTAAATGGAAATCAGTATGAAGTAATGAAACAAATCCATGCAGCGGACACGGTATTATTTGTTCTAGATGCCAATGCACCGTTTACTGCTAAGGAACGGGGAATTCTATCACAAATCCATGACCAGGCGCCTAATATTCCTATCCATTTTCTCTTGAATAAAATGGATACGATTGCGAACGAACAGGATATGATACGAATCTTTAATGAAACAAAAGCGGAAATCCATTCCTACTTACCGGATTCAAAGATTTTAGCTTTTTCAGCGCAAAATGACCGCGGTCAACAGTTAGGTGAATTGAAAGAGTTTATTCGATCGATAAAAAGTACCAGAAATATCGAAGATAATCGGCTGGCAAAATTATTATTTTTTATTCGTTCGACTATTACGGAATTGCTGCAAAAACGGATTAATGTGGAGAACCAATTAATTGAATCAGTGCGCTGGAATGAAGAGATGCACATGAAATTAACGGGGGCTCTCAATCAGATAAAGGATGCTGAATCACAAAAAACGGAGACCATTACGCGAAGTTATCGTGAGATTAAGAAGAGTCTCCAAAAGGAAATTTCTGAGGCTGTGCCAAAAATGTTAAAGGAATGTTCTTCTTTAATTAAGGAAAACAGTGATTTTAGTAACATACATCTTGAGCTTAATTCCGAAATGAACAAAAGAATTCAGGAATATTTAGAGGGTACGGTGCTTCCGAAATATTACACCTCCTTGCAGGATTGGATTGGGCAAACGAAAGAGGAATTCGCTCAAAGCCAACAATTCCTAGACGAAATGGCAGAGGGCTTTAACGCAATGTACGGAGAGGAACGGTTTAAGCTGGAATGTGATTTTAAGGTGCTCGATGATTGGCGTCGGGATACGGACCGAATGACAAGCCGATTTATATTAGAACCGCTCAATATCCTGCTGCGCCGGACACCTTCACAGTTCCTGCTAAAAAGTGCAGGGAAATTGTTAGGGGCGTTGTCGCAAAACAAAACGATGCTGTTTAATAAGTACAAAAATTTTGTTGAAAACGATGATTACTCTGAAACGGTTGTTCTGGTTAATGACCGCTTTTTCCAGCAATTTGAATTGTTTGAAAAAGCATTGGAGCGGGACATTAGCCTGTTTTTTAGGTTTCCGGCCAGTGTTGTCTCACGAGCTATTGAAGAGGCGCAATCAGAGGTTCATACCAATCAAGATATTCTTACAAAAATGAACACCAATCCTGAAATGTTTCGCGATCCATTGACATTATTTGAAGTACGTCTTCGACAGTTTGAATGGATGACGGTTGCGGGAAATGGTGCGCAAACGGTGTATTAATGGGCCGCCCGGAGGACGGGTGCAAAAATGACGTGTGAGTACACACGTCATTTTTTTTATTTTAGAGGTAAAAAAATTCAATTTGAAAGGAAAGTGCCCGGTTTGGGTTATTTACGTAGTGTACGGGCACGGAGCACCCATCATAGTTCCTGTGCCGATAGAAATCAGAGAGGAATGGGAGCTAAGCACCCATGATAGTGCCCATGCCGATAGAAATCAGAGAGGAACGGGAACTGAGCGCCCATGATAGTGCCCGCGCCGAGAGAAATCAGAGAGGAACGGGAACTGAGCGCCAATGATAGTGCCCGTGCCGAGAGAAATCAGAGAGGAACGGGAACTGAGCGCCTATGATAGTGCCCGTGCCGAGAGAAATCAGAGAGGAACGGGAACTGAGCGCCAATGATAGTGCCCGTGCCGAGAGAAATCAGAGAGGAACGGGAACTGAGCGCCAATGATAGTGCCCGTGCCGAGAGAAATCAGAGAGGAACGGGAACTGAGCGCCTATGATAGTGCCCGTGCCGAGAGAAATCAGAGAGGAACGGGAACTGAGCGCCAATGATAGTGCCCGTGCCGAGAGAAATCAGAGAGGAACGGGAACTGAGCGCCTATGATAGTGCCCGTGCCGAGAGAAATCAGAGAGGAACGGGAACTGAGCGCCAATGATAGTGCCCGTGCCGAGAGAAATCAGAGAGGAACGGGAACTGAGCGCCTATGATAGTGCCCGTGCCGAGAGAAATCAGAGAGGAACGGGAACTGAGCGCCAATGATAGTGCCCGTGCCGAGAGAAATCAGAGAGGAACGGGAACTGAGCGCCTATGATAGTGCCCGTGCCGAGAGAAATCAGAGAGGAACGGGAACTGAGCGCCAATGATAGTGCCCGTGCCGAGAGAAATCAGAGAGGAACGGGAACTGAGCGCCTATGATAGTGCCCGTGCCGAGAGAAATCAGAGAGGAACGGGAACTGAGCGCCAATGATAGTGCCCGTGCCGAGAGAAATCAGAGAGGAATGGGAACTGAGCGCCTATGATAGTGCCCGTGCCGAGAGAAATCAGAGAGGAATGGGAGCTAAGCACCCATGCTAGTGCCCGCGCCGATAGAAATCAGAGAGGAACGGGAACTGAGCGCCAATGATAGTGCCCGCGTCGAGAGAAATCAGAGAGGAACGGGAACTGAGCGCCAATGATAGTGCCCGCGCCGAGAGAAATCAGAGAGGAACGGGAACTGAGCGCCAATGATAGTGCCCGTGCCGAGAGAAATCAGAGAGGAACGGGAACTGAGCGCCTATGATAGTGCCCGTGCCGAGAGAATATAGGGAGGAACGGGAACTGAGCGCCTATGATAGTGCTCGTGCCGAGAGAAATCAGAGAGGAACGGGAACTATGACCTGTGATAGAGGTTCATGTGCTGTTAATCCAAGGAATTATTTGGATTATTTCCCCATCCCTTTCATCACCTTAAGCAGTAAATCCGGACGGTTGGTTAATATCCCATCTGCACCGGATGCAATTAATTTTTTCATCGTTTTCGGGTCATCAATGGTCCAGTAATGAATTTGCATGCCGCGCCGATGTGCACCATCGATCAAATTCTTGTCCGTTAAATCGAAACCGCTATCCGCAACGGGTAACTGAAAATCATCCACCTGCGGCTGATATAAATCCCGTAAAAAGAACTTATGAAACACAACAAATTTTGTCACCTCTTGTTTACCAGCACAAGTAGCCACTCGTTCCTTTGCATACTTATCAAGGGTTTTAAGAATATTTTGGTCAAAAGAGGCAACGAGAATTTTATCCTCCATGTGATATTTTTCAATTAAAGCCCAGAGCTTTTTTGCCATTTCTTCATATCGCTTCGGCGGATTATCATCCTTAATCTCCATTTCAATCCTCATGTTCCCGAACCTTTGAAAAATCTCTTCAGCGGTTGGAATATAAACACCTTTGCCACGAAAACTGTATTGACCGTGAAGGTCTTTAAAATGGTATCCGGCATCAAGCTTTTGGATTTCCTTCAGGGTCAAGTCTTTTACAGCCCCATGTCCATTCGTTGTTCGGTCAACAGTCGGGTCATGGATGGCTACCAACTGCCCATCTTTTGTTATATGGAGGTCCGTTTCGAGTGCATCAACCCCAAGTTTTGCAGCATTTGAAAATGCCGCAATTGTATTGGAGGGAGCGAGTAGTTCACCGCCTTGATGGGCAACAACCAACGGACGGTTATTTTTGAAAAATGGCTTCTCCTTAATAGGCTGAACAGGCAAAAAATTAATAGCGAGCAGAAAGAGAAGAAGAGCCGGTATAAGAATCTTTAAAAATTTGACGCTTCGCCTTTTTGTTTTTTCAATGGTGATTTGCGCCATAGACCACTAGTAGCCTTTCGAAAAATCTACCAGATTTTCTGATGGAGTTTGTCCGGAAAGATAGCTTTTTAAATTTGGAATAAGTATTTTTTCAATTACCCGCTGATTATAATGTTCAGTTGAGCCGGAAGTGTGCGGGGTAATAATCACGTTCTCCATTTCCCATAACGGACTTTCTTCAGTCAATGGTTCTTTTTCAAAAACATCAAGCCCAGCACCGGCAATTTTTTCGTTTTGCAGTGCTTGAACTAAATCCTTTTCTACGACAATTTCACCACGGCCAATATTGATGATAAAGGCAGAAGGTTTCATTTGATCAAATTGCTCTTTTCCGATTAATTGATACGTTTCCTTCGTTAATGGCATTGTAATCACAATATAATCACAATTTGGCAGGAGGGCATTGAGTTCGTTCGGTGTGTACATTTCATCGACATATTCTTCAGGATTTCCAGAGTGACGGAGGCCGATTACATGCATACCAAAGGCTTTCGCTATCTTTGCGGTTTCTTTTCCGATTGCCCCAACACCTAAAATTCCAATTGTCTTTTCATGTAATTCCAAGCCCATATTTGCATGGTGCCATTTTTTCGATTGCTGGTTCTTTACATAGGTATGGATTTTTCTCGTTAACCCTAGCATTAAGCCAAAGATAGTTTCAGAAATAGGATAGGAATGCACACCATTGGCGCTCGTCAAGAAAATGTTTTTGGATTCCAGATTTTCAAGTGGCAGGGAGTTGACTCCGGCACTCCATGTCTGAAGCCATTTTAGTTTTGAATCAGGGGTGAGGCAATATTCTTCAAGTCCCCGTTTCCAACCAGCAATAATTTCTGCATCCTGCAGGTGCTCTTGCCAAAATTCTTTATCCTTTCCAACGATTAAATCCCAATCAGGGATGAGTTCTTGGATTTGGTTAATTTGCTGCTGTGTTAATTTATGGGTAATGACCATTTTTCTCTTTTTCATACCATCGCTCCGTTCAATTAAAAATCTATTAACTAAATTTTATGATAACGGAAAAATAGGAAAAATGGTAACATCTTTATATTAATAGAGTTTGGTACCAGATCAAATTCCTGGGAGGATGTTTTATGCTTTCATTGGAGCAATGTCACTTAATTTTAGAATATATTGATGGGTTAGTTGTAGTGGATAAAGATGCAAAAATTATTTATATGAATCAAAAAACAGCAGACTCCATTAAGGTAGATCTTAAAGAGATTATTGGTAAACATGTTCACGATGTGATTCCTACAACAAAAATTCATAAAACCGTCGAAATGAAAACACCAGCCATTGCCGACCCCTATTTTTTAGAAAATGCCACCCTTATTAGTACCCGTTACCCTATCTATGAAAAAGACGGAACGTTTTTTGGCGTGGTCGAGTACGATTTATTTGATAACTATTATTTGCTGAATAATTTTGTGAAAAAAATAGAAAGCCTTAATCAAGAATTGAATTATTTCAAAAATGAGTTAAAACGTCTTCAGAGTGCAAAGTATACGATTAACCATATCATTGGGGAAAGTCCGGCTACCAAACGGTTGAGAGAAGAAATCCGGAAGGCGGCCAGTACCCAATCCACCGTATTGATTAGTGGGGAAACAGGCTCAGGAAAAGAGCTGGTAGCTCATGCGATTCATGATCTGAGTTCTCGAAGCCAGGGGAATTTTGTCCGGATTAATTGTTCGGCTATCCCAACGGAACTCTTTGAATCGGAGTTGTTTGGGTATGAGGAGGGCGCCTTTACAAGTGCTAAAAAGGGAGGAAAAGAAGGGAAATTCCAAATGGCCAATCATGGAACGCTGTTTTTGGATGAAATTAATCAAATGCCTTACACCTTACAGCCAAAAATCCTTAGAGCCTTACAAGAAAAAGAGATCGATCGAGTGGGTGGTAAATATACGGTTCCCATTGACATTCGCATCATAACGGCGAGCAATGAAAACCTGAAAACTCTCGTAAAAGAGGGGAAATTCCGAGAGGATTTATTTTATCGATTAAATGTGATTAATATCCATATTCCTCCCTTAAGAGAAAGAGTGGAGGACATCCCGTTAATCTCACAATCCTTCATCAATGGCTTCAATCCAATTCTAAATCGAAATGTCGAAACGATTTCGAATGAAGTGATGGAAATGTTAATGAATTATAAATGGCCAGGGAATATTCGAGAGCTTCAAAACATGATTGAAAGGGCGATGAACCGGATTGGCTCGCAGGAGCGCGAGTTGAAAATTGAACATTTCGATTACCTTTTGGAGAGAGAGAAAGATCCCTTTGAATTTATCGAACATCATAACCCGCTCGAAGAAATCAAAAAGCATGCGGAGCGGGAGGCGATCATTCAAGTGCTGAAAATGTGTAAAGGAAATAAAACCAAAGCTGCGGAGCTCCTGAAAATATCCCGTCCTCTTCTCTATCAAAAGATGAAAAGATTAAATATCCATAACGAAGAAGGGGTGTAATTATAGAATAACACTGTTAGTTTAAACTGACATCCTATGAAAAATGCGTGCTCATTTACTATTATGTGTGCACTTTGACTTACAGTGTAAGTTTAAACTTACATACCCTTGATTGGTATGTTGAAGTTTTGTTATTCTAGCGGGGTTTTTTCGTTTGGCACGCTAATTGCATTATTAAGGGAGAGTTGACCATAAAAGTTAATAGGAGGAATGGAATGGAAACGCTTCGAATTGCATTAGCGCAGCTGGCCTGTGAAGATGGCCGAATTGAAAAAAATCTTGCTCGAATGGATGAAGTGATTGAGGAGTATGGTAGCCATCATGATCTCATTGTTTTTCCGGAGACTTATGTCATGGGATTTCCAGAAAGGGAGGTCTGCCGTACTTTAGCGCAGCAGCTGGATGGACCTGTCGTTCACCATTTGGAACAGAAGGCCCGGGAGGCAGACACCTTGATTGTTGCCGGTCTTTATGAAAGAGACGGCGAGAATGTTTATAATACAACGGTTCTTGTAGGGCCAACGGGGTTATTGCTTTCTTACCGCAAAACCCATCTGTGGGTGGGAGAAGCTTCCAGGGTGGAAGCGGGCAATAGTTTTCAAAGCTGCACTTGGAATGGTACCAAACTAGGACTTCTTATTTGCTACGACATTGAGTTCCCAGAAACAGCCCGTGCGGTGGCAAGTTTGGGAACAGAATTATTAATCGTGACGGATGGTAATATGCACCCGTACGGTTCCGTTCATCGTGTAGCCCTTCAGGCCAGGGCCCAGGAAAATCAGATTTTCGTTGCGATGGCTAACCGTATTGGCGAAGGCCGTGATGGTGGGGAAGTTACTGAATTTGTCGGAGGGAGTATGATCGTTGATCCATACGGGCGGATTCTGGTGGAGGCTGGTACTCAACAAGAAGAGGTGGTTTCGGCTTCAATCGACTTGTCGCTCGTTCTGGAGAGCAGGAAGCATTATCACTATTTAAATGAACGCAGACTGAAGATCATCAACCGGGAAGAGAATTCTTACCATGGGAAAATTGAAATCTAACGTTAGAAAAGCGTTTGATGTAATTGAATAGATGGAGGTATATGGATGGAAAATAATCAATCATTAAACCGAACGCTTACCCTCGTTCCGATCACCTTATTTGGTATCGCTTACATGACTCCTGCAGTAGTATTTACTACTTTTGGGGTTTTATCGGAAACGACACACGGATTAATTGTTAGTGCCTACTTGATTACCATCATTGCGATGCTTTTTACTGCGTATAGCTATTCCCAAATGATCAAGGCCTTTCCTGTAGCTGGTTCCGCTTATACCTATACACGGAAAGCAATCGGTTCACATCTAGGCTTCATGATCGGATGGGTTCTTTTATTGGATTATGTGTTCTTACCGATGGCCATTTGTGTATTGACTGCCTATACTTTATCTGCAGCGATTCCGGCGATCCCTTTCTGGGTGTCTGTCCTGATTTTTATCATTCCACCTATGGTAATAAACATATTAGGAATCAAATTAGCAACCAAGTTGAATTTTTGGCTGATGATGCTCCAGTTTCTAGTGATTGGTATTTTTATCGTTTTGAGTGCAAAAAGTTTAATGACGGGAACGGGCAGCTTAGTATCGATTACCCCTTTGTTTACAGGTCAATTTTCTATTCCGGTGATTTTTGCAGGGGCTGCGATCGCCGCTTACTCTTTCCTTGGATTTGACTCTATTTCTACCCTTACAGAGGAAACGATTCAGCCAGAAAAGACCATTCCTAAGGCGACATTTCTTGCGGTATTGATTTGTGGCGGCATTTTTGTAGTTGTTTCGTATCTCGCCCAGCTCGTGCATCCTAGTTTTCATTTTAAGGATGTCAATTCAGGGGGATTTGAGGTTATTCGGATGGTAGGAGGAGACTTGTTTGTTTCCATCTTTATTGCGGGATTGATTGTTAGCTCTTTTGCCTCTGCTGTCGCTGCCCAAGCGAGTGCAGCCCGGCTTCTGTTCGTTATGGGCCGTGATTCTGTCCTTCCGAAAAGAATTTTTGGATATATTCATCCTAAATACAAAACTCCTGTCTATAATCTTTTAATCATCGGCTTGGTTTCTCTAGTTGCCTTAAAACTTGATGTCGCTTCGTCGACTTCCTTTATCAATTTCGGAGCCTTTACCGCTTTTGGATTTGTCAATATTTCTGTTATTGCCCATTATTTCATTAAGGGGAATAAGCGATCTCCTCGAGATATTTTGTTTTATTTGATTATACCGCTTATTGGTGCTGTCTTTAATTTTTGGCTCTGGAGCAATTTAGATAAACATGCCTTAATTCTTGGGGGGGATATGGAGTGTATTAGGAATCATTCACTTGCTATTCATAACCAAATTTTTCAGGAAACGACCACCAGAATTGGGATTTGAAGGTTCAGAAGATTTTGCCTCTTAAAAGAATATCGCAAAAGATAAACCTGCCTTAAGCGGCAGGTTTATTTGTGATCAGTCCCCCAATGGAACGGATCTCCTGTTATATTAGATATTTTCTCTCTTTCTTCTTACTTGCTGGACCTTCATTGCCACTATACCAGCTAATAGTAGAGCTAGTCCCATTGCGGCATAATTGTACATTGATGTTGCAGTGTCAGGTAACGAATTATCTGTTGCGGATGCAGGGCTCTTGCTGCTTTTATCAGCTGAATCAGATGCCGGGTGATCACTGCCATTATCTCCAGAGGTGTCCGTCTGATTGTCGCTTCCGCCATTCCCCGGGTTATCAGTAGAGTTGTCATTACCGGTATCACCAGGATTATCCCCAGGATTATTAGTACCGTCGTCTCCAGGATTTCCATTACTAGGATCATCGGAATTGGATTTAATATTGGTAATTTCAATGACCTTAACTTTTTGGACCCCTCTACCATCCAAAACATATACGGTATATTTTCCGTTTTCAGTTACATCAAACTGGTTATCGGTAATGTTAGTCCCATCATTGGCAAAATCATCAACCGTTTTTTCACCAGCAAGCCATTTCATCTCTAGAACTTCTTCTGCAGTGGTGGAAACTTTGATGGTCACTGGACCTTCTGTTTCCTCCATTGGCGAAGCCGTTAGGTCAAGGTTGAAATCAGGTGCAGGTGCCTGTTTAATATTGTTGATATCAATGATCTTTACTTTTTCGCGTTCATTCCGGTCCATCACATACACTGTATATTTGCCATTCTCCGTTACCTCAAACTGGTTGTTTTTGATCTCAGTTCCAGTTCCCTCGAAATCTGCCGTCGTTTTTTCTCCAGGCAGCCATTTCATGCTGGCAACTTCATTTGCTGTAGTAGAAACCGTTACGGTTACCTTTTCCGCTGGTTCTGTAGTCGATGGTGTTAGCGTAATATCAAAATCCTGAGGTGCCAGGGTTTTTAAAATATCATTAGCTAAACCAGCTAAGACTTGATGGCCAGTAGTATTTGGATGAATATCCCCAGGTAAAATTAATTCAGCTTGTCTTCCATCAAACGCGGAATAGGCATTAGCTACGTGGGCACCAAAGGTTTGCGCAAGAGGGTTGATAACTTGTGAATTCACAGCTGGGATAACTTTTTCACCAAGGTCATGTAAAGGACCTGCGTTGGTTCCAAATGGATTATATAGGTTGTAAAGAATAATTGGTGCATCAGGATTCACATTTTTAACCGTTGTGATTACCGCACATAGATTTGCTGGTAATTTTGAAATAGCATTCATTAAAGCAGCAGTTGCAGCATTAATTTGGTCCTGAGTTGGTAGTACCGGCGGGTTGGCTTTTAATTGATCTAATATTACTTTTACTTCCGGAAGTGACAATAAATCATTATTTCCGATATCCAAAGTAATCAAGTCAGCATTTTTAATTGCGTCCATATTCTCAGCTGTGCTCATTCCTGCTAATAAATCAGTAGTTTTCCAGCCAGGGGCACTAATATTTTTCAAGACCGTATATTCGTCAGTCCCAATTAGATAGGGAAATGCTTGTGAACGATCTTGAAGATTCCATCCATATGTAATCGAATCCCCTAAGGCAACAATACTTTTTTTATTGGTGTTTTCAGCAAAAACAAACGAAGAAAAGAAGGTATTTATTGCCAGCATTAATACAAATAAAATCGACAACTTTTTAAACTTCAATAAAAATTCCCTCCTATTATGTAATTTTTTCCTACCAGAACTATTATAGTTTCATATTTTCTGAATTTTCAACATTTATAATTCTACAAATTATGCAAAAGGTCCTATGACATAGGTAAGAGGGAGTGAGCAACCTGGAATAAAATATTCAAAAAAATTCGGTATTATCTGGTAAAATATAAATGGTAAGCGTTTTCAAACCATAGAGAGGTGATTGTGGGATGAACCATCCATATTTAACGGAAGATCATGAAATTTTCCGCAAATCTTTACGAAAGTTTTTGGACAAAGAAGCATATCCCTTTTATGAACAGTGGGAGGAAAATCGCCTTATTCCTCGTTCCCTTTGGACAAAAATGGGGGAGCAGGGATTTCTTTGTCCTGATTTAGAGGAGAAATATGGAGGGAGTGGGGTGGACTGGGGTTTTTCCATTGTCATTAATGAAGAGCTCGAACGCGTAGGATCCGGATTGGTGGGGCTTGGACTTCACAGCGATATTGTCATCCCCTACATCAACGCCTTTGGAACAGAAGAACAAAAACAGCGATGGCTGCCAAGGTGTGCTTCGGGTGAGCTGATTACAGCAATTGCGATGACGGAACCAGGGACAGGTTCAGACCTGGCTAATATTAAAACAACCGCAAAATTTGATGGAAATCATTATATAGTAAATGGACAAAAAACGTTTATTACCAATGGAATTCAATCGGATTTAATCCTAGTTGCTTGTAAAACCGACCCGAATGCCAAGCCAAAACATAAAGGAATCAGCCTTTTGATGGTAGAAAGAGGCAACCCCGGTTTTTCCAGAGGGAGAAAGCTGAACAAGGTTGGCTTGCATTGCCAGGATACTGCTGAACTTATTTTTGAAGATTGCAAGGTTCCAAAAGAAAATCTTATTGGTGAGGAAGGAAAAGGCTTCCTCTATATGATGAATAAACTGCAGCAGGAACGGCTTGTGGTGGCGATACAGGCCCAGATAGCAGCAGAGGTAATGCTAAAACTAACAATAGATTATGTAAAAAGCCGTGAAGCTTTCGGAAAGTCCATCAGCCAATTCCAAAATACCCAGTTTAAAATTGCAGAGATGGCGGCCGACATTGAAATGGGCAGGGCCTTTTTAGATCAGCTGATTAGAGAACATATCGAGGGGAAAAATGTTGTGACGAAGGTTTCGATGGCAAAATGGAAACTTACAGAAAATGCAAAGAAGATTGCCTCCGAATGTATGCAGCTGCACGGCGGCTATGGCTATATGGAAGAATACGAGATTGCGAGAAGATTCCGTGATATACAAGTATCCAGCATTTATGCAGGGACAAATGAAATTATGAAAACAATTATTGCAAAAAACCTTGGATTATAGAAAAGAGAGGTCGAAAATGATGCGGGAAGTAGTCATTGTAGAAGGTGTTCGGACACCTGTTGGAAAAAGAAATGGAGTATTAAAGGATATTCGTCCAGATGACCTGGCAGCATTAACATTAAAAGAATTAGTCAATCGAGCCGGGATAGATCCTGCCATTATTGATGATGTCATCCTCGGATGTGTCACACAGGTAAGTGAACAAGCAGGAGACATTGCCAGAGTCGCGGCATTGATTGCCGGATTCCCGATTGAAGTCCCTGGAACCACGATTGATCGCCAGTGCGGCTCAAGCCAGCAGGCTGTTCATTTTGCTGCACAGGCCATCCTCGCGGGAGATATGGATGTCGTCATTGCAGGTGGTGTAGAAAGCATGTCCCGGGTGCCGATGGGGTCTAGCTATAAAGGAGCTGGAGACCCTTTCAGCCCCAATTTAAGAAAACGATTTGAGATGATTCACCAAGGGCTCTCTGCAGAGCGGATTGCTGAAAAATACGGTTTTACCCGAAAAGAGCTTGATCAATTTTCACTCGAAAGTCACGAAAAGGCATTGCGGGCACAAACTGAGGGCTATTTTGAAAGAGAAATTTTTCCGCTTGAAGTAACACTTCCTGATGGCACAAAAATAGTTATTAGGGATGACCAGGGGCCAAGAAAAGGAACTTCTTTAGAGGCACTTGCCGGACTAAAAACCTCCTTTGTTGAGGATGGGGTTATTCATGCGGGAAATTCCAGTCAAATCAGCGATGGTGCAGCAGCCCTTTTACTTATGTCCCGAGAAAAGGCAGAGGAGCTGGGGTTAAAACCTCGTTTCCACGTTCATACCCGTGTTGTCGTTGGGTCGGATCCAACCTTGATGCTGACAGGGCCTATCCCGGCCACCCAAAAGGCATTGGAGAAATCAGGTCTATCCATTGATGATATTGATATTTTTGAAGTCAACGAAGCGTTTGCGCCGGTACCAATGGCCTGGTTAAAAGAAACAGGTGCGGATCCGGCTAAGCTGAATCCAAATGGGGGTGCGATTGCTTTGGGTCATCCATTGGGCGGCAGCGGGGCAAGGTTAATGGTGACGATGATACATGAGCTTGAACGATCAGGCGGCCGTTATGGTTTGCAGACTATGTGTGAAGGGCATGGGATGGCAAACGCGACCATTATTGAAAGGTTAGACTAATATTCTGGAGGAGATTGTATGGGGACGACGATTGGCAAAGTTTTCGATTTGACAGTTAAAAAGTTTCCGAATAAGGAAGCGATTTATGATGTGAGAAAAAATGTTCGTTTCACTTATAAAGAATGGAACGAACAAGTGAGCCGCCTTGCGAACGCACTCTTAAAGGAAGGGGTAAAAAAAGGCGACCGCGTCTCAACTTTTCTATTTAATACCGAAGAATTAGGGACTGCCTTTTTTGCCTGCGCGAAAATCGGTGCTGTCTTCAACCCGATTAATTTTCGGTTAACTTCTGAGGAAGTTGCTTATATTTTAGTGGATGCCTCCCCAAAGGTTATTCTTTTTGAAAATGCTTTAGAGCCTGTCATTGCCAACATCGAGAACCGTTTCCCAGCCATCTCCTTCTGGTATATTGATGATGATCCGCCCATCTATGCAAAAAACTTTCATGAACAGCTTGATGCGGTTTCATCCAAACTTGTACAGGTGGAAGTTGATGAAAATGATCTATATGCGATTATGTACACAAGCGGGACAACCGGCAGACCGAAAGGGGTAATGCACAGTCATCGGAATATGATCGAGCAGAGTATGCTGGTGATTGCGGCCAAGAAGTATGAAGCGGAGGATGTAGGTCTTGTGACGGCACCGATGTTCCATTGTGCCGAACTTCATTGCGCCTTCCTGCCAAGGGTTCATTCGGGCGGCCGTAATGTGATTCTGCACCAATTTAGTCCCAAAAAAGTTCTTGAATTAATCAGTCAGGAAAAAATCACAAAATTTTTCGCTGCCCCAACGATGTGGAATATGCTTCTTCAAGAGGATTTAAGCCAGTATAATCTTGAAAGCTTGAAGCTTGGATTATATGGAGCTGCTCCAATGGCGCCATCTCTTGTCCATGCCTGTCATGAACGTCTCGGGATTTCGTTAGTGCAAGCGTACGGGATGACTGAGATGGGTCCGGCAATTACCTTCTTGTCTGAAGGTGACCAATTACGGAAAGTTGGCTCTGCTGGCCAGGCCAGTTTAAATCATGAGGTTCGGATTGTTCGTACTAATGAGGATGGTCCATCCGACCCGGACGATGTCCTGCCTCCAGGCGAACCTGGTGAAATTATTGTAGAAGGTTCGTGCATGATGCTTGGTTATTTTGGCCGGGAGGAAGCGACTGAAAAAGCAATGTATAAGGGCTGGTATCACTCAGGGGATATTGGCTATATGGATGAAGAAGGCTACCTTTTTGTGAATGATCGTGTGGACGACATGATTATCAGCGGTGGGGAAAATATTTACCCGCGCGAGGTAGAGGACGTTTTGCATGCGCATATCGGAGTACTCGATGTCGCAGTAGTCGGGCAGCCGGATGACCGCTGGGGTGAGACGGTAACTGCTTTCGTTGTGAAAAAAGAGGTTGCTGTCACCGAACAGGAGTTGGATGATTACTGCAAGAATAGCGACAAATTAGCAAACTATAAACGGCCGAGAAAGTATGTTTTCTGTGAGGCGCTGCCGCGGAATGCCAGTGGGAAAATCCAAAAGTTTATTCTACGGAAACAGTTAGAGGAGCTGTTTGCTCAAGGGGCTTCATTGGGTAGGGCTCAACAATAATAAAAAAGGTTGTCAAAAAGCGGCTTGGCTTTTTGACAACCTTTGATTTAAAAAAAATGATGAAAAACAGCGGCAATCGACCGGGCTAAAAGGTGAAAAAAACCTACAATTAATCTCCATATCAGACCTAATATCCCCTCAAAAATACATTCGAGGATTTCTTCAAATACATAATGGCGAATCTTTTTCTTGTGTTTTTTCTTTTCTTTAAATGGTTTCATCTGTGATGCCCTCTTAGGTCTTTGATTTACTTATATTGTAATGGATTGTCTCATTAAAAAAAATACCCATTAATTGTAACTTCACTCTACATCAAGTTCTGTCCAAAAAAAGCTCCTTATATGACTATAGAATTCGATGCTCAAAAACTCGTATAATGGAAATACGAGTTTTTTTAATAGAAAGGAGTGACTAAGTTTGTTTCAACAAGCTCTTCCTATATTAGAAACGTATTTCGGGTACAAATCCTTCCGTAAGGGTCAAGAGCAGGCGATCCGCTCTGTATTAGAGGGAAATAATACGATTTGTGTAATGCCGACCGGAGGTGGTAAATCGATTTGCTATCAAATCCCAGCAATGGTGCTTCCGGGAACAACCATCGTCATTTCACCGCTGATTTCCTTAATGAAAGACCAAGTCGATGCTCTTATCCAGGCAGGAATTCCTGCGACATTCATCAACAGTTCCCTAAGCTATAACGAAGCAAATGAGCGAATACGGGAATCTAAACAGGGGAAATACAAGCTTTTATACATAGCACCAGAACGCCTGGAATCTCAGGAATTCATTGAGGACCTTAAACAAATGGAAATTCCGTTAGTAGCTGTTGATGAAGCCCATTGTATTTCACAATGGGGACATGATTTCCGCCCAAGCTACCGTCATATCCAACAAATGGTCAGCATACTTCCAAATAAACCAATTGTCATTGGCTTGACGGCAACGGCAACTCCAAAAGTTCGTGAAGATATTTGCACACTGCTTAAAATTGATGAAGAGAACACGGTAATGACAGGATTTGAACGGGAGAACCTCTCTTTTTCTGTTATTAAGGGTCAGGATCGTTTTAAATTTCTTATTGATTATATTAAAAAAAATGAAAAGGAAACCGGGATTATTTATGCCGCAACCAGGAAGAATGTCGACCAGCTTTATGAAAAATTAAAGAGGGAAAACATACAGGTCTCACGGTACCATGCTGGGATGGGAGATGTGGAACGCGCCCAAGAGCAGGATCGTTTTTTGAAGGATAAAGCCTCCGTGATGGTTGCTACATCAGCATTTGGAATGGGAATAGACAAGAGCAATATAAGATATGTCCTCCATTTTCAGCTTCCAAAAAACATGGAAAGCTATTATCAAGAAGCCGGGCGTGCAGGACGAGACGGTCTTGATAGTGAATGTATTCTTTTGCATTCCTCACAGGATGTGCAAATTCAGCGCTTCCTAATTGACCAATCAAGTGACCGCAGCCGAATGACGCAGGAATTAGAAAAACTGCAGCAGATGGTGGATTACTGCCACACCGAAAACTGCTTACAGGAATTTATTTTACATTATTTCGGGGAAACCGAAACTGAAGCATGCGGCAGATGTGGAAATTGCTTAGATTCCCGTTCGAGTGTGGATGTTACGAAGGAAGCACAAATGGTGTTGTCTTGTATTATCCGGATGGGGCAACGTTTCGGAAAAACACTTATTGCGCAAGTGTTAACAGGCTCAAAAAATAAAAAAGTAACCGATATGGGGTTTAACACGCTCACCACTTATGGAATCATGAAGGACCAAGGTGCAAAGGATGTCGGTGATTTCATTGAGTTTTTGATTTCACAAGAATTAATCGCGATTGAACAGGGAACCTTTCCAACACTTTATGTTCCGCCCAAGGGGAAAGAAGTTCTTTTGGGAAAACAGCAGGTTCACAGAAGGGAAATTGCTACTGTTAAGCAAGTATCGATAAGCGATCCATTATTTGAAGAACTACGTGAAGTCAGAAAAAGAATTGCCGAGGCGGAAAAAGTACCGCCATTTGTCATTTTTTCAGATGCAGCATTAAAGGATATGTGCGCCAAAATGCCGAAATCCAGTGAAGCGTTTTTACAAGTAAGCGGTGTTGGTGAAATGAAGCTGAAAAAGTATGGTCTCGATTTTATTCAGGCAATTCGTGAATTTTGTGAGGCGCATCCCGATTACCAAAGTGAGCTCATAACTGAAGCACAACCGGCAAAAAAGCCTACGAAAAAAGCAGTAGGGGATTCCCATTTGGAAACCCTTAAACTTTTTCAAAACAACTTATCTTTAAAAGAGATTGCAAAACAGAGAGATTTATCTATTAGTACTATCGAAAACCATTTAATTCAATGTGCTCAGCAGGGATTAGGGGTTGAGTTTTCAACGATTATTCCTTCTGAATACGTTCATTTATTGGAAAAAGCGGTAGAAGAAGCAGGTCGTGAGCGCTTAAAGCCGATTAAGGAGCTTCTGCCGGACGAAGTCAGCTATTTCATGATAAAGGGCTATCTTTATTTCATGAGTAAAGAAAAATAATCATATAGCTTTTTGTCGATATTTCCCGGGAATTTGAAAATAATGTAGATTTGAGGGGCCGCAAAAATAATTGATTGCGGCCTTTTGGGTCATGGTTTTCTTGCTAAGAGAATATCTTATGTTAGAATGGGAAAGGTTTTGAAAGACTGATAGTAAGGAGATTTATCATGCCAAATATGAAGAAAATTACCCCATTGTTTGATCCGTGGGAAGCTTATTTAGATGTTGAGCAATATGGAAAACTTCAGTTAAGTAATATTGAATTCACCACGACAACCCTTTGTAATATGCGATGTGAGCATTGTGCTGTAGGGTATACTCTACAGTCAAAGGACCCAGAAGCACTTCCCCTTGATTTACTGCTGCAGCGGTTAGAGGAAATTCCGATGTTAAGATCGCTAAGTATCACTGGCGGTGAGCCGATGCTTTCCCTTTCCTCGGTAAAAAATTATGTGGGACCCATTTTAAAATATGCTCATGAGCGTGGCGTGCGGACACAGATTAATTCTAATTTAACGCTGGATTTAGACCGTTATGAATTAATTATTCCATATCTGGATGTATTACATATTTCACATAACTGGGGAACGATAGATGACTTTGTAGAAGGAGGCTTTGCCAGAATGGAAAAGCAGCCTGAATACAGTCAACGAGAAAAATACTTTGAAAGAATGATAGAAAACAGCCGTGAACTCGTAAAGTCGGGAGTAATGGTATCGGCGGAAACGATGTTGAATAAACGGACATTGCCTCATTTAGAAAAAATTCACCGGCAAATTGTTGAGGAAATGCTTTGCCAGCGTCATGAAGTGCACCCGATGTACCCAAGTGATTTTGCCAGCAATCTTGAGACATTAACACTGGACGAAATTCGAGGGGCGATCCATCATTTACTAGACATTAGAGATGAAAATGTGTGGATGCTGTTTGGGACGCTGCCATTCTATCCTTGCAGCCATAACCAAGAGGATATGAATCTTTTGCGACGACTATACGAAAGCAAAAATGTTACCGTGAGAAATGATCCTGACGGCCGTTCACGTTTAAATGTAAACATTTTCAACGGTGATATTATTGTCACGGATTTTGGCGATACCCCGGCGCTTGGAAATATTCAAACGACAAGGCTTGAGGATGCCTATCAAGCTTGGCAAACTTCAAGTATCGCAAATGAATTGAATTGTCACTGTCCGGCGGTTTCTTGTCTTGGTCCGAATATTTTAGTGAAGAACAGTTATTATAAAGAGATTGATTTTACTAGTTTAGAAGCGAAAATAGCAAAATAGCGATTAGAAAAGGCCGTATGTTTTCACATGCGGCCTATGCTGTATGCTTTAAAAGCTTTGGCTGATAGTGGACAGCAGCAAATAAAATCAACCCACTAATAATAAGTAAGGCGCTTGTACTGATAAATACGGCGGAATATCCAAAAGTTCCGGAAATAAAACCACCGAGCATCGGTCCGATAATATTTCCGAAAAAACGAAAACTTGTATTATAACCAAGCACCTCTCCTTGCATTGCAATCGGTGCTTCCTGCCGGATATAAGCAATTCGAGTTGGAACCACGCCGCCGATTAAAACGCCAAGAACAAAACGGATGATAACCAGCTGCCAAAACTGTGTGACAGCGGCCCCTGGTAAATAGATTAGTCCCGCCGCCAAGAGTAGGGTAATTAAGATTTTCGTATAGCCGTACTTGTCCGAGATTTTCCCCCATCGTTTCGTCATCATCAAGTTTCCCAGGCCAGCTGCGGAGAAAGCAATTCCAGAATAAAATGCCACATTTGTTTTTCCGTGCAGGTCACTGACAAATAAAGAAAGAATCGGCTGAACACTAAAATGAGCAATCTGTTCAAGAGATGAAAGTAAAATAACCGTTAAAAAAACAGGGTTTTTTATGATATGCATTAAAACCTCTTTACTTGAGTAATGAGATTTCGTGCTTTTGTTGGCTTCAATGCGGAACTCTTTGGTGAATATAACCAAAAAGGCTGAAATGAAAATGGAAATAGATGTCCATTTAAAAGAGGTTGCATAGCCGAGTGAATCCGCTAAAACACCCCCAAGCATAGGACCCAATAAGGAACCGGTAATACTGCCTGTCTGAAGTGTCCCCAATACTCTTCCAGCAATATTTTTCGGTGTCTGAGTAGAAATGTATGCCTGAGACATGGAAATAAAACCAGAGAAAAACCCCATAAAGAAGCGGAGCATAAATAATTGAAAAACAGTGTGGGCAAACCCCATTAGTAAAATGGAGGTTCCCATTCCTACTCCGGAATAAATGAGAATTTTTTTTCTGCCAAACCGGTCGCCAACTTTTCCCCAAATAGGTGAGAAGATAAAAGCGGACACAAAGGTGATACCGAACGTTAATCCAGCCCAGTGCTGAACATATTTTTCTGAAAAGTTCCCCATCGACTCAATATATAGTGAAATAAAAGGCAGCACCATCGTCATGCTGCCGCCAACAAAAAAGTTGGCAAACCACATGATCCTTAGGTTTCGCTTTGCACTTTCCTGTTGATACACGATAATTAGCACTTCTTTCTAAAAATATTTCGTTTATCTAAATATTATAGTGCCGAATTTAATTTTATTACAATTAAAGTTTCATTAGAAATAGTTAAAGTTATTCTATTAAAAATATTCAAAACACTATTGACAATTTGATAATAGGAGTTAAAATAAGTTTATTATAAAAACTAGATTCATATAATATTGCGTTCTCTTATCAAGAGTGGCAGAGGGACTGGCCCTATGATGCCCAGCAACCGTTCCTAATCGGAATTGGTGCTAAATCCTGCAAAACAATTAGTTGTTTTGAGAGATAAGAGAGGAGAAATCCCTTTTACTAGTGATTTTAAACCTCTCTTTTCAGAGAGGTTTTTTATTTTTCAGAAAAAGGGACCCTCCAACTTGGTATAGGACAGCAATAGAAAAAAGGGGGAGCATGAAAGATGGGGGAAAATCTATTAAAAAGTACACTCGTTTCAGCACTAGCCGCTACACTGCTTTTAACAGGCTGTGCTTCCGGGGGTACAACAAAACAAGCAAGCGGAGACAAAAATGTTTCATTAAAAGGCGTACCAGCTGCATATGCCAAGGGAAATCATTTTAAAATTAAGGTCATCCGTAAAATCGGTGGAGACGATCATACAGCACAATTTTTAGCTGGTGCCAAGCAAGAAGGGGAAGCACTTGGCTTCCAAGTCGATGTATTTACGGCTAATGGAGATACTGCAAAATTCCATGATGCGATTAACCAAGCATTGGATCAAAACTATGATGGTTACATTATTTCGCATGGAGATGATGATGCAACCGTCAATGATGTGAAGAAGATTGTTGAAAAAGGGAAAAGCGTTGTTACCTTCGACTCAAATCCAAAACTAGCGGATGTGGATGGTGTCACGTTAACTTCTCAAGATGATGAAAAGCTAGCGCAATTAACCCTTAATCAATTAGTAAAAGATACAAACGGAAAAGCTAATATTGCATATCTTTGGGTAGACGGATTCCCGGCAATGGTAAGAAGAAATAAGATTTATCAAGATGTTCTTAAGAAAAATCCTGGTATCAAAGAGGTTGACCGCTTTGGAGTAGCCGCTGCTGATACAAGTGTCCAAACGCAAAATGCAGTTGCCGCGATGCTTAATAAATATCCAAAAGGCAAATTAGATGCGATTTTTGCTACATGGGATGCATTCGCAATCGGTGCCGCACGTGCCTTGAAAGAAGCAGGCCGTGAAGAAGTAAAAATCTATGGAATTGATGTTTCCAATTCCGATTTACAAGAAATTCAGCGCCAAGGTAGTGCTTGGAAGTCTACGGCTGCCGTTGATCCTAAATTGATTGGTGCCGTTGATATGAGAATACTAGCAAAGAAACTAGCAAAAGAAGAAACTCCAAAATCATATGACCTTGAAGCGTCGCTTGTATCTCAAAGTGATTTGCAAAAGTCTAAACAGCCGGTTAATATGGTCAATCTAGCAGATATAATACCGGGATGGGGTCAATCTACTGCATTTGAAGAGGATTGGATGAAGACTCTAAAAGATCATTATAAGAAATAAAGCAGTTCTGGTTACACTCTCTTTTTCAGTTGATGAAGAGAGTGTTTTCTTGAAAGGGGGATAACACGTTGGAAAAGACAACATTAGAAATGAGCAACATATCAATTGAGTTCCCTGGGGTAAAAGCGTTAAATCATGTTCATTTTTCAATGGAAACCGGAAAAGTACATGCTTTGATTGGGGCGAATGGTGCCGGTAAATCCACATTAATGAAGGTGCTTTCCGGTGCTTACGGCCACTATTCAGGTGAAATTGCGATGAATGGTCAAAAGCAGGACATTCGCACGCCAAAAAATGCACAAGATGCCGGGATTCAAATTGTTTATCAAGAAGTAGACACTGCACTTATCCCCTACTTAACGGTTGCCGAAAATATCATGCTGCTTGAAACAGTTCATAGTATGGGCAAAAAGCAGATAATTAAATGGAAGGAACTCCATGAAAAAGCGGCTGTAATATTAGCAGGCATGAACATTGAAATTTCTATGAAAAAGCTGGTTAGCGAGCTGTCACTTGCGGAAAAACAAATGGTTTTAATTGCACGGGCAATCTCCCAGCAATGTAAATTTTTAATTTTAGATGAGCCGACAGCACCGTTAAGCCATACCGAAACAACAGAGCTGTTCCGAATCATCCGGGATCTACAAAAACAAAATGTTGGGATTATTTTTATCTCCCACCGCCTTCCGGAAATATTCGGAATCTGCGATGAAATTACCATTATGAGAAACGGTGAATGGGTCGCGACAGAAAGAATAGCGGAAACAACGCAAAATAAAGTTGTGGAGAAGATGCTGGGCCAAAAGTTGGAGGAGCAGTTCCCCGAACTACCTACTCAAATTGGAAACATTGTTCTTGAGGTAAACGGAGTTTCAGATCAAGATAAAATCCGCGATTTAACGCTGCATGTGAAATCGGGAGAAATTGTCGGGCTTGCCGGATTAGTGGGGGCAGGAAAAACCGAACTATGTAAGGCGTTGTTTGGTTCGGAAAAATTGACCACGGGCGAAATTATTCTACATGGCAAAAAGCTGAAACTGCGCAGTCCACATGATGCAGTAGTGAACGGGGTAGCGTTAGTGCCGGAGGAAAGGCGCAAAGAGGGGATTCTAGTCCTTGAGTCCGTTGAAACGAATTTAACGGCTGCAAATTTAAACCGATTTACGAAAATGTTGGGTTTTGTTGATCGAAAAAAAGAGAAGGAAAATGCTAAACAATTTATTCAACGCCTTGGAATTAAAACGCCATCAGAGGAAACAAAGGTACAAAACCTTTCTGGAGGGAATCAACAAAAGGTTGCAATTGGGAAATGGCTCGTTGCCGAAGCGGATGTTTATATTTTTGACGAACCAACTAAAGGGGTAGATGTTGGCGCAAAGAAGGATATTTTTGATTTAATTGCAGAATTGGCGAATCGCGGGAAGGCCATTCTTTATGCAACTTCAGAGCTTTCCGAAATCATCGGCATCACGAATCGGGTCTATTGTTTATATGATGGACGGGCGGTAAAGGAATTGGAAACGAAATCAACAACAGAAGAAGAGCTTTTATTCTATTCAACAGGAGGCAGGTAATAATGGAAGCAAATATTACAACTAAGACACAAGAGAAAAAAGCATTTGACCTGTTTCACTTTTTTTATAAGTATGGAACGATCATCACGATTGTTGCCCTTATCATTATTTTTTCCTCTGTTAATTCAAATTTTATTCAAGGAAGCAATATCGTTAATATTCTTCGTTCGATTTCAATTGTAACGATTATTGCGATTGGGATCACAATATCGTTATCCGTTGATGGGTTCGACTTATCAGTTGGGTCCGTCGCTTCGCTTTCCAATGCTATCGTGATTACGATGTTTGTTTGGTTTTCACAAAATACATTGGTTGCGATTATCTCAGCAATTGCCGCTTCTATTGTGGTCGGGGCCCTGAATTCCTTCATGATTGTAAAAATGCGGATTCCGGATATGTTGATGACGTTGGCGACGATGTTTATCATTCAAGGGACTGCGTTAACTTATACAAAAGGGGCAACCGTTTCGCAAAATATGGTGATGCCGGATGGAACAATGGCGGAAGGTCTTATTAGTCCGTTTTTTGCAAAAATTGGTGAGGTTCCGTGGATTATCATCATCATGGCTGTTGCAGTTTTAGTTGTTCATATTTTTCTAAACTATACGAAGCATGGACGCTACATGTATGTGATTGGCGGGAATAAGGAGGCAGCGAGGCTTTCAGGGATTCCGGTTAATAAGTATAAGGTGGCAGCCTACCTGCTTTCAGCACTTTTTGCTTCGATTGGCGGGATTGTTCTTGCCTCTCGTGTCATGACATCGGAGATCAATTCTGGGGCACCGTATTTGATGGACTCTGTTGCCGCTGCCTTTATTGGTTTTTCTGTTCTTGGGGCGGGAAAAGCGAATGCATTTGGAACCTTTATCGGAGCTGTTTTGATTGGGATTCTTCAAAACGGACTCGTCATGTTGTCTGTTCCTTATTATGCAATGGATATCGTCAAAGGAACAGTTTTAGCCTTTGCGCTGGCGATTACGTATTATAAGCAAAAATCTTAGAGGATTGTAATGGACCTTTTCGTGTTGGCGAAGGGGTCTTATTTTTTTATAAATTGGCACAATAAGGGGATAGGAGGGATTCTATTGGAAAACTATGAAGCGTTTTTGCGGAGTAAAAATTGGGTAGACAATGATTTGGATGCAAGGTACATCAATGTAAACCATCCCTATGCCATTTTAATTTCCGGTGATGAAGGTCAAGTTACCTTAAGAGGGAATACAGGCACCGATAATGGGCAGAACGGGGAAGAGATTTTCAGTTTCAATTCTTTAATAGAGCTCCAGGAATGGTTTGAAAACAATATTGGTGAGTGACTTTTTCTGCTGGGGTAAGCCGCTAGTCACGAAAGAGGTCGATGAAGGACGAAATTGTTGGAGAAATGGTGAAAACATTCTTCATAAGAGGGATGAAAGCCGAAATTGTTGGAGAAACGGTGAAAACGTCCTTCATAAGAGGGATGAAGGACGAAATTGTTGGAGAAACGGTGAAAACGTCCTTCATAAGAGGGATGAAGGACGAAATTGTTGGAGAAACGGTGAAAACGTCTTTCATAAGAGGGATGAAGGCCGAAATTGTTGGAGAAACGGTGAAAACGTCCTTCATAAGAGGGATGAAGGACGAAATTGTTGGAGAAAAGGAGAAAACGTCCTTCATAAGGTTGATGTAGGCCGAAATTTTTGGAGAAACGGTGAAAACGTCTTTCATAAGAGGGATGAAGGCCGAAATTGTTGGAGAAAAGGAGAAAACGTCTTTCATAAGAGGGATGAAGGCCGAAATTGTTGGAAAAACGGTGAAAACGTCCTTCATAAGGTCGATGAAGGCCGAAATTGTTGGAAAAATGGTGAAAACATTCTTCATAAGAATTGAAGATTGCTTATTCACTTGATTTTGATTTAAACTGTAATTTATCTGAATGTTAAAGGATAAATGGAGAGATTGAATGGAAAATCAAGCATCACAAACCTATGAAATTATGGAAGTATGTCTTCTTGCAGGGAAAATCATGCTCCAGAGCGGCGGGGAGACCTATCGGGTAGAAGATACAATGATGCGAATTGCCGCTGCCTTTGGGATAGAAAATTCACATAGTTATGTAACGCCAACAGGGATCATTTTTTCAGCAGAAGGATCAGAGCCTACGAAGACGAAACTTATTCGGATTTCTGAACGATCTACAGATCTAAAGAAAGTCGCGATGGTCAACAGTATTTCACGCAGAATTAGCAGCGGAGAAGTAAGCCCAAAAGAAGCGCTAAAATTACTAAAGGAGCTTAACTCGTTAACCTTAACGTTTCCGTTTATGGTTCAAGTGGCGGCAGCTTCCTTGGCAAGCGGCTGTTTCATGATTATGTTTAACGGGGGCTGGAATGATTTCATCCCGGCCATGATTGCAGGCGGTCTTGGCTATTTGAGTAATATTTACTTTCACCGTTTTGTACCTATTAGGTTCTTTTCTGAGTTTTTAGCTTCCTTTGTAATCGGTCTGCTTTCCTTTATATTTGTAAAAATTGGAATCGGTCAAGAGTTGGATAAGATCATCATTGGCTCTGTTATGACCTTGGTTCCCGGACTATTAATTACCAATGCAATCAGGGATTTGATGGCCGGCCATTTAGTATCAGGTTTGTCAAAAGGGGCGGAAGCATTCTTAACTGCCTTTGCCATCGGATCAGGTATTGCAATCGTCCTGTCATTTTTATAAAAGCAAGGAGGGCAGAGGATGAATATTTTAGCCCAATTAATTACGAGTTTTATTGCAACGGGTGCCTTTGGAATTATCTTTAATGCTCCTAAGAATATGTTAATAAAATGTGGTCTGATTGGCATGGGAGGCTGGCTTATTTACTATGTCATTGAAGATTATTTTGGGGATGCAGTTTTAGCGACCTGGATAGCAACAATATTTATTGCCGTGGTTAGTCATGTACTAGCGAAATTTTACAAGACTCCTGTGATTATTTTCAGCGTAGCCGGGATTATTCCTCTCGTTCCCGGAGGACTTGCTTATGATGCGATGCGCAATTTTGTGGAAAATGATTATAATCAGGCTTTAGGAAATGCAGCCAATGTTTTGATGTTATCAGGGGCAATTGCTTTTGGTTTAATTTTTTCAGAGGTACTAAACCAGGTTATTCGAAAAATAAAACATCAAAGGATGAAGCTTCGAGGATAAATTCTTTTGATATAAAATTGGCAAAGGCAGAGGACAAATGCCCTCTGCCTTTTTTGCTTTAACCCTCATTGGGGTTGTTATCGTAACTTGTGAATGGTTGCCAATGCTATCAGCCATCGCAAGGTAAAAATTTATTTAGATATGATTGTTTTTATATACCAATTGCCGCGGTTACTGTTCCACTGATGGTTTTCCCTAAACGACGTAAGCCCTACCTCTCTTACATCCTTACGGCTCCGAAGCCGATCCAGTGTGAATAGTTTCTATTAAAACATAAGCAGAATGCCAGAAAAAATTCTTACTTTGCGTTCTCTTCTAAATTCCAAGTTACATAATTTGTAAAGCACAAGACATTATTTTACAGGTGAATGTGGTTTTTGTCAAATATAAATTTGAAAAAGGCTAAATTATTACGATTCAGCCTTACTATGAGAAATGAGCCCTGTCTTAAAAATGACCCAATAACTTAGTATTATCACCCCGATTAGGCCCAGGCTAATAAAGACTCCCATTCTTTGAGTGGCATGAAGAAGACCCCCTGAGACTGCGATAATGATTAGGGCAATTCCTAAATAAGAGGTAAAAGGATATCCAAACATTTTAAAAGTTTTTGAAGTATCGCTTTTCCGCAATTTAATTTGGGACGAAAGAATAATCGTCCAGTTTAAAATCAGCATCACACCTGCGGCCGTTGTAATGTACTCGTATATTTTTCCCGGTAAAATAAACGATAGGCCAAGGGAGGCGGCTAAAGCAATACCCGTTAAAAACAATGCTTTCACTGGAGTACCTCGCCCGTTTTTCTTTGCCAGCCCTTTTGGTGCATCGCCATCTTGGGAAAGAGAGATTAAAATATTGGTGACGGAAAAAAGTGCACCAATCATGGTTGAAAATGCAGCACTAATAATAATGAAATTGAGAATGGTATCAATAAAGGGAATATGAAAAACAGATAAGGAAGTAACAAAAGGACTTTTCGATTCATTGATTTTCGTCCACGAAACCATATAAAGGACAAAGAAAATCGATAAAATATATACAGAAACTAGGGCGATCAGCATGCTGCTGCCGGCCTTTGGAACTTCTTTACGATTTTTCAATTCATTTGATGCAATTCCCATGATCTCTATTCCGCCAAAAGAGAAAAACACAAAGATTAAAGCAGACCACATTCCTTTCATTCCTGTTGGCAGCATATGGTGAAAGTCTGTAAATCCCCTTAAGGGAGACGTTGGCGGGGAAATGAAATGAAATAACAGAAAGGCACCAAAAAGAATAAAAATCACGAGCGTAGATAATTTAATCATTGCAAACGTCGATTCGATTTTTCCAAAGTTTTTAACCCCTAATAAATTGATTCCAAAGGCAATGACCACGTAGGAAACCGTAAAGATCCACAAGGCAACGTGAGGGAACCAAAATCGGGTAAAGGTTCCAAGCGCAACTGCCTCGCTTGACATGATAAACACACCGGATAACCAATACATCCATCCAGAAACAAAACCCATTGAGTTCCCAAAGGCATTTTTTGCATAGGTTCGAAACGAGCCGGGCTGAGGGTCCCTGACGGTCATTTCTGCAAGCGCGCTAAAAACAAAAAAGGCCGTAAACCCAGCAATTAAGTAATTAAATAAAATGGAAGGACCGGCTGTTTTAATGGATAGACCTGTTCCAAGAAAAAAGCCAGCTCCGATGACCGAACCGATTCCAAGAAGAGAAAGCTGCCACCAAGCGAGTACAGAGGATTTTCCCTTTTCCTGATTTTCTGATTTTTTATGGGCAACCGTCTGCTTTATCACCTGATCATTGTGCATATAAACTCCCCTTTCTGACATCATATTTCGCTGATAGCATTCCCTGAATAAGGCTTTTCATGAAAGGAATAAGCTTTTAGGAATGAACGATATTTTGTATATACCCAAAAATTTTCCTCTAAAGCGACTTAGGAGAGATCCTTTTTAAAAATATAAACCAGTGCAGGATTTTCCAATGATATAATACTCTTAGCAAAATAAGGAAAGTGGATTGGTTACAGAAATCCTCAAAGAAGGTAGAAATGCCTTCTTTTTAGGTGGAAAAGGAGGGGGACACATGCTGTTTTTTCGAAGGCTGTTTCTAACAGCTTCCCGGTATCGATACCGGATTGTCCTTATTTTTACTATTCTTTTTATTTTTATCAATGCTGAAGTTATGAGGGTTATTGAGCCTAAAACCTTTGAAAGTACTTTGCATGCTGTATGGTGGATCTTAACAACGATGACCACTGTTGGGTATGGAGATGTGTATCCATCTACCCCATTAGGGAGAATTTGGGCAATGGTGATTGTTTATACGGCGGGTATTGGTTTATTTGGAACGGTGATTGGGATGATTGTCGACAGCTTATCCCAAATCAAAAAAATGAAGGAGGAAGGAAGAATGGCATTCAGAGGGGAGGATCATTTCGTTATTATTGGTTGGACAACAAAAAGTAAGAATACCATCCAAGAACTTTTCCTAGGCGGACCTAAAACGGAGATTGTCCTGATTGATGAGTTAGAGAAAACACCTTATGAACATGAACGGTTTCATTATATTCAAGGAAGTCCAACGGATGAAGAGACATTAAGAAAAGCGAAGATTGAAAAATCGAAAGCTGTCTTGTTGTTTGCATCAGATGGGATTACGAATCCGGATTTGGCTGATGGGAAAACCTTGCTTGTTGCCTCTTCCATTGAACGATATGATGAGGACACGGAAAAAAATATTTACACGATTGCTGAGATTTTGAATGAAAAGCATGTGGGCAATTTTAAACATGTCAAAATTGATGAGTTTATTTTATCGCATGAATCGGTCTCCAATCTGATGGCAAAGTCTGCTCAGAATAAGGGAGCAAGTCATCTGTTTACCCAATTGCTGAGCCGTCAGGACGGGGATGAAGGCAGTGATCTTTGGGAGATAGAGGTCAACCCGAAATGGATAACGTACGGTGAGGCATATGAATCCCTTAAGGAAATGGGGGCACAGCTTATTGCTGATCGGAAGGATTTAAACATTCTTAAAAAATGGAATGAGCCGATTCCAAAAGAGGCCCAGTTATTTGTGATATGTGATCGAAAAACATTTCAGAAGCTATAAAAAACAAACGCATCTAGAATTAGATGCGTTTGATTATTAGTACGTCAAACAGCCTGCGATGACAAGCCCAATTGAAACCGATAAAAACATCAGAAAAAGTCCAACTGCTTGATTATCTTCTTCAATACTTTGCATTACATTGAAACGCGGCGTGAGCCATTCCGCTAAATAAAACACAATAATCTGTGCCAAAATTCCGACTGCCCCCCACAAAGCCATATCCGTAAGGGAAATGGAATTAGCAACAGTCGAGTATAGGACAATTGCAAGACCTAATACTCTTCCTCCGAGCACATAACTAGCAGCTTTATTTCCCTTTGCCATTAAGGAAAATTCCTTAACCTTCGTTGTGATTTCCATTAAAAATAGCCCCACCAGCAAAAGAACAAGTGAAACGGCTAAATAACTCAAAAAACTTACCATAAACAATCCCCCTAATTTTTAATGCCCACTGGTAAGAAATAAGATTCATTTCCAGTGATTTTTCCGCCGGCGCGTATCCCGATACTGCTCGGTTTACCGCCGATCAAGAAGGACCCAAACACATAAGAAAGTTCCTCCATGCCCTTTTCTGTTTCAAGGGTAACAGTTGGAAGCGGTGCATATGCTTGATAAATGGGCAGTTCATCCGCATAGGTTTGAAAAGTATTTTGTACTTTAACAGAAGAATTCTTATCCCAAATCGTCACGGTGTCCCCTTCTCTCCCAAACGATGGCTTTTGAACAAACTCCTGGTTTCCAATAAAAGCATCCGGCTCCAAATAGGTTGGCAGCATATATTTTTTAACCCAGCATTGTTCTTCTTCCGTATAAAACGCTCTATTCTCGGTAAGTCCCCAAATTAAGCTTTGAATGGATTTAGGCTGAAGCAGAAAAGCCGAAACTGGGTTTAAAATTGCAATTTTTCCATCTTTGGCAAGCTGCAATAATTCAATCCCGACATAATCCCCCGTTCTTGGATCACGGTCCTCCACCAAGTGTTCAAGAGGATAGGTTTGACGGTACAGAACATCAATCGGAATACCGTCAGAATCAAGTAAGGCATCTTCCGTTATACTAAGCTCAGACATTGGTAAAATCTTATTCTTAACTTGGCAGAGCCCGCCTAAATATTGAGTTGTATTCCAATCCTCTATATGGTCGTCATGAGCTGTAAAGACAATATTTGCTGATGAATTCCTATTTGTTGCATCAAGTACTGCCCTCGTAATTCCGGAGGAAAGAAGGTCTTCTTGTCTGCGATTAGGGTCATGATATCCAAAATCCGTGCAAACTTTTCCATTGATTTGAAAGCATTCAGCGATAAACGTCGGAGTATCACTATTGAACTCAAGCATTTTGAATCCACTTTTGGTTAAAGCAAAATCAAATCTTCCGATAACTGTTTCAGGATAAAGAGTCTTCATCCGGATGAATGGCAAACAGGAATGTGGGAAACCAAGCTCGAGAAGCTGTTCATCGGGTAGAGTACGAAGAAGCCTAGCTGTTTTGAAAAAGATCTTCCCCATCCGTTCTGTTGCTTCACGAAGAAGCATACGGGTTTGTTCTGTGATTTCAAAAATATGGTAGAGACTATATTCTCCCCCATACAGGTCTGACCAAAAGGTAGGAAAGTTTGAATAAAATTGCTTTCGTTTTTCTTTATAAATGGACATACTTACCCTCCAAATCCGCCTCTTGAACCGCTCCCAAACCCGCCTTTAAAACTGGAGGAGGATTTATAAGATTTATAGGCAGATGATTTATGAAGAGCTGACTTGCTCTTAAAGAAACTTCCCCCGTGGTAATAATGATGATAATAGCCTGAATGGGTATCATCACACTGCCAAACACCTTGATCGTCATCCCATTCCCAATCGGCACAACGCTTATCATCCGGTTTAGGCGGCAGGTCCTGTGAACACCCGGATATGGTTCCAGCTACTAGAGAGGTAAGAACCCCCGTTATTAACCATTGTGTTTTTCTCACTGTCTCACCCCTTTTTAATCTATTTTTATTATAGAAGGAATGGTGAGGAAAACAATGGTAAAATTGAAACAAAAAAGAAAGAGGGATGAGGATGCGGCTGGAATATCGCCTTGACGACCAGGATTTGAACTATCCTGCATTATGGAGCTACCAGGACTTACCGATAACGGAAGCTGTAGCAAGAATGACATGTGACTTTTTTGTCAAAGAAGGCCGGACGTATGCCGTAACGGCCACTGCCATGGATCCCGATGGTATGGCGGTTCTTTATGTTAAAAAAGAAGATTACGTAAACGAAGGAACAGAGCAGAGCTATTCCTATATCGGTTTTGAGATTAGAGAACTTAGCCCATCAGGGACAAAGCTTTTAGAAAGCAAAGAATTATGGGGACATGAAGAAGTGTTGACCAGCCTGCATTCGGATTTTATTTATATTCAAAAGGATGGGATGTTTCTCGAATTTGCTTTAGATTCAAGAGAAATTGATGAAGACCGAAAATGCTATATTTACTATGGGAATTTTACTGGCAAGAGTCGTTAACCGCAAAAAAGTATACCTCATGTAAAAAAATTCTTCGTTTTAAAGGAAAGGAGAAATTTTTGTCGAATAACTGAGAATATAGTTGGTTTTTGGGGGAATACGGCGATGCTGGCGGAAAGACTTCTATTGAATTTGTTAATCACAATTGCACCAGTCCTAATTTATAGCGTTCTTTCAGACAAAAATAGTAAAATGAACTCTCCTATTCTTAGCGGTACGCTGCAAAGTTTAGTTGCCCTAACCTGTATGATTTTTACACATGCAAACTATGGATTTCATTGGGACCTCCGTTACGTCCCTCTCGTCCTATCTTTTCTTTACGCGGGACCGAGAGCCGGAGGGATGGTTTTCGGAACCCTTGTTGTGACTCGAATCATTATGGGAGGAAACACCATATATTTTGGGCTCGCCAATACGCTGTTAACTGCTTTACTATCATTTTTAGCTGCGAAACGATTTTGGAAATTACCTCCTAATAAAAGGGTGCTTATTTCAAGTGTAATTGGCTGTTGGCCCCTGCTGCTTTGCTTTGTTTCATTTAATACCTACCACTATTTTCAAGGGGCCCCACTCAAAATAGTACTTAATATTCCTGATATTATTCTTATCGGATTTATACATACTCTTGCCATTATCATCACTTCAAAGCTAAGTGAAAATGTGATCGAACGAAATAAAATGAGAGAGGAAATTATCCGGGCTGAAAAGTTAAATACGTTGGGGGAACTTGCTGCCTCTATTGCCCATGAGGTGCGGAATCCATTGACCGTTGTGAAGGGATTTTTACAATTGATGCAAAAAGAGGAACAGGGTAAAAATTATGAATACTTTTCCCTTGTTTTGAGTGAATTAGGACGTGCTGAATCAATTATTAATGATTATCTAAATTTCGCGAAACCTAAATTTGAAAAATTAGAGAAGTTTCAACTGGCAGATGTTCTCTCAGAAGTCGTTATGCTTTTGGATCCGCTTGCGGTAAAACAAGGGGTGACGCTTAAAAGTGAATTTAACCAAACTGCTTTCTCGCTGTTTACAGATCGGAATCAATTAAAGCAAGCGCTGGTTAATTTGATAAAGAATGCAATTGAAGCTACTCCAGAAGGAGGGAAGGTTGCGATTCAGTTCAAGTATGATCATCAAAATGCTATTATTTTGATAACAGATACCGGCAAGGGAATGACACATGAGCAGCTATCAAGGATTGGAACCTTATTTTATACGACAAAGGATAAGGGAACTGGACTTGGTACATCTGTTTCATTACGAATTATTGAAACCATGAATGGGAAGGTGTCCTACAAAAGTCAACCTGGAGTTGGCACCGAAGTAACGATGATACTACCTGCAGGTAAAAAGGAAGTCATAAACATATAAATAGTCTAACTGGCCCTTCAGACGAATGGTCAGTTTTTTTTATAACGAAAAAATTATTTCGGTAATAGAAATTATTATAATAATATAATGACGATAGAAGTAAATATAGTGAAAACGCAATCATTCCCTGTTAAAAACCCTTATAAAAGGGAAATTCTGTTTTGGTATTATCTACAAGTTGTTTTATTTTTCAAAATATATTGCTTTTTATAATAATAAATTATATTATTTCAATATAAATTTTTATGAAGTATTTATTCAGAACATTTCGACATTTGTCGAGGAGGTAAACACAATGGATTTATTTAGAAAGAAATCAATCCAGGCCTTAATCAAAGAGGCTGGACAAAAAGATATAACCTTAAAAAAGGAATTAGGTGCCTTTGATTTGTCGATGCTGGGCATTGGAGCCATCATTGGAACTGGTATATTCGTATTAACAGGAGTTGCTGCTGCAGAACATGCAGGACCAGCACTCATCATCTCTTTCATATTATCTGGTTTAGCTTGTGTGTTCGCTGCACTTTGTTATGCGGAGTTCGCTTCAACGGTCCCAGTATCAGGAAGCGCCTATACGTATAGCTATGCAACATTTGGTGAGATCATTGCTTGGATTTTAGGGTGGGATTTAATCCTTGAATACGGACTTGCCTCATCGGCAGTTGCCAGTGGATGGTCAGGTTATTTTCAGGGGCTTCTCGCAGGTTTCGGCATCCATTTTCCGAAGGCCATCACAAGCGCATATGATCCGGCAAATGGAACGTTTATTGATGTTCCGGCTATTATCATTGTTTTCTTTATCACTTTCTTATTAACACAAGGTGTTAAAAAGTCAGCTCGTTTAAATGCGATCATGGTAATTATAAAGCTAGCGGTCGTTGTACTATTTATTGTTATCGGTGTATGGTATGTAAAACCATCTAACTGGACTCCGTTTATGCCATTTGGTTTCTCAGGCGTCGCAACTGGTGCTGCAACTGTTTTCTTTGCTTATATTGGGTTTGATGCTGTTGCAACGGCTGCGGAGGAAGTAAAAAACCCGCAGCGTAATTTACCAATCGGAATTATCGCTTCGTTAATTGTTTGTACTGTTTTATACATTGCTGTATCGGCCATTTTGACAGGAATTGTACCTTACCAAATGCTTGATGTTAAAAATCCAGTTGCATTCGCTCTTAACTTTATCCATCAAGATTGGGCGGCTGGCCTCATATCACTTGGTGCAATAGCCGGAATAACAACGGTTTTACTTGTAATGATTTATGGACAAACTCGTTTGTTTTATGCGATCAGTCGTGACGGATTATTACCAAAAGTTTTCTCAAAGGTAAACAAGAAAACACAAACTCCAATGATGAACTCATGGATTACCTGCTTCCTTGTATCCATATTTGCAGGATTAGTGCCGCTGGGCAAATTAGCTGAGCTTGTTAACATCGGAACATTATTAGCATTCATGACCGTTTCAATCGGGATTTTATATCTGCGTAAAAATAATCAAGGAGCTCCAAAGGGTTTCCGCGTTCCATTGGTACCATATGTACCAATCTTGGCTTTCTTATTCTGCGGATATTTGGCACTTCAGCTTCCAGCAACATCATGGATTAGTTTTGGAGTGTGGCTTGTAATCGGTCTAGCTGTTTACTTCGGTTACGGACGCAAGCATTCCACATTGAATAGCAGTGTAAAGGAAATGAGAAAAATTAGTTAGTTCTATAAAATTGCGGAAAGGACCTCAAAAAGGGGTCCTTTTTCCTATGGGTTGAACATTGAAAAATATGTCGAAAATCATCGTATAATTTAAATTTCTGTCGGTAATTTTTATAATAGGTGGTAGAATAGTAGGAAAGATTAATTAAAATCTATCGCGTTTCTTAAGTCATTGGAGGATTTACAAATATGAAAGAGGGCTTCAGAAATCAAAAGTTAATATTTGAAGAGAAAAAAGCCATTAAATTATTTTTGTGGTTATTTTATATAATCTATTTTTCATTTGATTTTTTTTATGATTATATCTATTCCTTTTCGAATGAAAAGGAGTTAAAAGACCTTAATGATGGTTTAGGATTATGGCAATATTTTTTATTATCATCTTTATTGCCCATTGGAGTTTATTATATAAAAAAGGGAAATCCGTACATTGTAAAGTATCTGTATATTTACGGTTATATATTTTTTGATGTAATTGATTGTCTTATTACTTATCTAGGCACATCAAAGCCATTTGCTAGTGGAAATATTGTGGAAATTCTATTCATTGTTTTTTCACCAGTTTTTGTTAATAAAAAATACTTTTGGACAGTTACTCTTAGTATGATTGGAAAAGATCTCTTTTTGGGATTAATCCTTCATGATTACCGTGCGCTATTTCCAGTCTTGATGTTTTTCATCATAGGTGCTATTGCTTTTATTCTATTAATAAGATTTAAATCCTATATTGATTCCTTAACACATGTACATGATGAGCTAAGGCAAAAAGAAAAACTTGCTGTTATCGGTCAAATGGCTGCAGCTATTGGGCATGAAATTCGAAACCCGTTATCTTCTTTAAAAGGTTTTACGCAATTACAAAAGGAGAGATACCCAAATACAAATGACCACTACCCCATTATGATTCAAGAGATTGACCGTATTAATTCAATTGTCAATGATTTGATGTATCTAGGAAAACCCAAAAAAATTAAATTCGACAGAGCAAGAATTGAAGAAATAATTGCTTATACTTTATCGATTACTCAGCAACAGGCCAAAAACCAGAATGTCATACTTGAAACGGTTATAGAAGGGCCTTTACCAGCAATAGAATGTGATGAAAAACAGTTGAAACAAGTTTTTATTAATTTAATAAAAAATGCAATTGAATCAATGCCTAATGGAGGTAAGGTGAAAATTAACGTAAAAGAAGCAAAGGAAAAAAGTGTGCATATCTCGATCCAAGATGGGGGCTGCGGAATTTCTGAGGAAAGCCTGTTAAGTTTAGGTGAACCTTTTTACACTACCAAAAAGGAAGGAACAGGTCTGGGTCTGATGGTTACGAATCAAATTATTAACGATCATTTCGGGGACCTGAACTTTCTTAGTGAGTTTGGTGTAGGGACAAAGGTTGAAGTGGTTATACCGATAAACCAAAATTCGGAAAGATAGAATGAAATTTAGTCTGTATTTGACTTTGGGTAATTTATCCTATTTTTCCGAAGATATTTCTACAAAAATACAAAAATTCATCTCTCATTTGTATTCTTCTATTAAAATAAATGATTTATAATGTAGAAAAGTGTTGGAATTTAGATGTTGTTCAGCTAATTGATTTCTCTCTTCTACTAAAAGTTTTAGCATCCATTATGTGAGGTAAATATATGAAAAAAAAATTAATAGACCCCAACATAAGAAATGAAGAGGGCCGAACATTAAAATGGTTTCTAGTTTTGTTTTATTTTATCTCCATTGCGTATGATTTATCTTTTCGAATAATTTCAATTTATGATCCGAAATTTAAAAATGATAATCGAGATGTCCTAGGTTTATGGATTTATTTATTCATGTTTGCATTAATTCCAATTGCTTACTATTTATTTAAAAGACAAAAGGTATACCTAATAAAATATGTCTATTTTATTACCTATACAAGTGTATCGTTAATAAATGAAATCATTTCCTTTATGGGTGACCCTACTCATTTTAAAACAGGAAATGTAGTTGAAGTGTTTTGGCTTCTATTATCTCCAGTATTTGTCAGTACGACTTTTGTTAAGGTGGTAACGGTCGGTTTATTATTAAAATACATTCTTGATGGGATAATCATCCAATCTCCAGTAGTTCTTTTGCCAGTTTTAATTGTAGCTATTTTTTCAGTACTTTCATTCATTATCTTATATAGATTCAAATCGTATGTAAAAGCAATAAAAACATCTTATGATCAACAGATAGTGGGCATTGTAAAAGGAGTAATTGCGACTCTTGAACTTAAGGACCCTTATACAAGAGGGCATAGTGAAAGGGTTGCCAGCTATGCATTAGAGTTGGCAAAAGTAAGTGGGAAATTTTCAGAAGATGAGTTACAGTCATTTAATTATGCGTGTCTACTCCATGATATTGGAAAGATTAATATCCCAGACCAAATATTAATGAAGCCTGGTATGTTAACGAATGAAGAATATGAAATTATAAAATCTCATACCATTGTAGGAGCCGAAGCTGTCTCCAAGGTGGTGGGTTTAAAGAATAGTATTTCTGTTATACGTTCCCATCATGAACGTTGGGACGGAAAAGGGTACCCGGACCAATTAAAGGGTAAAGGAATACCTTTTCTCGCAAGGATATCCGCCATAGCAGATGCTTTTGATGCTATGACCTCAACAAGATCGTACAGATCAGCTTTATCCGTTGAAGAAGCAAATAGTAGAATCTTAGAGGGAAGCGGGACACAGTTTGATCCTGAATTAGTAGAAGAATATAAAAAAGTATTACCAAAATGGAAAACCATTCATAGTAAATTGAATGATGGATTAGGACATAATAATTTAAACATACATGAAGAAAAGACAAACGGTTAGGGGGTGACCTCATGAAGATCCGGAAGTTAAAAAAGATCAAAACTACCTGCTGGTGGTGTATCTTTATGCCTTGAAAAATGTTGGATGCTAGCTTTTTAGCTAAGCATCCTTTTTTATAGATTAAAAGTAAAAGGGTGGTTAAATGAGCGTTAGCTATTCTTCCTTTCTCAAATTGGTCGAAATCGAAATTCATAGAGATAAAAAAAATTATATTGTCGAAGATCAAGCTTCAGGTGAGTTTTATGAAATGAAGGAGATTTGTATTGATGCGATTCATTTAATCAGCCAGGGAATACAGTTAGGAGAAATCGAGCATCAACTTCGTACGAAATATCCTAATGAAGACGTGGACCTGATTGAATTTGCTGACCAGTTAATTTCATTAAATCTAATAGCAGAAATTAACGGCGTAAAAATTGAGTGTAATCAAAGGGAAAAAGAAGATTTAGGATTTCTATGGATTCCCTCCATAATTGGGAGAATCTTTTTCAATCGGTATGCTTATATTGTTTATTCGTTTTTATTTTTTGTTAATATCATTCTTTTAATCATAAATCCTTCTTTGTTCCCGCATTATAAAGATTTATTCGTTCTTGACTCGATGTCTTTAATTTTACCGCTGTTATTTGTACTCAGGTCTCTTCTTGTTTTAATTCATGAATTTGGACATATTATGGCATTACGTTCTTATAATCTGCCTGCAAAAATAAATGTGGGACATCGATTATTTCTTTTAGTTTTAGAAACAGATATGTCCACAGTATGGAAATTACCAGCAAAGGATCGAAATAAGTTATTTTTGGCAGGTATCTGTTTTGATACGGTTATCCTATTTTTTGCTTTAGCAGGTCAAATGTTTTTTGCTCCCATTTCAGGGTTTTTCCTAAGCCTAATGAAAATTGTTGTTTTAGATATCTTTTTTAGAATGGTGTATCAATGCTGTATTTACATGAAAACAGATTTTTATTACCTTATTGAGAATTGTTCGGGCTGCTATAATTTGATGGAAAATGCTCAAGGGCTGCTAAGGGGCCTTATACCGTTTGGAAAATCACTTACCACTGGTGAAATCCTTTTTGAAAGCGAAAAAAAGACTGTAATCGGCTATTCCATTTTATATTTTATAGGGGTCGGTTTAACTGTATTTTTATATATTTTTTATTTCTTTCCGGAATTGTTTTATTCGATAAAGGAAGTAATCCCAGGCTTTAAAACATTCCCTTCAAGTATTAGCTTTTGGGATTCGACTCTCTTCATCCTACAGATTGTATTGTTCTTTTACCTGCTCATCAATTCCTGGAGGGGAAAATACCTTCAAAAATCATAATTGTGACAGACTTTTGTCAAAATCCATATTTCTAAGGGTTTTTTCCCCCGAGGATGGGGGAGTTCCCCTATATTTGTAACACTAACGTTTTTCTTACAATAAGGTAAGACAAAACGTTAGTGTTATTTTTTTTTAGGAGGAGCTTGAAATGGAAGCGAAACTAGTAGCAAGTAAAAAACAGGAACGCTCGGTCAATGATGCGTTTGCATCCCATTTTGCGAAATCAGTCTTTTTAACTGTCGTCGGACTAGCGATTTTAACCTTTATCGGAACAAGAATGTTTACCCATATTGACTTAAATCTATACGGATACATGGTGGGAACCCTTGTCTTTGTCGGTGGCTTTTTCTATCGATTTATTGCCTGGGGCGAAAGACCGCCAACCAAAATTATCATTAAAAAAGGTTTAAAACTGCTTTTTAGAAAAAGCACAGCGAAAACTGCAGTCAGTCATTTAGCGATTTACGATTTTATCCGGAATCGGGGAATTTACCGATGGGTGCAACATATCTTAATTGGCTGGGGCTGTGTGCTTGCGTGTCTTGTGACCTTCCCGCTCGTATTTAGCTGGATGTACTTTACGATGGAAGACAACGGCTATTATAATATTGTGCTTTTCGGAATGAATGTCATGAAGGTTCCGGCTGAAGGGATTATCGCCTTTTTCTCTTATAACGCACTGAATATTGCCGCCATCATGGTCATTTCAGGTGTTTGCATGGCGCTTTACCGCCGTTTAAAAAACATGCAGGCAAGAGCCGAGCAAAAATTCATGTACGATTTCTTACCGCTTTACCTATTATTGTTTATTTCGATTACAGGTCTGTTATTAACCTTTCAGAACATCGTATTACATGGCTGGATGCAGCCGCAAATGTCCTTAATCCACCAATTTTCAGTGATTATCACATTAATCTATTTACCATTCGGAAAGCTTGCCCATATTCCTTTCCGTCCAATGAGCGTTTTTGCAAGAAATTACCGAGAACATTATGGAGAACAGCATATGAAAGAATGTAAAGTGTGCGGAGATCATTTTGTTTCAGTTGAACAATCAAACGATGTCATTCAAGTTTTAGGTGTCAATGAAATCGAATTTAATATGGAAGACGGTTTTAATCTTGCTGAATTGTGCCTGCCATGCCGCAGAAAATACCGCATTGCAAGATTCTCAGGATTCCCAACCCACCAAGTGAAGGTCAAGGAGGCAAACCAGAATGCAAAGGGATAAGTTTTTTAGAGAAATTGAAAATGTACGGCATCCAAACGAAACGTTAATAAAAACACATTGTGCTTATTGTGGAATGCAATGTGGAATGAATTTACGTGTAAATACAAAGACCAACAAAATCATAGGGGTAGAACCTCGTTATGACTGGCCGGTAAATGTTGGTAAAATGTGTCCGAAGGGAGTAACTGCTTATCAACAAACGAATCACACGGATCGAATCTTAAAACCATTAATTCGTGATGATGCTTCCTTAAAAGGGACACAAGAGGGCTTCCGTGAAGCAACTTGGGAAGAAGCATATGACCTGATTGCGAAGAAGTTTACCGAACTGCAAGGAAAGTATGGAAAAGATACATTATCCGTCTTTAGCGGTGTATCGATGACAAATGAAAAATGTTATTTAACAGGAAAGTTTGCAAGGGTTGCCCTTCAAACAAGATATATCGATTATAACGGACGTTTCTGTATGTCCAGTGCAGCCGGTGGATTCTTACGTTCCTTCGGAGTGGACCGTGGTTCAACATTGCCATGGACCGATCTCCATGAAACAGATTGCTTGTTCATTGCCGGAAGTAACACAGCTGAATGTCATCCAACCTCGATGTTCCGTGTCTGGCATGTACAGGAAAGAGGCGGCTACTTGATTGTGGCTGACCCTCGTGAAACACCAATTGCCAGAAGAGCAGATGTTCACTTAGATTTACGTCCAGGAACAGACTTAGCACTGGCGAATGGAATTTTAAATCTACTGATACAAAATGGTTATGCCGACGCGGAATTTGTTAACAACCATACCAATGGTTTTGAAGAAACAAAAGAATTAGTTAAAGAATTTACTCCTGAATATACAAGTCAAATTACTGGTGTTGCAAAAGAAAAGATTATCCGTGCCGCTGAAATTTACGGCAAAGCACCAAATGCTATCGTAATGTTCGCGCGTGGAATCGAACAGCAGCATAAGGGAGTCGACAATGTTTCAGGTTACACCAACATGGCGCTTGTAACAGGAAAAATTGGCCGTCCAAAATCAGGTGTTGCAACGTTTACTGGTCAAGGAAATGGTCAGGGTGGCCGCGAACATGGTCAAAAATCAGACTTATTGCCGGGATATCGTAAGCTAACCAATCCGAAGCATGTGGAAGAAGTATGTCAGGTATGGGGCATTACCCCTGATGAAATGCCGAAGCCAGGAGTTTCAGCAGTAGAAATGTTTCAATTAATGGAGCAAAAGGAAATTCGCGGTTTATATTTGCTATGTTCGAACCCTGCCGTTTCTGCTCCAAATCAAAACTTTATTCGAAAAGCGTTAATGAGCCTGGATTTCATGGTATGTGCTGATTTCTACTTATCTGAATCAGCAGAATATGCGGATGTCGTCCTTCCTTCTGTCACATGGTCAGAAGATGAAGGAACGGTAACCAACCTTGAAGGACGGATTATTAAAATTAATAAAGCACAAGAGCCAATCGGTGAATCAAAGCCGGACTGGCAAATGCAAGTGGAGTTGGCTGAAAAATTAGGTAGAGGGAAGTATTTCTCTCATCTGAAAACCGCTAGAGATGTTGCAGATGAATTCCGTTTAGCTTCAAAAGGCGGCTATGCGGACTATTACGGAGCAACATGGGATAAAATCGACAAACAAGATGGTGTTTTCTGGCCTTGCAAAGATGAAAACGATCCAGGTACACCACATATGTTCCTAGATAAGAAGTTTTATCATCCGGATGGAAAGGCGAAAATTTGTGCCCTGCCATACCGCCCGCCTGCTGAAGAGCCAGATGAAGAATATCCGTTACGCCTAACAACAGGTCGTGTCGTTTTCCACTATCTATCAGGTAATCAAACAAGAAGAATTCAATTCTTACGTGACATGTGTCCTGAGCCATATGTGGAGGTTCATCCTGAAACAGCGGCAAAATATAATATTGAACATGAAGAATATGTCCGCCTCTTTACCCGTAGAGGTGAGGCTGAATATAAAGTAAAAATCACAGAAGCCATTCGAAAAGATACGGTGTTTGTTCCTTATCATTTTGGACACGATAAATCTATCAATCTATTAACAATTGATGCACTTGATCCAATCTCCCGCATGCCGGAGTTTAAAGCATGTGCAGCACAAATCGAAAAACTAGAAATGAAGAAGGTGCAGTAAATGAAAAAGAGGTTGTATTTAGAACTTGAAAACTGTATAGGATGCCGATCCTGTTTAGCGGCTTGTACACAGTGCGGCGGGCATGAACAACGCAATCGAAACTATGTTTACGATGTGAATCCGCTAGTCAATCGTCAAACGATGCCTCTTATGTGCCTTCACTGTGTCAATCCGGCATGTGCGAGAAGCTGTCCGGCACAGGCTATTCAAATTCATGAAACAGGTGCCGTGCTTTCGGCACTTGTGGAAAAATGTATCGGCTGCCAGAACTGTACGATTGCTTGTCCGTATGGAATACCAAAGTTTGATACAGAGCAGAATTTAATGTATAAATGTGATCTTTGTATCGACCGGACGAAGGATGGAATTCCGCCAATGTGTGCTAGTGTCTGCCCGTCGAATACATTGCAATGGCTGACAGATGAAGAAATTGAAGCAAAACAAAAGCAATTTAATTTAGATAACGGTAAATGGGTAACAAGCATGCCTTATTTAGAAGGCGAAACAAATGTAAGAGTGAATCTCCCTGGTATCTTGCAGGGTGTCACAAAACTGTTTTAGGAGGGATTAACATGAATAATAAAAATAATAAAATCCCGTTTAATGAAGATAATTACACCCATAATATAAATCGTAATAATGAGAGAAAGCTTGACCGCCGCGGCTTTATGAAGATGCTTGCGGGGGCAGCAGGAGTATTTGCAGTTTCATCCCTTCCTTGGGGTGCTTTAGCTGCTAAAGAATTAACGGGTCTTAGTGATAAAAAATATCCAAAGCATAAAATCGCTGACCTACAGTCATTGCCGGTAGGGGATGCAGTAGACTTTGCCTTCCCGGGCGAGCACGATAGTGCGATTTTAATTAGGCTTTCAGAAAATAAATTTGTAGCTTACCAAAATGCTTGTACCCACTTACGCTGCCCTGTTTTTTGGAAAAAAGACGAGGGAGAAATGATCTGCCCATGCCACCACGGGAAATTTGATGTGAAAACAGGTGAACCGATTGCGGGACCACCGAGACGTCCGCTTCCTGAAATTTATGTGAAAGTTGAGAACGGCGCTGTCTATGCCGTGGGGGTGAAACGTTATGAAGCGTAGTTACGTACCAGTTGCACTCTTGCTTGCTGTCTTAATGTTAAATATTATCTTTACCCAATACATGGTCCATCAATATTTTTATGAAAAGTACACAAATACCATTATTGCTGCGGTCATCAATATTATTTTATTTCCAGTAGCACTTATCATCTACAAAAAAGGTGTGAAGGTCAATGACTAGTGAAACGTATATTGATTTTTGTTTTATTCGGTCAGAATCAGGCGGTTTCGCTAAGGAAATAGACCAGATTTTAAAAGAAACTTTTGCGAATAAACGATTGAATTGGTTTCTTGAAGAAAAAACAATGGACGAGGCTGAAATGGTTGTTGCAGAGATAAAAGGAATGAGTGATTGGGGCTCTGAGGAAGAAACAATTATGTTTCTCGAGGAGAATGCCGGGGAGAAATTTTGGGAGTATCTGCAAGGATACAAGCTGTTCATCTATCCGGCAAAGAGAGGATGTAATAGCTGTGGAGTCCATTAATTTAGAGGATCTAAAACGATTTACCGGCGGGCCGGTTGAAATTACGATTCGTGATGCAGAGGGTGGGGATCAAGCACCAACTGTTAACAAAACGATAAAAAAAGTGCAGCCATGCCCTGATGGCACACATATCCGCTTTTATTTTGATGATTATTATTTTTTGGCAGTACCACTAGCAAGCGATGTTATTGAAACGGAAAACGAATGGTCCGCCTTTGATCCGGAAAGCGGTCTTCATTATATAGTAAAAAAAGTTCAGACCTACTAAAGTCTGGCTTTTTTACAAATAGACAGTGCTAATTGTAATTGTTGTTGATTGGAGCGGAGGGCGCGAGACTTCTGCGGGAGGACGGGGCCGAGGAGGCTCCCCGAACCGCCCGCGGAAAGCGAAGCGACTGGAGCGGAAATCAACAACTAAGTTTAATCCAAAAGGGGTTTAGGAGGGTTGATGAATGACAATTTTACCGTCAAAAGAGGGGATTAGCTCCTACATTATTCACTCCCAAGAGGAGGAAATTAAACGAATTGCTTTAGAGCTCCATGAGGGGGTTGGCCAAAATCTATATAGTATTTTAACAGGATTACAGTTTGTTGAATCCGGTACAGAGCAACCGGCTATGAAGCATTATCTTCGTGAAATGTCTCAGCTTATCGAAAAAACCATCCAAGAAATTAGGCTGCTTTCAGTAGAATTGCATCCTCCTACCTTAACAACCCTTGGTTTACTTCCCGCCATTAAGAGTTATATTAAGCTGTATACTTCAACATTTGGTATTCTTGTTGACCTGGAATCAATAGGAGAAGAAAAACAAATTCCCGAGCGGCAAAATATCGCAGTTTTCCGGGTTTGCCAGGAAGCTCTGGCCAATATTGCGAAGTATGCCGATACCTCCAATGTGAAGATGAATTTTATTTGGAAAGAGAAGGAATTAACCATAACGATTCACGATTTTGGTAAGGGATTTCAACCGGAGGAACATGAAATAACAAGCCCATTATCCGGCCTTGCAGCGATGAAAGAAAGAATGCTTCTTACTGGCGGACAGTGTTCAATTTCCTCTAAAATAGGAGAAGGAACCTCGATAGAAATATCTCTTCCCTTGAAATAAAGGGACAAAGGGGAGTTAGTTTTGATAAAAATCCTATTGGTTGATGATCACGCGGTTGTGAGAATGGGTCTGAAGATGCTCCTTAATACCAATCCGATGATGGAAGTAATTGGGGAGGCTTCGGAAGGAAACGAAGGAATAAAGAAGGCATTAAGGCTAAAGCCGGATGTAGTGGTCATGGACTTAAGTATGCCCCATGGTAAAGATGGGCTTACTGCCACCACCGAGCTCAAAAAGGAAATGCCAACGATCAATATTTTGATTTTAACTATGCATGATGATGAGGAGTATCTGTTCCGGGCGATTCAGGCAGGTGCATCCGGATGTATTTTAAAAAGTGCACCCCATGATGAATTAATGGCTGCGATTGAATCGGTTGCAGCTGGTGATGCCTATCTTCACCCGGCAGCTACAAAACGATTAATGGAAGAATATTTGACAGGAATGAAGCATGATAGTTCAGACACTTATAATCTTTTATCGGAACGGGAAAAAGAAGTCCTCACCCTCATAGCAAAAGGGTACTCAAACAAGGAAATCGCCGAGCAGCTGGTGATTAGTGTAAAAACGGTTGAAACCCATAAAGGGAACCTGATGGAAAAGCTGCAAATGAAAACCCGGCCGGAGCTTGTTGAATATGCGGTTAAAAAGGGGTTATTAGGGTATGGTTTTTAAGGAGAAGCGCCACAGATGACAAAATTAAGAGAATTACAGGCAGTTATTGAAATATGTAATCAATTGAAAGCTGCAGTAAATTGTGAGTTTGTGGGGCTTGCCTTTCAAAATGAAATTGGCCCGGATGTTCGTTGGCATTATGTTTCAGGTAATTTGAATAATAAATATGAACGTATCACCGTTCGTTTTGGGAAGGGAATCGCCGGAAAAATTATTTCGAGCGGAAGTGCGATGATGCTTCGAAATTTTCCGAAGAATATCATTGGGAAGGTAACAGACTATCCGATTATGCTGGCTGAAAAACTTTTATCCGCATATGCGGTTCCACTATTTTTTCATTCTGTCCCTAAAGGGGTATTGCTGATTGGCAATAGGGCAGCACATCTTTTTACCGAACAGGATCAAGAATTGGTAAAGGATGCTGCTGAAGCTCTGGAGCAGATTTTAAAAGGGCATACATTACTTTAAGGAGGGACCAGAAATGGAAAGAGAAATGCAGCAGATTAAGAATGAACTTTTAGACTATAAATTTGCTCTTGACGCGTCATCAATTGTAGCGATAACGGATTCCCACGGGATTATTACATATGTGAATGATCAATTTTGCTTGATATCAAAATACTCAAGGGAAGAATTATTGGGGCAGGATCATCGGATTATTAACTCCGGATATCATTCACAGGAGTTTTTTAAAAATATGTGGCGGACGATTGGTTCCGGTGAGGTCTGGAAGGGGGAAATTCGCAATCGCGCTAAGGATGGAACCCATTATTGGATGGATACAACGATTGTCCCATTTTTAAATGAAAAGGGTAAACCTTATCAATATGTTGCGATTCGATATGAAATCACGGAAAGAAAGCGCGTTGAGCAGGAATTGCAAAAAATGATGACGACCATCATTGATGTCCAAGAAGAAGAGCGGAAGCGGTTATCAAGAAATTTACATGACGGCATTGGTCAAAATCTTTATAGTCATTTGATTACGATTAATCGGTTGCTTAATGAGCAGGACCACCCTCTGCTTCAACAGATGCAACAGGAGGCAACGCAGTTAATAGAGGAAATTCGTGAAATCTCCTGGGAGCTTCGACCATCTGTATTGGATGACCTTGGATTGGTTCCGGCGATTCGTTCTTTTCTTTCTCGTTATTCAGAGAACTATAATATTGATGTCTTTTTTGAATGTGTGTTGAACAAAAGGTTGCCAATTAGTATTGAATTAACGATCTATCGGATTATTCAAGAGGCATTAACCAATATCCGCAAATATGCTGATGTTGCTCAAGCAACTGTCACGATAAGGGAAATTGATGAACTTGTTAGGGTAATGATTGAAGATAAGGGAATAGGCTTTGATGTAGACACAGTCCAGCGGGGGGTTGGTCTTTTCAGCATGGACGAGCGTGCCCGGGCGGTTAGCGGGGACCTATCTATTGTTTCTGAGCCAGGAAAGGGTACGAAAATTATTTTTGAGGTACCTGTTTCTAGAGGTTAATGGGAGCAGTTCGTTTTGAAAGGCCGTTGTCCTTCATGGATTTGATGAAGGACGTTTTTCGTGAAAAGCAGCAAGAAACGCCTTTCATGGGTTGGATGAAGGACGTTTTTCGTGAAAAGCAGCAAGAAACGTCTTTCATGGGTTAGATGAAGGACGTTTTTCGTGAGAAGCAGTAAGAAACGTCATTTCATAGCTTGGATGAAGGACGTTTTTCGTGAGAAGCAGTAAGAAACGTCATTTCATAGCTTGGATGAAGGACGTTTTTCGTGGGAAGCAGTAAGAAACGTCTTTCATAGCTTTGATGAGGGACGTTTTTCGTGAGAAGCAGTAAAAAACGTCTTTCATAGCTTGGATGAAGGACGTTTTTCGTGAAAAGCAGCAAGAAACGTCTTTCATAGCTTTGATGAAGGACGTTTTTCGTGAAAAGCAGCAAGAAACGTATTTCATGGGTTGGATGAAGGACGTTTTTCGTGAGAAGCAGTAAGAAACGTCATTTCATAGCTTGGATGAAGGACGTTTTTCGTGAGAAGCAGTAAGAAACGTCATTTCATAGCTTGGATGAAGGACGTTTTTCGTGAGAAGCAGTAAGAAACGTCTTTCATGGGTTTGATGAAGGACGTTTTTTGTGAGAAGCAGTAAGAAACGTCTTTCAATGCTTGGATGAAGGACGTTTTTCGTGAAAAGCAGTAAGAAACGTCTTTCATAGCTTTGATGAGGGACGTTTTTCGTGAGAAGCAGTAAGAAACGTCTTTCATAGCTTGGATGAAGGACGTTTTTTGTGAGAAGCAGTAAGAAACGTCTTTCAATGCTTGGATGAAGGAGGTTTTTCATGAAAAGCAACAAAAAACGACCTTTATAGCCCGACCGCCCCAATCCCATTCAAAAGTAAACAAAAAACACACGATTTCATGCTGAAACCGTGTGTTTTTTATCTATCCCTAAAGCTTAAACGAACTCTTCAAGGAAACGATCCGGTTAAAGACTAATTTTTCCGCAATGGAATCCTTTGGATCTACATTGAAATATCCATGTCTAAAGAATTGGAATTTGTCATGCGGCATACTTTCTTTCATATTTGGCTCAACAAACCCTTGGAATACCTCTAGAGAATTTGGGTTCACATTATCTAAAAATGTTTTTTCCTTGCCATCATTTTCTTCTTCGGTTTCATCCAAAATCAATTGCTCATACAAACGAAACTCTGCTGGAACAGCATGCGCTGCTTCCACCCAGTGAATCGTTCCCTTTACCTTACGGCCGGTAAAACCGGTACCGCTCTTCGTTACTGGGTCATACGTACAGTGCAACTCCACAACCTTGCCGTTCGCATCCTTAATCACTTCTTCACATTTGATGAAATAAGCATGCTTTAAGCGAACCTCATTGCCAGGGAACAAACGGAAGTATTTTTTCGGCGGATCTTCCATAAAGTCGTCCTGCTCAATATAGATTTCACGGGAGAATGGAATCTTTCGCATGCCCATTTCAGGGTTTTCCGGATTGATCTCGGCATCCAGCAGTTCAATTTGTCCTTCCGGATAGTTCGTAATCACCACTTTTAACGGATTAATTACACCCATTGTACGCGGTGCTTTTAATTTTAAATCTTCACGGACAAAGTGCTCAAGCATTTGGGAATCCACTACACCTGAACCTTTAGAAACTCCTGTTTCACGAACAAAATTCCGAATCGATTCCGGGGTGAATCCTCTTCTTCTCATTCCGGAAATCGTCGGCATCCGCGGATCATCCCAGCCGTCAACATATTCTTCCTCGACAAGCTGTTTTAGCTTACGTTTACTCATAACGGTATTGGTGATATTTAAACGGCCAAATTCAATTTGCTGCGGTGTGCTCTCCATTTCACATTGCTCCACAACCCAATTATAAAGCGGTCGTTGATCCTCAAACTCAATCGTACAAATGGAATGTGTTACGCCTTCAATCGCATCCTCAAGTGGATGGGCGAAAGCATACATCGGATAAATACACCATTTATCACCCGTGTTATGGTGGGTCGCATGGGCAATACGATAAATTACAGGGTCACGGAGATTAATGTTAGGTGAAGACATATCGATTTTAGCCCGAAGAACTTTCTCGCCATTCCCGAACTCTCCAGCCCGCATCTTCTCAAATAATTCAAGGTTTTCTTCAATCGAACGATTACGGTAAGGACTTTCTTTCCCAGGCTCTGTAAGTGTACCGCGGTATTCACGGATTTCATCTGCGGAGAGATCATCTACATAAGCTAAACCTTTTTTTATTAAAAGAACAGCACGGCTGTACATTTCTTCAAAATAGTTGGAGGCGAAAAATAAGTCATCCCATTCAAATCCAAGCCATTTTACGTCTTCTTTAATAGAGTTAACGAATTCAACGTCCTCTTTTAACGGATTCGTATCATCAAATCGTAAATTCGTTTTTCCGTTAAAATCATCTGCTAAGCCAAAGTTGATAATAATTGATTTTGCATGACCAATATGTAAATATCCGTTTGGCTCAGGTGGAAAGCGGGTTACGACCGTTTGATGTTTTCCGGATTCTAAATCCTTTATCATGACATCTTTTATAAAATTGGAATTATGTTCCACTATTTTCAACCTCTTTCATTGTATCTACTACTATAAATACCATAAATACTGATATTTTTCCATTATTCCCATCAATCATAAGCATAACAGAATGGAAATAAATTTTAAAATTGCAAAAGTAACTAAATTAAAGATAAAATCAATGGATATATGGGTAAATGAGAGGAGAAGGTTTATGCTTAATCTGGGAACAGTAGGAACAGGATGGATTACCGCAAGATTTATTGAGGCAGCAAAACATAGTGGAAAACTTAATTTAACAGCCGTTTATTCAAGAACGGAGCAAAAAGCAAAACAACTCGCAGATACATATCATTCACCAAATTTTTATACAGATTTAAATGAAATGGCTAGCAGTACTTCGATCGATGCTGTTTATATTGCGTCACCCAATTCTGTTCATTTTGAACAGGCTCTTTTATTTTTAAAAAATAAAAAACACGTAATTTGTGAAAAGCCTATTTTTTCTACTACAGCTGAATTAGAAGAGGCTTACCGAACAGCTGAAGAGAATGGTGTGTTTTTATTCGAAGCAATCCGCAATATCCATACACCTAATTTTGCAATCTTAAAAGAAAATCTCCATTTAGCAGGAAAGCTTAGGAGTACTGTTTTGCCTTATATCCAGTATTCCTCTCGCTACGATTTATTTTTACAAGGAGAAGTACCAAATATCTTCTCTGCGGAATATTCTGGTGGGGCACTGGTTGATTTAGGCGTATATCCCCTTTACTTAGCGGTTGGATTATTCGGGAAACCGGAAAAAGTCACCTATCATCCGGTATTAATACATAGCGGTGTCGACGGAAGCGGTACGCTTGTGTTAACGTATGATGGTTTTGTTTGTACCATTCTTTGTTCGAAAATATCTCATTCCGAAATCCCTTGTGAAATCCATGGGGAGAAAGGGACTTTCGTTCTTGAGGATGCGGCACCAATTTCAGAGATCAAGTTTTTAGACAGTCATACAAAGAAAAGCCAAATCCTGAGTGTGGAGCAATATGACAAGGATATGGTATACGAATGCATTAATTTGACTGAAATCATTGAAACCAATAATCATCAGAAATATGAAAAGTTGAAGAATTGGAGTCAAATTGTCCTTGAGGTAACGGAAGAAGCACGTAGACAAAATCAGATTATTTTTGATGTTGAAAAATAAGAGAAGGTCGGGATTCCCCGGCCTTTATTTTGTCTACTTTGAGAAAGTTTTTGTGAACTCTTTATGAAATCAATGAGGCAAATGATTTTTATCACACTCCCCTCATATATCCATTCCATATAGTTAGGATATTGAAAGTTTGGGAGGGAACTGTGATGAAATCAAAGGCCTGGTATATAAAACAGCTAAAACGAAAGCCCGTTCAAATAACAAGACATATTGTTCAAGCTCTGTTCCTATTATTCTTACTCTATGTCGGACTGAGATTTTATCAATTTTATCTGCACTTTGAGACGCTTGGAAAAGAGCCCTTTGTTGAACGGCCGTCTGCTGTTGAAGGCTTCTTGCCAATTAGTGCCCTCGTGGGATTGAAGGTATGGCTGACAAGTGGTGATTTTGACAATATCCACCCGGCGGGGCTTGTGCTATTTACCTTTTTTGTTGGATCGGGAATTCTTTTTCGTAAATCTTTTTGCAGTTGGTTTTGTCCGGTTGGAACGGTGAGTGAATGGACAGGGATGCTTGGAAAAAAACTGTTTAAAAGGAACTTTGACCTTCCACAGCCGCTCGTATGGTTATTAACGCCACTAAAATATTTATTACTCTTATTCTTTTTAAAAATGATTATCTTTGATATGCCGACATTTGTGGCGAAAGGCTTCCTGGAGGATCCCTATAACAAAGTTTCTGATGTGAAAATGCTGCTGTTTTTCTTAAATATCGGCGGCTTCACTTTAAAATTTATTTTGGTCATGTTCGTTCTTTCATTATTTTTTAAAAACTTTTGGTGCCGTTTCCTTTGTCCTTACGGTGCGATGATTGGGCTTGGTTCGATTCTTAGAATCACAAAAGTCCGAAGAAATGAGGATACCTGCACGAACTGTGAAATGTGTACAAAGGTTTGTCCGCAAAGAATAAAGGTACATACAAAAAAGGCAGTCGTGACTCCAAACTGTACGGCTTGCATGCAATGCGTGGAGGTATGTCCAATCAAAGATACATTAAATATGACGGTTGCCAATAAAAAAGTAAACAAATGGGTTGTTCCTGTAACTTTCCTTGCTTTCTTTTTATTGGTGGTTGGGATTGCAAAAATAACCGGTCACTGGAACACCATCATTTCCTATGAAGAATGGAAACACTTGATTCCGGAGGTGAATAATATCGGGCATTAAGTCTAAAAGCACCTTTATGAGGGGGAAATTAAAAATTAAAGGCGATATTGGCAAAGCCTTAAAGCTGGAAAATATTTTAAAGCAATATAACTAAAAGACCATTTATAAAAGAATCAAAAAGGTGGGGAAAGGCCTTAAACTAGTAATAGGTTCAACATATTGTAAGGTAAGCGGTTATGGATGATCTGAGGCTCTAATGGGTCTCTTTTTTTTGTAAAGGTTGAGGAATTCGTTGTCAAGCGAACGATGAAGCCCATTTCACCGAAACCCCTTAGAGTTTTGGTCTCATCGGCACATCGGGACATTTCCCCCATATATTATAGATAAAAAAATAAACTGGGGGATTATGATGTCTGGAGGCCAACAATGGATGCTGCCATTTCTCCCATATGGCGCAGAACTATTATACGCAGAGACTCAGCCCAAAAAAGCATATCTGCAATTTGTGAATTTGGATCAGGATGAGTTTATGGAAGTCATTGGTATCTATCGATTAAATCAAGAACTTTACCTTTTTGTTTTAAATAACTTTCATGGTCACTGGCATATAATCTCTTTAATCAAGGGGAAAGGTTATCAGGTAAGTTACCTTGGTACGGCAAATATTACGAGTCGGAATGCAAAAAATCTGGTGGTCGGCTGGCAAGTTGGGGCGGTTTTGTCCAAATTGTCCATTTATGAATGGCACCATAACAGCTTAAAAGAACTGGATCTCAAAGGGAACTACACCTTTAGTAAGATAGAAATAGAAGACATGCCGGGGCAAAACGGAAAGGACGGACTGGGAGAAATTGCTCTGTGGTCCCATGACACCGGTGAAGCCTACCGTGTAGAGGTTTACCGCTGGGAAAGTGATCGACTTGTTCCCGCAAAAGATGTTGAACCCTATTACTTTCAAAAAGTAGTGAAATACTATCAACAGAAAATTAAGGAACATCCTGATTATTTATTTTATTATCCGTATCTAGAAGAAGCTGAAAAGAAGACCGCTCAACGCTCCTTCGATTTCAAGGAATCAAGAGCTATTGCCCTTTTTCCTGCCTCGATAAAAGAAATAGGCGGAAGCAAATGGGGGTATATCAATTCAAAAGGAAAATCCCTCCTCCCACCTATCTATGACCAAGCAGAAGATTTTCAGGAAAATGGTCTGGCCATTGTCCGATTGACAGATCAGGCAGGTATCATAGATACTAATGGCCATTTTATTGTCCAGCCAAAATATGATTATATTACTTCCTTTTCAGAAGGCCGGGCGATTGCCAATGATCTTCAGGGCTTCAAAATAATCGATGAAAGGGGAAAAGAAATTACCCCTATGGCTCACTACACAATTAGCGAGTTTAAGGAAGGACGCGCGCGATTTGCTGATTCTAATCAGCAGGGGGAATATTTATATGGTTATCTCAATCGAAAAGGAAAAGAGACCATTCCTGCATCCTATGAGGATGCAAGTGATTTTTCAGAGGGAAAAGCGATTGTAAAAATAAAAAACGGCAGCTATGCGTTGATCGATCTTACTGGGAAAGTGCTTCACTCCTATATGTATGCGTTCGTCGGAAACTATGGGGAAGGTCTGCTTGCGTTTAAAAAGAGCGAGGATGGGAAATTTGGTTATATGGATGAGCTAGGAAATGTAGTGATCAAACCACAATTTTCCGGGGTAGAGGCATTTAGTCAAGGCCGGGCGATTGTGAATGTTTCAAATGATTACTCCAACCATTATGGTGTCATAAATCAAAAAGGACAGTTTCTTATGAAACCTGACCATTATCAAATATTCTATCTAGGGGAAGAAAGATATCAGATCGGAAAGGCGATTGATCCGGAACAGCCCTATCTTGGTGCAAAATACGCAATTGCAGATTTAGAGGGCCGTCTTATTACTGGATTTATTTATTTTGATATCACGAAGTACAAAGATGGGATTGCTTCCGTATCGAATGATCAATCCACTTTTTTTATTGATCGAAATGGAAATCGCGCTTATTATCTTCCAATGGTTTCGGGCAGCGGTACTTTGGAAAAGGATAAAACCTTAATCAAAGGAGAAATTGATTATCGGCTTCTATATTTTAATAAAAAAGGAGAGCTGGTTTGGAAGCAGAATACCGTCATTCCTTTAAACAAGCAGTATGCAGTGACGGAACATAAATACAAGCCAAACAAGGACTATTTAGTTTATTTCCCGCAAATTCAAGGCGGAGCATTTGAGCATGTAAATCAAACTCTGAAAGACCTCTCGGGTATAAAGGAAGTTCCCGCAGATACCCAGCTCAATTCTAGTTATATTGGAGATTTTGAAGTGAGTTTTTTCAAGAAAAATCTCTTAGTTATTGAAATAAACGGTTATGATTATCCTTTTGGAGCGGCACATGGGATGTCGATTAAAAAGTATGCGCATGTCAATTTGAAAACGGGCTTATTTTATCAGCTGAAAGACTTATTTAAGCCGGATGCAGCCTATGTAAAAATCATCAGTGACCGCATCAGGAACCAGATTAAGAATAATCAAAACTATTCCTACCTAAATATCAATGAATATAAAGATATTCAACCAAATCAGTCGTTTTTTATCAGCGAGGGTGGATTGAATATTTATTATGCCCAGTATGAAATTGCCTCATATGCTGCCGGGATGCCTACCTTTACGATTCCATTTGAAGAATTAAGGGGAATCATTAATCGTAACGGGGATTTTTGGAAATCATTTCATTAATGAAAAGCAGCGTGAATTCAATGATTCACGCTGCTTTTTCAATGTTAGGCATGTCTTCTACGGTAAATTAACCAATAGCTTGCAATGCCCAGGACAATGACGACACCGACTGTACCTGGAATAATATATGATTTTAATTCCGGTTCTACTTTTTTCGAGAAGGATGCCTGTTCGGTTTTTTCGGCTGTTTTGTGTGTAGCGGCTTCTATATGAGATTGTGAAAATACGTTGAATCCTAGTAGGAAAAATAACAGCAAAGCAATTTTGGAGATTTTTATTAACATTATATTCAACTCCGAAATATTGTTATCTTGCTGTTTTCATTCTACCATCATTAATGGCTCTTATATCGCTTGGACAGCATTGTTCACAAAGGTTTCAAAAAGAACGTTCTTTTAATCAGTTCAACTTGATATAAATCAATTTGTTTCGGACACTTTGCTGATAAACTTTGGATATAAAAATCCAAAGGGGTCCTCTAAATCATGCCATTTCAAATCGAAGATAAAAGAGCTGTCATGGATGTTCGTGAAAGAATTTTAAAGGGAGAGCATCCACGCCGTGAAATATTAAATTTTGTGAAAGAAGCGCCGGTAGGAACAATTTTTGAAATACATTTACCGCACCGTGCCGAACCGCTGATTGCTAATTTACAGGGATTAGGCATGAACGTCATCGTAAACGAATTAGAACCAATGCATTTTAGGCTTATGGCCGTAAAATTGAATGAATTTTAATCCAGGCCGGCAATTTCTTTTAATTGGTCCAACTCTAGAATCTGAATCTTTCTCCTGCCATCCATTTTAATCAGCTTTTGAGAGATAAAGGTTAACATCTTTCTGCTAACCGATTCTGGAGTTGTTCCAATATAGCTTGCTAAATCCTTCTTTGAGATGGGTAAGGTGAACATTCCATCTTGCGGGTTCATTTTTTGATAAAAAAGCACGAGTACCCGTGCCAGTCTTTGCTCTACCTCTAATAAACCGAGAAGACCTACAGATTCATCTGCTTCATAAAGGCGGTCATTGACAGCGATTAAAAAGCGGTAGGACAGGCCGGCATTTCCCTCCATTGTTTTTATAAAATCCTTTTTATCAATATAACAAATAACTGTTTCTTGGACGGCTTCCGCATGTACATAGTGTTTTTCATCCCTAAGCAACGAATATAATCCAAAAAAGTCCTTTGGAAACAATAGGCGGACAATTTGTTCTTTTCCTTCCGCCGACATTTTGCTCAGCTTAATTAACCCTTCATTTACAACAAACAGTGTCTCTGAACGCTCACCTTCCTGAAAGATGAATTCCCCCTTTTGAAATTTGCGGCTCCGCGTTACCTTCTGCAAAATCTGGAGATCGTCTTCTTTCATTCCTTGAAAGACAGGAACAGACATTAAGCATGAAGCTTCATGAGAGCAACAATGATCACAGCACATGCAAACACCACTCCTAAATAGATGTAATACCTTTTATTCTACTGCGATTTACAAACCAATGTTGTGATTTAAATCAAATTCTTGACGCAGGTCAAGGTTATTAACCTTCAGTCGAAGTAAAATGAAAGAAAAACAAGAGGTGATTTCTTATGAATGCTGCTTGTTTAATTGTTTATGCAAGTATGACAGGAAACACAGAGGAGTTAGCCCGGTATATTGGAGAGGGAATTCTTCAGGCGGGTGGAACCGTTGAGATAAAAGATATAATAGAAGCCGATGTTACAGACCTGGAAAACTATAATGGAATTCTTTTAGGCTCCTATACATGGGGAGACGGGGATCTTGCGGATGAGTTCCTCGACTTTTACGAAGAAATGGATGGATTGGATTTAACCGGTAAGTATGCTGCGGCATTTGGGTCCTGTGATTCTTGTTACGAGCACAGGGGCAGAGCGGTCGATATTTTATCCGATAAATTAGTGGAATTAGGGGCTGAAGTAGTTCTCGATGGTTTGAAAATTGATTTGGCACCGACGGATTCAGAAATAGAGCAATGTATTCAGTTTGGCGAGGATTTTGTGAAAAATCATTTTGATCTAAGGGGTGTTTTATGAACATGAGTACCATCCAATTTGCATTAAATGATGTGGCTTGCACAGGTTGTATTGGAAAGATCAAAAAAAAGATAAAAAAATACGATGGCATTGAAAAAGTGACAATTATCCCCGGCAGCGGAACGATTAAAGTCATGTACAATGAAGCCATTATTCATCAAGATGAAATTCAAAGCAGTATTCATAAATTGGCATTAAGAATATTCGACTGAAAGCACTGTAATAATATTTCCTCCCCGTTAAATACTATGAAAAAAAAGGGAGGAATTTGTTTGGAGCATAATCAGGATAGTAAATTTGAGGATACTTTTTTACCAATGACATCAGTGGGAAGCGGCGTTGGCATTGCTGTTTTACCTGATGTCTATTGTTATACGAATAAAATTGTCAATCTCGGATTAGTAGGAACCGCGGACGAATTTGTACTGATTGACGCGGGAATGCCAAAATCAGCCGATGAAATTAAAGCGATGATAGGAGAACATTTTGGCGAAAATGCCAGCCCGAGAGCCATCATTTTAACTCATGGCCATTTTGATCATGTCGGTTCATTGGTAGAGTTGCTGGAGGATTGGAAAGTGCCTGTTTATGCACATGAGCTAGAGATTCCTTATTTAATAGGAGAGAAGGACTATCCTCCAGGAGACCCCAGCGTCGACAGCGGTCTTGTAGCAAAAATGTCTCCGATGTTTCCGAACCATGGGATTAATATAAGCGGCCAGGTACAAGTACTCCCAGAAGATCAATCGATTCCCAATATGCCTGGCTGGAAGTGGATTTATACACCTGGACACACACCGGGCCATATTTCGCTTTTTCGCGAAGACGACCGTGCTCTCATTGCAGGAGATGCATTTGTTACTGTGAAGCAAGAATCGCTCTATAAGGTCATGACCCAAACACAGGAAATCAGCGGCCCGCCGAGATACTATACAACGGACTGGAATGCTGCCTTTGAGTCAGTGAAAAAGTTAGAAGCATTTAACCCCAGGACAGCTGTAACCGGTCATGGACTGCCAATGACCGGAAATGAATTAACGAAAAGTCTTCGTCATCTGGTTGAAAACTTTAGAAAAATCGCTATGCCAAACCATAGCCGTTACGTAAATTAGAATCAATTTTTTATTGTGAAAAATCTTGTTTTTTTGGACTGCTGTTTCAGCAGCCCTTTTATTATCTTTTAACGTTCTTCAACATCGACAATAATAGCGCTTTTTCTCTGCAGGAATTATCTCTAGATAGAAAGAATTGAACTATTAATACATTCTTTATTGAGAACAATTTATTTCTGTTGAGGAGGAAAGGATGAAGATTTGTGTATTCTTGCTTTTTGCTGGCTTATTAGATGCGGTCTTGACGAACCTTGGAATTGAGTATGGAATTATCAAAGAGGGAAATCCGATTATGAAACAGGTGATCGAATTGGGCTGGGTATATTTTTATATGATTAAAATTATTCTGCCTCTTGTCTTAATCGGTTTGTTTTACCTCCGCCCGCTTAAAGGAAGAATCAGAACACTGCTTACAGCTGCCGGCATCCTCTATTTTTCCGTCCTTGCTTATCATCTAGTGTGGATTCTCCTTTATTTAAATACTACCGGCTAATTAGCTAGACACTGCCCATTGAATAAGTTAGTATCAAAGACGAATATAATAAGAAGAACGTAAAGAAAAAAGGAGTACCCTATGCTAAACACACTAAAGCCTTTCTTACAGGAAGCATGGCAGAAATCAGACTTCTTATTGCCGACTGCCATCCAAACCGAAGCCATCCCGCTCGTCTTAGCAGGAAAAGATCTCATCGCCGAGTCACCAACAGGTACAGGCAAGACGCTTGCCTACTTGCTGCCACTTTTAAATAAAGTTGACTCCAGCTCGTCTTCGTTGCAGGCTGTAGTGCTTGCCTCCTCGCAGGAGCTCGTAATGCAGGTTTATCAAGAGTTTCAAAAATGGTCAGAAGGCAGCGGAATTCGCGGTGCCTCTATTATTGGCGGGGCAAACGTAAAACGGCAGCTGGAAAAATTAAAAAAGCGTCCGCATATTATTTTTGCCACACCTGGCCGATTATACGAATTAATAAAACAGAAAAAGATAAAAATGCATGAAGTTAAATTGGTTGTTTTGGATGAAGGAGATCAATTGCTGATTCCTGAACATCATGGGACCGTTCAAAACATAGTCAAATCCACGATGGCAGACCGACAAGTGGTTTTATTTTCGGCAACCATGAAAGCCGGGACAGAAAAGCTTGCAGCTGATTTAACCAAAGAGCCAGAGGTTTTGCGAATTAAGAAGGATGAAGCAGCATCCTCGGGAGAAGTTGAACACATTTACTTCCTTGCTGAACCGCGCGACAAAATCAAACTTCTTGAAAAAATTGCTCGCTTAGAAGGAATTAAAGCCTTGTCATTCATCAATGACATTGGCGAAATTCAAGTGCTTAAAGAAAAATTACATTTTAAAGAGCTATCAGTCGGTATTTTACATAGTGATATGAAGAAATTAGAACGCCAAGCGACATTAAAGGCTTTCCGCGATGGAAAAATGGCGATGCTGATTGCGACAGACGTAGCGGCAAGAGGTCTCGACATCCAGGGCGTTACTCATGTTGTCCATATCGATTTTCCAAGGAACATTGAACAATATGTACATCGATCCGGAAGAACCGGTCGCATGGGAGCAAACGGCACTGTCATCTCGCTCGTTACGGAAAGAGAAGAACGGGAACTGAAAGGATTTTGCCGTGAGTTAAAAGTATCAGTCCATAAACGTATTTTTTATAAAGGGCAAATTGCTGAACCGGAAGAAAAAGTGCGACGCTAAACAGTGGGGAAATCCCCACTGTTTTTTAATGGAAGGATTTTTATTATTTTTTCAAGAATAGTTAAGGGAAAGAGGGGGATTCAATATGGAAAATCCGAAGTTGAAAAAATTACATGATGAATGGATTGAAGAAGCAACGATCAAGGAAATGCAGGAAAAATTAACAAGCGGAGAACTGACTTCCAAAGAACTGATTTTGATGTATTTACATAGAATTTCAACAATTAATCCTGTCATTAATTCGGTCCTGGAAGTGAACCCGGATGCGCTGCAGATTGCAGCCGCACTTGATGTTGAACGGAAAGAAGCCGGTCCGCGCAGCTCATTGCACGGAATTCCCATTTTAATCAAGGATAATATTGATACGAAGGACAAAATGCACACAAGTGCCGGGTCCTTAGCCTTAAAGGATTCGATTGCCTTAAGGGATTCCTATGTTGTGGAGCAGCTGCGCAACGCTGGAGCGGTGATTCTCGGTAAAACAAATATGACGGAATGGGCCAATTTCATGGCGCTCGGAATGAAAAATGGTTACAGTTCGCGTGGAGGTCAGGTATTAAATCCATATGGTCCTGGCAAATTTGATGTGGGCGGTTCAAGTTCCGGTTCGGGTTCGGCGATTGCAGCCAATCTTGCCGCGGCAGCAGTCGGCACCGAAACATCTGGTTCAATCCTTAATCCGTCTTGTCATAATTCAATCGTTGGAATCAAACCAACGGTAGGGCTTATTAGCCGCAGGGGAATTATCCCGATTGCCCACACGCAGGATACCGCGGGGTCAATGGCTCGTACAGTTGAAGATGCCGCCATTCTGCTAAATGCATTAACCGGAAGAGATGAAGAAGATCCAATTACTAGGACAAATCCTTTTGAAAATTACGACTTTACGAAGCACCTTGTGAGGGATGGCCTTAAAGGAAAAAGAATTGGCATTGCGTGGGAAGGCTTTATTGACCCGATTCTTGATGATCAGAGGGAAGTGATTCTTGCTGCCCTTGATATTTTAAAATCCTCTGGTGCCGAGGTGATTGAGTCTATTGAGATCCCATCTGCAAAATCCAAGTGGAAGTACGATGTCCTGACTTATGAATTTAAACCGGATTTAATTGCTTATTTGAATGGACTTCATCCATCAGTACCTTTCCGTACGTTGGAGGATTTGATTGAGTTTAATCTGAACAATGAGGATACGATGCTTAAATACGGTCAAGCTGTCTTGCTTGAGTCAGAAGAAACGAGCGGTTCGTTGACGGAAGAGGCCTACTTCAAAGCATTAGAATTTGATCACTATCATGCAACCGTAAAAGGAATTGATTTTGCTCTGGAAACCTATCAATTGGATGTGATTGTTTTTCCTGGGGAAGAGGGGTCACATATTAGTGCCAAAGCCGGCTATCCGACCATTGCCGTCCCGGCAGGCTACACGGTTGATGGGGAACCAGTAGGAATTACCTTTGCGGGAACAGCTTATCATGAGCCGCTTCTTATTGAAGCAGCCTATGGTTTTGAACAATTACTGCCCGTCCGCAAGCCGCCCGTGTTAGAATAAGTTTGCCTCATTTCACTCATACTATCATTGACTTTCTTGAAAAAGGAGATGGTATGTGTGGGAAGAACGAAGCTTGGTAATGCGAATGCCCAACGAAATAATAATCGTAAAAAACCGATGAAGACCAGTTCGGAACTTGTTGAATTTACAACAGGTGAAGATTTAAAACAGAACCGTCCGAATAGTAAATAATCAAGAGCGCCTCCTTTTGTTCAAAGGAGGCGTTTTAAGTTGATGATTTTTTAAAATTGTTGATATCGGGTGAAAAAGTGTCGATATCCTGCCAAATAGTGTTGATATCTATTGAAAAAGTGTTGATATTCACCTAAAAAGTGTTGATAACCATTCTCAAAGCATATCTACCCATTAGGAATAATACTCATCCCCGACATTTTTCAACGGTTTTAACGCCGGACCTTCAATCACATCACCCGAATAAGAGAACCGCGAGCCGTGGCATGGGCAATCCCAGCTTTTTTCCGCGTGATTCCACTCCGTTTCACAGCCAATATGGGTGCAAGTGGTATTCACAATATAGAGTTTGCCATTTTCATCTTTATAAGCACCTGCTCTTTTCCCCTTATGCATCACTACAGACCCTTCGCCTGGACGTAAATCTCCCGGGTCCTTTGGTACAAATTCCAGTTTGCCTTTTAAAAGATGTTTTGCCACATCAGCATTGGTCGATACCACCTGCTTTAAATCTGGATCGGCTTGGAACCGTGATGGGGAATAAAGTTCTTTATATGGGTTGTCCCGTTCAAGAACATAATCCGTCAGCAAATGACCGGCAAAAATCCCAGTGGTCATCCCCCATTTTTTATAACCCGTTGCCACTAATACATTTTCCTTATTTTCAGTAATTTGACCGATATAAGGGACTCGGTCCAGAGTGATTAAATCCTGCGCGGACCAGCGATAGGTATATTCAGAGAGACCAAATACTTCCTTGGCAAAATCCTCAAGGGCACGATAATGTGCAAGTGTGTCAATTCCTTGGCCTGTTTTATGATTTTCTCCGCCTATGATCAACAAATTTTCCCCATTAAAAGGCGTATAGCGAATCGAACGGGGCGGGCTATCGGCACTGATATACATGCCTCCCGGATAGTCCTCCGTCAATTTAACCCCAATCGCATATGATCGTGAAGCATACATCCTCGCAAAATAAAGGCCAGGTTTATCATAAAAAGGAAAATGGGAAGCAATCACTACTTTTTTACATGTAACGATATGCCCTTCCTTGGTCACAACCTTTGGATGAGAAGTTTCCTCCTCTTCCAAATCAATGGCTGTTGTATTCTCAAACACTTGACAACCCGCACTAACAGCCTCATCCAATAGTGACTTTAAAAATTTAAGCGGATGAAATTGCGCTTGATTTCGCATCATGAGTGCACCGGTTGTTTGAATCTTAAAGGGAATCGTATCCTTTAAGGCACCATCGATTCCTAATCGCTCGTAGGCAGACATTTCTGTTTCAAGCTGTTTTTTATATTGCTCAGTTGTGGCATATATGTAGGCATCCTGCTTGCTAAAATCGCAGTCAATTCCTTTTTCGTTTACCATTTTTTCAACAAACTGAATCGCATTTGAATGGGATTCAAAGTAGAGTTTGGCATTTTCCTCGCCAAAATGATTGATTAATTCATCATATAATATGCCATGCTGGGCGGTAACCTTTGCCGTCGTATGCCCGGTAGTTCCATTCAACACTCCGCCTGCCTCAAGCAGTGCCACCTTTGCTCCTTCTTTAGACAGCAAATAGGCTGCGGTAATCCCGGTAATCCCGGCACCAATAATCGCTACATCAACTGATAGATCTTCCTTTAATGCTTCAAAAGTCGGTAATTCTATTTCACGCCAATATGTTTTCGGAAACTTATTGGTTGTTTCAGATGAGCTCATATTCCATCCTCCAGTTACAAAAATTTGCTTATGTTAATTTTTCCTAAAATGATAAAAATAATCTATTGTCATCGGATAATTTTTTGATTATTTAGATTGACGAGGGTTATTTGGATTGATATTTTTATATAAGAATATTCAATAAATTCTGGAGCCTTAACCGCAAAAAGTGAGAGCTGAGCAGTTTTCGCCCTAAAAATGAATAAGGAAAATACATAATAAAAGAGGGTGAAAGGTATGGGAAAACATTTTGAAACAGTAATTTTACACGAGGAAAAGAAACGGGAAAAAAAGATTTCGAGTAAAGCAACCCCTATTTATCAAACATCTGCTTTTACGTTTAAGGACCTTGACGACCTTGAAGGATTTTATCAAGGCAATGGCAGCTACCTTTATTCGCGTACAGGCAATCCAAACACAGATGAATTAGGGGAAGCCGTTGCAAGGCTTGAAGGAGCACCAGCTGGTGTTGCAGCATCTTCCGGATTAGCAGCCATTCTTGCAGGAATTCTGGCAGTGGTGAAAAATGGCGATCATATTGTCGCGGCCGATGATCTTTATGGCGGGAGCTATCATATGCTTGAGAAAGAGCTAAATGATTTTGGTATTGAGACAAACTTTGTTTCATTTACTGACCAAACTCAAGTGGAAAACGCTATTAAAGAAAACACAAAACTTTTATATACGGAATCGATTTCGAATCCATTATTGCGCGTAGAGGATATAGAAGGGGTTGTACAAATTGCTAAAAAGCATGGGCTGATTACGTTGGTGGACAATACGTTCGCAACCCCTTATCATTGCCGTCCATATTTAATGGGCGTTGATTTAGTTGTCCATAGCGCGACTAAATATATTGGCGGACACAGTGATGTCATCTCTGGCGTTTTGACCGGCAGAGAGGATTTAGTTGCACAGGCGAAAACAAAGGTGGTCAATCTCGGGACAAATGTCAGCCCATTTGAAGCATGGTTGACTGTCCGCGGTTTAAAAACACTTGCATTACGGATGAGAGCACAATCTTCCAATGCAAGAAAATTAGCGGAAGCTCTTTCTCAGAATAATTTTATTGAAAGAGTTTATTACCCATTTGATAAGGATGCTGAAGGCTACGGTGCGATGGTTACCATTCAGCTTTCAAAGAAGGTAGATATTAAGCAATTTTTCCGTTCATTATCTTGGATCAAAATTGCTCCAACACTTGCCGGGGTTGAAACGACCGTTTCCCACCCATTAATGACATCGCACCGGGAATTACCGCAGGAGGTTGCGGAAGCCTTAGGAATTACAAAAGAGGTCGTCCGAATTTCAGTCGGAATTGAACACGCCGAGGATATTATTGCTCAATTTGAGCAGGCAGTTGAGAAATCACTATAATAGTGCGAATCACCCTGAAATCGTGTCCAGGGTGATTTTTTTATTGATTCATTAAGATGGAGACTGATGCGTATCTTCAGGTTTTGTTGGAATGGGGTCAATCCGACTTGAGTCTTCAGTGTCCAGTGCTCTTCGCATAGCAAGGATAAATGATCCAAAAATAAATCCAAGACAAATGATAAAGCCAATTGCTGTAGCCCACCATAAAGCCATGAAAAATCCCCCCTTTTTACACTATATGCCTTGGGGGGAACATTTTTTCCATTGTATTTATAGTGATAATGTCTTATTCTTTCTTCTCATGTCCTCCATAATAATCAACCTTTTTAATATTCACTCCTACAAACGTTTCAATAATCGACTGGCCGCCTGCAATTGAAAAAATGAAAATAAACACAAAGGTTACTTTTGGAAAAAGTAAATAGGCACCTCCAAGCAGGATGGCACTCCAAACCCCGGCACACCAGTAACATTTCAATAGATACCCAAACATCGATGCTGGTACTTCCTTAATTTTTGTCCCTTCTTCTGTTTCTACTTCAACTTTTTTCATAAAGGGTTTGCGGATAAACTCGGTTATTTTATCAAAAACAATTAAATGGGTTAAACGATAGCTTGCCAAAATTAACATGATGTAGGTAATCCATGAAATGTCTCTCACATTTTTAGCCTCCAGAGCAAAACGAATTATTTATGAGTCCCTGTATATTTTGAGCCTTAAATTAAAAATATATATTCGGAGGAGGCGAAAAAGTGAAAAAATCATTTTGGTTTAGTATTCTGTTTTTCCTATCAATATTCTGCATCCCAAGCGTTTCATTTGCCCAGCAAATTTATACGGTACAGCCGGGTGACTCGCTTTGGAAAATTGCCGTCCGGTTCCAGGTTGGTTTATCGGAGATTATTTCAGCGAACCCGCAGTTTAAAAACCCAGCTTTAATTTACCCAGGTCAAAAGGTGACGATTCCTGATTTGGGTGCCACCAAAAGTATTGAAAATCAGGTGATTCAATTAACGAACCAAGAGAGGGCGAAAAATGGATTAAAACCGTTCACACCTGATTGGGAACTTTCAAGGGTTGCACGTTATAAGGCAATGGATATGAGAGATAAGAATTACTTCTCCCATACAAGTCCAACCTACGGGGATCCATTTACGATGATCAAGAACTTTGGGATTTCCTATCGCGCTGCGGCAGAGAATATTGCGGCCGGACAAACGACTCCACAAGAAGTGGTTAATGCTTGGATGAATAGTCCGGGGCATCGGGCCAATATACTAAGTACCAGTACCACCCGGATTGGGGTAGGCTACGCAAAAGGCGGGTCCATGCGGTATTATTGGGTACAGCAGTTTATATCTAAGTGACTTTATAGGGTCAGTCCTTCAATGGGGCTGACCCTTTCTACGTCTTAGGACCGAGATGAAAATCAAGCTCTGGCGCAATTATGGAAATAAAAGAAAAAAGGTAAGATGATATCAAGATAACGAAAGGAGGAAAACGAAATGAAAAAATTCGGTTTACTAGTAGCAGGAGGGATTGCAGCCGTCATCCTGCTCTCAACCATCGGTCCAATGATTGGTTTACTTCTCAGTCTGGTGATCCTATATTTCATTTTCAAACAGTTTTTAAAGAGCGAGTCAACAGGTGCCAAAATCGGCCTTGGTATCTTAGGATTCATCGTCCTAGTGGCATCCATTCATAATGCACCGGCGATTATCGGTGTCGGCGCTGCCTATGTACTCTATCTTGTATATAAAAAATGGAACGAGAACAAACAGACAAAAATGAAAAAGGACTCCAATGATCCGTTTGCCAATTTTGAAAACCAATGGAACGATTTAAAAAATTATTAAACCCAAGAGGAGAGATGTAAAATGACAAACTTATTTACAAGAATTAAAAACACGATTACCGCTGATTTACATGAGGCATTAGATCAAAAAGAGAAGAAAAACCCAATTGGCCTGCTTAATGAATATCTTCGCCAATGCGAGCAGGAAACAGAAAAAGTTCGCAAGCTTTTGGAACGCCAATACACCCTTAAAGAGGAATTTACCAAGGAGTATGTTCAAGCGGTGGAGCTTGCTGAAAAGAGAAAGCGCCAGTCTGAAATTGCTTCCCAAGCAGGTGAAATGGAACTTTATCAATTTGCTGCAGCTGAACATCAACAATATGCGGAACGTGCTGGGCGGTTAAGTCAGTCTCTTGAGCAAATCAAAGGGCAGCTTGAAGAATTAGAGAGAAAATATCAGGAAATGAACCATAAGTTAAAAGATATGAAAATCCGCCGGATGGAATTAATGGGCCGGGAAAATATGACACGGGCAAACCACCGGATGAACCTGGTCTTAGATTCTAATCCAAACTCCGAAAAAGCCTTTCCCCGATTTAAGGAAATTGAAAACTATTTAGATCGTTTAGAACAACAGGTGAACCATTCATTTTACCGCAGTACCATCGATGCAAGAATTGCCAAATTGGAAAGCGAAATGAAAGTTGAAGAAAGCAAGTCCACATTATAACCAAATCATGGTATTCTAAAAGGGCGTAGGATCTCTACGCCTTTTGACCATATTGTTTAATTTCGTATTACGCCATGATTATTAAAAGGGGAGGGTGAGCCAATGTTTAAAAATACGAAAAATGATTATATTGGCTGGCTGGCAATGATTGGTGCCCTCGTCCTCGGGCTTGAGATTTTATTTTTTAATAGAGGGCTTATTTTCTCTCTTATTTTCTCCTGTGGATTGATGTATTTAGGCCGCAAAAAGGCTGGGAAAAAGCGTGGAAGAGTGCTTTTCATTGCCGGTGTTTTTTTCTTTATTATTAGCATCATCAATATGATGACCTTCAAATTTTTATTATTAGCGTTTTTACTGCACTTTTTTATTCAATTTATGACCTCGAAAAAAAATCCAAAGAAAATCCAATTAGACGTCGCCGAGCACAAGCAGGACCCGTTGGAAGAAACAATGTACAAGAGTAAACCGCTCTTTGAAAATATCTTTTTGGGGCAGCAAAAAACCCCTCAAGCTGTGTATGAGTGGGAGGATATTAATATCCAGACGGGTATAGGGGATACAGTGATTGATCTTAGTTATACCATGCTTCCAAAAGGGGAAACCGTTATTTTTATCCGGAATATAATCGGAAACATGCAAATCCTTGTTCCTTATGAAATCGAAGTAAGCATCCACCATTCTTGTATGGCGGGTTCCACCCATATTTTTGATCACCACGAGCCAAAAGTATTTAACCAGGTAATTCATTTAAAAACACCAGGCTATGAAACGGCTGAGCAAAAGGTAAAAATCTTTACCTCGCTTGTGGTTGGGAATTTAGAGGTGAGCCGGATATGAGTACAGCACAACGTCAAATTATCTGGAGTGTTTGCTTTTCCTTTTTGACTGCCATTATTGTTTCGGCCGTGTTCATTAATGTTTTCCCGCTATCTAACTGGTCGGAGCTATGGGATCGGCACTTTATGGATATTCCGATTGTAATTTTTATACCGGTTTTTAGTATTGCTTTAGGAGTCCTGATTGGTGCCGTCTCAGGATTTTTCTGGAGGAGACAGCTTTTATCTGTTGATCATTCTCTACATCAACTAGAAGAAGGACTGCAGGCAGAGATTAAAATAAAACCTTCAATTACAGAAGTACAAACGATTGCAAGCAGAATTGAGAAAATCGGCAAACAAATGTCAGAGCAGGCTAAGCTGTCGCAGCGGTTGGCAACTGAAAAGGTGGAGGACCAGGAATCAAGGATACAGGAGATTATCGAGCAGGAACGAAATCGTCTAGCAAGGGAATTGCATGATTCTGTCAGTCAGCAGTTATTTGCCGCTTCGATGATGATGTCTGCGATAAATGAAACGAAACAGTTTTCTGAAGATGACCGAGAAGCGAAGCAGCTGAAAATGGTTGAGGAAATGATTCATCAGTCCCAATTAGAAATGAGGGCACTTCTGCTTCATTTACGACCTGTTGCCTTAAAGAACAAATCCTTGCAAGAAGGGATTGAAGAACTATTACTTGAATTATCCATGAAGGTAACGATGGATATTAAATGGAAGGTTGAATCCTTTCCGCTTGATAAAGGAGTGGAGGACCATTTATTTCGGATTTTACAAGAGTCTGTATCCAACACACTTCGCCATGCAAAAGCCGGGAAACTTGACGTACTGCTCATCAAGCGGGATGACCTTGTTATTATGAGGGTGGTCGATGATGGGATTGGTTTTGAGGTAGATGACGAAACAAAAGCAGGATCTTATGGGATGCAGAATATGCATGAACGCGCCCTTGAAGTGGGTGGGACATTAAAGGTGATTAGTATGAAAAATAAAGGGACCCGCCTGGAAGTGAAGGTTCCAGTGATGAAGAATGGGGATGGTACAAGTGATTAGAGTATTATTTGTAGATGACCATGAAATGGTAAGAATCGGTGTTTCTGCATATTTATCAGCACAGCCTGATATAGATGTGGTTGGGGAAGCGGACAATGGCAAAAGAGGAGTAGAGCTTGCACTGGAACTTCGGCCCGATATCATTTTAATGGATCTGGTTATGAAGGAAATGGACGGAATTGAAGCAACCAGACAGATTATCGAGCAATGGCCGGAAGCAAAGGTTATTATTGTCACAAGCTTTTTAGATGATGAAAAGGTTTATCCTGCACTGGAGGCAGGGGCAACCAGCTATATGCTGAAGACCTCTAAGGCAAGTGAAATTGCGGATGCTGTTCGAGCTACATATCATGGTCAATCGGTCCTTGAGCCTGAAGTAACTGGAAAAATGATGGTCAAAATGCGCCAGAAAAATCAGCATTTACCTCATGAAGAACTGACAAGCCGCGAGCTCGAGATTCTGCTGTTAATGGCCGAAGGGAAAACTAATCAGGATATTGCGGATGAATTATTTATTGCCTTAAAAACGGTGAAAACTCATGTTAGTAATATCCTAAGCAAGTTACGTGTTCAGGACCGCACCCAAGCAGTTATTTATGCGTTTAAGCATTCGTTAACGAAATGACGAAAAAATTTTAGTTAGACTTTCCAAGTGATTTTTGGAAGGTCTTTTTTGTTTTTAATAAAAAACTATTGATAATTATTCTCAATAACTGTTAAAATAAAAATAAGTGAAAATGATTATCATTATTAAATAGAAATTCGGAGGATTTTACAGAATGAATTTATATAAAGTATCAGGCGTTATTTTATTATCTAGCAGTCTATTATTCGGATGTTCCAATACAGAAAAAAGCTCTGCACCTGAAAAGGTAAAAGAACCAAAAAGCAGTGCGGCTAATCTTGATGGTGTCACGAATACATATCGTGAGTATGCTGTTGGTGAAATCGAGGAATTCGTTAAGGCAACAGATGCATTCACGACCGCAGTAAAAAACGGAGATATTGAAAAAGCGAAAGAGCTTTACGGTCCAGCCCGCATGTACTACGAAAGAGCGGAACCAATCGCTGAAGTGTTTGGCGATCTTGATCCAAAAATCGATGCTCGTGAAGGTGATGTTCCTGAAGCAGAGTGGGGAGGATATCACCGAATCGAAAAAGGACTTTGGGTTGATAAGACCACCAAAGGCTATGAAAAATATGCCGATCAATTAATGAAGGACGTTAATTTGCTCCGTGCTAAGGTGGAAACAGTAGAGGTTACTCCTGACCTATTAATTACCGGAGCGGTAGACCTATTGAATGAGGTTTCAACCTCTAAAGTAACAGGAGAAGAAGACCGCTATTCGCATACCGATTTGTATGACTTTGTGGCGAACGTACAGGGCGCAGAAAAGATTTATCAACTTTTAAAGCCAGCTTTAAAAGATAAAGATGCCGATGTGGCAAAAGAAATTCAAACCCGTTTCGATGAAATGTACAGCCTTTTAAACCAATACAAAAAAGGTGACGGCTACCAGCTATATACTGAACTTTCTAAAGAACAAGTAAAAGAATTAAGTCAGGCGATTGATGCATTAGCAGAACCACTATCTCAAATAGGAATGGTAACGGAGGCGTCTTAATTGTCAACAAACCCAAATATCAACAATGAATCTACTAAAATAGCAAAAAAATTCTCACGAAGAGATATCCTTAAAACTGCCGGAATAGGCGGTGTGGGGGTATTAGTCGGAGCATCCGGGTTAGGCGGTTTGCTCTCGATAACGGAGAGCAAGGCTAAACAAATAGACTCTGGTGAGAGCATCCCGTTTTATGGGAAACATCAACAAGGAATTACAACAAAAACACAGAATCATGTCTATTTTGCTGCTTTAGATGTAACCACAACGAATAAACAGGATTTAATTAGACTTTTTAAGGATTGGACAAAAGCAGCTGCTTTAATAACGGAAGGAAAGTCAGTCGGGGAGCTAACCAGTAATGAATTTCTCCCGCCAAAAGACACTGGGGAGGCAGCAGGATTATCGCCATCCAAATTAACGATTACCTTTGGGGTTGGGCCGACGCTATTTAAAAAGGAAAATCAAGACCGTTTTGGGCTACAACATAAGCAGCCAAAGGAATTAGTGGATCTTCCCAAATTTCCACTTGATGCGTTAGAAGAAGAGTGGACCGGCGGAGATCTTTGTATCCAGGCTTGTGCTGATGATTTGCAGGTCGCCTTTCATGCCGTCCGAAACCTCGTTCGCATTGCCAGGGGGAAAGCGATTTTGCGCTGGGCCCAATCAGGATTTCAACGTACGGCACAGGCTGATCCGAAGGAAGGAACTCCAAGAAACTTGTTTGGATTTAAAGATGGAACTGCAAATCCGGATGTAAATGATGAAAAGCTGATGAATGAGCAGGTTTGGGTGCAATCGGGAGATGGTCCTAATTGGCTTGCTAACGGAAGTTACCTTGTCGTCCGTAAAATCCAAATGTTCATTGAAGTATGGGACCGCACGACATTAAAAGAACAAGAGAATACATTTGGCCGCAATCGTATTAGTGGAGCACCACTCGGGCAAAAGAATGAATTCGACAAGCTTGATTTCAATCATAAAGATGAATACGGTAAAGACTTTATTCCTGTTAATTCACATACAAGACTTTCGCACGGGGATGGAACGCAAAAGATCCTGCGCCGGGCCTATTCTTATTCAAACGGAATGGATGTAAAAACTGGGAGCTTTGATGCAGGATTATTGTTTTTATGTTTTCAACGAAAACCGAGCAAGCAATTTATCCCGATTCAGAAGCGGCTAGCAAAAATGGATAAGTTAAATGAATATACTTCCCACCGCGGAAGTGCGATTTTTGCTTGTTTACCAGGATGCAAACAAGGTGGTTTCATAGGGGAAACATTATTTAGCTAATGTTTCTCCTCTTTAAAGGAGAGAGAATTAATGAAGACGAAAATAAAATTATCACTGGCCCTATTCATCAGCCTGTTCATGCTCATCCTAATGATTCAGCCTGCAGCAGCAGCTGAAAATCATGATGAGCTTTTTGTTCTAATTGGCGATAGCTTAATGAAAGCAAAACAAGGGGATCAAGCCACTGTCTCGAAAAACATGGAACAATTTTCAAAAGAGTGGAATGCTCTTAAAAAAGAAGATAGTAAACTTGCAAAAACAGTTAACACAAAACTAAATGATGTCAATCGTCTCCTAAAAGAGAAGGCGGATAATGAAGCCATTACAAAAGGTCTCTCTGCTCTTTCAAGTGCAGTTGTGCAATATGATCAAGAACAAAACCCAGTTGATAAAGAAAAGGGAAAAGAACAGGTTAAAAAGCTTCTTCCAATCATTGACACCATGAAGGAAAGCAGCGAACAAGGGAATATCTCAAAGGTGAAATTGCAATATCAAACATTAATGAACCAATGGACCGCCAATGAAACCTTCGTTCACGATGAAAGTATTGCTTCCTATGGAAATATTGAAAAATACACGGCTCTTGTCCGAATTGCAATCACTCAGGAACCGCCGGATTTAAAAAAGGCACAGCTCCAATTAGATGAATTAACGAAAGAAATTGAAAACTTCCTTGTCGGAAAGAGCACAGGAAAGTCTCAAGAAACGTATAGTTTACAAGATTTATCTAACCTTTTAACGAAGGCTGAAGACCAAATTTCCCAAAAAGATTATCAAAATACGAGCAGTACGCTTAACGAGGTCTTAACGATTTGGCCAATGGTCGAAGGGGATGTCCAGACAAGGGATGGTAAGCTATATAATGATATGGAAACAAAGGTTCCAACAGCGATCAGCATCCTTAACTCTAAAAATGTTAATGCCCAAAAGGCGTCTGAAATCATTGAGGATTTACATACCAGACTTGCTCCATTATTGAGCAAAACCGATTACACTTTATGGGATGCAGCATTAATCTTACTACGTGAGGGCTTGGAAGCATTATTAATTGTTGCTACATTGCTGGCATTTCTTAAAAAGATGGGGCAATCTTCAAAGCAAAAATGGATATGGACAGGGGTTGGTGCGGGTATTTTTCTAAGCGCAATTCTTGCTATTTTCATCAACATTCTATTTTCAAAACTAACTGCTGCTTCGAGTAGGGAATATATCGAAGGCATTACCGGCATTGTGGCGGTGTTAATGATGTTAACCATCGGGGCATGGCTGCATAATAAATCAAGCATCGGAAATTGGAATAAGTTTATTAATCAACAAATGGAACAGGCAATCGCAAAAGGCAGCCTTCTTTCCTTCTCGATGATTAGTTTTCTGTCTGTTTTTCGTGAAGGCGCAGAAACGATTATTTTTTATGCGGGGATTACCCCTTATATCAGCTTACAGCAACTCGTTATCGGAGTATTACTGGCAGTGGTAATCTTAGCTGTGGTTGGGTTCCTTATCATCAATTACAGTGTGAAAATTCCAATCCGGTTATTCTTTAAAGCGGCAACCATCCTTATTTATGTATTGGCATTTAAAATTCTTGGTATCAGCGTTCATGCCCTGCAAATATCAAATATGATTCCGACCACGACAGTTAATAAGCTTCCATACGTTGACTGGATTGGACTTTACCCAACGTGGGAAACGACATTAACACAAATTGGATTGCTTGTGATTATTTTCTTCATGACTTACGCGGTAAAGAAAAAATTCTTTAAAAAGTCAATACCTGCAAATGTTTAAAAGGGCCATTTCGGCCCTATTTTGATTGAGTATTTTTTTATATGGCACCGTGTCAGCCCCTAACCTTTGCTTCCATAAGGATAGAATGAAGGAATTTTTTGATATCAATTCGGGTAGTTGAAGTGGTGTTTTTCTTTCCTTCGAGTTCGAGCATTTTCATTCGTACTTGGGTATAGTCGAATAATTTGGATGAGAAGTACTCAAAGGTTGGGTTGGCATAATCGGTTAAACCTAGTGAGGCAAGATGCTCGAGCACCTGTTGAATGGTACGGCGGATCCGTTGTTCCACGGCCTTACCTTCCTTAGTTATTTCCTGCGGTGAAGCGGCTGAACCGAGCCGAGTCTTGGCCGCTTGTTCATATAACTCTTTCAAAGGCGGGAGGTCGCGATTTCCCTCCATGTCTAATTGATGTAAAATCGCTAAAAGATCCAAAAGATCCTTTTCACCACTCTTGCCAACAATCCCAAGTTCAAGAAGGATGCTTTTGGCAGAGGAGATAAAGGAAGGTTGTTTACTTGGACGAGTGTTCTCCAAAATGCGGTTGTTTGTATTATGCTGTGTTAAAAAGCTTAATGATTTTTGAATATGATGAAGTGATTTTTCCAGCATCAAATAGTCACTAACTTTTTTAAGGACACTGACCACCTCAAGCCGATTAATCGGCTTCGTGATATACTGCTCCACTCCCAGAGAATACGCTTCGCTAATCATATCCTTTGTCTCGACTTGAGAGATCATAATGATTTTCCCTTGAAAGGAGGGAGCAATTTCTCTGACCGTCTCAATTCCGTCCCTGATGGGCATGAGCAGGTCAATCATTAGGATATCCACATCCAGTAATGCAAGGGTTTGGGCATCCACTTCAGCCCCGTCCGTTGCTTCCCCTACAATCGACCCCAAACCTTCCTCTTCAATGATATTTGATAGCATCCCTCTGATGGTGGCGGTATCATCGACAATAAAAAAATTCATGGTAATCACCCCTTTTTCGTTAAATTATTGACCGGAAGCAGAATTTCAAAGGTTGTACCTTTTCCTTTCTCTGATTCAACTAGGTTTATTGTGCCATTCAGATTTTCAATGACATTTTTTGTGTAGGATAAACCGATTCCATTTGAAGCAATCCCGGCTTGATCAAATTTTGTTGTAAAACCTGGTTCAAAAATATACATTTTGTTTTTCTCAGAAATCCCGTTTCCACTATCCTTTATACTTATTTTGACTTGTTCTCGAACCCTTTCAACCGTTAATACAATCTGGCCCTCCTGATGGATGGCTTCCACCGCATTGGCAACAAGATTATTGATAAGGGAAAGAAGGATAAAGGTATGGTACTCCGAATGTTCCCCCGAAATGTTTACCTGAAAATCAACCGATTTCCCGAGCAGTTCACTATAATTTTTATTTGAAATCGTTACAACTGAAATGATTTCGCGAATGTTCATAAAGTCGTCTAATTTTTCTTTAGCCATTAATTTAGACAAGCCAGCATAAATACGTTGATTATCTTTTTTTATTTCGTGTAATTCCCCGGCGATTTTCAACATGGCTTGGGCTTCCTTCTGATTGTTTAGCGTTTTTAAATCTCGATAAATCGTGTAGCAGGCGCTGGTTAGCTGCTCTGCGTTCTTTGCTGATTTTTCCAATTGGAACATTTCTACATATAAATTTGAGACTAACAGTAAAACCTCTTCAGTCCGCTTCCGTTGCTGCTCTTCAGCAAGCCTTGTCTCACGCACCAGGATCGTATTGAAAAAGCCAAGTACAAAGAAGCTGCGGATGATTGCTACCCCTACAATAATCAGGCAGCCAGAGGCTGTCATTTTCATATCGGTTGTGTAATGGCGAATGATCATTTCTGAAAAATTCCCCATTATTTCGAGCACCATTCCAAGCAGACCAATGAGCAGGGGCCGATGATATAATTTTTTTACTTTAAAAATATGAAAGAAAGCAGCAAAGATCATGTAATAGAAAAACACGGGAAAATGGTCAGGGAAATCAAAGGAGCCAACTTGAAGCTTGTCCAGAATGATTCGGAAACAAACGACGGCGCTTCCCGTTAATAAGCCCGCAAGGACGGGATGTATTTTTCGTGACCATAACAAAATGAAGAAGAATACAGTTGTACTCATGCTGAATCTTAAATCAGCACCACTTAAGGGGTAAAACTTTAATTCTCCGGTAATAGGCACGGCAATGATCATAAACAAATAGGCTAAAATTTTATCGCGAATACGATCCCCCCCTATCTATAGTAAAAAAATTATTTTCAATTGTAAAAATTTTTTTAACCCACTTTGTAGTTTTTTGTAGGTTATCGTAGGTCGGCCGTTATGATATAAACTGTAATCGTTTACAAACTATATTCCTACTATAATATTATCAAAAATCAAAAAACTTATCGATGGGAGAGAAGCGAGTGAAAAAAATTAGTTTAGCATGGCAAATTTTTATTGGGTTAATTCTTGGGATTATTTTAGGAGCCATTTTTTACGGGAATCCACATATCGAGCAATTTTTACAGCCAATTGGAAACATCTTTTTACGATTAATTAAAATGATTGTTGTGCCGATTGTCATCTCATGTCTCGTAGTTGGTGTTGCCGGTGCCGGCGATATGAAATCGCTAGGGAAACTCGGAGGCAAAACGCTTCTATATTTTGAAATCATTACAACGATTGCGATTGTTGTCGGCCTGTTAGTTGCTAATATTTTTCATCCAGGTACAGGGGTGGATCGTTCGCAACTGGTTAAATCAGATATCAGTTCCTATGTTACGACTGAAAAAGCAACGGAGTCACACTCTCATATTGATACACTTGTAAATATTGTACCGACCAATGTGGTTCAGGCGTTTGCAAATGGAGATATGCTGGCGATTATTTTCTTCTCCGTTATGTTTGGTCTTGGTGTTGCAGCGATTGGTGAAAAAGGCAAACCGATTATTGAATTTTTTAGAGGTACAGCCGATGCGATGTTCTATGTAACCAATCAGATTATGAAGATTGCTCCATTAGGGGTATTTGCTTTAATTGGGGTTACGGTTTCAAAATTTGGTTTGGAGTCATTAATACCGCTTGGAAAATTGGTTATTACCGTATATGGTGCGATGGCGTTCTTTATTGTTGTCGTGCTCGGCATTGTTGCGAAAATTTGCGGTTATAACATTTTCAAATTATTAGCCTATTTAAAGGACGAACTAATTCTTGGCTATTCTACTGCAAGTTCGGAAACCGTTCTTCCAAAAATCATGGAAAAAATGGAACGAATCGGCTGTCCAAAAGGGATTACTTCATTTGTTATCCCGACTGGTTATTCGTTTAATTTGGATGGCTCGACTTTGTATCAGGCTATTGCCGCTTTGTTCATCGCGCAAATGTATGGTATTCATATGAGCATTGGACAACAGATTACATTAGTTTTAATTTTAATGGTTACTTCGAAAGGGATTGCAGGTGTCCCTGGAGTTTCAATTGTAGTTCTGCTTTCAACCTTAGGTAGTGTCGGTGTTCCAGTCGAAGGCCTAGCGTTTATTTTAGGTGTAGACAGGCTGCTGGACATGGCCCGTACATGTGTAAACATTGTCGGTAACTCACTTGCTGCAATTGTTATTTCCAAATGGGAAGGCCACAAAGTAAGAGATCATCAAGAAGAACAAGCCGCATAGGCGGTTATATTAAAAAAGGCACAACTGGCGGATAGCTGGATGTGCCTTTTTTTTGAAGGAATTGGCAGGATGAAAAAGTGCCATCCAGAAAAAGTAAAAAAGTTTCCCTACTATTCAAAGGACTTGTCTCATAGGTTTATAGAAGTGAGATCTATTGAAGGGGAATCGAAAAAAATGGCTATTTACTACAAAGGTATCTTCTTTTTAGCGGCATCCGCATTTCTAGGCGAAGGCATCGAATTTTTTGTTAATATGATTTTGGCTCGTGAACTTGGGAAACATGGACTGGGGCTATATATGTCCATTTTGCCGACGATATTTTTAATTGTGTTGCTCGCAAGCTTTGAACTGCAGGTGTCCATTTCTAAATTTATTGCCGAAAAAGAGGACAGGTACCACCGAAATATCCTTTATCACGCCCTTACTATTACGATTATTTTTACAAGTGTTTTGCTGCTCTTAGCCACAAGTATTATGCAGTTTATCCCAGTCTTTAATGGGTACCATCCCTATGTCAGATGGCTGGTTCTTATTCTAATCCCGGTGATTTCCTTTACCTCTGTGGCAAGAGGATATTTCATGGGGAAGCATCATATGGGGAAAATTGCCGTCGCCAACTTTCTGAGAAAGGTTTTTCAGCTTGCTGCCCTTTTTGTCTTATTTCGGTTGTTTCAATTTAAAACAGAAAGTGCATTGTTGATTGCTATTGCGGCATTGATTGGCAGTGAGGTGGTGGTCTTTCTTTATTTATTCTATATGTTTATCGTTCAGTTCCAGCAGGTCAAACGGATTCCTTTTTCTAATCTAAATCGAAAGGTAGTCCGGAAAAATTTAATGGCCGTTTCCATTCCGACTACTGGGATGAGATTGTTTTCTGCCGTAACAGGGGCTGTTCAACCTTTTCTGATTAAGGCAGCGCTGGTTCGATCCGGTTTGTCCGCAACAATGGCTACAGAGCAGTTTGGGATGCTGATGGGGGTAGCGATGTCGATTGGCTTTTTCCCTGCTTTTATTGCCCATTCCTTGATGATCGTACTGATTCCAGGTGTTTCAAAAACCCATGCTGCTGGAGATTATTCAAGCCTGCAAAAAATGCTCCAACAAGTCATGTTCATGACCTTTATTTACGGAGTTGCAGCAGTCGGGGTCTTTTACTTTTTCGCACCGGAACTAACTTCCCTATTCTTTAAATCATCTACTCCCGCGGTATTCTTGCAAATGCTGTGGCCATATTTCTTATTCCACTTTTTCATCATGCCATTCCAAGCCTTTTTGATTGGGCTTGATATGATTAAAGATTCTTTTATCCAAATTATCTGGTCGGTTGTTGTTTCGTTTACCATAATGGTTTGGCTCGGTTCCTATCCAGAATGGAGAATGGAAGGGGTCATCATCGGCATGAATACAGGGGCTGTTCTCCTGGCGCTTATGCATTATCTAACCATCTGCAAAAAAATCGGAATATCCGTTTTCCTAAGAGGAGCAGTTCAACGATAATTGCTTATTTTGGCCAGGTCCTTGGGTCTAAATTTACTGGAATCAAATAAATATGATACCAAGGAGGTCGGTCAGATGAATAGAAAAACGACAATGAACATCCCTGCCCATTTAAAACCCTATATATCAAAGCAACATTACGAAAGCTATACCCCTATCGATCATGCGGTATGGCGTTTCGTCATGAAGCAAAACCATTTTTTCTTTAAAAAAATCGCCCACCCTTCCTATGTAAATGGGCTGGCGCAATCGGGAATTAAAACTGAATCGATTCCAAAGGTAGAGGAAATGGATAAGAGCCTTGCAAGAGTTGGATGGAGGGCTGTTTCGATTGACGGTCTAATTCCAGGTTCAGCTTTCTACAGTTTTTTAGCGAATGGCATTTTACCAATAGCAACCGAGGTTCGGAAACTGCAGAATATCGCCTATACTCCTGCCCCCGATATGCTCCATGAAGCGGCAGGACACGCCCCGATTCTGTTGGATCAGACCTATCGTGAGTATGTAAAAAAGATAGGCATAATGGGATCCAAAGCCCTTTCAAGTAAGGAGAAGCTGGACGTATTTCGAGCTGTTCGACATTTAACCATTGTCGCAGAGGACCCAGCGTCAACCCCTGAACAGGTCAAACTAGCAGAGGTAAAGGTTGCTGAGGCGAGAAAAAAGGTAAAAAGCTTGGCAGAGGCAGACTATATCTCGCGCTTGTTTTGGTGGACGGTAGAATATGGTTTAATTGGCGAATTGAATAATCCTAAAATATATGGTGCAGGTTTGCTATCTTCTGTTGGAGAAAGTCAAAGCTGTTTAGCGGATAACGTAAGGAAAATCCCTTTCTCCGTTGCAGAATGTATCAAAACCTCTTATGACGTTACAAAGCCACAGCCGCAATTATTTGTCTGCAGGAATTTTGAAGAGTTAGTAGACGAAATTGAAAAGTTTGCTGCCACAATGGCTTTTCAAAAAGGTGGAACAGAAAGTCTTGAAAAAGCGCTTCAATCTGATAATACTGCAACGATTGTTTATTCATCAGGTCTGCAGGTCACAGGGACTTTATCGACCATCATAAAGAATAAAAAGGGAGAAGCCGTGTATATCCGAACCAAAGGACCAACTGCCTTATCTATAAATGATCAGCAATTACCAGGGCACGGCAAACAAACTCATCATAATGGTTTTGGTGCGCCAATCGGAGTGTTAGAAGGAAACCGATTACTTGAAAATTGCACGAGTCAGGAGTTAGAAGAACTCGAAATCGTAGAAAGGGGGAAAGCTTGTTTAAACTTCGAAAGCGGGGTAAAAGTAGAGGGGACAGTTAAAGAAATATTGTGGTCTAGCGGTCACCCGATAGTAATATCTTTCAAGGATTGTATGGTTACCTATCAGGATCAAGTTCTATTTGCCAAGGATTGGGGCATTTTTGATATGCCGGTAGGGGCAAAAATTACATCGGTATTTGCCGGTGCTGCCGACCCAAATGCCTATTTTGATTTGCAGAAAGAAGAAGAAGTAGAGGGATTGGTTGAAATGAGAAGCCTAACAGAATTAGAGCATTTATACGCGGAAGTCCGGAAGATTCGAGAGCAGGATGAATGGAATCAGGAGAGTCTTTTACAAATAAATAAAATTTTAACAATTGTAGATCATCAATATCCAAATGATTGGCTGCTCCGGTTAGAAATTCTGGAATTATTTAAAAAATACAAGATAGCCGAACCTTCCATCACGCATGTTGAAGAATCCCTAAAGAATACCGACTGGGAAAAATCCATCAGCCAAATGATTGAACGAGGGCAAATGCTGATCAATGAATCATAAGAAAAAGGAGCTTTGGATCATGATCCAAGCTCCTTTTAAGTTAGTCTTTACTTTGAAGAATCCCGAAGATCCTTAGAATGCTAATGAATAGGTTAATGAAATCTAAGTATAGGCTTAATGCCATCAATGGAACATCTTCCGCACTTACCCCATAATGCTTCATCCGGCTAAAGTCAAAGAGAACATAACCGCTGAAAACCATGACTCCGATAAAGGAGTAAGCAAGCATTCCTGTTGTGCTAAGTGGCCAGAAGATATTAAAGATTGAAATCGCCACAAGAGCAAGCAAGGCAGCTAACAGAAATCCTCCTAAAAAGGAGAAATTTCGTTTTGATTTTGATGCATAAATCGCAATCCCCGTGAATACTACCGTTGTGGTGGCAAAGGCCATAATGACTGTATTTGCCCCGGTTGTTGCTAAATAATGAGCCACAATTGGATAAAGGGTAATACCGGAAATAAATGTAAAAATGTAAAGGAACGAATAGGAAATCGCCTTTTTTCTTCTAAAGAAGAAAGCGGCGAAAAGCATGACCAATTCAAGGATTGACAAAGGTAAAAATAAAGCAGTTGGTACAAATACACCTGCCATTGTGCCAATAAAGGCGAAAGCAAGCGAAAGTGCAAACGTCCTTAAAACAGATGGCATAAATTCAGTAGATGTTTGTGTGTACAAATTTCTTCACCTCAAAATAGTTTCTTATTAATTAATACGAGGAAGTGGTCAAGATGTTTCATTTTTTCTGAAAAAATCTTTATCTTTTTTTAATATGTCACGGATTTCCGCTAAAAGTTCTTCGGAGCGGTCCACTTTTACTACTTCCTTCACAGCTTCCTCTTTCTTTTTAAAGCGAGTGATGAATTTGACAAAAAGGAAGATGCAAAAAGCGATAATAAAGAAATCGAGCACGGATTGAAGAAATAGGCCGTATTTAAGTGTACCAACTTGGAGTTTTGTAAAATCAAATCCAACCCCGCCAATCAGTAAACTGATTAAGGGCATAATAACATCATTAACGAGGGAAGTAACAATTTTTCCAAAGGCACCGCCAATAATTACACCGACTGCGAGGTCAATGACGTTTCCTTTCATTGCAAATTGTTTAAATTCATTCCACATAAATAAACCTCCATAATGTATTAGTTCTTATTTTACAATTTTCATTGGTACCTTATCAACCAATAAAGAAGAGCAGCCCCTCTATTGCTGCTCTATATTTATGAAATTAGCTTCATTTTAATTGCCTTCACAGCGGCATCTGTTCGATTTTTCGCGGCAAGCTTTTGAATGATTATTGAAACATAATCACGAACAGTATAGCTGCTGAGATGGAGCTCCTGTGCCGCTTCATTAATGGAAGCACCCTCTGCAATCAGCTTCAAGACTTCTTTTTCACGTGTTGTTAATACGCTGTTGCTGCTGCCATACTGCTGCAGTGCTTCATCCCATATTGAATGGAGTGATTCGCCGGCATATTGTCCAAACTTTATTAAAGTGGTTAAGGTTGGTGTTGAAACCTCAAATTGTGAATCCTCTCCCTGGTCTAAAATGGCAATGCCAAGTAAATTTCCTTCTGTTGCTGCAAGGATGGGCAATACCACAAAGGACTTTAAACGGAACTCGCGGACATATCTCTTTGGCAGAACTTCCAACGCATTCGAAAAATAAAGAGGCTGTGAATAATTTAATGAATTTAGGTGTTTTTTTATTAATGGCAGCTTAAAAATGGTCTCCCTAATTTGCTGGAGGGAGGAATTGTTTACATTATAGCCGCAAACCCCAATCCCTTTTTCTTCATGGTGATTATACAAAAATAGGGCGCAGCGCTTAAAGGGCATAAAATCAGTTAATCCTTTTGTAATCGCCTGAACAGCACGATCGACACTCCTCGACTTAAGCAAACTCTGTAAAAACAGCAGGGAAGCATCCTTCCATTCTAGCTTACTTTCAAGATGGTGAAGCTTTAATTGACGGAGATACATCCCTTTAATAAACTCCGTTTGATGGTGGGTCACCGGAAAATCTTTTTCTTGAAGACAAAGGAGTAAGGTTTCATTAAAACAGCTAATTTGCAGGATAGAAGCCTCTGGTGAATTTGAATCAATTAATCTAGAAAGGGCATTCGACAGGTGATTGATTTCCTTCGATTTTAGATTTGAGCATATTTCAAGCAAGTGAGTCTCGACAGAAAATTTGGATGAACAAACTACTTTGGAAATCTGAAAATCTTGGTCTTCTTTTCTAACAAGGGCAATCCACTTAATCGGAATGACCTTTGTGGCTAGAATCATTTTTAACCATTTTTCAGTCCGGTCCTGCAAGTCATGGGTTAACAAAGCATGATCAAGTATTCTAGAAAAAAAAGCTTGAATTGCCTGGTGATCGATCTCAGCAGTCATTGGATTTTTTACTAACAGTTTATGAAACAAATTTTCTATAGAAGTAAGCAGAAAGATAGATTCATATTCATCATGGATGGAAGAAAAACGATTCTGCCATTCATCTAGAAGTGAAAGAATAATAGTGTCAACAGTTGGAGTTTCTTGTTTGGATACTTGATGAATGGCAAGTTGAATCATGGAGTCAAATTCTGATGCAAGTGTGGTATGCTGGATGTTCGCTGATGAAACAAGCTTTTTCCATTCTTTTAAAAATGGTTCTTTATATTCAAATAGGATGCTAAGCCCTTTAAGTAGCAACTGCTCTACTTTATGCTCCATTATTTTACACCCCCGCACGGTCTCTCTTATTATAACAGTTCGTTTTTCCGGTTTCCCATATGTCCGTAGTACTAACCTTCACCCGACATTTGACGGGGTTGTCAGATAATCACGATATTTTCCGTGATTGTAGTTGCAGGGTTTTCAAAGTAATGTTAAAGAAATCGTATATTTTCTAAAAATTTAAAAAACAGGGAGGCGAGTGAATGGAAAGTTCGATTCAACTTGTAGAAGGGACAACGAGTAAAAAGGTTTTTTGGTCAGCGTTAGCTTCAGGGATTTTGGTTTTGGGACTGCTGCTAGTTTCTTTTGGTTTATCGGGGGTGGCCTATGCCGTACCCATTGCGGGAGTTGGAGACTTTTATGTTGAGTTTGATAAACTTGTAGGAAATGGCTATACGTTTTATCCAAAATTGGGAGAAACGAGCAGTGAAGATTCTGCTCCCCAAGGAACCAATATTATGGATAATCTTGTTATTGATAATCTTCAGTTGTACAAGGATTTTAAGGTAGGCGGGCAATGGATCCGCGTGAAAATAACGGCATCAAAACCGGTTCAAATTACCGGGCTGCAGCATGATGCAAGTCTGATTCAAGCAGACGCGAAATTCACTAATCTAGTTCTTAAGGAACACCATAGTGATGACTGGCAAAACCAATTTAGACAAACCTCTTCAACTATTACTCTTGAACATGCAAAGCTGAAAACCCATTATCTATTTCAAAAAACAATTAATATGAACGGAATGAGATTAACAGTGGAAAGAATCAAAAAGTAGGAAAGGATGAACAGAGTGGGAGTTAAACAGTGGCGGAAGAAAAGACCCTTAGGGGGAGCCATCATTACCATTATTAGCGGATTATTAATCTTATGGATCCCGTTAAATCTTTATTTAAGCACCTTCCTGCCTGGCTCCATTGCAACCATTGGGCTGCTGTTTGGCGGGGCGATTACATTGATAGGGATCTGTGCTTTATTTTTTCCAAATGCCTCCAAGGTTCTAGGGATCTTTACAATCTTCTTATCGATTTTATCTGTGATAGGTGCCTTGGGCGGTTTTCTCTTCGGGACACTTCTTGGCATTATCGGCGGGGCCTTACTAATGGCCTGGAGGCTCGGTCCTGCAAAGGTAAAGGTTACACCGCCAAGCAATACAGAAAAAGCGGCACAAACATTCTAAAGGAGAATTGAAATATGTGGTGGAAAAGCAGGATTTTTTTGTGCAGTATATGTCTCCATATCATGTTTTTAACCATATTCTCCATTAGTGGAAAAGTTAAAGCCGAAACGAATGAGGCGGATGGTTTTATCATTAAAGCCGACCGGGTGATTGGAACAGGCATGACTGCTTTCATTGTAAAACAAGAAACCTCCACGAATGATGGAAAACCAATGCTCAGGTTTCACTATGATTCAGCCACTATTTATGGAATGAGTTTAGTAAAACAAGTGAATAGTCCCAAAGGTCCCGTCAGCATCACGTTAAAGGCGAATGGGCCGGTAACGGTAAAAGGAATGACTGTAGATACGACAGCGATTTCCTTTCAGGGTGCATGTATAAAAGCATCGGAAACGGTTCCGGAATTAGGGATGGAAAATGTAGTAATGGTCGCACACTATATGGATAATGCGGATAGCAGTATAAAGCAGCTTGTTCTGAATACGATTTCGGGGCAGGCAGGTGGCTCTGAGCCAGGTAAATTAGGTATCCTTCAAGAATTAGGGAAGCTTTCTGGACAGAAACTGAATCAAGAAATTGAAAAGATTTCAAAGAGGCATTTGCCGCTCACATGTGAGGAAGGAGCGGATGAGCAGGGGAAGAACAGTAAAATAACGAAACCGGTAAACGATGTGGTCGGTGTGGTGACGAAACCGCTGGAACCAGTAACGAAGGTGGTGGATTCTGGAACGAAGGTGGTGGATTCTGGAACGAAGCCGTTGGATCCGGTGACGAAGGTGGTAGATTCGGTATCGGAGCCACTGGAGCCAGTAACGAAGCCGTTGGAGCCGGTGACAAAGGTGGTGGATTCGGCGACAAAGCCGTTGGAGCCAGTAGTAAAACCAGTGGAACCTGTTGTGAAGACAGTTGAACCAGTGGTTACGGAAACAAAGAAGAAGGTAGAAGAGACCGTGCAATCGGTATGTGAACGGCTTGATGATGCTAAAGGGGTTATATCGAAAGAACTTGCTTTGGATTTAATTGATGAAGCGCTCAAAAAGCAGGTAGCTTTAGGGGCTGTTTGTTCCGAGAATGCTACCGAGACGAAATGGCTTGAAAAATGGAATGATGGGTTGCTAAAATCGTTGGGGTTACTGGATTTGTTGGGAAGAATAATGCTTGATGACCCTGTTGAGCAGCTAGAGAAGATGCGTGATAATGTGTCAAAGGAGAAGGACGGGGTGATTTTATTTAGAGCGTAGAAAAAGATCAGGGATCCTCTTTTTTAAAAGAAGGTATAAAAAGTACTGACTTTGAGAATTGTCCGGCACAAGTATCCCGCCCCTCGAGGTTGCGTCACGCCTGTCGATGGAAGTCAAAGAACGACTTCACCACCGCCAGGGCCTCCAATACTAGTCTTAGACTGACCAGGGAAGTGCGCTCTTCTTAATTGTAAAGGTTTGGCCTTGGAACTATGGACCCCGGATAGTGCCCGTCTCGCTGATATTTTAAAAAACATGGGAACTATGAGCCGCGGATAGTGCCCGCGGCGCTGATATTTTAGAAGACACGGGAACTATGAACCCTGGATAGTGCCCGCAAAGCTGATATTTTGAAAGTAACGGGAACTATGGACTCCGGATAGTGCCCGCGGCGCTGATATTTTAGAAGACATGGGAACTATGAACCCTGGATAGTGCCCGCAATGCTGATATTTTGAAAGTAACGGGAACTATGAACCCCGGATAGTGCCCGCGGCGCTGATATTTTAGAAGACACGGGAACTATGAACCCTGGATAGTGCCCGCAATGCTGATATTTTGAAAGTAACGGGAACTATGGACTCCGGATAGTGCCCGCGGCGCTGATATTTTAGAAGACACGGGAACTATGAACCCTGGATAGTGCCCGCAATGCTGATATTTTAGAAGACACGGGAACTATGAACCCTGGATAGTGCCCGCAATGATGATATTTTGAAAGTAACGGGAACTATGAACCCCGGATAGTGCCCGCAATGCTGATATTTTGAAAGTAACGGGAACTATGAACCCCGGATAGTGCCCGCGGCGCTGATATTTTAGAAGACACGGGAACTATGAACCCCGGATAGTGCCCGCGCGGCTGATATTTTAGAAGACACGGGAACTATGAACCCTGGATAGTGCCCGCAAAGCTGATATTTTGAAAGTAACGGGAACTATGAACCCCGGATAGTGCCCGCGCCGCTGATATTTTAGAAGACACGGGAACTATGAACCCCGGATAGTGCCCGCAATGCTGATATTTTGAAAGTAACGGGAACTATTCACCCTGGATAGTGCCCGCAATGCTGATATTTTGAAAGTAACGGGAACTATGGACTCTGGATAGTGCCCGCGCCGCTGATATTTTAGAAGACACGGGAACTATGAACCCTGGATAGTGCCGGCCCCGCTGATTTTTTGAAAATCACGGGAACGATGGGCAGTAACCGCATCATTAAAAAGAAAAAATGTCCTTCAACACTAAAAATCGAAGGACATTTTCTCATCATTCATATCATCAATTAGAACGCCCAGTTTCCGCCGCGGAATACGGGCTCTGATTTGCCATCAGCAGTAATGCCGTCAATATCCATTTCCGCCGAACCAATCATGAAATCAACGTGGGTAATACTTTGGTTTAGTCCATTTTCTTTTAATTCATCAGCAGACATCTTCTTGCCTCCCTCAATACAGAACGCATACGCACTTCCAATCGCTAAATGATTAGACGCATTCTCATCAAACAAGGTATTAAAGAACAAAATATTGGACTGTGAAATCGGTGAGTTAAAAGGAACAAGGGCTACTTCGCCAAGATAATGCGAGCCTTCATCCGTCTCAACCAAACGCTTCAGAATTTCTTCTCCTTCTTCCGCTGTTACCCCAACAATTTTTCCATTTTCAAACGTAATCGAAAAACGGTCAATAATATTACCACCGTAGCTAAGAGGTTTCGTGCTGGCAACTGTACCATTCACACCTGTTTTAAGCGGAACCGTAAAAACTTCCTCCGTCGGCATGTTTGCCATAAACTCATGACCGTTTTCATTTATACTTCCTGCCCCAACCCAAAGATGGTTTTTCGGAAGCTCAATCGTTAAATCGGTACCAGGAGCTTTATAATGTAGCTTCAAATATTTCTTTTCATTTAAATAATGAACTTTTTCATGTAAATTTTCATCATGCTTTTTCCAGGCATCCACAGGATTATCAACATCTGCGCGGGTTGCTTTAAAAATTGCTTCCCATAGTTTTTCAACTTGCTGTTCGCTTCGAACATCTGGGAATACTTTTGCAGCCCATGCAGGAGATGCTGCGGCTACAACAGTCCAGCTAACTTTATCGGATTGAATCGCCTGGCGGTATTTGGCTAATGCGGTACCAGCCGCTTTTTGGAAATTGGAGATTCGTTCTGGATTGACTCCTTTTAAAAGGTCTGGGCTAGAAGAAATAACTGACATAAAAGCTGCGCCTTTTTCGGCAAGTTCCTCTGTCTCTTTTGCACGCCAGGCAGGAAATTCTTGAAAGGCTTCATCAGGTGCTAAATCGTATTTTGTACGGGAAACGAAGTCATCAGCCCAATTGACCACAACATTGAATGCCCCAACTTCATATGCTTTCTTTACTACAAGACGAACAAATTCAGCTGCATCTAAGGAAGCATTCACGACTAATGTTTGTCCCTTTTGAACATTTACGCCCACTTTTACCGCAAGCTCAGCATATTTTTCAAGGTTCTTCTGAAATTCACTCATTTTATGTATTCTCCTTTACCAGAATCTTCATATATATTGTAGCTTGTTTAATTGGAAAAAGAAACTAGCAGCCATTTTGACCAAAAGGCATAAAAAAACAGTAAAGACTTTTCATCTTTACTGCAGTTTAGAACCGTATACTTTTATATTAAAATAAACCCCTGCGGAAAATAGAACTAGAAAAGTAATAATGCCTGAAATTGATGTTGGAGACAAAAACTGTGACCCATCCATACATTCCACCGCCCTTAATAATAGAAAACCTTTACAAGTTAATTATAATAGTAAAAGAGGGAGATGTGAACATTTTAGTACAATTTATAGAAAGTTTTTTGAACTTTTTGGGGGTATTTGTTTTTCAAAAAAATAAAACATGAGCCAATAGAAACCAGCGCTGATTAAAGCCACAATCGATAGGAAGGAAAATGTCCAGTGATACCCAATCCACACGGTCATCGGGATAAAGATTGGGGCAATGGTCCGGCTAATTGTAAACCGCAAACTGGCAGCAGCAAAATATTGTCCCCTCATATGTTCGGGTGCAAGCTTGGAAACAAAGCTTTGCTGAAGTCCGGCCGCCATTAATTCACCAAATGTGAAGATGGCCATGGCAATAATAAATCCCCAGATCCATTCCGTTACGCTAAAGAGCAAAATCGAAATGGCATACATAATAGAAGAAAGAATAAATACATTTCGTTCCTTGTACCGGCTCATCCATTTTGTAACGGAAACGGTCAATAATGCGACAAGAAGCCCGTTTTCCGCCAGTACGATCCCAAATGCCTGCTCACCTTTAATTGAAAAGGAGAACAGACTTTGAGTTTTTAGCACATCTTTCATATAAACGGGAATTAATAAATCCAACTGCATAAAGGTTTGACCAGCCAGTACGCCAGCAAGAATAAACAGTAGAAATGTTTTGTCTTTTATAATGAGTGAATAGTCGCGAAGCTGATTTTGTAAAAAGTAATACCATTTCCCTTCCACATCAATGGAGGTTGATTTTTTCAATGGAGCGGTTTCCCGGGTCCATTTTGCCAGGATTAACCCTAGCATAATGCAGACAATACCAGCCACGAGTAGAAGCTGAAAGCGGTAATTCACATAAAAAATTGCACCTAAGATCGGTCCAATAACGACGGCGATATTAATCGAAGTATAAAAAATCGCAAAGACATTCCCTCTATCTTTCTCTTCGACGACATCTGCTACCATTGCCTGACTTGCGGGCCAATAGAACGCACCGAAAACTCCGGCAATCGCAAAGGAAATAAAGCCAATCCATGGCGAGTCAAGCCACGGTGAGCTGGAAGCTCCAAATATGATAAAAGAAAGACCTTGACCAATTGCAGAAAGAACCATCATTCGTTTTCGGCCAAAGCGGTCGGCACAATAGCCTCCCATCAGATTGGCGAGCACCGAGAAAACTTGCGAAAATACCAATAAAATCCCGGCTTTATTTTTACCAAATTCATCTGCAAAGTAAATTGTCAAAAACGGAAAGAACATCCAAAAAGTAATATTCATCATCGCTTCTGCAAATAAACGGACCTTTAAATTACGGTCCCAATCTCTAATTCTCATAAAAAATCTCCATTTCATTCATGTAAGCATTTACATCATACTATCCTGCTGGAACTAGTTTCAATACCTTTATGTATTGGAATCTTCGGAATACCTGAATCCATTTGAAACGTATGCTATAGTTAACTTACCTGAAATTCGAAAGGATGTTTAAAAAATGGCAAAAAGTGTTGTTATTGCTGAAAAACCTTCTGTCGCACGTGATATTGCTCGCGTGCTGAATTGTAATAAAAAAGGAAACGGATACCTTGAAGGAGATAAATACATTGTTACGTGGGCACTCGGACATTTAGTCACACTTGCTGACCCCGAAAGCTACGATGTGAAGTATAAAACTTGGAATTTAGAAGATCTGCCAATGCTGCCGGATCGTTTGAAGTTGACTGTCATTAAGCAAACAGGAAAACAGTTTAATGCGGTTAAAAGCCAACTAACAAGAAATGATGTGAAAGAAATCATCGTGGCTACAGATGCAGGGAGAGAAGGAGAATTAGTCGCACGCTGGATTATTGATAAAGTAAAAGTTAATAAGCCGATTAAACGTCTATGGATCTCTTCTGTTACCGATAAAGCGATTAAAGACGGTTTCGCTAATTTGAAGCCTGGCAAGTCATATGACAATTTATATGCTTCAGCGGTCGCGCGCTCAGAAGCGGATTGGTATATCGGACTTAATGCAACCCGTGCTCTAACCACTAGGTTCAATGCCCAACTAAACTGCGGCCGTGTTCAAACACCTACTGTTGCAATGATTGCAGCACGTGAAGACGAAATCAAAAACTTCAAAGCGCAAACCTATTACGGCATCGAAGCCCAAACAGCAGATCATTTAAAGCTGGCATGGCAAGATGCAAAAGGGAACAGCCGCAGCTTTGATAAAGAGAAAATCGATGCGATTGTGAGAAAACTAGGCAAACAAAATGCGATTGTAAAAGAAATCGAGAAAAAGCCAAAGAAGTCATTTTCTCCAGGTCTTTATGATTTAACAGAATTACAGCGTGATGCGAATAAAATCTTTGGTTACTCTGCAAAGGAAACGTTAAACATCATGCAAAAATTGTACGAGCAACATAAAGTCTTAACGTATCCTCGTACAGACTCGCGCTATCTTTCTTCGGATATTGTAGGAACGCTTCCTGAACGTTTGCGAGCATGTGGTGTTGGGGAATATCGTCCATTAATTAATAAAATCTTAAGCAAGCCAATAAAAGCTACGAAAGCATTCGTAGATGATAGCAAAGTATCCGATCACCATGCCATTATTCCAACAGAAGGCTATGTAAACTTCTCTGCCTTCACGGATAAAGAGCGGAAAATTTATGACTTAGTGGTGAAACGATTCTTGGCCGTCTTATTCCCGGCATTTGAGTATGAGCAATTAACACTTCGTGCGAAAATCGGGGATGAGAACTTCGTTGCAAGGGGAAAAACGATTTTAGCGGCTGGCTGGAAAGAAGTATACGAAAATCGCTTTGAAGATGAGGATGCGGCTGATGACCTAAAGGAACAGATATTACCCCGCATCGAAAAAGGCGACACATTAAACGTGAAACTAATCGCCCAAACATCTGGTCAAACTAATCCGCCTGCACGGTTTAATGAGGCAACATTACTTTCGGCAATGGAAAACCCTACGAAGTATATGGAAACAAAAAATAAACAGCTGGCAGAAACATTAAAATCGACGGGTGGACTAGGTACTGTTGCGACACGTGCGGATATTATTGATAAGCTATTTAATTCATTCCTAATCGAAAAGCGTGGAAAAGACATTCACATTACTTCTAAAGGCCGTCAATTGCTGGATTTAGTGCCTGAAGAGCTAAAATCTCCTACTTTGACAGCGGAATGGGAACAAAAGCTGGATCAAATTGCCCATGGTAAGTTGAAAAAAGACGTGTTTATCAGCGAAATGAAAAACTACACAAATGAAATCGTTGCAGAAATTAAGGCAAGTAATAAAAAATATAAGCACGACAATATTTCTACAAAAAATTGTCCGGACTGTGGGAAACCAATGCTAGAGGTTAACGGGAAAAAAGGCAAAATGCTCGTATGCCAAGACCGCGAATGTGGACACCGGAAAAATGTTTCGCGTGTCACCAATGCACGATGCCCGCAGTGCCATAAAAAACTAGAGCTACGCGGTGAAGGCGAGGGCCAAATCTTTGCATGTAAATGTGGATACCGTGAAAAACTATCTGCTTTCGAAGCACGCCGTAAAAAGGAATCTGGTGGAAAAGTGGATAAACGCACGGTACAAAAGTATTTGAAAAAACAAAACAAAGAGGAAGAACCTTTGAATAATGCGTTGGCAGAAGCATTAAAAGGGTTGAAGTTTGATTAACCTATTTAAGGGGCTATTCAAAAAGAGTGAACATCTTTTTGAATAGCCCCTTTGTCAATTTTAGGTGGTAACTTTTATATTACGCTGATTCTTGCTTCAATAAGCGGATACTTTCATCAAATTCTTTTTCGATCTCATCGTTTTTCTTATGTGTAGCTAAGCTGACAACAACAGAAACGATAAAGTTAAATACGAAGCCTGGAACGATTTCATAGAGGGTGTCCCCTAGGCCAACATTTTTCCAAATGATTACGGTAACCGCACCAACGATCATTCCGAATAGGGCGCCCCAGTTGTTCATTTTTTTCCAGAATAAACTTAAAAGAATGATTGGGCCGAATGAAGCGCCAAATCCTGCCCATGCATAAGCAACAAGGCTTAAAATTGTGCTGTTTTGCTTGAAGGCAAGAGCGGAAGCAACAACAGCGACGATTAGCACAGCCATTCTTCCTAAGAATACAAGTTCTTTATCCTTAGCATCCTTACGGACTACAACCTTATATAAGTCTTCAATTAACGCACTGGAGGTAACGATTAATTGCGAAGAAATTGTACTCATAACAGCTGCAAGAATGGCAGCTAATGCAAATCCTGCAAATAATGGATGGAAAAAGATCTGGCTTAACTGAATGAATACAGCTTCTGGATTGTCAAGTTTATGAGCTGCATTATGATAGAAATATGCTTTACCAATTAAACCGGTAAAGATTGTTCCAATTAATGTGATAATCATCCAGCTCATGCCAATACGGCGGGCGCTTTTTGTTTCTTTAACAGTACTAATTGCCATAAAGCGGACAATAATATGCGGCTGGCCAAAGTATCCGAGGCCCCAAGCCATTGCTGAAATGATTCCTACGAAAGTTGTACCTTTGAACCAATCGAGTAATGTTGGGTCAATGTGGCGGATGGTTTCAAATGTTTCCGCAGGGCCGCCTGTTTTAAAAATACCAAGAAGCGGAACAAATAATAAGGCAAGCAGCATCATTAATCCTTGAATAAAGTCGGTATAACTTACGGCAAGGAAGCCGCCGAATAAAGTATAGGCAACAACAACGCCGCCCACGATATAAAGACCAGTATGATAGCTTGTCCCAAAGGAGCTTTGGAAAAAGACTGCACCGGAAACCATTCCTGATGATACATAAAAAGTAAAGAAAATAAGAATAACAATACCTGAAACAATCCGGAGTAATTTTGTGTTGTCTTTAAAACGGTTTTCTAAGAAGCTTGGAATGGTGATAGAATCATTTGCGACCTGTGTATAAGAGCGCAGGCGTGGTGCAACGAGTTTCCAGTTCAGGTAAGCACCAATTGTCAGCCCGATGGCGATCCATGCGCTTGCAAGACCAGTAACATAAATACCGCCAGGCAGACCCATTAGTAACCAGCCGCTCATATCCGCAGCTCCGGCACTTAAAGCGGTTACAGCTGGCCCCAACGAACGGCCGCCAAGCATGTAATCTGTGAGGTTGCTTGTTTTTCGATAGGCATACCAACCGATTAAAAGCATCCCGGCTAAGTAAATCCCTATTGAGATCAATTGTAACGTTTCATTGTTCATAAATTTTCCTCCTTGTTTTTAAAATCTACTCCGCTTTTGAATGGAGAGACATTTGTTTCTGTTTCTCTGGTAATAAATCTAATGATTTTTTGTTTTTGCTGACATAGAAAGAACCGATTACAAATAGAGCGATGAGAGTGGTTAAAAAGAATTGTGAACGTAGTGAATCAATAAATGCCATCGCAATAAAAAGAACAATGATTGCAAGAATAGTAGCGTATGTCAAATAAGGAAATAACCACATTTTTATTTTCAGTGCTTCAGGGTTCTCTTTTTCATATTTTCTTCTCATACGCAGTTGCGAGAAGGCGATTACTAGGTAAACAAGAAGCGCAACTCCTCCGGAAGCATTGACTAAGAAGAGAAATATTTTATCAGGAGATAGGTAATTAAATCCTACGCTAATATAGGAGATAACGGTACAGCCCAAGATGGCTTGAAGCGGTACACCCTTTTTGTTGATCTTTAAAAACATTCGGGGAGCGTCTCCGTTTTGTGCCATCGTAAGCAACATACGCGAGCTCGTGTAAAGACCAGAATTCAAACAGGAAAGTACAGCAGTCAACACAATAAAATTCATGATTTGAGCTGCGGCAGGTATTTTTAAAATCTCAAGTACGGAAACAAAAGGATTTTTCAGCAGGGTATGAGAATCCCATGGTAGAATCGTGACCAGCACTAAAATTGAACCAAGATAAAAAATGAGAATCCGGTAAATAACACTGTTTGTTGCAACAGTAATAGCTTTTTCGGGATTTTTTGTTTCTCCTGCGGCGGTTGCGACAATTTCACTTCCCATAAAAGAAAACATAACAAGAGTAATTCCCAAAAATATAGAACTAATTCCATTCGGTAAGAATCCGCCTCGATGTAGAAGATTTGAAGTTCCGGGGGATTCGACCCCTGGTATAAGTCCGAATATAATAGCCCCGCCAAGAATCAAAAATAAGGCAATACTGACTACTTTGATAAGAGAAAACCAGTACTCAAACTCACCAAACGATTTAACAGAGTACATGTTTGTCAAAGTTAATAAAAAGGTAAGCAAAAGGCTAAGCGACCAAGAAGGCAAAGAAGGAAACCAGTATTGAATAATATTTGCACCTGCAATCGATTCAACTGCAATGACGATTACCCAGAAGAACCAGTATAGCCACCCGATTGTGTAGCCAGCCCATTGGCCCAGCGCTTCCCGGGCATATGTTGCAAAAGAACCACTTGATGGATTGACTATGGACATTTCTCCCAGCATCCGCATCACTAAAACCACAAGCAACCCTGCGAATGCATAGGAGAAGATGGAGGCTGGTCCAGCCATATTAATTAAGGATCCGCTCCCAATAAACAATCCAGCCCCAATAATTCCCCCCAGAGAAATCATTGTAATATGCCGAATTTTCAACCCTTTCTGTAACTCTGTTTGTTGATGATGCATTAACCATCCTCCTCTATTAACCTATTATCCAAAATTAAAAGAAAGGCGTTCAATTTCTTTATCGTAGAAAAAAGACAAATGAAAACCCTTCCAAATTCTAATTAAAATACCCAATAAATCAATTGGATATTTCAGAGAATTATAAATTTATAGTCTTTTCCATGAACACATTTTATACATTATTGTCTAAGGTTGTCAATCTGTAAATTACCTAATACATTTTTGTTGACGTTTGATTATAAAATCTAATACCTATTTAATTTAATGGTTATTTTACTGTACAAATATAGATGAAAAGTTTTTGTTTTGCACATAAATGTTTAAAAAACTTCCTCAATTAAACATATTTGTTCAAAAATAATAAATTTAAACAATTTTTATAAAAAGTAATATACAAATGTGTCAAAAAGTGTTTATAATATATTTGTGCTAAATTTGAATATTAAATATATTAAAAATCTTGTAATAAGGGAGAGAATCAAATGATTACAGATTATCAAAATACGATTGCACCCTATAAACATGAACCGTTTACTGATTTCACAACGAAAGAAAACAAGCAAGCGTTTGAAGACGCATTGATGTTCGTCCAGTCACAATTAGGTGGGGAGTATCCGCTTGTGATCGGAGGGGAACGTATTCGAACTGATAAACAGACAATATCGATAAACCCAAGTAATAAGGAAGAAATCATTGGAACAGTTTCAAAAGCGAATCAAGAGTTGGCTGAAAAAGCAATGCAAGCCGCCCTTTCTACGTTTGAAACATGGAAAAACCATGATCCGGAAGAACGGGCAAACATCTTATTCCGTGCAGCAGGAATCCTTCGCAGTCGCAAACATGAATTTTCAGCCTACCTTGTTAAGGAAGCCGGAAAGCCTTGGAGAGAAGCGGATGCGGATACAGCAGAAGCAATCGATTTTCTTGAATTCTATGCACGTCAGATGGTGCAATTAAAAGATGGGGTTCCAGTTAACAGCCGAGACGGAGAAATCAATCAGTTTAAGTACATACCACTTGGTGTAGGTATTATCATTTCACCGTTTAACTTCCCATTAGCGATTATGGCAGGAACAGTTACTGCAGCGATTGTTGCAGGAAACACCGTACTTCTAAAACCATCTGCCAATACACCTGTTGTCGCAGCAAAATTTGTAGAGGTCATGGAAGAAGCAGGTTTGCCTCAAGGGGTGCTGAACTTTGTTCCTGGAGATAGTTCTGAAATGGGAGATTACCTTATTGATCACCCTAAAACTCGCTTCATCTCTTTCACGGGTTCTCGTGAAGTTGGCTGCAGAATTTATGAGCGTGCTGCAAAAGTACATCCAGGCCAAGTTTGGTTGAAGCGTGTGATTGCGGAGATGGGAGGAAAAGATACAGTAGTTGTGGATAAAGATGCTGATCTGGATCTTGCAGCTTCTTCGATTGTTTATTCCGCTTTTGGATTCTCGGGACAAAAGTGTTCAGCAGGCTCTCGTGCGGTTGTACATCAGGATGTTTATGATGAAGTTCTTGAAAAGGCAGTGGCATTGACTAAAACGCTATCCGTCGGAAACCCTGAAGATGCCAATTCCTATATGGGCCCTGTGATCAGCCAGCCTTCTTATAACAAAATTATGAAATATATCGGAATTGGTAAGGAAGAAGGCAGATTAATGACGGGTGGAGAAGGGGACGACTCCAAAGGGTACTTTATTCAACCAACTATCATTGCGGATGTGGATGAAAAGGCGCGTCTGATGCAGGAAGAAATCTTTGGTCCGGTTCTTGCTTTTTGTAAGGCGAGAGATTTCGACCATATGATGGAAATTGCGAATAATACTGATTACGGCTTAACCGGTGCGTTAATCACGAACAATCGTGAACATATTGAGCGGGCAAAACGAGAATTCCATGTGGGTAATCTTTATTTCAATCGCGGCTGTACAGGAGCGATTGTCGGTTACCAGCCATTTGGCGGATTTAATATGTCAGGAACGGACTCAAAGGCAGGAGGCCCTGATTATCTGATCCTTCATATGCAGGCAAAAACAACGAGCGAAACACTTTAAGAAGGGTGCAGCCCTTAAAGTCATTTTTACCTGGAGGGAATTTTCCGTGTGGATCATTACTGCTTATTCAAAGAACAATATTCAAATGTTTGAGTTTGACACTGAAAAAGAAGCAAATGAGGCTTTTGGGAGAATTCAAGGTTATAAAATCCTTTCCAATGTTGTTTATTTTAATGATTCTTACTTAGTTGAATCCTAATAAAATAACAAATGATAAAAGTATAATTTGTTGAAAGTGATACCCTAATATATAACAACAAGAAGGAGTAATGGTAATGTTAAAAGATATTTTTATGGGATTATCCCAAAACCAATTTCTTAATAGCGCAGCTAAAAAGTATGGATTGAAACTAGGGGCACAAAGTGTTGTTGCAGGTACGAATATTGAAGAAACGATTAAAAGCATTAAAGAGCTTAACGCAAATGGTATCTCATGCACGGTCGATAACTTGGGAGAGTTTGTCTTTAAAAAGGAAGAGGCAATCGCCGCGAGAGACCAAATTTTAAAGGTAATAGAAGCGATTCATAAGAATAACGTAGATGCACATATCTCTTTAAAACCAACACAATTAGGATTAGATATTGATTACAACTTCTGTTTGGAAAATCTTAAAGAAATCGTTCATCAAGCTAGCAATTATGGCATTTTTGTTAATTTTGATATGGAGGATTATGGACATCTACAGCCTTCTTTTGATATTTTAGAAGAATTATCGTTGGAATATGACAATGTTGGTACAGTCATTCAGGCATATTTTTTTAATGCACAAGAAAATCTTGAAAAATATAAAAACTATCGATTGCGTTTAGTAAAAGGTGCCTATAAAGAACCGGAACAATATGCTTATCAAGATAAGAAAGAGATCGATAAAAACTTTATTAAGCTAATTGAATGGCATTTATTAAATGGAAAATTCACATCCATTGCAACACATGACCATAAAATCATTAACCATGTGAAACAATTTGTTAAAAAGAATGATATTCCGAATGATAAATTTGAATTCCAAATGCTATATGGGTTTAGAAAAGACCTTCAGCTAAAATTAGCAAATGAAGGCTACAATTTCTGTACCTATGTGCCTTTCGGTAAAGACTGGTACGGTTATTTCATGCGCCGTCTTGCTGAAAGACCGCAAAACTTAAATCTTGTTGCTAAACAAGTATTTAACAAAAAAACCAACACACTGGTTGGCTTGGCCGCAGGAGCATTTTTTATGGGTAGACTGACTGTGGGGAATAAAAAAAAGAAATAAAGACTTTGTTCCGTTCTTGGCGCTTTTCTGAATACAGAAAGCGTCTTTTTTTTCCTGGATCTCTCCGTTTATAAGACATCTAGAACAAATAATGGCCGATGCGGAAGCATCGGCCACGGAATTATAAATATCTCTTGTTTTTAACCTTACCTTAGTTAAGCTCATACTCTTTAATCTTATTATAAAGTGTTCCCCTGGATATACCGAGTAATTTGGCAGCCGCACTCTTGTTTCCATAAGTTTTCCGTAAAGCTTCCTCAATGATTAATGCCTCTTCTTTTATAGGTGCACGTTCCTTTAGTGATGTTTCGTTTTGGCTTGGAACATTGCTGTTATCTCCAGAATAAGTGTCAATTATATTTTTGGGAAGATGATGAAGTGTAATTAAATTTTCATCATTAAGAATGATAAAGCGTTCAATGACATTGCGGAGCTCGCGGATATTTCCTGGCCAATCATAGTTCATCAAAAGGGTCATTACCTTAGGAGTAATTTCCGGAATGGGTTTCTTATACTTAGAACTAAATTCAAGTATAAATTGTTGAACAAGTTTAATAATATCCTCTGTTCTTTTACGCAAAGGAGGGATATCAATGTTAATTACAGTTAAACGATAATAAAGGGTTTCGTTAAATTCCCCATCCTTTGCCATAGATTCTAATGGTTGAGAAGTAGAGGCAATTATCCGTGTGTTTGTTGTAATTAATTCAGATCCACCCACTCGATAAAAGGATTGATGTTCCAAGTAATTTAGGAATTTCTCTTGAATATCCAGGGGCATTTTGTCAACTTCTTCAAGAAACAAAGTTCCATTACCTGCTTGTTCGATTTTTCCAGCTTGTCCGACCTTTCGATCGGATGTAAAGACTCCTTCATGGTATCCGAATAATTCGGCTTCTAAAAGGCCAGAAGGAATCGTTGAACAATTGACAGTTACAAAAGGTCCAGTGTTTTTTGAACCGCCATAATGGATCGCATTGGCCAGCATCTCTTTTCCCGTACCAGGTTCCCCGGTTAACAGAACAGGAATATCAGCAGAGGCAACTTTTTGTGCAATTTGTAATGCTTGTTGAATTTCTGAACTAACTCCTATGATTGAATCAAAAGGCTTTTCTTGATCAATTAGCGAAGGAAGCGATGAGTCAAGTTCCTCGTTTAATCGAACGAATCCGGTAATATCGCGCTCGATCGCAATACCCCCAATAATGGTATTATTCTTTATAATAGGAGAAGCATTTATCAGTACGTGAGTATCGTTATTGGGGCGATGATAGGCGCCGCGAACAGTCCGCCCCTCATTTAATATATGGTGTAATATAAGGGATTCCGCTTTAAAATGTTCTCCAATCTTTTGCCCAAGGATATTCTCGCGCTTAATTTTATACGTCCTCTCAGCTACAGAATTCCAACAAATAACAGTTCCTTCCTGATCTACAGCTGTGACTGCATCATTAATTGTTTCGGCCAATGTATAAAAGTAAGCGGATAATCTCTTATTTTCCCCTTCAAGTTGCTGAAACCAATGGTTAGCAGTCACAATCCCGATAATATCTTCTTTATCCTTATCCTTAATCAGAACTGGCCGTCTCCAATCTGTTGTTGATGTAGAAAGTTCATTGATAGTAAAAACTTTGGAAGGGAGCCAATTTACCTTTTCAATCCAGTTGATTACAGGAAGCGAATCCTCATTTAAGGCTATAAGGTTGTATTCACTATTTGAGATTGCGTAGTAGGTTTCACCGGAAACAACAACAAAATCATGCTCTAAAAGTTCGTTTTTTATATGTATCAAAGATGTATGCGGCCCAACTAAAGTAAAGGAGTTATTTAATTGCATCTGCCCAATATTGAACATAATAAACCCCTTTCATTATATACCTTTTTTAAATGTATCATGTTTTCTACAGTATTATCTACTAAAAGAATAATAAAACAAATGTGTTTAAATTAATAATGAACAGTCTAGAACCCTGATCATCTTTCATTTATTATTGTGCTAAAGTGTTATCGTGCTAAAATTCAGAAAATTTCATTGACAGTAAGGGCTTGATTCACATAAAATAATTATCATAGGAATAGGAATATTTATATTTTTTTAAAAGGAGAATGAGACATATGAGACGGTTTATACATCCAATAATAAAAATTAAATATTCCATTATGATTATTAAAGAGGCTGGACTCCTAAACTAAGTAAACAGGAATCCAGCCTCTTTCTTTATTATACTAAAGTGGTAGAGGAGAGATAATAAATGATTACATTAACTGGGCAAGGTTTAACTTTAAAAGAAATGAAAGAAGTATTATATGGTGGTCAAAAGGTCCAAGCATCAGATAAAAGCATGGAAGCAGTAAAAAAGAGCAGGGAAGCAGTAGATCGAATTGTTTCAGAAGGAAGAGTGATTTACGGAATTACAACTGGATTCGGTAAATTTAGTGATGTATTAATCGATCAGAACGATGTTCAAGACCTGCAGTTAAACTTGATCCGTTCTCATGCTTGCGGCGTCGGCGAACCATTTCCTGTGGATGTAGCAAAAGCAATGGTACTTCTTCGTGCCAATGCACTGTTAAAGGGTTTTTCTGGCGTCCGTCCAGTGGTAATTGAAACATTATTAAATCTTGTGAATCATGATATTGTACCTGTTATTCCGCAGCAAGGTTCACTTGGTGCAAGTGGAGATTTAGCACCACTTTCCCACCTAGCATTAGCACTTGTTGGTGAGGGAGAGGTATTCTACCAAGGAAATCGTATGGATTCTTTAACAGCGTTCCAAATCGAAGGAATTCAGCCAATTACATTAGAGGCAAAAGAAGGATTAGGAATTATCAATGGAACACAGGCGATGACTGCAATGGGCGTTGTCGGCTACTTAGAAGCAGAACAGCTTGCGTTTGAAAGTGAGCTTATTTCTTCCATGACGATTGAAGGATTAAATGGAATTATTGATGCATTTGATGAAGACATTCATGTTGCACGCGGTTACCAGCAGCAAATTGATACAGCAGCAAGAATCCGCAGTTATTTAAGTGACAGCTTATTGACTACACAACAAGGCGAGCTTCGCGTGCAGGATGCTTATTCACTTCGTTGTATCCCACAGGTTCATGGAGCTTCATGGCAGGCACTTGATTATGTAAAAGAAAAATTAGAAATTGAAATGAATGCGGCAACAGATAATCCATTAATTTTTGATGATGGTGAGAAAGTTATCTCTGGAGGTAATTTCCATGGCCAGCCGATTGCGTTTGCAATGGACTTTATGAAAATTGCCGTTGCGGAAATGGCTAATATTTCAGAACGACGCATTGAACGGTTAATCAATCCACAATTAAATGATCTGCCGCCTTTCTTAAGCCCAGAGCCAGGTCTACAATCTGGTGCGATGATTATGCAATATGTGGCAGCAGCGCTTGTTTCTGAAAATAAAACATTGGCACACCCAGCAAGTGTCGATTCGATCCCATCTTCTGCGAACCAAGAGGATCATGTAAGTATGGGAACCATTGGCTCAAGACATGCACATCAAATTATTCAAAATGCAAGAAGAGTTCTTGCGATTGAATTAATTTGTGCAATGCAGGCTGTGGAATACCGTGGTGTGGATAAAATGGCTACACAAACAAGAAGACTTTACGAAAAGGGAAGAGAAATTGTTCCTTCTATTAAAAAAGACCGTATCTTCTCGAAGGATATTGAAAAAGCTGCAGAAGGTCTAAAAAAGTTGGATTTTGCTGAATTAACACAACCGGTTGTGTTGTAATCAAAAAAAGCGTGAGGTGCTCCTCACGCTTTTTTACTCTTCCTCTTCGACTCTATTTTTGAATGCTTCTTGGGTGACGATTAGTTCTTCATCTTCAATGACTTCTCTAGTATGTTTTTCCGTCAGGCTGTTTTTTGGAAAATCGCCTGGGTGGTTTTTCTTTTTATGATTAAAATGTTCTCCACGTGCCAAACTCAACACTCCTTTCGTTTACGCTTGTAGCATTCCCCCAATGAGGATAAAAAATTACATTTAAGCTAATAGGCATATAAATGGATAGTTGATATACTTTACATAGTAGGTAAGGTAAAAAGGGGGGTTAAAACTTGGATCTATTTCATATTGTCTCAGAAGAACGGATTAAAAAAGCATATGAAGATGGGGAGTTTGAAAATCTTCCTGGGATGGGCAAGCCGCTTCCTCTCGATGACCTCGCAGGAGTTCCAAAGGAATTGCGCATGGCTTATAAGTTGTTAAAAAATGCTGGGTATACCGAAGAGGAAAGTCATTTGCGCAGGGAAATGACGACAATTGAGGATTTAATGAAAAAATGTGATGACCCGGCAGAGCGGGAAGGACTTAGAAGAAAGCTAAATGAAAAGCTTCTGCGTTTCAATCAAATGATGTCCAAACGAGGCGTTAAAACGAATTCCTCTTTTTTTAAAAACTATGAACATAAGGTGCACAATAAGTTGAAATAACCCTCTTACAGATGCGTTGGAAGGACAAATTACTAAAAAGTATGAGTAAAAGTGTCCTTCTAGAGCAGTTAAAAAGACAAAATCACGTAGAAACCTGAGAAAGTGTCCTTCTAGAGCAGTTAGAAAGACAAAATCACGTAGAAACCGAGAAAGTTTCCTTCCAAACTCCTATTCAGACGAAACGAATTAGAATTCCGACAAATACTCCCTCACAATTTCAATAAATGTCTTTAAGGCTTTTGTTTGATAGGCGGACTGAGTAATCAACGAAAAATTCCGTTTGAAAGGCAGACCCTCAATATGAATGATCCGGATGTAACTATGGACAATCTCTTTTTCAATAGCCCAGCGTGACAATAGACTGATCCCCAGACCTGCCTCCACGGATTCTTTTATCACCTGAGTACTTCCAAATTCCATAATTTTTTTGGGCGTAAAGTTATGCAAGCGAAAAAAGTTTTCCGCAGCCTCCCGTGTACCGGAACCTTCCTCCCTTAAAATCCATGTTTCATCCACCAAATCAGAAATTCGTTTTTCACCAAGTTTGGATAAAAGATGATGAGTGGGCGAAGCAACAACCACCATTTTATCTTCAGAAATGACTTCTGAACTTAAATGATCATCCTTCAAAAAACCCTCGATAATTCCTATATCCAATTGATGCATTCTTACCAGCTCAATCACTTCCTTTGTATTTTGAATCTTGATTGATGGACGAATTAAGGGATATTGCCACTGCATTCTTGAAATAATATGTGGCAGAATATATTCACCAAATGTATAGCTCGCACCAATCGAAATCTGCCCGCTTGCCTTATTGGTCAGATCATCGACTAATGATTGCATTTTTGTGTAAAGTGCCAAAATTTCTTTTGCATGATGATAAACAATTTCCCCTGCCTTATTGAGGCGCACATATTTATTACTCCTTTCAAGCAGTCTCGCGCCGACAGATTCCTCTAAAGTTCTGATATATTGACTGACCGCAGGCTGTGTCATATGCAGATCTTCTGCAGCTTTAGAAAAATTCTCCTTTTCCACAACCTTTATAAATACCTCTAAATGTTGATCCATCCGATTACCCTCGCTTCGGTTCCTTATGTATATGAATTTACTTATCATCCCTATTATATATCTTTATTTTCCTTATACATGAACCAGGAGTATTCTAAAATTAGAAATTAAATGAGGTGATAAAAATGGGGAACCTAAATGCTAAAGTTTTATCTATCACTGAACAGGACGGACTTCAGCAAAAAAATCTGGAACCTAAGCCTTCCGTTGGTTTATGGTTAGGTGGAATTGCCTTTACGATTGTTGTTGCAGCACTTGGCTATGCTTTATCAAAAGTCCCTGGTTTTGATCATGTTGGTCCGCTGGCTTGTGCAATCGTTATTGCGATAATCTACCGGCAATTTTTTGGATATCCAGAAAAATTGCGCACCGGTATTCAATTTTCTGCGAAACGTTTTTTGCGGTTTGCTATAATATTGTACGGTTTAAAACTAAATATTGATATTGTACTGCATCAAGGGCTTGGACTACTTGCACGCGATGTGGGTGTTATTACTTTTGCTATAGTATTAACCGTTTGGCTCGGAAAATTATTGAAAGCAGAATCATCCCTTTCTCTTCTCTTGGGGGTTGGTACTGGAGTATGCGGGGCAGCAGCCATTGCAGCCGTTTCACCCATTATCAAAGCAAAGGATGAAGATACCGCGATAGGAGTAGGGATTATCGCGCTAGTCGGAACGATATTTTCCATCACTTATACCATCCTAAGACCTTTTCTTCCATTATCGGCGATTGAATATGGAATTTGGAGCGGTACCAGCCTTCACGAAATTGCTCATGTCGCTTTGGCAGGAGCTCCTGCTGGTCCTGATGGCTTAGCGATTGCCCTACTGGCGAAATTAGGTAGAGTATTGCTGCTTGTTCCATTATCTTTTATTTTAATGTTTTGGGTAAAACGGAAAAATACAGCGAATACAGGGGATACGAAAATTGAATTTCCATGGTTTTTAATTGGTTTTATTATAATGAGTTTGCTTGGAAGCTATGTTTTCGGCAAGTCGATTCCAGTTTCAAAAGCAGCGTTAGACGGGGTCGCAACGGCTACTACCTTTATTTTGACTTCTGCCATGGTCGGTCTCGGTTTAAATGTCAGCCTGCGGGATCTTCGGACAAAAGCTGCCCGCCCGCTAATCGCAATGCTGATTACATCTGTGGTACTGTCAATCGTAACCTTTTTTATCTCGTAAAAAAAGCTGGCTTTGGTGAATTCTATTGACTAGACTTCACTCATCGCCAGCTTTTTGTTTCGGATTACTAGGTTTACACATACGATCAAGAAGAAAACCAAAGAACACAATAAAACCAATGGGAATGGAGTAATTCAATACATGAAGAAGAGTCATCTTCTCTTATACCTCCTATATTTTTTGTAATATTCGGAATATTTATATATTATTTACATTATATGCTAAATGTCACGATTTAGACAAATTTTCTGGTCTAAAAAAATTTTTAAAAAATTATGACCGAATGAGGCCTTGATTTATTCACTTTTCAAGGAAAACGTTTGCGCAAAATACAGAGAAATACAATTTTATCCAAAGGTTTTTATTAGGTGTGTATCGTACTAGTTATAGAGGAGAGGATTTTTGTCGAATTCTAATTCTTAGTTGCCTGTCCAGAGGAGTGTTTGAAACCATGAATGTTCTTTGTATTGGCGGAGCCAATATAGATCGCAAAATACAAACGATAAATCACCTTACCTTTAAAACATCGAACCCTGCAAAGAGTACGATGTCCTGTGGCGGAGTAGCAAGAAATATTGCTGAAAACCTTGGGCGTCTCGGTCTTAATAGTTCCTTACTTGGTTATGTAGGAGATGACCCTGAAGGAAAGTGGCTTCGTAAAACAACAGGAGAATATGTGGATGTAAGCCTTTTGGAGGCCCTGCCGGGAAAGTCAACGGGTACCTATACAGCTGTCCTTGATGAAGAAGGTGAAATGGCAATCGCGTTGGCTGATATGGCTATATATGATCATACGGAAGAGGACTTTATTGAAAAAAAATGGCCCCAAGACCGGCCTGACATCGTCTTACTCGATACAAATCTACCTGCAGTAATCCTTGAGCTCGTTATCCAACATTGCAGGAGTGAAAATATTCCTATTTGCATTGCTACAGTTTCAGTATCAAAATCTGAAAAATTACCGCGTTCGCTTGAAGGAATTACATGGCTCGTTGCAAATGAAAAAGAGGCAGAAGTATTGTCCGATATTACAATAAGGACCGAGGGGGACTTTTTTAAGGCGGCTGTGGAAATTCTAAACAAGGGCGTTAAAAAGGTCGTGATCAGTAGAGGAGATAAGGGATTAATTTATTTTACCAAAGACGGGGAAGCTGGAGCATTGGTTGCCCCTGAGGTGCCGGTTACGGACGTAACAGGTGCGGGTGATTCACTTATTGCTGGAATTATATATGGGAATTTAAAGGGTTTAAATACAGAGGACTCGTGCAAAATAGGTCTTTCTTGTTCTTATTTAACCATTCGGTCGAAAGAAACCGTAAATCCAGAACTAAACAATCAAAACCTAACGGATTCATTTCAACGATATTTCTGCAGGGGACCCGGGCAAAAAGGATTTAAATCTATTATTGCATTTCAAAGATAAGGAAAAAGGAGGGAATTCGACAAAAATTCCCTCCTTTTTCTTCGAAAATATGGATTCTTTGTGTAAGAATGAAGTGTTTCTTAATGGTTTGGCAGTTTTTTGTCAAAAATTTAGTTAATTTGTGGCAAAAAGTAATGTGAAAATTATAAAAAACTGACAAAATCTAACACCCTACTAAAAAAGAACTATTTATAATAAACATATCTAAAAGGATTAAGTATTTAGTCCTGAGTAATAAATAATGAATTTTTTGTTATTTTATAACCATACAATCAGAAAAAGGCAAACCTTTTGAAAAAGAGGGACGCAAAGCCGAGGATCTAAGGTAAGAGCATCTTGCTATGATGGCCGGGTTGCCTGGAATACGATATGTATTTTAGGGGTGAGTTTAGTTGGGAAACACAGAAGGTATAGTGGAAGTAATGGATGAAGAATGGATTACTCTAATACTCGAAGCAAAAAAACTGGGAATTGACAAGGAAACAGTTCGAACATTTCTAAATCAAAATGATGTGAAGGAGCAGTTGGCTGAGCAATGTTAAGTTACATACAAAAAAGGCATTCCTAAAAAGATGAATAATCCTTTTGGGAATGCTTTCTTTTTTTTAAAAATTAATACTACTTATTTTGGTCAGCCCGCCACTTGTTAAATTCAAGAAAATCACGGAATTGTTGTTTGGATACTCCTGAATTCATTGCTTCTTTTACAATCTTCATCCACTCGCTGTCCAATTCCTCTTGATCAATTCGTTCATGGATTAAATAATCAACAGGGACATTTAAGACTGCCGAAATTTTTTCGAGAAATTGAATAGAAGGATTTGTTTGTAAGTTTCTTTCTAGGGAACTCAAATAAGACTTTGCGACTCCCGCCTGTTCAGCAAGTTCGGAAAGGGACATTTTCTTTTCTAAACGCAGTTTTTTTACTCGTTCTCCAATCATGGCATCTCACACACCTAATAAAGATAATCTATATTATAATATTACCAAAAGGGAGATAAAAGTTCCATATTACGAACGGCGTATTTTTTACAATATACGCTCGGAGTTAACAAAGAATTAATGAATTCTTAAATCACTTCTTTGAAAAAAAGCTTGGATAGAGATAAGATGTTTTTAGAGTGGATATTGAAAAATATAAAAAGGCAGGGAAAACAATGATTGTCTTAAAATCACAAAGAGAAATTGAAGCAATGAAGAAAGCGGGAGAAATTCTTGCTTCATGCCATAAAGAAATCGCTAAATTAATTAAACCAGGTATTACGACTTGGGAAATTGAAGAATTTGTTGATGAATTTTTACGAAAAAATAACGCATCACCGGAGCAAAAGGGTTATAAAGGGTATGAATTTGCCACATGCGCAAGTATTAATGATGAAATCTGTCATGGATTCCCAAGAAAAGAACCCTTGAAAGACGGGGATATTGTCACGATCGATATGGTGGTCAATTATAATGGGGCATTGGCCGATTCAGCATGGTCCTATGCTGTTGGCAGTGTTTCTCCTGAAACGGACCACTTATTAAGGGTAACAAAAGAGGCACTGTATAAAGGAATTGAACAGTCTGTTCCAGGAAATCGAATTGGTGATATCGGACACGCAATTCAAAAATATGTTGAAAGTGAAGGACTATCGGTTGTACGGGATTTCATTGGACATGGAATTGGAACTGTAATTCATGAGAAACCGGATGTTCCACATTACGGCCTTCCGGGAAAAGGACCGCGCATTAAAGAAGGAATGGTGTTCACGATTGAACCAATGGTGAATATCGGTATGTACCATACAAAAATGGATTTGAATGGCTGGACGGCAAGAACCGTTGATGGAACTTATTCCGCCCAATATGAACATACCATTGCGATTACGAAGGATGGTCCAATCATTTTGACAGAACAAAAATAAAAAGCAAACCCTAGGGTCTGCTTTTTATTTTTTTCGAAGGTTTCCAAGTTCTTCAACAAGAGCTTGCATTTCATTTGGACTGAAGGAATTTTTCTTCATGACCAAATCATAAATTTCTTTTAGATCTTCGTACATTTCTTCATCGAAATGAGTTGGTTTTATGGCGCCCAAGTTTAAAACCTTTAATTTTTCTTTAATTTGTTCAATCATGTATTCGACATTTTCGGTCGATTTTTCTGCTAAATTCATCCCGGACACCCTCTCTGAATTTTTATCCTCATCTTTTCATTATAATGGGTAGATGTCAATAAAAATAGTGTTTTGTTCTTTTACAAAAGGGGAATGTTTATGAAAGAATATTAAATATTACCATTTAAACTTGCATAGGGAATGGGCTTATCGCAAAATGGGAGTTAAGATGATAAATTGTAGCAAAGAAGGAGAGTTTAAAGTGACAAAGAGGAATCAATTTTGGAAAGGAATGCTTTATGGAGCATTAGCGGGTGGTGTAATCAGCCTTTTAGATAGAGATACCAGGGAAGTAATGAAGGAAAATGTTCTAAAGGTATCCAACAAGGGGCTCTATATAGTAAAACATCCGCGGGAGGTTGCTGGACAAATAAAAGAAACAGCAATCAGAATCAAAGAAACGGTAGAGGAAGTGAGTGAGGATATTTCCTATATCACTGAGAAAGTGGAAGAACTTCGTGAACTCACCCCGAAAGTAACCGATATGGTAAAGGAAACAAAAGATGCCTTTGCCGATCATGAAGACTCAGACTTTATGGATGCCGTCATTAAAGAAGATTAAAATCATGAAGGAGGGATAAGCGTGGAAAAGGGAGGAAATGTTCGTTCATCTTTAATTCGATTACTATGGCACAGGATTGAAGAAGATGACTTGAATGGTTTAAGTGCCCAGCTCGCCTATTTTTTTCTCCTTTCCTTGTTTCCTCTTCTTATTGTGCTTTTTACCTTACTCCCCTATATTCCGATTCCACATCAGGACGTTCTTGGTTTTATCAGAGGGTTTGCTCCTGCCGAAACGATGGATTTAATCGAGAAAAATGTGAAATATGTCATGAATCACCGAAATGGCGGTCTGCTTTCTTTTGGGATTATCGGTACGATCTGGTCAGCTTCCAATGGAATTAATGCAGTGGTCAGAGCTTTTAATAAAGCCTACAATGTGAAAGAAAATCGATCCTTCATTGTGGCAAGAGGAGTAGCCATTCTCTTAACCCTGGGAATGATCATTGTTTTTATCCTTGCGATTATTTTACCGGTTTTTGGGAGAGAAATTGGCGTATTTTTGTTTTCAAAGGTAGGATTTTCGGACGAGTTTGGTAAGATTTGGGATGCCTTAAGCTATCTTGTAAGTGCGATTATTTTGTTTTTAATTTTTACTGGCCTTTATTGGATTGCTCCGAATGTGAAATTACGGTGCAGAAGCGCATTTCCGGGAGCGGCCTTCTCCACAATTGGCTGGATTGTCACCTCCATGGGATTACGCTTTTATGTAGGGAACTTTAGCAATTTTTCTCTGACTTATGGAAGTATTGGAGCGATTATCGTGCTGATGATTTGGCTGTATTTATCGGCTTTTATCATCGTTTTAGGCGGGGAAATCAACGCTTTTTATAGTGAAAGAAGTAAGAAAAACTGTTAAGTTCCCCTCATTTTTCCTTTATGAAAACCGTAGAATTGTTCAAACTATGATTGAGGGTTACCTACAATTTTTCCGGGAGGCTTACATCATGACAAAACAAACAAAAAAAGATGGCGGAACAAAACAAAAAGGGAAGAAGAATCATCCAAAACAAAAAACTTCAGGGTCTGCAAACGGCTCGAACGGATATCACTAAAAAGCGGAAGCACTATAGTGCTTCATGGATAATGAAAAAAGGCCGGGGATATCACCCCGGTCTTCCTTATGACTTCAGAAGTCTTAAGCTATTTAGAATGACCAAAATTGTGCTTCCTTCATGGCCAATTACTCCGAATGGCAAATCAAGCAGCTGGAAAAAGTTCGAAGCAATTAAAAGCATGATGACGGATATAGAAAAAATAACATTTTGCTTGATAATTTTATTCATTCTTTGCGAAAGGCGTACAGCCTCTGCAATCCTTGGTAAATCATTTTTCATTAAGACAATATCTGCTGTTTCTAGCGCAACATCTGTACCTTCACCCATGGCAATTCCAACATTTGCAATGGCTAGGGCAGGGGCATCATTAATCCCGTCACCCACCATTGCTACTGTTTTAAACTTAGTCTTTAATTCTTTCAACTGCTCTACTTTTTCTTCCGGTAAGCATTCAGCAAAAAATTGATCAACATGACTTTCAGCGGCAATGGCGCTCGCCGTTGTTTGACTATCCCCTGTAAGCATGACAGTATAAATTCCTTTTTGTTTTAATTGATCAATGGCTATCTTAGTTTCTTCCCTGACTACATCCTTCAAGGCAATCATGGCGGAAAGAGCACCATTGATTTCAACGAAAACAAGGGTATTTCCAAGGCTGGCTAATTCTTTTGCTTTTCCATTTGCAAATGCCTCTGCAGTTTCTTTTCCTACAAAATCGGCTTTCCCAATTTTCCACTGTTCAAGTCCAATGCTTGCTTTTACACCCCAGCCGGGAAGGTCTTCAAGTGAATCAGGATGAAGAAGCTCCCGATTCAGCTGTTGTTTAGCATATTTGACAATGGCTTGTGCAAGCGGATGGTTCGAATGATTTTCAATCGAAGCCGCTTTCCATAAAAGATCTTCCCGATCCAGGCCATCATTTACAATAACCTCGGTTACCTCAGGCCTTCCTTTTGTGAGGGTTCCGGTTTTATCAAAGGCAATGGCTTCTAAAGAACTCAAATTCTCAAGATGAACCCCGCCCTTTACCAAGATTCCATGCTTCGCTCCATTAGATATGGCGGATAAGGTGGCAGGCATGATGGATGCAACCAATGCACACGGGGATGCAACCACTAACAAAATCATTGCTCTGTAAAAGGATTCATGCCAGCTCCAACCCAATAGAAAGTGAGGAATAAAAAACATCAGGATTACTACAGCTAGAACGGTCTTTACATAAGTTCCTTCGAAGCGTTCAATAAAAAGCTGGGAAGGAGATTTTTCGCTTTGTGCTGATTGAACAAGCTGAATGATTTTCTGAAAAAGGGTGTCACTGCTTGCTTTGGTCACTTGAACCGTAATGGAACCTGTTAGATTAACCGTTCCCGCAAAGACTTCCTCTTGGTCTCCTTTCGAAACGGGCATCGATTCTCCTGTGATGGCAGCTTCGTCAATATTGGTTTTTCCCTTTACAATCATTCCATCTGAAGGGATCCGCTCGCCGGGTTTCACAAGAATCTGATCCCCTACCTGCAGCTCAGAGGTTGGAATTCTTTTTTCGACCCCGTTCTGAATGAGGAGTGCTTCTTCAGGCTGAAGTTCCATTAATGAAGAAATTTCTTTATGGCTCTTATTCATCGTATAGGTTTCTAAAGCACCACTGACGGCAAAAATAAAGATTAACACGGCTCCTTCTGTCCAGTAGCCAATAATCGCTGAACCGATTGCAGCAAAAATCATCAGCATTTCGACATTTAGTTCTTTATTCTCATAGGTTTCCTCAATCCCTTCTTTCGCCTTGGCAAAGCCTCCAATCACAAAAGCAAGCAAATAAGCGATGATGGAATCCACTTCGTTATCGTATTTATCAAACAGCCATCCTGCTGCAATTAAAAGTCCGCTCACCGCAGCAGCAATCAGCTCTGCATGCGGCTTAATTTTTTCAATAAAAGAAATCTTTTGTATTCTGTGTGTAAGTGATTTCGCTTCTGAACTCATCTTTTCCCCCTCCATAATCAGGATCAATATTTTTCTTTATATAAATTTCTAGTCCTAGCTTACCAGTGCTTCTGCTTTTCTTAATGAGAAGAATAATCAAACTCAGCACCCTTAAAAAACACGAAAGCTGTCATCGAATGATGACAGCGAACATTTATTTTTTAAGGTTATCCTATATTTATTTTATTTTACCACATATTCTATGCGTCGGATATGAATTTGCTCTGTGAAAAATAGGAAGATTCGTTCCTTAATTTTTTTGGCCCTCCAGCATCGGAACGGTTCTTTTTCCAAAAAGATAAATAATCAGGGATAGAACAAGGAGCATCGTACTAATAATATAGAAGAAATTAACGTTTTGGAAAAATTGGATAAACAGGCCGCCAATAATCGGGCCGCTCAAGCTTCCCAAGCTGAAAAAGATTCCGCATAACAAATTTCCTGTTGCTAAAAGGTTTTTTGGAACCAGGTCTGTCATAAAGCTAATTCCGAGAGAGAACGTGGAACCGACAGCCATTCCGGAAAAAAGAAAACATATAAATAGGCCAATTAAGGAATGCTCTAGGAAGCTTGCGACAGTAAAACTTAAAAACCCCAAAAATAGAACGGTGATTAACACATTTCTCCGTCCATAGCGGTCACTTATCATTCCTAAAGGAAGTTGTGTCACAATACTGCCGATGGCAAATCCCGATAAAACAATGGAAACACTGGCCACATTGATGTCCGTCCGCAAGGCATATACGGGAAAACTGCCGTTTAAGGATGATTCTAAGAAACCATATGAAAAGGGCGGTAAAAAGGCAACCCAGCCATATTTCAATGCCTGGCTAAACCTTTTAATCGTTCTTAAAAAGGAATTGATTCCTGCATCCTGTTCAGGGTATTCATTCTTTAGAGCCAGTAAAAAGAACCAACCAATCAAGCAAAGGACCGACGAAACGATGAACGGAAGAGACTGATTGATGTTCACCAATGGGGTCATTAGTGGACCAGCTGCAAAGCCAATTCCGAAAAATAATCCGTACAAGGCAACGTTTCTTCCACGTTTATTGAGTGGTGAGGAAGAAGTAATCCAGGTTTGGGTGGCAAAATGGAGCGAGTGGTCGCCGATTCCAATCAGTAAACGCAAAACAAACCAAAACCAAAATGATTGCCAAACGGGAAAAAGGGCGAGTGCGGCAACGACTATTCCTCCTCCTATTAAAATCACCGGTTTGTACCCATACTTTCGTAAAGGCATCTCCATAAAAGGAGAGACGAGGAGAATTCCAATATAAAGTGCTGTGGCATTTAGTCCGTTTAATGAAGAAGAAACACCACTTTTTTCAAAGATGACCGCAATTAGCGGCAGCAGCATTCCTTGAGAAAACCCGGAAATAGCAACAATACTAACTAAAATTGAAAAATGAAAATGATTTTTTTGCATAAAATTAACCTCTTACTTACTATTCTGAAATAATCGTATCTAAATGATGGTAACGAGAAAATCCAGTATTTGCAAGAAAAAAATTTATCGAAACTTTTAATAAGCTGTAAAATAGTGTATTCTCATTGATGGGGTTTTTTACAGGAGAATAGTGGTATTTGTGGAAAAAATTTTAGGCTGGAGGGAACGCCGTGACAAATAAAATATTTATGCTCATGACATTCATTGGAGTGCCACTTTCAATTATTGGCACACTATTACATTGGTCTAGTATCCTTTTATTTATTATTTATTGTTTAACAATTATTGCACTGGCAAGCTATATGGGCAGAGCCACGGAAAGTTTGGCGATTGTGGCTGGACCACGAATTGGCGGCCTCTTAAATGCAACCTTTGGTAATGCGGTTGAGTTAATTATTTCAATCTTTTCCTTAAAAGCCGGGCTTGTTGGGATTGTTCTTGCCTCGTTAACGGGTTCCGTATTAGGGAATCTGCTCCTGGTTGCTGGATTATCCTTTTTTGTCGGCGGTCTTAAATACAAACGTCAGGAATTTAATATTTACGATGCCCGTCATAATTCCGGACTCTTGATGTTTGCAGTGATGATTGCTTTTGTCATTCCAGAAGTTTTTTCGATGAACATGAATGAAGACAAAAAACTGACATTAAGCGTTGGAATTTCGATTATCCTGATTATCCTTTATTTAGCTGCATTATTTTTCAAGCTCGTTACGCATCGGGGAGTTTATCAACATGATAGTGAAAATATTGTTCATGATGAAGAGGATCCGGAATGGGGAAAAGGAAAAGCGATTGCCGTTTTAGCCATTGCCACTGTGGCGGTTGCCTATATCTCTGAGCATCTTGTCCATACCTTTGAGGTTGTGGCGGAATCCTTTGGCTGGACAGAGATGTTCATTGGAATTATCATCGTTGCGATTGTTGGAAATGCGGCAGAGCATGCTTCAGCTGTTTTAATGGCTTTTAAAAATAAAATGGATATTGCAGTAGAAATCGCAATCGGCTCAACACTACAGGTTGCGATGTTTGTTCTTCCTGTTCTGGTTATTATCTCGCTGTTTTTTGAAACCTCGATGCCGCTCTTATTTAGCTGGCAGGAACTCATCGCAATGGTCTCATCCGTTTTGCTAATGGTCGTGATCTCCAATGATGGGGAATCCAACTGGTTCGAAGGATTGACCCTAATCGCCGCCTACGTGATATTGGGGATTGGATTTTTCCTTCTTTAATAAAGAAAACTCGCCGATTGGCGAGCCCTAATGGAAGACAGAGGAGTAGTTGCACTTTCTTACCAGCCAGGAAAGACTCTAAGTCAAATGACTTAGAGTCTTCTTTTTACTAAATTCTCATGTACGGGTAATTCACGCTTCATGTGCTATAGTGACAATTTAAATTAGGCTAAAATCAATCTCGCTTTTCAATGGGACCATCAATCACCAACCTTCATGTTAGTTAAGAACGAACCTGAAAAAAACACGAGTGTTGAAATTTCATATAAGTCGGGGATCCCAACCTCCTTAAATGATAATTGGTTAGCAGATTGATTGCTGCCCTCCTTTATTAAAAGGTTAAGTTTATTATAATTGAATGATTGAATTTTGTAAATGTTCTGATTATTACATTTTTGTGTCAAATCTTTAAAAACGGTCAAAAATTAACAGGAATTCAGAGGCTTGACCAGAAATTATTTTTCGAAAGGGATAATATTTAGGAACTCCGAAAAAACTATGAGCAGACGGTTTAATGCGATATGTTGAAAGGAGTTTTTTTAGTGAAAAAATTTGCCCCTGTCCTTATGTCAATGCTATTAATCATGACAATTTTGCCTACTGCTTTTGCTGAAAAAGCTGCGGTGAAAAGAGAGGCAGTTAAATATGCTGTCCCATCTTCTGTTCGAAATATCTCAAAGGAAAATACTTATCCGAATTCGACACAGGATTTGCCGCTTTTACAGCCAAGTGATTTGACAAAGAAATTAATTGACTCTTCGAAGGTAAAGATTCAAAATCCTGATTTGATTCGCATGCTTAATGAGTCCAGCATTAATAGTACTCCATTTGCGATTGGCTATCGTGCCATCGTTTATTTAGGGCAATGGCCGCTGAACTATGAGTCAACGGAAACCTCGCCGAATTGGGAGTATCAAAAAATTAATACCAACTTTTTTGATAATCGTGGCGGCAAGGCACCCTACAAGATTCACTATGTCCAAGAATCGCAAAAAATCGTCCGTGGCGGTTTGACCTCTAAAATCCCGGATGCAGAAATGGTTAAGAAAATGATGCTGCTCACGGCGATGGAGAAAACCCGACTGCCACTTGCGTTTGAAACGGTTATTGGCGGTGGAACGAAAAATGATCATGTTTATAACATTCCAGCTAACCGCTTAGGCTATTTATTTGCTTATGCACCAGGGGTAAGTGAAAAAGGGAAAGTTACGTATGGGGAAGTCTATCTCATGTTAAAAGGAAATAAAAAGTTTATTGTTGTTAAAAATGTTACCTCTCAGGGCATTGGCGCATGGATTCCGGTTCAAGATTTTGTATCTTTTGGGTTCATAGCACCTGAACACCCACGTTGATTTAGCACTGGAGACTCCTACAGATTGGTTCGGTAGGGGTCTTGTTCATTCATAATGGCAATTTTACGAACATTGTCAAATTTAATCTATAGTATTGGCGGAAATTGTCATATAATGTTGAATAGCAAGAGAATTATCGGGGATTTGCTTTACCAGATTCAGGGAGGACATAAGAATGCAGGAGAAAATAAAGTATAGGTCTGGCATTAGAAAACAGCTCGTTCTTTTTATTATCGTATTGGCAGTGATTACATACTCAACAAGTGCCATTTTTATTTATGTTTTTTATCCAATTTTAAAACAAAATATAGGAATGGGGGAAATTACTTTTACTATTCTAACATTTTCACTTGGAATTATTTGGTCTGGTATCCTGGCCTTTCTTGCCGCCGGTCTTATAACAAAGCCTTTGCAAAAGTTGGAAAAAATAGCATTAAAGGCAGCTAGCGGCGACATTAGTGAGGATGCAGAAGTATCGAAAGCAGATGATGAAATCCGTTCACTTGGAATGGCTTTTAATCAAATGCTCTTTAGTTTAAGAGAAATGGTACAAAATATTGATGAAAATTTTAATGAAACCAATAATAAGGTTATTACGATTTCATCGCAATCTGCGATAGCTTCAGAGGAGGCGAATATGATTGCAAAGGCGATCAATGAGATTTCTTTAGGAGCAGAAGGTTCAGCCGCCGCTATACAAGCTACCGCTCAATCGGTTGATGAAGTAATACAGATTGCCTTAGAGGTTGAGGAGAAAGCGAAGGCCTCTGAGTCTGTATCGGAGGGAGTAGTTAAAGATTTACAAAAATCAAAAATTGTTATTCAATCATTAATTTCGGGAATTGAAAATCTTTCCTTAAGTAATCAAGCTTCTCTCCAGACCGTAATAAGACTTAAGGAAAATGCCTCACAAGTGGAACAAATCATTCAACTTGTTGGTAATCTTGCAAATCAAACCAATTTATTGGCTCTAAATGCTTCCATAGAGGCTGCACGCGCTGGAGAGCATGGCAAAGGGTTTGCGGTTGTAGCGGATGAAGTTCGCTTGCTTGCAGATGAAAGCGCAAATGCTGTCCAAGGTATCACCAAATTAATAAAGAATATACAACAAGAAGTTCAAAATGTCGTCAATCAAATGACCGAACAACTGCAATCGGTCAATAGCGAAGTCGCTAAAGGAACCCAAACAAATATAGCGATTGAAGAAATGACTACAAGTGTGAATGAAATGGTTCTTTCAACATCAGAAATTGCAACTCTTGTCAATAAACAAATGACAGCAATTAAAGAGCTTTCCCGTCAGTCCAGTGAAGTTGCAGCGATCGCCGAAGAAACCTCTGCCTGTGCACATGAAGTTTCATCCGTAACGAACCAACAAACAGAAAGCATTATGGATGTAGAAAAATTGGTGAGTGAATTAAAAGAACAAGCAGAAAAACTTAAAGGCACAATTACCCAATTTAAACTGTAATCAAGTGCAACATTTGTTATAATGTTCACGAAAGGAGTGAACTACTATGGGTAGTCCTGTACAAGATAAAAATCTACAAGTGACCTTTTTAAAACAACGATTAAATATGTTTCTTGATGTGTTAGATGCAATTGATCCGGAAGATACGGATCTTGAGGATATTGACCGTTTACTTTCCATGCTCGATGATATGGAATCAAAATGCCGAGAATTCAATAATCGTGAAACGAATGAGTCTGTTTAATAGCAGGCTCATTTTTATATGGCTTTTAAGCGATTTACCGCATAATACCAAGTAACCGATTTCAAGCTTATCCTTTAATTCTAGGGCGTTTAGGAGTATAATGGATTCCGTCGAATAGTTATAAAATTAAAAAAGATAAATCAGTGGGACAAAGGGAAAGGGGTACTCGAATTGAATATTGAAAAATTTCAAGAAAGCATGTACAAGCTAGTTGTAGAAACTTCTACGAAACTTCCAAAAGACGTTCGCCGTGCAGTAAAAGCTGCCAAGGAACAGGAAAATGCAGGTACAAGTGCCGCAATGAGCCTTGCAACGATTACGAACAATATTAAAATGGCGGATGATCAAGTTTCACCAATTTGCCAAGATACTGGTCTTCCTACCTTTAAAATTAAAACTCCTGTTGGGGTGAACCAACTAGAATTAAAAGAAGCGATTCGCAATGCGATTGTTTTAGCGACAAAAGAAGCAAAATTACGTCCAAACTCTGTTGATTCCTTAACAGGTAAAAACAGCGGTGACAATCTTGGTGCAGGCTTACCAGTCATCAAGTTTGATCAATGGGAAAAAGATTATATTGATGTGCGCTTGATCTTAAAGGGCGGTGGCTGTGAAAATAAAAACATCCAATACAGCCTTCCATGTGAACTTGAAGGCCTAGGCCGTGCCGGTCGTGACCTTGATGGTATCCGCAAATGTATCATGCATTCTGTTTACCAAGCACAAGGACAAGGCTGCAGTGCCGGCTTTATCGGTGTAGGTATCGGCGGCGACCGTTCTTCCGGCTATGATCTAGCTAAAGAACAGTTATTCCGTTCAGTTGAAGATGTAAATCCGAACGAAGATCTTCGTAAGTTAGAAGAATACGTAATGGAAAATGCAAATAAACTTGGCATCGGTACAATGGGCTTCGGCGGCGAGGCAACTCTTCTAGGTTGTAAAATCGGCGTGATGAACCGTATTCCTGCCAGCTTCTATGTTTCTGTTGCTTATAACTGTTGGGCATTCCGCCGCATGGGTGTTGCAGTAAATCCTGAAACAGGGGAAATCAATGAATGGATGTACCAAGATGGAGAATTCATTGATTTTGCTGCGACTGAGGCTGAAAAGGAAACTGCTGCAGCTAAATCTGAAGACGTAATTACGTTAACAGCACCAATCACAGAAGAGCAAATCCGCGATTTGAAGGTTGGCGACGTGGTTCAAATTACGGGAATGATGTATACTGGCCGTGATGCCATTCACAAACATTTAATGGATCACGATGCACCAGTTGATTTAAATGGACAAGTCATTTACCACTGTGGACCTGTTATGCAAAAAGACGAAGCAGGTGAGTGGCATGTGAAGGCTGCTGGCCCAACAACAAGTATTCGTGAGGAGCCTTACCAAGGTGATATCATGAAGAAGTTCGGTATTCGTGCCGTTATCGGTAAAGGCGGTATGGGTCCAAAAACTTTGGCTGCATTAGAAGAGCATGGTGGTGTGTACTTAAATGCCATCGGCGGCGCGGCTCAGTATTATGCAGATTGTATTAAGTCTGTTGAAGGTGTTGACCTTATGGAATTTGGTATTCCAGAAGCGATGTGGCACCTTCAGGTTGAAGGGTTCACTGCTGTTGTAACGATGGACTCTCACGGTAACAGCTTGCATGCTGATGTGGATAAGTCTTCATTGGAAAAATTAGCTCAGTTTAAGGAACCGATTTTTAAATAAGATTTTGCTTTGGGGGACGGGCGCTTGCGCTTGTCCCTTTTTCTTTGATGATTTTGCAACTTAGTGGGGGCAGAGTACTCCGTTTTGGCGGAAATTGTTGATATCCTGCTAAAAGTGTTGATATCTGCTGAAAAAGTGTCGATATCTTTAAAGAAAGTGTTGATATCGGCCCAGAAAGTGTTGATATCCTCCCGAAAAGTGTTGATAAATTAAAATAGTCAAAAAGTTGTCTAATTTACCAAGCAAAAAATACCCCAAATTTCGATAAAATTAAACTCAAAAGACAAAGGAGTGATATTTTTGTTTGAAAAAGACCTGACCAAACCGATTTTACTGGCACAGCACGAGGCCCTTGAGCGAAGAACAGCTAAAAATCATCCAAGTAGGCAAGATATTGAAGAAAAACTAACAAATCTAAGATCGGGATATCGAGGAGAAAAGAACCTACACTACTATTTAAGCTTACTTCCACCAAAAAAATACCACATTTTCCACGACATACGACTCCCGCAAGGAGATTCCTACTTCCAAATTGATGCTTTCCTCCTTTCTGAAAAATCCGGCTTAATTATTGATAGTAAAAACTATTCTGGTTCGCTTGTTTTAGAACGGCATCAACTAACTCAAGAGGTAAATGAAAATAAAAGGGTATATTCCAATCCACTTTCTCAAGTCGCCCGCCATAAAATTTTATTAAATTATTTTTTTGAAAAAAATCTATTACCAATTATCCCCTTAGATCATCTTGTTTGTTTCACAAACTCAAAAGCCACTTTGCACATTACCCCCGGATATATGGAGGCAGAAAAGAAAGTTTGCAGAGCAGAAAACCTTTTAATGAAGATTGCTGAATATGAAAAATTTTTTAAAAAGGACTGTCTTGATCCAAAGCAAATGGGAAAAATAAAAAAACAAATTTTGAATAAACAAACACCACTTCAAAGTGATGTTCTCCAAATGTACAATATTTGCCCAAGGGAATTAATACCGGGGGTTCTATGTCCAAAATGTTTATATCTTCCTATGCACTATAAAGGAAGAAAGTGGAGATGCCCTGGGTGTAATGCCATTTCAATAGATGCTCATCTTTCCGCTCTCAAAGACTTCTTTCTCCTAATCAAGCCCTATATCACAAACGCAGAATTATGCTGGTTTCTTCAACTTCCATCCTCAAGAGCCGCAGCCTATTTATTTTCCATTTTGAATTTCCCCCATTCTGGCACTAACAAAGGCCGTATCTACCACCAACCAAAAACCTTCCTATAAGTTCCAATTATGTTTTCCCTCTTAAAACAAACACTAAAAGAAACAAAATAGGGGGAACATGGATGAAAAAAATACTGCCCATGCTTGGAATGCTGCTTATGCTCGTTCCAAGTGTTACATATGGAGCTGTTTCGAATCAACCGATTCATTGGGGCTTCAAAAAAGCTGTTAATGAGCAACCGCCGGAGGCTGGGGCACTGTACGATCAACTTCTAGCCAAGTATGGGGCCTTTTATAAAGGGGATCCTCAAAAAAAGACCTTATACTTAACCTTTGATAACGGCTATGAAAATGGCTACACATCGAAAATTCTTGATGTCCTGAAAAAAGAAAAGGTACCAGCAACATTTTTTATCACTGGTCATTACCTAACCTCCCAGCCGGATCTCGTCAAAAGAATGGTGGAAGAAGGTCATATTGTCGGTAACCATTCCTGGCATCATCCCGATATGACGACCATCAGCGACGCAAAAATCAAAGAGGAACTGGATACCGTTAAGATCAAAACAAAGGAATTAACGGGTCAAAAAGAAATGAAATATTTACGCCCGCCTAGAGGTGTCTTTAGCGAGAGAACGATGAAAGTTGCCAAAGATGCGGGATACACCCATGTATTTTGGTCACTCGCTTATGTGGATTGGAATGTTAATCAGCAAAAAGGTGCGCAATATGCGTACGATAATATCATGAAGCAAATTCATCCGGGCTGTGTCATGCTTTTACACACGGTTTCAAAAGATAATGCGGATGCATTAGAAAAAGTGATTAAGGATTTAAAAAATAAAGGCTATAAATTCAAAAGTCTGGATGACTATAAAAAATAAGACCAAAACCCGAATTCCAACAGGAGTTCGGGTTTTTTCATAAAGAACTTGTTTTCAATATAACGATGTGTGACCATACTTATAGCAGATATAAATGAGGGAGGAACGTATGAATAAATATGGCATGTACGTTAAATTTACCGCAATCCAGGGGAAAAGTGATGAATTATTACAAATATTGTTAAACGCGACAGAAGCTTTGAAAATTCTTGATGAGTGTGAAATCTATATCGTCAATAAATCAAAAAGTGAGCCGGAAGTAATCTGGGTTACAGAGGTTTGGACAAATGTGGAAGCCCACAAAAGATCACTATTATTAGAAGAGTCAAAAGCAATGATTGAGCGGGCCAAAACACTTATTGCTGGTATTGAGGCAACGGAAATTTTACCCATAGGCGGTAAAGGAATCTCCGACAATTAATCTGGAAACATGCTATAATACGTTGAAAATAAAAATGGATGGAATCGTGAAAAACATGAAAACAGATCAAAACATTAAAATACAAGTAAATCAAACCTTCCCGCTGACCATAAAACGGTTGGGCATCAACGGCGAAGGAGTCGGATATTTTAAAAAACAGGTAGTCTTTGTACCGGGGGCACTGCCAGGAGAAGAGGTAGTTGTTGAGGCGACAAAAATTAATCCGAAATTTGCCGAAGCAAAAATTAAAAAAATCCGCATTAAATCACCTCATCGTGTTCAGCCGCTCTGCCCAGTATATGATCAATGCGGCGGCTGCCAGCTTCAGCATCTAGGATATGACCAACAACTTAAAGAAAAACGCGATATTGTCATTCAATCGCTTGAACGCCATACAAAACTGGAAGTAAACAAATTGGACATCCGTGAAACTATTGGAATGGAAGATCCGTGGGGATACCGGAACAAAAGCAGTTTCCAAGTGGGGCAAAGAGATGGAAAGGTCCTTGCCGGATTATATGGCTTAAACTCTCACCAGTTAATTGATATTGACCAATGTGCTGTTCAGCATTCACAAACTAATGAAGCCACAGCGCTGGTGAAACGAATTTTAGAGGATTTAAAGATCCCGATTTATAATGAAAAATCCCGTAAAGGAATCGTTCGAACGATTGTCACCCGTGTTGGTGTGCAGTCAGGTGAAATCCAAATTGTCTTAATCACTTCACAAAAGGAACTTCCTAAAAAGGAGCTTATCATATCGGAAATCCAAGAAAGGCTCCCGAATGTGAAGTCGATTGTGCAAAACATTAACGGCCAGAAAACCTCACTCATTTTTGGCGAGGAGACGGTTTCGCTCGCCGGTAATGAAGTCATTCAAGAAACATTGGGGGATTTACAGTTCGAACTCTCAGCAAGAACCTTTTTTCAGCTGAATCCAACGCAAACCGTCAAGCTTTATAATGAAGTGAAGAAAGCGGCTGGGCTTACCGGTACCGAAAAAGTGGTCGATGCTTATTGCGGCGTGGGAACAATTGGGTTATGGCTGGCGGATCAGGCTGCGGAAGTCCGCGGGATGGATATTATTCCAGAATCGATTGATGATGCAAAGAAAAACGCCAAACGCCACGGATTCACAAATACAAAGTATGTACCTGGGAAAGCGGAAGAAGTGCTGCCGAAATGGGTTAAAAAAGGCTGGAATCCAGATGTTATGGTTGTGGACCCGCCAAGAACTGGACTTGATAACCAATTGCTGCAAACGATTTTGCAGGTAAAACCGGAAAAATTGATTTATGTATCTTGTAACCCATCGACACTGGCGAAGGATATTCAGACACTGAGTGCTAAATATGAAGTGAAGTACATTCAGCCGGTGGATATGTTTCCACAGACGGCGCACGTCGAATGTATCTCGCAACTCATTTTAAAAGAAGGCAACTAACCCTTGTGGTTGTTGCCTATTCCTGTTCTTCGAAAGGATTTACGAAATTGTAATGAATACGAAGATTACCATCAACGCTACAGGTGACTTTATTCACCAGTGAGTGTAAGACTTGAGGAGTTAAATCGTTTAGTATTGAAACTTCTTTAAGCTTCTTACCTAAATCAATTGCATAGTTCTCACTTTCGCATTCTTCTAGTTTTTCTTGATACTTGATCTTAGCCGTTTCTAAATTTGATACTTCCTGATCAATCTGTTTACGATATTCCACTAGCTCTTCCCGAGATAGTATTTCGTCAGCATACATATCAAGGTAATCTTTCTTTCTAGAACGTAATTTATTTGATTTGTTTTCAATTTTTTTGAGTTCATTATTTATCAGAAATTTCTTCTGATCGAGTCTCTTTTGTAAGCTTCTTAGGAACTCATCGTCTTGAATAGATTTAAAAAGCTCTTGTAAATCTTCGATGATAATGTTTTCTAGTTCTTTTTCTCGGATAACTACTCTATTCTCGCAGAAAGTATCTCCGTGTTTAATATTGCCGCCACACCTATAGCCTTTTTGATTAGCCTTAAACCACATTCCCTTTTGGCAATTTTCACAGAACAAAATATTCGTAAACAGATGCTTTTTAGGGGCTGTACTTGTACGAGTTCTTGTTTGAAGCATCTTTTGGACGGCCTGGAATGTCTCTTTTGAGATGATAGGCTCGTGAGTATTCTCTTGTATCGTAGCTTTGTCTTCACCAAGAATTCTTCGTTTTGTTGTTGTAACGGATACAGTTTCAGTTTTGTTTTGAACAAGGTCACCACAATAATGTTGATTGTTTAAAATGTTTTTTACTGTTGATGCGTGCCATAAAGGTGATGCATTAGACTTTCTCGCGATTTGAGAAGGAGTAGGGATTCTTTCAGCTGTGAAGGTTTTAGCTATGGAATCCATTCCTTTTCCATCCAGGTATTCTTCGAAAATTCGTCTAACAATTTCCGGTGTGTTATCGTCACGAATTTTTAGCTTACCTTTGTCAGAGTAGTATCCATAAGGTGGATTGGAACCTACAAATAAACGTCTATTAGCTTTTGTGCGTTTGGCAGCCTTATTTCTTCGGCTGCTATTTGCTGACTCATTTTCATACAGCCAAGCAAAAAGACCAAAGTTCTGAACGTCCCCGGTAATTGTATTAATCGAGTTATCAAGGCAGACAATATGAATGTTATTTAGTAGGCAGGTATCTCTTAATTCATAAGACAATCTTCCGTTTCGAGCTAACCTGGAAAGTTCCTTAGCTAATATCACATCATATAAACCAGCCTTACCGTCATCAATCAGTTTTTTTAAACCTGGACGGTTTCCTTTTGTTCCTGATTGCTTGTCTGTGTATATCTCTACGATCTCCCAATTATTTTGGGCAGCGTAATTTCGAAATAAATCGATTTGATTATCGATAGAAGTTCTTTGTGTCTCCATCTCAGTGGATACACGAGCATAAATTGCACATCTCATAATGCGTTCACCACCAAAAGTAGTAAAGTATTGAGATGTTGGTGGGTTTATGACTATAGCATTGCCAATAGTTGCTGAGCTTATCTGAGTTGAGTTTAAGTACATTTTGATTTCTCCTTTTTCATTTTACCTATGTATAAATTTCGGTAGTTCGTCCATACTAATAATAATTTTTCGATACTTTGTCCGTAATGGTATACCAATCTGGATAAAGTACCGAACAAGCCTCAAATGAAACCCCTTGTTATAGGGGTTCTGGGTATAGTCTAAGTTGGCGATATTTCCAACAGCTAAATGTTCGGTTATTTGTCCAATAATCAATTATTACATTTCGATAATTCATCCAATAGGTTAATCCATTAGATTGGGAGAAGATATTTGATTTAAAATGTAATTGTGGTTCCTGATCAGTAGAGAGAATAAGGTAGTCTACAAAATACAAGATGATGAGTCTTTTCTCATCTGATCCTAATTTATGATCCAGTATTTCATTAAATCTGGAAAAGAACTGATCCTTTTCTACAAGTTGATAAGTTGTCATTAAATTTTCTTGGCAAATCGTGTATTCTTTTAAAAAAATTTTGTGTTGTTGAATAAATTCCAAAATTTTCAACTCAAGTTCTCGATCTTTAAGATCCCTTGCAATTTTTAGTTTTTCCTCGAGTTTCTTTAAGAGTTGATTTTTAGAGTTGATACTGTTTTCAACCTCATTAATCATATGATTAATAAATGATAAGGTTTGAGGTTCTATCTGGTGTCTAGATAATAGTTCCATTACACGCTTTAAAATCAAAGGGATATACCTGTCGTGAACTTCTTGGATGTTTACTTTATAACCACAATGCTTACATACGTAGTAATAATAAGGATACTTTTTACCATTTCGTCTAGTCGAAGCATTTTGAGTAATTAACAATTGATCGCAATGTCTGCATTTCACCTTGTTTAAAAAAAGAAACGGTGTATCTATTCTGCCGAAAGTCTTTTGAAGTTGGTTATTTAACTTTATTAACTGTGGTTGGAATTTGTTTATAATTGCGGGATGTGAATCTTCAAAAACAAATTGCTTTTTTCCACCATCTGTCCGTTTAGGTATATCCCAGATTAATTTTCCTGTATAAACTGGATTTTTAAGGATATTTTCAACTGTGCTAGACCGCCAAGTACCTCCCATCGGTGAGGGAATATTTGCTTCATTTAAGATTATGGCGATTTTTTGTAAAGATTTCCCCCAGCTTGACAGGAAAAAAATAAAAGACACAATGTCAGCATTTTCATTTGGTTCCAATTGTTGTTGGTGTTTTTGTTTTTTAATCTGATTATATCCATAAGGAGTTTTTGATCCGGGTCTAAATGTTTCTTTACTTTCTAAAAAAGTTGTTAAATTACCTACTGCACGCTCAGATTTTACTTCTGATTCGTGTTGGAATAACAAGAAATTCATTTTGATACTAGTGTCTTCAGGATCAATAGGTTTATTCGAGTCAGTTGTATAGACTTCTAGTTCCGGCAGCTTTTCTAACATTGGGCGGTAAAAATCAATAGTGAATGAATAACCAGTACGATCCATCCGAGAAATATCGTGAAAAATAACAGTCGGTATATTCATTTCAACCATTTTTTCTCCCAGTTCCATCAACATTTTCCGTTGAGCCGCACGTTTGGAATATGCACTTGTAACATCCTCGATGTAAATTAGTTCATCAGGAACAATGATTTGATTCCGCTTGGCGAATTCCTGAATATGCTGTTTCTGGATTTCGACACTGTTATTTTCTTGTTGCTTATACGAAGAGCGGCGAATATAAGCAAATGCTAATTTCAAAGTAAATCATCTCCTTTAAAAATGTATTGGGAACGAAAATCTTGGAGATAGTCAAATTTGTTAACTTCAATATTTACCTCATTTGGATAAACATATAATGTTCGGATAAGCAACGAAGTTAGGAAAAAAGGATTAGTTTGTTTGCATTTATGTAAATAATCTTTTACAAGTTTTACTAAACTTTCATTTTCTAATAAAAGGTCACCTTTTTCTTCTATTAGGTTAAGACGCTCCTTTTGTATGTTCTCTAATTTTGTAATTTCAACGTAATGAGGGTTCTCTTTCCAATTGGTAAAATCATCAGTATCAAAAATGATTTTTTCCATCAAATTATGTTTTTTTACTTCTAGTGATTTCAATTCTGCATCAACATTTTTCCGAAGTATTTGGAAGAAATGCCTTGAATCTTTAAGCAGCAGTTCTGTATTTAAGTGCTCAATGATTTTGCCTAGTGACTTATTAATAATTAGAAATAAATCTTCAGTTTCTAATAAAGTTTTTGAGTGTTTTCGTGAGCAGGAGTACCAGGCTTTTTCAGCTGGGATATTCATATGAAAAATCATTGGCTTCCTACAAATGCCGCAACTCACATTGTAAATATCTTGATTCCTTAAAGATCGTTCAATCTCTTGATAAGTTAAAAACACGGTATTGTGAGCTTGTAACTCTTGGAAGCCCTCATAACTTAAATAAGGCTCTACGTGTGAAAGGTTGTTCTTCCCTGTAGTCAAATCATATCCGGCATAAAAAGGATCCTTAGCAATTCTAATTAGTTGATTTGTAGTAGTTTTAAGGATTTTTCTATACTCTTTTAAAATTTCTTCCAAATCTTTGTGTGTTGTAACCTTTTTGATTGCAGTAAAGAATTGGAGTAAAGCATCCTTTTTACTAGGATCCTTAATGTACTGCTTAGTCTCTTTTTGTTTTATGTATCCAAGCTTATGAGCTGGATATCTTTTTCTCGCTTCTTCTGTTCGCCTAGCAATGTTTTTTCCCTCAACATCACTTACAATGTTCATTACGCCTTCAATAAGTGTGCTATCTGTTGCCTGTTGATGACCATTCCCAGCTGATGTAAAGAAAATCTTTACATTATGTTTCTTACACAGTGAAACAAAGTAATTAGACTCATAAAAGTCCCGGAACAATCTTGAGCGGTCAAAGGCATAGACAATCTCAACTTGATTATTAATGATCATTTGGATTAGTTTTTTCATTTGTGGCCTTTTCTCAATATCCAGTTTGTTAGCAGAAACTCCATCCTCATTCAAAATTAAAATCTCATTAGGAATGTAATTCTTGCGATACATAGAATCAGCTGATTCCTGCATAGCTAAATCCTGGTTGGTGGTACTCACTCTACGAAAAAAGATTTTATACTTGCTTTTGTTCTTTACTGTTTGAACCATTGTTTCTTTTCCCTTTACTATCTTTAATAAAAAGATTGTCTAAAAGTGTGGAGTGTGTTTCCTTTTGATAACCATTTCCTGTTGAAGTATAAAAAATGTTCACATTATGCTTTTTACAGAGTAAAAGAAAATCATTAAATAAATAAAAATCTCGGAACAATCTTGACCGGTCATAAACGTAGATAAGATCAATCTGATCCTTCATAATCATTTGGTACAGTTTTTTCATTTGTGGCCGATTCTCAATAGTTGTGTTTGCAGAAACTCCATTTTCATTCATTATTAAAATCTCACTAGGTGAATAATTCTCTCTGTATAAAGCATCAGCTGATTCCTGCATTTCTAGATTTTGATTGGTGATGTTAGCTCGACGGTAGAATACCTTATACTTTGTTATGTTTTCTTTTGTTTGAATCATTGTTCTCACTTTCCTTCGGAATTTTTTGATGAAGTAATTTTGCCTGAAGCCGATGAGGTAAATCTAATTGCTCAACAATTATTCGCTGAATTAAATGTTGAATCCAAATCTCAGCTACAGGGTTAATCTCAGAATCCGTCTGGATATTAATTTTCTTCCGCATAAACACACCTCCGCTTTACATCTTTGACGGAAATAGGTGTGTTTTAAACGGTTAAGGAAACTTAACTAACTATTGGGCACGGGTCGTCGAATTCCAAATCAAATCTTAGCTGAACAGACTCTTCTACATTTGTTTGTTTAATAAGTATTTGGATAATTCCTTTCTCCTGGCCGGGAAAAGACTTAAAGTTCTTTTCTTTCATTGTTTATCCTCCAATATTTATAGCTGAGAAATTGCTGTAGTAGGAATGGTGAGATGTAACCATCCTCCTGTAGCCTTACTAATTTTTCTGCAAAGTTGTTGTGGTCTATTCTTGTTAATGAAAAATCTTGTTCTGTATGTCTCAAGCACAATCACTTCCTAACTGTCTATTTTTATCTAGTGGATTGTTATCTTTTGCTGATTGGTCTATTATTCTTTCTACTTCAGAAACTAATAACTCTTGGATAATAGTTTTTACATTCAGTGCATTTTCTTGTGAAGCATAGCAGCGGAAAACTTTCATAAAGTATCTCTCCTTATTCTTATGATGAATATTTCTGAAAAATGGATGTAACTAAAGCTCAATACTCTATCTTTTATGTAAGTGTTTAATTATTGGTTGAATTACTTCCAAATTTCTTGTTTTAATTTTTCAAACGGATTATATTCTTTAATTTTTTCAAAAACCAAGGTTTCTAGAAAAAAATAAATATTTTTTTCATCAAATTAGGAAACAACAAAAGTTGTGTTTAATTATTCGTTTTATTTATTCCTAATTTACTAGATCAAAATTTAATCGAAAGGATTATATTCTTTAAATTTTAATAAAACCACAGTTCTTGTATGGTATTTTATGGTAAGGTTTAATTGGGATATGAGGACTTATTTTCTAGCAGATTAGGGAGTGAAAAAATGATCAGTAGAATTAGTTTAAAAAGCGTTGCCACTTATAATGAAGACGGTGCTACACTAGATGATTTAAAAAAGATAAATTTTATATACGGTAACAATGGAACCGGTAAAACAACAATTACTGAGCTTATTCGTAACCCAGAAAATTTTCAAAACTGCTCATTAGAGTGGAAAGATGAAAATATGGTTACCTATGTTTATAACCGTAACTTTGTTAATGAGAATTTCCGCTTAGATAATCCAATTAAAGGTATATTTACGTTAGGTAAGGATTCGGTTGATTTAAAAGCAACAATAGACGATTTAAAGGAAAAGGTACGTAGTCACCAGGATGAAATAAAAAGAATAAGTGATATATATGATGAAAAGAAAAGGGAAAAAGAAAATGTAATAGATGAGTTCAGAGAAAAATGTTGGGAAATAAAAAGAGAAATAGATACTGACTTTAAAGATTTAATTGAGGGATTTAGAAATTCTAAAGATAAATTTATGCAAAAGTGCTTAGAGGAATCTAGTAATTTGCATAAAGAGTTAAAAACAATCGAAGAGATTAAACTTAAGAAGGAGTCTATTTTTGATAGGCCGGCTGAAAAAGTTCAATTAATTAAAAGTATTTCTTATGATGAGACATTAGAGAATAACCCCATTTTAAGCCAAAAGATTATAGGTAAGGAAGATGTTGATATTGCTGACTTAATATCTAAATTAAACATCAGTGACTGGGTACAACAAGGAAGTTTGATTTTAAAAGAGACGGAAGGGATATGCCCTTTTTGTCAGCAAACCCTTCCTAGTGCATTTGAAGACAAAATAAACAGTTATTTTGATCAAACATACATAAAACAAATTGAAGCTTTAACAACCGCTACTGAGAAATATCATCAGAGAATCGAATCTATAATAGCAGAGATAAGTATATTAGCTGAACAACAAAATTCGTTTATTAAAAAAGACAAACTTCAACAATTACTTAATTTAATTCAATCTAAGTATGAAGAGAACAAGCTATTAATCCAACAAAAGAAGAAGGAACCAAGTAGATCTGTAGAACTGGTCAAATTATCAAGTTTCATAAAAGAGATAAATAAAGAGATTACATATGCAAATAATAAAATTAATGAATATAATCGATTGATTGAGAATGTAAAGGTAGAAAAAGAAAATCTAATTAATGATATGTGGCGATATATTGCGGAAAAAAATAAATCAAACATTGATAATTTTAACCGAGAAAAGTCCAGAATTGAAAAGGCTTTGATAGGTTTGGATCGTAGCCGGGAAACAAAGAATGGTTTTAAGAGCCAATTTGAGAACGATCTTCTAAAATATCAAGAACAAGTCACTAGTGTTGAGCATTCAGTCAATGAGATAAATAATATCCTTAAATCTTTTGGCTTTAAAAACTTTAAATTGGCCACAACTTCTGAAAAAGGAAATTATAAAATTGTAAGGGAAGATGGTGAAGATGTTAAAGATACATTAAGTGAAGGGGAAAAGACATTTATAACATTCCTATATTTTTACCAACTTTTAAAAGGTGCTAATAATAAAGAAGATATCGTTACGGATAAGGTAGTCGTTATTGATGATCCTATTTCCAGTCTAGACAGTAACGTTCTGTTTATGGTGAGCAGCTTAGTTAGACAAATAATGTTCGATATAAAAAATAATTCCACAGATATTAAGCAATTATTTATTTTTACTCATAATATTTATTTCCATAAAGAAATTACTTTCAATCAAGGAAAGAAGAGTTACGGTGAAGGAAGTTTCTGGATTGTTAGAAAGAGCAATAATAAATCCTACATTCAAAGGTATCAAGATAACCCGATAAAGACCTCATATGAACTACTATGGAGGGAATTAAAAATAAGAGAGAACCAAAGTATTGTCTCAATTCAAAATGTTATGCGGAGAATTCTAGAAAATTATTTTAAGTTCTTCGGAAATATAAATATCGATGATTTAGAAGATAAATTTGAATATGAAGAAAAAGTGATATGCCGCTCCTTGATTTCGTGGATTAATGATGGTTCACATTATATAAGTGAAGACTTGTATGTCGAAGGTAATGAAGAAGTTGTGGAAAGATACTTCGATGTTTTTAAGAAGATATTTTATATTCAGGATCATAGGGCTCATTTCAATATGATGATGGGTGATTATCAATATGAAACAATTCATATTGATAAAGATGGAGAAGCAGATGAAAAGGTAGAAGAACAAGAAGCACTAGTTGAGATCAAATTCGCTATGAAGGAAGTTGCTAGTGGTAGTGAAAAAAAGTAAGATAAAAATATATTGGTGTATTCACCAATAAAACCACCCTAATATATAATCCAGGGTGGTTTAGTTTTTTTATATAAACTTTCTAATCTGAATATCCTGATCATTGATAAATAGAACTAAATATTTTTGTGTATAACATAGTTAATGTGTAAGGACACAATATTATTTATTCTTCTTCTGAATAATCTCTTTCAAATATTATATCAGTTGGATCTACATCTCCGGGTTCATACCCTCTATTTTCATAATCATCTGGATAATCATCGAAGTCAGGTTCATTTTCTTGATAAAGATGTCTTTCAACTGCATCATATATTTTATCTTTAGAAATGGTTTTTTCAAGTATTTGTTCCACTTCCTCTTTAATTGCTTCAAAATCTACCTTTTTATCTAACTGACTTCTTAATTCATCTGAAATAAGATTACTAACACTAGAATGAAGTTTTTGTATCTCTTCATCGATTTCCTTAGAATGCTCTTCTGGTGGCATTAAATCATAAAAAACTTCGAAACCATCAATATCTTCTATATAGTCATATATCTCTATATCGTCACTTAAATAATAATCCAATGAATCAAAAAAGTCCGACTTCAATTGTTCAGTTAATCCGGGAAGTGATAATTCTTTATTCTTTATTACTGATAAAACTTCAATTAGTCCTTTATAATCTAAATTACTTATAAAATCATCTTTAAACTCCTCGGTCATTAAATTCTGCTCAATCTCATAAAAATTATACAATGCAGGTTCTTCTAGGAATTTAACTAAAAGATCTTTTTTCTCGAGTTTTTCACCAAAAAAACTTAAACTTTCATCTATTTTATAAAAGCAACTTTTTATAAGTGGTTTATAACTATCATTTAAAATATTATATTTAGATATACCATAAAATAAGTATTCAATTTTTTTATTACCATAGCTTTTTAAATTAATAAATTCTCCTGATATCAATTTACTAATCAATATTTTTTCTACTTCTTCTTTCTCAAAAACCTTTTCAAATTGTTCAATATATAAAATAGATTCCTTAATTGCATTTAGCCCAACTTTATTTGACTGGAGATAACTGTTCATATAGTCATTTATAGAGGGATTTAGAACGCCGATTTTACTTGAACCATTAACATCCATAATTTTGACTAAAGATTTAGTTAATCTAGATTTAACATCATCAAATAGATTTACTGTACTTTGTGCACGACCCTCGTTATTTAATCTAAAAATAAAACAATCTTCTAAAGCAATAATATCCGTATATGTATCCGTCAAAGAAAAGAGTGTATACATAAATATTCTATCTATTTCCTCTAATTTTTGCTCAAATTCATCTGCCCATACGTCCATAGGATTATTTAAGTGATTTAAAATAAAGTTATAATAGCCAGGAGGACTAACTTTACTATATCTATACTCTTCAGTAACAAATTCAATTATCCGTGGGTTATAGTTCCTATGCTCAATTATTTTTCTATACTTTTTATCTTTTCGCAATTCGTTAAAATAAGTTTTAGGTATTTTATTTTTTGACAGGTGGTTATAAAAAATCTCTGCCTTTTCTTCTGACGAAATTGCATCTATATCAATAGTCTTAATAGGTAACTTTCCTTTGTCTAAATAACGCCTGAATTGAAGTCGGGACCTTTTTGCCTCGTTAAAAATTGTAACTCTAGTATTTAAAATAAGAACTTTATTTTCATACTGTTTTATATACTTTATTAAAGATACCAATTCTAAATCTTGACCTTCTTTTAAACTAAAGTAATACTGTCCTAGACAATCATCTAATAATATGACTTCCTTTACATCTGGATTTTGGGATATGACACTTTTGATATTGCTAACTTGTCCATCCGTAGTGTATCTAATAATATAATCTTCTTTGACAAACGCAGCAGCCAACATTTTTGAGTTAATTGATTTTCCTACCCCGGGCGAACCTTGAATCATTAATAATCTAGACTTCTTCAAAATTTCTAGACCTTCATTAAAAACTTTTGTTTGAGCAAAATATTTAAATTCTTCGTTAATATCATCTAATAATACTTCACTATCAATAAATACTTTATTATTAAAAATATCCTTTAAAAGTTTATCTGATAATAACCATAATTTGAAATTTTTTCTAAGTAAATCCTGATTACTATCTTGTTCTAAGAATTCGACTAAAATATCTCTTGTAATTATGTTGGAAGTATCCTCCATATAATCTTTAAATAGATTATAAATATCATTTATATTATCCGCTGTAATTTGTTGAGAGACACATACATAGTATTGATTTGGCTTCAGTTTTTTTACTTTATCTACTTCTTTTTTTAAAGAGGTTAATAAACTACTAAAACTGCTTTTAGCATAATGTTTTACTTGAACAATAATATTTTTTTGTGCAACATCATCTACTAAATCAATCCCTCCATCCCTTCCGGGTGCAAAATATCGTAATTTCACTCCTAACTTTCTACTTAATATATCTGAACTAAGTTTTTCAAATTCTACATCACTTAGATTTGTAAAGTCGTACAAATATTTCCTCTCCCTTTTAGATCCATTAACTTTCAGCCTTTCAACATACATTAATAATATTAACCAACATTAATTAAAATTTTTATCTTTAATTTAAAACCATCAATTAATAAAAAGAAAGATAAAGTCAACATTAACTGCTAGGCAAGCGTGGTGTTGAAAAGGCTTAAATTCTCGTAAATGCGAATAACTTACCTTTGTTCTCAATTTCTAACTCCTAAAACTATACTATTATTTCCCTGAAGGATGTGTCATTCAATCCTCAATGCAATCTCCAGCACTACCTTGGTTCATTCCTAACTCACTAAATAGTAGAAGTAGTTCTATTAATCTGCCTTTGATAGACTTTTTTTGAATAATAGTAACATCGAGCAATTATGTCTTTGGTTATTTTCATAGAACTCACCCTCAGCTTTAATGAATTTGTAGTATAAATCCTCAAACTTCATATGTTTTAAAACAGACCTTATAATTCTATACCATATCAATAATTTCAGGTTCTTCATTACTTTTAAAGTTTTGTTCTTGAATAAACAGCTTGTATGCAACATTCCCTATAGTATTTGTAGCAACTGCATCCACGGTACCGCCAACTATTCCTCCTGCTAAAGGTACCATCTTACCTAAATTGATGACTCCTTTTTCTCCAAACTTTGTTAGTAGGCGAAAGCCTACAGCTTGGTTGATTTTTTTTATTACTTCGAAAGGAACTTTTTTAATACCGGTTACTGCAAGTTTTTTTCCTATCTGAACGCCGGCATTTTTAAGAATATCTTTTGCTCCATTTCCAGCTAAACAGGCATAAACAAAAGATTTAACCTGGTCATCTTTTACATCATAACCACCGATATGTGCAATAGCAGCAACCATTCTCATTTGAACTAAAATAACGCTAGTTATATTGGCGGGTACAGCAACAGGTAATGTAATAAGTCCTCCCAAACCTGTTAAAAATCCACTAGTAGCACTTTTTGTGTTTTGCCAAAGTATTAAACTTTTAACTTTTTCGTCTAGGGTCCCACTCTTTTTTAAATAACTATCAGCTAATTCTATGGCGGTGTCCATTCCAGGTACACCACCATTAATTGCTTTATCATAAGACCAATCTAAGGCCTTCATTATTGCATCGTGTGTTAAAGATTTTGTTTTAGACAATATTACTCACCTTTCTCTTAGGAAATTATGGTAATATTATACTATAAAACTAAGTGTGAAAATTACAATTTTTCTTTTAATTAATATTATATAGAGGTGTGAGTATATGCCTATAGAAGTTGGGATATGGAAGGTAAATGGCGGTATAAAAAAGGTTGATTTTTCTGTAATTGAATCAGAAAAAAAGTTAGAAGATATATTGTCGAAAGATTTGTCTATTCTATCTGATGATCTTTTATTGATTGGTAGACAAGTTCAAACAGAGTATGGGAAATATTTAGATATGCTCGCAATAGATGGAGAGGGAAACCTTCATATTATTGAATTAAAGAAGAATAGAGCACCTAGAGAAGTAGTAGCTCAAGCAATAGACTATGCATCCTGGGTACAGAATCTTTCATATGATCAAGTATTAAGAATATACGAAGAAAAAAATAACGGCCCCTTAGAAGAAGCATTTGCTGAAAAATTTGATGATAGTTTACCAGATAAGTTAAATGACACACATCAAATTACGATCGTTTCGTCACAACTTGATAGTGAAACAGAGAGAATAATTAATTATTTATCAAATAATTATGATGTTCCAATTAATGCTGTTTTCTTCCGGTATTTCGAAGAGGGAGAACAACATTTCTTAACTAGAAGTTGGCTTTTAGATCCTAATGTAATAGATGAGAAATCTAGTAATACAAAAGTAGAGAATAAAAAGGAAAAATGGAATAAACAAGATTTTGTAGTTAATTTTGAAGATAAGGCTTCTAGAAAATGGGAGGATGCAGTAAATTATGGATTTATTTCAGCAGGTGGTGGACGTTGGTATAGTAGGACATTAAACCAATTATTTGTTGGTTCAAGAATATTTTGTATGATACCTAAAAGTGGATATGTCGGTATTGGTACAGTAATAGATACTGTTAAACCAATAAAAGATGTTACATTTAAGGTTAATCAAACAGAAGTTAAAATGTCAGATCTAAACCTCAAAGCAACCAATATGTTTCACGATGTAGAAGATCTTGAGAAGTGTGAGTATGTTGTTAAAGTGAAGTGGTTAGCCAATGTATCTAAGGAGGAAGCTTTTTGGGTGAAGGGCTTAAGAGCTAATCAGAATAGTGCCTATAAATTGAGAAGTCAATACACTATTGATAAAGTTTTAGAGTTTTTCGAAATAAATACAGATGAATAAAAATAATAAATAGATAGGTGCAATATGGAGAGAAAAAGACCTATAATTCAAAACAAAGTAGAACCCCCCCTAAACATTTTCAAAGGAGAAGGATTAATCGCTGAATGTCAAAGTATTCAGGAGGCGGCAAGATTTTTCAAAAAAGAAACAAATTTTAAACGTTTCAATTGGTCTGCTATTAAAGGGGATTTGGTACGGTGAATCATATTCTAAAGATGGAGCTACTTATTTTTTTACAACCGATAAAGAAGCTGTTAAGGGAAAACTGGATACATATAGTCTAAATCTAGCTAAGAGTATGATACGAATTACTGTAAGTGTTATTTCCTTAAGCACTAGTGAGGTATGAATATGTTAAAAAATAATACTACATCAGCCGAGAAATTAGTTTATAAAAGGGCTGTAGAGTGGTTAGTAAGAAACTACAATGCAATAAAATTAATGGATCCTGAATCTATACGTACCTTTCAAAATAGTACGAATTTTATTCAAGGTTTCGTATATAGATGTTTAAGGTCCTCTGCAAAAGAAACTTTAGATATAAATTATGATTGGAATGGTATAAGGGTGCATAAATATATTACCCCAAAAGCTTTAGAAATGTATGATCCTATCAAGAAAACTCCATACATTAAGGAACACGTAGTATGTAAAAACATATATTTCAAAGATATTATTAAAGAATTAAAAAATGAGTCTCCGGATAAAGGTATTATCGGTAATATCCTATTAAAGTATTACTTTACAGCTCTTATAACCAAAGAAGAAGATAAAAAATTAGATGAAAAAGGGCTAAGAAGGGTAATGTGTGTCAATGAGGAATGGGATTATGAAAGTTTGTTTATTAGGTATGAAACAGCAGGAATCGAATTAGTAGAAAATCCATACTATGTTTTAAAGTAGAGAAACAAAACTAGTAAGTATGTGCGGAGTTATACTTACTAGTTTTTCGAATATGTTAATTGCTTTTCTTATAGTATTAAGAATTAACAAGAGAAACAGGTAGAGATAAATAAATTTTGGGGAGAACTGTTATGGATGAATTAGTAACAAGTCTAGAAGAGGTCCTAGAAAACGTAAAACAATTTAATGAAGATTTAAAAAATAAGACTGATATAATTACACAATTGTCGCAGTTTAGACATTGGTATTTTATTGCCTCTATTAATTTATTTGGGCCAAGCAAATATATTGGTTACAGGGCTATGAGTACTAAAAAGTACGATAGAGGTTCAAGGAAAACGGGTGTTGATACTGAAGATGTATTAAAAATGTGGTTTGTAAAATTACCACAAACATCTGAAAAAAGTTATGAACTATTATCTCAAGTTCAATTGCTTCTTGCTGATTATGATAAAAAGATTAACAAAGCTGCTACTATACATATACTAAAGAACGGGATTACTTCCTTAACGCTATGATTCAAAATGGGAAATTATACACAAGCAAGGAGGGGTTAAATGAAGAGACCACTTTTTAATAGAATTTATGATTTACTTAAAAATAAAGACACTCATCAGTTAGAGGATTACTTGACCGAAATAATCAGCCCTATTTTACAGAATTCAAAGTGGTTATTTTCATTTTTAAATAATTTCTTACAAATTAATTTTAATGAATCAGAAATTAATTCAATTCAGGTCTTTACTCAGAGAACTTACAATAAATTAATTTGGCATACGGTCGATAGCCGTCCTGACATCGTAATATCTTTTGCGTATAAAAATAAAGAGCATTTATTATTTATAGAAAATAAGATTGGTAGTGCAGAAGGATTTGACCAATTAACAAGATATGCAGATCATCTAAGAGAACACCGGAAAAGTGGTTATTTTACACACCTTCTATATATAACGAAACATTATGATCCAAAAGATTCGAATATATTGGATAGTTTTAATGGAAGTGGTTTTACCCAAATAAGATGGTACCAGGTATACAACTGGCTGTTACAATTCAAGGCAGACTTATATTGCAGCCAAGTATTAGATTATATGGAGGGATTGGAATTGAATAAGAGTCGAAAGTTTACACCAATAGATATTTACGCTATACAAAACGCACAAAGGCTTCAATCTATGCTGGATGAAACATTAGATGGTAAGGTATCTGTGAAGTTTAGTGAATTGTTTGGAAAACCCAAACAATGGTCACATAGAACAACTCAATTAAGAGACAATAACTTATACATACTCATAAATGATCAAACTGATTGGAAGTTTATAGGTTGTGGATTTGAGTTTACTGAGGAGGAGTATCCCTTTCTAACAGTATTCATAGAAGTACACCCAAATTGCGGAAGGAAAGAGGATGCCAAAAAGGTCATACAGGATTTTTGTAGAGACACAGCCGATTGGATCTTCAATCCACCTTCCGACGAAAATGATTATTTTTATGGATATAGTGCAAAGAGTTTAGTGGACTTTTTATCTAACGAAGATCACATCAATAGTATTCAGGAATATTTAATTGAAAAGCTAGAAGATTTGTATCAATTAAAACTTAATAATAAGCAACTCAAATGGATTTAAGATTAGTAGCGTGTGCTAATGAATGGCATCGCCTTTCTATGAAGTAACGAAACAGGTAAGTACTATAAGGGTTTTCATTCTAAATAAAATACGTACAAAACAAATAAACAAGGAGAAGAATGGTTTTATGTCAATTACTATTACAATCGATGACCCAATTAAAGCAGGAGAGGTATATGTATGGGATAGTGATAAACTAGAACAATTAAAAATAAGTAAAAAATCGGGTGTTTATATACTTAAAGATAAGAATGGTGAAACTATTTATATTGGTGAAGCGAAAAATTTGGGGGATCGACTGACAAACCATTTTGAAGGAGATACGCACTTAGGACAAACAAAAAGCGGGAGGTATATTAAACACAAAGATGAATATGAGTACATATATAAATCTGAAATTTATATTTTTGATAAAAACCCTCACCACAGGTTCTTTTATGAAATTAGAATGATACAAAAGTATAATCCCCCATTTAATACCCGTTGTAAATTAAAAGGTAAGGGATTAAATTTAAATAAGTATAAAAAAGATTTCAAATCATTAAAGCGAAAGAATTGGAGTCAATTCGAACAGTATGCAGTTAAAAATTCAGTTTCCTTGGAAGATGCAGTTTTAATTGAATTACATAAAGAAATAAATTTTGATGGGCTGGCTATTCCTAGTACCTTTAGTTCATTTAAATATCCATCAGATAATAAAACACAAAAGGAACGGTTTTTAGAATACTTAGAATCAGTTCTTATTAAACAAGAGTCAAGATTTACAAATATAAAGCAGTTGAAGGATGAGATATGGAATATTGGAACTAAATCACCTAGAGCCCAACTAAAATATGTGAGTTTAGAGAATATAACACCATCAATATATCTTCCGTAACAGAGATAAGAAGCACAAGGAAGTTCGGGCACAAAGGAATTGCTTAAGCATAACTCTAGATCTTGCTTCCCAGCTGTGATTTAACTTCTCAAAAACGATTGTTTTTTGAGACTTTTTTTGTTTAAGGATAAAATCATTTTATTGAATGGAAAAGCAGATTATATGAATCCAGTTGTAAGTTAATTGATAATGGCTTCCTTAAACTAATTTTGTGCTTTTGTTTAAACAGAGGAGTTGCAAAATGCAGTTCTTTTTTTGGTAACGGGAATAAAGCAACTCAAAACGTTATACTTTAATAACTATACCGTCTCTTATAAGATGTCCATACATTAAGGGTGAATTATTTTTGATTAGCAATCCACCTTTAAGTACCCCAACTAAGCTGGCGTACTTCTAATTTAGACCAATCAACAAAAGGATGTTTACTGTTAGAAGTGCCATCGTAATTATAAAGACAATCATTTTATAAAGTCCTTAGAATGTTGATAAACCCACCAACATCAATTGTGTTGTCAATTACAGTCCACACATGTGGAATGTGTGTCGCAGATAGTTTTGAGGGGAAATTAACCAGGTAAAATTGAAAACTGAAAAATAATTATCGGAGTGCCGTTCCTGTCAACTTCAATACGCTTAACAAAGTGGTGGAGTATCTCCTCCGTTACTTCATTAAGAGGTAAGAAACGGTTAATTGTGTTCCGAAGGTTTTTTAATCATTTCAAGAAATTCATCATGTCGGAGTGTGGCTTCAAGCCCACTCCTTTTTATATTTAATTCATTAATTCGAGTTTGAAGGTGAACAAGATACAATGTACCAAGCCAACGAATTTAAACCAGTTGATGCACTCTTGAAATTTGCAGCAATCTATGCAGAAGCAATCTAAGAATAGGTTAATAGTAATAAAAGGATTATAATATTAGTGGGCGATTGTTTTTGCTCACTAATATTTGTACTATTTTTTTCTCATAAAGGAGTCTTATATATGTCTGAAAAAAAGTTGTCAGAATTAATTAGTCCTGAAGCTGTGATTAATTTTGAAACTGGTGCGATTAAAGCAAGTACTTTGGATTCAATCATCAAACTTTTGCCATTTGAAATGGGTTTTTGCGACGCCAACGATATTTTCCGTTGGTATTCAAATAATCCAAACCGTGTGCATGATCGCCGTAAAGAAGCGATTGGTCGCCCTGTGCTTGAGCTTCACCCAAAAGTGGCTCACTACGTTGAAAAATTGTTGAATGATTTCCGTTCAGGAACACGCGATGAATGGGAATTTTGGTTTCCAAAACACTCCGGTGAATCTGGACAAATTTATCAAAAATTCATGGCGGTACGTGATGAAAATGGAAAATACCTTGGCTGTATGGATGTGACCGTTAATATCGACCTTTTCCAAGGAAAAGAAGGTAAAAATACCCCTGAAACTATTGACGAATTTAAAGCTGTTAAGCCTGAATAATTTTGGATGGTTTATAAAAAGGGGTACCCAAGAATAATTTACTCATTGGGTACCCCTTAATCTATATTTAAAACACTTTCGTAGTCCAATCCTCACAATTCCAAATATCGGTTGCAATTTCACGATAGAAATCAGGTTCGTGGGATACCATCAAAATACTTCCGCGATATGCCTTTAAAGCACGCTTCAATTCTTCTTTTGCGTCCACATCCAAGTGATTGGTAGGTTCGTCTAGAATTAATAAATTCGTTTCTGTGTTTAAAATTTTACACAATCGAACTTTGGCTTTTTCGCCACCAGAAAGGACTTCGACTTTACTTTCAATATGTTTCGTCGTTAATCCACATTTTGCAAGAGCAGCACGGACTTCAGCCTGATTCATACTTGGGAACGTACTCCAAATCTCTTCAATACAAGTGTTGTAGTTGGACTGTTTAACTTCCTGCTCGAAATAACCGATGTGTTGATACTCACCACGTTCCACTTTACCCTCCAGCGGATTAATCAACCCAAGAATACTTTTTAAAAGAGTAGACTTACCAATACCGTTTGCACCCACGAATGCAATCTTTTGCCCGCGTTCCATTTTCAAATTCAGAGGGCGGGAAAGTGGTTCGTTGTAACCAATAACAAGATCTTCAGTCGTGAAAATCCAACGACTAGCTGCACGAGCTTCTTTGAAATTAAACTCTGGTTTCGGCTTCTCTCTCCCCAATTCAATAATTTCCATTTTATCGAGCTTCTTCTGACGGGACATCGCCATATTACGAGTCGCAACACTTGCCTTGTTACGAGCAACGAAATCTTTCAAATCAGCTATTTCTTGTTGTTGACGCTTGAAAGCAGACTCTAGCTGCTGCTTCTTCATTTCATGTATTTTTAAAAAGTTATCATAGTCACCAACATAGCGATTCAACTCTTGGTTTTCCATGTGATAGATCAAGTTAACAACATTGTTTAAAAATGGAATATCATGTGAAATCAAGATAAATGCATTCTCATATTCCTGTAAATAGCGCTTCAACCATTCGATATGCTGTTCATCCAAATAGTTCGTAGGCTCGTCTAGTAATAGGATTTCTGGCTTTTCTAGCAAAAGCTTAGCTAGCAACACTTTCGTACGTTGCCCACCACTAAGATCATCTACATCCCGATCGAGTCCAACATCATCTAATCCTAGACCACGAGCAACTTCCTCAACTTTTGAATTAATTCGATAGAAATCATTACTATCTAAAGTTTCTTGTAGCTCTCCAACTTCTGCAAGTAATGCATCGATGTCAGCGCCTTCGTCACCCATTTTTGCATAAAGTTCATTGATTTCTGATTCAGCATCAAAAAGGTATTGAAAAGCAGTACTCAAAGCCTCACGCATCGTGGTACCTTTTTGAAGTACAGCGTGCTGATCTAAATAACCAACACGAACTTTTCGCGACCACTCAACTTTCCCCTCGTCGGGTTGCAACTTCCCAGTAACAATATTCATGAAAGTGGACTTACCCTCACCATTTGCTCCAACTAGTCCAACGTGCTCTCCTTTTAAAAGTCGAAAAGACACATTATTAAAAATCGCACGATCACCGAAACCGTGACTTAAATTTTGTACGTTTAATACGCTCATTTTTTTAACCCCTTATCTAATGTCACATGTGGATATCTTACTAGATTTTGGCTGCTTTTTCTATCTTGAAGTTATTTTTTGTGAAAAATGTAATTCGATTTTGGGCTAAAATAAAGTCTGCCCCATCCTATTAAAATTGAATTTTATATACTTGGGCGTTTAACAACTGGGTAAGAGTCTATTATACAACCGAACCTGGAGGTAAGAAATGAATTATTCCAATGTGGAAATACTTTAGAAAAAATGAAAGAATTGGTTGAGTTCTATACAAAGCTTTAAAAAACGAGTGTAAACTCATCAACACCCCATGTGTTGCCATATATACTCCGTGTAAGTTGAGTGCTGAACGTTGATAGATTTAATCAAATAATGGACGCCCCTCATTCGTTAGGCTCAACTAACGACGAAGGGGTGTTTTTTATGCCCAAGCCTCTTTTAAAAGCTTTACTCCTAACTTTATTTCATTATTGGTAAGATTACTGAATCCAAGTTTAATAATTGGTTCATTAGAATGATTTTTTATGAAATAGATGGATGTAGGATACACTTTAACCCCATAAATGGAAGCGCGCTCGATTAACCAATCTTCTGAACGATTTAGATGTACCTTAACTAGTACATACAAACCAGATTGCTCCCCAATAATGGATAGATTTTGTTTGAAATGTTCCTTTAATTCTGAAACTAAGTAATGCATTTTTCTTTTATAAACAATACGCATTCGTTTAATATGGCGATTCCATTCTCCCTCTTCTATAAATTTAGCCATTGTAAGCTGGCTAAGAAGCGAAGTGGTACTCTCGAAATGAAGAAATTGATTTTTATAACGGTTTAAAAGTTCCTGTGGCAGAACCATATAACTTAGACGGATTCCCGGAAGAAAGGACTTTGAGAAATTCCCTAGGTAAATGACTCTTGTTGAATCCATGGAAGCAAGTGCTGGAAATGGTTGTTGCGTATAGCGAAATTCACTATCATAATCATCTTCAATAATATATCCATGCATCTTGTTAGCCCAGTGTATAAGCATTTGCCTTTGCCCGATGGACATGCTTACTCCTATTGGACTTTGATGGGAGGGGGTTACATAGATTAGCTGTGACCTGGTTTGTTCTAATTGTGAAAAATCAGCACCTGTTTCATTAACCGGCAAAGTTTCAAACATAAAACGATGGAATTGAAAAGCTTCCCTTGCACCATCGTAACCAGGGTCTTCAACTATAATACTCTGGAATTCATCCTTCAGTATTTGTCCGAGGTATACAAGCATTTGTTGGGTACTACTTCCGATAATAATTGCATTTGCATTTGTTTTCACTCCGCGTGATTGGAATAAATAGGTGGAGATTTGTTCGCGCAAGGCTACTTCCCCAAATGGTTCTCCATATCGAAAGCTATCCTGTAATGTTAATACTTGATTGGCAATTCTTCTCCAAACTTTCAGTGGGAAATGTGCTTGATCAACGGCATCTGCCCTGAAATTAACTACCGGAGATTTCTTGGACTCTGTATGCGTTTTATTATGAGAGAATAATGTGTCCTGAGTTATCAGGGGTTCTAACTCATTTACCAAATAACCTTTTCGGCCCTCTCCACGAATATACCCTTCAGCAACAAGTTGTTCGTATGCCATTAATGTTGTATTGCGGCTTACATGTAAGGAATCAGCAAGCCCCCGGATGGAGGGCATTTGCTCATTTGCCAGAATGTCTCCTTGTTCAATAAAAGATTTAAATTTCTCGTAGATTTGTTTGTATTTTGGAGAGTTATCTTTAAAAGTAAAAATGGTATTATTCATTTGCATTCCTTCTGACATGTATATTTGTTGATTATTGTACCTTTTTTTATGTCAGTTTGTATAATATTATTTTTTTATCGGAAGTTTAATTTATTAAAACTTATTTACAAGCTGAAAGGATGATTATTGTGTACATTCCTAAGCAATATCGTATGGAGAATGATGAGGCAATTCAATTTATGAAGTCTCATCCGTTTGCATTATTAATTACTGTCGATGAACATCGACCCATTGCTACACACGTTCCCATAGAGATTCGCGAAGATGAAGGGAAAATCTATGCGGCAGGGCACATCGCCTACGGAAACATGCAGAAAAAGACTTTAGATAATAATGCTGATGTAATGCTTATTTTTCAAGGACCTCATTCTTATATATCATCAAGTTGGTATACGGTAGAAGAGGTCCCCACATGGGACTATCTAGCCGTACATGCGTATGGAACAGCACGCATCGTTACTGGTGATGAGTTGATAGCGGATTTGAATATGCTGCTCAACCGTTACGAGTCTCACCGAGAAAACGGGAGGCTGATGTCTACGCTCGATCCTAAGTTGCTTGAGAGCGAAATGAAAGGAATTGTTGGTTTTAGAATAGAAATTACCTCCATTGAAGCCGCAGCTAAAATGAGCCAAAATCGGAAGGACACTGATTATAAAAAAATTGTTACAGAACTTGAAAAATCAGATGAACAAGCGGAAACCCAGGTTGCCGATTGGATGCGTGAGAAACGGAAAGGGTTGTTTGAATGATTAGTTTAATTATAACGGCTTGTGTTCTTGGATTTGTTTACAGTGCAGCCCCAGGAGCGGTCAACACAGAAGCGTTACGAAGAGGATTAAAGCGAGGATTTATGCCAGCCTTCTCCGTGGAGATCGGAGCTTTACTAGGGGATTTGCTTTGGGCTGTTGTCGGGCTAACAGGTGTGGCACTAGTTTTTCACTTTTTGGCAGTACAAATCATTTTGGGGATTGCTGGTGCTGCTTTTTTACTTCGAATGGCATGGATGTCCTTTTTAGACGCTCGTAAACCCATTGATTTGAATCAGTCAGGAAAGAAAGAACAACGGGATTTTTTGACGGGGATTGTATTTTCAATTGCCAATCCGTTTGGTATTGCGTTTTGGGGCGGGATTGGCGGAGGATTTGCAGCCCGTATTACAGGCATGCCGTTAATGGATAAGTTGGTGATTTTGTTTGTTGGCTTTGCTGCTGGTGCTTTTGTCTGGTGTGTTGGCATATCTCTGTTGGTTGCTTGGTCCCGGAAATTTATTGGAGAGAAGCTTTTGCGCGGGATCTTTACAATATCGAGTTTGGCGATGGCATATTTTGCTCTCGAGATGTTATGGAGTTTGATTCACAGTACGATTTATCCGATGTTTTCAACGCGGACACAGTTGAAGATAACTGAGTAAGTACCTCGTTAAACTTAATTAGGAAACGCCCCCTCATTCTAATTAGTTTGGGGGATTTTTTTGTTAAGGGGGGATAACAATTACTCCGAACCAAAATTCTTTGCTGTAGTATAGCTGTACTTTTTTAAGAGATTTGTTATATTTAAATAATTTAATCGGAATATTGAGAAATACTAAATAATAGATTTTTCCGAATTTTACTTTAATCATATTCCTATTACATTGATAGAATTACATATTTTTATTGAAAACTTAACAGTACGGAGGCGGTTTTATATTTATTAAATAAGATGAATTTAAATGCCAAAAATTAATACTTTAATAATATTGAATATCTGTGATATATTAATAAAGTAATATTTTTATTCTATTAAAAATAATCTAAAAAATAGGGGTGCTATGAATGAAGAAATTTGGTTTATTTAGTTTATTTTTAATCCTTACTCTCTTTATCGCAGCTTGCGGAAGCAAGGAAACAACAGGAGAGAAAGCGGATAGTGGAAAGGTATATAAAGTAGGCGTGGATACCACTTACCCACCATTTGAATATAAAGATGGAAATGATTATAAGGGTATCGATATTGATTTGATCAATGCAATTGCGAAAAATCAGGGCTTTAAGATTGAACTTAATCCAATGGATTTTGGTGGAATTATTCCAGCCATGCAGGCTAATCAGCTTGATGTAGCGATTGCTGGAATGAGCATTACAGATGAAAGAAAAAAGGTAGTAGACTTCTCAACTCCGTATTTTGACGCAGGCTTAACAGTTGTTGTTAAAAAAGATAATTCAACTATTAAGTCAGTTAATGAACTTAAAGGAAAAACTGTTGCTGTTAAAAAAGGAACAACAGGTGCGAAATATGCACAAGATAATGCATCTAAGCTAGGAATTAAAGTCGTTCAATTTAACGATAGTCCTGCAATGTTCCAGGAAGTTTCTAATGGAAATGCAGATGCACTTATTGAAGACTACCCAGTTATCTCTTACGCTATTGCCCAAAAGGACCTTGGTTTGAAAATTGTGGGTGATCGATTAAATGGCGACCAATATGGAATTGCTGTTTTGAAAGGTCAAAACAAGGATTTAATTGAAAAAATTAATAAAGGTCTTGCTGAACTTAAAAAAGATGGAACATATGATAAAATTGTAAAATCTTATCTTGGTGAATAATATTGTTAATAGGCGCGCATAAAAGCGCGCTTTCTTTTTGAAAGGGGATGAAACAGTGGACGTAATTACTGCATCTTTACCGATATTATTAAAAGGACTTCAAGTCACAATTTATATATTTGTTATTGCTATTATTCTAGGTTTTTTAATTGGCTTAGTGATGGCCTTGTTCCGGTTAGCGCCTATTAAAATCTTGAATTGGATTGCCAAGGTGTATGTTGATGCAATTCGAGGAACCCCATTTATCGTACAGCTATTTTTTATTTATTTTGGAGTGAATTCCCTCCATTTGATTTCCTTGAACAGTACAACAGCCGGTATTATCACCGTTGCCATTAACGCAGGGGCATATTTTGCAGAAATTATCAGAGCAGGAATTCAATCAATCGATAAGGGACAAACAGAAGCAGCTAGATCGATTGGTTTTACTGGAGCACAAACCATGCGTTACGTAGTCCTGCCACAGGCTTTTAGAAGAATGCTGCCTACCATTACGAATCAATCCATTATTAGTTTAAAAGACACTTCCTTATTATCCGTTATTGGTATTGCGGATTTAACACAACAGGGTCAAATTCAGGCTTCAGCAACTTTTGAGGCATTTAAAATTTGGCTTGCTGTAGGTGTGATTTACTTTATCATCATTTATTTGTTAACCCTTCTTGCTAATTTTGTTGAAAGGAGGATTCAGGTTCGATGAGCATTATAACAGTAAAAAACTTAAGAAAATCTTTCGGAAATCTAGAGGTATTAAAAGATATTAATGCAGAAATACAAGAAAAAGAAGTAATATGTGTCATTGGTCCTTCTGGATCAGGTAAGAGTACATTTCTTCGATGCCTAAATCGCCTAGAAGAAATCTCGGGTGGCGAGGTGGTCATTAACGGACATAATATAACGGACCCCAAAATTAATATAAACAAAGTAAGACAAGAAGTTGGAATGGTGTTTCAACAATTTAATCTTTTCCCTCATAAAACCGTTTTAGAAAATATCACTTTAGGACCTATTAAAATTCTTTCTACGGATAAAGCGGAAGCTGAAAAAATCGCTCTTGAGCTACTTAATAAGGTTGGGCTTAAAGAAAAAGCTAACAGCTACCCGGGAGAACTATCCGGCGGACAAAAACAGCGTGTTGCCATTGCAAGAGCGCTGGCAATGAATCCTAAAATCATGCTCTTTGATGAACCGACTTCTGCACTTGACCCTGAAATGGTCGGGGATGTTTTAGAGGTTATGAAGCAGCTTGCTAAAGAAGGCATGACCATGGTAGTTGTTACACATGAAATGGGATTTGCCCGGGAAGTTGGAGATCGTGTTATCTTCATGGATGGAGGGTATATTGTAGAAGAAAATGAACCGAATCAGTTATTCGGTGCCCCTCAGCATGAGAGAACGAAGGCTTTCTTAAGTAAGGTGCTATAAGCAAAAATAACAGGGTAATTTAAAAAGGGGGAACCTTAAAAGTATAAAAACTTTTAAGATTCCCCCTTTTTATTTAAAGTATCTTGTTAGTCAGCAATACCATTGTCCGACTGCAACATATAGGTCGGGCAGCGCATGTTTCCTTCATGAAGATGCTTGTGCTGGCGGTTTTATTGTATATAATACTTGTCTTTCAATAAATTAGACTTAAAATGAAGTAAGGAAAGGTGTGAACTTATGGAAGATAAACGTTTTAGCATTGCACACCGAGAAGCAATGATAGGTGTCATTCTTGTGATAATTAACTTTGCTATTTGGTATGGTTTTGCGTACGGTCTTGGAAGGCAGGACCCGACAACATATACGTACATCCTCGGTTTTCCGGCATGGTTCTTTTATAGCTGTATTGCTGGTACGGTCTTCATGATTGTGTTAATCGCCATCGTCATGAAATTCTTCTTTTCCGAAGTTTCACTTGAGGAGGAAGATGAAGAATGCACTGGCAAGTAATCATTCCACTTGCATTATTCCTTGTCATTATTTTCTTTATTGGCTTTTGGGCAAATGCGCGTGTTCGACAATCAGATTCGTTTCTATCAGATTATTTCCTTGGTGGACGTGAAATGGGTGGCTTCCTGCTCGCAATGACCATGATGGCAACATATGGAAGTGCATCAAGTTTTATTGGTGGCCCTGGTGTAGCGTATCAAACAGGTCTAGGTTGGGTGCTGCTTGCAATGGCTCAATTACCTGCAGGTTATTTTGTCTTGATGATTCTAGGGAAAAAGTTTGCGATTATTGCACGTAAATACGAGGCAATTACGTTAATTGACTTCCTAAAGGCTCGTTATCAATCCAATGCGATTGTGCTGCTTTCTGCAATTGCTATTTTTGTTTTTTTATTCGCATCGATGACAGCGCAATGGGTTGGAGGAGCACGATTAATCGAGTCCTTAACCGGGTTACCTTACCGGGGTGCCTTGCTCATCTTTGCCGTAGCGGTGCTTGTATATGTAATTATTGGTGGCTTTGCGGCTGTGGCCTTAACAGATGCACTGCAGGGTTCCGTTATGATTATAGGTACAGTCATTCTCCTTGTAGCGGTTACCATTGAAGGAGGCGGGGTTTCTGCCATTATGGCAAATCTTGTTGCAGAAAATCCAAATCTTGTTTCGCCATACGGTGCAGATTCAAGCCTTTCACCGCTTTATGTATCAACCTTCTGGATTTTAATTGGAATCGGTGTAATTGGCTTGCCGCAAATTGCCGTTCGTGCGATGAGCTATAAAGATTCAAAAGGAATGCATCGGGCAATCATTATTGGAACAATTGGGATTGGGACCATTATGTTTGGGATGCATTTAATCGGTGTATTCGGCCGTGCAGTGATTCCAGGGATAGAAATTGGCGATAAAGTGATGCCAACATTAACGCTCGATATTTTACCGCCTGTTCTTGCTGGAATTGTATTAGCTGCACCAATGGCAGCCATTATGTCGACGGTAAACGCCTTATTAATTTTAGTAAGCTCGACGCTTGTAAAAGATGTATATTTAAATTTTATTAAACCAAGTGCAAAAGATGCTGAAATTAAACGTATGAGCTTTATTGTGACAACAGTTGTCGGAATTGCCGTTGTGTTATTTGCCTTAAATCCGCCAGATCTATTAATTTGGCTAAACTTATTTGCGTTTGGCGGGCTGGAATCGGCATTTTTATGGGTCGTGGTGTTAGGTCTATATTGGAAAGGTGCGAATAAATACGGAGCGATTACGTCGATGATTGTCGGACTTGTTTCCTATGTTTATATTTATCACTTCCATGTCAATTTATTTGGTATGAATAGTGTAACAATCCCTATCGTTGTATCACTTCTTGTGTTTGTGCTTGTCAGTATGTGGACCAAGCATTTGGTCAAACAACCAAATAGGTTGTAAAGTGATGTTGAAGAGAAACTATAATAGATGATAAAAAAGACCATCTCAAAAGCCATTTTGGCGACCTGAGATGGTCTCTTTTTCTTACTTTGAATTGGAAGAATCTGAGTTCTACCCTTATTTAACCTTGCCCAATCTATTAACGGAAGTCTGCTTTAAATTCTCCAGTAATTTTTTGGTGGCCGTTATTTTCCTCAAATGATTGCTCTTGCTCTAAGTCGAAACGGTTCATAATCGGTAAATCGTTAACAGAGAATAGGTAAGAGTCTTCTGATGCAGAGTGTTCATACCAAGCCCAGTTTGGAACAACAAAGTAATCTCCTTTTTTCCAATCGAAGCGAATGCCGTCAATTACTGTGAAACCTTCACCTTTGTGTACTTGGTAAACCGTTGAGTGTGTATGACGTAATGCCTTTGTTTGGAAACCTTTTGGCAAATGCTGCATTCTTGTGCCAAGTGTCGGGTTAGCCGATTTACCTGTAGAGGGGTTAATGTACTCAACCGCGTATCCATGGTGTGGATTTGGCTCGAATTCCATCAAGCCTTTAATTCCTTCTACAGTGCGATCCCATTTATAATTAGCAAGTGGAGCAACCGTGAATTTATCATCGCCAACAGGACGAACCATTCCGCCGCGATAACGTCTCTCTGTAAAATTATCTGGAATATCCGGTTGTTGCAGGCCATCTTCATATGGTTCAAAGAATGTACCGCCGATTGAGTAAATAGTCGGAATATCTAAAGCATCCATCCAATACATAGGCTCTGTACCTAAATGTGCATGCCCATGCCATAAGTTCTTTGGAGTAATTAAAAAGTCGCCTTCCTCCATGAAAATACGTTCCCCCTGTACGATCGTGTATGCACCTGATCCTTCAGAAATGAAGCGCAATGCACTTTGTGAGTGACGGTGAGATGGAGCTTTTTCACCAGGCAATAACATTTGTACCGCTGCATAAATCGTTTGAGTTGTAGATCCCCATCCCCAAGGTTCACGATATGTTAAGCCAGGGTTTTGGAAATATATCGCACGACGTTCACCGCCGCGTTCTGGTGTGAAGATTTGAGCTGCTTCAGCCATTTTCTTTTTGATTAATTCATCGCTCCAAAGATAAGCTTGTGCTTGAGGCTTTGGCGTTTTGTGCATAATTGCTGGGATTGCTTCCCAAAGAGGTCCTAAGTTGTATTGTTGAATATCTTTTGTGTAATCGGTTACAATTGAGCTTTTCATAAATTCCTGAACTTCTTGATTTACTTCAGCCATTTCACATTCTCCTCTACTATTCAAATATATAGGGAAAAGGGGAGCAGCGTGTATGCTACTCAACCCCATTGCATCTTCTAATTAAACAGTGGCTACCACTTCTGTTGCCTTTACCTTATTTTCAAGAGCACCAATTTGGTCGATTTCAATCCGAACTACATCCCCATCTTTTAAGAATTGCGGAGGATTCATAGCAACTCCAACGCCCCCAGGAGTTCCTGTTAATACAACATCTCCCGGCTCTAACGTCATTAAATTTGATAAGAAAGCTACTAATTTTTGAACGGTGAATACTAGATTGGCAGTATTCGTTTTTTGACGTACTTCACCATTTACTTTTAGGACAACATCTAAGCCGGATGGATTTGGTATCTCATCGGAAGTTACTAAATATGGTCCCATTGGTGCACTGCCTTCTACAGTTTTTCCTTGTAGCCATTGAAGAGTGCGACGTTGAATATCACGATAGGTTACGTCATTTGTAATGGTATAACCTGCTACATAGTCTAATGCATCTTCTTCGGAAACATTGCGAGCTTGTTTTCCGACAACAAAAGTAAACTCTGCTTCATAGTCAAGCTGGTCAGAAATTGGATAGTGCGGAATATTGTCCTCTGGTCCTAAGATAGTATTGGAAAATTTCGCAAAAATAACTGGGTTCGAAGGGATTTCCCGGCCCATTTCTAAAATGTGCTCGCGGTAGTTGTGACCAACGCAAATAATTTTGCCTGGACGCTGCACAGGTGCTTCTACTTTAACATCCTCAAAATTGTAAACCACCTTTTTATCAAAGCTTTCAGGATTAGCTAAAATGAAATCAACGGCATTTTGTGCTAGTTTCAGTGATTCCTTACCACCTTGGTATAACTCATCTGTATTATCTGGCACATATGCTTTTGCGATAGCTTCGTATCGGTATTTTCCTTCTGCTTTTAACTGTGCTTGATAAGCATAGTTTAAGTCGATCACTTTATTATCAACGATTGCCCCTGCACGTGTATTCCCAGCGGCTGTAAAATTTATAAGTTTCATTGTTATCCTCCTATTTCCACTAATTATAAACTTAGTTCACTATTTATAAAAATATTAATTGAATTTTTAAGGATTGTCAATATTATTTGTTTTCAGAAAAATAACTCAGATGATTAGATTTTAATATAAGAAGAGATTAGAAGTTTCTAAATTTTTCAACATTTGTATTGACGAAATAGTGAAAAATGATATAAAGTTTACTTATCAGGAACACTGTTCTCTATTTATAGAAAATAATAATTTAATTGGAGGTAATTTTCAATGACTAATGTAAGCGATATTATTATCGTCGGTGGAGGAATCGGTGGTTTAGCTGCAGCTCTATCAATCCAGGAAACTGGTAAATCAATCGCAATTTTTGAGCAGGCACCTGAATTTGGGGAAATAGGTGCAGGGATTCAGTTGGCACCAAACGCGTTAGAAGTTTTAGACCGGCTGGGTGTAAAGGAAGAAATTGTGAAATATGCGGTGTTCCCAAAACGTCTTGTCCTTAAAGATGTGTATACTGCAAAAGAATTAGCAACTCTAGACTTAGGGGAAGCTTTCCAAAAAGAATACGGCCAACCCTATATCGTATTGCATCGCTCTGACTTGCACAGAGTCCTTTATGAAGCATGTCAAAAACGCGGTAATATCCAATTCTTTACAAACCAATGTATTCAAACTGCGGAACAAAATGGTGATACAGTAACTATTGTCAACCAAAATGGTGAAACGTTTAGTGCAGAGGCAGTTATTGGTGCGGATGGGGTAAAATCTAAGCTTCGCAAACTTTTTATTGATGATGAACCAGTAAACTCAGCGTATGTAGCTTACCGTGGGGCTATTCCAATTGAAGAAATAGCTCATGGCACAAACTTAGACTTAGATGATGTAATCATGTGGATTGGACCAAACCTTCACATGGTACAATACCCAGTTCGCCGTGGTGAGCTTTATAATCAGGTAGTAGTATTTAAATCTTATGATGCTACAGTGGAAGACTGGGGAACACCAGAAGAAATGGCACGTCGTTTTGAAAATAGTCATCCAAAAGTGCAAAATGCATTAAATTACATTAACCGCCAATTCCGCTGGCAAATGTATGACCGTGAGCCAATCGAAAATTGGACAAAAGGCAAAATTACATTATTAGGTGATTCTGGTCATGCCATGCTTCAATATTTAGCTCAAGGCGGCGTTCAAGCACTTGAAGATGCGTTCGTGTTGGGAGAAGAACTAAAAAGACATAATTCCTACGAAGAAGCCTTTAAAACATACCAGGAAGTTCGAATTCCACGTGCTTCAATGGTTCAAAGATCGGCTCGAAAATGGGGCGAAACGATTCACGCAGTGGATCCGCTTATCACCCTGCTTCGTGACCGTCTTTTCGAGCAGCACAAACCAACTGATTACCACAATGTTGATTTCCTATATGGCTATTTCAATAAGAATTATCAGCGTGTAGATAGCTAATTTACAACTTTTCGCAAAGAAAAACGCGTTAGAGCTAACTCTAGCGCATTTTCTTTGCACAGATATTCTGGACGTTTTTTTACCTAATTGAGGGAGGACATATTCTATGAAAACAGCGGTACTGAATGAAAAATTGGAATTGTTTAAAAAGGGTATTGAGGATATTGTAGCAATATTGAAAAATACGGAAGAGGCGACACTTTATGTGAAACCTTCTGAAAATGAATGGTCAGCCATGCAAATTGTTTCTCATATTTTAGAAGCTGTAGATTTTTGGGTTGTAGATTTGGAAGCACTGTTGGTGGTTCCAGGGGCAAAATGGGGACGTAATCATGAACATGTGCGTCGTTTAGCTGCAGTAAATGAAGAGATTGTATCACGTATAAATAAAGATGATGCCATAAATGCATTGCAAAACTTAGTCCCTAAAGTAGAAGAAGCACTTTTAAAAGTTAAAGAAGAGGATCTAGTGAAAACAGCTCCAAGTTATAATCCAAACTTTGACGGAAAACCGTTATCATTTTTAGTCGACCACTTAATTGTTCAGCATGTTTTGGGGCATTATGGGCAAATTGTCCGTCACTTGGAAAAAGTTCAATAAGAAGCGACCGATGCCACGGGGATTCTATTGGCACACAGAGACCAACTCAAAAGCAGATTGCTTCCTGAGAGGGTCTTTTTTGCTTTTGTTAGGACCTTTACAAAAGTATTTTGGATAAGTTCTTGAAATATTGAAATTCTGGTCATAAAGTTAATTTAGGGATTAAAATAACTATATGAAAAAGGCTTAACAGACTAGGAGGAGAAGAATGATTTCAGAACAATACAAGAATATGTTAAAAGGTAAATCTATTATTAGAGAACTAGCTGAATTTGCCGCAGCCCGCGGTGAGGAAATAGGTTATGAGAATGTATTTGATTACAGTTTGGGAAATCCATCTGTCCCCGTTCCGAAAGAATTTACGCAGACGATGATGGATTTGTTGAACAGTAAAAGTCCTGCAGAGCTTCACGGCTATAGTCCTAGTTTAGGAATTCCCTCTGTCAGAAAAAAAATAGCCCAATCATTGAATTGCCGGTTTCATATGAATTACACGGAAAATCATATTTTTATGACAAGTGGTGCGGCTGGCGCAATTGCCCATGCAGTACGCTGCGTAACACAACCTGGGGACGAAGTACTGACATTTGCACCATTTTTCCCTGAATACCATCCATATATAGATATAACAGGTGCGGTACTGAAAGTAGTTCCTCCCAATTCAGAAGATTTTCAGATAAACTTTACTTTGTTCGAAGAAATGCTGACGGAGAAAGTATCTGCCGTTTTGATTAACTCTCCAAACAATCCATCGGGAGTGATCTATTCAACGGCAACCATTCAAAAATTAACAGATCTTCTTCGCAAAAAGGAACAAGAATACGGACATGAAATTTTTATTATCTCTGATGAACCATACCGGGAGATTGTATTTGAAGGGGTAGAAGCTCCTTATGTGTCAAACTATTATGACAACACACTATCCTGTTACTCCTATTCTAAATCCCTTTCACTGCCGGGGGAACGGATTGGCTATATTGCGGTAAATCCTGCCTGCATAGATTCTGACCTGATTGTCAGTATGTGCGGACAGATTTCAAGGGGCATAGGACATAACTGCCCGCCTTCCATTATTCAACTTGCTGTTTCGGAAGTTGTGGATTTAACGAGTGATATGTCTGTTTATGAAACAAATATGAACTTGATTTATAACAAATTAGTAGAATTGGGAATTACCTGTGTGAAACCAGGCGGGACATTCTATATTTTCCCAAAGGCGCTTGAGGAAGATGCTAAAGTATTCTGTCAGAAGGCATTAAAATATGATTTGATTCTGGTTCCGGGCGATAGTTTCGGATGTCCGGGCTATTTCCGAATGGCCTATTGCATCGACACAGAAAAAGTGGAACGCTCACTGCCAGCATTGGAAAAGTTTATAAAGAGTGAATATAAAATTTAATTCTGACCGGGAGTGCCAGAGAGGACGGTTCGGGTGGCACTTTTAGGAAAAATGAAGCCTGAACCATAAAAATTTCTGATAAAGGAGACCATCTCAAAGCCGTCTTTTAGATGGTCTCCTTTACTTTTAAATAATTCCACTTTAATCAGGTACTAAAACGAAATTAATATAAACAATCTCTTTTAATTAATAGGTAAAATCTCTTTACCAAGGGCTTGTGCCAGTTTTGCTTTTCTAAATTTAACAAAGGAAACCATTCTCCAAGGTACAATATAGCTGAAAGCTACTGTTAAGAAAAGCATAGTTAAACTTGCTGGATCCAAGCCCGATATAAACTGCCTTAATATGATTCGAATCGCCACAACTGCAACCAATGCGATGAAAAAGGTTTTATTTTTTTGTACATAAATTTTGCCGTCCTGACGAATTTCATAATTGGTCGTCAACATAAGGGGTACCGCAAGCAATAACCCAATGAAAGATGCAACGGCCATTTCTGATATTTTCAATTGCAATGGAAGAGTTGATAATGCATAAAGCCCCGGAAGTATATAAAGCACCGGAAGTAATATCCTGATCCCTGACCCTTGAATCGGACGAACCATCGCCCTTGTTCTACTCCAAAAAACCAATCCCATAATCACAACCATGATTCCATACATTGCTATTCCGTTCATTTCCGATTCTCCTTTTTAAATAAGTTTATTTGTAATGAATTTTTGTTTTCGTTATCACACCTTGATTATAAGGTCCCTGACATTCTCCAAGTAGTCACCTTCGTCAACAATTGCTATATGACTTTAGTCATCATTTTGATATGACGATGGATTATGTTCTTTCCAACAAATGTAATAGTATAATATCTTTATATATATGGCTTTTGGAGGAGAGATATATGCTTAACAGTAAGTCTGGAAAAATGGTTTGGGCCTTTAAAGCAGTGATTGTCTTCTCGATTTTGTATGAAATTGTCACTAGAGAAAGCCTTTCAATCGAAATGAAAGCTGTATGGGTCACGGTTATTTTGTTGCTGCAAGCAAATGATTTTTTCAGAAACCGCTATCGCTTATTAGAGGGGTATCCAATTCTTTATAAGGTGTCACTGGTAGTGAATATTGCGGTGATCGGCATTTTTATGGTGTTGTTTGATAGTCCGTTAACGGGTATTTATTATGTATTTCCCCTCGCAGAAATCTTTTTGTCCGGTCAGTCAATTCAAAAGGGGATTATTGCCTTCCATTTTATTGTTTTTTTAGCTGGAACGGTCATTGTGAAGGCGGATGTTCAAACATCGTTAATTCCCTACCTTGCCATGTTGCTATTGGTTTATTTGTTTAGGGCCATCAGTTTGGAGAGAGAGAAAGGCCAACTATTAAGTGCTGAATTGGTGGAGGCACATGCCAAATTGAAAGAAATCACCATTGTTAAGGAGCGAACAAGAATTGCACAAGAGATGCATGATTCCATTGGACATTCCCTTATTGCACTTCGTATGCACTTGGAATTTGCCGAAAATATGATTGAGGTCAATCCGCAAAAAGCAGGGGCGGCCATTTCGAAAGCCCATGATTTTTCCAAAAAATCCATAAAGGAGCTTCGGAAGGCTGTTGCTGTATTAAAGGATCAATCGATAAACAGCCAAATTGAGCTGGAGGAATTATTGAACGATATGATTGAAAGCCTGGAAACCACAGGCAAGTTAAAGTTCACACTTAATTTTGATAAAGAGGTTGAATTGGGCCAGCAGGATATGAAAAATTGTATTTATACTTCAGTACGTGAAGCGGTGACCAACGGATTAAAGCACGGCAAAGCACAGCAGTTCCAAATTGATATCAAGAGAAGCGGTGAAGTAATACGAGTCGTTGTGGAAGACAATGGCCAAGGCTGCGGTCATATCAAAAAATCACATGGTCTAAAAGGAATTGAAGAACGAATTGCTTTAATGAATGGGAAGGTAAGTTTCTCTTCGGAAAAAGGATACGGGTTTAAACTGACGGCTGAAATACCAGCTTAAAAAATAACAAATGTCATAAAGAGGGTGAAGGCGCACATGACAAAGATTATGATTGTCGATGACCAGGAAATGGTAAGAGAAGGGCTGAGGATGATTTTGAGCCTGCATGAAGAAGTAGAAATTGTCGGGGAAGCCGGAAATGGAGAGCGATTGCTTGAGATTCTGAAAAACATGTTGCCTGATGTCATTCTAATGGATATACGAATGCCAGTAATGGACGGCATAGAGACATTAAAAATCGTGAAAGAAACCTATCCGAGTGTAAAAGTAATTATTCTGACAACCTTTAATGAAGATGAGTATATATTCAACGGACTTAAATTTGGCGCAGACGGTTATATTCTCAAAGACTCAAATTCTAAAGAAATCATTAAAGCGATCAAGGCGGCCTGTGAAGGCAATATGCTGCTTCATTCACAAGTCAGCTCAAAAATCTCCAAAGTGCTAAATTCCATGGATCAGACATCTATTAATGAAAATAAGATAAAAGAACAATTGGTCAATATGTTGACACCAAGGGAAATCGAAGTCGTGGAACTGATTATGCAAGGAAAAAGCAATAAGCAAATCGGGAGTGCGCTGTTTTTAACGGAAGGTACAGTAAAAAACTATATTTCTCGCATTCTTGACAAGTTCGAGCTCAACAATCGCACTGAACTAGTGTTATATTTACAAACAAGCTTAAGAGGATAAGATAATGAATGCCACGGGAATGACAAAAGAGAAAGGCAACTAACCTTTTTAGGGGTTGCCTTTCATGCTTTTTGACTATAATTAAAAAATCATTCCTCTTTCAGATGTCCAATAAGCCTGTTAAGTAAATCGCTCAAAACCAATATTTCTTGGTCATTATAAATATGATACGTCTTGGCATTAAAATCATTTCTTAAAGATTTCAATTGCTCATAAACTCGATGACCTTCATCTGTTATTTTTACACGCGTTCGTCGTTTATCTTCGGAATCTTGAAATAGTGTAACCAAATTTGATTTTTGAAGACGATTGATCATCCCTGTCATATTTTGTTTCGTAACTAGCAATTCTTCTTTTAGTTCACCAATTGAAATATCTCCTCTATTAATGATTGTTCTCAGAATCACCCATTGCTGTATGCTGTTTAAGCCAACATCTGCAACTATTTTTGAGCCATATCTGCTTAATAGATTGGATATCCTCAAGAAATCTAATGTAATGTTTGTTTTTAAATCTTCCATTTAAACCTCCGTGATAGCTAGCAAAATCATTTTCGTAATTTATTGACTATCTTAAAATAGTTGATTATTTTAGTCAAGTTGTTGACTAAAAAGCATGGATAAACTAAAATAATTTAGCAATCATTTGACAAATCCTTAAAGGAGATAAGAAACATGTCCAAAAAAACGACGAATCGTAAAATGGTAACTGCCGCGATGCTGGTTGCCATTCTTTTAGTCGCTATTGATGTCACGGTAGTTAGTACTGCAATGCCGCGGATTGTCAGTGACCTTAGCGGGCTAAAATTAATCAGCTGGGTATTTGCCATCTATACGCTTACCACTTCTGTAACGACTCCGATTTACGGAAAATTAGCTGATTTATTTGGCCGTAAGAAAATTTTTATTACCGGGGTTATTTTGTTTGTGGCAGGCTCGATGTTGTCAGGTGCTGCTCATACGATGACCCAGTTAATCTGGTTCCGTGCTTTTCAAGGAATTGGAGCTGGTGCGGTGATGCCGTTAACCTTTACGATTATCGGTGATCTCTACCCTGGTGAACAGCGTGCAAAAATGCAAGGAGTGTTTAGTTCGGTTTGGGGAATAGCCGGTCTTCTTGGTCCCTTGGTAGGCGGCTTCTTTGTGGATCAAATCAGCTGGCGCTGGATATTCTACATTAATTTGCCGGTTGGTTTAGTCTCATTGGTATTAATCACTGTCTTCTTCCATGAAACAGTTGAATTGAAAAAGGCCCCAAAAATCGATTATCTTGGAGCGATTACCTTTACAATTGGGATTTCAACCCTTTTATACGCGCTTCTAAATGCTGGTCCGGGTCAGAAATATGCATGGAATTCGACAGCAATTTATTCATTGTTTGCGGTTGCGGTAATCTTTATTGTCCTCTTTGGCTTTATTGAAACTAAGGTGAAGGAACCGATGCTTCCGCCATCGTTATTCCGGATTCCAGTGATCTTTGTTTCAAACTTCATTGGTTTTCTGGCAAGTGCTGTATTAATAGGGGTTAATGTTTATTTGCCAATGTGGATCCAGACGATTCTTGGCCACAGCGCTACAAGCTCAGGGCTTACATTAATGCCAATGTCGATTGCATGGCCTTTAGGTGCCACTTTTGCAGGACGTTATATGTATAAAATTGGCTCAAAGTTAACCGCAGTCCTTGGAGCAATTTTGATTGCCCTTGGGGGAACATGGTTGCTAGCTGTGGAACTTGGCTCACCTTATTGGTATTTTGTCGGAATTATGGTTGTCATTGGTCTTGGAATGGGTTATGCCACAACCCCAACAACCGTTCTTGTTCAATCCGCGGTTGGCTGGCAAATGCGGGGAGCGGCAACTGCTACAAACTCATTTACACGTTCAATAGGACAAACGGTTGGAATTGCAGTCTTTGGAACCATTTTTAATAACTCACTCATTCAATTTGGTAAGGAACATTCGAATGGACCATGGGGCGGAGGAGGCAATATTAGTAATGCCTTAAATTCTGAAACAATCAATAAACTGCCCGCTAACATCGTTACGATGATTCAAGAGGCTCTTGCACATGGCCTTCACCTTGTGTTTATTCTTGTATTTTTTATCGCGATTGCAAACCTATTAGTTAGTTTCTTCCTTCCTTCACATAAAAAGGTAATGGAACAACAAAAGCAAGTCCAACATTAAAAATAAAGCCGCCATTCGTGGCGGCTTTACTTTTAGACACATTCCTAAGGTTCCGTCTATTAAATTACTGATTTGCCGAATCAGCCGGCGCGTCAAGACTAATAGACACGTTATCAAGCTTATTTTTTTTCGGTATCGCAACATCATATGGCACATCGCTATGTCCGTAGCTGCGATGAATCACCATATACACTAAGCCAATACCAACAACTATGACTCCTGAAAGCAGCACGATATAGTTATCATACCAAGGGGCATCTGGTGTTCTTGGCCAACACATGTTGATCATTGCAATGATTCCGTAGACAAGCGCACCAATATTAATCGGCATTCCCCATTTGCCCAATTGATACTTACCACTTGGCTTCCATCCTTTTAGTCTAGCTCGAAGTGCAGCAAAGACAACCATTTGGAAACCAAGATAAATGCCAAATGCCGCAAAACTGATGACCTTTGTAAGCGCATCTGTAGAGACTTTTGATCCAAGCACAATGAGGGCTGGGACAATAGCGGCAAGAAGCAGCGAGTAGGGTGGAATGTGACGAGCAGCCGAAAACTTCTTTAGCAAACGGCTTCCGATAATCATGTCATCACGTCCATACGAATAGGCAAGCCTGCTTGCTGCCGCCTGTAAACTCATTACACAGGAAAGGAAAGAAATTAAAACAACACCCAGTACAATCTTGGCGCCAACAGCACCAAATGCTGCGTTTAGTAATGTATCAACAGGGGTTACGTCCTTACCAGCGATAACGGCTGGGATATCAGCAACTGAAAGTACTAAAGCAAGGCAAACAAAAGTTGCTGCAGCACCGCCAATGTAAATCGTCCGACGCATTGCCTTTGGGATCAGAACACCTGGATTTGGTACTTCTTCTGCAACATCACCACAAGCTTCGAACCCATAATATTGAAAAATTCCAATTAATCCAGCTGCTGCAAATGCATACATATAGCTATGACTACCTTGAGCACCAAAAGAATCGAAAAGCACATCAAGACCGTGAACCCTTTGTGTGAAAAGTAACCAAAAACCAACTACAAGCGCACCGATTAGCTCAGCTGCAAAACCAATAACTGCTGCAGCTGCGAGAACCCTTGTTCCAAGAAAATTAATGATAGTCGAAAGTGCAAGAAGAACTAATGCACATAGAATCGTGGAGTTCACCGATGGTTCAAAACCTATGACTTGTGATAGATAAGGTCCAGCTCCATATGCAACACTGGCAATCGTCACAAGCAAAGCCATTAGGTAAACCCAGCCAGTCATCCACGCCCACTTGCGTCCCCATAATCTTCGTGCCCAAGGATAAACTCCCCCTGCAACAGGATATTGCGCTACAATCTCACTGAAGACAAGTGCGACTAGTAATTGTCCGAGCCCAACGATGAAAAAACTCCAAATCATTGGTGGGCCACCTTGTGCAAGTGCGTATGCAAATAGTGAATACACACCTACTACAGGAGAAAGATAAGTGAACCCAAGTGAAAAGTTTGCCCACGGACTCATGTCGCGGCGAAATTCAGATTCATAACCAAGGGATGCCAGTTGTGCAGCATCACTATCATGATGTTCTGACGTATTTTTATTTAGATTTTCTTGCATATTTGAGCCTCCTTAAATAGTAGATACATTCTTATATGCAATTACTGTGCCAGTACAAGACTATTAAAAATATTCAGTAAATTGGATTTATAAATATTCTTATACTTAAAATTAAATTTCAATTTTGATATTTTGCATTCAAATTTGAAATATATTTAAGATGAGCGGAAGGTGTTTTATATCACAAAATTACCACTAAGTAATGTGTTAAATATTGCTATTTATAGTGGGAGATAGGGAAATTGTTTTTTTTACATAGATGGTCTATCAAGATTCATCAACCGTTATTATTAGAAGAGTCTAATGTTGTGAATGTAGAAGGTTGATGGAATGATAATTATTTTTATAGTTATTAGTGCATAATTTATTCGTAACTTCATAGGATCGAGGGATTTTTAGCAAAAGGAGAGGGCGATTCAAAACATTGTGACTTTTAAATCACCCTCATTATAACATTATTTATTTATTGTCTGAAAACCAGCCTGTCGGTCCTACAGCAAGATTGAAGTTAATTTGTTTCACTTCTTGGAATTCATCTAATCCAAATGTTCCAAGGCTTGAACCAATACCACTTTGTTTATACCCGTGCCAAGGAGCTTCGTTATAGGTTGGTCCATAAGTGTTAATCCAAGTAATACCAGCACGAACTTCTTTAATTACACGCATTGCTTTTGCACCATCAGAGGTGAATACGCCGCCAGCAAGACCATAGATCGTGTCATTTGCAAGTTTAATAGCTTCATCTTCATTGCTGAACTTTTGAATAACGGCAACAGGCCCGAAGATTTCTTCTTTTACGATACGCATTTCTGGCGTTACATCAATGAATACGGTTGGTTCAACAAAGAATCCTTTTTCTAAACCATTTTCAGTAAGACGATTTCCACCGCAAGCTAATGTTGCACCTTCATTTTTACCGATTTCAATATATTCTAGAATGGTATTAAGTTGAGCTGAACTTACAATTGCACCCATTTCGGAACCTTCTTCTAATCCTGGTCCTACTTTGATATTTTGGGCGCGTCTTACAAACTCTTTAACGAACTGGTCATAAATGCTTTCTTCCACAATAATTCGGCTTCCAGCAGAACATACTTGGCCAGATCCATAGAAAATACCCACTAATGCATTATCAACGGCAGCTTCAAAATCAGCATCAGCAAAAATAATATTTGGTGATTTTCCACCTAGTTCAAGGGAGATTTTTTTCAAATTTCCTGCGGCGCTTCGCATAATACTTCTTCCTACCTCAGTACTTCCAGTAAATGAAACCATATCAACATCATGACTCGCTGCAATTACGTCACCAATTACAGAACCTTGTCCCAATACCAGATTCACTACACCTTTTGGCACTCCAGCCTCTTCGATAATTTCAACCAATTTGGTTGCGGTTACAGGAGTTACTTCAGCTGGCTTATACACAATCGTATTTCCAGCCGCTAAAGCAGGGGCAAATTTCCAAACGCTCATTAAGAATGGGAAGTTCCATGGAACGATTAACCCTGTAACCCCGACTGGTTCACGTACAACCATTGCCTGCATAGGATCCGCAACATGATAGGTTTGTCCATCCGGAGTTCTAATGAGACCAGCATAATAGCGGAAGCAAGAGGCAGCATCACTTATATCAATATCTGCTTCAGCTTTGATTTTCCCATTATCTTTTACTTCAAGTTCTACTAGCTCATCGTGTTTTTCATCAATTTTATCAGCAATTTTCAAGAGGTAATCTGCACGTTCCTGCGCACTTAGCTTAGACCAGATACCGCTTTCAAAAGTTTTTTTTGCAGCTTTAATGGCTTCTTTTGTTTCTTCAACAGTTGCTCTAGGAGCGATTGCAATTAATTCACCATTTGCCGGATTAATAACCTTATTGGAATCTGGATTACTAGAAAGTCTCCATTCACCATTAATATACATCTTTAATTCTAAAACCTTAGTAGCTGTAGTCATAAGCTTTGCCTCCATTATTATAAGTTTAATATATTGTACGCTTTTGCGTAGTTACAAAAGGGTATATCTATGAATTTTTTACAAAATAGGCTCTATTATAGGTCTAAAACAAGCTCTTTGTCAGAAACTTTTGCTCTTGAGCAGCAAGTTAGAATAACTTTCTTTGTACATCTTTCTTCATCTTTGTAGAAGTGGTCTCGGTGATCCACTTCTCCTTCAACTACCTGTACTTCGCAGCTTCCACATCCGCCTACCTTACAAGAATAGGGAGCTTCGACTCCAGCTTTTAATAGTGCATCTAGTAACGTTTCTTCTTCAGAAACTAGCACTTCCTTACCGCTGTTAGCTAATTTTACAACAAACGGATCTTTTGGTCCTTCATCCGCCGCGGCAAATAATTCAAAATGAATTGAATGATAAGGATAACCAAAGAATTCTGCTGCTTCCCTAAATTCTTTTACCATTGAAACGGGTCCACAGAAATACACATGTGATCCAATTCGATGATCAGCCATTGTTACTGGCGTCAATTTTTTAGGATTTTCCGTTCTTGAGAAATAGAAGTGGCATTTTTCAGGATATCTTGCATTCAAATCATCATAAAACGTACATTCTTCTTTCGTTCTTGCAGCATAATGTAATTCAAATGATTTACCTTCCGCTTTTAAATCTTCCATCATGGTCATGAATGGAGTAATTCCAATTCCCGCTGCATAGAATACGTGATGTTTAGCAGCTTGGAAGGCAAGAGGGAAGTGGTTTTTTGGCCAACTGATTTCTAACCGGTCACCCAATTTGATCTCATCATGCCAATAAACAGAACCCCCTCTTGAATGGTCATCCTTTCGAATGGCAATCGCATATTGAGTCCGGTCAGTTGGATGACTGACTAGTGAGTAATTTCTTTCAATTAATTCATCGCCATTTTTTACATAGGTTGCAATATGTGATCCACCCGTAAACGAGGGAAGTGATTCTTGATCAACCGGGTACAAGTGGAAGCGCTTTACAAAATTTGTTTCCTGAACTATGTTTCCTACGTATACCTCAATATTTCCAAATGCTCTCATAAACCTCTCTCCCATTGTGATTATTTTTTCATTTAATATTTACTTTGATAGGACGAAAGCAGGATTGTAAGGATATCCAATATATCCTTTTCGCTCTTTCGAGTAGAAGGGGCCAATTTCTAAGCTGATTTGGCAATGATGACAGATGGTGTCCGTTTCCTTTGCCTCAACTTCTTGTAGATGAAAACATTTTATGCAATAAACATAACGTCTCCTCTTACCTGAAATTAGCAGTTGAATTTCATCTTCTGAAAAACCAGCCTCTATTGCCGCTGTGAAAATTGTAACGGCATCATCCCATTTAGCTGAAATATAAAGTTGTGTTCCCATTTTTTGCCTATCAAAAATTTCTTTGATGTTCTTTAATTGGAGTTCATCATTCAATTCAATTCTCTCATAATCTTTTTGCCCATTTATTTCATTAATAAATGATTGGATGTTTTCTGCTTCTTTTGGTTCTGCAGAAATAATAAGTAATTTTCTTCTATCCTGTCTTACAGTGAATTTTTCTACAATGGTTTTTGATTGATCGAATAATACCGGACTGTTGTATACCACTTTTACATACCTCCATCTTTACGACCCTAGTTAGTTTGCAAACTTACTTTTTCAACTAAGTTTTTCAAATATTCTACTGTTGGTTCAATAAATGGTGTAAATCCTTTATAATCAGCCATAGGCTTTGGAATATCGGATAAAATCGAGTAGGTCTGCTTTAGCCATTCTGGTCTTAATGGCAAATCTTTCATTGCCAGAAATTGAGTATTTAAGACGAATAAAACAGCATTACTTCTTGGCATACGATAGAAAAATTGTTCTTCTACACGAAGTCTTACTAGTTCACCAGCGTTTTCTGAATTAACTAAAAAGCGTGTTGGCCCCCATGTATCAAAAGTTTCATAGTTAACATCCCAACGATTTGCCATCAGATTCCAGTTAATCCTTGTCCATGGTTCACCTGGTAAAACATTACGGATTAAGAAATTACGAACTCTTTCAGCTAGCGGTACCCCTGTGCGCGACACAAATGGTACAGGTCCGTGAATTTCGTCAAATGACATCCCTTTATTCCAGTGCGGGGAGAATAAGGCTGCATAGGATTCCTGGGCAACTTCTAAATAAAGATTGTCATCTCTCACCACCATTAATACAAAATCAGTAGTGAAATGACGGCCAATTAAATCAAGCGGTTCAAGCTCGATGCAAGAAGCATCACCAAAAATGAAAGATTCCGTTTCATTTAAGATTAAATTATGAAAAGTCCAATGATTGCCGTTCTTTTCTAGCTGGAAGTGCTCAGGGTAGGCATCAACCGCCATATTCATGAGCATTTCTGCTACTTCCCATTGCATTTCCATTGTATGTGGATAGGATTGGAACCTTACTTCAGGTTGTTCAATAAGTAGTTCTCTTTTTCTTTTGATTTGTTTTTCATATTCTGGTGTAATTTTAACGCAATTCATTCGATCCTTTTCAAGTTTTCTTAAATCATTTGAATACCGATAGTTGGTCCCTTCTTTAATGGTATGAAAAGGGTATGGAAACAGGTCAAGATTAGTAGATTCGTACATATAAACTCCTCCTTTGATATTTACTAAATGATATTGCAATAAGTGTGCCAAGTATATAAACGTTGATTTTATGCCCTTTTCCTATATTTTTAATTTATTTTATATTCGGAATATTTCATTTATAAAATTTTTATTCAAAATTAAAATCCATACTGACTCTCAAAGTTTACAAAGCTGGTAAAAAGCGAAAATATTATATTCAAAAAATTCATATTTGAAATTTTTATTTGAATATGGAATAATTTTTAAATAAATCAAATCATTTTAACTTTATATAAGGAAGTGTTCTATGGGTGTGTCCATGATTTTATCGAATGAACAACTACTTCAAGCTTATCAATCAAGTATTCTATCTATTTACGATGAAATTATTGTAACCAATGTAAAGGGAATGATTTTATTTCGAAGTGGAGAACTGAAAAATTTTTGGTCAACAAACTCTATCTCACTTAAAGGAAGATTGTTTACTGAGCTAGAGGAAATTTCTTTCTTTGGTGATTCCATTTTACAATTATTAAATAGAGAGGTGCATTCTCTTCAATTAAAGGCTTGGAATGGCAGTCATATGCTAATAACCGTGTACACATCAAATAATCATAGTGAAGAATTAATTATATGGGGATTAAAAGGTATTTCTGATCATTTAAATGATTCAACCGAAATTACCGATGGCGAGGATACAAAACACACTCCTTCAATCGTCGTCCGTAGTCAAAAAATGAAAGATGTACTTAATACAATTGAAATGGTTTCGAAAGTTCCAACAACCGTTCTTTTATTAGGAGAATCTGGTGTAGGAAAAGAAATGATTGCTAAAACGATTCATCAATTAGGAAATAGAAACTCAAAACCTTTTATTGCTGTTAACTGTGGAGCAATTCCGGAAAATTTATTAGAAAGTGAATTATTCGGTTATGTCGGCGGAGCATTTAGTGGCGCAAACAAAAATGGTGCTCCCGGTAAATTTGAACTAGCAAATGAAGGGATTATTTTTCTCGATGAAATTGCAGAAATGCCAATGAATTTGCAAGTCAAATTACTCCGCATCTTACAGGAAAAAGAAGTTACCCCTTTAGGAAGCTCAAAACCGATTCATATTGACGTCCAGATTATCGCTGCAACGAATCAATCCTTAGAAAAAATGGTCAGAGAGGGACGATTTAGAGAAGATTTATATTATCGTCTAAATGTAGTCCCAATTGAAATTCCTTCATTAAGAGAAAGAATAGAAGAAATTCCTTACTTAATATATCATTTCGCAGCAAAGTATAATAACTTATATAATAGAAACATCAATATTTTACCAGATGCTATTGATTTATTGTGTATTTACGATTGGCCGGGAAATGTTCGGCAATTAGAGAATACAATTGAACGAATCGTTGTAACTAGTAGAGAATCGAACGTGAATGCAAGCTTAGTTCATCATTGCATCCCTTGGAAAAAGGATACTATTAAGGAACCGCCTATTATTAATCACATTATGCCGCTGGAAGAAGCCGTGGATATGATTGAAGAACAGTTGATTAAAATGGCCATGGATAAATATAAATCGGTTAAACTAGCAGCAAAAGTACTCGATATTAGTCAACCTACAATGAGCAGAAAATATAAAAAAATACGTGAGAAAGTCCAAGAGGAAGCTCTCTCTCCTTCAAATAAAAGGAAAATTCTGGAGCAGAATCTAAATAAACAATTACGATCAATGGCTATTGTTACATCTGCTGCCATTCATCCAGAAGATATCTCTGAATTAGTGAATCATAATGCTTCATCCTCTAATCCAACTTTTCAAAAGGTGCAGAAAAAATTAACCCAAATACGAGAACAAGAAGGAATCATTGAATGGGTCTACATTTTTAAAGCTGTCGATCATAACAAATTGCTGACGATTGTGGCCGATGAGGATTTCGTGATTCCACCTGGAGTTTTATACGATGGCCCGCCTGAAATGATGGAAGTAGCATTTGAGGCCATGAATGGAATAGCAGGAGTCACCCCTTTATATGAAGATATTTATGGAGAATGGAAAACAAGCTTTTCTCCTATAATAGACCATGACGGAAAGGTTTTAGCCATTATTGGGTTTGACCATAGTAAGTCTTATATCGAAAATGAGTTAAAGAAAATAGAGAATATGTTAAAAACAAATTAGGATCCATACACTTGAACATGATGATTAGAAGAAGCCCCTTACTGTTACTGACATTCATTTAGTTTCCAAAACTCCGATAACGGTCGGAGTTTTTTTCTAATTATCTATTTGTTATCGTTTTCAAAATCTATCAGGGAGTGGTTATAATGGCACGTGTTTTATTTATTAATGCTGGATCAGAAGGACATGTTAATCCAACTATAGGCGTTGTACAAGAGCTAATTTCGCGTGGAGAAGAGGTAGTGTACTTTACAATTGAAGTTTTTCGTGAGCGTATAGAGAAAACAGGGGCAATGGTAAGAACCATTGACGCTCAAAAATTTATAAAGGCCTTTATCTCAGGAGGAAGAAATAATGTACTCGAAAGAATCAATGGTCTTTTGCATACGGTAGATATCATGATACCTAGTGTTCTGGAGCAAATCGAAGGTGAGCAATTTGATTATATCATCCACGATTCGATGTTTGGCTGCGGTAATTTAATTGCTCAAATCCTTCATCTTCCTGCAATCCGTTCTTGTACTTCTTTTGCGGAGACAAAAATATCCTTCGAGAACATGTTCGAACAGATTTCTAAAAATATTCCTGCAGAAACTTTTGCTGAATATCAAAGGCTGTCGGCAGGGGTGGAAGAAAAATATGGAGTGGAAATCAATTCACCTTATGAAGTCTTTTGTAACCCTGCACCACTTACTATTGTTTATACTACGAGGGAGTTTCAACCTTTCGGGGATGAATTTGACCAAACCTACAAATTTGTAGGTCCATCCATCTCTCAACGGTTAACGCAAGAAAACTTCTCCCCGACAACAATAATAGGAAAAAGCCTTATTTACATTTCACTGGGTACTGTTTTTAATCAAGCGATTGATTTTTATAAGCTTTGTTTTAAGGCATTTGGGAACACGGACCATTCTGTTGTTATGTCTATTGGGGAAAAAGTTCAAATATCCGATTTGGGGGAGATTCCTAAAAACTTTATTGTCAAAAATTATGTTCCACAAACAGAAGTGCTGAAATACACTAAATTATTTATCACACATGGTGGAATGAACAGTGCCCATGAGGGTCTCTATTACGGGGTTCCGCTCATTGTAATCCCGCAAAGCGCGGATCAGCCGATCATTGCCGGGCAAGTAGAAAGGGTAAGCGCAGGTATTCAATTACAAATGCAAGGCCTGACGGTAAATCAGCTGCGTGAATCTGCTGACCATGTGTTGAACCAGTCATCCTTCCATAATGCTGCGGCAAAAATGAAGGAATCCTTACAAAAATCGGGTGGATATCAGCAGGCTGTTGATGAGATTTTTGAATTTAAAAGTCAATATGATAAAAATTTCTCAGCTAAGAGATAATCTAAAATAAATGAATCTGATCCAGATTTCGCGAAAAACACTTCCGATTTCTGGGTCTTTTTTTGCGTTTGACCTTATTTACCTTGTTATTAGCTTTTTTTATATTCCTCTCAAAAAAATACTTCTAATCTTTTTCTTTTCACCAAGTTTTCACCATTCTCTATTAATATTCAATACATCAGGTAACGAAAGGAGGATAAAGAAATGAATACAAAAGTAAAAAAGCGTATTTTCTTGGGAGTCATCGTTGCTTCTACAGTATTGGTAATCAACGCACTCCACTTCCTTCTAGGAGGTGGAAACGCATTTGCTAGAGGTCCTCATGGAGGGCGTGGTCATTATAGAATGGAGCATGGCGGCAGATTTGACGGCGGCCCAATGATGCATGGTGCTCACCATGGAGGTGGATTCCCTTGGCTTTTCCTTATTATTGGACTAGCTGTTTTAGTTCTATTCGTAAGATGGTTTAAAAAGAGGTCAAAAGCTTCTTCCTTGCAACAGTTTATTGACACATCACTTGTAGGTTCACAAATTCCAGTAACAAACCAAAATGCAAACATTTTAGATCAATGGGAAAAAAATCTATTAACAAAAAAGGAGAATGAATAAAAATGGGTATTTTTAAACGATTAAAGACAATTACAATGGCGGAAATAAATGGACTATTAGATGGGATGGAAGATCCGATTGCGATGTTAAATGAATATTCTAGAGAAATGGAAAAGGAAATTGCAAAAGGTCAAAACGCCCTAGCTCGACAAATCTTTGTAGAGAAAAAACATGAATCACTGATTGCTGATACTAAATCATTAGTAGAAAAGCGTACTCGCCAGGCTAAACTAGCGCTTGAACAAGGTGAAGAGGCAATGGCAAAACTAGCGGTGCAAGAAAAGTTAAGCAAAGAAAACCAGTTACAACTATATGTAAATCAATTAGAGTCCATTAAGGGACAAACTCAAATCCTTGTAGAAAAATTGGACCAGCTAAAGGAAACATATAACCAAATGCAGCAAAAGAAAATTTTGTTAGCTTCACGTGCGAATGTGGCTCAGTCAATGAAACAAATTCAAAAATTAACGATTTCTTTCAATACTGATGATGTTGCTAGAGGTGTAGCTCGTGCCGAAGAAAAGATTTTATTAATGGAAGCAGAGGTTCAGGCAGGTAATCAGTTTACGGCTCCATTAGCTCAGTTTGATGCAGCATACGCTAACTATGTGAGTGATGAAGAACTCAATAAAGAACTTGAAAAGTTAAAGACTGGAAAAGAAAAAGTGGCCGCATTATAATTCAAGTACGAGGAGCACCTTATTGGCTGGGTGCTTCTCTTGCTATTCGGAAAAGAAAGGAGGATTTAATATGAATATAACAACGTTAATTCTTATTTACGTGGGTGTAGCGATAGTGGGAAGCAGGCTTCCAATAATAAGGGTCTATTTTGCCCATCTTCATAACTTAGTTAATCTGGTGATCAGTGTTTGCTTAGAAGGTGGCAGAGAAAATAAAATACAGTTGTATCAGGATGGTTCAGCAGAGACAACCGGGAACATGACTTCCTCTATTAAAAAGGCACTTATCTCCTATGCGGGCTATACCGGTACTTCGGTTGCAGCGATTGGATTATTTTATTTAGTATCAAGAGGGTACTTTCATTTGATCATCTATCTATTTTTCGGGCTTACTGTTCTTGCTTTATTTTTGTGGATTCGTAATCTATTTGGGGTCATCTGGGGGTTTTCCCTTGCGTTTTTATTAGCATTACCAGTCTCTTTCCGCTATTACGGAAGTCTCTTACCTATTGATGTTAACTACGAAATGATTGTTCTTCATCTTAGTATACTTATAGCCTCTGTACTATTTATACAGTCTATTATTTGTGCCATTCAAGTGTGTAAACAAGTATTTATGGCGAGAAGCAACCCGGCTAGAAAAGTGGCTCTGGTTCAAACAAAATTTGTTCTAGCGGTGGTTTTGGGATTGACTCTGGTTGGTCAGACCGTTTATGCTGGCTTCTATTTTATACAGAACTTTATCAGTCTTCCATTTAGTTTTTAACATGTAAATGCTCGATAAGATAAGCCCCTTCTATGGAATGGGCTTATTATATTTAAGATAAAACAGAAAATTGGCTCAATCGCATAAAGGAATTGATTTGTTTCCATTAAAGAATAAAAAAAGTATATTATTAGATTGGGAATGGAATAAGAAAACTATGAAAGGAGTTTTGAGACCAGTTTTATTTTAAATAATTGAGGGGGGGAATAACATGATGAAAAAATGGTTGATAGTTTTTATTTTTGCTAATTTAATTTTTATGAATTTGCCTATCATGTCTGCTTTGGCTTCAGATGAAATTGTTGGACCAGTATTTCAAGGTATTCAAGTTGATAAAAATGATGTAACTGGCGGGGACAAAGTTAAAGTTAGTGTAGAAGCTAGTGATTCTGAAAATGAGATAGAAAGCATACAAGTAATATATCAATATCAATTTACTCAAGATGCTGGTAGCGTACAACTAGAGTATAATAAATCAGCAAATAAATACGAAGGTTTTTTAGATGTTAATGGAAGAAGCTTAAATTTAAATGGGACATGGAAAGTAGCCTATATACTTATAACTGATAAAAGCGGTAATGAGCTAAAGGTTTTTAATAAATTTATGTATCCCAACCAATTAGTAATTGAAGACCTAAGTAATGCTGATTTACATGTAAGCGGGAATGACTTAACTCCACCTACATTTCAAGTTATTACCACGGATAAAAAAGAAGCAACAATCGGTGCCCCGATAAAAATTAGTGTTAAAGCGAGCGACTCTGGGAGTGGCGTTGATTATGCAATAATCAGATATGTTAATGTTAACAATTATGAATATTCAAGAGATATTAGATTAGATTATAATTCTTCCACAGGGAATTATGAGACAACTTTAAATGTTGATGACATAATGTCTCCGGGGCATTGGGTAGTAGATCAATTATACATTTTTGACAAGAACCTTAATGGCCTATATTTAAGTAACAAAGAGACTCAGATTTATGATTCAGAAGCAATCGATTTAAGCGGCGGCGATTTTATTTTAAACGAAAACACGGTTCCTATTATTATAGGAGTACAACCAGATGAAATGTACAATAAAGATGTGACCCCAATATTTAATGGAACTGCAACATTAAATGGAGAACCATTTTCAAATGGTGAGACGGTCACCAAAGAAGGACAATACACACTTGCCGTAAAAGATGAAGAAGGAAATATTACACAATTGGATTTTACAATTGACAAAACAGCACCTGAAGTCTTAGGTGTAGCTTCAAATGACTATTATAATGAAGATGTAACCCCAACATTTAATGAAGGAACAGCAACACTGAATGGAGAACCATTTTCAAATGGTGAAACAATCTCGAAAGAAGGTCAATACACCCTTGTGGTAACAGATAAAGCAGGAAATGTCACAAATGTGAATTTTACTATCGACAAAACCGTACCTAAATTAAGTGTTAATCTAGATGTTACTAGAATCAGTAAACCGAATCATAAAATGATACCGATTAAGGCAACATTAAATTACAGCGATAGTAATTCTGGGATTGATTCAGTTGTTTTATTATCCATCATAAGTAATGAACCAGATAATGGCTTAGGAGATGGGAATAAAACAAATGACATTCAAGAAGCTAAATTTGGTACTCTGGATACATCCTTTAATGTACGTGCGGAAAGGTCGGGCACAGGTTCAGGGCGTGGTTATACAGTAACGTATATAGCAAAGGATAAAGCAGGGAATAAAACATTTGCCAAAGCAACAGTCATGGTACAGCACAATGCTAGAGGCACTAATTAGAGATAAATTAATACTTCAAAGTATAGTCCCAAATTAATATTTGTTAATCTGACCCTGATTCCGTTAAAAATTCTTTTGCGAATTCAAGGGCTTTTTTTGTCCAGCCCTTTTCCTGCCTTCTATCTATAAGTCTGGAGCTATTTCGGATGTGGTTTTTATTTAGGCACCCTCCTTGCTGTAGAACTTTCCCTTTTTACTACTTACCATGTTTTTAAAAAAATATATAATCTGAGACTTTTGTTGTATTCAAATATCTTGTTAAAAAAGTTATGATATTTCGATGTAATGGTTTAAAAAATAAGATCGTAAAAAGGGAGAAGGTATTTTAAAAATGTCTTTTGATTCATTTGTAATGGCTTTTTCAATGTCGGATATTGACTACGACAAGTTAAAAAATGTAGGGATTTCTATAGGGATTTTACTTTTATTTATTTTATTTAGAAACCTATTCACCAAGTATGTGTTTCAATTGATTTTAAAATTAGCTAAAAAAACCCCAACAGATTTTATTACCCAAATCTGTTTAAGTTTTGAACGTCCTTTAGGATGGTTCTTTATTATTTTCGGTTTGTACCTCGCAATGGATTATTTCCCATATATCGATCAGCACAATACATTCTTTTTAAAATTTTTACGTTCAATGGTCATCGTATTAATCACATGGGGATTGTTTAATTTGTCCTCTCCAACCTCGGGAATCTTAATCAGTGTCAATGAAAAAATTAATAATAAGATTGATTTAATTCTGATTCCGTTTATTTCAAGAGCTATCCGTGTCATCATGATTGCTATTAGTTTAAGTATCATTGGTCAGGAATTTGATTATGACGTAAATGGCTTGGTTGCAGGTCTCGGGTTAGGGGGACTAGCGTTTGCTTTAGCTGCCAAAGAAGCAGTCGGTAATCTAATCGGTGGAATCGTTATTGTAACAGAAAAACCTTTTTCGATTGGAGATTGGATTTTAACACCGAGCGTAGAGGGAATCGTCGAAGATATCAATTTCAGAAGCACTAAAATTCGCACGTTTAGCCAGGCACTCGTTACCGTTCCCAATGCGACACTTGCAAATGAAGCCATTACCAATTGGAGCCGCATGGGAAAAAGACGAATTTCCTTTGACTTGGGACTCAATTATAGAACCACCAAGGAACAAATTCAAAGAGTGGTTCATCGAATTGAATTTATGTTGAACAATCATGAAGAAATTCATCCGGAAACGGTGATGGTTGCATTTGACCATTATAATGAGAGCAGTCTCGATGTTCTTGTCTATTTTTTCACCAATTCAACCGTTTGGGCAGAACACGTTAAGATTAAACATGAAATCAATTTAGAAATCATGGGGATCTTAGAGGAAGAGGGAGTAGAAATTGCTTTTCCAAGCCGGACCATTTATGTAACTCCACAAGCAAGTGAAGAATTACAAACAATGGCTTCTTATGATTGAGATACATTAGATAAAAAAATTCAGTAAAATGGCTAGTATGCGTTAAATTGAGATAAGAAGGGTTCGAGAAATTGCAAAATTCTCGAACCCTTTTTCTTTCAATTCTTGAGATCAGTTCCTGAATGATAACCCATTTTCTTTTAAAGCGGACCTAAGTTTAGGTAAGGAAGCTGGACCCATACCGTGAAATTCTAAAATCTCATTCTCACTAAATTTTGATAGTTTCTCTAAAGAAGTAATTCCATTGTTTTCTAATGCCCGTCTTGCAGGAGCCGATAGGAGGGAAAGAAATCCGTTGCTAGGTTTACGTTCTTTCTCACAAGTCGGACAGGTTGGGCAGTCGCTGCTTTTATAGTATTTGTGTCCTTTGTAACAGATTCTTAAATGTTTTTCTGAAGTGGTCATTATAAAATATCTCCTCAAATTGATGATGAAAAAAATATTTACAATAATCATTATAAAACTGGCGGGCTATAAATTGAATATTTTTCAAAACGCTTAACGATAATAGAGAGGAAATAGAAAGCGAATAAGCGAATTGATTTAAAGCGAATATTTTTAAAAAAATAGGAGGTCTATATGGGAAGAGTAGTTCATTTCGAAATACATGTGGATGACATGGAACGGGCAAAGAAGTTTTATGGAGAGGTATTCGGATGGTCCTTTCAAGATTGGAGTGAGTATGCTGGGATGCCTTACTTTGGGGCAGTAACGGGCGATGAAAATGATATGGGAATTAATGGTGCATTGATGCAGCGCCAAGGTGCCCAACCGGAAGTCAATCAGGCGGTGAATGGCTTTGTTTGTACAATGGGAGTGGGAGACTATGATCTAACGGAAGCTAAAATTTTGGAGAATGGCGGCAAGGTCGCAATGCCTAAATATGCCCTGCCTGGAATGGCATGGCAAGGATACTATATAGATACCGAAGGGAATATCATTGGAATTCATCAGCCAGATACGAATGCAAAATAGATTTCAAGATAGGTGAATGAAAGTATGAAAACACAGGAAACGGCAAGCATGCTCGAATGTGTGCGGAAAATCTGTCTTGAACTCCCTGAAGCGGTAGAACATATCGACGGCTTTGGACACATTACGTTTAAAATAAATGGAAAATCCTTCGTGATAACAGGTGAAAGTGAGAACGGATTCGGCTTGTCGTTCAAATCAGACCGGGAAACTCAGGGCTTATTGCTGCAGAAGGAGTATTTTTTCAAAACCCCGTATATTGGTCATCACGGCTGGGTATCGATCCAAAATCCTCATGGAGATATTTGGGATGAATTGACTGATTTATTGATTGAAGCTTATTTACGTGCGGCACCAAAGCGTTTGGTTAAAAAATGGAATGAGTTACATAGAAAGTGATTAATAGTTTTCCTGATAGGGGTTCGAGAATCTGAATAAGATGCTCGTGCCCCTATTTTTTAATACTCAAATCTATGAAGGTGTCTATACTTAGTAAAATGTTTGTTCATCTGTACTCTAGTGCTCTTTCTTAAAGTGTCCAAAAAGTTTCTATCTATTAGAAGATTATTAACCTTATACCTTTTTTAATCGATTTTTATAGCCGACTCTGTTTAGGGAACGATCTAATAGAGTGATCAATATAAGTATGAAGCTAGTACCACCGGTAAATATCGCAATATGATGAATCCCTGTTGTCATCGCATCCGATTTTAAAAATAAACCGTTAGCGGCAGAAGCAATCATCGCCCCCATGTACATAAAAGTTCTTAACAAACCAGCTGACGCACCAATTTCTTCTGGATAAGCTTGAAAATAGACAGCATTTTGGTTGGCTAAATTAAGTAATCCTTGGGGGATCCCAAAAAGCAGAACAATAGCTGCAAGAAAAATAAGATGACTATTATGATTTGTAAAAAGAAGCAGTAACATTGCAATAAATTGAACCATACTGCCAACAATCAACTTTAAACGGATAGCAGGACTTTTTCCTGTCAATTTAGAAACGATGATCGCAATTAAAAACATAGGTAATAGCAACAAGCCGGTATGAGAAGGGGATAATCCTCTGCCTTTTTCTAACCATTGAGTGTATCCATAAAGGATACTGTAGGATACAATCGCTGAAAGCAAACTACGAGTATAGGTCAATAACAAGGATGTATTTCCGCTTAATAGACGAACATCGATGAACGGATTTTTAATTTTTAACTCAAGAATCGTAAAAATGACACCCGTGATGATTGCAATTAGTAACAAATAAATCTTATGAAAACTTGGGCCCATTAAGAAAAGCAGTGCAGAAATCAAGGTGATTCCAAAGAAGACCATACCATTAAAATCAATGGAGGCTATTTTCTTCTCACCAACAGAATCGTCTGAAAGCCTTGGGAATCGGAGATAGCCTAAGCATATACAGGCTAGTGACAAAGGAATATTGACAATGAAGGTGCTTTGCCAGCCCCCAACTTCAATCAGTAACCCTCCTAAGGTTGGTCCTATAACGGCAATGGTCTGGTTGGAAATCGCTAATAATGTAAGAATACTTGTTGGACTTTCGATACCTGTTCGTTCTGCTTCACTACGGATCAGATACATGGAAGCGGGATATCCTGCACAGGTCCCAAAACCGAGAAGGACTCTTACGACTACTAACCACCAAAAACCGGGGGCAAAGGTAGCGATTAAACTAGAGATGCCTACTAAAGATGTTGCAATTAAAAAAAGGAGTCTAGGGCCATATAGATCAATGAGTTTTCCGACGACTGGCTGCCCAATGGCCGTAGCTAGATATAACGCAGAAATAAGCCAGGCTGTTTCGGAAGGTGGTGCACCAAACGCATGTCCAATTGGTATTAAGGCAACTGAAATAATGGAAGAGTTGATAGGATTTAGAATCGATCCTAAAATCATCGGTGCAATCAGTTTTTGATTAAAATAATTTTGATTTATAGATTTAGACAAAACGATTCCTTCCTTCTGTTATCCTGTAAGGTTATAAAAATTTGCAGAGCGATTTAAAATAACAAAAGATAGGGCCTGTTCCGCTTTTTCGAAACAGACCCTCATTGTTCATTTCAATGTATTGATCCACGAATCGACAGTTAGAACATCCGCCTGACGAGGGAATACCTTCTCAGTAAGGACGCGGTGAACTTCAGGATCGCCATCAATACAAGCATCACTCAAAACTGTCAATGAAAAGTCTTTATCCGCAGCTTCCCGTAATGTTGATAGAACGACGCCACTTGTCGAAATTCCGCTCAGTATAAGTGTATCAATTTGGCGTGAGCGAAGGATCAATTCGAGCGTGCTGCCGGCGAACGCACTAAATCGGTACTTGGTTACAATAGGTTCATTTTCCTCGGGCTTAAACAATTCATGAATTTGCGTTGCTTCGTCCGAAGTGGTCATGCCTCCCTGATAGGCAATACTTGTAAATGCCTTATTTCGTGGGCTAACTTCAGGATAGCCTTCGCTAAATCCAACTCGTATAAAAATGACTGGAATATTGTGTTTGCGTGCACTTGCCAAAGCCTTCTGAATGGGAAGAAGTACCTCCTTGTTTTCCGCAAAACGTGATACAATGCCGTTTTGCATATCCATGACTAATAATGCAGCTTTTTCAGTATGGTTTTGCATGTGTTGAAAACCCCTTTTCATTACGTTAGTATTAAGCGGAGAACTATATCACTTATAGTAAACGGAGATATCTCCGTTTGTCAATTTACTTATCGTAGAATGTAAGGGAGTGAAAATAATGAAGGACGGGCACATCATCTACAATCGAATCGAACGACGAGATGCTGCCGAGAATCGGCAGCGCATTTTAGATACGGCTTCTGGGTTATTTGAACAATTTGGTGTTGAACAAGTGAGTATGAATCAAATTGCCTCAGAAGCTCAAATCGGACCAGGGACGCTCTATCGCCGTTACAGAAATAAAGGAGAAATATGTTTAGATTTAATTAAAGACAATGTTGTTTTATGCTTTGAGGATATGGAAGGGTATTTGAAGGAGAACCAGAAAGAGCCCCCAAGTAAACGATTAAGAGGAATTCTTAGCATATTTATTCGTTTTAGGGAAAGCAAGGCACAATTGCTTAAAGGTGTAGAAGTATTCGAGTCTGCCAAACAATCGAAGTCGGGAACACCAGGCCCGTTATATCATGAGTTGCATCAATATTTCGTTGGACTATTTGATGAGATGGCTCCAACAAGTGAAGGTAAACCGAATAATGTTTTTAGAGCAGATATGTTACTTGCCGCTATAAAAAGTGATTCCTATCTATTTCAAAGGGAAGTGAGAGGGTATTCACCTGAAGAGATTTTAGAACTACTTTGGGATACATTCCTTGGAATTAAGTGGATAAATTAGAAAAGTCAAAACAAAAAGCGAGGCCATGGCGTAGCCCCGCTTTTCTGTATAGAACCTATATAAATTGGAAGGTATTTAAACAAATGGTTCATTTAACCACTTACTTATTAAGCAATATTTTTTCAAGGTCATCTAGCATGATGTTAGCAGCAAGAACGCCCCCGGCCGTGTTCCAAGTTGCATCGCTTACCTCATAGGCATGGCCGCTTTTCACTGCATTTAAATTTTTCCAAAGCGGATCATTTGTCCACTCTTTTGCAGTATTCAACGCTTCTTTGTCACCGTTTGGAGCCTAGGTGAAGTAGAAGAGGTAATCTGCATCCATTTTAGGAATCACTTCATTTCCTAACTTGGATGTTCAAAACAGGCAGTTGGTTTGGTAATTCCAACCGAATATGCATTTAACCTTGACGGTACTTCTGTTTATATGCCATTGTGTACCCTGTTTCTTGCAAATGCATATGGTATCCATCTCGACCTTAAACAACAAATCTTACTTGTTCTAATCATGATGCTAACATCGAAAGGGGCAGCTACTGTCTCTGGCGGAACATTCATTGTTTTTGCTGCAACTGTGACAGCATCTGGAATTATTCCACTTGAAGGGTTACCGTTATTATTTGGCATTAATCGGTTTACATCTCAAGCCGTAGCTACCTGCAATGGAATAGGCAATGCCGTAGCAACAATGATCGTTTCCAAAATTTCTGGTGAGTTTGATTCCAAAATGCAGAAAACTGAGCTTCAAAAAGCATTTGGAAAAATTGCTGGGTAAAGTAATATAATTGCTTTGGAATCGTATGCTGAGAAGATGCATGTTAATGCGTTTTCTCAGCAATATTTTTAATTTTTATCTTAAACTCTCCAGATTTTCTTTTAATAGATACGTATGATAGCTTCTAACAAAGTAATCCCCGTCAATATTCAAGGTCGGGATTTTTTTTAGGTGGTCTCATTACAGCTTTATGGATTTCAAATCCCTAAAATAGGAGGTTCGAAAAGGATATTCTGAATCTTTGCTTTTTTTAATTACAAAATCTATCAAAATGTGGATGAGGAGACTAAGATAAAGGTAGAAAAACAAGGGTTCCTGAAATAAAAAATGCAAACGTTTACCGAGATGAGAATCACAACAATTAAATTTCTAATTACTTGATTAGAAGTTTTTACAAATATATCAACTCTACAACTTCTAAAATGAAAAGCAATGGAGGATATCAAATGTCAACTTTACGAGATGCAGCATTAAAAATGCATAGGGAAAACCAAGGGAAGCTTGGGATCTATTCGAAAGTTTCCGTACAGAATGCAAACGATTTAAGTTTAGCGTATTCACCTGGTGTGGCCGAACCTTGCTTAGACATTCATGCAGATGAAACTAAAGTCTATGATTACACCTCAAAGGGGAATCTTGTTGCGGTAGTTTCAAATGGAACAGCGGTTCTCGGGCTTGGAAAGATCGGACCAAAAGCGGCAATGCCAGTAATGGAAGGAAAGGCAGTGCTATTCAAATCCTTTGCGGATGTGGATGCATTCCCTATCTGTTTGGCAACAACAGATACAGATAAAATAGTCGAGACGGTTAAACTGCTAGAACCCACTTTTGGGGGAGTTAACCTAGAGGATATTGCCGCACCACAATGCTTTGAAATTGAGGACCGCCTGCGTAAAGCTTGTGATATTCCTGTTTTCCATGATGATCAACATGGGACTGCGATTGTAACAGTTGCCGGTTTACTTAACGCATTAAAGTTGGCTGATAAGAAAATTGAAGATATCCAAGTAGTAGTCAATGGTGCAGGTGCAGCCGGTGTAGCCATCGTGAAACTCTTATTACATATGGGAGTGAAGGATGTTATTTTATGTGATACAAAAGGAATCATTTATGAAGGCCGAACATCTGGAATGAATTCATTTAAGGAAGAAATGGCGCAAGTAACCAATCGAGAGTTAAAACAAGGAACATTAGCGGATGCCCTTGAGGGTGCTGACGTATTTATTGGTGTATCAGCAGCAGGGGCAGTAACAAAGGTAATGGTTCGTTCCATGCAGCGTGACCCGATTATTTTTGCGATGGCCAACCCGGTACCGGAAATTATGCCGGATGAAGCAAAGGAAGCAGGAGCCCTTGTAGTGGGAACAGGCCGATCTGATTTTCCAAATCAAGTCAATAATGTGCTTGCATTCCCGGGGATTTTCCGTGGAGCATTAGATGTTAGGGCAAAAGAAATTAATGAAGAAATGAAACTTGCGGCAATTTATGCGATTGCTGATTTAATTTCCGATATAGAACTTCATGCAGATTATGTGATTCCAGACCCATTTGATCCCAGGGTTGCAGCACATGTAGCGGCAGCTGTTGCCTCATCCGCAATAGAAACCGGGGTTGCTCAAAGAAGTATCAATACGGAAGAAATCAAGCATCGTTTATTAGAGCGGGTTGGTGGAAAAGAACTAGAGCTTGTATAGCTTTATAAGCATAATTTTTTAAGGTGGACTATCCCATACTAGCTGTGGGATGGTTTTTCAAATTTTGGTTGTAAAAAGTTTTAGTATAATAAAAACATGGATTATCTTGGATTGATTGACACCTTGATTATCAAGGCTTTTGCACACGGAGGGGATAGAATTGGCGATTGCGCTTACGATGTTTGGTTTAGGGGTATTACTAGGATTTGTCGGGGCAGGAGGATCTGGTTTTATCATTGCAATCCTAACGGTTTTGTTTGGAGTTCCAATCCATACCGCTTTAGGTACATCGCTTGCGGCTATGGTATTTACTACGTTGTCAGGAGCTTACAGTCATTTCCGGCAAGGAAATATTTCAGTAAAAACCGGGCTCATTGTCGGAGGCTTTGGCGCAGTAGCTTCCTATTTTGGTTCGAAGCTGGCCGGCTTAATTCCAGTACATTCCATGCATTGGTTAACAGCAGGGATGTTGTTTTTATCCGCCGTTATTCTTTTGGTACGTTTGTTTATGGTTCAAAAAATAACGGGCAATCTCAAAAAGACAGTCCCAGGTCATCTGCATATTAGGAGAGCCGCCTTTGTTGGAATTATTACAGGGTTGCTATCTGGTACCTTTGGGATTGGGGCTGCACCCTTCATCCAAATCGGGCTTTTGGTCATCATGGGTCTTACACTAAAACAATCTGTAGGCACAACCATGCTTGTAATCTTACCAATTGCATTGGCTGGAGGAGTTGGTTACTATTTCGAGGGATTTCTAGACTTCGGATTGTTACTAGAAGTAGTTGCCGGAACGATGATTGGTTCTTATGCCGGGGCAAAGTTTACGGGACTAGCTCCACAGCCGGTATTAAAAAGTGCAATGGTTCTTACACCCATTGTGGCGGGGGTCATTCTGCTAATAAAGTAAAGACGACCTAAAAGACTGCGAAGTAACTCCTTACAGGAAGCTTCGTGGCCTTTTTGTGTTTTCTAAGGGATTTACCGACATACTAGAATCAGTATGAAATGTTGGGGAAACCTGCTAGATGGAGGGGTATATGAAAAAAGGAAAATGGAGCTTACAGTCGGTCATTATTGTTTTCGTATGTGTAGTGGTTGCACTTTCACTTTTAATAACTGACATGCTTATCAGTTCGAGGGTGGCTTCAGGGACGAAGGAGAGTCAGGCAGAAAAAGCGGGGAATATTGCACGGATGGTCGCGCATAGTTCACTTGTCATTGATGCATTGGGTGGAAAACGGGATGAAAAGGAAATCCAAAAGTTCGCAAACGAAATGAGAAAGGTAACGAACGTCTACTTTATTGTAGTGATGGATATGAAAGGGATTCGTAAGTCTCATCCTGAATCTAAAATGGTAGGAAAACCTTTTAAAGGCGGGGATCAGGGACCTGTCCTAAAAGGAAAAGAGTACACATCCATTTCGAAAGGCTCTCTCGGACCGTCCTTACGCTATTTTACGCCAATAAAAGACGGAGCTGGGAGACAGGTTGGTGCGGTAGCTGTCGGGATTTCCTTGGATAATGTTCAAAAGGCCGTTCAAAAGAGCCGAACCGGGGTCTATATTGGGACAGTGATTGGCATCTTAATTGGTATATTGGGAGCGGTCATTCTAGCTAGATATATTAAAAAAATCCTATTAGGACTTGAGCCGTTTGCAATTTCAAAGTTATTGGAAGAGCGAAGTGCAATGCTGCAATCCGTGCACGAGGGTATTGTCGCTGTTGATCAGGAGTCCAAGGTAACTCTCGTAAATCGGGCCGCTTTAAAGTTGTTTGAAAAAGCTGGCCTAGAGGGAAATCCAATTGGTAAAAGCATAAAGGAGTATATGTCCTCCGACCGCTTAAGCGACCTATTAAAAAAAGGTAAAGCTGAATTGGATGAGGAACAAAATTTAAATGGCATTACCCTATTAACCAATCGGGTTCCCGTTATTGTTGGCAATAAAGTAGTAGGAGCGATTGCGACCTTTCGCGATAAAACAGAAATGCAACTGCTCGCTGAACAATTGACAGGAGTGCGGACCTACGCTGATGCACTTCGGGCTCAGGCACATGAGTTTATGAACAAGCTTCATGTGATTATGGGGATGGTTCATATGGGTTATTATGAGAAAGTCGTTGACTACATTAATGAAATGGCAGGACATCGTAAAAATGAAATCAGCTTTGTAACAAATAAGGTAAAAGATCCTGTGTTAGCAGGATTTATCATTGGAAAGTTGAGTTACGCTAGGGAGTCAGGGGTGGAATTATCGGTTTCCTGTGATCTCCCGCTTCCGCTGCCGGCGAATGCCAATGTTATTCACGAACTGATTACGATTGTTGGAAATTTAGTTGATAATGCGGTTCAGGCTGTAGATAATTGTCCAACCCAAAAAATAGCCATAGACTTTGATTATGGCGATGATATTTTAACCATTGTAGTAAAAGATACAGGAAAAGGGATGAGTGAAGAGTTACAAAACAAAATTTTTCAAAAGGGCTTCTCTACAAATGGAGAAAATCGGGGGTTAGGACTGTATCTTGTCACGCAAGCAATTAACAAGCTCGAAGGCGAATTAATTCTCTCATCCAAACCTGGAAAGGGAACCGTTTTTACCGTATATCTGCCGTTTAAAGCAAAGGGGGGAGAAGCAGAATGATCTCCGTGATGATTGTTGAAGATGACCCAATGGTAGCGGAATTAAATAAACGATACCTTGACCAAGTGGAGGGATTTAGATTAGCCGCAATGGCACCATCAGTGAGTGAGGCAATAAAGTTTATGGAAGAACAAGAGGTTGATCTTATTCTTTTAGATATATTTATGCCTGGCAAACAAGGTCTGGAACTGTTAACCTATCTCCGGGAAAAGGATAAAGAGACTGATGTTATCATCATATCGGCTGCATCGGATATGGAGCGGATCAAAAAAGCGCTAAGATATGGTGTCGTTGATTATTTAATTAAGCCTTTTGAATTTGAACGCTTTAACACGGCATTGTCTTCTTATAAAGATCAAGTAACGGTTATTCAAACACAGCCTGTTATCAGCCAAGAGGTACTCGATACGCAGCTTTTGCACCGCGAGGACAGGACGCTGATTGAAGAACTTCCAAAAGGGGTAACAAAGGATACATTGAAACAAATTTGGGAAGCGATTCAAGGGCTAAAGAATGCACCTTTTTCAACTGAGGATGTTGTAAACCTTGTTGGGATTTCTCGAGTATCCGTACGGAAATATTTAAATTTTTTAAAAGAAATCGGCATTCTGGATGTAAAAGTGATTTATGGTACTGTTGGCAGGCCCGTTTACCAGCATGAATTCAACCGATTTAAGGAACATCTCATTAAAAACTTTCTGTAAGCAGTTAAAGACTGCTTACTTTTTTTATTTACTTAAATACTTTCTAAACTTAAATAAACTATGAAAGCGCTTTTAGTAAGAATATTATAGAATTATAAATCAAGTTGGGAGATGAATGTATGGAACCGGTAAGAAAGCTGGAACCGCTTACTGCGGTATCGGGAGAAACAAAAGAAAATAAAAGCCTTTTAGCCAAATTAGCTAATATCAAAATCGGAGTAGTACCGCTTCCACTTTATATCATCATCGCAGTTGTTGTTTATGCAGCTGCTGTTTATAAACAGCTACCAGCAGATATGCTCGGTGGATTTGCCGTAATTATGGTAATGGGAATTTTTCTAGGGGATATGGGAATGAGAATCCCAATCTTAAAGGATATTGGCGGACCAGCCATTCTATCACTCTTAGTTCCTTCTATTTTAGTCTTTTTAAATGTAATTAATACGACTGGGATGGATGCCGTTACCCAGCTGATGAAAACATCCAATTTTCTATATCTTTACATTTCCGTTTTAGTGGTAGGTAGTATTCTTGGAATGAATCGCAGGGTATTGATTCAAGGGTTTACCCGCATGTTTGTACCGCTTATTATTGGGACCATTTCCGCTGTAGTCGTTGGAGCTTTGGTTGGCTTACTTTTTGGATACAGCATTAAACATACGATTTTTTACATCGTTGTTCCGATTATCGGAGGCGGAATTGGAGAGGGAATTCTTCCTCTATCATTAGGTTATGGTCAAGTACTTGGAAAAGCATCTGAAACCTTTGTTGGACAATTAATCCCAGCTGCAGTTATCGGAAATACAGTAGCCATCATTTGTGCCGGTCTTCTGTCACGCTTAGGTGAGAAAAAACCAGAACTTACTGGCAACGGAGTGTTAGTCAAAACAAAAGGCGGCGATGGCATTACGGGAGCAACGTCGATTGATAAACCAATTGATTTTTCATTAATGGGTGCCGGACTTCTTATTGCCTGCAGTTTCTTTATTTTAGGTGGTCTTGGGAATAAATTTCTTGGTATTCCCGGTCCTGTGTTAATGATTATTGCAGCGGCTGTTGTAAAAAGCATTAAAGTTATGCCAGTAAAAATGGAACAAGGTGCTTTTCACTTATATAAATTTGTATCAGGCAGTTTGACCTGGCCGTTAATGGTTGGCTTAGGAATGCTTTATATTCCACTTAAGGATGTTGTAAAAATTGTAACTCCTGCCTATGTTATAATTTGTGTTGCTGTTGTTTTAGCCATGATGAGCTCCGGTTATTTTGTAGGAAAATTGATGAAAATGTTCCCCGTTGACGCAGCGATTGTTACAGGATGTCACAGTGGGTTGGGTGGAACAGGGGATGTAGCGATTCTATCCGCTTCAGGCAGGATGTCATTGATGCCATTTGCCCAAGTTTCCACAAGAATCGGCGGTGCCTCAACCGTAATTTTGGCCATCATGTTACTTAAACTATTTAGCTAAATTAAGCAAATTTTGATCCAGTTATTATACTGGATCTTTTTGTGCTCAAGCAAAGATTGTCCTACCTTCCGCTGGATCTTCGCTAGTGTTTATAATCAGTTTAGTATTAGCAGTGATGAATGTTGTACTGTCTTTATTCATTAAAAAGCCAAAATCTTAAATGAGGTCTTTATAAATTGCAGGTGCTGAAGATATAATAGTAAGGATTGTATGAGGAGGTTTCATAATGAGTATGACAAATAATGATATCTTAATTCGATTAAGATATGCTCTAGATATTAAAAATACAGATATGGTAGAGATATTTAAACTTGGCGGCATTGAATTAACAAAGGAAGAAGTACTAAAGGTCTTAACAAAATCAAAGGACGATTACAATGATGGTGATATAGAGGAAGATGAAAATACTATTAAATGCAATAATTTCATGTTCGAGTCATTTTTAAATGGACTTATTATCTTTAAAAGAGGGAAACAAGACTCAAAACCCGGACAGCCTGAAAGACCAGCAATGACCATAAAGGATCATGGAAGTGTTAATAATGTATTACTAAAGAAGTTAAAAATTGCACTATCGTTAACAAGTGAGGATATGATTGAAATATTAGAAGATGCAGGTGTCACGATCACAAAAGGAGAATTAAGCGCACTATTACGAAAAGAAGGACATAAGAATTACAAAGTGTGTGGGGATAAATACGCTAGAAATTTCTTAAAGGGATTAGCAATTCAATACAGGTAATAAGGTAAAGATCCTCACTAATTGGTGAGGCTTTTTTAATTTCATCATATTTCTTTTACCTATAAAATGGAGTTTCCACTACATTTGTGTAACAAATATTTAAAAATTATAAATTATTTAAGTTGTCTTTAAGAGAATGTTAAATCATGAACAAACCCCCCTTTTGTGAAAATAAATCTGTTAAGTTAAGGAGGTACTTTAAACTAATTTCCTAGGGAGTGTTGCAAATGGTAGTAGATTGGTTAAGACAAAACAAAATAGCATCGGGTTTCTTAACAGTTCTTCGTATATATATTGGTTCTGTATGGATTACTGCAGGTTGGCAAAAATTATTAAGTGGTGGTTTCGATGCTTCGGGATTCTTAAAAGGAGCGATTGCCAACCCGGTTAAAGGACCGGACGGGGCGGTTGTCTTTGGATGGTATGTTGACTTCTTAAAACATGTAGCATTGCCTAATGTTGATGTCTTTAATAAGGTTATTCCTGCGGGAGAGTTTTTAGTTGGTTTAGGATTAATCTTGGGCTGCTTAACAACTGCTGCTATGTTCTTCGGTCTTTTAATGAACTTCTCTTATCTGATTGCTGGAACCATTTCTTCTAATCCAATGGATATTTTACTAGGAGTTATCGTCCTCTTTGCAGGCTTTAACGCCGGAAAAATCGGTCTTGATCGCTGGGTGATTCCATTTATTCGTCAAATATCATTTAATAGAAATAAAACGCTGACAATATTAAAGTTGGAGAATGACTAAATTGTAAAACAATTTTATAGAACAAGTAATTTTGGAATTAAGCTAAAAAAATCCTCACCGAATTGGTGAGGATTTTTTTTATTTTGCAATCGAATATGCTGCTTTGTACGCCAATAAGTTCATTTTTTCATTTTCATCATGATAAGAGAAATAGCTGCCAGGGTTTTTCGTAAAGCCTACTATTTCCTTAATGGGGTTAGTGAAATGATGTTCATGCAATTCTTCTTCCAAAAGGTTTAGTTGCAATGCCTTCGGGTTTGGCGTCGGATAGATTGATTGAATTTTTTTCAATGATTTTGAATTCGCTTCATAAAAAACAGCATTTCCTATTATGTAAGAATTGTTTTTTAGATACCGGGTTAAAATTTGAATCGGTGATTCCTTATAAATCAAGGAATACTGAGTAAAAGACAAACTATCGATGAAAAAATCGATCGAATGATGTGCTAGTGGTAGATGTAAATCACTATTGACGATGTATAAAACCGATAAATCTGGATGAAGCTTTTCAATGCTTTGCTTTAATGTTTTAATCGTTTCAAGAGAGTAACACGTAAAAATATAGGATGTATTTTTAGGAAGGGAAGAAAGATATTTTGGCAACATCATCAAAATTTCAATATTTGTTTCTAGCACCATTTTATTTTCCAATTGTTGTTGGGTTAATTCGTTGTACATCCATAATTTACTTTTTTCAAGTAAACTTACAAAACTAGGATTCCATTTCTCGACATCAATCTCATAAATGGAATATTTAAAGGGAGATGACTGGAGGTTGCTTGTGAACAGAATGCCATCTTTGATTTCTGTTTGATAGCCGCAGCTGCAATACAGATTCCCTTCAAAGATTTGATTCCCAAGTATGGAGGCATTTTGCAAACTTAATCCACTTTGGCAATACGGACAAGAAAGGACTGGAACAAAAAGTAATGGAACACCCTTTTTCTTATTATCTTGTTCGATATTCTCATTTGTCTCCGTATTAATTTTTGCATCAAGAGAATGAATTGCCCTCAATATTTGATCCTTCTCTCCAATTAGCTGTTTCTTTTTTTCAACGAGCAAGTTTCTAAAGTAGCTCATATCTTCATTATTCCCATTGTTTGTTAATCGTTTAAGAGATAAGATTTTATGAATTTCTTTTAACGAAAATCGATACAACTTAAGTTCATTAATCAATGCCATATCTTCAAGACAGATGGTATTCATCTGATATTGTGTGTTTATTTTTTCGGGAATCAATAGTCCTTTTTCAATATAATGTCTTACTGTATCAATCGAAACATTAAAGTCTTTAGCAAACTGTCCAATCTTCATAGAGATTCCTCCTGCTCGATTCCGTTAAAACAAAAAATGGAGTTACTCCACTTTTTTATGATAAATTCATTAAAAATAGCGCTTGCAATTGTGTTAACCCTATTTATTAAACTAATTATACAGAAAAATTAAAATAATTTGAAATGACGTTTTAAAAAATAAATAAGAGGAGGATGCGTTTTCAGAAACATAAAGAAGGTTTAATGATTGACAGTTATAACATTTTGAGGGGGTTATTTATGAAGAAAATCTGTATTTTGTTATCGATTATCCCATTTATTGGCTCGTTGACCGTTATGAATAAGGTAGAGCCATATGTCTTGGGGATGCCCTTTGTCATGTTTTGGGCCGCCTTATGGCTTGTTCTATCTGCAGTAGGTATGGGGATTAGCAACTTACTTTACCCAATCGAAGAGGATGGTGAGGAATCATGAATGTTTCACTCCTAATTATTTTAGCTTTTCTCTTTCTATCCATTTACATAGGGATTCGTGCGAAAAAGGGAAAAGAAATGAATCTAGATCAGTGGGCGGTTGGCGGCAGAGGCTTTGGTACTATTTTTGTGTTCCTGTTAATGGCTGGAGAAAACTTTACTACCTATACATTCCTTGGCGGAAGTGGCGGAGCATATGGTCTTGGAGGACCAATGATCTATGTATTTAGTTCACTATGCTACATTGTCATGTACTGGTTCTTTCCTCCTATTTGGAAGTATGCAAAGAAGAATAATATTTTGACCCAATCTGATTTCTTTGCCAGCAAGTATAAAAGCACAAAACTAGGTGTTCTAACGGCCGTTGTAGGAATTATTTCCCTTATTCCATACCTTGTTTTGCAATTTAAAGGGTTAGGGATTATTGTTTCAGAGGCATCTTACGGGACGATTTCACCGGCGGTTGCCATATGGATTGGGGCGGTTTCTGTTTCGATTTATGTAACGGTTTCAGGGATACATGGTTCTGCGTGGACAGCGGTTGTAAAGGATATCTTGATGTTAGTTGTCATCTTAGTTATGTCCATTTACTTACCTTATCATTATTATGGTGGGTTCACGCCAATGTTTGAAAAAATTAATGCTGCTAAACCAAACTTTTTAACTCTTCCTAAATCCGGTTACGGTTTGTCCTGGTATATTTCAACCTGCATTCTTTTTGCCCTTGGTGCATCGATGTGGCCGCATTTGTTTGCTGCTAGTTTAACGGCAAAAAATGCACATATTTTGCGACGTAATTCAGCCTTAACTCCACTTTATCAGATTGTCCTAATTCTAGTATTATTTATTGGCTTTGCCGCTGTTCTAGTAGTTCCCGGATTAAAAGATCCAGATTTAGCCCTATTTGAACTAGCTAAAAAGTCATTTGACCCATGGTTTATCGGAATCATTGGCGGGGCCGGATTATTAACGGCGCTTGTACCAAGTTCAATGCTATTAATGACTGCATCCACTTTAGTTGCGAAAAATGTGGTCAAAGTTTTGAAACCGGATACAACGGATCAACAAATCGCCCGTATTGCCCGCATGGCTGTGCCAATCCTTGCACTATTGTCTGTTTATTTTACATTTAGAGGCGGGGAAATGATTTTTATGTTATTAATCATGGCATATGGATTTGTGGCTCAGCTATTTCCATCCTTATTTTTCAGCCTATGGAAAAATAATCCTGTTACATTGCAAGGAGCATTTGCGGGAATCATTGCCGGTGCCGTAACAGTTGCCGTAATGACTATTACGAATTCTACCATTGCGACATTATTTCCTCACTGGCCTCAAGTTATTAAGGACATTGACAGTGGAATCGTAGCGCTGGGAGTTAACCTGATTGTTACGATAGGAGTTAGCACCATAACAAGAGTAAAAAATGTTTCGGAAAATCAACTTGAAAATGTGGAAGTTAATTCTTAATAATGCTTTACAGTCTAAGTAAAAAGCTAAAGGAGATAGGTAAGATGATTACCAAACAAATTACTATAAAAGATGAAGTCGTTACATGGAGAAGGCATTTACATGAAAATCCAGAACTCTCTTTTAATGAAGTTCAAACATCTGAATATGTTTATAATCTATTAAAATCTTTTCCAGAATTAGAAGTAACAAGACCAACGAAAACAAGTGTTTTGGGAGTGCTAAAAGGCGGAAAACAATTGAGTGAAAAACAGCCGACTATTGCTTTTCGTGCAGATATGGATGCACTTCCAATTCAAGAGGAAGCGGATATTGAATTTCAATCAAAGAATCCTGGAGTCATGCATGCCTGTGGGCATGATGCACATACTGCGATGCTGTTAGGTGCAGCGAAGGTTCTTTCTGAAAAGAGAGATGAAATAGGCGGGGAAATCAGATTTATTTTCCAACATGCCGAAGAAATGCCGCCGGGAGGGGCAATCGAGCTTGTTGAAAAAGGTGTAGTCAATGGGGTGGATTATGCCTTTGCCCTTCATGTCACACCATATGAACGTTCCGGTTCGATCTGCATGAGGGAAGGGGTGCTTTGCGCATCCAATGATGATTTCGAGATTAAGGTCATCGGTTATGGGGGTCATGCATCAACACCTGAATTAACAGTTGACCCAATAGCGGTAGGGGTGGAAATTGCCTCCAACATTCAACATATTGTATCTAGAAAACTACCAGCCTTACATTCACCGGTTATTTCTATTACCCAATTCCATGGGGGGAGTGCCCTAAATATTATTCCGGAAACAGCAGAGCTTGGTGGAACCATTCGTGCAATCGACCCTGAAATACGCATAAAAGCTAAAAACTATGTCAACCAAATTGTAAAAGGGATTACAGAGGCACACGGTGCTCGTTATGAAATCGTTTGGCATGAAGGCTATGAAAGTGTGGTAAATGATAAAGAGGCAGTTGAGATTACAAGAGAGGTAGCAGAAGATATTTTTGGAACAGAAAATGTGATTCATGTAGAGGAACCTTTATTTGGTGGAGAAGATTTTTCAGCTATCTCACAAAAAGTTCCTTCCTCGATGCAATTTATTGGAGTTCAACAAGAAGGTTTGGGTGAAACGTATCCACTCCATCATCCAAAATTTAAAATCGATGAGTCCGCATTACTGTACGGGGTCGATTATTTTGTAGGGATTGCAACAAAATTATGTTCTAACAATTCATAACTTGGCACTATTTAAAATGGAGGCTAGTAGGAGGTAGGAGTTTTCCTGCCAAATATTAGCCTCTTTGTCAATGTATTTATGAAAAACCAAAAATACATTCCAACGAAGCACTGTAAATAAAAGCGGATAAATGATGGGATAAGAACAGAAACCTTGTCCCCATTTTTTAATACCTGAGTGAACCATAAAATAAAGAAACTGTACCAAAAGGCTGTTCTTATATATTTTTCATTATAAGTGAAACCCTGATAATACTGATATAATAGTTAGGATGATAACTGTAGCGATAGAATAGGAGCACCTCGGAATATGAACAAAACAATTGGAATTTTAGCACATGTGGATGCAGGAAAAACCACTTTTTCTGAGCAGCTGCTTTTTCATACAAAAAGTATTAAGAAACTTGGGAGAGTTGACCACCAAGACGCCTTTCTTGATAGTCATGAGATTGAAAAGCAGCGCGGCATCACCGTTTTTGCTGACCAAGGTATGTTTGAATACGGAAATTCAACCTATTATTTAATTGATACACCAGGGCACGTGGATTTTTCCCCAGAAATGGAGCGGGCCATCCAAGTGATGGATTTTGCGATTATCCTGATCAGTGCGGTTGAAGGCATTGAAGGGCATACAGAAACAGTTTGGAATCTACTAAAAAAATACCATGTGCCCACCTTCTTTTTTATCAATAAAATTGATCGTACCGGTGCAAATGTCGATGGGGTGCTGGATGAAATTCGCAGTAATTTTACCAAAGATCTATGCGACATATCGGCATCCTTTACAGATGGAAGTATATCAAATGAATTGATTGAATTCATCGCCGAGAGGGATGAAGATTTACTGGATTATTATATGGAAAAGGGATATGAACCAGAATTATGGCTTAAAAAAATGCAATCCATGATTCAAGGTGCTCAGATTTATCCTTATGCAAGTGGAGCAGCACTGCAGGATATCGGAGTGAAAGACTTCCTTGAAAAGTTTGATTTATTAACGGTTACGGACTTTGATAGCAGCGAACTTTTTTCAGGCTGGGTTTATAAAATTCGTTTTGATGAAACCGGCACAAGAGTCACTTTTATCAAAGCATTAAGCGGTACTTTAAAGGTACGCGATGGGATTGCATGTGGAAATGGCGAGATGGAGAAAGTAACGCAAATCCGTATGTATAATGGCAGTCAATACAAGCAAATCGACCAAGTTTCTGCAGGCGAGCTTTTTGCCGTTACCGGCATCACAAATGCTTCTGTTGGTGATGGGGTAGGCACCCTAGAGGAAAAAGCCGTATATGATATGGTACCAACACTAAGATCCAAGGTCGTATTTGAGCCCGGGGTGAATCCAAAGGAAGCATTAAAATATTTTCTTATGCTGGATGCTGAGGACCCTTCTCTCCATGTAAATTGGGAGAAGCGCCTGCAGGAAATTCATCTTCATGTCATGGGCGCCATTCAATTAGAAGTACTTGAGCAAATCATATTCGAAAGATTTCGTTTAAAGATCGTCTTTGAACAGCCAGAGATTCTTTATAAGGAAACAATTGATAACGAAGTAATTGGGTACGGTCATTTTGAACCACTAAAGCATTATGCGGAAGTGCATTTAAAAATCGAACCTGGAAAACGAAACAGCGGAATTCTTTATGAAAGCAGCTGCCATACCGACGATTTATCCATTGGCTTGCAAAACCTGGTTGGACAGCACCTAGTTGAACGGGAACATCATGGTCTCTTAACCGGTTCACCGATTACTGATTTAAAAGTAACGCTATTAACGGGAAGAGCACATAATAAGCATACTCATGGCGGGGATTTTCGGGAGGCCGTATTTCGTGCCTTGAGGCAGGGATTGGAAAAGGCAAATAACATCCTGCTCGAACCTTTTTACCACTTTAAAATCATCGTTACGACTAATCAAATAGGTCGTGTCTTATCAGATGTGCAGGCTGCTTATGGCCGGATTGACTCTCCCATGACTGATGGTGATAAAGCCATCTTAACTGGAATCGTTCCTGTTGCGACCTTTATGAACTACAGCATGGAACTAGCCTCTTTTACACAAGGGAAAGGGCGAATGAGTCTAACCTTTGCTGGCTATCACCGCTGTCATAATGCAGAGGCGGTAATAAAACGTATTGGGTATGATAAAAATGTTGATCCGGACTATACTTCTTCCTCAATCTTTTGTTCAAAGGGACAAGGCTTTACCGTAAAATGGGATGAAGCTGAGGGAATGATGCATTGTTTATAAGAATTTCAATAATAGAGGGCCTCCCATCGCGAAAGTGGTGGAGGCTCCTTTTTCATGCAGCTATTCACTTGGAGATACGAACAATGATTCTATGCTGAGAGAGGGTATCACGGAATGTCAGCGGTTATCCGCTACCAAGGATGATTCATCGGGTCTTTCCCCATTCTGCAGGTCGGCAATTGTCAGTCCAAAGTCCATTTGCAGATGGGGATAATCTTTAAATTGAGCCCAGTCTCCACCCCATTCAAACCCTAATGACTTTGCAATGCTGACGACCTCGGCCCAATCGGCCTTTCCATTTTTATTACCATCGTATTGCCGATCCCAAATGACATTTCCTGAAGAGGTCTTAAGGGCAAAATCAATTGCTAGCCCATAATTATGATAGGATTCTCCCCCTTTTGCATTGGTGACAATATTTCCCTTAGTGGTCCGACCCTGTTCATAAAGACGGTTTTGCTCCGCAACACTGCGAAAGCCATCTGTAATCACGACCACAATTCCTTTTTTTGCTGCCTGTTGGATTAAATTGTTGCTTTGTTCCTTGATAACCGGTTGGAGTTCAGAAGGTAAAGGAACAGCTTGATGAGTGACTTTTTTATTAGAAGGATTGGAATCCTTAAATATAAAAAGAGCGACCAGCCCTAGAGCAGTAAGAAAAAGTATTAGTTTAATTCATTTTTGCTTCATGGTGAAACCTCCCCTTGGATAGTTAACTACCTTTCTTTACATATGCCGACAATAAGTCTCTCCTTTTATACTAAAAAAACCTTAAATTAATCTTAATTTCTATTAAAATCTATAAGCGATCTGTCTAACTCCTACTCTTTTTGTTACATAATCGCCCAATCATTACACATACTACTACGGGTGATGGATATGCCATGTCAATCAAGTGATGAATTAAAGCAATTGGTCAAAAAAGCAAAAGCATGTACAAATAACGGTAAGGTTGCAGACTATATACCTGAGCTTGGTAAAGCAAATCCAAATGATTTGTCCATTGCGATTAACTATCCTGACGGGAGATGTATCTCAGCTGGAGATATAGATAAAAAGTTTACATTGCAAAATATCTCAAAGGTTATTAGCCTGGCACTTGTTCTAATGGAAAGAGGCTCTTCTTATGTGTTTGAGCGGGTGGGGATGGAACCAACCGGAGACCCGTTCAATTCAATTGCAAAATTGGAGACGATGGCCCCTGCCAAACCGCTTAATCCGATGATTAACGCAGGTGCCTTAGTGGTAACACATATGATCAAAGGGGATAACGTTGAAAAAAGGTTTAATCGGCTAATAACTTTTATCCATGAATTGGTTGGGGACTCAACCATTGGCTATTGTGAGAAAGTAGCCCGTTCCGAATTTGAAACAGCTAATTTAAATCGTGCATTATGTTATTTCTTAAAGCAGCATAAAATCATTCAAGAGGATGTCGAGACATTAATCGACTTATACACAAAACAGTGTGCCGTTGAAATGAACTGTTTGGATTTAGCAAGGATTGGAATGATTTTTGCGATGGATGGAGTCGATCCGCTTACAGGGAAACGGATTATGCCAGATGATGTGGCCCGAATCTGTAAAACCTTTATGGTAACGTGCGGAATGTATAATGCTTCAGGTGAATTCGCCATAAAAATTGGGATTCCCGCAAAAAGTGGTGTTTCCGGTGGGATTATGGGAGCTGCTCCAGGAAAATTTGGAATCGGAATTTTTGGCCCTGCATTGGATGAAAAAGGGAATAGTATTGCAGGGATCAAATTATTAGAACTTTTATCAAAAAATTATCGGTTGAGTATGTTTTAACAAAGGCATGGACTTATCTATGCCTTTGTTTGCTTTTTGGCTCCATTAAAATTAGTTGTTGATTTCCGTTCCAGGCGCAAGCGGTTCGCGGGCGTGCCGGGGACCCTCCTCGTCGCTTCGCTCCTGCGCGGTCTCCCCTACCCCGTACTCCCGCAGGAGTCTACGCGCCTTCCACTCCAATCAACGTTGTTCAAAAATCAAAATTATCCTTTAACTCAGCCTGCTTTTTAAATAAAACTAAATGATGTCTATATTTTTACAAATGTTTATAATCCCAACTTAACCGATAGGAAAATATATAATTGAGTTTCGGAAAATTCAAAGCAAAGTGGTAAAATAAATATAGGTAGATTTTTATCACGAGGGGGAAATTGTATGAACATGGTTGGTATTGTGGGAGGAACAGGGCCGGAGTCAACAGTAGAGTATTACCAAACGATTATTTCGAAATTCCAAGAAAGAAAAGGGACCAAAGAAACGTTGCCGGAACTCATTATCAACAGCATCAATATGTACAAAATTTTACATTTGATCAGCCACGGACAAATACAAGAGTTAATTGATTATCTTGTGGCTGCTGTCCAAAAATTAGAAAAGGCAGGGTCAGATTTTGCAGTCATCTCTGCCAATACATCTCATATTGTTTTTGAACAAGTTCAACAAAGGGTTCAAATTCCGATGATCAGTATTGTGGAAGAGACCTATATAAAGGTTGAGGAATCTGGCCTAGACCGAGTCGGATTAATTGGAACAAAGTTCACAATGGAGAATGACTTTTTCAAACAACCATTTCTGTTAAATCAGAAAGAAATTTTTGTACCAAACTTGATGGAACAGGAATACATGCATCAAAAAATCGTCGAAGAATTGGAAAATGGTATCGTAAAGAAAGAGACAAAGGAAAAATTTTTAGAGATTATTCAGCAAATGATTCATCGCGATCAAATTCAAGGAATCATCTTAGGATGTACTGAACTGCCCATGATCATAAAGGCTGAGGACATAGCGATTCCACAATTGAATACCACAGAGATTCATGTGAATAAGATTGTGGATACCATTTTCCTTAATGAAAAAATTAAAAAGAGTAAATTATAGTAAGCGGGTTCTAGTTTTTTAGGAAGGGGAAAATTTCTCCACAGGAAGTGTGGGATGAAAGTATGGTAATATAGGGGAAGGGAAAATGATATATTCATAATGGATTCTATATAAACTTCCTTATGAATAAACTTTTTCATACCACTTTCTAAGGGACGGTTTAAAATGAACACTATTTTAGCGAAAGAACGAAATACTTCTACTTTTTTTGCGGATTTAAGATTGATTATAAAGGCACCGGTGTTAATCGCAAATGTACTTCCTGTTTTTACCGGGTTTTGGCTGGCACTTTATTTTACCAATGAATCATTAACCAATCATTGGGGGTTATTTTTACTAACCATGATTGGCAGCACATTGGTAATGGCCGGAGCGCTTATTATCAATAACTGGTATGATGTTGATATTGATTCTGTAATGGACAGAACGAAAAATCGTCCAACCGTAACGGGGCATTTTTCACTGAAAGCGGTACTGGCAATGGGAATCACTTTAACCGTACTCGGTTTGGTCCTTTTACTTTTTACCTCCATTGAAGCAGCTATTTGGGCATTTATTGGTTGGTTTACCTATGTCATCTTGTATACGATGTGGTCAAAACGGAAATATACGCTTAATACTGTAATTGGTGCTATTTCAGGTGCCGTTTCTCCTGTAATCGGCTGGACAACGCTTGAAACTAGTTATCATATCGTACCGATTATTTTGTTTCTGATTTTATTTATTTTTCAGATGCCGCATACCTTTGCAATTGCAATGAAGAAATATAATGAATATAAAGCGGCAGGCGTTGCGATGCTTCCTGTTGTTCGTGGATTTGAAATGACGAAGCGGCAAATTTTTGTTTATAGTGCCTGTTTGTTGCCATTGCCATTTTATTTAGGGTCGCTTGGTGTATCCTTTATTGTCATTGCCACACTGCTTAATTTAGGGTGGCTGGGTGTAAGTATTTCAGGATTTTTCACTAAAAATGACCATAAATGGGCTCATTTCGTTTTTCTTTATTCAGTCAATTATATAACAATCATGTATCTGTTAATGATTATTGTGACATTACCGATATTTAAGTAAAGAAAAGGTCTTATCAATTTATATTGATAAGGCCTTTTTTGTTGTGAGATCGAAAGGTAGGTGTTTAATTGCCCGCCGGATAGGAATATTCACTAAAACGGGAATCAAGAGGCTTCCTCGGTGCCCGTGGGTGATTAATTTTCATTAACGTGGGCATCAAGAGTGTCCGTCGGTGCCCGTGGAAGCTTAATATTCAATAAAGCGGGCACCAAGAGCGTCCGTCGGTGCCTGTGGATGATTAATATTCATTAAAGCGGGCACCAAGAGTGTCCGTCGATGCCCGTGGAAGCTTAATATTCAATAAAGCGGGCACCAAGAGTGTCCGTCGGTGCCCGTGGAAGCTTAATATTCATTAAAGCGGGCACCAAGAACCTCCGTCGATGCCCTTCGATGCTTAAATTTCACTAAAACGGGAATCATGAGCCGCCCTCTGTAATCAGGACAAAACTACGTTAAAAAATCCGCCGAAAATCTTCAAAATGAATTGTTCATCAATTTGTCAATTTTGCAAACGAGAACCCAATTTACTTTTCTTTTAATAATATTATCACGGTAAAAATTCATATAAAAGTGATAATGGCGCGGTTTTGGTCTACCTCGCTTAAAAAGAATAAATATCCTCAAAAATTAAAAACCTCCCTCATTTTTCCAAACTAACTGAGAATTACAATCAATGTGTGATTCACCTCATATCTGTAAAATGAATTCCAAACTAAGATGTAGATAAGAAAACAAAAAGGGGTTGATTTTAGGTGGGAGTTAAAAAAGTTAACCAGAAAAAAGAGCAAGAGGCACCGCTAAAAGGAACATGGATTTCCGTGGGTGTCGTTGGAGTAGTCATTCTTGCAACTTATTTACTACTATATGGGCTTTATATGTCCAGAGTATAAGGGGGGAAAGTAATGAAGATGCAACTTGATGAAAAAATATGGCTTACCTTAAGCTTCGGAATGATAATGATTTTTATGTTAATTACCGGGTATCAAGCATTTGCTTTAGAAATGGGTCCTCCAAGTAATATGGAAACGATTGACCCGCAAAAAGTGGATCAAACAGCGCCATTCGATAAACCTGGTATTAAGCAAATAGGCGAAAAAGAATACGAAGTCGTAATGACGTTACAAGCTTTTAGCTTTAATCCTGGAAATATCGAAGTACCTGCAGGATCTACTGTACATTTTACCCTAACCTCAAAAGATGTGGTGCACGGATTCGAAGTGGCGGGAACAAATTTAAACACAATGATTGTACCGGGACATATTCAAAAAATCACACAAAAATTTGAAAAGCCGGGTACCTATTTAGTTTTATGTAATGAGTATTGTGGAGCCGGTCACCAAATGATGAGTACAACAATTAAGGTGAAATAAAGGAGGGAAGTACAGTGGAAACAGGGATACCGCAAACTGGAAATTCAAAAACAGTAAATGGAAAAATCAACAAAGTAATGGGGATTAGCCTTGAGGATGCAAGGCTGTCAAAATCATATATATTTGTCGCGTTTGCAGCAATACTTCTCGGTGGTATATTAGGACTTGTGCAAGGACTGAATCGTGCAGGGCTTTTAGAATTACCATCATGGTTGAATTATTATCAAGTTTTAACCGCACATGGATTATTATTAGTAGTTGTTTTAACAGCATTCTTTACCATTGGTTATTTCTATGCGGCACTTTCACATAACTTAGGCGGGCTTCTGCCAAAAGTAAGAATGATGGCCTGGATTGGTTTTGGAGTGAAAATTGTTGGATTTGTTTTAGCCGTTATACCGATCATCATGGGTGATGCATCTGTCATGTACACCTTCTATCCGCCAATGGCAGCTGCACCAATGTTTTATATTGGATTAGCATTAATTGTTGTAGGTGTTTGGATGTGTGCATTTGGAGCCTTTATCCAAGTGGCTAATTGGAGAAAGAATCACAAAGGACAGCATGTTCCAATTCTTTCATACTTCGCAACTGGTGTATTTATTCTTTTATTCTTCGGTTCCCTTCCAGTGGCAATCGAAGTAATCGTCATGATTATCCCTTGGTCATTCGGATGGGTTAAGACGATTAACGTTATGGTGGCTCGTACACTCTTCTGGGCGTTTGGACACACATTAGTTAACATCTGGTATTTAACGGCGGTTTCTGCATGGTATGTCTGCGTTCCAAAAATAATCGGTGGAAAGCGCTGGAGTGACGTATTAACCCGTGTTGTTATTATTGCATTAGTTATCATGAATATTACCGGTGGATTTCACCACCAAATCGTTGACCCTGGTATTAAAGAATCCATTAAATTCATGCACGTATTTATGAGTTTAGCAATTGGATTCCCGTCTTTAATGACTGCATTCGCATTGTTTGCTGTATTTGAACGTACTGCAAGAAAGAAAGGCGGAAAAGGACTAGTTGGCTGGTATAAAATGATGCCTTGGAAAGATGTTCGCTTCCTTGCTCCATTTATCGCAATGGTTGCTTTTATTCCAGCTGGTGCAGGCGGTATTGCCCAAAGCACAAACCAGTTAGACCAAGTAGTTCATAATACAATGTGGATTGTCGGACACTTCCACTTAACACTCGGAATGTCTGTTGTCATGACTTTCTTTGGAATCAGTTATTGGTTAGTTCCATATATCTCAAAACGTGTTCTAACTCCGCAAATCAATCGATTGGGCTTAATCCAAACTTGGGTTTGGACCATTGGAATGGTTTGTATGTCAGGAGCCATGCACTGGGTAGGTTTACTCGGTTCTCCACGGAGAACTTCTTTTACAACCTACGGTGACAATGCAACCGCATTAAGCTGGAGCCCGTACCTGTTTTTCTTGGCAATTGGCGGAACATTGTTAATGATTGGTGTTATCCTCCAAGTAGTTGCCGTATTTAATATGATGTTCTTGGCACCTAAAGGTGAAACCGAATTTCCAATTGCCGAAGAGGAAGAAAACGCAACTAAAACACCTTATATTACAGAGCGTTGGGGACTATGGATTGTAATCATGCTGATTGTTGTTGCGATGGCCTATGTCATCCCGTTAACTGAATTTATTGTAAATGCACCTCCGGGTTCACCACCATTTAGAACTTGGTAAAAAGCAGGTTGAAAAAGAGATAGCTCGAGGGTTGGGCTATCTCTTTCTACTCTATAGGGAAAAGTACAAAGGTAAAAACAAAAGGTTTGGGAAGTGATCTCCGTGATCAAGCGTTGGCATAGTAAAGTAGCAGTTTCTATTGTTATATTATTTGGTTTTGTTTTGTTCTACACGGGAACAGATGGGTTTCATGCATTTACTGCGGAAACAGCAAGAGTAAATAAACTAATCGAAAATAAACCGAAATTCCCCAATGTTACCTTAGAGGATAGCAATGGAAGGAAATATTCAATTTCTGAATTTGAAGGAAAATATGTATTTATTACATTTTTATATACATCATGTACGAGTGTTTGTCCGCAACTAGAAATGAATATGTCTCAGGTTTATCAAAAGCTGCCGAAAAAATATATCGGCCGGGACATTGTTTTCTTAAGTATCAGTTTTGATCCAACAAGGGATGACCCTGCCGCATTGGACAGATATAAGAATGCCTTTCATAGTGATGGGGAAACCTGGAGAATGGCAAGGATTCCAAACAAGACGGAGCTGGATGCCTTGTTAAAAGAGTTTGGAGTGATTGTCATTCCTGATGGAAAGGGGAATTTTACCCATAATACTGCTTTTTACTTAGTGGATCCGAAGGGCAGTTTAGTCAATGTAATGGATTTTAAAAAAATGAATGAAGCAGCAAGAACACTCGAAAACATACTTGAAAATAAAACGGGGGAGTAATCAATGAAACAGTTTATTTATGGTTTGCTTTTATATATTGCCTTAATGATTCCCCCTGTTGCTCATTTTTTAGAATCGATTATGATTGTGCATATGCATATGCAAATGCCGCTTTTGGTCTTTTCCGGATTTTTAATGGCACGGTTATTTCAACTACAGTTTCCCCGTATTTTTGAAAAATGGAATAGCAATGGGGTTCCGGGGATACTATTATTTTTAATCATAGCTGTTTATTGGACGATACCGAAAACAATGGATGAAACCTTAACTATCCAAAGTGCAGAAATTTTTAAATTTATTAGTTTACCATTCTTAGCTGGGATATCCCTTCGTGATAGTTGGAAAAAACTTCGCTCGACAGGAAAAAACATGGTTATTATCTTTTTTACCATTAAATATTTTGGTATGGGTTGGTTATACATTGAATCCCCTGTACAATTATGTAACAACTATCTTATCATTGATCAGTTAACTCTCGGGTGGGGATTTTTGACAACGGCCATTTGCTTAGTCATCTATTTAATCTACACAGCTGTGATTGATCGTTCGAAATACGAGTAAAAAAGAGGAGCAGAAATTAATTTCTCACGTATGTAAGGAGTGCATCTACTCCTTTTTCATTTTCCAGAAACTATTCATTTTTGTTTGATTTATTTTTTAACACGAAATGAATTAAATGTTGTAAAATAGTCATAAGATTATCATTATTATGTAAATATAATTCATGATAAAAGATTAATGGTAGGATAGGAACCTGGATAGGAGATAGGAAGATGAAAGAATTACAAATTGAAGTTACACTTAGTGCAACAAGAAAACAAAAGCCAGATTTTGACAATCTTGTGTTTGGAACGGTCTTTACGGACCATATGTTTGTCTGGGATTACACAGAGGGAAAGGGCTGGCATAATCCAAGCATTATTCCTTATCAACCAATTACCCTTGACCCTGCTGCAATGGTTTTTCATTACGGTCAAACAGTTTTTGAAGGACTAAAAGCCTATTTGACAAAAGATGAGCAAGTTTTGTTATTTAGACCTGATGAAAATATGAAAAGGTTAAATCGCTCAAATGACCGTTTATGTATGCCGCCAATTGATGAGGAATTGGCATTAAGTGCATTAAAACAATTAATCAGTATTGACCGGGAGTGGATTCCTGGGGTTGAAGGCACATCCCTTTATATTCGTCCATTTATGATTGCGACAGAACCACATCTTGGGGTTTCACCTTCCAAAAACTACCGATTTATGATTATTCTATCGCCAGTAGGTGCTTACTATAAAGAAGGAATTAACCCGGTTAAAATTGCGGTTGAAAGTGAGTATGTTCGTGCCGTAAAAGGTGGAACAGGGAATGCGAAAACGGCTGGTAACTATGCAAGTAGTTTAAAGGCTGGAGAAATTGCCTATAAGCATGGTTACTCCCAGGTGCTATGGCTGGACGGAAAAGAACAGCGCTACATTGAAGAAGTGGGAAGTATGAATATCTTCTTTAAAATCAATGGGGAAGTTCTTACTCCTGAATTAAATGGCAGCATTCTGGAGGGAATCACTAGAAAATCGATTATTGAGCTTTTAAAATATTGGAATGTACCGGTGGTAGAACGAAAAATTTCAATCGAAGAAATTCAGCAGGCTTGTCATGAAGGTACTTTAGAGGAAGCCTTCGGGACAGGAACAGCAGCTGTTATTTCACCAATCGGGGAACTCCTTTGGAAAAACGAAAAAATGGTTGTCAATAACGGCGAAATTGGTTCAGTATCCCAAAAACTCTATGATTCATTGACTGGAATTCAAAATGGAACCCAGCCAGATCCGTTTGGCTGGACAGTTAGAGTATAAATGTAAATATATCTAAATTTAAGAAGGCATCCGCTGTATATTTGCGGATGCCTTTTGAGTATCTCGGTGTAAGTAAAGGTGGTAAACGATAAGTGGAACTAGCCTTTTTCTCTAACTATACCCACGACCAGCAATAATAGCGGAATAAAAAGACCAAAAGGGAGGGAAAATGCTGTCCACCATTCAGCTTGTAAATCTGACTCAACAATATTTTTATTTATAATAAGGGAGAGAACAAGCGTGATGAATCCTAGAGGAAAAGTTAAACATTTATATTCTCTAAGTTTTAAAATTTGACCCATACTTAAAACCGATGCATAAAAATAAAGTGTGATTTTAATATAAGTTGTCGTGAACCATATGAACGCCATAACTGCTTCAATACGCTGCCAAATGTCGCCGATATTGATTTTTAGTGCAAGGACATAGGTTACAAATTGCTGATTTTCAGAAAAATAAGTTCCGAGGCTCAAAATACTAACCAATGTAACCAATGCTAACACACTTCCACCCATTAAGGTTCCAAGCAAAAAGGACTTTTTCGCCCTTGTTGTTTGGTTTACAGCAGGGAAGACCATTAAAAACAACACTAATTGCAAATAAGGGGTTCCAAGGGATTTAATTGCTGTTCCTATTACAGGCTTCATTCCATTTCCTAATATTGGCTGTAATTGCTGGAATTGAAACATCGGGAAAATCGAAATGATGAAAATAACAAAAAGTAACAAAATGAATGGAAAGAAAATTTCAAAAGCGCGTGAAAAAGGTTCTAGTCCATAACGGACGCCCATTATCACAATGATGATAAAAAGAAAATGAATCGCTAGAATGGGAGTATCCGGCAGGATTTGTATGGTAACGAAATCACCGATTTGTCGAACAAAATTGGCAGTACTAAGAAAAAAATAAATAAAATAGAGAAGGGAAATGATTTTTCCAAGCGATTTTCCAAATATTTTTTCGCTATACTCAGCAAGGTTCATCGTTGGAAAACGACTTCCTAATGTATTGAATAGGAATACTAGTAATAGTCCCAACCCAACCACAAGAATATTTGCTAGCCATGCATCTTGTTTCGCACTATGTATAAGTCCGGATGGGACATACAAAATACTGCCGCCGACTATAAATAAAGCAACCATTATTGTAAATTGATGAGGTGAAATCTTACCCTTCTCAAGCATGCTTGTTCCTCACTTTTCCAATTGGGATTAATCCCTTAAAGACCTATTTATTTTCTATTTTATTAAGTGGAGAATTATTGATTGTACCAGTTTGCCGGATCTTCATATCAACCTTGACGGTTACAGGCATCTGTGAAAACGTTTGGTCCCAATCCTTTTTATATTTTACCCAATCATTAGGTGCAGAACGACCCAGTGCTTCACCGAATCCGAAAATATCCGTTTGGTAGTCTTTTTGAATATGGTGTATTGCCGTTTTAATGATTTTAGTAAGCTCTTTTTCTGATTCTTTTTCTATATAGGAAATTGATTTTGGATTAGTTAAATCTAAGCCCTGACATTCAACTTCGGCAACATTTCCTTTTATTTTAGCCTGTACAAACCCATGTGGCTCTCCCTTAATCATCTCTGTCTTTAGTTTAGATTTTGTGTGAACCACCTCAATTACTACTTTTCCACCTTGTGGGCATTTTATATATCCTACGCTGCTCTTCACTTTTCCTAAGGCGTAATGAACGGCTCTGCCTTCTCTTTCATTCATCCATCCAATCAGTTTATCATGTTTAAAGATCGCCATTCCTTTATACTGCAGGATGGTTTTTGGTTTTGTCTGATCTAAATTTGTATTCGTTTCACCTGCATGTTCGTTTCCTATTATTTCAATACCAGTTAAGATAGGGTTATTCCCTTCACTCACCATATTAGAGGTTAGCTTATCTAATGTAACCCCCTCGGTTGGAGACCATGAGTTCGCTGAAGTCTCGAGTGAGGCAAATAAACTATTCGCTGGAATTTTTTCTAATGGAGTTAATATTTTTAGAACATTTGCTGCTTTAGAATTCTTGGATACAGCAATATAAAAATCATTACGTACTTCTGAATTTCTTAATAGGAGGTCAATGGTTTCACCAATCCCTTCTTTTGCTAACTTTTCTCCGATGACAAGAATTCGTAAGTGGGCAAAATAAAGCTTTCTCGGGGCAACCGTTGTTACTCTCCTTATTGCTTCGAATAATGTATCTCCCTTGCTTTGATAAACGACTACTGGTGCTTTTCCACTGCCGCCTTTCTTAGAAGCAATTTCACTTGGATTCACCACTTGAGCCGTTATAATAAATTGATCATTTTCTTTATCTATTCCTAATCCTAATAAAATGGAAAGTTCGTTTAATTCTCTTCGGTTCCAACAACCAGAAAGAAGGATAATAGAGCAGAAAAAAATAGTCATAAGGATTTTTCGTTCCATATAAATCCTCCAATCTGAATTAAAGATTCAAAAGCAGATCATTTATTTAAGAAGCAGGTTTGTCCTTAATGTCATTAAGAGGAGAGTTTTTAATCATACCTATGTCATGTAAATTTACTGTTACTTCTATTTCTACCGGCATGGTTTCAAAGATTTGTATCCAATCATTTTTGATTAAATGCCAGTAGTCCGGGTTGGAACGGCGGAGAGCTTCACCAAAACCAAATGGATCTATCTTATATTTCTTTTGTGTAGCATTTAAAGCCATGTGAATGTTTTGTTGAATTTTTTCCTCTGTTTTTATTTCTAACTGACTGATTGTCTCTGGTTTTGTTAGATCCAGTGTTTTACACTGTACATTCCCAACATTACCTTTTGCCTCTATCTTTATCATTCCATTTGGCTTGTGGTCTAAAATCGTTGTTTTTAAATCCGCTTTTGTATGAATCAATTCAATATCAGCTTTCCCTTTTTTTGGACAGGGTATGGTTACAATCGTATCTTTAACATTTCCTAAAGCATAGTTTAGGCCTTTGCTTTCGTTATCATGTAACCAGCCGATTAATTTATCCTTGCGAAATACACCAATTGCATCATATTGTAAAAATGCAGCTGGTTTAGAGTGTTGCGTATTCTCTAAGGTTTCTCCTGTTTGAAAATTTCCTTTAAGCATAATTCCAGTTAATTTAGCATTCATACCTTCACTTAATATATCGTAAATCAATTGATCCAGCGTGATTGGCAGGGTTGGTGCCCATTCTTTTTCTGATGTCAGAAGCGAATCAAATAATTGTTGGACTGGTATTTTTTCCATGGTAGTTACTATTTTTAAGATATCTCCTGCTTTATTATTTTTAGCTACTGTAATATAAAAATCTGTTCGCATCTCTGGATCCCTTGATAAAAAGTCTAATGTTTTTCCAATCCCCTTTTTTGCTAATTCCTCTCCAAACACAAGAAGCCGAAGATGGGAAAAATATAGTTTTCTTGGTGAAACTGTAGTTATTCTTCTAATTGCCTCGAACAATGTATTCCCCTTTTCTTGATAAACAACTACGGGTGAGTTTCCACTTGTTCCTTGTGATTCAGCAATTTCTCCGGGATTAACGACTTGTGCAGTCACGATAAATTTACCATCTTCTTTATCAATCCCCATTCCAATCACAATGGCTAGTTCATTTAATTCTTTTCGGTTCCAACATGAAGTGAGAAAAATAATAGAGCAGATGGAAATGGTGATGAAAAGGAAATTTCGGTTCATGCCATTACTCCTTTAAGCTTTGAAAGCTAGTTATATACTCCCCAAAATATGGCTGTTTAAGCAATTAAAAATAGTAATTATTTATATGCCTCGACATAAGTCGTCAAAAGCCGGTTAGAACAATTTGTTAAGTATACAGATGGAAAAGAATGGTTCATTAAATAATTGGATATTTTAATAAGAAAATGAATTGGGAAAATAAGGCTATGAAATTTAAATAAGGAGAATGTCAGATGCTAGGTGTTGCGGGGACAATAGTGGCAGCCATTTTGATGATGGCTTTTGAAATTCCTAACCTGTGGAAAAAAAAGTTAAGGAAAGAATTATGGGTATTTTCTATTTTAATGCTTATGGCTGTAGGATTAGGTATAGCACAAAGTTTAGATTTACAGATTCCGAATCCACTCAATGGAATTACGATTGTTTTTAAACCATTAAGTGATTTTGTTTATGGGATGCTTAAATAAACGTGGTGGAGCCTATCGTGAAAAACATTACCATTAGCGCCCGTCAATTTGCAATATTTGTAATTTTGTATTCTGTAGGGACTACCATCTTAGTGATTCCTGGAAGTCTTGCCCATGAAGTAAGACAAGATGCTTGGATTGCTGCAATAATCGGTACAGCTATTAGTTTTTTGATCGTTGCTCTATATATTGCTGTAGAGAGAATGTTCCCTACGATGACACTAGTTGAAATCGTTGAAACATTACTAGGAAAATGGTTAGGTAAAGCAGTTTCTCTTACGTTTGTTTTCTTTTCATTTATCAACGCTCAAGACTTATTGTACTATGTTGGAACATTCTTAACGACTCAAATTATACCGGATACACCACATGAAGCAATCCATATTCTATTTGCATGCATCCTAATCATGGGCATTCGACTTGGTCTAGAAACACTCGCACGTTCTGCAGAACTGTTCTTTCCTTTATTTGTTTTTTTATTCCTGTTACTAATAGTTTCCGTATTATTAACTGCTGATTTATGGGAATTTAGAAATATACAACCTATGTTTAAAACGGGAGTAAAACCGATGATCCGTGCGGTATTTACTTTTACAAGTATTTTCACTTTACCTTTAATTGTATTATTGATGATTTTTCCCATTTCCGTAACTCAAGTAAAGAAAGCTGAAAAAAACTTTTTTATTGCAATATTTATAGCAGGAGTATGTTTAATCATCCTGATAACATTAACTATTTTAGTTTTAGGCCCTGAGACTAGTGCCAGACAGTTGTATCCAAGTTATACTTTAGCTAGAAGAATAAATGTTGGGGGTTTTTTGCAACGGATAGAAGCCATTTTAGCAATTATGTGGCTAATAACAATTTTTTTTAAGATGTCGATTTATTTTTACGCAGCGGTCATAGGTTTTGTACAAACATTGAACTTAAAAGATTATCGGCCATTTACATTACCTTTAGGGATGATTTTGGTTACGATCTCCTTTTTTTCACATCCAAATGTTACTCATTCAGCAAAGTTTGACAATGAAATTTGGCCTATATATTCTTCGATGTATGGAATTGTTCTTCCTCTACTCTTATTAGCAGTGAATGCAGTAAGGAAGATAATAAATCTGGATAAAAAATGATAAAGCTACCTTTTCGGAGAAAAGGTAGCTTTACATTTATGACCACCTACCTAATTTGAGTCAGGTTTAGGTGCAGGGGTATCCTCACGTGTTATATTGGTTTGACTTATTAATTGAGGCCGTTTTGACATTGCCCATCTCGGAAAACGGAAAATGGCATCTTTTTGATCGTTTTTAATGAAGGGACCGAACGGTGCCATATAAGGTATACCAAAAGAACGTAAACTGCACATATGAAGAACCAACGCAATCAATCCCACAATGATGCCAAATAAACCAAATGATGCAGCAAGTCCCATGAATGGGAAGCGTAACATCCGGATTGCAATAGCTAATTCATAATTACTAACAATAAAGCTGGATATGGCCGTAATGGCGACGACAATAACCATGGCAGCAGACACAAATCCTGCTTCAACAGCTGCCGAACCAATGACAAGTGTTCCGACGATGGATACTGCTTGGCCGATCGCTTTCGGCATTCTTAGCCCTGCTTCACGTAATATTTCAAAGCTGACCTCCATTGCGAGTGCTTCAATAAAGGCTGGAAAGGGGACACCTTCCCGCTGGGCAGCAAGAGTAATGAGTAATTGCGTTGGCAGCATTTCTTGATGAAAGGTGGTAATAGCAATATAAAAGGAAGGTGCTAATAGTGCGATAAAAAAACCGACATAACGAAGGATCCTAAGAAGTGTTGTAATATCCACCCGGTTATAATAATCCTCAGGTGACTGTAAAAACTGTGCGAACATGACAGGAACTGTCATCACAAAAGGTGTGCCATCAACTAGAATGGCAATACGACCCTCTAACAGATCGGCCGCGATGGCATCAGGTCGTTCAGAATGGTACATGGTAGGAAAAGGTGACCATTTCGCATCCTGAATTAAGTCTTCAATATAGCCGGTCTCTAAAATACTATCGATCTTAATTCGATCGAGCCGTCTGCGGACTTCCTCGACAATTTTATCATTCGCAATTCCTTTTATATACATGATGGAAAGGTTTGTTTTTGATACTTTTCCAATTTTCCTAGATTCAATCCATAGGTTATGATCTCTAATTTTCCGTCGTATTAATGAAGTATTGACCCGTATATTTTCTGTAAACCCTTCTCGGGGTCCTCTGATTGTCGTTTCTGTTGTAGGTTCTTCAACTGACCGTTCTTTTCCCCCTTTCATTTCAATTGCGAATCCTTGAGTATATCCATTAAATAAAAGAATGACTTTACCATTTAAAAGTGAATCCAGCAGATTCGTAAAATCATTTATATCTTGAATGTCTCCGACTGTTAAAACCATTTCTTTTAAATAGGGTAAAAGGTTTCCTTCAGTGAAGAAGTCTGGTTCGTCATCTGATGTTCGCAAATCAATCATTAGTGATTCCATAATGAAGTTTTGAATGGATTGACTATCAATCAAGCCGTCTGTAAAAACGATGCAAGCCCGAGTCTTTCCTTCCTTACCGATTCTTATTTCCCTCATAATAATATCGTCACTGTTTCCAAACAATTCTTGAATTCTTAAGATGTTATCCATTAGAATTGGCTTTAAAAGTTCACTATTTTCTTCAGGTTGTTTCGGTTGACTTGTTTGTTCTGTAGCCTTTTTCTGTAAATCTTTCCACTTGTCCTTAAACGACTTTTTGCTATTCATTTTGTGAAAACTCAAGGTATTTTCCCTCTTATTTCTGCTGATTTTAAGGTTATTATTTCCACCGGAATGAGGCATATTCTATTAAAAAGAGGATAATTTGGACTCCGTTATAAAAGAAGGAGGAAAGAAGAGGTTTAATTTACCAGTGAATAGTTGAAAATAATAAATGTTAATTTGTTGCACGAGTAGGGAAGGATTTAAACCAAATGGAAAATGCGAAGATTGATTCAAAGCAATTGTTTTCTCTCATGTTTTTATTTCAATTAGGAACGGGGATTGTTACAAGAATAGGGATGCAAGCGAAACAAGATGCTTGGATTTCAATCTTTCTAGGCATGTTTGGCGCACTCATTCTATTTTTCTTGGTCTACCTACAGATATTCAAACAGTATCCTACTCTTCCTTTTACAGGAATTTTAGTAAAAGTATTTAGTAAATATATTGGGATTCCTTTAAGCTTGGTTTATATTAGCTATTTTTTCTTTGTAGCCTCAGTTAATGCGAGGCATTTAGGGGATACAATGGGGACTTATATTTTACCGGAAACTCCGGTGCCTGTTATTATTTTCATCAGTCTCGCACTGGTTTCTTATGCCTGCTATTTAGGAATTGAAGTTATAGGGAGAACGGCGGAGATATTATTTGCTGCAATGGTTGTTTTCGGATTAACTGGTAATTTAACCGTGATTGCTTCCGGTATTATAAAGCTTAAGAACTTGCAGCCCTTTTTAGAATACGGCTGGCTGCCAGTCCTAAAGCACTCAGTCCCATTAATGATTTTTTTTCCATTTGGGGAAGTTTTCCTCTTTCTTATGATTTTCCCTTATTTAAATAAGCCCGATTTGGTGAAAAGAACTGGTTTATTGTCTATTTTGTTAAGTGGTTTAGGTCTTTCTTGGACCTTTCTCCTGATCATTAGTGTAATAGGTATTGGAGCACAAAATGTTGAGATCCCGCTGCTTAGTGCAGTTGAAAAAATTAATGTTGGTCATATTATTCAGAGGATGGACTCCATTGTGGTCGGGACCTTTGCTGTTGGATTTTTCATTAAAATCATTCTCTATGTTTACGCAGTATTGATTGGGTTAACAGATATTTTTAAATTTAAACGATATCAGCCCTTGATCTTTCCAGTAGTTTCCCTCATTTTTCTCTACTCTTTGGTATGGGCAAACAATAAAGTTACTTATCAGGGCTTTTTTTATAATAAAATGCCCTATTTAGTTGGTTTCCCACTTTTAGTTGGAATGCCTGTCATTGTACTGATTATGGTATTGGTTCGTAACTACTTTGGTACATCACGATCGAATATACCAAAGTAGCATGAGTCCGCTAGATGTAGACGTTTATACGCTAGTAAGAAAAAAGAAGCCAGTCATTTGGCTTCTTTTTAAGCTATTATTCATTCTGAATTGAGTCAAGAAAAGCTTTGATGACATTTGAATCAGGGTCAACAAGAAAGATTGGAAGACAAACAAGGACAAATAATAAAAGGAGATTGGAACCTAACAGGATTTGAACCGTTTTTTTTGCGTTCATTTATATCCCTTCCCTTGTACAATTTATCTTAAAAAACTTTTCCTTCCGAGCTTGTACTCCTATTTTACTCTTTTTTGGTAGAATGTAAAGAATATTCTAAATTTAATATCACCTAATCATTACCTAAAAAAGTAAGAATTCCTGCTTCTTTTGCATGGGTCACTTAATAAGTCAATAGCACAAAACATAGAAAGCATAAATTTTTCCAATTCGGAGCAAATTATAATGAATTCTACTCATGTCTAGGAGGATTTTGATGAATATCGCGGATTTCTTCACGATTATTGGATTTATCATTTTTGCCGTTGTGATTATCGGACTTTTGATTTTACTTGTTTATTTGTTAGTGCTGGATCGAAATCAAAAGATGCATTCCATTTTAAGGAATTACCCGGTATTAGGAAGAATGCGCTATTTTTTAGAGAAAGTCGGTCCCGAGTTTCGCCAATATTGGTTTAACAGCGATACAGAGGGAAAGCCATTTTCAAGGGATGAATATGAACATATCGTAAAAAGTGCCAAGTATAAACGAGATGTTGTCGCCTTTGGATCGAAACGTGATTTTGAGGAAGAAGGGCTTTTTGTCCGAAATGATATGTTTCCAAAATTGGCGGAAGAAGAAAAAATGGATCGGGAGACAAAGGTTAACACAAAAAGGTATCTATTAGTGAGAGATCCGCTTTTTTCACAACGAAAGGAAAAGTGGGAGGACGAAGAGGCGCTTGCCTATTTGCTGCATGATGATGATGCGGTAGTGGTAGGTCCAAATTGCAAGCACCCTTTTGTATTAAAGGGATTAATCGGTATGTCTGCGATGAGCTATGGTGCCCTTGGGAAAAATGCAGTTACCGCCCTTTCTAAAGGCTTGGCCTTAGCAAAAGGGACCTGGATGAATACAGGTGAAGGCGGTTTATCCCCTTACCATTTAGAGGGCGGAGTAGATATAATTATGCAGATTGGCCCGGGTCTTTTTGGAGTACGTGATAAAGATGGGGGCGTGGATTGGGACGAGTTAAAACGCAAGAGCGAGATTCCGCAGGTAAAAGCATTTGAACTTAAACTTGCCCAAGGAGCGAAAGCGCGGGGTGGTCATATTGACGGAGAAAAGGTAACCCCTGAAATTGCCGAAATTCGGAAGGTTGAACCGTATAAATCGGTAGATAGCCCGAACCGTTTCCATCAGTTCAGTGATGTTCCTTCGATGTGTGAGTTTATTGAAAAAATCCGCGATACAACAGGAAAGCCAGTCGGAATGAAGATTGTTGTCGGTGGGAATGACAGTGTAGAACAATTAGCAAGATATATGAAAGAAACAGGAAAAGGCCCGGACTTTATTACGGTTGATGGCGGTGAAGGCGGAACAGGGGCATCCTACCAGGAACTGATTGATAGTGTTGGATTACCACTAAAGTCAGCTCTTCCCATTTTGGTCTCCACGCTTCATAAATATGGGGTACGCGACCGCGTGAAAATCATCGCATCAGGGAAACTGTTTACCCCTGACCGCATTGCGATTGCGCTGGCCATGGGAGCAGATTTAGTCAATATTGCCCGTGGTTTTATGATAACGGTTGGATGTATTCAGACCTTAAAATGTAATTCCAATACCTGTCCAGTTGGGGTCACAACAACTGATCCCGACCTGCAAAAGGCACTTGTAATCGATGAAAAGAAATACCGTGTTGTGAACTATCTTGTTACACTACGAAAGGGTTTATTTCGAGTTGCAGCCGCAGCTGGTATCGACTCACCCGTACATTTTAAGCCAAGACATATTAGTTACAAGGATGAAAAGGGTGTTGTCACTTCTCTTGAGAGTATTCTAAATGAAATCGAGCAGAATATTGGTGCAAGTTAAAATGAGTTTTGTCCCCTTAGAAATGAGTTTCTGAGGGGGCAAATTTTTTTATTAGTTGATTTTGAGTAAGGTATGTCCCAATATATAATTTGAAAAGTCAAAAAACTAATGAGGAGAAGTGACACGATGAAACTGCTTCAATTTAAGAAAAACGATGAGATTCGTTTAGGAGTGAAAACAGATTTTGGGATTTTAGATATTAAAGAATCAGCACAAGCTTTCGAGCAGTCTGTTCCAGTTACCTTTCAAGAGGTAATTTCTCATTCTGAGGAAGGGCTGGCTACACTTACAAGTTTAGTAGAACGGGCTGTATCACACAGAAATGATGAATTATTTATTTCAGACGAAGATGTAATCTACACACCGGCTGTCATGAATCCGGAAAAAATCATCTGTGTTGGCTTAAACTATATTAATCATGCCAAAGAATCTAAAATGGAAATTCCGACATCACCGATTTTATTTAGCAAATTCAACAATACTTTAGCTGCCCACCAAGAGTCTGTTACGATTCCAGACGGTGTTGAAAAAATGGATTATGAGGCAGAGCTGGTTCTTGTAATCGGCAAAACAGCCAAAAATGTTTCAGAGGAAGAAGCCTTGTCCTATGTCTTTGGTTATACAGTCGGTAACGATGTTTCCGCTAGGGACTGGCAATTTAAAACCGGTCAATGGCTTCTTGGGAAAACTCCGGACGGGTTCGCCCCTGTTGGCCCATATATTGTTACAAGTGATGAAATCAATCCCAATCATTTAACGATTGAATGCCGCGTGAACGGAGAAGTTCGCCAAAAAGCGAATACAAAGGATATGATTTTTAACTGCGCAACTTTGGTAAGTTATATTTCCCGGCATATGACACTAAGGCCTGGAGATCTTATTTTTACAGGAACCCCAGATGGTGTCATCCTGGGATATCCAGAGGAAAAACAAAACTGGTTAAAATCTGGTGATGAAATGGTCGTTTCCATTGAGCTTATAGGGGAACTAAAAAACGTTTTACAATAATAAAAAAAGCCTGGTCTCCAAAATTCAATCGGAAACCAGGCTTTTTTTCATTCTATTAGTCAATTAAGTGCAGACAGAATTCTAAATCCGCCTGTAAATGTTCTTTCATAAGGGTCTCAGCTTTTTGCCCATCACGTTCTTTAATCGCAATATAAAGTTGTTCATGCTCATCGATTAAATGAGGCCGGTTATAAAATACAACGGTCTTTCTGAAAAGGTAAATAATCGATTGCATTCGGTCAATAATATCAATCATGACCGGATTATTGCTGGCCCTGACAATAATTTCATGAAAGCGCGCATTTGCCTCCATGATTTCTTCAACTGTTCCAGTTCTGCCGATTTCAACGCATTCATTCAATGCCTGCAGCTCGTTTTCCTTTAAATAAGAAGCTGCGCATTTTGCTGAATACCCTTCCAATAGAATTCGAACTTGGAACATGTTCCGTAAGTCCTTTTCTGTAGGTTTAACAACCCTCTTATTGACGATAAGTCCTTCCTGCTCCAATTTTCGAATCGACTCTCTGATCGGTGTTCTACTTACGCCGAGTTCTGCGGCGATTTTCTCTTCTACAATTTTTGTACCGCCATGTATTTCGCCATTTAAAATCTTGTCCCGAATGATTTCATATGATTGATGGTAAGCAGGGCGAGATCGATCATTTCCAACCACTTTTTTCACCTCGATATCTTTCCACTAACTCCCTTTTATCTTATCAAATTTTATTTTAAAAAAATATAGCCCTTACATTGGTTTAGGAAAATAGTATACAAAAAATATAAAAATGTATACAAAAATTATAATTTCGTGTACAATAATTTTGTAAACGAAAACTGAAAGCGATTGCACCTGCTTGGTTAATCCAAAAGGATAGGTAATCGCTTATAAATAGAAAGAAGGAATAAAAATGGAACGTCGTGTTGGTTTTATAGGATTAGGAATCATGGGAAAACCAATGTCATTGAATTTGATCAAAGCTGGGCACACACTTATTGTTTTTGATCTTAATCAAGACGCAGTTAATACTGTAGTAGAGGCTGGAGCGACAGCAGCTCATTCTCCAAAAGAGGTAGCTGAGCAAAGTGATGTCATTATTACCATGTTACCTGCTTCTAAACATGTGAGAGAAGTCGTTTTAGGTGAGAATGGAATTCTAGAAGGGGCTAAAGAAGGATCCGTCATTATTGACATGAGTTCGATTACTCCGGAAGTTTCTCGTGAACTTGCTGCAGAAGCTGCGAAAAAAGGCGTTGGGATGCTGGATGCACCTGTTAGCGGCGGGGAACCAAAAGCGATTGATGGTACATTGGCAATCATGGTTGGCGGTAAAGAGGATGTTTTTGAAAGCGTAAAATCAGTTTTATATGGTGTAGGGAAAGATGTGACTTTGGTTGGTGATAATGGCTGTGGAGTTACAGCAAAATTGGCCAATCAAATTATTGTAAACCTTAACATAGCGGCTATGTCGGAGGCGTTAGTATTAGCTGCAAAAGCTGGCATTGACATTGAAAAAATGTATCAAGCGATTCGCGGCGGACTTGCTGGAAGTGCGGTACTAGATGCAAAAGTGCCAATGATTCTGGATAGAAATTTTGTTGCCGGAGGAAGCATTGCCATCAATCTTAAAGATATTACCAATGTAATGGATACAGCTCATGAAATCGGAGTTCCGCTTCCATTATCAAGCCAGTTGTTAGAAATTTTCCATTCATTAAAGGTCGATGGAAAAATTAAGGATGACCACGGCAGCATTGTCCGCTATTATGAAAAACTTGCGAATGTTGAAGTAAAGAGGGGTTAAGTCATGAAGGAAAAAATTGAAATTCTTGATACTTTCCCAAAGGTTGAAACCCAAGCAGTCAATGAGTTATTGGAGAAAGCATTAAAAAGCTTAAACAAGAAAATCATTGTATTGGATGATGACCCTACAGGGGTTCAAACCGTTCATGATATCTCTGTTTTTACGGATTGGACAGTCGAAAGTATTAAACAAGGGTTTAATGAAGATAGGTCAATGTTCTTCATTTTAACGAACTCAAGAGGTTTTACGGCAGAAGAAACAGAAAATGCGCATCGTGAAATTGCAGAAAATATCTTAAAAGTGGCTAAAAGGTTAAATCGCGAATTTATCATAATTAGCCGTGGTGATTCCACATTAAGAGGACATTACCCACTTGAAACAAAGATTTTAAAAGAGACCATTGAATCGGGTTCTGAACTAAAAATGGATGGAGAAGTCATCCTGCCATTTTTCAAAGAGGGTGGACGGTTCACCCTTAATAATATCCATTATGTTCAATATGGCGAAGAACTTGTCCCTGCTGGGGAAACGGAATTTGCGAAGGATCGCACATTTGGTTATACAAAATCCCATTTAGGGGAATGGATTGAGGAAAAATCGAATGGCGAATTTTTAGCAGAAAATACTCTTTATATTACGCTTGAGCAATTGCGTTCAATGAAAGTTGGAGAAATTGCTGAACAGCTAATCCAAGTAAACGGATTTAATAAAGTCGTTGTCAATGCTGTCGATGAAATTGATGTAAAAACTTTTACGATTGCACTGGTACAAGCTATGAATGCCAGTAAGAATTTTCTCTTTAGGAGTGCAGCCGCTTTACCAAAGGTTTTGGGTGGAGTAAGCGATAAACCGCTGCTTACCAAAGAGGAATTAGTTCAGGAGGATACAGGGAATGGCGGATTAATTATTATCGGTTCCCATGTGAAGAAAACAACTGAACAGCTCGAAGAACTAAAAAAACTAAGTGATATTCAATTTATTGAGTTTAATAGTCATCTTGTTTTACAACCAGAGGAATTTAACAAAGAAGTTAATCGTGTCATTGAAACGACTGAATCGTTGATTCGCTCTGGAAAAACAGTTGCCGTATATACAAGAAGAGAACGCCTTGACCTTGGGGAAGATAAAAAAGAGGAAGAGTTAAAATTATCCGTTGCCATTTCTGATGCAGTCACAAGTATCGTGACCCGTTTGCAGGTAAGACCCAACTTCCTTGTGGCCAAAGGCGGAATCACTTCAAGTGATGTCGGAACGAAAGGTCTTCAAGTAAAGCGCGCTACTGTAGCCGGACAAATCAGACCGGGTATCCCAGTGTGGAGAACATGCGCTGAAAGTAAGTATCCGGGAATGTCCTATGTCATCTTCCCTGGAAACGTCGGTACAAAAGATGATTTAAAAACAGTGGTTGAAATTTTAAGCAAGTAAACATCATTATGGAATACCATTTAGTTTCTAACTGGTATTCCAAATTTCTAAAGGGGAAAAGAGGGAGAAAAAATGCCAATTGTATATATTTGTATAGGGGTTGCACTATTACTATTATTAATGGTCGTCTTTAAGTTAAACGCTTTCATATCGTTAATTATTGTCGGGTTGCTTGTCGGGATTATGGAGGGCATGTCTCCTATCCAAGCGATGACATCTGTCACAAACGGTTTAGGGGGAACACTTGGAAGTCTCGCACTGGTCATTGGCTTCGGGGGAATGCTTGGTAAATTAATGGCTGACTCCGGGGGAGCTCAGCGGATTGCAACAACCTTAATCAATGCATTTGGGAAAAAGCGTGTTCAACTCGCTGCTGTCCTTACTGCGTTCATTGTTGGAATCGCTTTATTTTTTGAAACCGGAGTTGTTGTATTAATTCCCTTAGTATTTACGATTGCTGCTGAAGCAGGTGTGCCGATTCTTTATATCGGAATGCCAGTCATTGCTGCACTTATTACGATGCACGGTTACGTTCCTCCACACCCAGGACCAACAGCGGTTGCAGGAATCTATCATGCTAATTTAGGAAAAACCTTATTATATGGAATTATCATTGCCATTCCAGCTGTTATTATCAGCGGTCCATTATATACAAAACTATTTAAAAAAGAAGACTTAGAAGTAGAAATTCCAAAGGGATTATTTAACCCGAAACATTTTAAAGAAGAAGAAATGCCTAGCTTTGGTATTAGTGTGTTTACCGCTCTTATTCCAGTCATTTTGATTGCATTCCAGGCCATTGTAGAAATCCTAATGCCTAATTCATCTTTAGTGCCAACTGCACAATTTTTAGGAAATCCAGGGGTGGCGCTATTAATCGCAGTCATTGTTGCCATCTTTACCTTTGGTCTAAATCGCGGTAAAAAAATGCCAGAAATCATGAATTCGATTACAGAATCGGTAAGCAGTATTGCCATGATCCTCTTAATCATTGGCGGCGGCGGTGCCTTTAAGCAAGTTTTAATTGATAGCCATGTAGATAAATATGTTGCTCATATGATGGAAGGATCGACGATTTCTCCGTTAATTCTAGCTTGGTTAATTGCAGCTATTTTACGTATTGTATTAGGTTCAGCAACCGTTGCAGGTATGACGGCGGCCGGGATTGCAGCACCGCTTGTTGCCGCAACACATGTAAGTCCTGAACTTATGGTGTTAGCGACAGGAGCAGGTAGTATGACGTTCTCCCATGTAAATGATGCCGGTTTCTGGATTTACAAAGAATTCTTCAACCTTTCCATCGGTAAAACGATTAAGACCTGGTCAGTGATGGTTACGATCGCCTCTCTTGTTGGTTTGGCTGGTGTATTAATCATTAATGCAATTATTCATTAATTAAAAAGATTGATAAAGGTAATCCCCCTATCAGTAATGGATATCAAGGGGATTACCTCTTTCTATTTTAAGGATCTTTCTACATGAATTTTACAGAGGAAGAAAAATTGAATTACAAGAAAAAATTCAAAAAAGATATTGATTTTTCAAAAAATCCATATTAAGATATGTAAAAGTAATCATATGAGATTAATCGGAATTGGAATCGAACAAAGACTGTGACCGATCAGACGAACTGAAGGACACTTATCTCATCATCGGATAAGTGCCCTTTTTTTTAACCTTTAAAGGGAAATTTCCATTATTAACCAAATTAAAAAGAGAGGATTGATGTTTTGATGGTCAAAGGGCGTTTTAATCAGGAAGTGATGGAAAAAATAGTTAGCTTGTTAGAAGGATTGGAGTTTGGGTCTATTCAAATAACGGTCCATGATTCGCAAATCACCCAAATTGATCGATTAGAAAAATACCGGTTTCAGCTACAAAGTAAAAAAAGCACTCAGATTATAACTGGTAAACAAGTAGGTAATTAATTATATGATGCCGATCGGACGCCCGAAGGCCCTTTAGTTTTACGTGATAATGTACGTAACTAATGGGGCTTTTTTATTTTGAGAAAGCCCGTAAAAAAACATATTGGCTTTTTTAGCCCCAAAGGAGAGAAAATGAACATGAAAAAAACATGGATTGCTTTATTAACATTCCTTCTTCTTATAGGGACTGTCGGGTGCTCCAACCAAACGGCAACCAAAGAGAACAATGGGAAAAGTGCAAAAAAGGACATTGAACTATTAAATGTATCCTATGATCCGACACGAGAACTTTATGAACAATACAATAAAAGCTTTGCTGCTTATTGGCAGAAACAAACAGGACAAAAAGTAACGATTAAACAGTCTCATGGCGGTTCTGGAGCGCAGTCGCGTTCTGTTATAGATGGCCTTGAGGCAGATGTTGTAACATTAGCGCTAGCATATGATATCGATGCAATTGCGGATAGCGGAAAAATTTCAGCGGACTGGCAAAAACGATTAGACTCCAATAGTTCGCCTTATACCTCCACCATCGTGTTTCTTGTCCGCAAAGGCAATCCGAAAGGGATAAAGGATTGGAATGACTTGGTGAAAAAAGGCGTTTCGGTCATTACGCCTAATCCGAAAACCTCTGGAGGGGCAAGGTGGAATTTCCTGGCTGCATGGGGGTATGCCTTAAAGCAAAACAATGGTGATGCAGAAAAGGCAAAGGAATTTGTTGCAAAACTATATAAAAACGTACCTGTATTGGATTCAGGTGCAAGAGGATCCACCACTACCTTTGTAGAAAAAGGCATCGGCGATGTATTGATTGCATGGGAAAATGAGGCTTATCTTGCTATTAATCAACTTGGAAAAAATAAATTTGAGATTGTAAATCCATCGGTCAGTATTTTGGCGGAGCCTCCTGTATCTGTTGTGGATCAAGTAGCGAAAAAACATGGGACGGAAAAAGTGGCAAAGGCTTATTTAGACTATCTCTATTCAGATGAAGGCCAGGAAATTGCCGCGAAAAATTATTACCGGCCACGATCACAAAAAGTGGCTGAAAAGTATGCTGCCCAATTTCCGAAAATCAACCTGTTCACCATTGATGATCAATTTGGCGGCTGGAAAAAGGCACAAAAAACCTATTTCGATGATGGCGGGGTCTTTGACCAAATCTATAAGCCATAAAGGAGATCATGTTCATGGCTAAGAAATTCAAACAGAAACAAGTCTTGCCGGGGTTTGGTCTTTCGATGGGATATACGTTGATTTATTTAAGCTTAATCATCCTGATTCCACTCGCGGTTCTTTTTTTAAAAGCATCAACACTTAGTATAAAGGAATTTTGGGACACTGTAACTGATGCGAGAGTAGTAGCTTCCTATAAACTGACCATCTATACATCCTTTATCGCGGCCCTGATCAATGCTGTTTTTGGAACCCTGATTGCCTGGGTTCTAGTACGATATGAATTTATTGGTCATCGGATTATAGATGCAGCGGTTGACCTGCCATTTGCTTTACCCACTGCAGTGGCGGGAATTGCTCTTACGACCATTTACGCACCGAATGGATGGATTGGACATTATTTTGCTGCGATTGGGATGAAGGTAGCCTATACCCCGCTTGGAATTATGACTGCTCTGACTTTTATCGGATTGCCATTTGTTGTCCGTTCTGTCCAGCCGATCTTGCTGGATTTGGATCATCAATATGAGGAGGCCGCTGCAACACTTGGTGCTAATCCTGTACAGATTTTTCTCAAAATAATCTTTCCTGCTATCTTCCCTGCCATCCTTACAGGTTTTGCCCTTGCCTTTGCAAGGGCATTAGGGGAATATGGGTCGGTTGTCTTTATTTCCGGCAATATGCCAATGAAAACGGAAATTGTTCCCTTGCTGATTATTACGAAACTGGAGCAATTTAACTATGCAGGCGCAGCGGCCATTGCCAGTGTCATGCTTGTCTTTTCATTTATTCTATTATTCTTAATTAATTTTTGGCAGTGGAGAACAACAAAAAAACATCGACTGACCTAAAGGTGATGATGATAAATGTTGGTTAAACAATTAGCAGTTCATGAAAAAAGAGTACAGATTGATTGGGCAGCCCAGTTACGAAAATGGTTCCTAATCGGAATTGCCCTTATCTTTTTAGGTTTATTAATCCTGCTGCCATTGCTGGCGGTGTTCTCTGAGGGATTGAAAAAAGGGATTCAGTTATACTTTTTATCTCTTATAGAGCCGGATGCACGGGCTGCGATTAAGTTAACGTTGCTCACAGCTGTAATTGCTGTTCCGGTTAATACGGTTTTCGGTGTGATTGCAGCTTGGGGAATTGCAAAATTCAATTTCAAGGGAAAAAATATCCTCATTACGCTGATCGATATCCCCTTTGCCGTTTCCCCTGTGATTGCAGGCTTAGTTTTTGTCTTGTTGTTTGGTTCTAGAGGCTTATTAGGCCCTTTCCTAGAAGCTAACAATATCAAGATTATCTTCGGTGTACCTGGAATCGTTCTTGCTACTGTCTTTGTAACGTTCCCATTTGTGGTTCGGGAATTGATTCCGATCATGCAAGAACAAGGAGTCTCAGAAGAGCAAGCAGCTATTACACTTGGAGCAAGCGGTTGGCAGATGTTTTTTCGAGTCACCTTGCCAAATATAAAATGGGGATTGCTTTACGGAGTGATTCTTTGTAATGCACGGGCCATGGGGGAGTTCGGAGCTGTTTCCGTCGTTTCGGGCCACATTAGAGGTGAAACAAATACGATCCCGCTCCAGGTGGAAATTTTGTATAACGAGTATAACTTTTCTGCTGCTTTTGCGGTTGCATCTATACTGGCGCTGCTTGCCTTGTTAACTCTTGTCTTAAAGAGCATCGTGGAGTGGAAGACCAAAAGGTAAGTATATGTTTTTGCATAATTGGGAGATGAAAAAAATGGGGATTAGCATGAAGGCTGTTTCTAAATCATTTGGTACTTTTTCAGTAGTTAATAATGTAAATTTAGAAGTGCAAACTGGAGATTTTGTCGCATTATTAGGGCCATCAGGTTCAGGAAAAACCACTCTTCTTCGGTTAATTGCCGGGTTAGGGAATATCGATTCAGGAAATATTCTGTTTAATGGTGTTGATTATACACATAAAACCGTAAAGGAACGGCAGGTGGGGTTTGTTTTTCAAAACTATGCCCTGTTTGAACATATGAACATTTTTGAAAATGTAGCTTTTGGTCTAAAAGTAAGAGCTAGAAAATTACGTTTGTCCAAAACAAAAATAAAGGAAAAGGTCTTTGAACTATTAAAACTTGTTAGGCTTGAAGAGTTTGCTGACCGGTATCCATCTCAGCTTTCAGGAGGACAAAAGCAAAGGATAGCATTAGCAAGATCTCTTGCTGTCGAGCCGGAAGTTCTTCTGCTGGATGAACCGTTTGGGGCATTGGATGCAAAAGTTCGACTCGAGCTTCGGCATTGGTTAAGGGAAATCCATCAAAAGCTCAACATTACCACCATTTTTGTAACACATGATCAGGAAGAAGCCCTTGAAATGGCTGACACGGTCGTTGTTATGAATAACGGGAGAATCGAACAAATAGGCTCACCAGAAGATGTTTATCATCATCCTGTAAATGCGTTTGTTTATAGCTTTTTGGGGAGAGTGAACGAATTTAAAGGGGATGCTCTCGTAAATATAAGTAATCAGATCGATGTAATGGAGGAAACTATAGGTTACATTAGACCCCATGAAATTATGCTTAGTAAAGTGGCGAGGTTAGGCAGCCTTCCATCAGAAGTTAGGCATATTCATACCGTCGGTTCCATTGTTCGGATTGAATTAAGGCGAGTTTCTTCGGAGGATTTTTTTGAAGTAGAAATGAATGCGAATAAATACCAGGAAATCGGTCCATTTCAAAAAGGGGAGACACTTTACGCTGAGTTTAAGAATTTAGTAGTGTTTGGGAATAAGAAAGAGGGTCTTTCCCTCGAAAATAGACTTCGGGCTATTTACTAAAAAGACTACTGAACCCAGTATGGCAATATTATTTAAGACATTACCCTATGGATAAATACCACTATATATGAATATCTTGGAAACTTAGGGAGAACTCTAAAGGTAAAGGAGGTTTTCCCTATGTGTGCCAATTTATTTAATAGAGGTAAGGGAGAAGAAAAGGAAAAACTTGAGGAGGTTCTTGAACATTCGATTGAGGTTGAAGAGGATTTAATGCGTACATATCTGATAGCAGCAGAGCGGGTCCATGACGATGATGAATTAAAAGAACGCCTCGAGAATTTTGCCGAAGGAAATGCAAAAAGGACAAAACAGTTAATGGATGAGTTGAATGAACAAAACGAAAAATAGATTAAAGCTGCGGGATTTTGAAATCTCGCAGCTTTTTTAATTTAAAGAAAATTTTCTCGGAACCTAATAATGCCTTCTCAGCTCTTAAATTTACACCCCCTTAATATTAGTTACAAAAATCTTTACAAAAGGAATATGCCACCTTTACATTCATTTTATTTAATAAATATATAAATAATCGTTTTACGAGGGGGATTAAGAATGAAGAAAAAACGCTTTAGTAAAAAAGGGGCAGCATTGGCACTGGCATTCGCGCTGACGATTCCAGCTTTAACACCTGCAGCTGCAGCTGGCAAAGGGCATGTGACGATTGATTCCGTCCGTTTTAATGGAATGGATGCACCGAAGACAATTGATCAGATGGTTCAAACCTATACAAACGCATCGCTTGAAGTAAAGTATAGTAATGGTGAAGTGAAGCAATTCCCACTATCATATAAAAAGCTTTTTAAATCTGAGGATAAAGTTGCAATAAATAAAGGGCAATTAATTCCGGCAGGAACACCAGTTGATGTAAACGGTAATCCAATCATCGATACCAGTGTAGAAGGAAAACCTACATACTATGTATCAGATGCTCCCGACTCCAATAGTTTATTGAAACCAATTAATGGACAACTTTACATGGTGACCCATTATGAATATCAAACCATTGATGCAGCAGGTAAATCAGCATATGGTGTGGTTCCTGCATCGATGTCCTTATCTACACTTGAACAAGATAAGAAAACAGGGGAATTAACACCAAAAGAGGTTAAGAAAATTGATTTTTCAAGTGTAAATGGACTGTGGATCCCATGTAACGGATCGCTATCACCTTGGAATACCCATTTAGGTTCAGAAGAATATGAGCCAGACGCCCGTAATTTTGAATTTGATGTAAATTCCTCAGCAAGAACTCAAACGGAAAGCTTTGCAAAACTTTATTTTGGTGACAAATCAAAAGCAAATCCTTATTTCTATGGATTTGTACCCGAAATTAAAGTCGACAAACAAGGGGATGCATCCGTTGAAAAACATTATAGTATTGGCCGTTTCTCTCACGAATTAATGAAAATGATGCCGGATCAACGCACAGCGTTCTTTGGTGACGATGGATCTTATACGACGATGTTTATGTATGTAGCTGACAAAGCAAAAGATCTTTCTGCTGGAACGCTTTATGCAGCAAAGTTCCATCAAACTGGTAATGAAAACGGCGGTTCGGGGAACTTGGAATGGATCAAGTTAGGTCATGCATCTGACAAGGAAGTAAAGGCTATTATCGATAGCGGTATTAAATTCAGCGATATTTTCGAAACATCTGCCGAACCAAAAGAAGGTTTCAAAGCGATTAAACAATACTCCTATGGCAAAACTGAGTACCTAAAGTTAAAGCCTGGAATGGAAAAAGCGGCGGCGTTTTTAGAATCACGCCGATATGCAGCAACGCTTGGTGCGACATCTGAATTTAACAAAATGGAAGGTGTCACACTGAACGAAAGGGATAAAAAAGTCTACATCTCCATTTCGGACCAAAGTAATGGAATGTTGGCCAATGCTGCAGATCCAACGGATGATATTCAACTGCCAAAAATTAAATCAGGTGTTACCTATCAATTAGATTTAACAGCGAGCCAAAAGGATCGCGATGGGCAAAAGATTAACAGTAAATATGTAGCAGCTTCGATGTCTGGTCTAATTGTTGGTAAGGATATGCCATCAGCGGATGCTTACGGGAATACAGCAGATGTAAATTCAGTAGCCAATACGGATAATTTAAGCTATTCCGAAGCTTTAAGAACCTTATTTATCGGAGAAGATAGCGGCATGCATACGAATAACTTTGTCTGGGCTTATAATGTTGATACAAAAGAATTATCGAGAATTCTATCGGTTCCTGCCGGGGCTGAATCGACAGGTTTGTTTGCAGCGGATAACCGGAACGGATTCTCCTATATCATGTCCAATTTTCAACATCCAGGTGATGAAATTGATGGCAAGAAGATTACAGCTGTAGATAAAGGGGAATTGGAAAAAGCGATGGAAGAACAAATCGGAATTAATCGTACGGGCGGCGTCGGTTACATTTCTGGTCTTCCTTCACTAGAAGATTTGCAAAATAAAAATCGTGATGTAAAAAGCATCTTTTTAAAAAAATAGTTTTTAAATCAATCATTCAGGAACTCGATCTTTGACATCGGGTTCTTTTTTTACTCTATTTTATTCGTTTAAGAGACCTAAACTAGTCCTATCGTAATAGTTTAAAAGGATGAAATTTCTTTATTTGTAATTTACTTGAACTACATAAGAGATTAACAAATTAAGAGTAATCTATTTTTGTACAAAAAAATAGATGGGAGTGAAAAGAATGTTAAAGAAGTTTAAAAAAAAGAAAAGACTTCTGGCTGGATTAACCTTAGGAGCTTTCCTTCTTAGTTCTGCCGGTGTCTATGCCGCACAGGATGGGGCATTTGGAAGCAATCTTGTAGGGGAACAAGCAGATGGTTCCGTTCAGACCCCTGTAAACCAATTGATCACACCTGCGGGAAAACAAATCGAATTTGGTGGGAACCCAATTTCTGTTGCGATTCATCCAAATGGGAAGACGGCAGTAACAATCGTTGGTCGAAATAATTACGGTGGAAAAGGTATCAATGTAGTCGACATCAAGACTGGAAAAATGATTAAGCAAGATATCGATTTAAAGCTTTCCCATATGTGGGGGCTCGCTTATTCCAAGGACGGCAGCCAGCTCTATGCAACTGGTTCATCGGGCACAACAGGTAAGATTATTGTATTGTCCGTTGGTTCGGATGGAATTCCAACCGTTCAAAAGACCATTAACCTGCCAAAAGCAGCAGTCGGAGAAAATATCAACCCGCTTGACCTCGCTGTCGGTCCAAAAGGTCAGCTGTTTGTAGCCTTAAACCGGGACAATAGCCTTGGGGTAATCGATCCGCAAGCGGGTACAGTAACAGCTAAAATTCCTGTAGAAAATGCACCTACAAGTGTTTTAGTCGATGGGAATACGGCATACGTTACCAACCAGGGCGGTAGACTTGCAAAGAATAGCGACACGACAGTGGATTCATCCGGAACAAAAGTGGTCGTTGACCCTAAAACCGGTGCTACTACTACAGGAACTGTTTCTGTCATTGATCTTACAACAAATACGGTAGAAAAAAACATTGAAGTCGGTGTCCAGCCAGAGCGTATGACCCAGTCAGGTCAGTACATATTTGTAACTAATACCAATAGTGACAACGTTTCTGTTATTGACACAAAATCAAAAAACGTTGTCCAAACCATTGATATTAAACCATACCCGGATGCGGCAAAGGGAGCTGCTCCGAATGCGGTCAAATTAATTGATAACAAGTTAATGGTCAGCCTTGGCCGAGATAATGCGATTGCCGTATATGATTGGCAGGGACCAGATAAAACTCCTGAACTGCAAGGGTTATTACCTACTGCATGGTTCCCAGTAGATATAGCAGTGGATCAGGAGAATAAAAATCTCGTCGTTGCGAATGCGGATGGAATCGGTTCCCGCGGCCCAGCACGTGATTTAACGATTCAAGGAATCAAAGTATCAGGTCACTCTTCTTATGCACAAATTGGTTCTCTTTCGTTAATTCCTTTCCCAACAAAAGAGGATCTCATTAAAGGAACCAAGCAGGTATATGCGAATAACAACTGGTTTGGTTTAAAAGACTTGAATGCAAAGCCAAGACATAACAAGAAACCAGTTCCCATGCCTGAGCGGGTAGGCGAGCCTTCTACTATTAAACACGTATTCTATATTATCAAAGAAAACCGCACATATGACCAAGTCCTCGGGGATTTAGGAAAAGGTAATGGGGAACCGGCATTAACACAATTCCCTAGAGCTGTGACTCCAAACTTCCATAAATTAGCCGAAACCTTCCCGCTTTTAGATAATATGTATGTTTCAGGCATCCAGTCGGCCAGTGGCCATCAATGGGTCATGCAAGGAACCAATACCGATTATGAAGATAAAGAGACCGATACAGCCAATGTCCGAAGCTACCCAGGCGGTGCAGGAGACCCGATGGCATATGCCCCTACAGGACATTTATGGGACCAAGCTATTAAACATGGCGTATCCGTAGAAAACTTTGGGGAAGATACAATCAGTTTTGTTGGATCAGCACCATTCGGAACATGGACGGATTGGTATAACGATGCCTTAAAACTTTCTGGTCAAAAAGAAGGCGACCTGCATGTCCCAATTGGAAACTATCAAGCAACCTATGATATACCGTCGCTTGGACCAATTACGCATAAAACCTTTCCAACCTTTGATATGAACATCCCGGATCAATATCGTTTTGAAATTTTTAAGCAGCAGTTTGAAAAGCATGTTAAAAATGATGATTTACCGGCGTTGAATACATTATGGATTACCAATGACCATACTTCAGGTAACGCAACAGGATCTCCCACACCGCAAGCCATGGTTGCGGACAATGATTTAGCTGTTGGTAAAATTGTTGACCTAATCTCCCATAGCAAGTACTGGAAGGATTCCGTCATTTTTATTACCGAGGATGATGCGCAAAACGGTTTAGATCATGTGGATGGTCATCGAGAACCGGCATATGTTATCAGCCCTTGGGTAAAAAGAGGCATTACGGACAGCCATTACTGGACAGTCATCAATATGGTCCGCAGCATTGAGCAGATTCTCGGACTTCCTGCCATGAACCAAAATGATGCAGCTGCAGAACCGATGAGCGAGATTTTTACCAATAAGCCTGACTTTACACCGTACAATTTCGAAACAAATCAAATTCCGATTGATACCTTAAATGGTTCGCCAAATTCTAATACAGCAGCACTTGCTAATACAGATAAGGTTACACCGGAGGCAAAGGAACTTTCGAAAAAATGGACAGAATGGTCCAATAAGAACAAGAAGAAATTAACTGGACGTCATGCATCACCGGATGATGTGAATGCAAACATGTTGAACCATTCCGTTTGGTACGCAACAGAAGGATTTGATAAACCATATCCTGGTGAGAAAAAGGTTCACACACCGGATGAAGTGGCAGAACAGCCTGAAAGCTTTGCACCATCACCTGCAGATAATGACTAATGCGGCGTGATTTATAGATTTAAACCGAATCTAACAATAGCTGCCCAATCGGGTAGCTATTGTTATAATTTGTATTTTTAAAATCTAGTAGTTTTAGTCAAAAAAGGGGGGACTTTTCCGGCAGCCTTGCACGGAGAAAAGTAAAATGAGCCGAATTATAGATGAAACAATAAAACGTGCCGTTCTGATTGTAACCTTAATCATCTTAATCCTCGTTTGGGGCGGGATGTCCGCCATACATATTCAACGGGATTATCTTCCCGAAATTAATAATTCAACCTTGATGGTCACAGTGCGTGCAGAGAATTACCAAGCACAGCAAGTAAGAGCGAAGATTACGGAGCCAATTCAACAGGCTGTACGGGTAGTGGACGGCCTGCAAGACATTGAGACAAGTTCTTTTAATGGCGGATCACTGGTCAGTCTCAACTTTCCTATGAATTTTGATATGAAAAAAGCTGAGGAACAGGTATCGAGAGCTTTAGAAGGAACCTCGCTTCCGGCTGGTATCGAAAAACCGTTAGTGACCAGACTAAGTACCCATTCTCTTCCAATCATGAGAATAAGTCTAATGAGTTCTTCTGACAATATTACGGAAAATACACTCCGAACTGCCATTCAAGAAGATATTGTCAATCGCTTAAAGACTGTTCCCGGTGTTAAAGATGTTCTTGTTTCCGGTGGTGGAATGGCAGGCTATGCGGTTCATCTTCGTACGGACGATTTAAAGAAATCAGGTATATCTATTGCTGACATAAAACAATCACTTGAAGAAAATTATACAACTGGACTGGAGGGCCAGGTGTCAAACCTACAAACTTCTATTCCCATCCAAGTTTCAGGTTGGGGGTTGACGGGGCAAGACCTTATGCAGCTTCCAATCCATACTCAAGAAGGCAAAACGGTCCCCCTATCTTCTGTAGCTGACATCTCAAATTCGATTGTCAATTTGCAGACGATTTCAAGAACGGACGGGAAACCTAGTGTACTTTTAGACATTTTGAAAACACCTTCATCCAATATTACAGATGTATCCGATCGCATTAAAAGCAGAGTAAAGGATTTTCCGGCATTGAAAAATAAGGATGTACAACTTGCTATTCAATTTGATCAAGGAGAACAGATCAATTCATCGCTAAAAGGACTCATAAAAGAAGGGTTGTTAGGCTGCTTATTCTCGGTAATATGTGTCTTTCTATTTTTCCGTAAAGTACGTTCAACACTATTAATTGCTATTTCATTACCTATCTGTTTATTGGCAACAACCGGCTTATTAAAAACAATGGGAATCAGTCTTAATCTGCTTACTGTATCAGGACTTATAGTTGCGATGGGGAGAGTGGTCGATGACTCAATTGTCGTCCTTGATAACATGAACCGAAAAGTATTTGAGACAAAAGAGAAAAATAGCGTTCATTTGTTAACGAGCGCTGTTTCCGAAATGATTCCTGCGATTGTCTCGTCTACGGCTACAACCATTGCGGTTTATCTTCCAATCGCCCTAATAGGCGGCATGGTGAGTGCGGCATTTTCCGGGTTTGCTTGGTCGGTTGTCATTGCATTAGTGATTTCCTTGTTTGTTTCCATCATGGTGGTTCCGGCTCTTTACCATCTTTTTTGGCGAGGAGAACCTGTTGCCGTAAAAGATAATCTAGAACTATTTGGACATAAAATATTTACATGGATGTTCAAACAAAAGGGGAAAGTGGCGCTGATTACGCTGGCATTATTTTTGCTCACATCTGTGGGAGCAGCTTTTCTCCCAGTCAATTTTTTACCAACGACGAATCGTACAGGTCAACTGGGAATTCAAGTGGAAATGCCGCAAAATACTACATTAACAGAGGTTGATGCAGAAGTGAAAAGATTGGAAGCTTTATTGGCAGCAAATCCTAAAGTCGCTTCATTCTCTTCTGGATTAGGTTCATCATTTACGCCTCAATCCGATGACGTTTTTGATGCAGGAGGAGGATGGATTCAGAAACCAAATGTTGCAAATTTATCGATAACAGTTAAGAAGGATATTGATGCTAATTCCTTTATGCAGAATCTGCAGAAACAATTAAACTCCCTATCTAGTAAGGCCATTTACACAGTTTCAAATCAAAGTATTGCCGGCGATGATGCGCAATTAAAAATTAATCTTACAGGGTCGGATAGTCAAACATTGGAAACAATGGCGCAAACGATACGAAACCAGCTTAAGCTTGTACCGGGACTGTCTGTACAAGGTGTTGCCGATGCAGAAAATCAGATCACTCAGTATGAGGTTACACTGAATCGTAAGGCAATTGAAAAATATGGTATTAAACTGAACGATGTATTAACTCGAATCCAACAATATACCGCGGAAGGAACAAAAGGAGTAATCTCCATTAACCAAGCTGCATTTCCAATTGTAATTCATTCCGATGTGCAAAAAAGTACCGGGAAAGATATTTTTTCTTTGATGGGTGGGGAGAGATTTCAGACTAGGGAAGGACAAGAAGTAACATTAGATCAGCTTGCAATCCTTATACCTTCAGGTTCATCCGTGATCGAAGAGAAGGATGGAAAACCTTATGCAGTTGTTACGGCCAACATCATTTCCAGTGATATTGGAAAAGTGACGAAGGGGGTTAAAACCGCGCTTAAGAAGGTTTCGTTGCCAGAGGGGATTCACTATTCTTTCGCAGGTGCACCGCAGCAGGTTTATGAAATGATGTATGAAATGGCACTCGCTTTATTCTTCTCCATATTGCTTGTATTGATCATTATTAGTGCTGTTTTCCGAGGATGGAAAGCGCCGCTATCGGTATTACTTTGTATTCCATTCGCGTTTATCGGTTCAGTGATAGGTATGTTTATGTTTAGATTGGAATGGAATCTGGCTGCATTAGTGGGACTTTTGATGCTAACAGGAATTGTTGTTACAAACGGAATTGTCCTTGTAGATAAAATTGAAAGGAATTTAGCAAGTGGGATAAAATTAGATGAATCAATTTTACAAGGAACACTTTCCCGTGTACGACCAATCCTAACAACAGCACTCACAACGGTTTTAACCCTGCTTCCACTTGCATTTTTCTCGAGGTCAGATTCAGTGATCTCGCAAACGCTTGGAATTGTCGTTGTCGGAGGAATGATTAGTTCGACTTTTATCAGTTTATTTATGATTCCAATTTGCTATCGCTGGTTGCATCAACTACGAAAAAGTTCTTCTGTATCGAATAGAAATGAGGAGCAATTAATTTCTTGAATCAGTAAATAGTGAAGTATAGGAATGGCTTAATCCCTGAAAAAAATTCAGGGATTTTTTTCTTCGTAAAAAATATCAACATTCGACTTTGAGAATTGTCCAGCTCCAGCGCCCAGCGACTAGTGTACTTCACTCGCCTCCCTACGATAAGTCAACATCGAATCGCTAACGCTCTTCGTGTTTCCTTTATCTCAGTCGACTCGCTCCAGTCCATACGTCGCTAAACGGGCGCTTCCGCTTTTCTTTTTTACATTTTATTTACAATCCTTTTACACCAGGTTTAGAAAAAATCACTTAAAATCAAATACAATAAAGATAAATAAACGTATGGAGGGATTGGATGAAAATTACCGTTGCAGGAGCAGGATTAGTTGGATTAGTAACGAGTGCTGGATTAGCAGAATTAGGCCATCAGGTGACATGCATTGACATACAAAAAAAGAAAATTGACTTGCTTCAAAACGGTCGTACTCCAATTAATGAGCCTGGGCTTGCTCCTATTTTAGAAAAAAATCTTAATAACGGAAATCTACATTTTACAATGAGCCCTTATAAAGCCTATTCGGATGCTGAAGTCATTTTTATTGCAGTCGGAACAAAAAATAAACTAGACGATTCTGTTGATTTAAGAAACATACATGTAGTTTCAAATACGATTGGCCATTTTATCGAAAATAATGTGGTTTTGTGTATAATTAGCACCGTCCCTATAGGAACGAATGATTTAATTAATAAAATCATCGACAGAAGCAAACCTCCTAATCTTCGTTGTGATGTAGTATCGAATCCAGATTTTCTTCGAAAGGGATCGGCCATTAACGATTTCTTCTATGGTGAACGAATTGTAATTGGGGCTGATAACCATGAGTCTGCATCAATGATAAAACAAATTTATGAACCATTAAAAATCCCAACCATCATCACGGACATCCTAAGTGCAGAAATGATGAAATATGCGATTTAATGTTTAACAGTAGAGTAGAGATAGAATGATAACGGTTAAAAGGGGAATGGATTATGAGTAGAATGTTGCATGTGTTTTATGGATTTGAATGTAGAATATTTCAAAAGGTAAATCGTCATTTTGATAAGAAGCTATTAAATCTTTTTTTTCGTGCCATTACACACCTTGGTGGAGCGAAATTTACCATCATTTCTACTTTCCTCCTTCTGATTTTATCACCAAGAGAGACAAGACTGATTGCTATTTCAAGTGCAGTTGCATTATCAGCAAGTCACATACCTGTTCAAATTGTGAAGCAGATGTTCCCACGAAAAAGACCCTATTTAATGATCGAAAAAACAAAGTTTCCTGATAACCCATTACAGGACCATTCTTTTCCTTCGGGTCATACAACTGCAATATTTGCGGTTGTCATCCCATATATAATTTTTGTTCCTACATTTGCTTTTTTCCTTATTCCGATGGGGATTTGTGTAGGAGTATCTAGAATTTATCTGGGTCTACACTATCCTTCAGACGTATTTGCCGGCGGCATCCTTGGAAGTTTAACTGGTATTCTTAGTTACTATATACTCTGTTTTTGAAAGCATGATGAGGAGGGATTATATGAAAATAGCCATTTTCACAGATACCTTTTATCCGGACATTAATGGGGTGGCTCGAACCTTAAAAAGGTTCACCGAATATTTAGAAGCCAAAAACATTACCTTTAAAATCTTTGCACCTGAATCTGACAATGAAGACTATGCTGCAAGCGATATTCATCGATTTAAAAGCCTATCCTTTTTCCTATATCCTGAATGCCGTTTAGCTTTTCCAAACCTTCCTCACATTAAAGCAGAATTATTAAAGTTTTCTCCGGATTTAATCCATGTTACTACCCCATTTAGTCTTGGCCTTTCTGGGGTTTATTTTGCAAAGAAGTTAAACATACCACTTGTTGGTTCCTACCATACGGATTTCAATCAATATTTAAAATATTATGACCTTCAATTTCTTTCTAAATTCCTCTGGAAGTACATGAATTGGTTTCATCATACCTGTGCTAAAGTATTCGTTCCCTCAAAAGAAACATTTTCCCAACTTAAACAACAAGGTTTTACAAATCTAGAAATATGGCCAAGGGGAGTAGATTGCAAAGTTTTTCAGCCTTTTTATGATAAAAAGACTGTTCGTGAGAAATATAGACTTTCAAAAAAATATCTCTTGACCTTTGTTGGCAGGTTAGCGCCTGAAAAAGATGTCGATAAGCTGCTGGCTATTTCTAAATCTATACCGGCTGAAATAAACGAAAATATTGAGTGGATGGTAATTGGTGACGGTCCGTTAAGAGAAGAACTTCAAGAAAAAGCTCCATCAAATATGAAATTTACAGGATTCTTAACAGGAGAAGATTTAGTAGAAATCTATTCGGTTTCGGATCTGTTTGTCTTTCCGTCTCCGACAGAGACGTTTGGAAATGTCGTACTTGAAGCATTAGCCAGTGGAACACCTGTGATCGGAGCAAATGCAGGTGGAGTGAAAAATATTATTAATCCGGGTGTTACAGGATTCTTATGCACCCCGGGAAATATAAAGGAGTTTACTAACAGAATTGTGGATTTATTATGTCATGATAGTTTGCGAATTCAAATGGGCTGGGAGGGAAGAAATTTTGCATTATCCCAAAACTGGGATACGATTTTTGAACATTTATTAGGTCAATATTTTCTTGCCATCAAGGAGCAAAGGATATCCAAATACGCCTGAGTATAAGTAGAAATCACCTTCTAAACAATCTAGCTTTTAAGAAAGCCGGATTGTTTTTATTTTATAGTGGGTTATTTTACCTATTTTTTGTAACTCTCTTTACAAAAAATTTACAATTTTAATAAAGATTCACAATTGTTCACCAACTCTTAATCTTAGCTCAACGAGTCCTCTAAATTCCCTCCCTATAATCTTTCATAACGGGCCGCTTAATGAATTAAATAATCTTTGAAGGTGGGTTTAATTGTGAATACACAAAGAAGCTTAAATCTTTTCCATGATTACACTATTACCCAAACCCCTAAACTACTGTTATCGAAGGAAGCGGAGCAATATCTTTATTTAAAAAGAGCTTTAGACGTTTTCTTTGCTGTAATAGGGATCATTTTCGCATTGCCGATTGTTGTTGTTTTTGCCATCCTGATTGTTCTAGAAACACCTGGTTCCCCGTTTTATGTCCAAGAAAGAATGGGGAAAAACGGGAAAATATTCAACATGATCAAGTTGCGATCAATGACCATAGATGCTGAAAAAGAGGGGGCAAAATGGGCTGAGGTAAACGATCCGCGCGTTACAAAAGTCGGAGCGTTTATTCGAAAAACTCGGATTGATGAACTTCCGCAATTTATTTCTGTCTTAAAAGGGGATATGTCGATCATAGGTCCAAGACCCGAAAGACCTTGTTTTACCGAACAGTTTGACCGGGAAATTAAAGGATTCTCCAACCGGCTGCTGGTGAAACCGGGGCTGACAGGACTAGCCCAAATTAGCGGGGGATATGACATTTCCCCAAGAGAAAAACTTCAATATGATTTGAAATACATACAAAATCTTTCGTTTTCACTTGAAATAAAAATTATCTTGAAAACTTTTAGGGTGGTTTTTACAGGTGAAGGTGCACGGTAATGGAGGAGGGGGAGACAAATGTCCGCAATTAGAGGAGAACTGCATAAAGGGATAAAGTGGACAGGAATTTCTACTCTGCTTATTACAGGAATTCAAATCTTTCAGTTTGCCATCCTCGGAAAAATCATGAGCATATCCCAATTTGGCCTAGTCGGCATGATGACAACCATTGTGGTATTTGCACAAATTGTATTGGATTTGGGACTTGGTTCTGCCGTCATCCAAAAGGAAGATGTCCCTAAAAGGACATTATCAACTTTGTTTTGGTTAAATCTGATGACGGGGCTTGGAGTTTGTATAGTGCTTTTCTTTACAAGCCCGTTTTTGGCTAACTACTTTCATCGAAAGGATTTAACGGACCTTATTAAGATCCTTTCGATGATGTTTCTGATCGCCCCAATTGGACAGCAAAGCCAATATTTAATGCAAAAAGAATTACGGTTTAACATGCTTGGTGCAATTGAGGCAGCGGCAACGATATTCTCTTTTTTAACGCTTGTCATCCTCATTTTCATGATTTCCCCCATAAAAGCCTTTGTCATTTCTCAAGTAGTGCTTTATGGGCTTAAAGGAATTCTTTACTTAATCTGTTACCAAAGGGAATGGCGCCCTTCGTTGGTATTTGATCTTTCAGAATGCAGAAGCTTTCTCTCATTTGGAGCCTTTCAGCTGTTTTCAAGAATCGTGAACCGAATCGGTTCAAATATCGATGTGATTTTAATCGGAAGGTTTATGGGGGCAGAAGCACTGGGAGTTTATAACCTTGTTTACCAAATCGTTACGATTCCGGTATTGAAAATTAATCCCATTATTACAAGGGTAGCCTTTCCCGTTTTTTCAAAAAATCAACAAAGTCTTACTGCTTTAAATGATGGTTTCTTACACATGACAAAGCTTTTAAGTCTTGTTACTTTTCCGCTTTTAATGGGGCTAACGGCAGTTTCAAATGTTTTTATTCCAGCCATCTTTGGTGAAAAATGGCTGGATGCTGTTCCGATTTTGCAAATCATGTCGATCGTCGGCATTCTGCGGGTTTTGATGAACCCGAATGGCTCTATTATTCTTGCAAAAGGCAAAGCCAATATTGCGTTTTATTGGGACCTTGGTGTACTTGTCCTTTATAGCTTTTCGTTATATTTTGCCGTAGCATCGAACAGCTTGAAGGTCGTTGCTTGGACTTATGTAATGGTGAGCATCGTGAACTTTCTAATTGGCAGGTGGTTATTAACATGGTTAATCCAGCTGCAATGGAAGCATTATCTGAAAAGCATTATGGTTCCACTTTTATTCTCGATTCTAATAACAGCAATTGCGTATGTTACGAAAGTATTTAGCACTTTGTATTTTCAAGCAGCTGCCATTTGGCCGTTAACGATTTCAGTAGGCTTTAGTGCTGGAGTATACTTGCTGCTTTTGCTAAAAGTGTATCCAAATTACTTCTTAAGGATTGTAAATAAACAAGCTAGAGGGCGATAAAAAATGAAGGCATTATGGATTACAAGTGTGTATCCAAGTGATGTTCAACCAGGGAGCGGCGTCTTTCACGAAACGCAGGTACAGGCATTACACCGTTTGGGAGTAGAGGTTACGGTCATTAGCCCGGTACCACGCAGTCTGACATTTATTCGGAATTTTCGTAAAGCAGATAAGGCCAATAAACAAATCTCTAAGGTCTATGAGCGAAAGGGAGTGAAGGTTTATCGGCCGCATTATTTAGCACTGCCCGGACAGCTTAGATGGGCGCAGCCGGACAGGCGGATTGCGGCAGCAGTTCTGAAGACCATAGAAGATTATGGGCTTGCTCCGGATTTAATTCATGCTCATTTTGCGATGCCATCTGGCGGAGCAGCAAGAATCGTTGCCTCTGAAAAAGGGCTGCCATGGATTTTAACGTTACACGGTAGTGACGTAAACGTATATCCCCATTACAGCTCTAGCGCAAAAAAAGCATTTCTTCAATCAGTCAATATGGCAGATTCCGTTTTAACGGTTGCCGAAAATTTACAAAGGAAAACGAAGGAGCTGGCAGGCAGGGAAAGTGCTGTACTCCCAATTGGGATTGATCTTTCCCAATTCCAGCAGCCGGAACAAACCCAGCAGCAAATGAGACGGCTGCTGGGGATCCCTGAGGATAAAAAGATTATTACATTTGTTGGAAGACTAACGGAAGCAAAAGGTGTATTTGAACTTGCTCAGACGCTTAAGTTTCTATCAAATGAAGTCGCAATTGTCTTCGTAGGGGACGGTCCCGCAAAAGATAAATTAAGCCGGAATCCGGAATTCAATAGCAGGCTGTTCATAACGGGGCAGGTTGCAAATGAAAGTGTGAGAAATTACTTGTTTGCTAGTGATTTATTTGCCCTTCCATCCTATACGGAAGGAATGCCGACTGTAGTACTTGAAGCCATTGCATTAAAAATCCCTGTTATTTGTACAGCTGTGGGTGGTGTCCCGGAATTATTTGGTGAACATCGTGATTTATTAATCGAGCCAAAGTCTGTATCAAGTCTAGTACAGAGAATTCAGGATGTATTAAACCGCAGTCTATATTCACCGAAAATCCTGCTGGATCTCTATGAGCAGGTACAACAAAACTATTATTCCCATAAGAACGCAATACAACTGAAAGAGAACTATAGAAACCTATTACATTAAATGGAAGGATGATGGAAATTGAAGAAAATTACGGTGGTTGGAACGGGTTATGTAGGTCTTGTATCGGGGACATGTTTTGCGGATGCCGGAAATCAGGTTACTTGCTGTGATATTAATCAATCAAAAATCAATGATCTCCTGCAAGGAGTTATGCCGATTTATGAGCCTGGATTAAAAGAACTTGTCGATAAAAATGTACGGAGAGGCGCTCTTCATTTTACTTATGATATAACACAAGCGATTCAAGAGGCAGAAGTGATTTATATTGCTGTTGGAACTCCAATGACATCATCCGGAAAAGCCGACCTTACCTATATTAAACAGGTGGCCAAAACCATTGGGGAAAATTTAAATGGTTACAAGGTAATTGTTACAAAAAGCACAGTGCCTGTTGGTACGGGGAAACTGATAAAATCCATCATCCAAGAGCATGCCTATAATCAAATTCCTTTTGATATTGTAGCGAATCCGGAATTTTTACGTGAAGGTGCTGCCATTAAGGATTCCATGAATATGGAACGTGCTGTAATCGGGGCAACCAGCGAAAAAGCGTTTCAAATTATTGCAGAGCTGCACCAGCCCTTTACATCCAATATCGTAAAAGCATCTTTAGAAACGGCGGAATTAATTAAATACGCGGCAAATGCATTTTTAGCTACAAAGATCTCATTTATTAATGATATTGCTAATATTTGTGAACGTGTCGGTGCTGATGTAACCAAAGTTTCGGAAGGCATTGGGTTAGATAGCCGAATCGGAAATAAATTTTTACAGGCAGGAGTGGGATTTGGCGGATCTTGTTTCCCAAAAGATACATCGGCCCTTCTGCATATCGCGAAAGAGTGTGGATATGAATTTAATTTAATTAAGTCCGTAATTGCAACGAATGAGGGACAGCGGGTCCAATTAGTGAAAAAACTGGAGAATGCGCTAGGAACCTTAAAAGGGAAGACGATTAGTATTTTAGGATTGGCCTTTAAACCAAATACAGACGATATCAGATCTTCACCGGCAATAGACATTATTCCGTATTTAGCTGTTCATGGGGCAAATCTCCAGGCTTTCGATCCGATTGCCATTAAGGAAACGAAAAAGCAGCTAGGATATCAGTGTGCCTATTCTGAAGACATCTATGAATCGATTCAAAATAGCGATGCCTGCGTGATTTTAACCGATTGGCAGGATGTCAAAGACCTGGATTTAGTCAAAGTAAAGGAATTAATGAAACAGCCGCTTATTGTAGATGGAAGAAATGTCTTTGATTTGGAAACGATGAAAGATCTTGGTTTCACCTATCTTTCAGTTGGGAGGCCGGAAGTTCGACAGAAAACTGCCGCTTCAAAGGCACTTTAGGAGGTTTTTCAAATGAAAAGATTTTATTTTGTGACAAGATCGAGATAAAAGGGAGAAAAAGGTTTTATGGAAGGTAATCACAGTGTTGCACGAGGAGTTGGTACGCCAGCTTTCCTAATGGTAAGACCTTATGTAGAAACGAACCGGCTGTTTTGTGGTGTGATGTTTTTATTAGTAGCGACCACCTTTCTCAATCAGTCTGTGTTAAGTATTCATTTTGGTTTTTTTAGTTTGTTTTTATATCGATTGATATTGATCTCTGCAGCGGCTCTCTTCATTGTTTCCATTGTAAGAGAAAACAATCTCTCACAATATTGGAAGCAAATAAAAGTAAAAGAAGTTCTGCACTTTTTGATGTTTTGGCTTCTCTACGGAACGGCTTCGCTTTTATGGGCGAAATCATACGTAGATGGGATTAAGTATTTATTCCTGCTCGGGACTGGTATCTTATTTGTCTTTTTGGCAGTGTTTACGTTCACAAAAATATCTAGATTGATCGTTTTTTATGGAATATGGCTATTCATGACACTGATTCTACTGTGTATTGGCTTAATCAATCATTTTACTCATATTCAGCTCCCAAGTTCAACGCTTTACGGAGGGCCAGAATATAAGTTGTCTTATCCAACAGCTGTGTTTTTTAATCAAAACGACTTTGCAACGTTTCTTACTATCTCGTTTTCTTTCTATGTAGCGGCAGCAAAAAATAGTCGGAATGTGTGGATAAAAACTTCGACAATACTACTTGGATTGTTATGTGTTTACATCATTTATTTAACTGAATCACGAGCTAGTTTACTAGGGATCTTCGTAGGTTTGATTTTCTATTTATTTATCCACCTTCCATCCTTTTTAAAGAAGGTGACATTGATCATCGGTTTGGTTGCAATGGTTCTTTGTTCCGTGGTTTTTTTCGACAAGGTGTCAAATACAGTTGCGGCGAATGATGGCCATTCATCGAATGTAGTCAGGCTAAATTTATTGAAAAATGCCTTCCACTTCTTATTAGATACATATGGATTTGGTGTAGGGGCGGGCAATATCCCATACTACTTGAAAAACGAAGCCTTTTACGACACCAACCATGTTGTTGAAGTGCATAATTGGCTTATGGAAATTTTAGGTAATTTTGGAATCGCTGTATTTCTAGGTTACCTCTTTATCTATATTTATCTATTTTATTGTCTTTATAAAGCCTTCAGAGAACCGAAGGACGGGAAGGAAAAAGGAATCATTGAAGCCTGCATGATGGGACAAATTGCCTTCCTTATTTCTAGTATTAGTCCTAGCTCTGTGAGCAATCTATATTTCCACTGGGTTTTCCTGGGGTTTGTAATTGCTACGGTGAATGTATATAACAACAAGAATAGAAAAATTAAGGGTAAAAATAAGCGAAGGAGTAAGCTTCGAAATGGAATTAATCGTTAATAGGCTGGCACAAAGAAGTAAAAAATATTTTTTGATTTTAATAGCAGTTCCAATTCTTCTTGGATTAGTAGGCTGGTTTCTTCCTGTTGGGAAAGAAGCATCCACGTATACTGCCGAAGCGACGCTTTCTTTAGGGAGTTATGATTATGATTCTTTAAATAATGCCAAAAACGTAATGATTTTATTAACCAATTCCCCTTTCTATCGAGAGAATTTACCAAATCTATCGAAAGAGAATTTAAGCAAATTACAAGTAACGGCTGTAACGGATAAAATCATTAAACTTTCTTATACGGATTCTCCAAAAGAGAATGCAACTGAAGTAATAAACCAAATTTCAACTGCGTTTTTGAAGATGGATAAAATAAGTTTTCAAGAAAAAAAGGAAATCACTCAAGATTCCATTCAATCATTAAGCCAGGAAAAGGTCAGCGAAGATACAATAGTTGACCAACAACGCTTTCTTAATGAACTGAAAACGACACTTTTTGAAATTAAACCGGCGTCATTACTAGAATCTACAGATCCAAGTGAGGTAATGACGGACAATAAAGCCCTCAACTCAAAGGAACGGGCGGTAGCAGGAGTTTTAATTGGAATTGCACTCGCTTGTGCTTGGGTTTTGATTCCTGAACTGGTTCGGGGAACATCAGAATAAAAGGAGGAGGACCTTTATGGTTCAGATGCAGCCAATAATTTCGATTATTACCCCTTCGTATAATGCCAGCAAATCGATCGATAAAACAATCGAATCTGTTTTGAAGCAGACTTTTCAAAATTGGGAAATGATTATTGTAGATGATTGTTCTACTGACGATACACCGGTTATATTAAACCGTTATGCTGAAGAGGATGAAAGAATACGAGTTATTTTTTCAAAAGAAAATGGTGGTGCCGCGATCGCCAGAAATCTCGCCTTACAGCATGCACAAGCAAGATATGTTGCATTTTTAGATAGTGATGATTGTTGGAAACCGGATAAATTAGAGCGTCAGCTAACCTTTATGCAGAAAAATGACTATGCTTTCACTTTTACTGGGTACGAGTTTATTAGTAATGATGGTGTTCTTTTGGATAAATATGTATCAGCTCCAGAAAAAATCACCTATGAGGATATGTTAAAGAATACAATTATCGGATGTCTAACGGTCATGATTGATCGCCGTAAAGTAGGCCGAATTCAAATGCCCAATATTCGAACAAGGCAGGATTTAGCGATGTGGCTGGCGATTTTAAAAAAGGGATTTAACGCTTATGGATTAAATGAAATTTTGGCTGAGTATCGAATTGGAAATCCTTCGATTTCAAAAAACAAGTGGAAAGCTGCCAAGATGAATTGGTTTGTGTATCGCAAGATTGAGAAGTTAAATCTTCTAAAAGCATTTTGGTGTTTCTCTCATTATGCTTATCATGCAGTAGTTAAAAGAATATAAAAGAGGTTTTGGATAAATGAAAAAAATTCATATTGTGGTAGCAACAGGGGAATGGGAAAATGACGGGCTCCGTTATCGAAGACATCGACTTGCGGAATTTTTGCAGCAACAACCGGATACGAAAGAAGTGATTTGGGTTTGTCCAAACCCAAATCGTAAGGGAGTTTCTGCAAAAACACTGCCAAACGGGATCGGACAATGGTCGGTACAAGATTTGCTGCCAAATAAGTTGTTTCGGTTTGGACGCTATATGGATGGATTCTATAAATCAAAATTGCTACCTTTCCTTTCCTATTTAAAAAAATTCAAAGGACAGTATACGATCAATCTTTGGTACACCTTTCCCGGTTTCCCATTACTTTCAGATCTGTTTCCATGGGACAGGGTCATATATGATTGCAGTGATTTATGGGCTTCACCCATGAACGGGAAAAGTTCAGTCGTATCTACTCTTAGACAGAACATTATTGCAAAAGCAGAAAATCGTATTATTCAGAGGGCCGATACCATCTTTTGCACTTCTGAATATTTACGTGATCAAATGATAGAAAAAACAGGTTCGACTCAAAAAGTTTTTACATTTGAAAATGGGGTTGAATTCGAGCTATTTGCAAGCGAACATACTCAAGTTAAACATGTTCTTCCGGAAAACTTTAATGGCACTGTTTTGGGATTTATCGGGGGTATTAAACCGAAGCTTGATTTTGAGCTAATCCAGCAAGTAGCAAGAAAAAAGCGGGAGTGGCTATTTTTGTTCGTAGGTCCAGATGGAACAAATCAAGATTCTGATTTTAAAAAGTTACTAACGGAACAGAACGTATTATGGACCGGCAGTGTTTCTCCAGCTGATGTACCGAAATATATGAATTTAATCGACATTGGGATCATGCCATATAAACCCTCCCAATACAATCAGGCCGTATTCCCGTTAAAATTATTTGAATTTCTGGCAGCAGGTAAACCGGTTGTAGGGATTAATTTACCTTCTACCAAAAAGTATGTTCAAGAATCGGTTTATAGCTATATAGCAAACAATCAACCAAGTGAATTTATCTATGAATGTGAAAAATTAGCAGGGGATAAGAATCAAGATAACAATATGCTTATACGCAAGCAGATAGCGAAAGCGAAAAACTGGAGCGATGTATTCGAAAGCATGCTTTCTTGTGTTTAGGTTTTATTTTGGAAAAGGAGTGAGAGTAGTGAAGCAAATTCGTAAAGCTATTATTCCTGCGGCAGGATTGGGTACAAGATTTTTACCGGCTACGAAAGCTATGCCAAAGGAAATGCTTCCTATAGTGGACAAGCCAACTATCCAATATATCGTTGAGGAAGCAATGGAGTCTGGAATTGAAGATATAATTATTGTAACGGGAAAAGGAAAACGGGCAATTGAAGATCATTTTGACAACTCTTTTGAGTTAGAAGAAAACTTGGTTACAAAAGGGAAATTTGATCTTCTTGAAAAGGTAAAGGAATCATCAAAAGTTGATTTACATTATATTCGGCAGAAAGAACCAAAAGGACTCGGTCATGCCATCTGGTGTGCACGTAAATTTATCGGAGATGAACCATTTGCTGTTTTGCTGGGGGATGACATTGTACAAGCGGAAACTCCCTGCTTGAAGCAAATGATCAATGTTTACAATAGAATTCAGACCTCTGTAATTGGCGTTCAAACCGTTTTAGAAAGCGAAACCTCTAGATACGGGATTATTGACCCATCAGAACAAGATGGTCTATTGTATCAAGTTAGGAATTTCGTGGAGAAGCCTTCCTTAGGATCAGCTCCTTCTAATTTAGCCATAATGGGTAGATATATTTTGACACCTGAAATTTTTATGTTCCTAGATAAGCAAGAAGAAGGCGCTGGTGGTGAGATTCAGTTAACTGATGCCATTCAGCAGCTCAACAAAATACAAAGGGTCTTTGCTTATGAATTTGAAGGAAAGAGATTTGATGTAGGAGATAAACTAGGGTTCATTCAAACAACGATTGAGATGGCTCTTCAAACGAATGAACTGCGATCGGAATTAATGACGTTTTTAGAAGAAATTTTAATGAAGCAAAATTTAATGATTCCGAATGATTAATTTAACTTTAATGAATGAACTCTCTTACATATAGGAGGGTTTTTTATTTTGGGGCAAAAAAAAAGAGCAACACTAAATATTATTTGCATTAGATCTGCTTTTTTCGGGGAGCAAAAAAGGAGTAGTAAAAAATCTTACCAAAGCAAATGATCATAAATAATTCGAACATACCATTAAGTAAATTATGCATATTATTCCTCCCTATGGAAAGTTTGGTGAGAATGGGTATAAACTTAATACTGTTATGTCATTTGAACGCTTATGACTTTATCTATACTCTATATTCTAAATTGAAAATACTAAGGCATAGTTAAAGAGATGTAAATCTACTGTAAAAAAGAGACCATGAATTGTAAAAAAAATTTCTTATAATGATAAAAATGGAAGTATAAGGGACGTGATTTAAATGTTCATTGCAGGGCAAAAGGAAATGCAGCAAATGGATCAATATACAATGGGAAAAATCGGGGTGCCTGGTATAGTTTTAATGGAAAATGCCGGAGGGAGAGTAGTAGAAGAAATCCTCGCAGGCACTCCATGTGAAAATCCTAGAATTATTGTGCTTGCTGGGGGAGGAAATAATGGAGGAGACGGTTTTGTGATTGCCCGAAAACTGGTTGATGCAGGCCTGAAGCCGCTGCTCTGTCTGTTAGTAAAACCTGAGAAAATAAAAGGTGATGCGAAAGTCCACTTTGATGTATACATGAATCGGAGGCTTCCGATTTTCTATTTACATGAAAATACGCAAGAGGCCCTTCGGATGGAGTTAGTTCAAGCTGACATTATCGTTGATGCGATTTTGGGAACGGGAGTGAACGGACCTGTTCGAGAGCCTTTCAATCAGGTTATTTCGATGGTAAATGAATTGTCCGATAAGAAATGGGTCATTGCGGTCGATATCCCTTCGGGGGTGAGTAGTGATACTGGGAAAGTGGAAGGAGCAGCAGTGAAGGCTGCAAAAACAATAACCTTTGTTTTTCCGAAAAAGGGATTTTTCCTGCAAGATGGTCCCACGTATGTTGGTGCGTGGAAGGCAGTAGATATTTCCGTGCCTCCTTCGGCTTGTGAGGAATTGGGACTTAATATGCCAAGGCTAATTACAGAATCACTGGCTAAAGCTGCAGTGCCGGTGCGTCCGAAAAATGGTCATAAAGGAACATTTGGGCATGCACTTGTTCTAGGTGGATCTCTTCATTATGTGGGCGCGCCCATTTTTTCCGCCAAGGCTGCCCTCTATTCAGGGGCTGGATTGATGACATTAGCCATTCCAGAATGCATTTACCCCATGGTGGCTGTACAGTGTCCGGAATCGTTAATGTTACCATTATCTGCTGAAGATGGTCATTTCGCAGGCAGCTCCGTTGAAGAGATTAAGCCTCGTCTGGGGCAGTTTGATAGTATTGCAATTGGTCCGGGAATTAGTAGATTTTTCGGAGGTGAAGAATGGGTAAAGAATATAATTGGCGGGTTAACAGGTCAACCGATTGTAGTTGATGCGGATGCACTTTACCTACTTCGGAACGAGTTAGAATTCGTTCGTGAATATAATGGAAATGTTATTTTTACTCCGCATCCGGGTGAAATGGCGAGTTTATTAAATTCTTCGGTAAAAGAAGTGGAAGCAAATCGGATAGGGACGGCTAAAAGTTTTGCAAAAGATTTTAATGTTTTCTTGTTATTGAAGGGGCATCGCACGGTGATTGCTAGTCCAGATGGAGAGATTTATATCAATCCGTACGGTCATGATGCTCTTGGAAAGGGTGGCAGCGGGGATGTTCTGACGGGGCTAATTGCTTCATTTCTCGCTCAAGGTGCTACGCCGCTGGAGGCAATGATTGCGGCAAGTTATTTACATGCAAAAGCTGGCGATGAAAAAGCTAAAACTTTATCCCATTATGGAGTCATGCCTTTTGATGTAGTAGATGGGGTTAGAGAGCTTTTAAATAGGTTTTAGCTCTCATCCCCCATTAATAATTTTTTTATTTCACGATCTAAAGCATCGTTTTCTGAATTAAGCCAATGACCAGGAATTATCAGATGGTTGCTGGTGCTGCTTTTTAAATAACTGTAGATAATCTGGGCTTCATCGATTTCATCTTTACTGATTTTGTGGGATTCATTTGAATCTCCCTTTTGAAAATAAGTCAAAATGTCTTTTTTAATGAGTGGACACAGTTCAATTATGCTCGCAACGCTATATTTGTCACTGTAAAGAACTCTGTTTCCTTTAATAAGAAAAAGCTTAAATGTGCGATCCTGTAAATATTCGATTACAGCAATATTTTTATTTGCTTCCGTAAATTCGATTACTTTTTCCTTATTTAAAATAAAATTGATGGAATCTATAAAATCCCGATATTTCGAGGCTGTTTCAAAGTCAAAATTTTCGGATGCCTGGACCATTTTTTCATTCATTTCTCCAAGAATGCTTAGGTCAGTGCCATTTAATAAAGCGATGAAGTCATTTATGCTGTTATTGTATTGTTCGAGGGCTGTGGGATGGCCGAGACAAATGCCATTGCATAAACCTAATGAATAGTTCAGGCAAGGTGCGTTCCTTTTGGTTAGATTCGTACACAAGATATTCCTAAATTCTTGTAAGTTTGAGATTGCTTTTTCAACAGTGTACTTGTTGATGTATGGCCCGAAATATAGGTGTTTGTGATTGAAGATTAGATTATTCGTAACATCTATACTCTGAACGTTTTTATCCGTTTTAATCACAATATAGGTATAGGATTGCGGGTTTTTCATTTTTCGATTAAAAAATGGCTTTATTTCCTTGATTAAATGACATTCGAGCAAAAAAGCTTCGAATTCAGTGTCGGTAAGGATATAGTCAAGATGCTTTATGTTATTTTTTAGTTTTACAATTTTTTGTGAATGGGCTTTTGAGTTTTGGAAATAAGATTGAACACGGCGTTTCAGGTTTTTTGCCTTGCCAACATATATAATATTGCCTTGGGAATCTTTCATGAGATAGACTCCTGGAGATATTGGGAGGCTTTTGATTTTATCTTTTAAAATAACGATCTCCACCGTTCACATGAAAATATTCTTTATTATTTTAGCACAAGATTTTTAGGAGTGATTTGATATTTATACGATTACTTTATTCATTTTAGCAGGGGTTGCAGAAATCGGGGGAGGTTATCTGATCTGGCTTTGGCTCCGCGATGGCAAGCCTTTTTGGTATGGGATTATTGGTGGTATTGTGTTAATTTTTTATGGTATCATCCCGACGCTTCAGAAGTTTCCTTCATTTGGGAGAGTGTATGCTGCCTATGGCGGTATTTTCATTATTCTTTCTGTTTTGTGGGGATGGGGTGTGGATAAGAAAACCCCGGATAACTATGATTGGATTGGCGCGGTGATATGTATAATTGGGGTATCTGTTATGCTTTGGGGGCCGAGACACTAACAGCCGTCTAATTTAGGTATAGGGCAAACTCTGTTAAAAAAGATTTAGGACAAAATGCGTGAAGAGCCATAAAATAATGTTTCAAAAAAGGATTTTAAGGACAAAACTCGCGAAGAAACTTGATAAAATGTCTTTAATAAATGGATTAATAGCTTTTCAATGCATGTAAACTATACATATTCTTAATAAACCGTTAGGAGTAAACCATGAAAGAACATCTATACGACAAACAACTAAACATTAAAACCGGTGCGGATCAAATGACTCCCGCGAAATCATTTCATTATCATCGATACGAGCCAACTCCTTATCAGGCACTAGCAACATTTTTTGACCAATATAAATTAAAAAGCAGTGATCGTGTTGTTGACTTCGGTTGTGGAAAAGGGAGGCTACTTTTTTTCACCCATCATTTATTCCATTCAACGGTAATCGGCGTTGAAATGAACGAGGGGTTATTTCAGGAGGCCATTGCGAATCGAGAGCGTTATTTGCAAAAAGCAAAATTGCGGACTGAAAAAATTCAGTTCCATTGCTGTTTTGCTGAAGAATACCCGATTAACCCATTTGACAATTGCTTTTATTTCTTTAATCCCTTTACGATTCAAATTTTTATCAAAATCGTAAATAATGTCTTACTTTCAGCAGATAAATCACAGCGTGAAATCGATTTAGTTCTATATTATCCATCGGAAAACTATATTTACTATCTCGAAAACCATACCCCATTTGAACTCCAAGAGGAAATCGTACTACCGGGGCTTTTCGAACACAATCCGAATGAGCGATTTCTGATCTATCGGCTTAGAAAAAATTAATTCTTGAAACCTTCCAAATATTAGAATAATCTTAAATTAATACTTCAATCGTTATGGCAGAAAGGAGTTTCATGTGAAAGGTCAATTAAAAATAATTACCGCTATGCTCATTTGGGGGAGTCTTGGCATTTTTGTGAAAAATATTAATCTATCCTCAAGTGAAATTGCACTCTTGCGAGGAATCATTGGTAGTTTATTTCTTATTTTTTTCTTAGTGATTGCTAAACAGAAGCCCTCCATTCAAGCGGTTAAAAAGAATCTTGTGCTTTTGATTTTTTCCGGAGCGGCCATCGGCTTTAATTGGATCCTATTGTTTCAATCCTATCGCTATACAACCGTCTCTAATGCAACCTTAAGCTATTATTTTGCACCAGTTTTTGTCATGGCTTTATCTCCTTTTGTATTAAAGGAGAGACTGACTCCTGCTAAGGTGGGCTGCATCATCGCGGCGATGATTGGCTTGTTCCTTGTAGTAAATATTGGGGGAGATGATGGCGGGGAGAATTACCACCATGTGACTGGAATTCTTTACGGTCTATCAGCAGCAGCCTTATATGCGAGTGTGGTATTAATCAATAAGTTTATTAAAAACTTGTCTGGCTTTGAAACTACATTCGTTCAGTTACTCGTTGCATCTATCGTCCTTTTTCCATATGTTTTCCTAAAGGATCATTTAGATTTTTCTGGAATTACTTCAAATTCAATTGTATTTATTATCATCATTGGGATTATCCATACGGGGATTGCTTATTTCCTTTACTTTACGTCCATTAAAGAATTAAAGGGCCAAAGGATTGCCGTATTAAGCTATATTGATCCGATTTCAGCAGTAATATTTGCAGCGATTTTCTTAGGAGAAGGCATGGGCCTCATGCAAATAGTTGGCGGAATCCTGATCCTTGGTTCAACCTTCCTAAGTGAAAGGATCGAAATTCAGATTCAAAAGATTCATAACAGTAAGGCTTAAAGATTGGAGGATTTTAAAATGGCAAGAAAAGCTTATAATGCTGAGGGTGCGGCAGCAATTGGTCCTTATTCACATGCAGTTGAGTCAGGTGAATTGATCTATCTTTCGGGACAGACGCCAATTGATTCCGCTACTGGCGAATTGGTCAAAGGTGGTATTGGGGAGCAAACAAGACAATGCTTTTTGAATTTATTCAAGGTCCTTGAGGCTGCAGACTTAACGCCGGATGATGTGGTTAAGGTGAATGTTTATTTAACTGATATGAAAAATTTTAAGGCCATGAACGAAGTATACGAAACACAGTTCAGCCAACCGTTTCCGGCAAGAACGACAGTGGCCGTTGCTGCGCTGCCGCTTGATGCAGAGGTTGAAATTGAATTGATTGCAAAGAAATCATAAGGTATGCTTTAAGTTTTGGGTGCAACATAGCAATTCACTTAAATACGAGTGCTAATCAAAAGTAAATTTACGCTCATTTCACGCTTCTAATATCAAAAAAAAGTGCTTTGGACATTCCAAAGCTCATTTTTTGCCTGAATACATAACTAAATAAGGGAGTGAGTGCATTGATAAAGTTTTTTGAGTATAACTGGCAATTAAGAGATGAATGGTTTGATTGGTGTAAGCAACTACCAATAGAAGAATTGTTAAAAGAACGCAGTGGTGGAGTAGGGAGTATTTTATATACTCTTTTTCATATTATTGATGTGGAATATAGTTGGCTTCGTGGCAGTCAAGGTAAAGAAGATGTGGCTGTTCGGTTTGCTGATTATAATACACTTGATAAGGTTAAATTACTATCAGATTCGTTCCGAAAAGAAATAGCTGAATTATTAAAAATAGATTTTTCCAAATTAAAACAGGAACTTGTTAGTGTTCCTTGGGATGAACATACATATACATTTGATGAAATCCTCCATCATATCATTTCTCACGAGATCCATCACATTAGTCAACTTTCCATTTGGGCAAGAGAATTAGAACTAAGTCCTGTTCCTGCTAACTTTATAGGGAGAGAGTTTAAATCTATCCATTCTTTTTGAGGTAACGGCTACCTTCCTTTGATATGATAAACTGTAATGGAATAAATATAGAACTTTACAAGAGGTGGCAGCAGTGAAAACAGTCGTAGTAATCGGTGGCGGTATTACGGGGTTATCAGCCATATATGAATTACATAAATGGAAGAAGGCGAATGGGGTAGATGTCAGACTGATTCTGACAGAAGCGTCCAATCAGCTTGGAGGGAAAATCCGAACCGTCAAACAGGATGGATTTGTAATTGAAGCAGGAGCGGATTCCATTGTCGCCCGTAAAATGGAAACCATAACGGTGATCGATGAACTTGGTCTGGAAAAAGAAGTTGTTTATAATGCGACAGGTCGGTCCTTTATTTACAGTGATGGAGAATTGAAGCCAATTCCAGAGGATGCTGTGTTTGGAATTCCGGCAAGCATTGAATCGCTGGCGAAGAGCACACTTGTTTCAGCAGATGGAAAAGTAGCAGCATTGAAGGACTTTTATACAAAAAATGAAACCTTCACCAAAAACGATTCCATCGGTTCCTTTCTTGAGCATTTTCTAGGAACAGAATTGGTTGAAAAACAAATTGCCCCAGTTCTCTCCGGTGTCTATTCCGGAAAACTCAGTGACTTAACGATCAAATCTACCCTTCCATATTTGATTGATTATAAGGAAAAATACGGGAGCATCATAAAAGGATTTGAAGCCAATAAACAAAAATTTAAAGGTGGAGAAAGGAAGTTTCTTTCTTTTCAAAATGGTTTAGGTTCACTGATTGACGCGTATGAGGAAAAGCTGGATGAAGCTGAAATTTTTAAAAATACAAAAGTCAATAAAATTGAAAAAGAGGGCAGCTGTTATCAGTTGTTTCTAAACAATGAGGAAATTATCGAAGCGGATTACATCGTGCTAAGTATTCCAAATACGGCTGCTGAATCGTTAATCGATGACCAGGATCTTCAAAGCAGGTTTTCAGGATTGAAAAATAGTTCGTTAATTAGTGCGTATCTTGGCTTTGATGTACCCGACAGTGTACTTCCAGCGGATGGAACGGGATTTATCACTGCGAATACGGATGAATTGTCCTGCAATGCCTGTACGTGGACAAGCCGGAAATGGGAGCACACTTCAAAATCCGGAAACCTTTTGGTCAGACTCTTTTATAAAAGCAGCCATCCTTCATTTGCTTCGTTAGAGAAAATGAATGAAGAGGAATTGCTCGAGGTTGCGCTTGGCGACATTCGCAAAAGCCTCGGAATTCAAGCAAAGCCAGTTGCCAGTGAAATCACCAAATGGACCGATCAAATGCCGAATTATTTGATTACCCATCCAAAAAGTGTTGAAGCACTTGAAAGCAAAATGGCGGCTGATTACCCTGGAATCATCCTTGCCGGTTGTTCTTATTATGGTGTGGGGATCCCTGACTGTATCGAAAATGGGGTGGATTCGGCAAGGAAGATTATTCAAAGGTTTTAATGTAGAAAAGGATAGCTGCAGGCTGCAGCTATCCTTTTCTTTTTTCAAAAAAAGAAATCTATTAAGTACTTTTTCCTTTCACCCTATGAATTTGGCTAAATATGTATTTTAACGGTTGCGGAGTAATAAAATAGTAAAAATTATGATGAAGGGGGTGGTCCATGGCGAGCGAGACCTAAGGTAATTTACTATTTAAAGGGCATTATATTTTCTCATTGTTAAACTATTTTTTGATGTTAATTGGTTGTTAGCTTTCTAGAATCTTTTAACAGGAGGAATTAACATGAAGAAATATCTGCAGAGAATTGGTCGTTCTTTGATGTTGCCTGTTGCTGTATTGCCGGCCGCAGCCATCCTCATGGGGATTGGCTATTGGATTGACCCAACCGGATGGGGGGCTGGCAGTCCAGTAGCGGCTTTCTTAATTAAAGCAGGAGGCTCAATCATCGATCATATCCCGATTCTTTTTGCCGTTGGAGTTGCATTGGGCATGGCAAAGGAGCGGGATGGTTCGGCGGCACTAAGCGGCTTGGTGGCATACCTGGTCGTGACCACCTTGCTTTCAAGCGGTTCTGTTGCGATGTTACAAGGTATTGACGCAGCTAAAGTCGACCCTGCTTTTGGAAAAATCGAAAATGCCTTTGTTGGGATTCTCTCAGGTCTTGTCGCTGCCCGTACGTATAATCGTTTTAGCCATGTAAAATTACCGGATGCTCTAGCCTTCTTTAGCGGTAAACGGCTTGTGCCAATCATGACCTCTCTTGCCATGTTGCTCATTTCCCTCGTACTTTACTTTGTCTGGCCAGTAATTTTTACTGGTTTGGTTTCCTTCGGTGAAGCGATTAGTAAATTAGGTGCTCTGGGTGCTGGTCTATATGGATTCTTCAACCGATTATTAATTCCACTAGGATTACATCACGCCTTAAATATGGTCTTTTGGTTTGATATTGCCGGTATTAACGATATTGGGAACTTCTGGGCGAGTAAAGGAGTAAAAGGTGTTACCGGTATGTATCAAGCAGGCTTCTTCCCTGTGATGATGTTTGGTTTGCCTGCTGCAGGGCTCGCGATGTATCATACCGCAAAAACGAAGCATAAGAAACAAGTTGCTTCTTTAATGATGGCAGCAGGTTTTGCGTCCTTTTTTACAGGAGTCACAGAACCAGTTGAATTTGCTTTTATGTTTGTCGCACCGGTCCTTTATTTGGTTCATGCTGTCTTAACGGGTATATCTCTAGCTGTAGCAGCTTTATTCCATTGGACCGCCGGATTTGGCTTCAGCGCTGGTTTGATTGACTTTGTTTTAAGCTTGAAAATTCCAATCGCCAATCAACCGTATATGCTGATTATTCAGGGGCTGGTTTTTGCAGTAATATATTACTTCTTATTCCGCTTCATCATCGTGAAATTTAACTTGATGACACCTGGAAGGGAAGAGGATTTAGATGAAGAAGCCGTTGGGACCGTTATGAGCGGAGGGAAATTTGCAGAGCTTGCAGCCAAAATTTATGAAGGCTTGGGTGGAGATGTAAATGTTACTTCTGTTGAAAATTGTGTGACCCGATTAAGGGTGGAAGTAAAAGATATGAGTGCTGTGGACCAAAGTAAGATTAAAGCAACTGGGGTTCCAGGTGTGATCGTTGTTGGGCCGCAAAATATTCATGTGGTTGTCGGAACCCAGGTGCAATTTGTGGCCGATGAAATCGATAAATTGAGGAAATAAGGTTCTAATGGTGTCCCGAAAGGAATTTTGGGGCACTTATTTTTTATAGATTGCTAGATGATTTATGTGTTATTGTAGTTTTACCAGTTGTTAAAATATTCCTTTATTTTATATAGGGGGGTGCTTCAACATAATAAAATTTGATTTTTCCTCTTCTATGGTCGGTTTATTAATGGGAGCAGTGGCATGGGCTATCATTGCCACCATTGCCTTGCAAATGTATAAAAAACGGTCTGTTAAACCAACGAAATGGAAAGCGATTGTTGCCATCGTTATCGGTATTTTTTCGTTTACGATTAATTGGAATATGTCTGGGACTCAGATTAAGTTTCCGATTTTGCCGCTTGGGGTGTGGATTTTATACTGGATATTAAAAGGAAGGGGAGATTCCTGGACGATTTATCGTCAATTTGCTTGGCTGGGGTTTTGGGCGAATTTTATTTTTTTACTTACATCTTTTGTTGCCATCCCTGTTCAGCAAACGTTATATCCTCACAACGAGGTATCAACCTATATTTCTAATATTAATCAGGCTTCGCTTGTTAAAATTTATTCCCCAGTAAAAGATGATTCCCTAAATAAGGAGAGCTTTCAAAAGCAGCTTAATACCATGACACAAGAACCTATCTATAATGAAGAATGGTTTTATTCCAACATGGATTCAAAGAAAAAATATGAACGATTTCCTTACCAGCTTATTGGCTTCTCACCTAAGTTTGGCAGCGGCTTGAAGGTAATAGTTTATGTTAAAAATGAAGGTGAGGGATTACTAATTGTTACACCGAGTGAACAGCTTTATTTTCGCTCCCAAAATTCGTTGTTACAAGGGGGGAATTAAGTTGTTGAAAAAAAGTTTATGGGTTGCTGGAAGTCTAGTCTTATTAGTCTTCGCAGCTGTTATGGTTTATGGGTATTACTTTCAAAGTCCAAGCCCATTCCCTGCAAAAAAACAATTAATTAGCAAGATTAATAAACTTTTCCCTGAAGCTGCGGCAAGCAAGATTCAAGATACAATCCCCCTTGATAAAAAACATGTATTTGTGCCGTATATATCAAAAGGAGACAAACACGGTACAAGTTCATGGGCGTGGAATCAGCGTAAATGGGAACTTGAATCGATCAATACAACAGGTGAACCACAATTATGGAAGATAAACCTCGATGATCCGGAAACGTTTTATTTTACTTGGAATATGGATCCGGAAAGTAAATTGGGTGATGGTAAGTTTTATATGTTGAGAGACAGGGGATTTTTTATAACAGACGGGAAAGAAAATTATTTACCTAGGATTCAAATGGAGAAGGACGTCTCTTTTCAGACCAAACCTTATGGGGTGTTGAAAATCCCAAGGGAATGGGTGGTAGTAATGAATTCATTTATTGACCAGGGGACATCTAAAAATGATCAGCTGAATTTTGGCTGGGTTCCCTATGATACTAATAACAAGGTGCTGTCTCCTAAAGATCTAATTGGTAATGGATTTTCAAATTATGGAGATCACATTGAAATGGTAAGATTTTTGGATAAAGATGAAATCGAATGAGGAACAGGACTTGAGAACCTGTTTCTTTTTTTTCAAAATTAAAATAGCTATACTTATGCGGTACTGCATAGAAAAAGAAATTCCCCAAATTTTGATGGGAATTTCTTTTCTTTAATCTACCTTTTGAAATAAATAAAAAACATATCCATAATACTCATGATAGTTTCGATATAAATCAATTTCCTCTGTGTATTTCAAAAAATATATTCATATCTGACACTCCAATCGTTTACACTTATTTTACAATGGGTGTCCGAATATAATGACGGATTGTACCTAAAATCATTCAAATACAAGAGAATTTTTCTAGTAAAAAAGGAATTATGCATTTTTACATAAATTATTTAATTACGCATAACTAAGGGGCTCGAAATATAATGTGTTTTCTGAAAAGTCAGTTACCTATGGCTTTCTCGGGATTGGCACAAAAATTGCATTTTTATTTTTTAAAAGGCTGTGTTAAAGGACAATGTTAAATTTGAACAGCGTTGATTGGAGCGGAAGGCACGGAGACTCCTGTGGGAGTACGGGACAGGGGAGACCCCGCAGGAGCGAAGCGACGAGGAGGCTCACCGAACCGCCCACGGAAAGCGAAGTGCCTGGAGCGGAAATCAACAACCAGGTCTAACAGAGCCTTTTTAAAAAGGAGGAATGATAGATGCAAAAACCCGTTCAATTACAACGGTCGTTAACTTTCTTTCATCTTGTATTGTTAGGCCTTGCTTATATGGCACCATTGACCGTCTTTTCCACCTTCGGAATTGTTGAGTCAATTTCGAAAGGCGCAACACCTTCTGCTTACATAGTTGCCCTTATTGCCATGCTGTTTACCGCTTATAGCTATGGAAGAATGGGAAAGGTTTTTCCGATTGCAGGATCTGCTTATTCCTACACACAAAAATCGATCAGCTCACACCTGGGCTTCATGGTTGGCTGGGTTATTTTAATGGATTATTTATTTATCCCGATGATTAACTTTCTGATCATAGCCCTATACTTGACAGATTATTTTCCGTCCATTCCATTCAGTGTCTGGATCATTGGCATGATTGTTCTTGTAACCGTCTTCAATGTGATTGGAACGAAGGTAACAGTGACCATGAACATGCTTCTTCTCGGTTTTCAATACCTCGTCCTTATTTTTTTCGTTATCCTAAGTGTAAAGGCTCTTTTAGGCGGAATAGGGCAAGGAATGTTATTCTCCGTTACACCATTTGCAACTGAACATACTTCATTGATTGCTGTTTTTTCAGGGGCATCGATTCTCTGTTTATCGTTTTTAGGGTTTGATGCCTTAACGACGTTTGCCGAAGAAACGATTAAACCGGAAAAAACGATTCCGAAGGCCATTATGTTTGTAACTCTTTTTGCCGGAGCTTGCTTTATCTTCATTTCATACCTGGCACATTTAGTCCACCCAGATTTCACTTCTTACAAAAATCTTGATACTGCTGCAATCGAAGTAGCTAAATTGATTGGCGGAACCTTTTTTAATGCACTTTTTATCGCTGCAATGGTTGTTTGTGCCTTTACCTCTGCAATGGCTTCACACGCGAGTGTATCAAGAATTTTATTCGCTATGGGCAGAGATTCCGTTATTCCGAGAAAGTTTTTTGCCTATATCCATCCAAAATTTAAAACACCTGTTAACAATATTGTCTTAGTAAGTATTTTTGCCTTAGCTGCGTTATTTACGGACCTTGTCACGATTACATCCTTTATTAATTTTGGAGCATTAATCGCTTTTACTTTTGTAAATTTAAGTGTAATCGCTCATTACTTTATAAAAGGAAAGCAACGATCGCTAAAAGGATTTGTTTTGTATTTACTTGTTCCATTAATTGGTGCAATCATTTCACTAAAATTGTGGAGTGATTTAGATAGCAAATCGCTGACACTGGGAGGAATATGGACGGCAGTTGGGATTGTTTATCTGGCGTTTAAAACGAAATTTTTCCGTGTTCAGCCACCGCAATTAGATTTTGTGAATGTAGAAGATTCTAGTAATGATTTAACAATCTAAGGAGAGATTCATATGAGATTCGCAGCAGACATTGTACTTCGTGGGAATGCAGTTTTCACAGGTACCAAGGATGAACCAGTATCAGCGTCCATCCTCATAAAAGAAAACAAAATTGTTAAAGTCATAGAATCAGAGGATGTTTCAGATTATATTGATCATCTGACGAAGATTTACGATTTTGAAGATCAATTAATTATGCCTGGTTTTCATGACTTTCATATTCATCTCCTAATGGGAGGTTTATTGAATGATAGTGTCAGACTTCATTTAGCCAGATCGGCAAAGGAAGCTGCCCAGATGGTGAAAGAATATGCCGATTCAAAAAGCGATGAACCTTTTGTTATTGGCTGCAGCTGGGAGCAGAATGAATGGGAGGAAGGGGAACCGCATCGATTCATTTTGGACGAGGTTATTCCGGATCGTCCAGTCCTTCTGTATCAAGCTGAATTTCATAGTGCCTGGGTGAATTCAAAGGTTCTTGAATTAGCTGGAATCGATCGAAATATGGAAAACCCGCCATATGGGGAAATAGTAAAAGATGAAAATGGTGAGCCGACTGGATTATTATTGGAACATGCGGTTGGTCTTGTTACGAAGGTACTGCCTATTAGTCTCGAAATAAAGGAGAAACTGCTAAATAACTTTTTAACAGAGGCTGCAAAATGCGGGGTGACTTCGGTTCATGACTTATTGCGGATTCCGGAAATGAGTACAGAAGAAGCTGAACTTTATGCTGACTATGAAAAAGAAGGAAAACTAACTACCAGGGTTCATTTTGTTGCTCCATTAAATGGTGATTTGGAGCTGGCAAAAAGTTTACGAGAAAAACATAAGAGTAACATGGTTCAATTCTGCGGTTTTAAGCAGTTTGCTGATGGCGTAACCACCAGCTATACTGCCTATTTAATAGAACCCTATACCAATAATCCAGAAACAAGAGGGAGTACTGTTTTTCCGGTAGAAACGATTAAAAGGTGGACAGTTGAGGCGGATAAGGAAGGGTTCCGAGTGCGGTTCCATTGTATTGGGGATGGCGCTGTTCAATTGGCTTTGGATTCATTTGAAGCAGCACAAAAGGAAAATGGGGAAAGAGACTCCCGCCATGCGATCGAGCATGTGGAAATGATTGATCCGAATGATATTGAACGTTTCCATCAATTAGGTGTGATTGCCTCCGTACAGCCAGAGCATATTAATGTAACAGCAAGGGATGTCTATGAGGAATTAATTGGGCCGGAAAGAATGAAATATAATTATTTATTAAAGACGATGCTGGATCAGGGTACAAAGGTTATTTTTGGCACGGATTATCCTGTCGTTCAATTGGATCCGTTTCCAGGAATCTATCGGGCGGTTACTAGATTGGATGATGATGGAGTAGTTTGGGATGGGAAGGAGAGAATTTCTCTAAAGGATGCAATCCTTTCCTATACGTCTGCACCAGCATATGGCTCATTCCGTGAACAGGAACTTGGGACGATAGAAGCTGGTAAATTAGCAGATATTATTGTCCTTGACCGGAATCTTTTTAAGGTTCCGTATGAGGAAATTAAAAATACAAAAGTAGTTTTTACCATGGTTGACGGAAAGGTTGTCCATGAAATAGTTGAGGAGGTTTCTTTATGAGTACTGTGAAAATTGGATTGGTGCAAATGACGTGTGATGAGAGGGTCGAAATCAATATCGAAAAAGCAAAAGCAAAGGTGAGGGAAGCAGCAGCCCAAGGAGCCAACATTATCTGTTTGCAGGAGCTCTATCATGCGCAATATTTTGCCCAGACGGTTTCGGTGGATCATTATCAGTTAGCTATCCCGCATGATCATGAAGCGATTGTGGAAATGCAGGAGCTTGCCAGAGAACTTGGAATCGTGTTAATTGTCCCATTCTATGAATGGGCGGCAAAAGGAGTTTATTTTAATAGTGCAGCAGTTTTTGATGAAGCAGGCAATCATTTAGGAACAACCCGAAAAAATCATATTCCGGATGGTCCGCAATATCATGAAAAGTATTATTTTACACCGGGAGATACTGGTTACCCGGTATATGATACGAAATTTGGAAAAGTCGGGATCGGTATTTGTTGGGACGAGTGGTTTCCTGAAGTTGCTAGGATTTTGACATTGAAGGGTGCGGATATCCTTTTCTATCCATCTGCAATCGGATCCGAGCCGGATCATCCGGAGCTTTCGACAAGGACTGCATGGACGAAGGCGATTTCCGCACATGGAATTCATAATGGTGTCTTTGTCGCCGCAGTCAACCGGGTTGGTCAAGAAAAAGACATGAACTTTTACGGCGGCAGCTTCATCAGCAACCCGATGGGAGAAATCATCCTATCCTTAGATGAACAAGAAGGAATACTAGTTCAAAGCATCAATTTAAAAGAAATCGAATTTGCCAGAAACCTATTACAGTTTTTACGAGATCGACGAACCGATACTTATGGGCCGATTCTTGAAAAGTCATTGGTGCCTGTCACCACCCGAAATTCCTAGGTTTATGTTGAAAAAAATCCCCCATAGCAAAGGGGGATTTTTCAATTTGGATTCCGATTATAAAGAACAATAAGCAGGATTAGCATGACAATATCTAAGCGTGCATTGAAGGCAAACTGTAAAATACTTGTGTGAATGGTTGGTACTTTGGTTAGAATGATAGCAGCGATCATGATAGCGATTAACGGAATCACTGCATTTCGAACGCTCTTGTTGAGCATGATTAGGATTCCGCAAACAATCTCAAGAAGGATGACAGTGTTCAGGAGAATGTATGGATAAGGCAAGCCTAATCCGATAAAATGATTGGCTAAGTCTGCATTCAGTAATTTCATAAAACCGGAAGTAATAAATACGTAGGCGACAGCATAACGAATAAGTTTAAAGGTTGTAAATGAACGAAACATGGCAATCCCCCTTTATAAAAGGGTATGCAACAAGGAGGACAAACCATTACAGAAAATTATTTGAATGATTTTGGGTCATACTGGAGTGAAAAAAGTTGAAGAATGAGAAGAAATGGGTTATTTTTTAACATTAACAAAGGAATAATAAAAGATTTTAAAAAAACATGAGGCGACATACGTTAGGAAAAGAACATTCAGAAATTGGTGCAAGCCCCTATCCCTCCTTCGAAATTATGAAGCATACTATCTTTATAGTTTCATTTTAACCAGAAAATACAAATTAATAATCAAGGTAATGTAAATATTTGGTTAAGTTTACCGTAAGGATAGGAAAATAAATTGATTGAGAGGTCCCAGAACAGGATGAATATTCTGTCTTCTTTAATATATACCTTATTCATTAGTGTTATAGAACTGTTATATCTTGTAGGAGCTATTATTATTGTCGGGTTGATTCTTGGGATTCTTGAGAAATTCTCAAACAAATTTTTGATTCAGACTTTTGGAGCAAGAGGTGTGCTTTGGACAGCCTGGATTGGTACACCGATTCATGAACTCGGTCATCTTATCATGTGCTTTATATGGGGGCACAAAGTTTCCAGAGTGAAATTCCTGCAGTTTAATAGTCCGGATGGTGTCCTAGGATATGTAGAGCACTATTACAATCGCAATAGTACCTATCAACAGATAGGGAACTTCTTTATCGGCTTAGGACCAATCTTTAGCGGCATTGGTTCCTTGCTTTTGGGAATGAACCTTTTTCTGCCGCAATCCTTTGATACATTAAAGTCCGAAATACATCTCCATGTTTCTTTTGAAACTTTAGATATAAGTGTTTTAAAAACTGTCGGAGTTTTCAATATTGCAATTATCAAAAGTATTTTTACTCCTGAAAATTTAATCAATCCATTGTTTTGGATTTTTCTAGTACTAGCTGTCTGTATTTCAGCACATATTGGCTTAAGCAAGGCAGATATCCAAAATTCCGGCAAGGGACTTCTGATGATTTTCTTTGTGTTAGTATTATTTAATATTGGTGCTAGAATTTTACAGGTGGACACCCTTAGAATCGTTAGCCGGATCGCAGAATACAATGCCTATGTTCTTGCGTTTTCAAGTATTGCAATATTCCTTTCTTTTCTGACCTTTTTGCTTAGTTTTATTCTTTATCGAATTTTCATTAAAATAAAGCGGATTTAATAAAGATGAAAATGGTATATTGAACGAACGTTAAAAGGTTGGGGGTGGAATTTTTAAATAAAACAAAAAATAAAAAAAATGCGAAAAAGAATTAATGATTTATATTTTCAAATTAATTGTTTTATTATATAATATGAATTAATTTAGATCGATCTATTAGACCGATCTAATAATGAAAGGTGGTGGAAACAAAAGGGGGAAGATAAAGTTGGTTTAGTGAAAGAAGGTTAAAAAGAATCGGAATTACCAATTGAATTTCTAAGTGTAGTTCGTATCAAAATTTGTAAGCGTTAACTAAGGCGTTGGCATCCTAGATTACATAATTTATATAATTAAGATTGTCTTCTTGATAAAACAAATTGGGATTCAATTTTAAAGAGTTTTCTAGAAAAAAATGCAATCGTTTTCATTTAGGTGGAGTTTTTTGTAACTGAATCTAAAAAATATCGTAGTTTGTTAGGGGGATTCATATGGCACAAGAAGCACAAAAGGTAAATGAAACACCACGGCAGAAACCAACAAAGGTTCGCTTCACAGTATTAGCACTTCTTTTTATCATTACTGCAATTAACTATCTTGACAGAACGAATATTTCAGTAGCTGCACCTTCCATCCAAAAGGATTTAGGCTTAGATCCAGTCACGCTTGGTTTGATTATGTCTGCTTTTGGTTGGTCCTACGCTTTTATGCAGATCCCAGGAGGATGGATCCTAGACCGCTTTGGTCCTCGCTTAACTTATGCCGTATCGCTTTGTACCTGGTCAATCACTACTCTTTTCTTAGGGTTTGTTAGAAGTTTTGCAGGATTCTTTGGTCTCCGTCTTGCATTAGGTATCACTGAAGCACCAGCATTTCCGACAAATAGCCGTGTTGTCGCCGCTTGGTTTCCAAAACAGGAACGTGCAATGGCTACAGGTGTTTATACAGCTGGTGAATATGTCGGCTTAGCGTTTGCAACACCGATTTTATTCTGGATTTTATCGAATTTTGGCTGGCATATGATCTTTATCGTAACAGGTATTGTAGGAATCCTCTTTACCTTTGTCTGGGTGAAGCTTTATCGTGATCCCAAATACAGCAAATCCATTAATAAAGAAGAGATGGATTATATACGTGAAGGCGGCGGGTTAGCTGAAAATGCTGTTGAAAAGCACAAAGTCAAATGGTCAGAGGTTAAACAACTGCTTAAATATCGCCAAATCTGGGGAATTAGCTTCACACAATTCTCCGTTGCATCCATGCTATACTTTTTCTTAACTTGGTTCCCAACCTATCTTGTTCAGGAAAAACATATGTCATTCATCAAAGCAGGCTTTATGGGATCTCTACCCTATATTGCGGCATGCGTTGGTGTATTATTAGCGGGTACATGGTCTGATCGGATGGTTAAAAGTGGTAAGTCTTTAACAGTTGCACGTAAAACGCCAATTATTACAGGTGCATTTGGTGCATGTTTAATCATTCTTGCCAATTACACTCAAGTACCAGGCTTAGTGATCGCCATCATGTCTGTTGCCTTTTTCTCTCAAGGTATGGCTGCAACTGGATGGGTTATGGTTTCTGATCTGGCTCCTACAAAACTAGTAGGTTTGGCAGGCGGTGTATTTAACGTCGCTGCTAATCTCTCAGGAATCCTTACTCCAATTATAATCGGAGTTATTGTTCAAAAAACACATTCCTTTACAGGTGCATTAATTTATATGGCCGTTCTTGCCCTTTTAGGTGCATTGTCACTACTATTGGTTGTTGGCAAGATTCAACGTTTGGAATTAAAAGAATAGGTACCGTTTTATTGTGGATATATTGGTTAAGGGACCTCTTAATAGCTTTTTTTCGATTGAGCACTTTTGCCTTTTATCGATAGATTAGATCGATCTATTTTAAGAAATGGAAACATCGTGAATATCCGAAAATATATTGAAAATAAAAAAATAATAAAGTAATATATTGATAACGCTTACTAAGGATGTTCTTACTTTTAAGGGGAAAAGATTTAGTATTATTAGATCGATCTACTCTAGTTTTAGATCGATCTAATATTTAATTTTTATTTTCTAGATTGGTGGTGTTATAGATGTTGGGATTATATTTAAAAAATCCAGGTGAATTAGAACTAAAGGATTTTTTCCCAATAACAAATCTTCAGGATGATGAAGTAAAGATCAAATTAATTTATGGCGGGATTTGCGGTTCAGATGTTGGTGTATATAAAGGAAAACTTGGCCACGCAAAATACCCGCTTATTCCTGGACACGAGTTAGTCGGAGAAATTATTGAAGCTGGTAAAAATGCAAATTTTGCAAAAGGTACAAGAGTGGTAGTTACACCAAATACATTCTGCGACCAATGTGAAAACTGCTTAAATGGAAGAAAAAACATTTGCAAAAATAAACAATCTCTGGGCGTTAATATTACGGGTATTTTTGCTGAGGAAATAACTATTTCATCAAAGTATGTATTACCAATCCCAGATCAATTACCAAGTGAAAAGGCAGTTCTAATTGAACCTTTTGCTGTAATTGTTCATGCCTTTCAAAAAATCAATGTAACAAAAGATACTTCCGTTTGTATTATTGGGTGTGGAACGGAAGGAATGCTTTCCATTGCCTTAGCAAAATATTTGGGAGCTCAAGTAACGGCTGTTGATATTAATGTGAAGAAACTGGAAAAAGTGCGTAATGAGTTTGAGGGAGTGGAAACGGCACTTCCAGAGGAGGTTTCAGAAGCAGCATTTAATGTGGTCATTGAAGCTGCTGGTGCCAGGGCTTCAGCCGAACAAACGGTTCAAATCGTAAAACCAGGTGGAACCATCGTGTATATCGGCTTGGTGCCTGAAGCCACTTTCCCAGTGATGCAAATTGTCAGGAATGAAATTACCTTAAAAGGGTCAATCATTTATAGTTTTCCGGAAGACTTTGAAAAATGTGTTGAATACTTAATGGATCAAGATTTTGATGTTAAACCAGTTGTTTCAAACATTTTTCCATTAAAGGATTTTGAAAAAGCCTATGGTGACGCCCTTTCAGGTCAATATGGGAAAATTTTAATTAATTTTAGGGAGGATCATAAATAATGAAGGAACTAATTTCGAATCAATTGGTCAAGTATCTTGAAGACAGAGGAATTGAACACATCTTTGGATTATGCGGACATACGAACATCGCTGTTTTATCAGCCTTGGAAACAAGTTCAATCAAGTTTGTCAATGTAAGACATGAGCAAATTTCTGCTCATATGGCTGATGGCTATGCACGGGTGAAAAAGCAGGCAGCTGTTGTGTTAAGTCACTTGGGACCTGGTTTAACAAATGCAGCTACAGGAGTTGCGAATGCCGCTTTGGATTCGATTCCAATGGTTGTCATTGCCGGTGATGTTCCGAGTCATTATTATGGGAAAAATCCACATCAAGAAGTTAACTTGCATGCAGATGCAACCCAATATGAAATTTACCGACCATTTGTAAAGAGGGCATGGCGTGTGGATAGCCCGCATTTATTCCCTGAAATTTTAGAAAAAGCATTTCAATTAGCTGAAAGCGGAAACCCTGGTCCAGTGCTCGTTTCTGTACCGATGGATATTTTCTCAAATGAACTTGATCCTTCTTGGTTTGAAAAAGTAAAACACCATACGAAAAAACTAAATAAACCTTCGATTGATGATGAAACTGCAAAGGGAATTATTCATACCTTAGTTAGCGCTAAAAGCCCACTATTCTATGTTGGCGGAGGGGTTATATTAGCCGATGCTGCCAAGGAGTTAAGGGAGCTTGTTGATCTTCTAAATATCCCTGTAGCACATTCCCTGATGGGAAAAGGGGTTGTCTCCGATGACCATCCTCTGACATTAGGCATGACCGGTTTCTGGGGGACCAAATTCATCAATGATAAATGCAAAGGTGCAGATTATATTTTCGCATTAGGAACCCGCTTTGGCGAAGCAGACAGCAGCTCATGGGAACCAGAGTTTACCTTTAATTTCCCGCCTACAAAACTGATTCAAATTGATATCGATCCAAGTGAGATTGGCAGGAACTATCCAGTTGCAATCGGTGTCGTTGCTGATTTAAAACAAGCATTGACTGTTTTAATTCGCGTTGCAAAAGAGCTGTTGCCTGAAGGCTATCAGCCTGATGATTTGGAATCACTAAAAGCGGAGATTGCCTGTTATCGCCAAGAGTTTAAAGAAAGCAACCAAAAATATATTCAGGATAATTGTTTCCCAATGATGCCGCAGCGAATTTTAGAAGAAGTGCGTGAGGTGCTTCCAAAGGATGCGATTATCACGACCGATGTTGGCTGGAATAAAAATGGTGTGGGACAGCAATTCCCAATTTATGAAGCCGGTTCGATTCTTACGCCTGGGGGCTACTGTACAATGGGTTTTGGGGCACCAGCTGCCTTAGGGGCAAAGATTGCAGCTCCTGATAAAGTAGTTGTTTCTCTCGTAGGTGATGGAGGATTTGGTCAAAATCCAGCACTGTTGGCAACAGCATTTGAGGAAAATATTCCTGTTGTTTGGGTGATTATGAACAACTTTGCATTTGGAACTATCGCCGGTTTACAAAAGGCCCACTTTGGAACCACATTAGGAACTCTTTTTACAAAAGATGACCAACCGTATTCACCTGATTTTGCAGCCATTGCAAGAGCATATGGGATTGAGGGAATTAAGATCCAAGCAGCGGAAGAATTCAAGCCAGCGTTAGAAAAAGCTATCAAGGCGGGTAAGCCTGTTGTAATTGATGTAGCGATGCTGAATAATCCTGTTCCAACAGATGGACATTGGAATATTATGGATATTTATTCCCCTGACAAAAAAGTGCACCATGTATCTGTGTGATTGAGAAATACGATTATTATAAAATAGGAAAGAAGTGATTTAATGAGTTTTTCAACCAATATGCAGCTTCCTTCGAAAGTGGTTATTTGTGAAGTAGCACCACGAGATGGCTTTCAGGCTGAGAAAACATGGATTCCAACTGAGAAGAAGATTGCGATTATAAAAAAACTTGCAACCACTGGTATTCAATCAATGGAAATTACATCTTTTGTTCACCCAAAGGCAATCCCCCAGTTAAAGGATGCCGAAGAAGTGGTAAGACAGTCACAAGAACTGACCGGAATTAAGTTCCGTGCGCTTGTTCCAAATGCAAAAGGTGCCCAGCGCGCCATAGATGCAGGAATTAAGAAATTGAAATTAATGCTGTCTGCATCTGATTCTCATAGCCTATCAAACGCAAACTGTTTAACGAAAGAAGCGATGGAGGGTTTTGCACCGATTATTGAATTAGCAGAGAAACATGATGTGAAAGTTGGGGGATCCATTTCAGTTGCTTTTGGCTGTTCTTTCGAAGGTAAAGTACCAATCAATCGGCTGGGCGACATTGTCGAACGGTACATTGGTTATGGAATTGAAGAAATCTCACTTGCAGATTCAACCGGAATGGCGAACCCCAGACAGGTTTATCAAACGGTCGGCCAACTGCGAAATAAGTTCCCTGAGATGACGTTCACCATGCACCTCCATAATACGAGAGGAATGGCAATTGCCAATGCGGTTGCTGCAATGCAACAGGGAATCGTTCATTTTGATAGTTCGATTACCGGTTTGGGCGGTTGTCCATATGCACCTGGTGCCACAGGAAATGTTGCGACAGAAGATCTGGTACACACATTGTCGGAAATGGGAATTGAAACAGGGATTGATTTAGGGACAATTTTAAATGTTGCCAAAGAAGTCAAACAAATCATTGGACACGATGGCGGGAGTTATATGCTTCAGGCTGGACCATGCTCTCAATTACATGAAGCACCAGATTCACAGCAAAAGCTTGGAGTTTAATTACACTTGAATTAGATCGATCTAATTGCGTTAACCTAATCGCATAAAATAAATTTTTATAAAATGTAGGAGGTAATTTCAATGTCAACAACTATTGTTAACAAACCAAAAGAATTAACACTAGAACAAAAAGTAATACTGGATGAAACGTTTGAAAAAGCTCAAAAAGCTTTTGAAGTGATCAAAAACTACAGCCAGGAACAAGTAGACCACTTAATCCAAGCAGTTGCATGGGCTGTGGGAAATAAAAAAGCTTTTGAAAAGATTGCCGTTATGGGTGTTGAAGAAAGCGGCTTAGGTGATCCTGTTGGCCGTGTAGGAAAAAGAATGAAAATTCGTGGTGTACTAAGAGATGCCCTTCGTGAAAAAAGTGTTGGAGTGATCGAAGAAATCCCTGAAAAAGGTATCAAAAAATATGGTAAACCAGCGGGGATTATTGCTTCACTCATTCCAACAACGAACCCAGAATTAACACCGGCTGTTACAGCTATTTATGCGATCAAAGCACGTGATGTTGTCATCTTCAGTCCACATCCACGTTCAAAAGGTACTTCGGACGAAGTCGTTCGTTTAATGAGAGAAGCACTTGAAAGAGAAGGCGCACCGGCTGATATTCTGCAATGCCTGCCGGTTGTAAGTAAAACATTAACAACTGAGTTAATGGCTCGCGCAGATATAGTCATGGCAACGGGCGGACAGGACATGGTTCGTGCCGCATACAGTTCCGGTACTCCTGCTTACGGTGTCGGTAAAGGGAACGCAACAGTCATTATTGATGAAACGGCTGATGTAAAAGAAGCAGCCCACAATACCATGATCAGTAAAACAAAAGACTTTGGTTCTGGCTGCTCTTCAGACGGTAACTTAATCATCCATGAATCGATTTATGATCAAATGGTCGAACAGCTTCAAGAAGAAGGCGGTTATTTAGCAAGTACGGAAGAAAGAGAAAAACTACGCGTTGTTATTTGGGATGAAGAAGGACATCGTCTCCCTGATACCGTTGCGATTTCACCGCGAAAACTTGCCGAAGCTGCCGGCTTTAGCATTCCGGAAGACCGCAAATTCATCATCGTCATCGGTGATGGTGTAGGGAAAGGCAAAGTATTCGCAGATGAAAAATTGACTACTTTAGTTGCTCTTCATAAATATGAAGGCGATTTTGAAAACGCACTTGAAACCATGTTCGGTGTCTTTGAAAATGGCGGTATTGGTCACTCTTGTAGTATCAATTCAAATAGCGAAGAGCATATCAACCGTTTAGCAGAAGTGGGTCCATTCAGCCGGATCATGGTTCGTCAACCTACTTCAACCTCTAATGCTGGTTCATTCACAAACGGAATGCCGCAAACATCTTCAATGGGCTGCGGTACATGGGGCGGCAATGCTACATCAGAAAATGTGGCACTAAAACATTATATGAATACAACTTGGGTTTCTACTCCAATTCCGGAAGACAGACCGTCAGATGAAGAATTATTTGGTAAGTTTTACGATCCAGAATTAGAAAAATAATCATTTATCGGTTGTCAGGTCAATCGCACAATTCTCAATTGAAAAGACACAATACGGTTAAAATATCGCCTTTTGTGTCTTTTTTATAGGAGGGAAATACATGCAAAAACAATTTTCTTTAGCCTATCTTACGGTTCTCGGCTGTCCACCACCTGAGATGATTTACATAGCAGCAAAAGCCGGCTATGATTTTGTCAGTTTACGTCCCATTTATATGGGGTTGCCCGGTGAGCCAAACTTTTCCTTTGTTGAAAACAAAGAGTTACTGCGGCAAACGAAAAATGCTTTCTCTGAGACGGGCGTTAGGCTTTTGGACATTGAACTTGCGAAGATTTATGATGGAGTTAATCCTAAAAACTATCTATCTGCAATGGAATCGGCTGCCGAACTTGGTGGGAAACATGTTCTCAGCAGTATCTGGACGGGCGATCGGAATTTTGCCATTGAACGTTTTTCCGAACTTTGTGAGCTTGCTAAACCATTTGGTCTGACCGTGGAATTGGAGTTTGTTCCAATCGCCAGTATCAAGAATCTTACTGGCGCACTAGATGTTCTTCATAGCGCCAAGCAAGAAAATGCCGGTTTAATGATCGATATTCATCATTTTCATCGTTCAGGTGATAAGGTGGAGGATTTAGATAAAGTGCCCCGTGAATGGTTCCGCTTTTTACATCTATGCGATGCGACGAGAGAGATTCCTGCCTCAATGGAAAAAATGACGCGAATCCTCCGAGAGGAACGCTCGTATATTGGTGAAGGTGGAATTGATGTCGCCAGTATAGTCAATCGAATGCCGGAAATTCCATGCTCAATTGAACTGCCAAACCTTAAACATGTTAACGAAATTGGTTTTGAAGAGCATGCACGACGATGTCTGCTGTCTGCAAAAAAGTATTTTGAACAAGAACAAAATATAAAAAATTTCGAGAAAAAAAAACTAGCTTAGCTTATATATATAAAACGAATGCGGCTTTTCGGCAAAAAAAATTGATCGATCTAATAGTAGAGGGTAAAAAAATATTGAATCAAGTAATCCAAAAATGGGTGGATAGTCTAAAAAGGCTATCCGTTTTTATTTGCGTTAAAATGTCCAACTTAGATTATAAATAGCATTTCCTAAAAAGCAATGGCAAAGGTATAATTAAATTAAGTTTCTAGTGACAATTAATGGTATTGTCCCCTATTTATATTAGTAACTAATAGAATTGAAGCTGGTGATCGGATGAATCAAAAAAAGCGTGTCACTTTATTAGATGTGGCAAAACATGCAGGTGTTTCACGTGCGACAGCCTCACTGATTGTTCGTGGAAGCCCCAATATAGCTGAAAAAACCCGAAAAAAGGTCTTGGAATCGATGCGCGAACTCGGTTATGTTTATGATCGGGTTGCTGCAAATATGCGTTCGCAAACTTCATCCACAGTTGGACTGATCATAACGGATATCGGGAACCCATTTTATTCGGAATTGCTAAGAGGCGTCCATAATACATTGGAAGAAGCGGGATACACTGTATTTCTTGGAACAACCTATGATTCGGATTTCAAGCAGGAACAATTACTTTCAAGAATGCTCGAACATCGGGTTGGAGGCTTAATTTTATGTCCTGTTTCAGATAGTTCAAAGGAAACCATTGAGAGAATTAAAAAGCTTGATGTTCCGCTTGTCCAAGCTGTTAGAGAAATTGAAGATATAAACTCCGACTATGTTGGGATTGACTATACAGCAGGAGCAGAAATGGCTGTAACTCATTTAGTCCAAAAAGGGCATCGAAGAATTGCATTTCTTGGTGGTTCTTCCGGTTCCACCGCTTGGAAAAAAAGAAAGTTAGGGTTTTGTAATGGTTTAAATCGTGCCGGGATCGAAGTGGATGAATCCTTAATAATCGAAAGTCCCGTAACCAGAGATGGTGGGGTAGAATCAATTCAAAAGCTTCTTCTACACCCGAATCCACCTAATGCGATTCTTTGCTTTAATGATTTAGTTGCTCATGGGGTATTGTTAGGCTTAATGGATTCCGGTATCACTCCAGGTAAAGAAATGGCAGTTGTAGGATTTGACAATGTACCTGAGGCATCTTTTTATAATCCCCCTTTAACAACGGTTTCCTCCTTTGCACGGTTAATCGGGTCCCAAGCGGCAAGTCTGTTACATCAAAGGATTTTAAATAACGATAGAGATCAACAGCGGATTATTCTGGAGCCGCAACTGGTGATCCGAAAATCCTCCTAAACAAAAGCATTTAAGGGGCTCTTTCAAACAAGAGCCTCTTTTATTTTCCCTGCTAGAAGATTATAATTGTTAGAAGATTAATTTAATTATATGTTTTTTACCTTTGTGGGGGTTAGATGATTTTGTTGAAACGTGAAGTGCCATTAAAAGAAAAAAGCATTGTTTTTATCGGATTTATGGGTGTGGGAAAGACCACGATCGGGAAGGCGGTTGCCAAAAAACTCTATCGTGATTTTTTAGATATTGATGAGGTAATCGAGAAGGAATATAATATGCCGGTTTCACAGATTTTTAGCCAATTGGGTGAAAAAGCTTTTAGGGAAAAAGAAAAAAGCGTAATTACAGAAATATGTGAACAAAGGTTAAAAATTATTTCCCTAGGCGGAGGAGCTTTTTTACAAGAGGAAATCAGAAAAGTGTGTTTATCATCCAGTATCGTGATATTCCTAGACTTGCCTTGGGAGAGTTGGAAGGAACGAATCAGTTTAATCATCGATAGCCGGCCAGTTTTACAGGGAAAGTCAATTGAAGAAATAGAAGAACTCTTTTATAAACGGCAAGAGATTTATTCTATTCATCATTCAAAAGTAGAAACAGACCAACATGATGCTGAAGAAATTGCTGATTACATTGTAGAGTCATTAAAATTAGCTTGGGAATTATATAGTTGATCATCTGATGAATCAAATTAGAAATTTAATAGAAAGGAGTGATTCGTTTGAAAAAGAATGTAACAATTAGAGGAGTTACCATTGGTGAGGGGAAACCGAAAATTTGTGTCCCAATGGTAGGGAATTCGGTTGAGACTCTAATTGAAGAGGCAAAACATATAAAAACGCTGGAAATTGATCTCGTAGAATGGCGGGTTGATTTTTTTAATCAGGTTGCGGAAATTGAAAAAGTTAAGGAAGTGCTCAGTGAGATCCGAGGAATCCTAAACAGCATACCCCTAATTTTTACCTTCCGAAGTGTAAAAGAAGGCGGCGAAAAGGAAATAAGCGCAGCCTATTATCTAGAATTAAATCAGAAAATCGCCGAAACCGGATTGGTGGATATCATTGATATCGAGTTATTTAATGATGAAACGGATGTTACAAACCTAATCGATACAGCTCATGCAAATCATGTTTACACCATTGTTTCTAATCATGATTTTGAAAAAACACCGTCAAAAGAAGAAATCATAGCAAGATTGCAAAAAGCTCAGGGATTAGGTGGCGATTTACCGAAAATCGCTGTAATGCCGAAAAGTCCTGCAGATGTTTTAACTCTATTAGAAGCAACCAACACTATGAATGAACAGTATGCAGACCGCCCGATTATAACCATGTCTATGGCGGGTAAAGGGGTCATCAGCCGTCTGGCAGGGGAGCTGTTTGGTTCTGCCTTAACATTTGGTGCTGCAAAGAAATCTTCCGCACCCGGACAAATCGATGTGAAGGAATTAAGAAAAGTATTATCACTTTTACACTATAATTTGTAAATGACTTTTCAGAGGGAAATGTTCCTTCCTCAATCGTTATATTAGAAACAGATTAAATTTTAATAGAACCAAAATAATAGACTAAAACTATGAGATCTGACTTCAATGCTTGAAAGTAAAAACGCATTGGAACAGGTCTTTTTTAATTTTTTTAATTAAAATAATAATATTTTTAAAATTATTGCCATATTCAGAAATTGTCGATATAATAAAAATATGTCATAATTTCCATAATATTTATTATATTATAATATTTTCAAAGCTCAGAAATACATAAAATAATTTACTTACAGGTAGGTGTAAATGTGAGCAAAGACCCTATTCTAAAAATTAAAGACCTAAAAGTTTCCTTTCTATCAGGGAAGAAATACGTCCCAGCAGTGGATGGAATCAGCTTCGAGTTAAAAGAAGGAGAAATTCTTGGAATTGTTGGGGAGTCAGGCAGTGGAAAAAGCGTAACCTCTTTAACCACCATGGGCTTAATTCCAATTCCCCCGGGGAAAATTGAAGCCGAAGAAATTTCCTTTGAAGGCAAAGATTTAACCTCCTTATCGGAAAAAGAGTGGCGAAAAATCCGCGGGAATCAGATTTCAATGATCTTCCAGGAACCGATGACATCATTAAATCCGTTATTTACCATTGGGAATCAACTGATTGAAGCCATTCAATTACATACTGATCTTTCCAAAAAAGAAGCAAATCTAAGATGCATTGAATTATTAAAGCTAGTTGGTATTCCGCGAGCTGAGGGAATTCTTAAAGAGTATCCACACCAGTTGTCCGGTGGGATGAGGCAGCGTGTGATGATTGCAATGGCTATGGCCTGTAACCCAAGAATGCTGATTGCCGATGAGCCGACAACTGCTCTAGATGTAACCATTCAGGCACAAATCCTTGCTTTAATGAAGAATTTAAATGAAAAAACAGACACATCCATCATTCTTATTACCCACGATTTAGGAGTAGTAGCCGAAATTTGTGAACGAGTCATTGTAATGTATTCCGGCCAAATCGTCGAACAAGGCGATGTACGAACCATCCTTAAAAATCCGCAGCATCCGTATACAAAGGGATTACTAAAATCCGTACCAGATCTAAGAGGAAAAAAAGATAGATTATACAGCATCCCAGGAAATGTTCCTGCACCGGGAACAGTGAAGAAAGGATGCAGATTTGCGGCGAGATGTTCGGAAGCGTTTTCACAATGTTTTGAAGAATCACCGGAATTGTACAAAATGGAAAAAGACGGACATGAAGTGAGATGTTTATTACATACATTTGGGGAGAGGAGTGACAAACATGTCGGAGTTACTTCTTGAAGTTAACGGTTTAAAAAAATACTTCCCAATAACGGGTGGTCTTCTCGGCAGAAAAAAAGGAGAAGTAAAGGCAGTCGATGATGTTTCTTTTTATGTAAGAAAGGGAGAGACACTTGGAATCGTTGGTGAAAGCGGTTGCGGGAAATCCACAACCGGAAGACTGTTGATGCGCCTGATTGAGGCAAGTGACGGGAAAATTATTTTTGAAGATAAAGAGATTACCAGTATGTCGAAATCAGAATTACGAAGAACGCGCAGGGATATCCAAATGGTGTTCCAGGATCCCTATGCTTCTTTGAATCCCCGCCATTCTGTTGAACAGATTCTTGAGGAGCCATTGATTGTCCACGGCATTGGAACAAAAGAAGAAAGACAGAAACGGGTAAAAGAAATGCTTGAAGTAGTTGGCTTAAGCAGCTATCACGCAAAGCGATATCCGCATCAATTCAGCGGCGGCCAGCGCCAGCGGATTGGAATTGCGAAAGCATTGATGACGAAACCGAAGCTGATTATCGCCGATGAACCTGTATCTGCTCTCGATGTATCGATTCAGGCACAGGTATTGAACCTAATGAAAGATATCCAACAGGAATTTGGACTTACTTACATATTTATCGCCCATGACTTAGGGGTCGTCCGTCATATTAGTGACCGGGTCGGCGTAATGTATTTAGGTAGATTAATAGAATTAGCTGATAGTGAGGAACTATACGAAAATCCATTGCATCCTTACACAAAAGCACTTCTTTCAGCCGTACCCATTCCGGATCCTGATATTAAAAGGGAAACGATTTTAATTGAGGGAGAGCTGCCAAGTCCGGCCAACCCTCCTTCAGGCTGTGCTTTTCACACAAGATGTTCGGAATGTATGGACATCTGCAAAACGACTAGACCAGCAGAACGAAATGTGAATGGTCATTACGTAGCATGCCACTTGTTTAACGAGTAAAGCATGAGGCGTTTATGATAAAAATTTTTAAAGAAAAAATGGGGGTAAACGAACGCATGAAGAAAACAATGAAATTGTTACTGATTTCGATTTTGGCAATCAGCATGTTCCTTGTTGGCTGCAGCAGTAAAACAAGTAATAACGCTGATGGTAAAAAAGACACTGCATCAAGCGGCGGATCGAAAAAAGATACGCTTGTCTTTGCACGCGGTGGTGATTCCACTTCATTGGACCCAATTACAACGACTGAAGGGGAAACCTACAGAGTAACAGAAAATATTTTTGAAACGCTTCTTGATTATGGTCCGCAAGATACAGTTGTACGACCAGGACTAGCTGAAAAGTGGGAAGTATCGAAAGATGGTTTAACTTACACATTCCATCTTCGTCAAGGAGTTAAATTCCATGACGGCACAGACTTCAATGCAGATGCTGTTGTATTTAACTTTGACCGCTGGATGAATGGAGATGCTGATAAATTCCCTTACTATACAATGTTCGGCGGCTTTAAGAAGGACAAAGGTCATGTTATTAAAGAAGTAAAAGCAGTAGATGCGAATACCGTTCAATTTGTTTTAAAAAGACCACAAGCTCCATTCTTAAAGAACTTAGCAATGTCGCCATTTGGAATTGCCAGCCCGGCTGCTGTTAAAAAATATGGTGATAAATTCAGAGAACATCCAGTTGGAACAGGTCCATTTAAGTTTGTTGAGTGGAAACAAAATGACCGGATCGTTCTTGAAAAGAATCCAGACTACTGGCAAAAAGGCTTACCTAAGTTAAACAAAGTGATTATCCGTGTTATTCCTGAAAACACTGCACGTCTTAATGCGTTAGCAAACGGTGAAATTGACATCATGGATGGATTGAACAACTCTGATGAAGAGCAAGTAAAATCCAATGCGAATTTGCAGGTAATCGAGCGCCCTTCTATGAATGTAGGTTACATCGGTTTAACTGTGACGCGTAAACCATTTGATAACAAGCTTGTTCGTCAAGCATTAAACATGGCAGTTGATAAGAAAGCGATTATTGATTCCTTCTATGGCGGTAAAGCAGTTGCGGCGAAGAACCCAATGCCTCCTTCCATTGAAGGCTATGATGATGCCATTCAAGAATATCCATATGATTTAGAAAAGGCGAAAAAACTATTGGCTGAAGCAGGATATCCAAATGGATTTAAAATGGATCTTTGGGCAATGCCTGTAGCACGTCCATATATGCCAGAAGCACAAAAAGTAGCTGAGGTTATTCAAGAAAGCTTTAGCAAAATTGGTGTAAAAGCTGAAATTAAATCGGTTGACTGGGCGACTTACCTAGATAAAGCAAACAAAGGTGAATTTGATGCCTATATGCTTGGTTGGACGGGAGACAACGGAGATGCTGATAACTTTATTTACACATTATTAGATAAAGACAGCATTGGAAGTAATAACTATTCCCAGTACAGCAATGACAAATTACATGACATTTTAATCAAGGCTCAACAGGAAAGTGATCAAGCAAAACGTAATGATCTTTATAAACAAGCTCAAGAAATTATTCACGAAGATGCACCGTGGATTCCGCTTGTGCACTCAACACCATTAATGGCAGCTGCTAAGGATGTTGCTGGATATCTTCCACATCCAACAGGGTCTGAGCCATTTACAAACGTATACTTCAAATAATCTTGTTGCGGAAGGGGAGCTTGGCCTCCCCTTTTGTTAACTACAGCATCGGACTCATAAACCATCATTGAAAAAAGAGGGTGAGAAAGTTGTTTACATATACGGTACGCCGTGTCTTTTCATTAATCCCGGTATTATTTGGAATGACCCTAGTCGTTTTTGCTATTATCCACGCCATTCCCGGAAACCCTGCACAGGTAATCCTCGGCCAAAGAGCAACAAAAGAAGCGATTGCTACGCTTACTGAACAATTAGGCTTAAATAATCCTTGGTACATACAATATTTTGACTATATTAAAGCACTTCTTCACGGTGACTTAGGAACTTCCTTACGGACAAGAGGTCCAATCAATGAAGAAATTTGGCCTTACCTAGCAGCAACGATTGAACTTGCAGTTGTGGCAATGATTATCGCTGTTGTTGTTGGGGTAAATGCAGGGATTATCAGTGCATGGTTTTCAAAATCATGGTTTGATTATGTGGCTATGGTTCTTGCACTTGTAGGAGTATCCCTTCCGATTTTCTGGCTGGGTTTAATGGAGCAATGGGCGTTTTCCATCCACTTAGGCTGGTTTCCAACCACTGGACGCGAGGATGTCCGAGACCCGGTTTCGGCGATCACGAATCTATATCTGGTCGATACCTTATTGCAGGGCAGATTTGACCAATTTGGTACCGTTTTAAAGCATTTGGTTTTACCAAGTTTTGCTTTGGCAACCATTCCAATGGCCATTATCGCTAGGATGACAAGGGCTACTATGCTTGAGGTCATGCGATCTGATTATATCCGAACAGCGCGGGCAAAAGGGCTTCGTATGTTTTGGGTAGTGTACAAGCATTCATTGAAAAATGCTGTTATCCCTGTTTTAACCGTAATCGGTTTACAAATGGGTCTTTTGTTGGGAGGAGCAATCCTAACCGAAACCATTTTCGGCTGGCCTGGAATCGGACGTTATTTATATGATGCTATTGCCTACCGTGATTATCCGGTAATACAGTCAGGAATCCTGATTATCGCGGCAATCTTTGTTTTAATTAACTTAATTGTGGATCTAATGTATGTATTTGTTGATCCACGAATAAAGTACACGAAGTAGGAGGGATTTTAAGTGGCTGAACTTGCAAAGAATACAGTCGAGATCAATTCGGCAGCCGTTGAAGAAGAAAAGCTTACACCTCCGTGGAAGGAAGCAGTACAAGCGTTTTACAAAAATAAATTAGCTGTTATTGGTTTAGCAATTGTTCTATTTTTTATTGTTTTAGCCATAGTAGCGCCTTTAATCGCACCGTATAGCTATAAAGAGCAGGTGCTGGCTGAAAGATTACAGGCTCCATCCGGAAAACATTGGTTTGGAACCGATGATTTTGGACGCGATATTTTCTCACGGATTGTCTATGGAGCAAGAATTTCTTTATGGGTAGGATTTTTCTCTGTATTAGGCTCCGTAGTTCTTGGTACACTTTTAGGTATTGTCGCTGGGTATTACGGGCGCTGGGTCGATACGATTATTTCTCGTATTTTTGATATTATGCTGGCTTTCCCTAGTATTCTATTAGCGATTGCGGTTGTGGCAATTTTGGGACCTTCATTACAAAATGCATTGATTGCAATTGCGGTCATCAATATCCCGAACTTCGGACGGCTTGTACGTTCGAAAGTTCTTAGTGTAAAGCAGGAAGAATACATTATGGCGGCACGTGCGGTAGGGATGAAGGATACTCGGATTCTGTTTAAGCATATTCTTCCTAATAGTATTTCTCCGGTAATTGTCCAGGCAACCCTTGCGATTGCAACTGCGATTATCGAAGCAGCAGCATTAGGCTTCCTTGGTCTGGGTGCTCAAGCACCAACACCTGAATGGGGGAAAATGCTTTCGGATTCAAAGCAATATCTTGTACAGGCACCATGGACATTGTTTTTCCCTGGTATCGCCATCATGCTGACAGTATTGGGATTCAACCTAATGGGTGATGGATTGAGAGATGTATTGGATCCAAAGATGAAGCAATAAAACGATAAAAAATTAGCCTTTAGCAAAATAGTACATTTGCCAGAGGCTTTTTTTTTATGATTATTATCATAATTGTATCCAATCTAAAATAATTGTATCCAATTACTTTAAAAACATATTGAAAATTGCTATTTTTACTGATATATTGATTATATTGTATCCAATCTAAAAAGAGGTGGATAAAATTTTGAGTAAAACAAGTGAAGATAAGTCTACAGTCGTAAAATTTGTAACAAAGAGCCTTCGCAAAGCGATTTTGAATGGAACATTGAAAAAAGGCGACCGTTTAATCCAAGAAGAGTGGGCGGAACGACTAGAAGTTAGCCGGATGCCGATTCGTGAAGCATTAACACAGCTTCAAATGGAAGGCTTAGTTGAAATGATTCCGCATAAAGGAGCTATTGTTACACCGATCACAAAAGACAACATCGAAGAAATCTACCATACACGTACATTATTAGAAGGACTGGCTGTTGAAAAATCACTTCCTTTTTTAACAGAAGAAGATAAAAACCGATTAAAGGATATCCTCATCCAAATGGAAGAGCTGGAAATATCAGATGCCACCAATGATCAATATATTCAGTTGAATGCCGCTTTTCATGAAACATTACGGAAAGGGTGTCCGTGGATAAGAGTTCAAAAAATGGTGGAAACGCTTGGTATCTCACCAATAGCACCGAATCTACTTGTCGATTATCACCGTGAGACACAGCGGGAACATCGGATGATTTATGAAGCTGTTTTACGGGGGGATGCGAAAGAACTTCGTGCAGCTGTTGAATTTCATATTTTGCGAACAAAGAATAATTTAATTCAGTATATGGAAGAGCTGAATAACTAAAAAAGGGGGATTTGCAAATGTTTGATTTTGCAATTATTGGAGGGGGAATTGTCGGTCTATCAACAGGTATGGCCATTTATCAACGTTTTCCCGATGCAAAAGTAGTTGTGATCGAAAAGGAGTCAGCTGTTGCACAACATCAAACCGGTCATAATAGCGGGGTAATCCATTCTGGTATTTATTATAAGCCGGGCAGCTTTAAGGCCCGCTTTGCACGCCAGGGTAGTCAGTCGATGAGGGAGTTCTGTGAAATCCACGGGATTGATCATGATATATGCGGGAAAGTCATTGTCGCGACCAAACAGGAAGAAATTCCGCTTCTTGAGAATCTACATAAGCGGGGATTAGAAAACGGTTTGAGTATCCAGCGCATTGGATCCGATGAATTAAAGGAAATTGAACCCCATGTTAGAGGGGTAGGTGCAATACGGGTACCAATGGCAGGAATCGTAAATTATCGCCAAGTCAGTGAGAAATTTGCTGAGATCATTGTTGCAAACGGCGGTGAGATTCAATTAAATACAAAAGTAGAAAAAATCCACGAGGAATCAGATCAAGTGAGCATTGAAACCTCAAGAGGAACAATCAAAGCAAATATGGTCATCAATTGTGCCGGGCTGCACAGTGACCGTGTCGCTGAGGCTGCTGGGTATAAAACAGATATGAAAATTGTCCCGTTCCGTGGTGAATATTTTAAATTAAAACCGGAAAAACGTTATCTCGTAAAACACCTTATTTATCCTGTTCCCAATCCTAAATTCCCGTTCTTGGGCGTTCATTTTACTAGGATGATTTCCGGCGAAGTCGATGCAGGTCCTAATGCCGTATTAAGTTTTAAACGGGAAGGGTATAAAAAAACGGATTTTAATGCGAAAGACCTTGCTGAAGTTTTAAGTTACGGAGGGTTTTGGAAACTTGCAGGTAAATTTATGAAAGAAGGAATAGAAGAATATGTCCGTTCCTTCAGTAAAAAGCAATTTACCAAAAGTCTTCAAGAATTAATACCGGAAATTCAGGAAGATGATCTGATTCCAGCACCGGCGGGTGTTCGGGCCCAGGCCTTAAAGTATGATGGGAATATGGTAGACGACTTCAATATTATAATGGGAAAACGCTCGATCCACGTGTGTAATGCCCCATCACCAGCAGCAACTGCATCAATAGAGATTGGGAAAGAGATCGTAAGGCGGATTCCTGCGGAAACAAAAATAATAAAATCCGCTATAATCGTTTAAATATTAAAAAGAGTTTGACAAGTAAGTTTATAAGTTTTATACTATAAGTAACTTATATTTATAGTATGCTCTCCTTTTGAAAGCTACCATTTCAAAATCGGGAACAATTATAAATAATCGAAAACAGGAAAAATAATAACAGACTGCCTATTCGCTACGATTCTATTTCCGTAGAACGATCAAGTGAACCCAAGCCAGTTGCAAAAAAGTAAATTCCTAATTGTTTAGGAATCCTTTTGCAACTGGCTTTTTTATATTTCCTGTTTTTTAAAATACTAATTCTATTAAAAATTGGAGGAATGAAACATGAGTATTGCAGAAAAAACATTCGCGAAATTTGAAAGAGTAACGGAAAACTATGAAGTAAAGGTTCATCCGCAGACGAACCGTTTGTACCACATTCAGTTGTCAAAAGAAAGCATTGCTAAATTTCTTGATCGTGTAGCACAGGAAAATTATTCTGTTCAACACTTGGAATACACACCATATGCTCGTATTCTTGTTACTTCCTATTTATTAGACGAGGTAGGAGAAGAGTTTGGTGAAATCCTGCGCGGTATTGTTCATGACAGGGAGTCCGGTGGATTTACCCTTGGTTTAGAAGGTGTTACCGAAAATACAGACGAATACGTTATTTTTGCAACAGCCATCTCTCATTTATTAGGAACTCCTAACCATGATTCTATGTCTGGAAAGTATTATGCGCGGTTTAGTGTAAAGGATACAGATAGCAGTGATTCGTATTTGCGCCAAGCGTATCGTTTATTTACCCTCCATACGGATGGTACGTTTGTGGATGAACCTACCGACTGGTTATTGATGATGAAGATGGTGGAAGAAAATGCAGTTGGCGGGGAATCACGATTATTACATCTTGATGACTGGAAGGAGCTTGACCATTTTACGAGCCATCCGTTAGCCAACTACAAATTCACTTATAAAGCGCCAAAAAGCAAAAATGTTGATCAAGAGATTGAGCGCCTAACCTTTTTCAATTATCATAACAAACCTGGTATGTGTTTTATCGATCAATTTGTCTATCCTGAAACAATTGAACAAGCAAAATATCTTCGTGACTTGTCCGACTCAATGGAAAATGATGAGAGTGTAACAGAGTTGGAACTTCCAGTAGGAGATCTTGTAGTTGTTAATAATATTTTCTGGCTTCATGGCCGTGCTGCCTTTGAAAAAAATCCAAACTTAAACAGGGAATTACTCCGTCAGCGCGGACGCTTCAATCAATAACAATCATTTTAATTTGTTACCCTACCCCTTTGGGTAAATATACAGGACAAATTCATTTTCTTGGACCTAGTTCAGAAAATGAATTTGTCTTTTTTATTTAAAAAAACATTTGTGGAAAAATAGAACACGATAATATATTGTATACTTAAAATATTTATATTGAGTAAAAATACATATAGATGTATATTTATAATATTATTACAAAAGGAGCAAACAGATGGATATTTATCGTGCAGTAACCGGGGATGTAAAAGATATTTATAATTTAATCCAAATATATGCGGAAAAAGAAATTGTGCTGCCACGCACATACTTATCACTCTATCAACATTTACAATGTTTGTATGTTATGAAAGAAAATAATAAAATACTGGGTGTTGCGGGATTACATGTATTAGGCCAAGATCTTGCAGAGATACGCTCATTGGTTGTATCTCCGGAACATGCCGGGAAGGGGATTGGCCGAAAGTTGGTGAATCGCCTCGTAGAGGATGCACCCGAACTTGGAATTAGCCGTGTAATGTCATTCACTTATGAAACAGAATTTTTCAAAAAATGCGGCTTTGAGATTGTGGCAAAGGAGACTTTGCCTGAAAAGGTTTGGGTGGATTGTATGAACTGCCCTAAGTTTAATTGCTGTGATGAAGTAGCCATGATCAAACATATCGGATAAACGAAACACCTCATTCTGAACGAATGAGGTGTTTTTCATGACTAGGTTATTGGAAATTATCTAACTCTTCTTTGTGTTTTTTTAGTTTACGAATAACCGATGGCTGGCTGATACCAAGATATTTAGCTATTTCATAAGTGGATTTACATTGCTTTTGAGCTTTTTCCAACATCCACTTTTCCACCAGATCTAATACAGTTTTAAGATTCGTTTCTTCTGTTATCAGATTTTCAATCAGGGAGATATCCTCCTCGTGTGTGGATCCCTCGCCCAGAATGGAGGTGGGGAGTGAATGCTGACGGATAATAGGTTCTTCGGTAGTTAAAACAAGTCTTTCAAGTAAGTTCTCTAATTCCCGAACATTCCCGGGCCATTTATAATTAAGTAATTTTTCAAATACAGATGGGTGTAATTTTTTCGCTGTTTTATATTTTTTGTTCATTAACTCAATATAATGATTAATCAAAAGAGAAATATCTTCCTTTCGATCGCGTAAAGCAGGAATAGAAAGGGGAATTACATGCAGTCTATAAAATAAATCGAGACGGAATTCTCCTTTTTGGACCATTTCTTCTAAATTTTTATTTGTAGCTGTTACTAACCTAAAATCAACATGTCGCTCTTTTGTTCCGCCCACTCGGATAAACTTTTTTTCTTGTAAAACCTTTAATAATTTTGCTTGGATGGACAAGGGCAGTTCTCCGATTTCATCTAAAAATAACGTACCTTCATGGGCTTGTTCAATCAATCCTGGTTTCCCGTTTTTTTGGGCGCCTGTAAAGGACCCGGATTCATAACCGAACATTTCCGATTCAAATAAACTTGCTGGGATGGTGGTGCAATTTACTTCGATAAAAGGTTTTTTATGCCGGTTGCTATAAGTATGCAATTTTCGGGCTAGCATGCTTTTTCCAACTCCAGACTCTCCTAACATCAACACTGTAGCATCGGTAGGGGCTACCCGCTGGATGGTTTTAGCGATTTGCTGCATTTCCTTACTTCGATAGAGGATGTCCTCTCTGCCCTTTAGTTCCTCCATCTCGATTTGATACTCTTTTAACTTTCTTTCTAATTGTTCGTACTGAGCCTGAAGGCTGCTAATTTCCGTTCGGTCAAGGGCGTAACTAATAACCCGGATGATTTCCCCCTTATCATTGTAAATGGGATAAGCTGTCGACATGATGATTTTTCCTTTTTTTGTGTTTTGCATAATTTGAATGGGTTTTTGTTCTGTTAGTACTTTTGCCGTAATCGAGGGCGTTAAGATTCCTAGTTCCTGAAGTTCAAAAATAGATTTCCCAATGTATTCTTTTGGTCCGTCTTCATAAACCGTCCAATGCTCACTATTGGTATACAAAATAACCCCTTTTTCATCCGTGATGGTGATATTGTTATTGGATGTTTTTACAAGAGTCTCTAAAATAATTTCTGCTATCGACATGAGTTCTCCTTTTGTATCTCGTAATCTACTTTAAATATAATTCAGAATCGAATCAATAATCAATAAATGAATCGAAAAAATCTACATTTAATTCGAAAATGAATCGATTTTTTAAAAAAGTTCGACTTTTTTGTCTAATTTAAGGGAAATTACTGTTGGCACGTTAATTGCATTAAATATAGATGTATATCGATAAAATTGGGGGGATGTTTAGTGGGGTTTCAAAATCATGAACTGAAACATGATCTGAAGACAAGGCATGTAACCATGATTTCGATTGGCGGTGTAATCGGTGCAGGCCTATTTATAGGAAGCGGAACGATGATTATGTCAGCAGGACCTGGTGCGCTGATTTCTTATATCATTGCCGGATTAATGATTGTTCTGATTATGCGGATGCTGGGAGAAATGGCAGTTGTTAACCCTGATAGTGGTTCCTTTGCTACTTACGCACAGCAAGCATTTGGTCCGTGGGCAGGGTATACGATTGGCTGGTTATACTGGTTCAACTGGGTAATTATTGTCGCGATTGAAGCAACCTTATTGGGAACATTTGTCCACAATTGGATTCCCTCTATACCTGCATGGGCAGCAAGTTTAGTCTTTCCTATTTTAATGACAGCCACGAATGTTTTCTCGGTTAAGGCCTATGGGGAATTTGAATACTGGTTAGCCTTTATAAAGGTTTCTGCTATTGTTATTTTTCTATGCGTTGGGACAGTAATTATTTTTGGATTGTTTCCAGGAGTTAAAGCGACAGGGATTAGCAGCCTGATGTCGGGCGACGGGTTCTTCCCACATGGATGGATGCCTGTGCTCCTAAGTGTAATCTTTATTACCTTCTCGCTATCAGGGAGTGAGGTAGCAGCGATTGCAGCGGGAGAGTCGGAAAACCCTGAAAAGAATATCATAAAGGCGATCAATGCTGTAGTTTGGCGGCTTCTGCTGTTCTTTGTCGGTTCTGTAGCGATATTAGTTATGATTATCCCACAGGGTGCAAAGGATTTGCTGCAGTCTCCTTATGCCAGTGTTTTCGATATGGCGGGTCTTCCGGCAGCTGCTCAAGTCATGAATGGAGTAATTTTCATTTCACTTCTTTCTGTTTTAAATTCCGGGCTCTATACAAGTTCTCGGATGCTGTACGCTCTATCGAAAAAGGGAACGGCTCCAAAGTTCCTATCTCGGGTCAGCAAAAGAGGGATTCCGCTTTGGGCCTTAGCTGTAAGCGTTATCTTTACCTATATATTCGCCGCGTTTAAATTTGTCTCGCCAAATGGATTGTTTGTATTTTTGGCTAATGCTTCCGGTGGCGTAACCATCGTGATGTATATTTTTATTGCTTTCTCCCATATACGCTTGAGATTAAGAGCGGAAAAGGAAGATCCTAAAAAACTTAAAGTGAAGATGTGGTTATTCCCTCATTTAACCTATGCTACGATTGTCATCCTATTTATTATTTTTGTTGCCCAAGCTTTTATCGATTCAATGCGTGAACAATTCTATCTTACTTCACTCCTTACAATCCTAGTGATTGGTTCTTACTTTCTTTTTTACAGAAAAAAGGAGAAGGTCAAGAACCAGCAGGATATTGGATTTAATTCTGAAAAAATAGCAAATGATTAATTTTATTTTATGAACGAAAGGAAGATTATCATGAATAATGCAAAAATCCAAACGAATTTACCAGGGGAAAAATCAAAAAGTTTAGTTGAAAGACGTGAAAATATCGTACCAAAAGGCGTAAGTTATGGGGTTCCGGCTTTTGCAGAATCCGCTAATGGGGCGCTAATCAAAGATGTGGATGGTAACACCTTTATTGATTTTGTCGGAGCAATCGGAGTACAAAACGTAGGACATGGTCATCCAAAAGTGAAACAAGCACTACATGAACAAGTTGATCAATTTATCCACACTGGATTTAATGTGATGATGTTTGAATCTTACATTGAACTGGCTGAAAAACTTGCCAGTCTTGCCCCGGGAGATCATGAGAAGAAAGTACTTTTACAAAATAGTGGGGCAGAAGCAGTCGAAAATGCCGTAAAAATTGCACGTAAGTATACAAAAAGACAAGGGATTATTTCTTTTTCAAGAGGATATCACGGCCGGACCTTAATGACGATGACCATGACAAGTAAGGTGAAACCGTACAAATTTGAATTTGGTCCGTTTGCTCCTGAGGTTTACAGAGCACCGTTTCCATATATGTACAGACGCCCTGATGGGTTAACAGAAGAGCAGTATGAAGATTTTGTGCTTGAGGAATTTCGTAATTTCTTTGTAAGTGATGTGGCGCCTGAATCAATTGCAGCCGTTGTGATGGAGCCGGTTCAAGGTGAAGGTGGATTTATTGTTCCTGGAAAACGCTTCGTGCAGGGAGTCTCTCAATTGTGTAAAGAAAATGGAATTCTTTTTATCGCAGATGAGATTCAAACTGGATTTGCCCGTACCGGCCGTTACTTTGCTATTGAGCATTTCGATGTGGTTCCAGACCTGCTTACGGTATCAAAATCGATGGGAGCAGGGGTGCCAATCAGCGGCGTTATTGGACGTAAAGAAATTATGGATGCGGCAGACCCAGGGGAGCTTGGCGGAACCTATAGCGGCAGTCCCTTGGGATGTAAAGCGGCTTTAGCTGTTTTGGACATTATTGAAGAAGAAGGGCTAAATCAGCGCGGGGAAGAAATCGGTAAAATCGTCATGGATAAGTTTAAGGCATTCTATGACAAATTTGATTGCATTGGTGATGTAAGAGGACTTGGGGCTATGTGTGCCATTGAAATTGTAAAGGATCGAAAAACAAAAGAGCCGGCAAAAGATTTGACCAATCAAATTATAAAAGAAGCGAACAAACGAGGATTGTTAATCCTAAGCGCGGGTATTTATAGCAATGTCATTCGTCTTCTTATGCCGCTGGTCATTACCGATGAGCAATTGGCGGAAGGGTTAACCATTTTGGAAAATTCCATTGAGGCAGCGCTCGTTTCTTCTGGCAGCGTTAGTTTAGTATAAACATAGAACTTTTTTGAAAAATAATAGAAAAGGAGAATTCGTATGAGCACACATTTAATGCAGATCAACGGGGAAAGTGTTGAAAGTGAAAATAAGGAAATGATTAAGGTAATTAACCCTGCGAATAATCAGGTGATCGCAGAAGTTCCAAAAGGGGGAAAGGTTGAAGCAAAAAAGGCGGTAGATGCAGCATTTGCCGCTTTTAAGGAATGGTCTATTAAAACGGCTGAGGAACGCAGCCAATTATTAATGAAATGGTTTCAATTAATCGATGAAAATAAAGAAAATCTCGCGCGGATTATGACAGAAGAGCAAGGAAAGCCCTTGAAAGAGGCATTGGGTGAGATTATTAATGCGAACAGTTATGTTTCTTGGTATGCAGAAGAAGGAAAACGGATTTATGGCGAAACCATCCCATCCTCCCATCCGAATAAACGAATTCTTATTCAGAAACAACCGGTAGGTGTAGTTGCAGCCATTACACCATGGAATTTCCCTGCGTCGATGATTACGAGGAAAGTGGCTCCTGCACTTGCGGCCGGGTGTACTGCTGTGATTAAGCCAGCCACTCAAACTCCGTTAACGGCCTTAAAGCTTGTTGAACTTGGACATTTGGCTGGAATTCCAAAAGGTGTGTTAAATGTCGTGACCGGAGATTCCCGGGCAATTGGCGATGCTTGGCTGCAGGATGAGCGTGTTCGTAAACTAACGTTTACTGGTTCAACTGAGGTTGGGAAGATGCTCATGAAAGGCGCCGCAGATACCGTAAAGAAAATTTCTTTAGAATTAGGCGGTCATGCTCCGTTTATCGTCATGGATGATGCAAATATTGATAAGGCGATTGAAGGGGTTGTTGGCTCAAAGTTCAGGAATGCTGGTCAAACTTGTATTTGTACGAATCGAATCTATGTCCATGAGTCAATTGAAGCCGAATTTAATGAAAAGTTCCGGGAAGCTGTTGCGAAATTAAAGATTGGAAATGGATTAGATCAAGGAACAGACATTGGTCCAATGATTGATTCACATGCCATTGATAAAGTAAAGGAACAAATTGATGATGCTCTTAGCAAGGGTGGGCAACTGCTTCAAGGCGGCAGCAGGGCTAATATTGCTGATGGTTACTTTTTTGAGCCGACGATTATCACAAATGCTGGGGATGAAATGCTTTGTATGAAAGAGGAAACATTCGGACCACTGGCACCAGTGGCAACGTTTAAAACAGAAGAGGAAGTACTTGAGAGAGCGAATCATTCAATTTACGGATTGGCTGCCTATGTTTATACAGAAAGTCTAAGCAGGGCGATTCGAATCAGTGAAAAGCTTGAGTATGGAATCGTTGGGCTTAATGATGCGCTTCCAACGGTTGCACAGGCACCGTTCGGAGGATTTAAAGAAAGTGGTCTAGGACGCGAAGGCGGGCATTACGGAATTGATGAATATCTCGAAGTAAAATATGTATCAATTGCATTTTAAACTATTAATGCAAGGAACCTCTAAATAAAGGGGTTCCTTTTTTCTATGGAAATAAAAAGGGGAGAATTTTATATTGACTAATATGAAAATTCTCAATATAATCAGAAAAAGTAACACTTCATGTGAGGAGATATAACATGGACGTCATTGATGAATTATATCGCACTTTAGAATTTCAATTTGATCCCAAGGAATTAGTTCGTATCTTGCAAGAAATAAAGAATTATAAGGAAAAAGAAATTGTTCAAATTAAAAACAAAATTATAAAGTACGAAGAAAAAAGAAGAACACACGAGGCTTGGTATCAATCATTACCAGCAATAAAAAAGTTTTTCACAGGACGTCCCCCCAGCCATCACCAAGCAGTTGAGTATCTTGTTAATGTGAAACAGCGATTAATGAACATAGAAGATATTAAGAGAAAAATTAATGAATTAGAGAGAATTATAGGTTTGGTGCAAAATGAAGAGAAACAAGCAATTGTTCTTTCTCATAGTGTTATAGAGGAACTTGAAAGCTATAAAGGAATGGGGGGGCAATGGCAATGACGATACATGCAATTCAATCGGGTCTTGATACAATCTGGGTAGTTCTGACTGCGGCTATGATTCTATTAATGGAAGGTGGATTTGCCCTCCTTGAGGCAGGCTTTGTTCGCTCAAAAAACAGTGTCAATATCATTATGAAGGTGTTTGCTGATATTACGATTGGTACACTTTGTTATTATTTAATCGGTTTTGCCCTAATGTATGGTTCTGACCTGCTCGGTATAATCGGTAAGGACGGCTTCATGTTAAAAGGTGACTTTTCCTATTTAAAATTGTCAATTTCGACGGACACCTTTTGGCTTTTCCAAGGTGCCTTTGTTATTGCGGTTATTTCCATTGTTTCTGGTGCGTTAGCGGAAAGAGTGAATTTCCGGGCGTATCTTTTATACGTCATATTAATGACTACTCTGATCTATCCCATTGCCGGGCATTGGGTTTGGGGCGGCGGCTGGTTAGGGAAATTAGGAATGGAAGACTTTGCAGGTTCTGCTGTTATACATGCTTTAGGAGGGTTCTCGGCATTAGCTGCAGCCATTCTAATCGGACCAAGAAAAGGTAAATTTACTTCAAAAAACTCCTCTTCCATTGCTTTGCCTAGTAATCTGCCGCTTGCTTCAGTAGGAGCCTTTTTATTATGGTTCGGCTGGTTTGGGTTTAATGCTGGAAGTACACTAACAGCAACTGATGTTAGAATAGGTCACATTGCTATTGTAACAATGCTGTCAGCAGCAGCGGGAGGGGCAACCGCATTACTCTACACTTTATTCCGATACGGCCGATCGGATGCCCCGTCTGTTATTAATGCCTCCCTTGCAGGGCTTGTGGGGATAACAGCTGGTTGTGCATTTGTAAGCGACCAGTCATCCATCTTAATCGGGGCAATTTCTGGTTTGTTGATGATGGGGGCGACGAATTGGTTGGAAGCAAAACGGATCGATGACCCAGTTGGCGCATTTCCAGTTCATGCTGTTTCAGGTGTATGGGGAACAATCGCTGTTGGCCTTTTTGCAACAAAAGGGGGCCTTTTAGAAGGTGGGGGATGGCATTTATTATGGATTCAGTTGTTAGGATTAATCATTTTATGTGGATGGGGATTCCTGCTTACATGGGCAGGTTTAAAACTGATTAATAAATGGGTACCAATTCGCGCCTCAGGTGATGAAGAAGACCTTGGTTTGGATATAAGTTACCATGGGATCATGGCAACCCATACATCTCCTGAGTTTCTTCAAGTAGATGAGTATTTAAATAGGAAAGAAAAGGAAAGGTAAAAATAGAAAAATCGTTAAAGCCAAAGCTTTAACGATTTTTTTATTCCCCCTAAAAAAGGAAAGATTATTTTGTGTACAAAACGAGATTAAATGGATAGAATATATAGAACATTAAACCTATAAATCCAATAAGAAAGGTTGGATTAAATTGTCAAGATCTATCCGCTCTATACCACGACCGCTCGTGAGGACAAATCAATCGGTCATTGTTATATGCTCTGTTTTAACATTGTTTTCTGGTCAAGAATGGTTTTTACTCGTACCATTTATTTCTGGTCTCCTTGGACTATTTTTGGGGTTTAATCCCATTATGCAGATTGCAAAGAAATTTTTGCGAAAAGAACCAAACGCCTACATTCCTGAAGATTGGGTTCAGCAGCAATTTAACCAAAAAATTGCCGTTATATGTTTAGGATTAGGCTTCATAGGCTTTTTTACAGGATGGAATGCAGTCGGTTATATATTCACTATTCTTGTTGCAATAGCAGCTTTCGTGGCAATCTTAGGATTTTGTATCGGATGCTTCATCCATTATCAATGGAAAATGTACACTTATAGAAGAAAACAAAAAACACTCTAATTAGAAAAGAAAAAGCAGAAATCTGCAGACTGCGGGAATTCTGCTTTTTTATTTGTATAAAAAATGTATATTCTAACACGGAAATATGTAAGCGTTTTCAGTTACGTTTTATTAAAAATTCAATTAAAACTGATATTTTAATTGTTTTTATATTGAATATTTATTAATCAAACGGTATAATAATACAACAAGAAGACGAATTCGGGAGATGAAAAGATTGAAGGTCGCGATTATCGGTGGAACGGGATACGGGGCAATTGAATTAATCAGGTTACTTAATAAACATCCATATTTAGAAATTGGTACCGTTGTATCTAACTCGCAAGCCGGTACCCAATTTAGTGAAGCATATCCGCACTTGTTGAATATAGTAGATTTATCGCTCGAAACATTTGATCCAAGTGAATTAAGCAAAAATAATGAGATGGTTTTTCTTGCAACTCCTTCAGGTGTAAGCAAAGACCTTGTTCCCCAGCTTTTAAAAAATGGAATCAAATGCGTAGACTTATCTGGTGATTTCCGACTAAGGTCTACTGTTGAGTACGAATCGTGGTACAAACATTCACCCGCAGATGAAAATTATTTAAATCAGGCAGTTTACGGACTTAGTGAAATTTACGCAGAAAATATAAAGAATGCTAATCTGCTTTCCAATCCCGGGTGCTACCCAACGGCAGCTACACTTGGGCTTTTGCCAATTTTGAAAACAAGTTTAGCAGATTACAAGTCTATTATCATAGATGCAAAATCGGGGGTATCTGGAGCAGGGAGAGGGCTTTCATTAACCTCCCACTATGGTGAAATAAATGAAAACATAAGGGCATATAAACTTGGAGCCCATCAACATATACCGGAAATTGAGCAAACTCTTAGTGATGAAGCGCAAACACCGATCACGATTTCCTTTACAACTCACTTAGTACCCATGACTAGAGGAATTATGTGTACGACTTATATAAACTTAAATGAAAATATTTCAACCAAAGAAGTGCATGAATTATACGCTGAATTTTATAAAAATAAGCCGTTTGTAAGGGTAAGACCAATGGGTAACCTTCCTTCAACTAAAGAGGTCCTTGGCAGTAATTATTGTGACATCGGGTTGCATGTTGACCCACGGACCGCTCGTCTAACCATCATTTCGGTGATTGATAATTTAGTAAAAGGGGCAGCAGGGCAAGCAATTCAAAATACAAACATTATGAACGGTTGGGATGAACAGATCGGGCTTAGCGATATTCCGATGTATCCATAGAACATTATTTTTGGGAAGCACAGGAGGGAAAACTTGATGCAAGCAATTTCTAATCATAAAGTGGTTGTCTTAAAAGAAAAAGGCGTTACATTACCAAAGGGATTTAACGCAGGCGGGATGAATTGCGGGATTAAGAAGGGAAAGCTGGACTTAGGCTATATCGTTTCTGAGGTTCCCGCTACTGCGGCCGGGGTATATACAACTAATATTTTTCAGGCTGCACCGTTAGTCATTACACAAGAATGCATTGCCAAGGAACATAAAATTCAAGCTGTTCTTGTGAATTCCGGTAACGCCAATGCTTGCACAGGGGAGCAGGGATTAAAAGATGCCTCCACAATGCAAAAGGCTTTTGCCAATGAACTGGGAATACCTGAACACCTTGTTGCTGTAACGGCAACGGGCGTAATCGGAGAATTGCTTCCTATGGAAAAAATCAATCCGGGAATCGGCCAAATTTTAAAGGCGGAAAATGAGGCTGAAGAAAACTTTATACAAGCGATTTTAACAACAGATACAGCTGTGAAGCATATTGCCGTCCAAATTCAAATTGACGGGAAAACAGTCAGTATTGGCGGAGCAGCAAAGGGCTCTGGAATGATTCACCCAAACATGGCAACAATGCTTGGTTTTATTACAACTGATGCAAATATATCCCATGAGGATCTGCTTTTTGCCCTTAAAGATGTGACAAATCAAACCTTTAATATGATTACCGTTGATGGAGATACAAGTACAAATGATATGGTGTTAGTTTTGGCCAACGGACTTGCAGAAAACAATCTGTTAACGAAAGATCATCCAGATTGGGATGGATTTGTAACGGGTTTAAAAATCGTTTCTGAGGAGCTGGCTAAAAAGATTGCCCGCGATGGTGAAGGAGCAACAAAGTTAATCGAGGTAACCGTTGAAGGGGCACAAAGTCAGAAGGATGCAAGCATAGTCGGGAAATCGATTATTTCTTCCAGCCTGGTTAAAACGGCCATCTTTGGAACTGACGCAAATTGGGGCAGAATTGTTACGGCGATTGGATATAGTGGTGTTCAAGTTCAACCTAATGCCATCAAGGTAGCGATTGGTCCTTATCAAGTGTTTGAAAATGGCTTGCCTTGCCCATTCGATGAAGCGGAAGTTAAAAACTATTTAGAGCAGGAAACCATCCAAATATTTGTTGAATTAAATCAAGGAAATCAAAGTGCTACAGCCTGGGGATGCGATTTAACCTATGATTATGTCAAAATCAATGGATCCTATCGCACATAGAGGAGGGGCACAAAAGTGAAATACCTAGTGATTAAGTGTGGCGGCAGTGTGTTAGAAAATCTGCCGAGATCATTTTATGAGGATATCGTAAAAATCCATGAATCGGGCGAGTGGACTCCCATTATTGTCCACGGTGGAGGACCTTTAATTACTGGATTACTTAAAAACTTAAATGTTGAAACCACCTTTGTGAACGGCCTGCGGGTAACGAGCCTTCAGGTTCTGGATATCGTGGAAATGGTACTAAGCGGTTCAGTTAATAAACAAGTGGTTAGAAATATTATTGAAGCGGGCGGTAATGCTTATGGTGTCAGCGGGGTAGATGGCTCTCTATTAAAGGCGAAACCGGTTGAAAATTCCGAAGTAATTGGTTTTGTCGGCGAAGTTGTCGAAGTGAACAAAAGTGTAGTGGAAGGCATCATTGATCAAGGATATATTCCCGTCATTTCACCAATTGGAATTGATGAAAATGGGCAGCGTTACAACATAAATGGGGATATTGCTGCAAGCGCCGTTGCGAAAGTGTTAGAAGCAAACCTTTGCTTTATCAGTGATATTCCGGGAATTTTAATTGAAGCAAATGGTGAAAAAAAGAAGCTTGATCAAGTATCGAAGGCGGCAGTTGAGGAATTGATTCAAAATAAAACCATTTACGGTGGAATGATTCCCAAGGTTACGGCTGCAATTGACGGACTTGTTCACAATATACCAGAGGTTGCCATCATCAACGGCTTTGAGAAAAATAGTCTAATAGACTATGTAAACGGTAAAAAGATTGGTACGAAAATCGTTCTAGAAGAGGAGATTGTGTAATGACAAATAACACTTCCGTTTCCCTTGAATCGCCACTAATGGCTACATACAATCGTTTCCCAGTTACATTAGTAAAAGGAAAAGGAAGCTATGTGTGGGACGACAAAGGAACTCAATTTTTAGATTTTACTTCCGGTATTGCTACATGTAATTTAGGTCATGTACCGGATTCAGTTAAAGAAAAACTTGAGGAACAAGTCCAAAATCTATGGCATTGCTCCAATCTCTATAATATACCGAATCAACAGGAACTTGCTGCCCTTTTAACAGAAAACAGCTGTGGCGATCAAGTTTTCTTTTGTAACAGCGGCGCGGAAGCAAATGAGGCAGCCATTAAATTAGCACGTCGATATGCACAAAAGGTAAAAGGGACGGACTCTTATGAAATTGTCACCTTCGAGCAATCCTTTCACGGCAGAACCTTAGCAACACTCTCAGCTACGGGGCAAGAGAAAATACAACAGGGCTTCCTTCCTTTGGTTCAGGGCTTCCGCTATTTACCTTTTAATGATAACGAAGCAATTGAACAGCTGGCAGAAATCAAACCTGCTGCCGTTTTACTTGAACTTGTTCAAGGGGAAGGCGGAGTCATTCCAGCAAACAAGGAATGGGTTACAAAACTGGCGCAAATTTGCGTGGCGAACGATATTTTATTGATGGTTGACGAAATCCAGACGGGCATCGGACGGACCGGTACATTGTTTGCTTATGAGCAATACTCTATTGAACCGGATGTCATCAGTGTTGCAAAAGGTTTAGGCTCTGGTTTTCCAATTGGGGCGATTATCGCCAAAGAAAAAGCAGCAAAAGCATTTGAACCTGGCAGCCACGGGAGCACGTTTGGAGGAAATCCATTAGCAACGGCTGCGGGAGTTGCCACTATCACACACATCGTAAAAAGTGATGTATTATCAAAGGCTGGAGAAATCGCATCGTATTTAGATGAAAAGCTTCAAAGTTTAACAGAAAAGTATTCTTTTATTAAAGATGTTCGTGGTAAAGGCTTATTGAAAGGGATCGTCATTGATGTGAATGCAGCTGAAATTGTTCAAAAAGCAATCGGCGAGCAGCTGCTTATTCTTACAGCTGGACCTAATGTGATAAGGGTTTTGCCTCCATTAACCGCTACAATCGATGAGGTAAATGAATTTATTACGAAGTTGGAGAAGGCATTCCAAAGTATACAGAAAGGCGAGTGAGCATGATGGAGCAGGGATATCTTACTTTGGAGACTGGGGAAGTTTTTGAAGGAATTTTAATTGGTGCAAATAAGGACTCTCTTGGAGAAGTCGTTTTTAATACAAGTATGACCGGTTATCAAGAAATCATTACGGATCCTTCCTATGCAGGACAGATCATTACTTTTTGCTATCCAATCATCGGGAATTATGGAATCAACGCGAAGGATGATGAAAGTGTCCATCCGGCCCTTTCCGGGGTAATCATTGGGGATTTGTGTGAAACACCAAGTCACTATCAGTCTATCAGTAAATTCTCAGAAAAGCTGATGGAGGCAGGTGTTCCCGGGATTGCAGGGGTAGATACAAGACTCTTAGTCAAAACCATCCGCAGCCGCGGAACGGTAAAAGGTTTTTTAAGTACTAAAAAGGTGGAAGGCATTGCTTCAACAGTGAATTCTTCCCTCTGGGTGGAAAAAGTTTCAACGAAAAAAATTCAATATTTTAAAAACAATGGTCCACATGTAGTGTTAATGGACTTTGGATTTAAAAAGTCGATTTTAACAGCATTGTTAGCGGAGAATTGCTCTGTGACCATCGTCCCTTACAATACACCTTTTGAAAAAATCAAAGCTTTAAATCCGGATGGAGTTCTTTTTAGTAACGGACCTGGAGACCCAATGGAATTGAAAAAGTGGTTCCCGGAAATTAAGAAAATTTGCCAGCACTTCCCAACATTGGGGATTTGTCTTGGGCACCAGTTGATTGCCCTTGCCTTCGGTGCAAGAACAGAAAAACTTGCATACGGACACCGCGGAGGCAATCATCCAGTGAAAGAATTAATGACTGGAAAGGTGAAAATCACTGCACAAAACCACGGCTATGTAGTGGTTGATAATAGTATTGACACAGATGTATTTGCTGTTACCTATCGCAACGTTAATGACAAGTCTATCGAAGGGCTAAAGCACCATCAGTACCCTATTCAAACAGTTCAATTTCATCCGGAGGCACATCCGGGACCAAGCGATACAGCACATATTCTTACAGAGTTTGTAAAAGAAATTACTTCCTTGGGAGAGACACGTTATGCCGTTAAATAAAAATCTAAAGAAAGTTCTCGTCATTGGCTCTGGCCCGATTGTGATCGGTCAGGCCGCAGAATTTGATTATGCGGGAACACAAGCATGTATAGCCCTTAAAGAAGAGGGAATCGAGGTTGTTTTAATCAATAATAATCCGGCTACAATCATGACGGATGAAACCGTTGCTGACAAGGTTTATATTGAACCGCTCAATGTTACTGCCATTGAAAAAATTATTAGAAAAGAAAAGCCGGATGGTATTATCGGAACACTTGGCGGGCAAACAGGTTTAAACCTGACTGTTGAATTATATGAACAGGGCATTTTACAAAAATATGGTGTGGCGCTGTTAGGGACTCCTGTCGAATCGATTAAAAACGGTGAGGATCGTGAAAAGTTCCGTAATTTAATGATTGAAATCGGGGAGCCGATTCCTGAATCAGCCATTATTCATAGCTTTGATGAAGGAGTACAATTTGTCAAAGAAATCGGCTATCCTGTTATTATTCGTCCTGCCTATACCCTTGGAGGGGATGGCGGTGGTTTTGCCCATAATGATGAAGAACTCGAAATCGTTCTTAAAAAAGGGCTAGCAGCTAGTCCAATTCATCAAGTGTTGGTAGAGAGAAGCATCAAAGGCTGGAAAGAAATTGAGTACGAGGTTATGCGTGATGCAAATGATACCTGTATCATTGTCTGCAATATGGAAAATATGGACCCTGTTGGCGTTCATACGGGTGATTCAATTGTAGTCGCTCCATCGCAAACCTTGACAGATGTACAATACCAGATGCTCCGTGATTCTTCGGTCAAAGTAATTCGTGAATTGGGGATTATCGGCGGCTGTAATATTCAGTTCGCTCTTCATCCTGAATCCAATCAATATTATATTATCGAAGTAAATCCGAGGGTCAGCCGTTCATCTGCATTAGCCTCGAAAGCAACCGGTTATCCAATTGCCCGGATGGCAGCAAAATGCTCAATTGGCTACCATTTAGATGAGATTATCAATCCGATAACAGGAAATACCTTTGCTTCCTTCGAACCAGCAATTGATTATATCGTTGTCAAACTGCCGCGTTTTCCGTTTGATAAATTTCCCGAGGCAGATCGTACATTAGGTACGCAAATGAAGGCAACTGGGGAAGTAATGGCGATTGACCGCACGTTTGAAGGGGCTTTAAATAAAGCAATTCGCTCGATGGAAATGAATATTTTCGGGCTTTGCACAAAGACTTATCAACACCTAGGAGAGGCTGCACTGTTTGAAAAACTGAAGACAGCCAATGATCAGCGCCTATTTATCATTGCAGAGGCGTTTAAAAGGGATATTTCTTTTAATAAAATTCAGGAACTTACCCAGATTGACCCGTGGTTTTTATATAAAATTTGCTTGATTGTTGATTTAGAAAAGGAATTAGCTTCCTATACCTGGGATGAAGTTCCGGCCTCACTGTTAAAGGATGCGAAACGGAAAAATATTTCTGACAAACTGCTTTCACAAATTTATGATATTCCGGAAAAACAGATCAGACTTAAATGGAAGGTCCTTAACTGGAAACCAGGTTATAAGATGGTTGATACATGTTCGGCTGAATTCGATGCCGTTACACCATACTATTATTCTACTTGGATGGGCTATGACGAGGTTGAGGTGTCTAATAATAGAAAGATTCTTGTTATTGGGTCCGGTCCGATACGAATTGGCCAGGGAATTGAGTTTGATTACTGTTCGGTTCATGCTGCAAAAGCAATAAAGAAAATGGGCTATGAAGCGGTTGTGATTAATAATAATCCTGAGACTGTCAGTACAGATTATTCCGTTGCGGACCGTCTTTACTTTGAACCGTTGGCTGCAGAGGATGTTCTCCATGTCATTGAAAAGGAGAATATCGAAGGAGTTCTCATCCAATTCGGCGGCCAAACAGCGATTAACTTGGCACATACCTTACAAGAAGAAGGAATAAAGATTCTTGGAACGCCAGTTGAAAATGTCGATCGCTTGGAGGATCGGAAAGAATTTTATCAGCTTCTTGAAGACCTGAAAATTCCTCATATCGAAGGTAAAACGGTCTCCCATGCAGATGAGCTGGTGGAAGCCGCAGAAAAATTAGGCTATCCTGTTTTGGTTCGTCCATCTTATGTCATCGGCGGACAATCGATGTTTACGATTTTTTCAGAAGAGGAACTTCAAAGTTATATTGAACAATTACAAGAAAATTCACAGGAGAGTATGTGGCCATTATTAGTTGACCGCTATCTGCCGGGATTAGAATGTGAAATTGATGTCATCAGCGATGGCGTGAATATTGTCGTTCCGGGAATATTTGAACATATTGAAAAAGCTGGTGTTCACTCTGGGGATAGTATCTCGATTTTCCCACCGATTACGATGTCTCATTCGGTAAAGGAAACGCTCATTGACTATGCGAACCGAATTGCAAAGTCTGCTGAGATTATTGGGATGATGAATATCCAATTTGTTATCTATGAAAATCAAGTATTTGTGCTTGAAGTAAACCCGCGTTCATCGAGAACGGTGCCGATTATCAGCAAAGTAACAGGAGTATCGATGATTGAATGGGCGGTCAAGGTTCAGCTTGGTGTTTCTCTTACTGAAATCAGTGCCATATCGGGGCTGCTGCCAGAACCAAATTATTATTCAGTCAAAGCACCGGTGTTTTCTTCTACTAAATTAAAAGGTGTTGACCATGTTCTTGGACCGGAAATGAAATCGACGGGTGAGATTCTAGGCCTAGGTGCCAGTTTCAAAGAGGCATTGGCAAAGGCTGTCCCTTTCAAATCGCAAGATGAGGAAAAATATATTTTCTGTTCAATTTCAGACCGGGAAAAGTCCGCCAGCCTGCCAATCATACAGGGAATGGTGAACAATCAATATAAAATAGCTGCAACGGAAGGAACAGCATTATTTCTCGAAAAAAGTGGCGTTGCCGTTGCAAATATCATAAAAGATGAAAAAGATGTAAATGAACTTTTCCGCCAACAAAAAGTAAGTGCGGTCATTAATATTCCAAATCAGGGACGGAACAAACTGAAATTTGGTTTTTATATCCGTGAACAAGCAACCCGCTACAATGTAAAAGTATTTACACATTTAGATACGGTAGAAGCAATGATGGGGCTTGATGATCAATTACGATCAGATTTTGAAGTTCTTACTGTAAGCGAATATTATAAAATTGGGATAGAGGTGTAATCGATGATTGAGACAATGAAAAAAGCTGATTCAAAACAGTTTACTTTTAAAGGGAAAAACTTTTTACAACTCTCGGATTTTACTACAGATGAAATTCTGTATTTACTAGATGTCGCATTGGAACTTAAAGCTATGCAAAAGCAAGGAAAGCCACATCCGTATTTAAGCGGACAGGTATTAGGAATGATTTTTGACAAGTCCTCTACACGTACGAGAGTTTCCTTTGAAGTAGGGATGTTGCAGCTAGGCGGACAGGCAATTTTCTTAAGCTCGAAGGATAGTCAGTTGGGAAGAGGAGAAAGCATTTCAGACACGGCGAAAGTGCTTTCCCGTTATGTAGACGCATTGATGATTCGTACCTTTACCCATGAATCGATTGAGGAATTTGCCCAGCATGCTGAAATTCCGGTCATTAATGGCTTAACGGATTTACAGCATCCAACCCAGGTGATGGCAGACCTTCTTACGATTCTTGAACACAAAGGCAAGTTAGCCGGATTAAAGATGTGCTATATTGGCGATGGATATAATAATATGGCCCATTCCTTGCTTGAAGGGGCGCTTAAGGTAGGAATCGATATCAGTATTGCAAGCCCTGAAGGATATATGCCAAATCAAACGATTGTTGAGAATGCGGAGCAAATTGCCAAGGAAACAGGCGCACAAATCACGATTACTCATAATCCGGTTGAAGCCATTCAAGATGCTGATGTTGTTGTAACAGATGTCTGGACCAGTATGGGGCAGGAAGCAGAAACAGAAAAACGTCTAAAGGCATTCGAAGGCTTTCAGGTAAACGACGATCTTTGTAAACATGCCAAAAGCGACTTTATCTTTTTACACTGTCTGCCGGCACACCGCGGTGAAGAGGTCACAGCCAACATTATTGATGGTCCTCATTCAGTTGTTTTTGATGAAGCAGAAAACCGCTTACATGCACAAAAAGCGATTTTAAAAGAATTCTTGCAAAAATAGTCTTTATTTTTTTGAATATTGATGTATAATAATACTATCAAATGAATTTAAATACAAAGTTGATGCGAGGAGAAATAGATATGGCAAAGGAAAAAATCGTATTAGCCTATTCAGGCGGTTTAGATACATCAGTTTCAGTAAAATGGATTCAAGAAAAATATGGCTATGATGTAATTGCTTTAGGTCTTGATGTTGGGGAAGGAAAAGATCTAGAGGCAATCAAAAACAAAGCGTTAAATGTCGGCGCTATTAAAGCGATTATGGTTGATGCCAAAGAATTGCTAGCAAAAGAATATATTTTACCAGCTTTAAAGGCTAATTGTTTATATGAAGGTAAATACCCATTATCTTCTGCCATTTCAAGACCATTAATTTCAAAATTGTTGGTTGAAGTAGCGGAAAAAGAAGGGGCAACAGCGGTCGCACACGGCTGTACTGGTAAAGGTAATGACCAGGTGCGTTTCGAAGTATCAATTCAAGCATTAAATCCAAGCTTAAAAGTCGTAGCTCCGGTTCGTGAATGGGGCATGACCCGTGATGAAGAAATCGAATATGCTGAGAAAAATGGGATTCCAATTCCTGTTAATTTAGATAATCCTTTTTCGATTGATGCAAATATTTGGGGACGTGCTTGTGAAGCTGGAGTATTAGAAGATCCTTGGGCTGAAGCTCCAGAAGCAGCTTACGATTGGACAAATCCAATCGAATTAGCTCCAGATGAAGCTGAATATCTTGAAATTGAGTTTGAACAGGGTGTACCTGTTGCTTTAAACGGTGAAAAACTTCCATTGGTTCAATTGATTGAATCTTTAAATCTGCTTGGAGGCAAGCATGGTGTTGGTCGTATTGATCACATTGAAAATAGATTAGTAGGAATTAAATCAAGAGAAGTCTATGAAAATCCGGCTGCCTTAATTTTAATTAATGCACATAAAGAATTAGAGTTTTTAACATTGCCTCGTGAAGTAACTCAATTTAAAACCCAGGTTGACCAGCACATGGCAAAAATTGTTTATGAAGGTCTATGGTATTCACCATTAAAAGCTGCTCTTGATGCGTTTATTGATGAGACTCAGAAAGTAGTTTCAGGAACAATCCGCGTTAAGCTTCATAAAGGCAATCATACGGTTGTCGGCCGTAAGTCTGTGCACAGCCTTTACAATGAAGAATTGGCAACTTATGCAAAAGGTGATGCATTTGACCATAATGCAGCTGTTGGTTTTATCAAGCTTTGGGGTCTTCCAACTAAGGTATACTCTGAGGTGAACCAAAAAGATCCAGTAGTAAAATAATTTTGAGCCTGCTGAAATACGTTAATTCAAATAATCATTTGAAGCCCTCGAAATTTTTCGGGGGCAATCTTGTTCATATTTAAGGGGGAGCAGCAATGTCTAAGCTTTGGGGCGGCCGTTTTACAAAGGAAACAAATAAGCTCGTTGAGGAATTCACAGCCTCTATTACATTTGATCAAAAGTTAGCATTACAGGATATCGCAGGGAGTTTGGCACATGTACAAATGCTTGGGGAGTGCGATATTATTCCTGTAGAGGATGCTGAAACAATTAAACAAGGGCTTCTTTCTATTAAACAAATGGTCGAAAATGGAGAAGTAGAATTTTTAGTAGAAGATGAAGATATTCATATGAATATCGAGAAATTATTAATTGAAAAAATCGGACCTGTCGGCGGCAAACTTCACACAGGAAGAAGCCGTAATGACCAAGTAGCTACAGATATGCATCTTTATTTACGAACAAAAACAACTGAATTGATTACATTGGTTGAAAATGTTCAACATGCCTTAGTTGATCAGGCGAAAGTGCATGTAGAAACATTAATTCCTGGATACACACATCTTCAGCGTGCTCAGCCAGTATCGTTTGCGCATCATTTAATGGCCTATTTCTGGATGTTTGAGCGCGATAAAGAAAGATTGATTGATAGTTTAAAAAGAATCAATTGGCTGCCGCTTGGGTCAGGTGCTTTAGCGGGTACAACCTTCCCGATTAACCGTGAAAAAGTGGCGGATCTGTTAGGGTTTGAAACGATTTATCCAAACAGCATGGATGCTGTAAGTGACCGTGATTTTATCTTGGAGTTCCTGTCAATTGGCTCGATTGTTATGACCCATATTTCACGTTTTTCTGAAGAGCTCGTGCTTTGGTCAAGCCAGGAATTTCAATTTGTTGAACTGGATGATTCATTTTGCACAGGCTCAAGCATCATGCCGCAAAAGAAAAACCCGGATGTACCGGAATTGCTAAGAGGAAAAACCGGACGAACCTACGGGAATTTAATTGGCTTGTTGACTGTCCTTAAGGGGCTGCCGCTTGCTTACAATAAGGATCTTCAGGAAGATAAAGAGGGTATGTTTGATACGGTTGAAACGCTTGAAGGCTCACTAAAATTATTGGCGCCAATGATTGAAACCATGACGGTTAATAAAGACGTAATGCGGAAAGCAATTAATAATGATTTTTCCAATGCAACCGATATTGCTGACTATTTAGTGCGTAAAGGTTTGCCGTTCCGTGAGGCGCATGAGGTTATTGGGAAGACTGTTTTATATGCAATACAGCATGGAAAGTTTTTGCTCGATTTGACAATGGAAGAATATCAGGAATTCAGCCCATTATTTGAAGAGGATATTTATACTGTCTTAGCACCGGAGCATGTGGTGGCGGTTCGTAATAGCTTTGGCGGTACTGCACCAGAGCAAGTTCTAGGACAAATTAAGCTTGCTGAAGGAAAACTCCAGAAATAATAGATTTGAGAATTAAATAGTGATAGTAAGCCGGCAGCCAGGGGCTGCCGGTTTTTGTTATGTATTTTTTACTGAAAGGTGGAAAAGGATTTATTCAAACGTTACAGGTTAATTAGGGAATATAGATCAGCGATGGCATATGCTAATCGCTGTTTTTTTGGGAAATTTTTGGAAATGGAGCATAAAGCAGGTGTTTCGTATTGTGGAAGAAGGCTGGGGGCGCTGATATGAGCGCCATTTCCATGTTTTTACGGGAATCGAAATTTACCAAGGAAATCATTTGTCTTAAATTATTTTTCTAGTAAATCATTTCACCAGCCCCATATTTTATATCATATCGATATGAGTTATTTTCCAATGTTCATTCTTAATCAGGTGCTCCAAGCTTTCTTTGTCTTTATTCTTAAAGTAATCAATAATTTGTCTATGCTGTTCATTCATTTGTTCTAATGCTGTAAAGAGTTTTTCTTCATCTTTACTTAAATAAATCTGCCTGACAAAACTATTCTGTAAAGAATCAAGAAGCTCAATTAATGTAGGGTTGCAACACTTCTCAATGTATACTTTATGGAATTGGTTTTGGTATTTTTGATAATCCGAATAATTTTTCTGAGAAATGGAAAGGTCGATTTTCCTAACCAACTCTTCCATTAGTTCCATGTCATCTTCGGTCAAATTCTCCAGAGCTAAAGTTGCTGCAAAGGCATCTAGTACACCAACAACACTAAAAACATCGAGCTTTTTCTTGGTATCAATTTCTTTAACGATAAATCCTCTTCGGGGAAAGAACTCTAGTAAATTTTCAGAAGCTAGTTGGATTAAGGCTTCCCTTACAGGGGTCCTGCTTACTTCTAATTTCTCGCTTAGTGCTATTTCATTTATCTTTTGATTGGGAAGCAATGTTCCATTCTGAATTTCTGTGGCTATATAATCATATACATGGTCTTTTAGTGATCGGTACCTCTTTTTGATTGTTATTCCCCCTAAGTAAAAAAAGTGGAAATTCTCGCTTTTTATATTAGCATGAGCATCCAAATTCTTCAATATCTCTTCAATATCGTCCCCAAAGTAACTCATTATCCTATTAAATCTATTGTTTCCAAGTCTAATATGTTATTAATCTATACCATAATAGGTTCCTATTTTAGGAAGGGTAAAGAATAGCAGAAGAAGCGGAGCGGTGGTTTCTTAAGACCGTTCAATACAAATATATCTTAATTATTAAAACTAAACAGTTAAATTTTAAAATATTTTTTTTAAATTTAACATTGAAAATAGAAAAGGTCCATTATATAATTTTTATACGGATAGTTTTCAGATAATTCAGCGTATTATACATTATGCAATATATTGTATAATTTGAGGTATCTTAATAAAATGGTGTCCGAAGAAGGTATTGCATTAAAAAGAGAAGTGCAAACAATTTATCGTGAAGGAGGATTTTTTAACCAAAATTTAGTTGGGATACAAAAGGACATTTTCAAAATGAGAGGTGGTAGAAACATGAGCAATAGAAACTTTAAAGATATACAAGACGGTACAAAAGCTGTATGGGCAGGAGAAAAGGAATCTCTTGCTTACAATGCAACCCAAGTACCTGTGGTGCTTAGTGTAGCCTACAATTACGATGACGTGGATGAGTGGCAAGAAGTTGCTATCGGAAATAAACCTGGACATATTTACAATCGAATGACAAATCCAACTGTCCAAGCTTTTGAAGAAAAGGTACGAATTCTTGAGGGGGCGGAGGAAGCGATTGCTTTCTCATCGGGAATGGCTGCTATTAGCAGTACTTTATATACCTTTTTAAGACCAGGCGACCGGGTAATATCCCTGAAAGATACATATGGAGGAACCAATAAAATCTTTACTGAATTTTTACCGAATATCGATGTAGATGTAACGTTATGCAACACTGGAAATCATGAAGAAATTGAAGCTGAAGTGGCCAAAGGATGCAAGGTTTTATATTTGGAGTCTCCTACCAACCCTACCATGAAAATTACGGATATTGAAAGAATGGTGAAAGCTGCAAAATCGATGGGGGCATTGGTGATAATAGACAATACTTTTGCTACTCCTATTAATCAAAATCCAATTCAATTAGGAGTTGATATCGTCATCCATAGTGCCACTAAATTTTTAAGCGGACATGCCGATGCGTTAGGGGGTGTGGTGTGCGGCTCCAAAGAACTGATGAAGAGAGTTTATCACTATCGTGAAATTAATGGAGCAACCATGGACCCATGGTCGGCTTATCTGATTTTAAGAGGGATGAAAACGTTAAAACTTCGTGTCAGGCAGCAAGAAAAGAGTGCAATGGTAATTGCAAAGTATTTGCAAAAGCAAAAACTTGTAGAAGCAGTTTATTATCCTGGATTAGAAACACACCCACATCACCAAATTGCAAAGAAACAGATGAAGGGTTTTGGCGGAATATTAAGTTTTGTATTGAAAGATGAAATGGAGGCGATAAAAATTTTATTGCCAAAATTACGGTATGCACACAAAGCTGGAAATCTTGGGGCTGTGGAAACAATATACGGACCGGCAAGAACCACCAGCCATGTTGAATGTACTCTTGAGGAACGCAAAGCTCTTGGTATTCCAGAGGGTTTGGTTCGTATCTCCGTAGGGATTGAAGATACAGAAGATCTTATTTCGGATTTAGAACAAGCTTTTTCCCTTTTAGAATCGCAATTGCCTGTTAATAGCAGCAAGTGAAAATATAACAATGGAAGAGGTATAAAGTATGACACATAAAATTGCGTTGCTTGGTTTTGGTGTAGTTGGTCAAGGATTTGCAGAAATTTTAGAAGAAAAAGGTGAATTGTTACGCAGCGGACTTGGTTTTGATGCAAAAATTGTTGCGATTTCCGATTTTGTTAAGGGATCTCTTTATCATCCAGAAGGCTTAGATATTGCTAAAGCATTACAAGCTGTAAAGGAAACAGGGAAACTTAATTGCTACCCGGAAAGCCCTGGTTTGGTAAGAGGATGGGATAGTTTTCAGACTATCCGTGAAAGTAATGCGGACACCGTTGTAGAAATTACTTTTACAGACGTAAAAACAGGCCAACCTGCCATCGATCATTGTAAGGCAGCATTTGAAAGCGGAAAGAATGTAGTTATGAGTAATAAAGGTCCAGTTTCTTTAGCTTACCAAGAACTGATTGAGTTAGCTAGAAAGAATCATGTTCGATGGGGCTTTGAAGGAACCGTCATGAGCGGAACACCTGCATTGAGAATGCCCCTCGTTGCATTGGCAGGAAATACTATTTTTGAAATACGTGGGATTTTAAATGGAACGACCAATTATATTTTAACCAAAATGGAAGAAGGCCTGAGTTATGAGGCGGCATTGGCTGAGGCACAAACTCTTGGCTATGCAGAGGCCGATCCTACAAGTGATGTCGAGGGGTATGATGCCCAATATAAAGCTACTATTCTAGCTAATATTGTCATGAACGTTCCGATGAAACGAGAAGAAGTAGAATGTGAAGGAATTAGTCATCTTACACTACAAGATATCCAATGGGCAAAATCTGAGGGTAAAAGGTGGAAACTTATTGCTAAATGTATAAAAGATGGTGATAAAGTCATCGCACGGGTAGGTCCCGAAGCGATACCGATTACAGATCCTTTAGCTGGAGTCTCAGGTGCCCAAAATGCCATTACATATGATTGCGATTTAGCCGGTCCAATCACGCTTATTGGTGCCGGAGCCGGCCGAAAGGAAACCGGATTCTCTATTCTTATTGATTTAATTAATATTAGCCGCGGTCAATTGTAATCTTTTACACTATTAACTTACAAAATGAAAAATTAGTTATATGAGGTGGTTACACAATGACATTTATAGAGACACAGACAAAAGAAAATAAGATGTTTCTAGCTGGAAAGTGGGTATCCCGATCCAAAAGCATTAAAGTCTTCGACCCCCAAGATAATCGTTTAATCGCAACTGTCCCTGCCGCTAATGAGGAAGATGTACTTCATACTATAGAGGAGGCAAAAAAGGGAGCAAAAATTGCTGCTGACATGTCGACGCACGAAAGAATCACCATTTTAAATCGTGCTGCTGACTGGATTTATGAGCATAAAGAAAAGTTCGCAACCACCATTGCATGTGAGGGAAGTAAAACAATTAAAGAGGCAAGGAAAGAAGTATTGCGCTGTATTGAGACTCTTCGTATTAGTGCTGAAGAGGCAAGGAGAATAAATGGAGAAACGATTTTATTTGACCAAATGCCGGGAAGTGAAGATCGCATGGGATATTATTATCGTTTTCCTATTGGAATCATTGTGGCCATCACGCCTTTTAACGATCCATTAAACCTTGTTGCTCATAAAGTGGGGCCAGCTATTGCTGCTGGAAATGCGATCATCGTTAAACCAGCACCAGCTACACCATTAAGTGCTCTATTATTGGCAGAAGCATTTGAAAAAGCAGGTTTGCCTCCTAAAGTTTTATCCGTCATTACTGGCTATCCAAGTGATATGGGAGAAAGCCTGATTACCCATCCGGCGATACGAATGATATCTTTTACAGGGGGACTTTCTACTGGCCAAGCGATTATGCAAAAGGCGGGCATGAAAAAGTTCAGTATGGAGTTAGGATCGAACTCACCGGTTATCGTTCTGCAAGACGCTGATTTAGAAGAAGCCGTTGAATCAACTGTTTCCGGAGCCTTTTGGGCTGCAGGTCAAAATTGCCTTGGAGTGCAAAGAGTATATGTTCAAGAAGGGATCTATCAGGACTTTGTCGGAAGGTTCCTTACTCGTACTCTAAGGTATCGAGTGGGTAATAAATTTTCAGAGGAAACCGATATGGGTCCAATGATATCAGAAAAGGAAGCAAAGAGGGTGGAGAGTTGGGTTAATGAAGCCGTTGAAAGCGGTGCAAAATTGCTTTGTGGCGGCAAACGAGAGGGAGCTTTTTATTACCCAACTGTTTTAGAGAATGTCCCAGCTGATTGCAAGCTGGCAACGGAAGAAGTCTTTGGACCAGTTGTTACCCTTTATAGTGTTCCAGATCTTGATACAGCTATTTTTCAATCTAACAATGTGGCTTTCGGCTTACAAGCAGGTATTTTCACTCAAAATTTAGACCATGCTTTGGGGGCTGTACGGAAGCTGGATGTAGGCGGGGTTATTGTAAATGACAGCTCCGATTATCGAATAGATGCGATGCCTTTTGGGGGGGTAAAAGGTTCTGGTATAGGTCGTGAAGGAATTAAATTTGCACTTCAAGAAATGACCGAACCAAAAGTTGTTTGTTTTAAGGTTGCCGTTAAAAGATAATAAAAACAAATTAGTGGTATAATGCTAGTTTAATAGAAATTGTCCTAATAGGTTGGCCGCGTGGTTACCTATACCAAAGGAGGAAACTGGATGCTACAGACAAATAATTCTGATCAAAATCAGTTAAAGCGTACAATGAAAAGCAGACATTTGTTCATGATATCGCTAGGAGGGGTAATTGGAACGGGCCTTTTTCTAAGTACGGGCTATACCATTAATCAAGCTGGACCAGGAGGGACGATTCTCGCATATTTGGTTGGGGCATTGATTATGTATCTTGTTATGCTATGCCTAGGAGAATTAACTGTAGCCATGCCGGTAACCGGTTCATTTCAAACCTATGCTACAAAGTATGTCGGTCCTGCTACCGGATTTACTATTGGTGTAATGTACTGGCTTACTTGGGTGGTAACAGTAGGATCGGAATTTACCGCCTCAGGTCTATTAATGAAGAGATGGTTCCCTGATACTTCTGTTTGGATATGGAGTGCCATCTTTGCGATTGCCCTTTTTCTACTAAATGCCTTTTCAGTAAAATTTTTTGCGGAAGCAGAATTTTGGTTTGCCGGAATTAAAGTAGTTACCATTATTTTATTTATCATTTTGGGGGGAGCTGCGATGTTTGGTTTCATACCAATGAAAGGCCATACGTCTGCCCCCATGCTCTCACATTTTACTGGCGAAGGAGGTCTTTTTCCTAATGGGATGCTTCCAGTTTTAATGGCTATGATTTCCGTAAACTTTGCCTTTTCAGGAACAGAACTTATTGGAATTGCCGCCGGAGAGAGCGAAAATCCTGAAAAAGACATTCCCCGGTCCGTAAGAAATGTAATTTGGAGAACCGTTTTTTTCTTTATCGGCGCTATATTTGTATTATCTGGATTAATCTCTTGGAAAGAAGCAGGAGTCATTGAAAGTCCATTCGTTATGGTCTTTGATAATATAGGAATTCCTTATGCAGCTGATATCATGAACTTCGTTATTCTTACAGCTTTATTATCCGTAGCAAATTCCGGTCTTTATGCATCTACTCGTATGTTATGGTCTCTTTCCAACGAAAAAACAATAAGCCCCCACTTAGGAAAGGTAACCTCAAAAGGAGTGCCGCTTAATGCGTTAATTTTAAGTATGGCAGTAGCCTGTTTGTCGTTATTCTCTAGTGTAGTTGCACCAGATACAGTTTATTTAGTGCTTGTAGCTATTTCAGGATTTGCCGTGGTTACTGTGTGGATGGGAATTGTGTTATCGCAGTATATGTTTCGAAGGCGTTTTATTAAAGAGGGAGGGGATATTACACATTTGAAATTTCGTACACCTCTGTATCCCATTGTGCCCATCGCTGCTTTTGTTTTATGTTTTGCTTCTTGTGTAGGACTTGCTTTCGATCAAAGCCAACGAATTGCTCTATACAGCGGAGTACCCTTTATTGTTTTTTGCTATTTTTTCTACTATATGAAGAATCGCGGAAAAAAGAATCTATTAGATTCTCATGATGAACACAGTCAGTATATAGATAATATTAAGTAGAGAGGTTTGCTATAAGAGATCTATTAAACTGGAATATACTATAGATACTATCATTAATGTTGTGAAAAACTGTTAATGAAAAATACTACAAATATCTTGCGGTTGTCAGACTATTATTCTATTAATCCAAACCATTGCTGAATGAATTTAACCTGACTTTGGACAGACCTCTTTCGCAGGAGGGTCTGTCCTTTTTAACCAAATTCATCGCGTCGAATCTACCTAAAATTTGTTTAACTTAAACTTAAGTATTGCAAAGACATTTTTACCACTTTGGTCTATATTGATGAACTCTATAACACTGAGATATTAGAAATAGAAAGTCCTCGTTTTTTTATCATTTCTAAGGGAGCACAGAAAATTACTTTAGCGGAGGTACTGTAATGAATCCTATTGAGAACATATTAGAGAAATTCCCGTTAGTTATACTAGACGGTGCAATGGCAACTGAACTTGAGCGTCATGGCTGTGATTTGAACGACAGTCTTTGGTCGGCAACCATACTTATCGAAAATCCTGAGCTTATCAAACAGGTACATACAGATTATTTTAAAGCGGGGGCAGATTGTGCTATCACCGCCAGTTACCAGGCAACTGTCGAAGGATTCTCCCGACGCGGTTTAAACGAGGCTGAAGCGCTCATTCTCATCCAGAAATCCGTCCAGATAGCCTTAAAAGCACGCGATGAATTCTGGGGAATACCCGAGAACCGGTCAAACCGACCGAAGCCTTTAGTAGCCGGTTCAGTAGGGCCATATGGCGCATTCCTTGCTGATGGATCTGAATATCGAGGAGATTATATGTTGACCGAAGAAGAACTTATGAATTTCCATAGGCCCCGTATGAAAGCCTTGATTGATGCCGGTGCCGATATCCTTGCCTGCGAAACTATTCCATGTCTGATGGAGGCCAGAGCAATCGTCAGGTTATTAGAAGAGTTCCCCAAAACCTATGCATGGATTAGCTTCAGTGCAAAAGACGGGTTTCATATTAGTGATGGGACCCTGGTTGCTGAGTGTGCAGAATGGCTGGATAAATATGATCAAGTGGCTGCCGTCGGCATAAACTGCACGCGGCCTCAGTACATTTCTTCGCTGATAAATAAAGTGCACAGTCACACAGTTAAACCTATCATCGTATATCCAAATTTAGGCGAGCAGTACGATGCAGTCACTAAAACTTGGAATGGGGAATCATCTGAAGAAACTTACGGATACAGTACCCATCACTGGTATGAATGCGGTGCCCGATTGATTGGTGGCTGCTGCAGGACAAAACCAGAGAACATAACGACTATTTCTGCATGGGCGAGGTAAGATATAAAAAAGTAAGGATTTTGGTGATGGAGATTGCGAGTTATTAAAATATACCCATATGATGTTAAAAAGGACTTTATAAATAGCCGCTAAAATACGCCCAAAGAGATTTAGAAATCCTCCCCCTTTACATAATCATTTCCATTGAAGAAAATACCAAAATGATAGATAATTCTCATAAGTGTCATTTTAAATCAGTAACAGGGGGAGAAAAATGAAATTAAGAGTTTCTGCTGTGCAATACCATCTACACACCATCCAATCCTTTGAAGAATTTGCTCGCCAGTGCGAGCATTATATAAAAACGGCTGAAGAATTTGGCGCCGAGTTCGTTCTTTTTCCCGAGTTCTTTACCACTCAGCTCCTATCCATCGGAAAAGGAAAGAAAATAGACGATCTACCAAGCTTTACAGACCAATACCGTGAACTATTTTCCAACTTCGCAAAACAAACCAACATGCATATTATCGCAGGGACCCAGGTTTTAGAAAAAAACGGTAAGCTTTTTAATACCGCTCATCTCTTTTACCCAGATGGACGAATTGGCGAACAGGCCAAGCTTCATATCACGCCTACCGAAGTAAATGAATGGAATATGGAAGCAGGGGAATCCTTTCAAATTTTTGAAACGAAAAAAGGGAAAATTGCAATCCTTACCTGCTACGATATTGAATTTCCGGAAATCGTACGGATGGCAAAAGCTAAGGGTGCGGACGTCATTTTCTGTCCATCCTGTACTGATGATCGTCATGGATTTCACCGCGTTCGTTACACAAGCCATGCTCGTGCGATTGAAAACCAAGTTTATGTTGTTTTAACAGGAACGGTCGGCTCCCTTCCGACGGTGGACTTTATGCGGGCAAATTTTGGCCAGGCCGCCATTATCACACCAAATGATATACCTTTTCCACCCCAAGGAATCTTAGCGGAAGGCGAAATCAATCATGACATGATCATCACGGCAGACCTAGACTTTGAACTTCTTTATGAAGTAAGAGAACGTGGCTCCGTGACTACTTGGCGTGACCGAAGAACGGATCTATATACAGATTGGGAAAAATAGGAGGGGGCCTATTGTATCGGAGTGAATTTTATGTTTTTGACCAAAATCGGCCTGTACCTGTGCTTGTACGCAATTATACAAAGAATGATTTTCCCCACCTCATAGAAATTCAAAAAGAATGTTTCCCGCCGCCATTTCCTTCAGAATTATGGTGGAACGAGGAACAATTAATAAACCATGTTACCCTTTTTCAAGAAGGAGCATTATGCGTTGAAGTCAACGGTGAATTAGCGGGTTCCCTGACAGGCTTGTGCGTTGATTTTGATCCGAACCATCGAAACCATAAGTGGGAGGAGATTACTGACCACGGTTATATCCGCAATCACCAACCGGACGGCAACACGTTGTACATTGTCGATATAAGTGTCCGCCCAAAGTATCGCAACCTGGGGCTCGGAAAACTAATGATGCAGTCCATGTACCACGTTGTCATCCAAAAGGATCTTGAGCGGTTGCTTGGCGGCGGGAGAATGCCGGGTTATCATAAGTTTGCAAATAAAATGGCGCCGGAAGAGTATTTGCAGGCAATTATTAAGGGAGAGGTTAAGGACCCTGTAATCACTTTCCTGCTACAGTGTGGCAGGTTCCCAATTGGACTTGCAGAAAACTATCTTGAGGATGAAGAATCCTGTAATTATGCTGTTTTAATGGAATGGAAAAACCCATTTAAATAAAGGGGGATTTAAGGAAAATGGAATATAAACGTATTACGAGTATTAAGGATCCGAATTTTAAAAAGCTGCATCAATTAATGGGAGAAATTTTTCCCCAAGAAGAAGTATTAGAGTATGAGTTATGGAGAGAACCATTAGAGGATCCAAGTATTCGGGTGTTTGTTGCGATACAGGAGGAAGAGGTTGTAGGAGCAACGGAATATCGATACTATCCCGAATGGAATATTGCTATGACAGATTTTACGATTATCAGTAGGCCCGGGCTTGGCCTTGGCCGATTCTTAGCTCAAAATAGATTAAAAGACTTAAAAAAACTAGCACTAGACAATGGAAACGAACTATTTGGTATGTTTGCTGAAATCTATGACCCGTATCGTGTTCAAAATCACGAGTTTGGCGGAGTAAAAGTGATGGATCCTTATGTTCGCAGGGAGGTATTGTCTCATTTGGGCTACAAACGTCTTGACCTTTCCTATGTCCACCCTTCCTGGGAGAATAATGGCGAAGCGGTAAAAGGATTGGATTTATGCTTTATGCCAATGGATAATGAATTGGAACATTTACAGGCAGCTTTAGTAGTAGAGTTTCTGACTAACTATTACTCAATTCTTTCAAATAAACCTCAAGAATGGCTTGAAATGATTAATCAAGTGAAGGAACGGGACATAATTTCTTTATTACCCCTGTAAAAAAGAATTTTCAAAAAAGATTGACAGCTTTGTAGGAATCAACTACAATTTCATTCATAACATGGAAAATTAAACTAACAATTTTATAAATACTCTTATCCAGAGCGGCGGAGGGACTAGGCCCGATGAAGCCCGGCAACCTTCAAGGTATTCCTTGAAAAGGTGCTAATTCCTGCAGGTTATATTTAACCTGAAAGATAAGAGGAGGATGACTGCCCTCTTCTTATGAAGAGGGTTTTCTTTTTTCCATTTTTTAATAACGGGGGGATCAATAATGACAGTAAAGGTAGCCATTTTAGGGTTTGGGACAGTAGGCGAAGGAGTTTATCGAACCATTCAAACACATGCAAGTGAACTGGAAGCACTATTGGGAAAGAAAGTGGAGGTTGCGGCCGTTCTAATTAAAAATAATCAAAAAGAAAGAAAAATCGCAAAGGATGTTCTTATCACAACGGATTTCAATGAAATTATCAATCTTTCACAGCTTGATATTGTGGTTGATGCGATTGTGGGCAAGGATCCGGCCTTTAACTATTTAAAACAAGCAATTGAAAGAGGCTGCCATATTATTACTGCAAACAAAGAAATGTTTGCACACCATGGAAAAGAGCTGTTGGATCTTGCTGATGAACACCAAGTATCGATTGGCTTTGAAGCGACTGTTGCGGGTGGAATTCCAATCATTCAAACCTTAAGACAATTGTTAAAGGTTAATCGTGTTCAGCAAATTCAAGGCATTGTAAACGGGACATCCAATTTCATTTTGACAGAAATGCGTGAGAAAAAGCAGTCATTTGCTGATGCCTTAAAATTAGCCCAGGATAAGGGATTTGCAGAAGCAGACCCAACCAATGATGTGGAAGGTTTTGATGCATTTTATAAATTAATGGTTTTAAGCAGAGTAGCCTTTGGAAATGCGCCGAATTGGAAGGCTGTGGAACGCGTCGGGATCACTTCTATTACAAGTGAATTAATTGAAGCGGCAGACCAGCTTGGTTTTCGGTTCAAGCATGTTGTGAGTATTCAAAAGGAAGGGGATACACTTATTGGAAGTGTAAGGCCCGTGCTCGTCAGCAAGTCCCATCCATTCTATCATGTGGAAGGGGTCGAAAATGCGGTAAATGTATACTCGGACATCGTGGGCAGAATAACTCTGCAAGGTCCTGGCGCCGGAATGTTTCCGACCGCAAGTGCAGTTATCGAGGACCTAGTTTATGTAAGCCAAAGTAATCAGCAAAAAAAGCTTCAGGCTAATCCTGTAAAAGAAGCTTTATCTCACGCTACTGGCTCATTAAATAATTTTTGGCTAATAAGTGGGGTGAGTAGAACAGAATTAAGTCCTTCCATCCTCCCTGTTGAACGGTTGTCTGATCAAACCTTTATTGTTGAGACCACTGATGAGAAGATTTTACAAAAAGCTAAAGAGTATCCGTCACTAAGTTATTACCCAATTCTAGATGGAACTCAAATCCTTCAAGATAGAAAGGAAAAGTTAACCGTTACAGTATAAAATATCTCACTAGACAGCACCCTCTTTCTAAGGCTGCTGTCTTATTTTTTTATGAAAAAATTTAAAACCCATCACATAAATGGGAGATAGTCTAGTCCAATTTATACCCTTGTACATATTGTGTAAAAGCTATACTAAATCGGACGAGGTTTTAGGATAAGGAAGGAAAAGGGGTGCAACATGTCAGGAAACATCACTGACCGATTGATCGGAAATTTAAAAAATTCATTTACTTATGAATTTATGGTTAAGCCTGGAAACATTCATCAAATCGATAAACAGTCTAGGGAAATTCCAGTAAACAGTAATGGAAAAAATTATATTATTGGTCCTGCAAGAGGAGAAGATCAAAATGGCTCCGGAATCTGCGTCTCCGTTGGATTGAATGGAGTGTCTGTCTATGAATATACACAAAACAATATTTACGCCACATTGGTTTATGAGACATCCATTAATGAGTGGGTACATGTGGCCGTTGTTTATAAGGAGAAAAGACCCTTTCTTTTCATCAATGGTACTTTCGTAAAAGAAGGGGAAATGAGTCCAAAAAAATATGTCTCTCCATCAGGTTCCATTGTTTACCCGCCGGGAGTGTTCTTTATCGGGGATATTAAAGAAGTTAGAATCTGGAATCATAGCAGAAGCGAAAATCAGCTTAAAGTAAATATGAATGCTAGACTGAAAGGGCGGGAGAATGGCCTATATGCCATTTGGCCTGAAAAAATCACTAGAGAAATCAACAAAGAACCGGTATCGGAGAATAATGAAAAAAAGACTGAAAAATATAGAGGTTTGAAGAGTGATCAGAATAATAAAATAGAGGTAAGTATTATTATCCCTTCCTACAATAAGTATCCACTAAACCTTTTCACCCTATATTCTCTTGAAAACCAAACATTCAATTTGGAAAAAATGGAAGTCATCTTAATTGATGATGCCTCTACAGATCAAACAAAAGACTCCCTCCAAAACTATCAAGCGCCATATCAATTTAAATATATTCGAAACAACGAAAATCTTGGAAGGGCAAAGGTGCGTAATTTAGGAATTCAATCATCGAGCGGGAACATCCTGATATTTTTAGATGCAGAAATGCTTGTTGACCGTAATTTTGTGCAGAATCACGTTAAGTATCACCAAGAAAAAAGTAATCTTATTATGTCGGGGGTCATGTATTCTAAAAATATTATTACCTGTATCTTTCCAAAAGATGATCGTGCTAAACTTGACCAAATTGCTGAGATGGTAAAAGGAAATGAAAACCTTAATAATAAATTTAATCAATATGAAAAAGCGGCTGCAAAGCCTTATCCTCTCATTAACAAAAGTGATATTTCAAATCAGACCTATGGTGCTTTAATTAAGAATGCCAACTCCTGGTTTCGAACCATTACCCGTAAATATGGAACGGACTTAGAAGGCTTTGAATTTCCGTGGATGGCCCTTCTCACCGGTAATGTTTCGATCAGAAAAGAGCTATTAAACAAGGCCGGGTTATTTGATGAGGAATTTGTAAAGTATGGATATGAGGACTGGGAATTAGGATACCGCCTTTATAAGGCTGGGGCAAAGTATCTCAATGCAAAGAATCTAGTATCCTATCATCAAGAGCATCCTGTCGCAGAAAGTAAGTGGAAAGAGGCAATCGAGAATTATCATTTATTTATTAAAAAGCATCATGAAGTGGACATTCTAATTCTTAGTTTAGAACTATCTAGAATAACGGGTTTAGCAACCATGAACGATATATTGCAAGAATATAAAAGTTTGGTTAATAAATACGGCAAAAAAACAAAAAAATTTCAAAATAAATTCATCTCCATCCTTGAAACCATCGCCCTTTTGCTGAAAGTGGATATTCGCCATTTTAATATTTTAGGTGCGGCCGGTTTTGGAGGAGAGCAAATAAACGAACTGAAATCAGACCTGCGGAAACTAAATAATCTAGGGAAATATAAAAACTTGGCCAATTTTATTCAAAAAGTTATTGCTTCGTAAAATCATTTTAAAGGAAAGGAGTGAAAAAATGGTTTCCATTATCACTTGCACCATTAGAGATGAATTTATTAATAATGTTTTTAATAATTATCAACAGCAAACCTGGAAGGATAAAGAGTTAATTATAATCCTTAATAAAGATTCGATGAGTATCGACAAATGGTTGGAGAAAGCGAAGAATTATCAAAACGTGCGTGTTTTTCAACTTCATGAAAAAGCAGCTTTGGGAGATTGTTTAAATTTTGGCGTCCTAAAGGCTAACCATGATGTTATTGCCAAATTTGATGATGACGACTACTATGGTCCTGAATATATTTCTAGTTCGATGCAGGCCTTTAAAGACGAACAGGTTTCGATCCTCGGCAAAAGTTCATACTATATTTATTTTAAAAATAAAAAAGCCTTAGTCTTAGTGCCTGGAGAAGAGAATTCCTTTTCTGACACGGTTGCCGGGGCCACATTGATGTTTCGAAAATCAGTTTTTGAAAAAGTTCAATTTGAAAAAGTAAATCGTGCGGAGGATTACTTTTTTATCGACCAATGTAAAAAAGCCGGTTTCAATGTTTATTCATCGAATCGTTTCCATTTTGCGGTAATACGGCACGATACAGAAAAACATACGTGGAAGGTTTCGGATGAAGACTTTATGGGGTGGGGGGATATCGTATCCTATACCGATGATTTTTATCCACTTGTCTCAAATTAAGAGTAGAGTTTATTGTTTATTTTAAATTGTGATAAATGAATGAAAATTCATTTATTCACTATACTATCCACATCGAAAGTCCTATATTATAAGCATTCTACACACTTATTCACATTATCCACAGGGTTACCCACAAAAATTGTTAACAAAATGTGAAAAGCTTTAAAGCCTATATTTTAAGAGGTTTTAATGTAGAATCCACATTATCCACATTATCCACAAAATAGAGTGAAAAAGAAGCAGGACGCCTGCTTCTTTTTCAAATTCAAACTTTTTTAAAGAGGTTATCTATTTCTTTTCGTATTTACACGCTGATTCGCGGCATTTGCTCGTGCTTGTGCCTCTAAATCTGCCTGATCGGCTAATTCAGCAGAATACTCTTCATCGATTCCATCTGATTTAAGATTTTTTGGCACCTGTGGAAGTGATGCTTTATTTTTATCACGAGATCCATGCCCACGTGAACGACCCATTACGAAAACCCCTTTCATTGATAACTTTCAGGAACCTTCTTGGTTCCTTTCTTAGTGTTAGCAAAAAACAAAGGTCCATGAATGGGAAATGCTTCAAAGTTTCATTACAACTTGGTTTTTCTGTCTGAAAATCCTCCAGCGCGGTCTGCCATTTTAAATTCTCTTTGATAACTTACTTCTTGCATACTGGTTAAGGAATATTTTCCGCGATCCTTATCCTTTTTCTTTTTTTCCGCCATTTTTGCTCATTCCTTTCAACATATTTTTGCTAAATGTCATTAAGCTTAGTGGATTTTAATTAAGCACAATATGTACTTATTTCCATTTTTACCTTTTAGGGAAGGAATGATACTGTGTATTTTCAATTCTTTGCGATATTTCATGAAAAACATGGTAAAGTAGTGTTGAGGTGAGGAAAATGGCAATCATTACGAAAATCACCACGCAGCAGAAAAATCAGGATCGCTATAATGTTTTTATGGATTATGGAAAAGGCGAGGAATTTGCATTTAGTGTTGATAGTGATGTCTTAATAAAATTTCAGCTAAAAAAGGGTATGGAGCTCGACGACTTCTCCTTTCTGGAAATTCAGTATCAGGACGATATTCGTAAAGCTTATCATCATGCTATCCAGTATTTATCCAAAAGAATGCGGTCCGAAAAAGAAATAAGGGATTATTTATCCAAAAAAGAAATTGATGAGCCCATTATTAACGAGGTTCTTCATAAATTAACCTCCCAAAAATATATTGATGACTGGGAATATGCCCACGCATTTGTCAGAACCCAAGTAAATACAACAGACAAGGGACCAGATTTAATTTGGTTGGAATTAAAAGACAGGGGAATAAAAGAGGACTTTGCAAGACAAGCCCTTCAGGATTTTCCTTATGATCTGCAAGTTGAAAAAGCTTCGATACTTGCTAAAAAGTTTTTTGAAAAGAATACAAAGGACTCTGAGCGGATTGTAAAACAAAAGCTTGAAGGATTACTGCTTCGAAAAGGATATCCATTTGAGATCATTCAAATTGCTGTAAATGAAAGTGAACTGGACAAGGATTCGGATGCGGAAATGGAAGCTATCAGGTTTCAAGGAGAAAAGATTTATCGCAAATACAGTCATCTTAGTGGTTTTGAGTATAAACAAAAGATGAAACAAGCACTATATCGAAAAGGCTTTTCGATGGATTTAATAGAAAAATTCTTAGCAGAAAAAGAAGAATCATGACAAAATGTCATGATTTTTTACTTTCAATGATAATGGAATCCTGATTGATTTGTTGGACAATTATTTCTGCAACTTCTTTTGGGGAACGAAAACGGGAAGGGTCTTTCACATGATTGCTCTCATTCCAAAATGGAGTATCCATACCGCCCATGTAAACGGCAGTAAATTGGATCTTGCTGCCATCAAATTCTTTTTGAAGACTTTCAGTAAAGCCGCGAATCGCAAATTTACTAGCTGCATAAACGGCTTCATTTACCTTACCGCGAAGTCCGGCTGTTGAGATAATATTGATAATTTTTCCTTCACCATGATAAATCAAGTAGGGTAGAACCGATTTTGTCATTAGGATAGTTCCAAGAACATTCGTGTCCAACATCTCCGCAATTTCCTGCTGCGTCATCTCCTGGAAAGATCCGAAATGTCCCACTCCTGCGTTGTTGACCAATCCATAAATTTCAAAAGACCCGCTAATTTCGTCGATTTTTTCTTGTACCTCTTTATGGTTTCGAATATCTAATAGGAGATAATCTGCACTCCCGCCAACTGCTTCGATTTCCGTTTTCGTGCTCCTTAATTTTTCTTCGTTCCGTCCCGTTAAAAGCAGATGATAATTTTGCCTAGAAAATAATAAGGCCAATTCTTTCCCTAACCCTGACCCAGCACCGGTTACCATGATTGTTTTCATTTGCTAAACTCCTTTATTAATTCTACAAAAATAATTATACTTAAATATGGTGGCTAACGATACTTTGGGAGTGGATTACATGCACCAGGAGAAACGATATAGTGAATTGAGCGAACATGAATTACGCCAAGAAATTGCGACTCTTCAGGAGAAAGCACGGAAAGCAGAGCAATTAGGAAGGGTAAATGAGTTTGCTGTCCTTGAAAGGAAAGTATTGATGGCTCGTGCCTATTTAATAAGTCCCGATTCCTTTGAGCCGGGTGAAATTTATGAACTTGAAGGGGATCCGGGGCAATACTTTAAAATCGATTATCTAAATGGAGTTTTTGCCTGGGGGTATCGACTTAAAGGCGATGGAAAAGAAGAGGCAGTGCCGATTTCTATGTTAAAGTGGTTGAAATAAGAAAAGCGGAAGCGCCTTGGTTAGACCCAAAACAACCTCGAGGTGCTAGGCGCTGAAGCTGGACAAAAAAGCAAACCAGAGAGAAAACTCTCTGGTTTGGTTGTTTCCTATGACTGTTTTCTGGTTTGGTGCTTTAAAATAATGAGGTCTTGGGTAAGTTTGCTTTCGCCATTTATCTGAGAATGTTGGTGTTTTGCACTAGCCCATGGTGTTGAAAATGGCTTATTTTGGAAAAATTTCTGTTTACCCACAGTAACGCCTCCCTAGGTTAAAGAATCAGGTGTATCATTATCATTAGCGCGCTGACCAGAAGCCCGCATCCGTTCCTGTGGATGCGTATTAGTGGTTCCATCTGCTCTTTTTGAAGCATACTCTGCTTTTGCTCTTGGCTCTCCCTCTAACTTATTGTTATTTTGATTAGGAAAGTTATGTTGTTTGTTTCTCATGCTGTACCTCCATCTAAAGGAATGAGAAATCGTGAAAAGCAAAGCATCAAAAGATCAATGCTGACCACGTATCTATATTATTTGCTTAATTAGATTCAGATATGTTATAAGAAAATGGCAAAGGAGTGAATGTATGAACGAGTACCATGAGCGGTTATGCGATTATTTACTGGCTAAAAATAACCAACTCACCTATGACGAGGCCCTAACATGGATTGAATTATTATGGGATGATTTTGAAACGACCTCTGCAAAAGCAGGCAGAGACTATCTTGGCAGCGAAATGACGGAGCGGATTGTAAAACAATGGATTGAAAATTATGGAAATCGCCTTCATGACTTTATCGCAACGAATCCGAAATATAAGGATTTTTTAAATAAAAAGCGATGACAAAATAAAATGTCATCGCTTTTCTATTGATCAGCTTGGTATAATACTTAATTTTTTCCGCAGTTTCTTTTCGCTGAAGACCCATCCGGTATAGGAGCTAATTCGGTTTAGGTCACAATCTAATTGAACAACTGCAACGAAAGGGTAATGGCCGTTGCTTCGATACCTGAGATCAATAAACCTGACTTCATAAAAATCATCGTATTCATCCACTTCCCACCGGTAAACAGGTGAGAAGGATAAAAATGCAGACAGGTTTTTGTCTTTTTTAGCTGCCTTAATGACGGGGGTTTCAGGTACTGGAATCCGATTAAATAAATCTAATATCTCCACTTTATCCTTTACAGCTTTTCCGACAAAGAATTGTTTCTCATTCATTGCGGCAATCCGCCATTGGTGGAATTTCATGGTTGGTGCAATGATAATATCCGTCGCATCCGGTACAATTCTACGGACCTCCAATAAAACCTTATGTCGGACGCGAAACCTTAGTAAATAATAACCAATAATAACAAAGTACATAATCAAAAAGGTGTATCCAGGATTTGCTCCAAATATCCAAATAAAAATCCCCACAACATGAATCGCAAAAATATAAGCGTCAAAAGTATTAATGACACCTAAAGCTACCCATTTATTCGAAAATGGTCTAAGGGCCTGGGTACCATAAGCATTAAAGATATCAACAAATACATGGAGAAATACTGCGAAAAATGTCCATGCCCATAAATGCAGTAAATTGACGGCTGGAAAAAATGGGTAAATCACAGCTAAAAGTACAAGCGGCCATAAAATTACTGCCGGTATGGAGTGCGTTACCCCGCGATGATTACGAATGTAAATTGCATTATTTCTTAATTTTAAAACAGTATCAATATCAGGTATTTGTGACCCTGCAATCGTTGCGATTAAAACACTAGTTGTTGCTGCATGGCTGCTTGCTACGACGGGGTCAAGTGTTGCCAGACCTCCAAGGGCAATCCCCATGACAACGTGAGTTCCGGTATCCAAAAGGAAGTTCCTCCTTTAATCTAATCAATTCTTGTCAAAATGATCAATATGGATTATCGTAATACAATGCATACTATTATATTCCCTCATTTTGTATTGTTTAACAAGTTGGAGGCCCAAATGTAATGAAAAATGTTCTAAATAATTTATCGAAAGTAAATATAAAAGAATTTCAAGTTGATTTAATTACATGGTTTAAAAATGAGCAGCGTGACCTGCCCTGGAGAAAGGACCAGGACCCGTACAAAGTATGGGTTTCAGAAATCATGCTGCAGCAAACAAGAGTGGATACGGTTATACCTTATTTTAACCGTTTTATTGATTGGTTTCCAACGATCGAGACCTTAGCAGAGGCAAATGAAGATAAGGTTCTGAAGGCTTGGGAAGGTCTTGGGTATTATTCAAGGGTAAGAAATTTACATTCTGCAGTTAAAGAAGTAAAAGAAAAATATGATGGTGTTGTTCCCAATACACCAATGGAAATATCCACTCTTAAAGGGGTTGGACCTTATACGGCTGGAGCAATTTTAAGCATTGCATATGGAGTACCCGAGCCGGCAGTGGATGGGAATGTGATGAGAGTTTTATCAAGAATTCTCTCCATTTGGGAGGATATCGCCAAACCCTCTTCCCGAAAAGTTTTTGAGCAAGCTGTAAGAGAGCTCATTTCCCATGAAGAACCATCAGAATTTAATCAGGCATTAATGGAATTAGGTGCATTGATCTGTACTCCAACCTCCCCCTCTTGTTTGCTTTGCCCTGTACGTGAACATTGCCATGCATTTCATGAGGGTGTACAGACGGAACTTCCAATCAAATCTCAGAAAAATAAACAGCGTGAAGTACAGCTTGCTGCAGTTGTTCTTGCTAATGAAAAAGGAGATTTGCTTATTCATAAACGGCCTGAATCCGGACTTCTCGCAAATTTATGGGAATTTCCGAATTTGGAAATCAACCATCCGATTCAAAATAACCGTGATCAAATCGCCCGCCTTTTTGAACAGGATTTAAGTCTCAATCTTCATTTAGGTAAGATGATTGGTCAAGTGGAGCATGTTTTCTCCCACTTAATTTGGAAGATAAAAGTCTATACAGGAACGATTTCAACGGATTTTACCGAGAATCAAGAGTGGAAATTTGTTTCACAAGATCATACAGAGGATTACGCCCTTCCGGTTTTTACCCAAAAAATCTTTAAGCTTTATCAAGAATATAAAAAAGAATGAACGCCGTACGATCACGGTGTTCATTCTTTTTTAAGTCCCCCGCGGTCCATGATTTCTTCGATAATTTCCCGATGAATCGTTTGTCCTTCACTATTTAAGTATGGAACCATTTGCTGCAATGAATGCTGAAAAAAGGATAATTCTTGATCATCCCACTCTTTAATCGAAATCATTGAAAGTTCTGTCATATCTCGCCCATTATACATTTACCTCTTCCTTTCAATCATGTTATTCAACTTAGTCTTTTGTAATCAATTGTCTTCTATGCATAGAAGCGATAAAATAATAAGAAATCACAAATGAAGAAGGGAAATATACATATGTCACAAAAAGTAGCATTAATTACAGGAAGCAGCAGGGGAATTGGAAAAGCAACGGCTCTCAGATTAGCCAAAGAAGGGTATGATATTGTCATTAATTATGCCAGAAGTAAGAGTGGAGCCTTAGAAACCGCCGAACAAATCGAAGCCCTTGGTAGAAAAGTACTGATCATTAAAGCCAATGTTGGGGATGTAAATAAAGTAAAAGATATGTTTGCTCAAATTGACCAAGAGTTTGGACGATTAGATATTTTTGTTAACAATGCTGCCTCCGGTGTGCAGCGTCCGTTAATGGAGCTTGAAGAATCTCATTGGGACTGGACGTTGAACATTAATAGTAAGGCATTATTATTTTGCGCGCAGGAAGCTGCAAAGCTGATGGAGAAGAACGGTGGCGGAAAAATTGTCAGTATAAGCTCACTAGGTTCCATTCGCTATCTAAAAAATTACACGGTAGTGGGTGTTTCTAAAGCGGCACTTGAAGCTTTAACAAGGTATTTAGCGGTCGAGCTTGCTCAAAAAAATATTGTCGTGAATGCTGTTTCCGGTGGAGCAGTTGATACCGAGGCACTGAAGCATTTTCCAAATCGCGAAGAACTCCTTCAGGAGGCAAAAGACAAAACACCTGCGGGAAGAATGGTCGAAATTGATGATATGGTTAATACGGTTATGTTCTTATTATCAGATGCATCAAGCATGATTAGAGGACAAACCATTATTGTGGATGGCGGTATTTCCTTATTGGTTTAAGAAAAAATTATTTTTCAAAAATAATTTGGATAGTCCACACACCTCGGGGGTACATTAATTTCGTGGAGGTGATTACAGGTGGCAAAATTCAACCAACAAGCCAACAAAACTTCAGCTGGAACTAATATCCAGGAAGTAAGACAACAAAACGCTCAATCTCAAGCAGGTGCAGGTGCTGCAGGAGCATTTGGAACTGAATTTGCGAGCGAAACAAACGCTCAAGAAGTAAGACAACAAAATGCTCAATCAGCTCGTGCTAATGCTGGTGCAGGTGCAGCAGGTGCAGCTGGAGCATTTGGTACAGAATTTGGTAGCGAAACAAATGCTGCAGAGGTTAGAAAGCAAAACCAAGCTGCAGAAGCTCGTAAAAACCAAGGTTCTGGCCAATTTGGTCAAAGCTAAAATAAGTTAACACAGATGGAAGGCGCTCTCAATCGGAAGAGTGCCTTCTTTTTTATTTCTAAATTAATCCCTCTTCGTTAATTCGACAAATGTTCCATAAAGTTTACATAAATAGTCAAAGGAGAAATGGATTTGTTCAAGAATACTTATATAGTACAAAATATAAGGCGGTGATGGGTTGGATCAATTTAACCGATTAGTTTCCGAACAAATGATCACAATGGAAAAATTATTATACCTTCAAGCCGAGCTGGAACGCTGTCTTGAGATTGAAGCAGAATTGCAAAAGCTGCAAAATGAAACGGAGCTTGAGAGTATTCAGTCTGATATTCAACAAATGAAAAAAGAATTAAAAGAGATTCAATTAATATTTGAAAAACAAACAGAAGATGTCATCCAGTCCTATCAAGTAACAAACTTAACCCCTTCAAGGTAGTGAAAAAAGGCTAAATATAAGAAAATACGTAAATTTTTCCTTAAGAGTCATTGAATTCAATGGCTCTTTTGTTTTAAAATCCTTGTTCAACCGTTATAATAATATAAAAGAGGAATTGTACTTTGTTGCCATTTACCGGTTTTTAAAAATTTATTCGAATAGGTTACAAAGCGTTCAGGAATGAAGGTAGGGGAGAATATGGGCGTACCCATCGAAGGAGAACCAGTACAAATACATAGCTATAAACACAATGGGCACATCCATCGGGTCTGGGAAGAAACAACCGTTTTAAAAGGATCGCAAAATTTAGTGATTGGCGGAAATGATCGGACGATTGTAACAGAATCAGATGGAAGAACATGGATTACTAGGGAGCCGGCTATTTGTTACTTTCATTCCCAATGCTGGTTCAATGTGATTGGAATGATTCGGGAAGACGGGATTTATTATTATTGTAACTTAAGTTCTCCGTTTATTTTTGACGGGGAAGCGCTGAAATATATTGATTATGATTTGGATATAAAGGTTTATCCCGATATGACATTTAATTTATTAGATGAAGATGAATATGAGCGCCATCGCCGAGAGATGAAATACCCTGAAGTAATCGACCAAATTCTGAAGAGAAACGTAGATAAGCTCATTCGCTGGATTCGTCAGCGGAAAGGCCCTTTTGCACCAGACTTCATTGATATTTGGTATGAACGTTATTTAACATATCGACGCTAGATAAAAATGCTTTTAGACCTGTTGAAACAATCATCAACAGGTTTTTATTTGGATGTAAAAGCATATGTAGAACAGGGGAGAATTCTTTGAATAGTATACGCAGGTACCTACAGTTTGTTAAGCCATACAGGGTTCAAATCCTCGGAACCATTATGATCGGGGTTATAAAGTTCGGAATCCCGTTAATCATCCCAATGCTGATTAAATACGTGGTTGATGATATTATTAATAATCACTCATTAGCCGATGAGGCGAAAATTCATAAGTTAATGACCATGCTGGGAGTAATGATTGTTATTTTCGTCATTCTTAGGCCGCCAATTGAATATTATCGGCAATACTTTGCACAATGGACTTCAAGTAAAATTCTCTATGATATCCGCGATCAGCTATATACCCATATTCAGAAATTGAGCTTTAGATATTATGCGAACACAAGAGCTGGTGAAATTATATCTCGTGTAATTAATGATGTCGAGCAAACGAAAACCTTCGTCATTTCCGGTTTAATGAATCTATGGTTGGATATTGCAACCATTGTCATTGCCATTATTATTATGTTTTCGATGAATGTGAAGCTGACGATTGTTTCCATCCTGCTATTCCCGCTTTACGCTATTTCTGTAAGATACTTTTTTGGAAATCTGCGCAAATTTACCAGAATTCGTTCGCAGGCTCTTGCAGAGGTCCAAAGCTATTTACATGAACGGGTCCAAGGGATGCCTGTCATTAAGAGCTTTGCGATTGAGGACTACGAGCAGACTCAATTTGATAAGCAGAATAAGAACTTTTTAGAAAAAGCACTACAGCACACAAGCTGGAATGCGAAGGCGTTCTCTGCAGTTAATACGATTACGGATATTGCCCCCTTAATTGTCATTGGTTATTCTGCCTATTTAGTCATCCATCATGATCTTTCTTTAGGGACAATGGTGGCCTTTTTTGCTTATATCGATAAGCTATATAATCCATTAAGAAGATTGGTTAACTCTTCAACAACTATTACTCAATCCTTCGCATCTATGGACCGTGTGTTTGAATTTCTGGATGAAAAATATGATATTGTCGATGCACCGAATGCCATTGACTGTACAACCGTTAATGGAGATCTTTCATTCGAGAAAGTTAATTTTTCGTATGGAGAAACAGAAGAGAAGGTATTAAAGAATATTTCCTTAGATGTTAAAAAGGGGGAGACCATCGCCTTAGTTGGGATGAGCGGCGGTGGAAAATCAACCTTCGTAAGCTTAATCCCTAGGTTTTATGATGTAACAGAAGGAAGAATCATACTGGATGGGGTTGATATCCGTCACTTTAAGGTACAATCCTTACGAGACAAAATTGGAGTGGTTTTTCAGGATAATATTCTTTTCAGTGAATCGGTGAAAGAAAATATTTTGTTAGGAAAACCAGATGCTTCAGAAGAAGAGGTTATTCAAGCGGCGAAAGCGGCAAATGCTCATGAATTTATTTTAAATCTTACAGAGGGCTATAACACACGGGTGGGGGAAAGGGGCGTAAAGCTTTCTGGCGGCCAGAAACAACGAATTGCGATTGCCCGTGTATTCTTAAAGAATCCGCCTATCTTAATTTTGGATGAAGCAACATCAGCCCTTGATTTGGAAAGTGAACATCTTATTCAAGAATCCCTTGAGGAGCTTGCAAAGGACAGGACTACCTTTATTGTTGCTCACCGATTATCAACGATTACCCATGCCAATCGGATTGTTCTCATCGAACATGGTGAAATTGTCGAAATAGGAAGCCATGAAGAATTAATGTCGAAACAAGGGAATTATTATAAATTATTTCAGGTTCAACAGCTGGACCAAAAGGAAAAAACCGAAGCATAAATCTGCTTCGGTTTTTTATTCCTGGCCTTTTTCTTCAATGGGAACCTCATTATCATGATAGGAATAGAAGCTGGAGATTAACGTGTCAAGATGTTCAAGTTGTTCTCCGTAGTCAATAATAAATGCAGTGATTTGCATGATATGATAAAGATGCGGATTATCTGGTTCCGTGTATTCCCTTTGATGAGCGATAAAAAGGTCATATAGCTCTTTTTTATTTAAAAAATCATTTCCTCCAGAACCGGTTGCAGGTTCCGGTACTTTCCCAATAAACCGGAGCATGAGTTGTTCGTGGTGGTATATAAGGTTATCCAGCTGCTCTTGAATCGCCTGTTGAAAATGTTCCGGCAGCAGGAGGATTTCATTTTCAAAGCGATGAAGTTTTCTTAAGGTATCGACACCTTTTTTGGCCGTGAAAATCATTTGCCGGTAAACCACCAGCTTGCGTGACTTTTCCAAGTTTTTTTTCTTAAAATAATTATGTTCTTCCTTGTACATCCCATAAAACTGTTCCATTTTAATGAGACTATCTTTAAGCTTTTCAATCTCTTCTTTCAGCAGATGATGTTCAAAGTCATGCCGGGTGCTTAAGCGAATCCACCGGATTAATTCTTCGGTGGTGCTCGATATTTTAAAATAAAGCTTACTTTCATACTTTGGCGGCATAAACACTAAATTGACTATAAAGGCTGAAAATACCCCAATCATGATGGTAGAGAACCGGATGGCCGCAAACGGAATGAAATTCCCGCCAGTAGTTTCCATAATCGAGACCAATGTGACGAGGGAGAGACCGATGGTATTTTCCAGTTTCAGCTTAAGATTGATACTTATGGCAATAATGGCAGCTAATCCAATGACGGTAAAATGATTTCCTAATGTAAGAACGAAAAATACCGCGAGTAATGCCCCGATGATATTTCCTTGAATTTGTTCAATAATGGTTAAATACGAACGATAAATGGTTGGCTGAATCGCAAAAATGGCAGAGATGCCGGCAAATACCGGTGATGGCGAATGCAGCAGCTGACCAAGATAAAGGGACAAAATGATTGCTATTCCCGTTTTTAAAATGCGGGCGCCTAACTTCATAAAAGCATAAATTCCTTTCAAAAAATTATCTAATACTAGTTTGTTCAATGTGAAACAATAAAAGACTATACATGGATTAAAACATATAATCAAGAGATTTAATATGAATTTTATGTAAGAAATTTCTACAAAAAAACCATCCGCGATTTGCGGATGGTTTTTCCTTTTGAATCATTCTGTTGAAACGGATGGATCTGCTTGCTCTTTAACCGGAACAATTTGCACGAAATGGTCTTCCAAATTAGCTAGAAGGGATTGAAGCTGTTTTGCTTCTTCAACCTGGCCATCATTCTCAAGTAAGCTGATGTATTGGCCTAAAAGTTCATTCACATCATTTTTTCCATTTTCATTTAATGGGTTAACAGAGACTTTAGCCCCTTTGGCAATTCTTCTTTGAATCGCCTCTTTTGTTAATCCCATTTCAGGCTGAAGGCGTGTATAGACTACACCACCAGTCATACCAGCGCAAATCCATGGACCTGGGTCTCCCAAAACAAGACCACGGCCATTTGTCATATATTCAAAGGCAAATCCCTTAATGTTTGCATTGGAGCCAATATTGCCATTTTCCTGCACAGGAATTTGTTTTTTTACTGAACCGCCGATGATTAAATCAGCTCCTGACAGACGAATTCCAGCACGGGCATCAGCATTACCCTGTGCAATTAAAAGTCCTTTTTGGGCACCATACCCAAAGCCTTTTCCAACTGAGCCATTGTAATAACGGCCATTCTTGCCCTTCGATTTCAGGATTTGAATATTACCTCCGAAGGATGTCTTACCAACACCATCTTGACCGCCGCCATTAACGGTTATTACGATGCCTTCGCTGTTATATGCACCTAAGCCATTTCCTGGAATGGAACCTTCGCGATACTTCAACTGTACAGGTTTTAACTGTTTGTATGAACCATCAAGTCTGCCTCTAACACGGTGGCAGGAAACACGGCTTCCTAAAACCCTTTGCTCTGATGTAACACTTTCAAACTCACGGGAACTATGCAATTGATCAATGCTTGCATCAAGATATTCTGCCCCAACGGCTACCTGCATTTGAGCTTCAGCAATTGTTTTTGAAACCTCTGTTTTCGTAAATTGACTGATTTCAAGTGTTTTTAGCAAATAGGAAAGGTCTAAGTTTTGGTGTCCGCTTGTTTGTACTAATAAATCTGAGCGGCCGACTGCTTCCTGCAGATCACGAATTCCAAGGGAGGCTGCAAGTACCTTTAATTCCTGACCGAAAGCAGTGAAAAGATTCATGATTCCTTGTACGGCTAAATCAAATTGACGTGGAACAAAACGTCTTAGTCCATGTTCCTTTGCTTGAACCTCTGATTCAATTTGAGTTGCAATCCCAACATGACAAGTATCCAAATGGCAACCGCGGCAAGTAGTACAGCCGATTGACAGCATGGCTAATGTTCCAAAGCCAACACGATTTGCCCCTAGAAGCATGATTTTGATTACATCCATTGCACTTTTCATACCGCCATCTGCCCAAATTTCAACTTTATGGCGGAGTCCGCTTTCCAATAGGGCGTTATGTGCTGCTTTTACGCCAATTTCTACTGGTAAGCCAACATGCTGTAGGGCATGAATTCTTGCGGCACCTGTGCCACCGTCAAAACCACTTAGTGTAATAATATCTGCGCCGGCTTTTGCAATTCCAACTGCAATTGTACCGATATTTGGAACAACAGGAACTTTAACAGCAATTTTCGCCTGATCGTTTGCTGTTTTTAATTCTAGAATCATTTGCGCCAAATCTTCAATCGAATAAATATCATGGTTGTTTGATGGCGAAATCAAATCAGAGCCTAATGTTGCATTACGTGCAGCAGCAACCTTTGCTGTTACCTTTGAGCCAGGTAAATGTCCGCCTTCACCAGGTTTTGCACCCTGACCAATTTTAATTTCTAACAGGTTCGAAGAGTTTAACAGTTCGGCATTTACTCCAAAACGACCGGAAGCGATTTGCTGTCCCCGTGTTTTTGGGTATTTACCAAGCATATCTTTAATTTCCCCGCCTTCACCATTTAAGCTCACCATATTTAAACGGTCAGCGCCTTCTGCATATGCTCTAAAGGCAATTTCATTCTGCGAACCGAATGACATGGATGAAATTAAAAACGGTAAATCATGATCGCCTACACGAATATCCACTTCATCTGGTGAAATTGGATGATTCGATGCTTTTAAGCCAGCCAAGTGGCGAATAGTCGTTGGATTTTCCAACTCCTGCTCTGAAATTTTATCGCGGTACACATTGTAATCACCGGTTGCGGCTACTTCACCGATTGCTTTCCAAATCCGCGGGAAGAGGTGGAAGGTCTTTCCGACTCTTTCCTTTTCATTCTGGTAATCTTCAGCCCTAGAATATGCCTCCAGTTTCATTGCCTCGAAACCAAATTCGAGTTCCTTTGAACCAAAGAAGTTTACAATATTTAAAACTTTTGCGATATCTTCGTGAAGACCGATACTTGAGAACAACCTTCCATAACCACGCAACTCATGAATCCCAATGGTTGAAATTACTTTTTCCAGCCCTTTTGTTAATGCACTGTACAAATTGGTCAATGGCTTAGTCGATTCATCGAGAACAGTCATAAACATGTAGTAAGGACTAATTAAATCAGCGCCTAAACCTAAAACAGTGATAATATCGTGCAAGGAACGGATAGCAGCAGAACGTAAAACTAAAGAGCAGTCTCTTCTCAGTTCAGCTTTTACCAATGCCTGATCGATTGCTGAAGTTACTAAATGCGGATCAATCCAATAGAAATCCTCTTGATGTGCTTTGGCATCATCGAGAACAAGTAATGTTTTTCCCGATTGAACAGCCTGAACCGCTTCAGAGGCAAGTCTTTCAAGTGCCAAGTTGATTTCTTCATCTTTACGGAAGGTCGTTGAGATAAACGATGCTAGTTTTTGTTCATTAAAATATTGAATCACTTGGTCAAAGCTTGGCTGTCCGATTTCTCCAGAACAATTAAAACCTGCTTTTCCTTCTACTAGGACAGGAGTGATTAGTTCCAGAACGGTATTCGTTTCCTCTTTTACGAAAAGAGAAGGGCGTTTGCCAATTACCACACGTGTTGAAAAATGTTCTGTTTCACGGTCTCGGTCAATCGCAGGATTTGTAACAACTGCTACACTTTCTTTAAAGTAATCAGCGATATTTTTTCGTTCAGGGTTTAAAGCTGCTAGTGGTGCATCATGACCTAATGAACGGATTGGCTCAACCCCTTTTTCTGCCATTTGTTCGATTAATTGGATATGGTCACGTTCCCATCCGAAAGCCTTATATTGTCCATTATGGATTTTATCCGGATAATTCATGGTTACTGTTTTATTTAAGCTAGGTGCTTGTAATCGATTCCGTGAGCTTGCAATCGTTAACCGCTTAGAGATTCGATTATACACTTCATTTTGGAAACGATTTTGCTCATAAACATCCAATTGATCTCCATGCCATTTAAAGCCAACTTTTTCACCAGGTGCAAGGGGTTTTGGATCATTTACATATTCGCTTGAAGGAATAATCCCTGGTTCTGAAGAGAACAGATAGGATGTTTCCGTTTCAAGCATCCAAAGCGGTCTGAGACCAAGTGCATCCACACTAAATACAGCTTCATCGCCATATCTTGAGATGATTCCGGCAGGACCCTGTGCGTAATGTCCCCAAGCTTCGCGAAGGTACGTATATAAATCCTGCAGTTTTTCCGGATAGGCTTTAATTTCATTAATAATTGGCGGGAATAGAAGATCCATGGCTTCGAATAAAGAATATCCATCCCTTGAGATTAAGGTTTCCATTGTCCTGCTTAAATCTTGTGAATCACTGCCGTCCTTTACAAGCGGAATCCCAATCATTCTCGCTTCATCCCGAAGCTTAGCAATTGTATTGATTTCACCATTATGTCCGAGTACACTAAATGGCTGGACTCTGAAGAAGCTAGAAAGGGTATTTGTTGAGTAACGATTGTGCCCCAAAGTGATCGTTGAAGCAGCAAGCGGGTTCGCCAGGTCCTGATAATAACGCGGGAGAATATCACCTGCTCCCATGACTTTGTAAACTACATGACTCTGACTAAGTGATGCAACATGGATATGATCGTTGATTTCAAAATCAACTAATGCCTCAAATAGGACCTTTGTTAATTCTTGGCCGCTTTTTTTAGAAAGACATGCAAATTGCCAGAAAACAGGGTTTTCCTGGATGGCAATGGGTCCAAGTGCAGAAGGGTCTGTAACTTCTGTTGTTTCGAAAATCAATTCTAATTCATATTTTGCAAGTTTTTGAAGTAATTCATTTTTAGTAGAATTCCAGTTTGTTTTTTGACTGATAAAAACATGCCCAACGGCAAACTCCTCTTTTTCAGCAAGCTTGGGATCAATTCCGGCGTTTTGTAATTTCTCTTTCCAAAGGGCTACAGGAATATCCATATGAATACCAACGCCATCGCCTTCGCCGTTAATAAAGCCGGCCCGGTGATTCATTGTTACGAGAGCATTGATACAATCGAAGATATTCTTTCTTGTCGGAATCTTGCTTTTTTCAAGGCAGGCAACAATACCACATGAATCGTGTTCATGTTTGTGGAAATCTTTAAAAATGGAAGGATTATATTTTTGTGTCATCGTGGTCGGGCTTCAAAAGGGTGTCCTCTAAAGCCGATTCACCTCCTATGAAATTTCTATAATCGTGAAAAGTATTTGTGGTTTACCACTTTACTGAGGTATTAACAAAAAGGGAAAATTAATAATCTTATAGTATCATATGAATTTTCAGAAATCAAATAAATATACAGAAAATTGTATATCAAAATTAGATTAGAATCATATCGAATTGAGATGGTAATATGTAGTTGTAAACGTTTTCATGGGGTTTTTAAGAAAAAGGGAGTGGAAAATACTCCCTTTCTGTGTATAAAAAATGTATAATTATTCATTGTGAAGTGAGGAAAATGCATTGTGAACCGCGTGTAAGGTTGCTTCAACATCTTCTACTGTATGAGCGATGGTTAAGAACCATGCTTCATATTTAGAAGGTGCGAGATTAATGCCCTGGTGAAGCATAAGCTTGAAAAACTTGGCAAATGTCTCGCCATCGGTGTTTTCCGCCTGCTCGTAATTTTCAACTTTTTCTGTTGTAAAATAAACGGTTAAAGCTCCTTTTAATCGATTGATCGTGATTGAAACTCCGTGTTCCTTTGCTGCCGCTAAAATTCCCTCTTCGAGCTTCGCTCCTAATCTGTCTAAATAATCATAGATTCCTTCTTGTTTTAACACTTCAAGGCATGCGATTCCGGATAGCATTGAAGCGGGATTTCCTGCCATTGTTCCAGCTTGATAGGCAGGGCCAAGCGGTGCCACTTTCTCCATAATTTCTTTACGTCCGCCATAGGCTCCGATTGGCAGACCTCCGCCGATAATTTTCCCAAGTGCAGTCAAATCAGGTTGGATTCCTAAAAGGTCTTGTGCACCGCCATACATGAAACGAAACGCCGTGATGACTTCATCATAGATGACAAGAGCACCGGCTGAATGCGTTAAATCATTCACCTGCTGTAGGAAGCCCGGTTTTGGTTCTACAATCCCGAAGTTACCGACAATCGGTTCTACTAGTACTGCCGCAATTTGGTCGCCCCATTTTTCTAATGCTTCTTTAAGTGGCTCAATCTCATTAAATGGAACAGTTATGACTTCTTGAGCGATACTTTTTGGCACTCCGGCTGAATCAGGTGTTCCTAGAGTGGAAGGTCCGGATCCTGCTGCAACAAGGACCAAATCAGAGTGGCCGTGATAACAACCGGCAAATTTAATAATTTTATCCCTTCCTGTGTAGGCACGCGCTACGCGAATGGTTGTCATAACCGCTTCGGTTCCGGAATTGACGAAGCGGACTTTATCCATTGATGGAATGGCTTCCTTCAGCATTTTTGCAAGCTTTACCTCATGGGGTGTAGGAGTACCATAAAGTACGCCTGTTTCAGCTGCATGTTTGATTGCCTTGGTAATATGTGGGTGGGCATGGCCAGTGATAATGGGGCCGTATGCTGCTAAAAAATCGATATACTGGTTGCCATCGACATCCCAAAAATAAGCGCCTTGACCGCGTTCCATAACCACTGGGGCACCGCCGCCTACAGCTTTGTAGGAACGGGACGGGCTGTTTACACCGCCAACAATGTGTTCAAGCGCTTCACTATGTATTCGTTCTGAATTAGTAAATTGCATTTTTTTTCCTCCTGAAATTCGATTCTTTCTTATTTTATCACTTATTTTAGTGTTTTCCTGCTGTTTTTTTGATCATTGGATTGGCGGATTGTGATAAAAATGAAACAGCATTGGGGGTTCGGTTGCCAATAGGGGTCTGTGCAACCGAAAGAAGGTTTCTTTTCCCATTTTCGGATAAAACCAGCTGGAACGGGCAATGAACCAGAGTTCCTATTTCCTTTTTCGGATGAAACAAGCTGGAACGGGCAATGAATCAGAGTTCCTTTTCCCTTTTTCCGGTGAAACCAGCACGGAAGGGCAATGAATCAGAGTTCCTTTTCCCATTTTCGGGTGAAACCAGCACGGAGGGGCAATGAATCAGAGTTCCTTTTCCCTTTTTCCGGTGAAACTAGCACGGAAGGGCAATGAACCAGAGTTCCTTTTCCCTTTTTCCGGTGAAACTAGCACGGAAGGGCAATGAACCAGAGTTCCTTTTCCCTTTTTCCGGTGAAACTAGCACGGAAGGGCAATGAACTAGATCTCCTCTTCCCTTTTTCGGGTGAAACTAGCACGGAAGGGCAATGAATCAGAGTCCCTTTTCCCTTTAAAAGGTGAAACAAAGTCGGACGGGCAATGAACACAAGTTTCTTTTCCCTTTTTCGGATGAAACCAGCTGGAACGGGCAATGAACCAGAGTTCCTATTCCCTTTAACAGGTGAAACAAAGTCGGACGGGCAATGAACCCGCCTTTCTTTATCCTTTTTCGGGTGTAACCAGCTCGAAGGGGCAATAACCTAGGGGTAGCCAATTGGGGGTCTAAGCGACTGAAACCACAAACCATAAGGAGTTTGGGGATCAAGCCGGTTCCCCTTATAAAATCAATCCTAAAATCAAGCAGAACGGTTGTTTTAGTGCTGTGATTTGGCTAAACTAACACATTAGGGAAAGTTTCAGGAGGAAGATCTATGGAGAATGCAATAGAAGTTAAAAAATTACGAAAAGAGTTTAAAGCGTATTCAAGCCGAACGGGGTTAAAAGGTGCCTTCCGAGATCTTTTTACCCGTAATTATAAAGTGGTTCCTGCAGTCAATGATATCCACTTCTCTGTAAAACAGGGAGAAATGGTTGGATATATTGGCGAAAATGGAGCAGGAAAATCGACGACCATTAAAATGCTGACAGGGATTTTAACTCCAACGTCCGGCCAAATCACCGTCAATGGAATGAACCCGCATAAGGAGCGGGAGAAATTTGTCCAGACAATTGGTGTTGTTTTTGGCCAGCGCTCACAGCTTTGGTGGGATATCGCCGTTCAAGAATCCTTTCGTCTTTTGAAAAAAGTCTACAAAGTATCGGACGAAGATTACGACAACCATATGGGACACGTAATTAAAACATTGGATATTGAACCGCTATTAGATAAACCAGTAAGGAAATTATCATTGGGCCAAAGAATGAGATGTGAACTCGCCGCAGCACTCATTCACAATCCGCCATTATTGTTTTTAGATGAACCGACGATTGGGCTTGACGTGCTGGTTAAATTAAAAATCCGGGAATTTTTAAAGGAAATTAATGAGAAATACAATACAACCATCCTCTTAACAACACATGATTTGTCTGATATTGAAGCGCTTTGTGAACGGGTGATTATGCTCGATGAGGGAAAAATCATTTATGACGGTGCTCTTAGAAACCTTAAGGAAACATGGGGAGAAGGGAAAGAATTGCAATTTCAATTTCTTGAAAAAATTGAAATTGCGAAACTTACAGAGGTGACGAAGGGGCTTCCAGTTAAATGGGAGTTAGACGAAAAGGGTGCCATCTATATTGCCAATATAGAGGACAAGGAGGAACTAATTTCTCAATTAATCGCCAAAGTAGTCAGCGCTTTTAAAATTAAGGATATTAAAATTAATGAAATTTCTACAGAAGAAATTATCCGTAATATTTATGAAAAAGGTACGGTGGAAGTAGAAGGGGGCAATTAAACTTGGATAAATATCTTGAAATGATTCGCATCCGTTTTTTAATGATGCTTGCCTACCGGACTAATTATTATACGGGAATTGTAATTTACAGTATTAATATTGGTGCCTATTATTTTTTATGGTCTGCTATATATGGGTCAAAGGAGCATATTGAAGGCCTTTCCGTTGTGCAAATGACTACCTATGTTGCCGTTTCATGGATGGCCCGTGCCTTTTACTTTAATAATCTTGACCGGGAAATGGCGCTTGAAATTATGGAAGGAAAAGTGGCCATTGAATTAATTCGTCCCTACAGCTATCTTGGCATGAAAACGATGCAGGGATTGGGAGAAGGGATTTTTCGGCTTTTCTTTTTCTCGATTCCAGGTTTGATCATTGTTTCGTTTATTTTTCCAATTAAATTCACTTGGGACCCGGGGATTTGGGGGTTATTTGCGTTATCTACGATATTAAGTTTTCTTATTAATACACAACTGAATTTACTAACAGGAATTACTACCTTCTTCTTATATAATAATGCTGGATTGATTCGGGCTAAACGAGTGGTTATTGATTTATTTTCCGGTCTCCTTCTTCCCATCAGCTTTTTCCCGGGCTGGGCGCAGGGAGTCATGAAATATCTTCCTTTTCAGGGGATTAGCTATATACCAAGTATGATTTTTACTGGCGGTTTTTCTCATTCTCAAGCAATGGAAGCTATCTTTCAACAGTTCCTCTGGGTAGTGATCTTAATTATCCCTATTCAGTTCCTGTGGTCTGTGGCAAAAAAACAGCTAATCATACAAGGGGGGTAAGCAAGTGTTTTACACATCCATGTTTTTTCAATATATTTCTCAATATTTAAAGACAAGATTTCAATATCGTGCGGATTTATTTGTGGAGTTTTTCTCAGATTTGCTTTCGCAAGCCATCAATCTCGTTTTTATTTTAGTTGTGTTCGGACATACGAGTCTGTTAAATGGCTGGAATAAAGATGAAATCATTTTTATTTATGGCTTTTTCCTTGTTCCGTATGCTGTTTTTTCAGCCTTCTTTAATATCTGGGATTTTAACGAACGCTATATTGTGAAAGGGGAGCTGGACCGGATTTTAACGAGACCGATTCACAGCCTTTTTCAAATTATTCTTGAGAGAATCGAACTCGAATCGTTATTAGGTGCTATTACCGGTCTTGCTGTAATGTTTTATTCGGGGGTTAAACTCGGTCTTGAGGTGAAATGGTATGATCCCTTCTTGTTCCTGATTTTTGTCGTTGGCGGTGCCCTCGTTTATGGGGGAGTTTTTATCATGATCGCCTGCATCAGTTTTTGGGCGGATGCAAGAACTTCGCTTATGCCGATGATGTACAATATTAGTAATTATGGCCGTTATCCTGTTGATATTTACAATAAAATTATTCGTTTTGTGTTAACATGGGTTCTTCCATTTGCCTTTGTGGGAGTGTATCCGGCGGCGTATTTTCTTGGAAAAAAGGAATGGTTCGTTTATGCCTTTTTAACCCCAGTAGTCGGTGTAATCTTTTTCGCTCTGTCCATTCTGCTTTGGAATCAAGGCGTAAAAAAATATCGGGGAGCAGGGAATTAAATACATTTGGAGAAAACCAGGCAAAATGTCTGGTTTTTGATATTTTATGGGCCAAGCCTGCATAGAATGGAGGTAATGGATGTTCCGAGATAAAGGGTGATTAAATATGATCTATTTCTTGCTTCCAATTGTGGTGTTTTGTATTTTTATGAGTTTAAAAACTCTCTTTGTTCCGAATACAGTAAAAGGGAAATTTGTTTCGGTAGAAAATTTCTTATACCTTGGGTGCATTTATTTAACTGTTATCATCGGTTATGGTTTGATTTATGTGCTTTTTGAGCTAAAGGGTATACCACTACTCAAAGAAATCAATCATGAACACGGGAATAATATATTTGAATCCAGTTTTTACTTTAGTGCGATGATGTTGTTCTCAGTTGGAAACGGAGACATTATTCCTTTGGGGCTTGGAAGAATCATTGCGGTAACAGAAGCATTAATCGGCTATACCCTTCCTGCGGCATTTGTGGCAAGAGCGATGCTTAATCGGGAGAAATGATTATCGTTTGCATTGTTTCCTGTGATTGGATAGTCTATCAATATAGACGAATGAATTGAGGTGTTTTTAATGACTGTAGAATTGGGTGTAACTGCGCCGGATTTTGAGTTAGAGGCCAGTAATGGTGAAAAAGTAAAATTATCGGATTTCCGCGGAACAAATGTCGTTGTTTATTTTTATCCAAAAGATATGACCCCGGGATGTACGACAGAAGCTTGTGATTTTCGTGATCGGATTCAAGACTTTACAGATGTAGATGCTGTAATATTAGGAATCAGTCCAGATCCGATTGATAAGCATCAAAAATTTATCGAGAAATACGGACTGCCATTTTTACTTCTTGCGGATACAGAGCATGCAGTCGCCGAAAGCTTTGATGTATGGAAGTTAAAGAAGAACTTTGGAAAAGAGTATATGGGGATTGAACGTTCAACCTTCATCATTGATAAACAAGGAAAATTGGCGAAGGAATGGAGAAAGGTGCAAGTAAAAGGCCATGTAGATGCAGCATTAACCTACATACGGGAAAATCTTAAATAATTTTATTTCAATTTCAAGCCTATTTTCATCAGTAAAGGCATTTGTCCAATGCAATAATACAAGGATTGAATATCATTTTATTAGGGCATACCTCCTCAGATAAAAATTTCGGGTCCATAGTGACCCCTTTTTTTATGCCATTCTATTCAATCATGATTGCAAGCTTTATAATATGTTTATAGAAGTATTCATAACGAATTGTTTTTTTTAGATATTACATCATACATATAAAACAGGATTAAAAGGGGGTACAAGGAATGAAAATTTATACAAAAACAGGGGACAAAGGAACTACCTCGTTAATTTACGGTCAAAGAGTGGCTAAAAACGACCTGCGCGTCGAAGCTTACGGAACCTGTGATGAAACCAATTCGATGATTGGGCTTGCACTAAGCTATTTAAACAAGGAAATTTTTCAAGGGAAAGAAATAATTGAAAAAGCGTATCATAAAATACAAACAAATCTATTTCATGTCGGTGCAGAATTAGCTACACCAAAAGGAAAGGAAGTAAAATGGTCCCTTTCTAGTGCTGATATTGAAGAGATGGAAAAACAAATCGACGAATGGAATGAAGTTCTCCCTCCATTAACCAATTTTATTTTACCAGGGGGACATCCCGCAGGAGCTGCCTTTCATGTAGCCAGAACCACGGCAAGACGTGCTGAAAGATGTGCTGTAACACTTGGGGAAGATGTGAATCCGCTTGTTTTGGCCTACTTAAATCGGCTCTCGGACCTGTTGTTTGTAACAGCGAGGTATGTGAACCATCAGATTGGACAAAAAGAGCAAACCTTACATGCTTGATCAAAAGGGCACCCATTTGTGAGGTATCGATATTGACAAAAGTATAAATAAATTAGTAAACTAATTATAACAATTACAATTTAATAATATTTTTTAGAAAAGAGGTGCATGGCGATGAACCAGCTAAAAGAAGCGTTGGATACCTTGAAGGATACAGGGGTAAGAATTACTCCGCAACGTCATGCGATACTTGAATATTTAATAAACTCAATGTCACATCCTACTGCAGATGAAATTTATAAAGCTTTAGAAGGGAAATTCCCTAATATGAGTGTGGCGACGGTTTACAATAATTTACGAGTATTTCGTGAGGTTGGTCTTGTCAACGAATTAACGTATGGTGATGCCTCTAGTCGTTTTGATTTTATAACCACACAGCATTACCATGTTATTTGTGAAAGTTGTGGAAAAATTGTCGATTTTCACTATCCGGGCTTAGATGAAGTGGAACATTTGGCTTCACATGTAACAGGCTTTAAAGTAGATAATCACCGTATGGAAATATACGGAACCTGTCCGGAATGTTCCGGTAAAGAAGTTCATTAAATAAAAGTAAAAGAACTAATTCGAAGGAATTGGTTCTTTTTTTATGGAAAAGAGGGTGTCCCAAAAGTATAAACTTTTAAGGGCACACCCTTTTTTGTGTATGATTCTTAAATTGTCCGATGATTTCCGCTCCAGGCGCTTCGCTTTCCGCGGGCGTGCCGGGGAGCCTCGTACTCCCGCAGGAGTCTTCGCGCCTTCCGCTCCAATCAACTTTGTTTTAAAAATTAACATTGTTTTTTAAAACATCCTTATGAAAAAGGTGTCCTTTTTAAGTGGACACCCATTGTTTATTTTCTTGATTTTCTATTATAGGATTCGTCGAATTCTTTTCCTTCGAGGTTTTGATCAAGGGTTAGAGGCTCACGACAATACATGCACATATCCACCCGGCCTAGCATTTTTGTAGGTTTGCCACAGCTGGGACATTTTACTTGAATGGTTTTCGTTGATAACATTCCAATCCAAAAATAAACAACCGTGCTTGCTATAATAAAAAGAAGACCAAAAAGCATAAAGATGGTCATAATAAGTGGTGAAGTTCGAAAATAAATTCCTCCGTACATAACAATGAATCCAATAAAGATTAAAGCTAGTGCAAAGGTTCTTATTTTATTTATTTTACTTGAATATTTAGCCATATTACCCCTCCTAATGAAACTATACCATATTTATGAAAATAGAAAAATTACTACGGGAAAGAAATGTCGAAATTTGTCTCAATTTTAAGAAGGAGTTTTCGTGTTATTGTCGAAAATATTATGCTACCTGAAAAAAATGGAGGAATTAAGAATGGAAGATATCCTTCGGCCGATTTATCAAGAAAGAGCAAGCCAAGCCAATACTCTTGGAGTTTTGATGGTGGAGAAAAAACAAAAATCAAGCCATACAACCGACTCATTTGACGATATTCTCTTGATTATTGTAAAAGAGGCAGAAAAGCCGTTACTTATAAAGCATTATACTTATCAAGACAAAAAAGCGGCCATGCATATAATAGTTGAGGATTTATTGAAGGAATGGATTTTACTTGGTTCGAATCGGAAGATATTTGAATGGATCGATGATGCTAGAATTTTATTTGATCGTAATGAATATGTAGTAAATTTAAAAAAAGAGCTGCGGGAATTTCCCTTTTACGGAAGAAAAATTAAAATGGGGATGGAATTTGCCAAATTAATTCGGCGGTATGTGGATGGAAAAGCGTTATTTGAAAATCATCTATATTTAGATGCCTACAACTATGTTGTTCACTCTTTGCACCATTTAGCAAGATTGGCCATTATTGAAAATGGACTCCATCCGGAATTAACGGTTTGGCACCAGGTAAAGCAAATTGAGCCGGAAATCTTTAAACTTTATGAAGAACTTGTCAATAGTGAAGAAACGCTTGAAAAGAGATTAGAATTACTCTTCCTTGCCAGTGAGTTTATGATTCATTCCAGAACTAAAATTGGTTCTACTCATTTATTAGATATTCTTGGTGAGAAGGAATTTTGGTCATTTAATGAAATCATGAATGAAAAAGAATTAATCCCTTATTCTGTTGATATGGCTGTGCTTCTTGAATATTTAATTGATAAACATTTAGTAGAAGTAGTGAATGTGGAGACAAAAGGGGCAGGAATTTTTCACAGATGTTATCGCGTTAATAAAAAATGATCGTAAAAAAACAAAAAACATATTGACCTTTTTCTAGATACTTGGTATATTAATAACCGTCGCTGCGAAATGATTGCTTAAAACTTTTCGTGGATGACGGTTTTGAAAAAGGTGTTGACAATATGTAACACGCTATGATATATTAATAAAGTCGCTTCTGAGCGGTGCTTGAGAAATATTGATCTTTGAAAACTAAACAAACAAAAACGTCAACAAACAATAATATTCATTTCTTTTGAAATGAAGCCAACGTAACATTCGAGCTAAATCAACTTTCTTGGAGAGTTTGATCCTGGCTCAGGACGAACGCTGGCGGCGTGCCTAATACATGCAAGTCGAGCGA
>NZ_JBHTHD010000014.1:0-143383 GCF_042675345.1 Neobacillus sp. GCM10027624
AAAAGACCTAAGTCCGGTAGAATACCGAGCTCAGGTCCTCAAAGTAGCCTAAAATATTTGTCTAACTTTATTGGGTCAGATCACATGAATGTAGGCTTTTTTTCATACTATGTTCTTGGGGTGATAAAATGCCAAGAGTAAATTATCGAAGTTATGAAGTAGATGAAATGGCAAGAATGATGAGAGCAGAAGCCGAGGGTGAAGGAAAACAAGGAATGTTGTATGTTGGAAATGTAATTGTAAATCGGTGTGTAGCAACCTGTTTAGACTTCGAAGATGTAAAAACTATACATGATGTAATATTTCAAGTACAAGGAGGAAATTATTCTTTTGAAGCAGTTCAAAAAGGGAATGTTTTTTATCAAAGATCGAGAACTGCTGAAAGAAGATTAGCAAAACAAAATTTGGATTATTGGAGAGACCACCCAGCGAAATATGCCCTTTGGTATTTTAATCCGCATGCTCCATGCCCTCCAACATGGTACGGTCAACCTCAATCCGGTCAATTTAAGCAACATTGTTTTTATGAACCAAAAGCTGGAACATGTGATAGTGTTTATAGCGGTTAATCTAATACAGCATAAAAAAAATCCGGCCAAATTTTAGCCGGATGTCAAAGGGGGGAAGTGATTGTCCTACAAAAAATATCTTACAAAACAAAAATGAATAAATTATGAATAAAAGATTACTAGTCTATTAATTTTATAAAAAAATCCAGTCATATCTCACTGACTGGATTTTTCGCATGCTATGAAACTTTTTTAAATGACTTTGTTGGTGTATTTTTACCAACATTTCTTAAGCCAATGAAAAATCTAGTTGTAAAAATAATTGCAGCAATTATGATAAAGACTCCGCAAAGTGCACCTACTTGGTCAGAGCCGGTCCATTGCGGCAGATGTTCAGCCCATCTTCTTGGCGCACTAATTTTTCCAGCATAGAGGAATGAGCCGGTTAAACCGGAAAAGAAAACGAAATAAGTGAAAATTGCATACTTATCAATACCTTTTTGTTTCTGGGTTCCTTCCATTTTATTGAAATAGTACATGAAACCGAAAATCATTGCGACTACTCCCATCCCCATATAAGTATGGAAGTGACCGGGAACCCATTTTGTATTATGCATTACATGGTTAACAACGATTGTTGCGTCAATAATCGCTGGAACGGCACCTGCAACCCAGCCAAACATGGAAAGGAAAAACATACTTGAAGCAAAATCCCATTTCATGCCTGAGCGGAAAACAATCATTAAGGCACCATATGCGGTTACAACCATAACTGGAAGACCGTTAGCATAGGAGAAAATTTGCCCGATAATTAACATCCATTCTGGAACGGCAAAGTCCATTAATAAATGGTGAGTATAAATCATTAAAGTAAACAAGGTCGAAAAGTTCCAAGCGATTAAAAATACTTTATTTGATTTCCAAGGGCGCCCTGTATACTCAGAAAGAACTTCGTAAACAGCAATAACCGCCATATAAATTGTACAGTTAGCAAAAATATGACCAAAAGCATAGGTTAAGTGTTTCGCCATCATTGGGTCGAAAGCAAAATTCGGATTAAGAATGTTTAAAATCGATTCTACTAATGCAGTTGCACCAGCTAGAATTCCGACAGAGTTAGCGATAATCACCATGGTTGTAGCAACGACTGCAGCTGGTGGACCATAGCCCTTTTTACCTCGGAAAATATAGTCCCACCCAAGTGATTTACCTAGACCTCCGTATTCTTTAATAAGTCTTGCTGCTAAATAAAAATACATCACTAGATAACCAACGCCTAGTAATAATAAACCAAACAAGAATAATAGTGCACCTGTTAAACCGTTCAGTTTAGCTGAAAAAGATGGCAACGGGTAAAGAAAAGTCCATCCATCAGAAAAATTAAATCCAAAAATCGCTACAAGAATCATGACTACTCCGATAAGCGAAAAAATTAAATTAGCAAAAAGAATCTTTGGATTTAAATGGATATACTTTGATAGGAAGTACCAAAGGATAGCGCTTCCACCTAAAGACGCAATTCCAACCATTCCAGTTCCATGAATCGTCATCACCTTATAAAAGGTTTGGGCGGAAATTTTAATAACATTCCCTTGATTTAACAGCATCATAACACCGAAAATCATCATTAGAACAAGAACAACCGAGGTAACCATGAGGTAAATAGAAACACCCTTTTTGATGGCATTCCGTGCATTAGTTTCCATTGCTGCTTCCTCCTTTAGGCTCCACAACGATGTCCTTCATCATTAAATGATGTCCGGTGCTGCAATATTCTAAGCATAGGACTTTATAGGTTCCAGGTTTTTTAAAGGTAACCTGAAGCATGTTTGTATATCCAGGCATTGCCTGTGTTTGGCCTATAAGATGAAGATTTTCATCATACAACCCGAACCCATGTGTAACATCTTTACTTGTGACATGAAACATGACCGGCTCCCCAACCGTAAAATGATCGTCACTTAATTCCCATGAAAACTGCATTCCGGTAACTTTAACTACTTTCCCCATTTCTTTTGCCTGCGCATGTTGAGCATGATAAGGCAGTCTGCTTAGCGATATGGCAGATGCAAATCCTAAAATGGCGATTAAACCTAGAAAATAAAATTTACGAATTTTGTAGCCTTTCTCTTGGATTGGCCCATAATCTTTGAGTTTTCTCGATTCCCCATACACGAAGGAAAATGCCAGTGCAATTAGGAAAACGAAAAAGAGTGTAGCGTACCATGCAATCGATTGGTACATAATAACCCCTCCCATTAATTTTTCATCAAGCAAGGAGTCCCCCAACTTCTTACTTGATTTCCCATTATCATTTTAATGAACAAATTGTGAAATAAAAGTGAAATAAATCATACCTTACTAGTGCATTATTATAAGGGCTAATACTTTAGTACTGATTATCTGTCGGGATAAAGAAAAACAATTATTTTAGAAAAAACACCCCCATAACAATCCAAGAAGTTTCGAAACGTTTAGCAAGATAAAAATTTCCTAATTAAATTAAAACTTGGAGGTTAGATAATGGGAATCATTTTGATTGATATTGACAAATTACTAGAATCTACATCAGATCTAACATCTGAAAAGAACAGTTATAAGATAAAGCCAATAGAAATTGATCAATTACTAGAAAAAACAAGAGAATGGTAGAATCTTTGGTTCTGAAATTTACCCATTAATATACATTTCTGTAAAAACCTTCTTTATTAAAAGAAGGTTTTTTGGTTTTAAAAAAGAGAATAATGACGGTTTTCTAAAATATTTTTCAATTCAAAGTAATTTTGGTGGAAATTGCCGCTTTAAAGCAGAAAAATATTTTTCAATTTTCTATTGATTTTAACTCAAAGAAATACTAGAATAATTTTTAATATAAGAATTTTTTGAATATTGGTTTTAGAGAAATTTAAGGGGGATTTTTACTTATGAAGAAGTCAGTTCGATCGCTATCCTTTGTGTTAGCGGGAATGCTGATGCTTGCAGGCTGCGGCAGCAAGGATTCAGCTGGAAGTGGAAAAAAAGAAGAGGGTCAAAAGGAATATACAATTGGTATTACCCAATTTGCCGTACACCCATCATTAGATGCAGCAACTGAAGGTTTTAAAAAGGCACTTGCTGATAGAGGTCTAAAGGTTAAGTACGATGACCAAAATGCGCAGGCGGATATGAATAATACCCAGACAATTGCACAGAATTTTGTCGGCAACAAGGTAGATTTGATTTTTGCTAATGCAACTCCAAGTGCAACAGCAGCATTAAATGCAACAAAGGATATTCCGATTGTTTTTACATCTGTTACCGATCCAGTTGGGGCTAAATTGGTAAAATCCTTCGATCAACCAGGACCAAACATCACCGGTACGACGGATAACCACCCAGATGCTACCAAAAAAACAATCAGCTTTATTACAGATGAAGTGAAAGCAAAGAAAATCGGTGTTATCTATAATTCCGGTGAGCAAAATTCAGAAGTCCAGGTAAAAGCAGTAAAAGATTTGGTAGAGTCAAAAGGTGCTAAGTTAGTTGAAGTTTCTGTTTCTACCTCTGCAGAAGTAAAACAAGCTGCTGAATCATTAGTTGGACGTGTCGATGCAATCTATGTTCCAACAGATAATACCGTTGTATCCGCACTTGAGTCGGTTATTTCAGTTGCAAACAGCAAGAAAATACCGTTATTCGTTGGTGAACTTGATTCAATGAAGCGCGGAGCTGTGGCGGCAAGCGGATTTAACTACTACGACATTGGCTATCAATCGGGTGAAATGGCTGCTGACATTTTAACCGGTAAGAAAAAGCCTTCTGAAATTCCTGTGGAGCTTCCTAAATCTTTGAAACTTGTTATCAATAAAAAAGCGGCAGAAGCTCAGGGATTAACTGTAAAAGATGAATGGAGTAAGCTTGGAGAGTTTTACGAAGGAAAATAATTATTTTCAAAATTGTACGATTGGAGGAGGCCTTATTAGGTCTTCTCCCAAAATTTTTTACATATAGGTTTCTATACCTATTCTTTTAGGACTTAGATAAAGAAAGGATGAACTCAATGTTTACAGCCATATTTGGATCATTCGAAGCAGGTATCATCTATGCGATTATGGCACTGGGCGTCTATCTTTCCTTTCGAATTCTGGATTTCCCAGATTTAACGGTGGATGGGAGTTTTGTTACAGGGGCAGCGATTTCAGCGGTAATGATTGCAGGTGGAGCCAATCCGTTTTTTGCTACAATCATGGCCTTATTCGCGGGTTTTATTGCAGGTTGTTTGACCGGATTGATCCATACTGTTGGGAAGATAAATAATTTACTTTCAGGAATTTTAATGATGATTGCTCTTTATTCCATTAACTTGCGAATCATGGGCAGATCAAACATACCATTATTAAATTCGGACACATCATTCACAAAAATAAGCAGTCTGTTTGAAAAAACAGGAATCGATTCCTTTTTCAACAAATTATTATCACTTGTCGGTTTAGGAGACAGCCTTCCTTCTACATGGGGAATTCTGATTTCTATGATCATCATTACCTTCATCATTAAAGGGTTTACTGATTGGTTTTTACAAACGGAAATTGGTCTTGCAATCAGGGCGACAGGAAATAATAAGCGAATGATTCGCAGTCTTTCAGCCAATACGAACCTTCTTGTTGTACTTGGTTTGGGGATTTCTAACGCATTAGTGGCTTTTTCCGGGGCATTAATTGCACAGCAGGGCGGATTTGCAGATGTTGGTATGGGAATTGGGATGATTGTCATCGGGCTTGCTTCGGTTATCATTGGTGAAGCACTGTTTGGAACCAAAACCATTGCCAGAACAACACTTGCAGTGATTGGCGGATCCATCGTATATCGTATTGTGGTTACGCTTGCACTACGAATTGAGTTTTTGGATCCGGGAGATATGAAATTGATTACGGCCGTAATTGTGTTGATTGCTTTAATCGCTCCAAAAATTATTGACAGTACCAAAGAGAAAAAGCGAAAAGCGCGCAAAAAAGCAGAAAGAATGAACATCTTAAAGGCTTCAGGTGATCAAAGGGGTGAAAGTCATGCTGCAATTAAATCAGATTCATAAGATATTTAACGAAGGGACACCTGATGAAAAAATTGCAATTGACCAAATCAATTTACATTTAAAAAAGGGAGACTTTGTCACGATCATTGGAAGTAATGGTGCCGGTAAGTCAACCTTAATGAATATCATATCTGGTGTGATTACGCCGGATATAGGCGATATTTATATTGCCGATAAAAATGTTACATCCATGACGGAATATAACCGTTCAAAGATGATAGGCCGGGTTTTTCAGGACCCTATGGCAGGCACTGCTCCTAGTATGACCATTGAAGAAAATCTTGCTATGGCCTATTCACGGAATAAAACAAGAACACTTAGAAGTGGAGTTACAAAAAAGCGCCGGGAATATTTTCGTGAGGTGCTTGAAACATTACATTTAGGTTTGGAAAACCGCCTAAGTGCAAAGGTTGGTTTACTATCCGGCGGGGAGCGGCAGGCGCTATCTCTGTTGATGGCTACATTTACTGAACCATCCATTCTTCTTCTCGATGAACATACTGCTGCTCTCGACCCGTCAAGAGCTGAACTGATTACAAATCTAACAAAGGAAATTGTCGATCGATACAAGCTCACGACCTTAATGGTTACACATAATATGCAGCAGGCGATCGACCTTGGCAACCGTTTAATCATGATGGATAAGGGCCAAATCATCCTTGAAGTAGATGAGGAAAATAAGAAGAATTTAACCATCGAGGGCTTATTACTAGAATTTAAACGCATTCGCGGCGAACAAATGGCAAGTGACAGAGCCATCCTGGCTTAATGAAATTCAAGCGAGATTTTGTCGATAAAAAAATATTTTGTTAGTTGGAAAAGGAACAGCCGGCAACAGGCTGTTCCTCTTTTGATTTATAAAGGATTTATCACTATAGGTGTGTTGTTTTCTTTACTGCCTAAAAGCGTTATTGCTTTACACCCTATTCTTGAGAGGACGAAAAACCTTCAGATAAAATAAAATCAGAAAAGCTTAAATTTTCCATTTGGAGGTTTTCGTATGAAAGAACAAAGAATGAGAGCTGAACAGCTGGCGGATGACTTCTTTCCAGTACGTGATGTTGACTATATTGAAATTTACACAGGTAATGCTAAGCAAGCCTGTCATTATTTTTGTACGGCATTTGGGTTTAAGCCAGTGGCTTATTCTGGTCTAGAAACGGGAAATCGGGAGTCAGTATCTTACGTCCTTAAGCAGCGAAATATTCGTTTAATTATCACAGGCTCCTATACGGAAGATAGCAGGATTGCCCAATTTGTAAAGAAACACGGTGATGGTGTCAGGGATGTGGCCTTACTGGTAGATGATGTTGAAAAGGCTTACAGCGCTGCAGTCGAAAGAGGGTCGATAGCCATTATTGCACCTTTTGAAATGAAGGATGAAAAGGGAGTTTTAAAAAAGGCCGTTCTTGGTACATATGGGGATACCATCCATACGTTAATAGAACGGAAAAATTATCAAGGCGTATTCATGCCGGGCTTTGACCCTTATTCAACCGATTTGCCAATCGAGGATGCCGGATTAATAGGTTTCGACCATGTTGTCGGCAATGTGGAACGGATGGAGGAATGGGTGGAATACTATTCGAAGGTCATGGGATTTAAGGAAATGAAGCATTTTACGGATAAAGATATTACGACGGAATATTCTGCTCTCATGTCTAAGGTCATGCACAATGGCGGCCGGATTAAATTCCCGATAAATGAACCTGCAGAAGGAAAACGGAAATCACAAATTCAAGAATATCTGGAATTTTATAATGGCCCTGGTGTTCAGCATTTGGCGATTTTAACAGAAGATATTGTATCGACTGTAACAACATTGAAAAAGCATGGTGTTGAGTTTTTAAAAACCCCGGGATCCTATTATGAAGCATTAGGCGGGCGGATTGGAAAAATTGATGAAGAAATAGAAAAGCTCCGTGAGCTGAATATTTTAGTCGATCGGGATGATGAAGGATATTTACTGCAAATCTTTACGAAACCGATTGTGGATCGCCCGACTTTGTTTGTGGAAATTATCCAGCGTAAAGGTGCAAGAGGTTTTGGGGAAGGGAATTTCAAGGCTTTATTTGAGTCGATTGAACGTGAGCAGGCTAAACGGGGAAATTTATAATGACTAGATAAAGAGTGTAATATTTTTAATGGGATCACCATATGGTCGGTAAAAAGGGAGGAAGGACTTTCTCCCTTTTTTCAAAGTTTATGTTGATAAGGAAGAGTGGTGGATGCAGTGGAAATCACCCCAGAGACACTTGAATGGAAAGAAGCCTATAAACTATTAGTTGGGTCTATTTTGCCTAGGCCGATCGCATTTGTATCAACCTTGGCGGAGAATGGAACAGCGAATGCGGCGCCGTTTAGTTTTTTTACCGCTATTTGTGCCAGTCCAATGCTGGTCTGTTTCTCCCCAATGCGGAGAGGGAAGGACGGGGCGAAAAAGGATACACTTGTTAATATTGAAAATACCCAACAGTTTGTTATTAATATTGTCAGTGAGGGAATAGCATTACAAATGAATGACTGTGCGATTGAATTCTCCCCTGAAATTGATGAAATTAATGAGACAGGTTTAACGAAAGAACCTAGTAAAAAGATCAATGTCCCACGAATAAAGGAATCGCTTGTCCATTTAGAATGTGAGTTGTACCAAGTACTGGATTTTGGTGATCAGCCAGGGGCCGGAAGCCTTGTTATTGGCAAAGTGGTCCATGTACATGTGAACGATGACCTTTATAACAATAACCGGATTGATTCTGAAAAACTAAAGCCGCTTGGCAGGATGGCGGGAAACACCTTTACGGATCCGTTAGTGCGGACCTTTGATATGGTAAGAAAAACGGAGGCTGGAAAATGAAATTTGTAACTTTTGAAAAAAGTAATAAAACGGTTCGGGCCGGCCTCTTGTTAAACGAAGAGTATGTTGTTGATCTGATTGAAGCAACAGGCGATGAACTTCCTGCTAACTTACTAGACTTTATCATTTCCCATGAGCAATATATGAAAAAGGCTGCTGAGCTTATTTCGATTTCAGTTGAAGATTCCGCAGTATATCGAATAGCAGATATTCGCTTAAAAGCTCCATTACCCGTACCGAAGAGTTTCCGAGATTTTTATGCATTTGAGGAGCATGTAAAAACGGCAAGAGAAAACAGGGGACTTGAAATGATTCCGGAATGGTATGAGATACCTGTATTTTATTTTTCCAATCATTTAGCCATAAATGGACCAGAAGAGGAAATTATCAAGCCGGAAGAATCAGATTGGCTGGATTATGAGCTAGAAGTTGCTTGTGTCATCGGCAAAGAGGGCAGAAATATTCCTGCAGCTGAAGCAGACAAGTATATTTTCGGCTATTGTATATTAAATGATTGGAGTGCAAGAGATCTTCAGCGTAAGGAAATGAAGGTAGGACTTGGCCCTGCAAAGGGGAAGGATTTTGCCACTTCTATAGGACCGTGGATTGTAACGAAGGATGAATTGGAACCATTGAAGGCGGGAAAAGGCTTTAATCTAGCCATGAAGGCGCGTGTAAATGGGGTTCTTCTATCGGAAGGGAATATGAAAGACATTTACTACTCTTTTGCTGAAATGATTGAAAAGGCCTCCAAAGGAGTGACACTATACCCCGGGGAAATCATCGGGTCTGGGACTGTTGGGACAGGGTGTATTCTTGAGCTTGGCCCTAAGGTGCACCGCTGGTTAAAGCCCGGAGATCGTGTAGAGCTTGAGATTGAAAAATTAGGGGTTTTAAAGAATACGATTAAAGAGGGATAGAAATGAGGTGGCCGGATGTTTTATCGTCAGATGGGCAAGATTCCCCATAAACGTCATACAATCCATAAGAAGGAAGATGGCAGCCTTTACCGCGAGCAGGTGATGGGGACACGCGGGTTTTCGGGAACTCAGTCGATTTTATATCATGAATACATGCCTACCGAAGTAGTGAAATCGGAATTAGTTACGAGTTTTTTGCCGGAATATGAAGACCAGCCAAGTTTACGGCACCGTCATTTTTTTACCGGCAACGTATCCAAGCATGGAAATGCGCTAACAGGAAGACAGTACATTTTAGGTAATCAGGATTTGCTGATTGGAACTGCAAATGTGACGGAAGGAATGCCTAGCTTTTATCGAAACGGCGATGGCGATGAAATGCTCTTTATTCACCATGGTTCCGGAAAGCTTGAGACGATGTTTGGAACGATTTCTTACCGGCCGGGGGATTATTTAGTAATCCCAATTGGAACAATTCATCGAGTGATTCCAAATGGAAATGAAACGACTAAAATGCTGTTTGTAGAATCCTTTAGCCAAATTACAACACCAAAAAGGTATCGTAATGAATACGGGCAGCTTTTGGAACATAGTCCGTTTTGCGAGCGGGATATCCGTGGTCCGGAGTCGTTACAGACGTTTAATCAAAAGGGCGAGTTTGAGGTCTTAACGAAATCAAGAGGAAATATCCATTCACATATCCTTGGCCATCATCCGCTCGATGTGGTTGGCTGGGATGGGTACCTCTATCCTTGGGCGTTTAATATAGAGGATTTCGAACCGATTACGGGAAGGGTCCATCAGCCGCCGCCTGTTCACCAGACCTTCGAAGGAAATAATTTTGTGGTATGTTCCTTTGTGCCAAGATTATATGATTATCATCCGCAGTCAATACCGGCACCATATTACCATAGCAATGTGAATAGTGATGAGCTCCTCTATTATGTTGACGGTAATTTTATGAGTAGAAAGGGGATTCAAGAGGGCTCGATAACGCTTCACCCAAGTGGCATCCCGCATGGGCCTCATCCTGGGAAAACAGAAGCAAGCATTGGCAAAAAAGAAACATTGGAACTAGCTGTTATGATTGACACGTTTCATCCATTGAAGGTTGTAAAAGCCGCAGCTGCAGTTGAAGATCTTGATTATATGTACTCTTGGGTGGAAAAAAAGTAATAAATATTTTAAACTCTCAGAATTATTATGGTGTAAAAGTATTGTCTTTTTGTAAAAACTGTGCGATACTTATTGGCAAATGAAATAAATTCCATAAAATTTATTCTTATCCAGAGAGGTGGAGGGACTGGCCCTGCGAAACCTCAGCAACCCCTGATTATTTCAGGAAGGTGCTAATTCCAACAGAGTAGACATACTCTGGGAGATAAGAGGTCGGTATCGTTTATCCAAAGGCCTCTTATGACAAGAGGCCTTTTTATTTTTTATTTTGTAAAGTTATTGTCGTATTCAATGAAACAATCAGAATACATCTATTATAAAAGGGGGGATCGTCATGGAGGAAAGCAAAGTTTTGCAAGCACCAGTTGCTTACGCGAAAATATTACAAGACTCTAAGGGGATTGGCTTTGAACAGTCCTGTGACAGAAAAACAGGGTTTTTGCTAAAAGGATTGGCTTCCTCAAAATCTAAAGGAAATTTCTTAGAGCTGGGAACGGGAGCAGGGGCATCTGCTTCATGGATTATTGAGGGAATGGATAGTGACAGCAGGCTTACGACGGTTGACATAGATGCGAGTGTGCAATCTATTGCTAAGAGGTACCTCGGGCAAGACAGGAGAGTGTCATTCCGTTGCGAGGACGGAGCGGCTTTTATTCAAAAAATGTCGGAGCAATTTGATTTTATTTTTGCTGACACCTGGCCGGGGAAATTCGAGCTACTTGATAAAACCTTAGATCATTTAAATGTGGGAGGGTTTTATGTGATTCATGATTTGCTTCCCGATGGAAGAGTGCCGGAAGAATATAGAATCAAAGCCCCTAAACTGGTTGATACACTCCGAAAACGAGATGATTTGGTGATAACAGAAATGGATTGGTCGACCGGGCTGTTACTGGCAATCAAGACCAATATATGAGTTTATTAAGAAATTTGAACTGAAAGAGTAATTTCTACCATGAATCTTGTCTAAAATTAAAATAACAATATCTCTATGACAGGGAATACTTGATAGCAGTATATCAAGTTGAGTGAAACAAAAGAGGTGAAATTTATGGATTTGGAATTTATTCATCATAAATTAAAAACACATACTCCGACCATACTGGGAAGTGAAAAATTTTCCAAGTATGCAGTACTTTTACCTCTTATTCAAAAAGAGGATGGAATCCATATCCTGTTTGAAGTCCGGTCAATGGAGCTCAGGAGACAGCCGGGAGAAATTTGTTTCCCAGGCGGAAGGATTGATTCTGACGATTCTGATGAGAAAGGAGCGGCAATACGGGAAACCCTTGAGGAACTTGGAATAAAAAGAGAAAATATCTCGAAAGTATTTCCTTTGGATTATATGGTTTCACAGTTTGGTATGATTATTTATCCCTTCGCTGGATTTATTGATTGTCCTGAATCGATACAACCTAATCCAGCTGAAGTGGGGGATGTTTTTTCGGTACCCATTTCCTTTTTCTTAAATAATAATCCTGAAGTTTACAATTTGAATTTTAAAGTTGAACCGGAGAAAAACTTTCCGTTGGAGTTAATTCCGGGGGGAGAAAATTATAAATGGCGGACAAGAGGATTGGACGAATATTTCTATATTTATGAAGAAAAGGTTATATGGGGATTAACTGCCAAGATTCTTTTTCATTTTATTGAACTCATTCGTTAAATTTTATTTATAGGAAAACAGTGGGCTTTAATAGTTGAAATTTTACTACTTTTTTGGTCTAATTGTATTAATGTCCACTGCAAATAAACAAATGTCCTCAATGGGAGGAAAAAAACTATTGATTATTTTCAGAATTAGAATAAAATTAAGATTATATTTTTAAAGATTAGGAGTTGTAAGAAATGAAGGTCGTTAAATTTGGAGGATCGTCTTTAGCATCAGGAAAACAATTAGAGAAGGTTTTCCAGATTGTTGTTTCAGACCCTGCCCGGAAGGTAGTAGTCGTTTCGGCACCAGGAAAAAGATTTTCTGAAGATGAGAAGGTAACGGATTTATTGATTGAGTGTGCTGAACTTTCCTTGCAGAATCAGGATCCAAAAGAAAAATTAGCTGCTGTAGTTGCAAGATATGCGTTAATTGCTGAAGAATTAGCCATTTCTTCAGATGTCATTCATGAAATTGAGAATGACCTAAAAAGAAGAGTTTCCTCGGATAAGAGTAATCCTGAACGGTTTATGGATTTAATGAAGGCTAGCGGAGAGGATAACAACGCAAAATTAGTTGCTGCCTATTTCCAATCGCAAGGTGTCGATGCCTCTTATGTTGATCCTAAGGATGCAGGACTTCTTGTCAGTGATGAGCCAGGAAATGCCCAAACTCTACCGGAATCATATTCAAAATTAGCCTCACTTCATGATCGACGAGGAATTTTAGTATTCCCAGGATTTTTTGGCTATAGCAAGGAAGGGGATGTATTTACCTTTTCACGAAGCGGATCAGATATTACCGGTTCAATCCTTGCCAATGCTTTAAAGGCCGATCTTTATGAAAACTTTACCGATGTGGATGCCGTTTATTCCGTTAATCCGTCATTAGTGAGCCACCCAAAGGAGATCAAAGAATTGACATATCGTGAAATGCGTGAGCTTTCCTATGCAGGATTTTCTGTTCTTCATGATGAAGCGCTTGTTCCGGCCTTCCGTGCAGGAATCCCAGTGAATATCAAAAATACAAATAATCCATCTGCACCCGGTACAAGAATTGTTTATGAACGCGATAATACAAACGGTCCAGTTATCGGAATTGCCAGTGATGAAGGCTTCTGCAGTATTTATGTAAGTAAGTATTTAATGAATCGAGAGGTTGGGTTTGGCCGCAAGCTTCTTGGTATTCTAGAGGAGTTTGGCCTATCCTATGAACACACTCCTTCCGGTATTGATGATATCTCGGTGATTTTAAGAGAGAATCAGCTTGCTCCAGGGATGGAGGAAGAAATTAAAAGACGTATTGAAACAGACCTTAATGCTGATTTAGTTAAATTTGAACACAGCCTGGCCCTGATTATGGTGGTTGGTGAGGGCATGCGCAGGAATGTGGGAACAATGGCCAGGGCATCAAAAGCTTTAGCAAAGGCAAAAATTAATATCGAAATGATTAACCAAGGATCATCCGAAGTAAGTATGATGTTTGGGGTAAAAGAAGTCGAAGAAAAAAGAGCCGTTCAAGCACTTTATGATGAATTCTTTGTAGCCGTGATGGTTTAAAAGTTACATACATCACATGGAGAGAAAAAGCAGATCTATTTTAGGTCTGCTTTTTCATTTCTTGTTTAATTTTATTTTTGTTCGAATTCCAGCCCAAATGGCGATGGCGAGCCCTCCCGCAGTATCGGCAATCAAATCTGTCATCGTGTCTGTATTTCCGCCGCCTTGCAGGGTCATGCCCAAAAATTGATCACAGCTGAATTCATAAACTTCCCATAGGACTCCGCCGAGGGCAGCAAAAGATAGGGTATACAAAAAGACAAACCAAGGGGAAATCGCATCTCCTGCATTTCGATGAATAAGTCGCTCATATAAAGCAATCGCTGCAAATGCAAGGATTCCGCCGCTGATAAAATGCATAAAGGTGTCCCACCAGCCAAGGCCATACCATCCCCGTATCGACCCTAAATATTGCGAACCAATCAAGAAGATTAAATAGGAAAATACGATGGGTAAATTAAATTGGAGCTTTGTAAATAAGGCTAAAAGAAGCGGAATCGCACCACAGACAATACCGCCAATCGCTACGGTAGATTTAAATGTTGCACCGGTTGAATGATAATAAAAAGCCAAAATGGCCATAAATAGCACATAGGCTGCACTTATGAGAATGACAAGTTTCCGATTCATTGATTTATTTCCTCCAATTAAACCTGTTGTTTGCGGACTAAGGAGTATAGTGCAATCAGGAGTCCCCCGGCTAAACCACATAATAAATCATACATGGTATCAGTGTTGCCGCCCCTTTGCATCGTGTGTGTAAACGTTAAATCCCCTAAAAATTCATAGATTTCCCAAAACACACTGGCCGATGCACCAAGAGAAAGCACAAATAGAAAGAGAACCCACCCTGATACATCCTTGCGAATCTGAGAAGGCACTAGTATCTTAAAAAGTGTGATGGCGATCACACCAACGTAAGCTCCCTTGTATAAATGAAGAGTGGAATCCCACCATTTATAATGAAGATAAAAAAGGGCAATGGAGCCTAAATACGTAGAACAAAACAGAAATAAGAAATAACCTAAAACTTGTGGAATGTTAAAAGGATTATTTTTTAAACGCAATAAAATCAATGGTAAAGCACTGACAATAATTCCGCCTAATGCTACCTGCCATTTAGAGGTGTCATCCTTAACGAGGTAATAAACAAAAAGTATAGTCATAAAAACCATAAAGGCGATACTTAAATAAAGGATTATTTTACGTTTCAAGTCTCCACCCCATTTCCACTTCCTTTTACAATTATGTCCAAAATCTCCTGAATAAAGTCTTTAACATTTCACTCGCTTGCAAACATCTAAAAGAGTATAGTGGAAGAGTATTAGATACAAAAATTAAGACGAGACTTTTTTATTATAGTGGTGTCGGAGGTTTTGCTATGGAAAGGACACAAATACCTACATATGAACGGATCGCAATTGATTTAGCCAATCGAATCTATGATGGAAAATTTAAGGTGGGAGAAAAAATTCATGGTAGATCCACATTGGCCAGTGAATACAAGGTTTCTCCTGAAACCGTCCGCAGAGCAATAAAAATTTTAGAAGATGTGGAAATTGTTCATTCTACCAAAGGCAGTGGAATCGTAATCTCCTCAAGGGAAAATGCCTTCAAGTATATTCATCGATTTTCGAATCTTGCCAGTGTAAAAGACCTAAAGAAGCAAATGAACCATCTCATTGAAGAGCGCGAAAAACTTGACGAACAGTTGTATGAAACGTTAACGAAAATTATGGATTATTCAGACAAACTGCGTCATACGAATCCATTAGCCCCACTTGAGATTGAAATTTTCCCTGGCTGCATCCATATTGGCAAGACGATTTCTGATATGAAGTTTTGGCAAAACACTGGAGGGACAGTGATTGGGATGAAAAGGAAAGGGGAGACGATTATCTCACCCGGACCCTATGCATTAATCCAAGAAGGAGATATTCTCCTTGTCATAGGAGATGAAAAAACGTACGAAAGAGTTCAGCATTTTTTAGAGGAATAAAAAGGAGACCGGTCCATAGTATAGACCGGTCTTTAGAATTATTTTATAATTCCTTCTTTTTGTAAAAACTCTTTTGCAACTTTTGCCGGAGACTGCTTCAAGCTGTCTACTTTATAATTTAATTCACGCATTTTCTCATCAGTTATTTTACCCGAGAGCGCATTTAATGCCTTTTTCAGTTCCGGATGTTTTTTTAAGGTTTCCTCTTTTACGATTGGTACGGCATAGTATGGAGGGAAAAAGTTTTTATCGTCCTTTAATACTTTTAAATGGAAGGCTTCAAGTAATCCATCAGTAGAAAATGCATCAATGGCATCACTCTTATGATGATCTAAAGCAGTATAGCGCAGGCCGCCATCAACAGCCTTCACATCTTTAAATTTTATTCCATATGTTTTTGTAAGACCGATTAACCCATCCTCGCGATTCGGAAATTCAATGGTTGGTCCAAAGGTTAAACCGTCACTCACTTTTGCCAAGTCAGAAATAGTGTTTAATCCATATTGTTTTGCCGTATCTTGACGAACGGCCAATGCATACGTGTTGTTAAAGCCAAGTGGTTTTAATAGATCAATACCATATTTTTTCTTAAATTCCTTTTGAACATAATGATAGACTTTATCAGGGTCGCTCTCAGGCGGTTGGTTTAAAATATTAACTAAACCAGTACCTGTGTATTCAACATAGGCATCAATATTCCCATTCTTAAGTGCACTAAAAGCCACTTGTGAACCACCGAGGTTTAATTTTCGTTCGACTTGCAAATCTGTTTTATCTTCAATTACATCAGCAAGCATATTACTTAAAATTAATTGTTCACTAAAATTTTTAGAACCTATGACAATTTTATCTTTGGAGTCGCCAGTTGCTTTTGCGTAAACACTAAATCCTCCTGCAGCAAGAACCACAATGGCGCTTGTTGCAATTAACCATTTCTTTGCTGGTTTCTTCTTCATTTTCGAGGATTTGATTTTACTAGTATAAGAGATGGAAGACTCAAGTTTTCCAACAATAAAGTCAATTAGCAGTGCCAGGATACATGCAGGAATCGCACCGGCTAAGATCATGTTGTTGTCAACCGTTTGAACACCTGAGAATACCAGATAACCAAGCCCGCCAGCCCCGACAAAGGCAGCGATTGTCATCAGACCGACAGCGGTAACCGCTGAAATTCTGATTCCCGCCATAATCATCGGGAAAGCTAACGGCAACTGAACCTTTCTCATTGTTTGGCTCTTGGTTAAACCGATACCTTTGGCGGCTTCCAGAATGTCTGCATCAATATTCGTTAAACCTGTATAGGTATTTTTTACAATTGGAAGTAAAGAGTAAAGAACAACCATTACAATAGCAGGTGCACTGCCAATCCCGATAAACGGAATTAAAAACCCGAGTAAAGCCAAACTTGGAACCGCTTGGATGACATTTGTTGTTCCAATAATCGGCTTTGATAATTTCGGTTCTCTGGAAATCAAGATTCCGAGCGGGATACCGACAACAATAGCAATCACAACTGAAATGACACTTAAATATAAATGTTCCCCGATTAAACCAAAAATTTGGTCAGAGTTTGATTGTAGATAGTTCCAGAAATCCTTCATTAAAAAGCCACCTCCAAGTCAATTAGTTGACTGCTTAATGCTGATAAAATACTGCTTCTCGTAATTAGACCTGTTAATTGATTCATGTAATTTACAACAGGTACATAGCCAATCTTGTGTTCATTCATCGTTGTAAGAACAGAAATCAAATTTGCATCTTGGGAGACGGATAGAACATTTTGCTCCATCACATCCTCGATTGCATCATTACGGTTCAGCAATTGAATTCCTTTCAATGTCACTAAACCGATGAGAAGATTATTCTTATTCGTTACCATTAAGCTGTCAACCTTATGATCCTTCATGATTTCAATGGCCTGAAGAACATTACGTTTCCCGGTAATTTTAACGGGATGAGGGATCATAATATCCTCGGCCAATAGTAATTCAGGGTTATTCCATACCCTTCTTTTTCCAATAAAGTCTTCAACAAAATGGTTAGCCGGATTTTTTAAGATATTTTCCGGTGAATCATATTGAAGAATATCACCATCTTTTAAAATACAAATCTTGTCAGCTATTTTAATAGCTTCATCCATATCATGCGTTACAAAGATAATCGTCTTGTTAAATTCTTTTTGCATTTGGAATAGTTCATCCTGCAGAGAGCTTCTAGTCACGGGGTCTAAGGCACTGAATGGTTCGTCCATTAAGATGATATCGGAGTTAGTGGAGAAAGCACGAGCTACGCCAACCCTTTGCTGCTGCCCGCCGCTCAGTTCATTTGGATAGCGGTGAAGATATTCCTTTGGATTTAATCCAACCGTCTCCAATAATTCCTCCGTTTTTTGGGCAATTGCCTCGGGATCTTCTCCTTTAAGCTTCGGAATCAGCTCCAAATTTTCCTTGATCGACATATGTGGGAATAAACCCGTATTTTGGATAACATAGCCAATGTTTCGGCGAAGTTCAATCGTATTCATCGTCGAGATATCTTTCCCATTTACAAAGATTTTTCCCGATGTTGGTTGAATTAATTTATTAATCATTTTCAGCAGTGTTGTTTTTCCGCATCCGCTAGGACCGATGAATACGACTAATTGACCTGCTTCGATATCTAACGAAAATGAATTGATGATCGTTTTTGTCCGATACTTTTTAACAATATTTTTAAATTCGATCATATTTTGCATCCTCCTTTTTGTGTAGTAAAAATAATACCTGTGCTAATGCAACAACCTAAGTATAACATAAAAGTTGTTTCTTTGTCGAATCAACGCTGAAATCCTTGAGTTAATGGCTTAATCTTTCCTTATTCTTATGGATTGATTACAATTGTAAGGGAGTTAATAATGTAAATTAGTAGAAGGTGTGTAGATGAAAACCATTTTAGCAGCTGACGACGATGTGAATATTCTTAATCTGATTAAAGGGTTGTTAACGAAAGAGGGATTTAAGGTTATTGCCGCAGAGAACGGTGCAAAAGCATTAAAGCTTCTTGAAACAGACCTATGCGATTTGGCCATTGTCGATATTATGATGCCCGTTATGGATGGATATAGTTTAACAAGAGAAATAAGGAAGCAGTATGACATCCCAGTTATTTTATTAACAGCCAAAAGCCAAATTGAGGATAAAGAGAAAGGGTTTGAGTCGGGAACGGATGATTATTTAGTTAAGCCATTTGAACCCCGCGAATTAATTTTCCGCGTGAACGCACTGTTAAGAAGATATGGAAAAACAAGTGAAGCCAATATAAGTCTCGGCTCCCTCTTTATTAATAAAAAGGGCTATGAAGTTAAAATCAATCAGAAAACCTATATGCTTCCATTAAAAGAATTTGAATTGCTTTCCTTCCTAGCCGAACACCAAAACCAAGTATTTAGCCGCGGCCATTTAATTGAAAAGATTTGGGGACTGGATTTTGATGGGGATGAACGAACCGTTGATGTCCATATTAAGCGTCTCAGAGAACGATTCAATATGATTGAAAAGGATTTTTCCATCAAGACAATCAGAGGGGTTGGCTATTCGCTGGAGGTTCAATAAATGAAATCTCTCTATAGTAAGTTCGCGATTACGACGATTTTAATAATGATTTTAAGCGGGGTTCTTTCATTTATTGTTTCCAATCATTATTACCAGGTGACATTGAAAAAACAGAATGATGATAAAATCACCGGTTTTGCCCTGAAAATTGCTGATTTTGCCAGTAAGCAAAAAACGATCAGTTTGAAGGATTATTTCACCCATATTGGCGGAATCGGCTACCAAATCCTTTTGGTCGATTCAACGGGGCATCAACAATCTTTTGGGTCAGCCTTTCGAAAAAAAAATCTCCCTGATGAAGTGAAGGAAAAGGTGCTTAATGGTGAAGTGTACCATGGGATTCGTCAATTTCCGAAGCAAACCTTTGTTACTGGTTTTTTTGCAAATGAATTAGAGAACTCAATCGGTGTTCCGTTTACATACCAGAAAAAATCATATGCTATTTTTATTCGCCCTGATATTAAGTTAATGTTTAATGAAATGCATATTTTATTTGGCTGGCTCTTGCTGCTCTCGATTTTGCTAAGTGTTATTTTGGTCCTAGTCAGTACAAATTATTTGGTGAAACCGATTAGAAAGTTAAACGCAGCAACAAAGGAAATTTCAGAAGGGAATTTTTCGGTTAAATTGGACATTGACCGGAGTGACGAATTAGGGGATTTGGCAGTCAGCTTTACGAATATGTCACAGAAATTAGCAAAAGTGGAACAATTAAGAAGAGAATTGATTTCAAATATTTCTCATGATATACAGTCCCCGCTAACCAATATAAAAGGCTATTTAAATTTACTTGATGATCAAAATCTTGAGGAAAAAGAAAAAACTCAATATATCCAAGTTGTTCAATCGGAAGTGGAGCGGTTATCAACGATTACAAAGCAGTTACTCCTTCTTGCCTCGATTGAAAGCAAGAAGGACTTAATGAAGATCAGCCGCTTTAATCTCGCTGAGCAATTAAAAGGCGTGCTTCATCAATATCATTGGAGTATTGGAGATAAAGGAATTATGATGAGCTATTCACTCCCTGATACGTGGATTAATGGGGACTCCTCTTTGCTTTATTCTGTTTGGGAAAACCTGCTGACAAATGCGATTAAGTATAATAATGAAAATGGAAATATTGAAATTGATTTAATTGATTCTGGTTCGTCCATTGAAGTGACAGTTAAGGATAGTGGAATTGGTTTGGAACAAGAGCAATTGAAAAGAATATTTGACCGTTTTTATCGGGCGGATACTTCCAGGACACGATCTGTTGAAGGAACCGGCCTTGGGCTGTCGATTGTCCAATCAATTGTGCAGTTGCATCATGGAAAAGTGGAGGCATTAAGTCAAAAAGGCAAAGGAACATCCATTAAAGTGACACTTCCGAACATGTAAACTTACGTTCATCTTCCGTTCATATTCGTAACGTATTCTATTTACGAAATGAAACAAGGAAGGTGATTTTTTTATGTACTTATTACCGTTTAAAGAGATGACAGGGTCTTTGTGATGAAAGATGATCAGTTGGTTGAACAAGAAAGGAATGCTAAATATGAAAAGGTACAGTAATTTATTGTTAAAGATTTCCTCTGTTTTTGCTTTGGCAGGAGCTGCAATTGGCGGTCATATGGCAGGGTCAAATGATTATGCCTTCCGTCCAATTCACGCTCATATTTTAGTGGTTGGCTGGCTGACGATGTTTTCATGGGCGGTTTATTATCGATTATTTCAACCGAAGAGTCGTATTTTAACAGGGCTGCATGTTTATAGTGCCATTATTGGTGTAGTCGGATTAACTGTTGGTATGGCCTTGTACAATTTTAAACCGGCATTTCTGCCAGCGGCTGTTGAGACTGGCCTTTATATTGGCGGTGGGGCTGTGCTCCTCATTAGTTTTATTCTCTTTTGCATTCTTACCTTTACACAAGGTAATGAGGATGAAATGAAGGATTATTAGAGTAATTGAATTCGTTCATAAAAGAAAGAAACTCTCCTCCAGGATTGAGTTTCTTTTCTTTTGATTATTTATTTTGCATATCTTTTTTGGTGATTTCACTGCGGATGCTTGTTTCTTTAGCGAATTCGCTGTCCTGTTTTTTGTTATTAGGATATTTGTTTTTACGTTCACGATTATCATTGCGATTGGTCACTGTTTTCACCCCTTTTCTTTAACCTCGACGATTATTTTGCACAGGCGGATGATTTTTATAACCAACTTCCTAAAAAGAAAAGAATCTGGAAAATACATCCTACATATGATAGTATAACGTGTATTCGTTAACTGTATTTTGTATGGGAGGAAGAAATCCATTGAGTATTTTGGAAACGATTAAGTCACGCCGCACGATAAAAAAATTCAAAACTGATCCGGTTCATTCCGCGCAACTCATGACCTGGCTTGAGGCGGCGGCCATGGCCCCCAATCATCGGATGACGGAGCCTTGGGAAGTATATATTATTGGACAAGAAACTCGAGCAAAACTGAACCATAAAACCAATTTTGGAAATGCTCCTGTCTTAATGGCTGTTTTATCAAAACATGGGGCAACAGCTCTTGAAACAGAGGAAAATGCTCTTGCAACGGCATGTTTTGTTCAAAATTTTAGTTTAGCTGCATGGGAAGAAGGAATCGGGACATTTTGGTCCTCTATTGCAGCAGCAGCAAACAAACGGGAGATTCTGGGGGTACCGGAAGGATATGACGTGATTGGGGTATTTGGCGTTGGTTACCCTGAAGAAATCAGTGAACCAAAACCACGGACACCAATGCAAAATAAACTAAAGGAACTGCCATAGACTAGAAAAGCCAATTGCTAATTTGCAGTTGGCTCCACTTTTTTGACAATCGTATAAGATGATTGTTTCAGCAACAAACTAACCCTTATGGAAAAAATGAAGAATGGTGGTAAGGAAGATGGTAAAATTATTTACCGATATTGATTTGGATGGGCTTGGCTGCGGAATCATCGCCAAAATTGCTTTTGGTGAAAATGCCGATGTCTCATATTGCTCTTATCGGACTTTGAACCAGCAGGTAGAAACATATATCGAAAATCCCGAAAATCATGGTTCACAAATCTATATTACGGATTTAGCCGTCAATGAAACGAACGAGAAAAAGCTGGCAGCCCGATATAAACAAGGAAAACATATTAGAATGATTGACCATCATGTTACAGCCCTGCATTTCAATGAATATAAGTGGGCATTTGTTCACCCGGAATATGATACAGGAAAGAAAACCTGCGCAACATCCTTATTTTATGATTATTTAATGGAACAGGGTTTAATACAGCGGAATCAAGCACTTGAGGAATTTATCGAATTAGTCCGCCAATATGATACATGGGAATGGGACGAAAATAATAATATTCATGCCAAACGCCTGAATGATTTGTTCTATATTTTAAATCGTGAACAATTTGAAGAAGCGATTCTCAAGCGTTTTTCTGAAAATCCGCAGAATTTCTATTTAACCGAAACTGAAAATATGCTGCTGGATATGGAAGAAGCGAAAATTAACCGCTACATTCATTCGAAAAGCAGACAGACTGTACAAGCCTTTATTGATGAATATTGCATTGGAATCATTCATGCGGAACAGTATTTATCTGAGCTTGGAAACGCGTTAAATAAACTTTATCCTCATTTAGATATGATTCTTCTTCTAAATGTAAGTGGCAAGAAAGTTGGGTATCGAACCATACATGACGAAGTGAATGTCGCTGAATATGCAAAACGTTTTGGAGGCGGTGGACATCCGAAAGCTTCCGGTTCAGAAATGTCAGCCGAAGCATTTGACAAATTTGTAATAAAGGTATTTAGTTTGCCAACTCTAAAACCGGATCCGGACAAAAATGAATTCAATTTAAAAGAAGCAAAAACTGGTACAAGCTATAAAAGTGTAAAAGGAGAAATTTCCTTTATCCGTCCGGTAAATGAAAATGCCTATGCGGTCATACATAATGGTAAGAGATATGCTTCCTTATTTGAAACCTATGAGGAAGCAGAACGGTATATTAAACGAACATACGGATCTTGGCTTCGTTATGATCAGGAGTGTATCCAACAATTGGCTGAAGCCTTTTCAATCAAAATAGATGAGGTCAAAGAAAAGTATCAACCATTAGTAAAAAAATTAATCGATAAATTTGATAAATAAGAAAAAAATCAACTCGGATCTGAAAATTGGTCCGAGTTATTTTTTTATAATTTTTTTAAAAATTAATATTGAAAAGCGCTTACATTACGTTTATACTTTAGATAAATCGATTTACTAAATCGGTTTAGTAAACAATTTATCAAAAGGGAAAGGAGTGTGTTCAAATGGAAAAAGTAATCGTTCCTTTAAATGCATTTGATAGTATAGAAGTTTTAAAGAAAGGTCAAGCCGCATTTATTGAGTTGATTGCGAACTCCGGGGCATTTGGGGTAGAAATTCGCAGAGAACTGTTCCACGGCGATGACTTTCAATTAGAAAAGCTTAAAAATGAAACCGAAAAATATCAACTTTTCACTGTCTACTCAGCTCCGATTGAATTATGGAAGCCGGATCACTCCTTGAATACAAAGGAATTAATGATGGTGACTGAAGAAGGCCTGGCCCTTGGTGCAAACTGGATCAAAGTATCATTAGGTCATTTTGAAAAATTCAAATCTAATATTCAAGAATTAAATCGATTCCTGATCCCATTTCCTGATTTTCAGTTCTTAGTTGAGAATGACCAAACCTTATATGGCGGAAATGTAAAACAATTAAAATTATTTTTTGAAAGCGCTCATCATTTCCATGTTCCGATTAAAATGACGTTTGATGTTGGAAACTGGACCTATACGAATGAAGATGTTGAATCTGCTTTACATGAACTTGCCCCATTTGTTCAGTACGTTCATTTAAAACAGGTTGAAAATATGAATGGAGAATTTATCACGGTGCCGCTTGATACAGAGGGAAAACTTGGTTGGATGAAAGTAATAAATCAATTTCCAAACTATCTTGTGAAAGCGCTTGAATTCCCGATTCAACCAAAAGAAAAGACAAAAGAATTTGTAGAGTTGGTGAAAAACTTTACAAATGAAAGGAAGAAAGAATTATGCAACAGCTAGATGTCATTACTTTTGGAGAGGCTATGGCCATGTTTATTGCAAACCAGCCAGGCCCTTTACATGAAATTAATCAATATACACTCGAATTGGCAGGGGCTGAAACGAATGTGGCCATTGGGCTCACTCGTCTTGGAGTTCAATCTGGGTGGGTAAGTAAAGTTGGAAATGATGCCTTCGGGAAGTTCATCATAAACAGACTTAAAGAGGAAAAGGTTGATATTCAACAAGTTATAGTGGATACAAATTATCCAACTGGTTTTCAATTAAAATCAAAGGTTACTTTTGGAGATCCTGAAGTTCAATATTTTCGTAAAGGCTCTGCTGCCAGCAACCTAGGTATCGATGGTTTTAATGAAGAATATTTCTTATCAGCTCGGCACATGCATATGACGGGTATCCCATTGGCTCTATCAAGTCATACAAGGGCATTTGCTAATCATGCGCTGGCTCTTATGAAAAGGAATGGCCGAAGCATATCCTTTGATCCAAATTTACGCGCGAATTTATGGAATTCAAAGGAAGAAATGATTCAGGCAACCAATGAGATTGCCTTTCAAGTGAATCATGTTTTTCCTGGGATAAAAGAGGGTGAAATTTTAACGGGTTACCAGGAACCTTATGATATCGCATCCTTTTATCTTGATAAAGGTGTTGAGCTTGTCATTATTAAACTTGGTGAAGAAGGGGCGTTTTATAAGACGCAAATGGAAGAAGGAATGGTTCCTGGGTACGAAGTACAAAAGGTAATAGATACGGTGGGAGCAGGAGATGGTTTTGCAGTAGGAGTCATAAGTGGCTTATTACAAGGTCTTCCGGCCCATGAGACAGTATTAAGAGGAAACGCAATAGGTGCTTTAGCTGTTCAATCGCCCGGGGATCATTCAGGGTACCCGACAAGCAGTCAATTAAATGATTATATGGCAAATCATTTTCAAGGAGTGAAATAATATGAAACAGACAATTGCAAAACAAAGATGGTTTTTCTTAATTCCAATTGCTTTTATTACGTATAGTCTTGCTTACCTTGACCGTGCCAACTATGGATTTGGAGCAGCTGCTGGATTAGCGAAGGATCTCCATATAACCCCGGGAACTTCATCCTTATTGGGTTCACTTTTCTTTTTAGGCTATTTCTTTTTCCAAATACCTGGAGCGCATTACGCCGAGAATAAAAGTGCGAAAAAACTTATTTTCTGGTCACTTATTTCATGGGGAGTATTAGCTTCCGCAACAGGTCTTATTACCAATATTAAATTATTATTTGTCATTCGGTTCGCCCTTGGAGTGGTTGAAAGTGCTGTTATGCCGGCGATGCTTGTATTCCTAAGCCATTGGTTTACCAAGACAGAACGCTCACGTGCCAATACCTTCCTCATCTTAGGGAACCCCGCAACCGTATTATGGATGTCAATTGTATCAGGATACTTATTACAATCTTTTGGCTGGAGATGGATGTTTATTATTGAAGGTCTGCCGGCAGTCATCTGGGCATTTATTTGGTGGAAACTAGTAAATGATAAACCGAAGGATGCAAAATGGTTGTCACAGCAAGAAAAATTAGATTTGGAAGAGCAGTTACGTAAAGAACAAGAAGGATTAAAGCCGGTTAAAAATTATCGCGAAGCATTTAAGTCAAAACCTGTTATTCTATTAAGCTTACAATATGCATTATGGAGTATTGGGGTTTATGGATTCGTTATGTGGTTGCCTTCAATTATTAAAGCTGCGCCAAATATGAATATTGTAAAAACGGGTTGGTTGTCGTCTGTCCCTTACATTTTAGCCGTTGTATTAATGTTAGCAGCCTCTTATTTCTCAGATAAAACATTAAACCGTAAAGCATTTGTTTGGCCTTTTCTATTGATTGGAGCAATAGCTTTCTACATTTCCTATGCGATCGGAACCCATCATTTCTGGCTCTCCTTTATTTTATTAGTGATTGCTGGAGGTGCCATGTATGCTCCATATGGACCGTTTTTCGCGATTATTCCCGAGATTCTGCCACGTAATGTTGCCGGGGGTGCGATGGCACTGATAAATAGTATGGGCGCATTAGGCTCGTTTGTTGGATCATATGTGGTTGGTTACCTGAACGGAGCTACTGGAGGTTTTGGAGCGTCTTATATTTTTATGGCAGGTTCATTGTTCCTTTCCGCAATATTAACGATTTGGGCAGTTAATGCAGCAAAAAAGCCTAATAAAGCAACGGATATGGATGTTAGTGCATAAAAAAATTCAACAGCTAAAAAGGACAATTTGTTATTTAGCTGTTGACTAAGAAAAAACATACATGAACCATTATAGAAAAAAATGAAATAAATGAAAAGAAAAAGGGAGTCCTTAAAAATGGGCGTAGAGGAAATAAAAAATCGCGCGGTTGTTGCAGTCATTCGCGGTGCCACATTGCAAACAATCGTACCAATTGCAGAAGCATTAAAAAACGGTGGCGTAACTGCCTTGGAAATCACGATGGAAACACCGAATGCTTTATCCATTATTGAAAAAGTGGGGAATGAATTTGGTGACGAGGTATTAGTAGGTGCCGGAACGGTTCTTGATTCAGAGACAGCTAGAGCAGCAATCCTAGCCGGATCAAAATTTATTTTTTCTCCGATAGTGAATAAGGAAACAATTAAAATGACAAAAAGGTACGGGATCATCAGTGTACCAGGTGCATTTACGCCAACCGAAATTCAAACTGCATTTGAAAATGGTGCTGATCTAGTAAAATTATTCCCGGCAGGGTGTTTGGGACCGGATTATTTAAAAAATATCTCTGGTCCATTGCCGCACATCCCCCTTATGCCAACCGGTGGAATTCATTTGGAAAATGTGAAGGAATTTTTCAAGGCAGGTGCAGTTGCAGTTGGGATTGGCAGCACATTAATCAATCCGAACCGGGAATTAACTGCCGATTATCTTGCTGAAGTCCAGTTGAACGCTAAAAAATTTATGGAAGCGGCAAATTCTTCACGAATTTCATAGAGTATAAATTAGAGGATGACTTAGATTCAGGTTTAAGAACACATGTCCAAGTAAGAATTTTTCTTATGGATGTGTGGTATTTAGACAGAATCGTCATCCTCTTTTTGTTTCTAAACTGGATAATAAACCGATTTAGGGCTACAATGAAGTCATTGAAATAGGATGAAAGAGGAAGATAGAATGGAAAAAGTCACCATGGCCGACGTAGCAAAAGAAGCGGGTGTATCGAAAAGCACCGTTTCACAATTTTTAAATAATCGCTTTGAATATATGGGGGAAAAAACAAAATTAAAAATTGAAGAAGCGATAAAAAATTTAGGCTACCAGCCAAATTATATTGCAAGAAGTTTAAAGCAAAAACGAACCTCCATGGTAGGAGTCATTGTGGCCAATATTATGCATCGGTTTTCTACGGAGGTAAGCCGTGCAATAGAGGATTTCTTTCATGAACATGGAATTCACGCGATTGTTTGCAATGCCGATGATAATCCGCAAAAGGAAAAGAACTATATTGATATGTTGCGGGCAAAGCAGGTAGATGGACTGATTATTTTTCCTACCGGTCAAAATCATGATTTATACAAGAATATGATTGTGGAAGACTATCCAGTTGTATTCATGGATCGGAAGGTAGAGAACCTTAAGGCGCTTTCGATTGTGACAGATAATATGCAGTCTACGTATAATGCGATTGTCTATTTTTTAAAAAAGGGACACCGGAAAATTGCTTTTGCTGTCCAGCCACTGACCATTAGTACACGTAAGGACAGGCTAGAAGGCTATAAAAAAGCGATGAAGGATGAAGGTATTAATATTAATTCTAATTATATAATTGAAGCCGATATTTCGGATATGAAAGCGAATTTGGAAAAATTATTTTCCCTAAGTGAACCGCCAACCGCATTATTTGCCGGAAATGACCGAGTTTTTTTAGAAGTTTTAGAATTTCTTAAAGAAACAAACCGAGCATTAGGGAAGGATATCGATTTGATTGTGTTCGATAATATTCCATTTGCCCACTTGGTTGAACCGCCTATTACAGTAATTACACAACCTGCATTTGAAATGGGGAAAAAGGCGGCAGAATTACTATTTGCGAAAATTAACAAAACCGAAATAAAACCGGAAGAGATTGTTTTCCCAAGTAAAATAATGAGCCATTGAAAAACTTTATGTAAAAACAGCAAACGGTCACAGTACTATTGCTGTTTTTTTATTAATAACCTTTTTATGATTGGGATTGTATATTAAAATAAAGTAGTTTATAATTTTAATAAATCGATTTAGTAAACCGATTTATTAAATAAGAGGAGCTTGCTTGATGAAAATACAATTAGCGCTTGATCGATTAGAAATTCAAGAAGCCATTCAATTAACAAAACTAGTAGAGCATTCCATCGACTGGATCGAAGTGGGAACATCCTTAATTAAAGAATTTGGAATGACAAGTATAAAAGAACTTAAGAATGCCTTCCCTAATAAAAAAATTATTGCTGATATCAAGACAATTGATAATGCACGTTATGAATTTGAAATGTGTTTTAATGCAGGGGCAGATGTGGCTACAGTTATGGGAGTCTCACCATTGGTAACCATTGATACATGTTTTGAAGTCGCCAGTCAGCATAACAAGCAAGTTATGATTGATTTATTAAATACATCTGAAGAGCAGAAAAGCTATTTAATGAAATATAAAGATGCAATCTTTTGTGACCATGTCAGCAAGGATGAACAAGAAGAAAATGGTAAATCCCAAAGTGGAATACGTCAAACCGGGATGTTTAAAAAACATTTTCTTAAAACCGCTGTGGCAGGAGGGATTACAACGGATACATTAAAGTCTCTCAAAGCAAGGTTGAATCCTGATGTGGTCATTATCGGGTCGGCGATCACAAAGGCTGGTAATCCAAAAGAAGCGGCAGAAAAATTCAAAGATTTAATTGTGAAATTGGAGGGTGAACACGTCTATGAATAAGGTTTTTACTATTTTAAAAGAGATAGAAGCAGTGCTTGGACAAATAGAGGAACAGCATCTTCATGACTTTGCAGATCATCTTATAAAGGCAAACAGAATTTTCGTTGTGGGAGAAGGCCGTTCAGGTTTAATGGCAAAGTCTTTTGCAATGAGATTAATGCATCTCGGTGCGAATGTTTACGTTGTAGGGGAAACAATTACGCCTTCCATTAAGGAAGGGGATGTTCTGGTAGCTGTTTCGGGTTCGGGCACAACCAAAAGCGTTACATGGACATCAGATAAAGCGAAATCAATCGGCGCTACGATTATTGCGATGACAACGAATACCGGTTCACCGTTAGCTGCTGTTGCAGACCAATTTCTTCATGTTCCGGCTGCAACAAAATACCGTCGTGAAAATGAACGGGAAACCATTCAGCCGCTAGGTTCCTTATTTGACCAATGTGCTCATATTCTTTTTGATACGATTTGTCTTTTTTACAGTGAACTAAATCAGGTAAACCATCAAATAGCGTTTAAACAACATAGCAATTTAGAATAAATGAATAGATGAACAGGAAAAAGGGTCAGGTTCAATTTTTTGAACTTGACCCTTTTTATTGCACCTGGAGCGCAAATTAGCAGGTAAGATTATCCAAAGCCTGCGAAAAAAAATTCTGCTAATATTAAGCTTGGGTTAAGATTTATATGGTAAATTAATCGTGGGTATTTTTGATTATTATTGTAAAATTGTAAAAAGGATGAAACAGAAAGAAAACTCAGTTACATATCCCTGTAATATAAAAAGGGTATAATGGTTTTATATCTCCACTTTTAAAATCTTGAATAATTTTAAATACCTTTTTTGAAATAATATTTGAGGTGATAAAATGGCTTCAGCTTCAAAAAGGAGTATGTTTTTTGATAATGCGAAATTTGTATTAATTTTTCTTGTTGTTTTTGGTCATGTGATCAGTCCGTTAAAAGAGGATGATGGATTCTTATTCACGTTATATACAGTCATATTTCTGTTTCATATGCCGGCATTTATTTTGATTTCGGGGTATTTTGCCAAAGGCTACCGAAAAAAAGGCTACTTATTAAAAACAGTAAAGAAAGTATTATTACCTTATTTTATTTTTCAAATTATCTATTCCATCTTTTACTTTGTAAGCGGTCAGGAAAAATCATTTGAAATTGATTTTCTTCATCCCCATTGGTCGTTATGGTTTTTACTCAGTATGTTTTGTTGGAATATAATGCTTTATTTATTTGCGAAATACAGATGGTATGGATTTTTGGTTTCCGTCATCTTGGGAATCGCAATTGGTTATATTGATTCAATCGGCAGTTTTTTAAGCCTTTCGAGAACCTTTGTATTTTTTCCTTATTTCTTATTAGGGTATTTGTTGGATAAGGAAATGCTTAGTGGACTTATTCGCTCAAAAATTTCACGTCCTCTTGGAGTGGTGGTCCTTCTTGCGATAATGGTATTGTTTGCGATTGGCTTTCCGAAGGATGCGGTCCCATGGCTGTTAGGTGATACATCTTATGCACATATGGGGAAAGAGCAGTTTATCGATGGATTACTTCGTGCCGGTCAATATGTCCTTACACTTGTTGTGGTATTTGGCTTTTTGGCATTAATTCCTTCAAATAAGTTTAAAGTAACAAAAATAGGGGAGAGAACCCTTTATGTCTATTTATTTCATGGGTTTATTTTAAAATCGATTCAATCGTTTTTACCGAATGATCGTTTAGATATGGTATCGAATAATTATGTTTTACTGATTATTTTTTCATTTATCATTTGTATAGGCCTTGGAAGTTATCTTATAAAGAAGTATACAAGTCCATTGGTTGAATTAGATATTTTATCTGGTCATAGGCAGAAGGGGTTGACCAGATAATCTTTACTAAAAAAGGGTCGAATGTGATTTCCCACATTCGACCCTCTTTTTATTAAAACAATCCGAATAACATGCTTACAATGTTCTTCTTTTTAGGTTTTTTCTTATGAAAATGAACGGTTTCTGTTTGAACAGGGGTGGATAACTCTGCAACCTGCTTTTGAAGTGTTTCGAGCTGGAGATTTAATGCCTTTACCTGGGACTGCAACTCCTCAATTTCTCTACGGTGCTGCAGGAGTTGATACGAGGCCACGGAGTCCGCTTTATCGTTCAGACTGATTTCCAACTCACGTACCTTTGCATACAGTTTTTCCATTGCCTGATCGTTTTCTACTGCCTTAACGGTCCCTCTACGTGGCTTTTTCTCCTGGATTGGAGCAATATCTTGTATGAGCGCTCCGTTTTGGATTTGTTCCTGAATTTTTTTTAGTAACTCAATGTCCCCATCTTTAAAAAAATAATGTCCCCGTTCATTTCTTTCCATTGGAAGTTCGAGTTGTTTTACCCAGCGTTGGATGGTACTTGAGGATACTCCTAATAATTTTGAAACCTCACTTGTATTCATCAATAACACCCTCCTAAAATTATTTAGACCCTTGGCGCTAAGTGATCAATAATCTTAAGACCAGAATTTCCACCATTTCTTCTCTTTTGTGGCAGCAACATCACGGAAACTGGTTAACATGTTTTGAAAGGCAGCCTCTCTTTTAATAATTTCACGTGATAGATATTCCCGTTCTTCTAGGAGAACTTCTCGTTCCTTTGTAATGGCTTCTGTTAAATTGGAAATTTCCTCATTGGTGATATCCATATAGTGAGAGAGTCCCTCTGATGTTTCGGCAACTTGCTTTGATAGGGAGTAAATCTCCTCCGTGGTTTCAATCGTTACATTCGCGATACTGTTCGATAGGTATTTAAGTGAATCCGTTGTTTGTTCGGAATTTTTTTCGATTGCAGCGGATAGCTCTTTAATTTCTTCCTTTGTGTTTTCTGTCGATTTATATATGGAGTTCGAAAGGGATTTAACTGTTAACATAGCCCCGTTGGAAATTTCCTTTTTTACTTCATCCAGAACTTCCTTGCGAACAACACTGCGGATTTCATCTTTTACTTCACTTAAGAAGGTTTGCTTATACGTATCCATTGCTTCGAAGAATAATTCAGCATTTTTTATTAGTTCTTGAGTAGCGATAGTAGCCTCCGGCTCAGGGCTGGAAACAAGCTCTAAGGAGATTTCTTGATTTTCGGGGCTTTCACTTTCATCCGGGTTTGACACCGGATTGAGGTTATTGTCCAATGGATTAGAATCCATTGGAACGGTTACTTCCTCTGGTTCAGATATTGTTTCAATGACAGGTTCATGTCTAATTAGTAGCCATTCACGTACAGATTCTTTGCTTTCTTTATTTGCAAACCTCTGCTTAATCTCTTGAAAGAGCTCTATTTCTGCCTCGGTATAAATTCTTGCTCCTTGCTTTGTTCTTGGAATGTCTAAGAGTCCATCAAATTCTTTTACCCACTTCCGAATAATTCCATGAGATATATTAATTTCCTTAGCGGCTTCTTTAATTGTGTATGCTTTCATAAAAAATTCATTCCTTCCCCTATTATCTACGAATGTTTCTCTTAATCTTATAATTCACCAAGAAGTACCTGCTTTTCCTGCTAGGTGACAAAAGCTATCAAAACAAGACGGAAATCTCAAAATACCTACAGCTTTCTGCAAAAAGAGCGTAAATATCGAAAATTGACAAAAAAGGGATTGAGAAATTTCGAAAAAAGGAATAAAATTTTAAGAGAATTTGATAGACAGAAAGAAGGTTCATCATGTGGATCGCAGCTGCATTTATAACCATGATTAGCTTTGGAACGAATAACACGATTTTTAAGTGGAGTACCGGAAATGGACTATCAAAACTTCATATCCAATTTTTCTTTTATTTTGTTGCCTTTGTCGTATCATTTGGATATGGAGTGATGAATGGAATCCTTCACTTTAACCTATTCACCATTTTTCTAGGTTCTTTAATTGGTATTTTAAATGCAAACGGCAATATCCAAATGTCTAAAGCCTTTGAAAAGGGACCAGCAAGTCTCACTTCACCACTAATCGGCACGAATGCACTCTTTCCAATTTTAAGTGCTGGACTTATTTTTCACGAGAAAATAAGTTTATTACAATGGCTGGGTATTGTATTTATGTTAGGGTCAGCGATGGTGATTCAGTATTCACCGTCTTCAAAACGAAATACAAGTTATCTTCCGTGGATTCTAAGGGTTGCACTTGCCATTTTGTCTTTTGGTATTTTGGGAATATTGATGAAAACTTCCACCTATTTACACATTAATTCTGTAAATCTCCTTATTTCGATGTATGGCGGGGGCAGTGTGTATTTAGCGATTTGCAGCCTGTTGCAGAAAGAAAAATGGCGCCGGAATGAGGCGGGTGTAGGGGCAATGGTGGGAATCATTAGTGTTTTTGGTTATGCTGCTTATTTCTTTGCCTTACAGTTTGGAGCAGCCAGCATCGTTTTCCCAATTGTTAGTTTAAATTGTTTAATCGTCGTTTTGGCGGGTTGCTGGATTTATAAAGAAAAATTAAAGTTATATCAAATTATTGGTGTGTTCTCAGCAGTGCTGGGGATCCTATTAACAAAAATATAATTATGAAGTTAAAAGAGCAGTGGAAAATTTATTCCACTGCTTCTTGCATTAACCCACTAAACCAAGTTTTTTCAAGCCATTATAAATCCCTGAGTTTGTTACCTCTGTCGTCCTATGTTTCGCGTATTGAAAGAGATCGGGGTGGCCATTTCCCATCGCAAAACCTTCGCCCACACTCATTAGCATTTCCTTATCATTCATTCCATCACCAAAAGCAATCGAGCTCTCCTTGTCAATTCCAAGATGTTTTAAAACCATTTGGATCCCGATTCCCTTGTTTACTTTGTCCCTGATGACATCATAACAGTGCTTTAAGCCTTCCAGATGAACTTGGGATAAATGAATCCCATCTTCATTTTGATAAAGATCAGCATCGCCTTCCTTTAGATTCATCAGCGTTATTCCTAAAATCTGATTATCCAATGAGGCAGTGTAGCTGCTATTTTTGTGTATGTGGAATTTTTCAATAAACTGTGCAGCAATAGGAGATTCCAGATGGGTAAAGGCATTACTCTCGTTTGTATAAAGGACGGCTTCATGTTGATTTGCTTCAGCTATTTGCAGAAACTGTTTCACATTTTCCTCACTCATATACTCTTTAAAAAGATCTTTCTGATTGTAGACGGCATAGGCACCGTTGTAGCCAATAAAAGAATGAATTTTTAATTCCTCCGCAATTTTATCAAGCTCATGCAGTGGTCTCCCGGTTGCTAAAAAGACTTCAATTCCCTTTTCTTGGACAGTGGCAATTGCCTCCTTGGTTGAGTCTTCAATAGTATCATCCGGTCTGAGGATGGTTCCATCAACATCAAGAAATAAAACTTTGTAATTCGGCATGATTGGTACTCCTTTTTTTTGAATATGACATTAGTCTACCACTTTCGAATTAAAGAAGTCACATATGTAGAACATCGAAAAAATGGTTTATATTGGAAAAAAAGACCATTGACAAACCGACGGTCGGTTTGTATGATGATCTTATAAATTGGTAAAGGGAGGAAAAAGCTGTGAAGATTTCATCCAAAAAGAAATTGATTTTAAGTATTGCTTTCAGTATCGTCATAAATGGGGCTATTCCAGTATTGGTTTACAATCTGCTTTTAGATCATTTTTCAAGCTTTGTTTCATTACTTATAGCGACATTGATACCACTAGGGGATAATCTTTATCATCTTGTAAAGTATCGTAAAGCTGATGCTTTTGGTTTATTTATGTTAATTGGTTTTCTGCTAAGTTTAGCAGCATTTGTTTTAGGCGGAAATGAGCGGCTTATTTTATTACGGGAGTCAATGGTCACTGGTTTATTAGGACTCATTTTTATTGGGTCGTTATTTTTGGGGAAGCCATTGATCTATCATTTTGCGATTCGATTTAGTGCAAGTGACGAATCCGTAAAAAAGGGACAGTTTACAAAAAACTGGGAAGTACCGTATTTCCGTTTTGTACTTCGTGTCATGACTGCAATTTGGGGTATTGCTTTACTTGGTGATGCAGTGTTGAGGGTCATTTTGGTATTTGAACTTTCAATTTCTACTTTTTTAGCTGTTTCTCAAATTGTCTTTTATTGCGTCATTGGGGCAGCGATTCTTTTTACCATTATTTATCGCAGGTATGCCAAAAAACGGTTAGACCTAATCATTCATAATTAAACAAGCAGGGAAGGTAGTAATCATGACGAATTCAACAATTTACGATAATCCGAGCTTTCAGCATATTTTATCCACTACAGAAGAAATCATTTTAGAAAAGGGCTGTAGAAATACTACCTTAAAGGATATCATTGAAAAATCCGGACTTTCTAAAGGTGCCATTTATCATTATGTAGATAGCAAAGACGAATTATTTGGACTGATATTGAAATCGAAAATAACCGAAATGAATGAAAAATTTCATAAGACAATTACACGCTCGATTGAGGAAGCACATGATGGCAGCCGATTTGGAGTGGTTGGTCAATTTTTCCACTCGCGTCAAAATACGAAAGATATTGGCAATCTCATCTTTATTTATCTGCTAAGTCAGGAGAATGAAAAGGTAAAAAAAATTCTTAATGATCTTTTTAATTACAGTAAAGAGACGGGAACCCAATGGATCAAAATGGGTCAGGAAAATGGTGTGATTCCTCCAAATATTGATGCAGCGAAAATGTCAATATTGTTGATGACTTTTTCCTATGGGTTACGGGTAACGCAAATATTAACGTCTTCAGAAGAGGATAAAGTTGATATGAGTGATATTTTTCAACTTATTATGAAGACATTGTCTTAAAGAGTCTTCCTATGGGGGGATTTAGGTGCTATTTTCCATAAGGTTGCTGAATGAGGGCCTAAACTCACTGAGGTTACCTTAGAAAAGGCCATCATCCGGCATATGTAACTCTCATCATTTTTAATTTACTATATATATCTTTTTAATGTTTTTATACCATTGGGTAGGCATACACCAATCGCAAAAGCCTCTATAAATCCTGTATGACATCGTTCATAGAACGACCTCTCTATAGAAATAATATAAGTAAGCTATTAGAAGAAGAGAGGAATTCTATGTATAAATTATTAGTTCTTATCCTTGGATTTCTGCTTATCAGTTGTCCGGCAGAAGTGTTTGCACAAAAGAAGGTACCCATCTTAGTCTATCATTCCATTGCAGAATTTACAGGACACGGTCAAAAGGAATTATATGTAACCCCAGAGAATTTTGAAAAGCAAATTGGATATTTGCGGGACCATGGATTTACCTTATTAACGTTTGAGCAATGGCAGAATATTGATCTTGTTAAGAAGCCGATTTTCCTCACATTTGATGATGGCTATAAAAATAATTTGACTGCCTTAAAAGTCTTTCAAAAACTTCAAACCAATCAGTTTAAACCAGCTGGTACCTTTTTTATCATCACGGATTTTATTGGCCGCACGAACCGTTTATCGTCAAATGATTTAAAAACGCTCTCTAAATCCGGTTTGATTTCTATCCAGTCTCATACCGCGACCCATCCAGATTTGACTAAAACAGAAAAGCTGGACTCAGAATTAAGAGATTCGAAAAGGGCATTAGAAAAAATAACTGATAAAGAAGTGATCGCGATTTCCTATCCTTTCGGGAATTTTAATCCTAGGGTTGTGACGGAGACAAAAAATTATTATCTTTTTGGATTAACTACAAGTCCTGGTCCTTATATCAAACAAGGAATTGAAAACGAACACTATCTTCTTCCAAGGACATATATCAAATATTCCACATCATTAGACGATTTTGCAAAAATTGTAAATATGGATTAAGGCGGTTACGAAAATCGTAATCGTTTTTTTAGGGTTTTAATGGGACAAACGCGGAATATGCTTTAGATAGGGGAGGGATTGTGTTTATGGCTGCTACAATCAGTGTGTGGGAAGAACATTTATTTTGGACTGAAATTCTTTATGATCATGCGATTTTTGTACGGGACCATTTATCAGTGGAACAAGTACAGGAAGTTTCGATAGCAAAAAGGTTTATTCAATCATTTGCTAATTTAGAAACGAGTCTTGGAAAAATTAATCCGGCGTTGGATTATCGTTCTAGTGAGTTAATTTCGTTTGCTAAACAAGCCTATCCAGTCGCATATGAGTATTACCGTTTTGAAGGCCATTTGCAAAATTTGCGGATAAAAAACGAGATCAATCTTAATTTATCTCCTACTTATTTGAACGGCACGCTAAATGAAAATCAAGAGTATTTGCGGTTGCTATCCTTTTATGTAAATGGACAGGAGCCGGTTTCGCTGCGTTTAGACCAATTATTGGATTTATGGCTGGAGGATCAGCTTGGCCATATTATTTTATTAAGAAATGTCACAGATCCAATAGAGTTAGCGGTTGATCGGCAAACAGACCTATATGCACAGAGATTTCAAATGTTTATTTTACAAAACCATCATGTAAAAGGGTTTTTAAGATTTACAGAGCAAGGGTTTCCTAGACAGAGAGAATTGGCATTGGAGGTAGGAAAGACGGTTATTGAAATGAATGGGTATATAAGGTCGGTGGTTGAAAAATATCAAGGAGACCGGATCTTAAATAAAACGACTTTACGGTTTTTGGAGCATCATTTTCCGGAGACCTGCTATTTCGTGAAAAAATTAGCGGAATTCGCTCCTGAGCTTCAAGCCGAAAGCACAAATTGCTCTTTGAGGAAGCCATCGTTTAATTAGATTTTTAGGAGAGGTATCCGACAATGGGTGAGAGTTATCCGACAATAGGAGAGGGTCAAACGACAATAGGAGAACATCTCCAACAATTGTCGGACCCTCATCCATTTTGTTTTAATTAATCAGTGCCTGCAGCGGAGCTGGGATTCTTCCTCCGCGATTAATCAGTTTTTGGGAGCTAAATGGGTTCACTCCGATGACAGGTGCTCTGCCAAGGAGGCCGCCGAATTCGACCATTTCGCCTTCCTTTTTTCCCGGAACCGGAATTACCCGGACGGCGGTCGTTTTCTTATTGATCATCCCGATGGCAGCTTCATCCGCAATCATTGCTGAAAGAGTTGAAGGAGCTGCATCGCCTGTTATCGCAATCATGTCTAGACCAACAGAACATACGCAAGTCATCGCTTCAAGCTTCGATAAATTTAGTGCGCCATCGATAATACCGCGAATCATCCCGTTATCTTCGCTGACGGGGATAAAAGCGCCGCTTAATCCACCTACATAAGAGCTCGCCATGGCACCACCCTTTTTCACAGCATCATTCATTAGTGCAAGTGCTGCAATCGTCCCGTGCGTTCCCACTCGTTCGAGTCCAATCTCTTCAAGAATTTCGGCAACACTATCATTTAAAGCATTTGTTGGGGCCAATGACAAATCCATAATCCCAAACGGAATACCAAGCCGGTTGGCTACCACTCTGCCTATCAGCTCACCGGCACGAGTAATTTTAAAGGCTGTCTTCTTGATAATTTCAGAAACCTCGCCTAGGTCAGCATCTGGGTAGCGTTTCAATGCGCTCAAAACAACCCCTGGACCGCTTACACCAACATTGATGACTGCTTCGCCTTCCCCTGCTCCATGAAAAGCTCCAGCCATGAAAGGGTTATCCTCTACGGGATTACAAAAGACAACAAGCTTCGCACAGGCAATCCCGTTTTGATCCTTCGTTCTTTCAGCCGCCTCTTTAATAATAAAACCCATTTCTCTAACGGCATCCATATTAATCCCTGTCCGGGTGGTTGCAACCGAAACAGAAGAGCAAACACGCTCCGTTACACTCAGTGCTTCCGGAAGGGCTTTTAACAATGTTTCGTCACCCTTTGAGGTTCCTTTATGAACAAGTGCAGAAAAGCCGCCGATAAAATCAATTCCTAATTGTTTTGCCGCTTTGTCAAGCGTTTTCGCGAGCTCTACAGTTTGTTCCGCTGTTGCATTGCCGAGAATTTCAGCAATCGGTGTAATGGAAATTCTTTTATTTATAATTGGAATTCCAAATTCCTTCTCGGTTTCCTCGGCCACTTCTCTTAAGTTTTGTGCGTATTTCGTGATTTTTTCATAGACTCGCATATTCATTTTTTCAAAATCAGAATCGGCACAATCCCGGAGGCTGATGCCCATCGTTACCGTACGAATATCAAGATTTTCCATTTGAACCATGCGAATCGTCTGTAGGATTTCATCCATTGCAATTGTCATAATAACGATCTCTCCCTTTTACACGCGGTGCATCGCTTGGAAAATTTCCTCAAGCTGAATGTTGATTTTTAATCCCATATCTTCACCGGCAAGGGTCAATTCATTCCTTAATCTATTTAAATTTACCTTTCCGGTAACATCAATAATCATCATCATGGTGAAAAAATCCTGTAGAATCGTTTGGCTGATATCAAGAATGTTCATGTTGTTGTTTGCAAGAATGGTTGTTACCTTTGAAATAATTCCTACCTGATCCTTTCCAATTACACTTACAACTGCTCGTCTTCGCTCCATTTCTTCCACCTCTATGAATAAAATAAAAAAAAGATTGGATAGATCCAATCTCACGGTAAAAGAAGAGTGTGTAGTTTTATGTACAACTTTCTCTTCTGTCCTTTTGCCTGAGATTGTGAATCCTTCGGCGCCGCAAATGCGCGGTCTCTCCAGAAGCTGCTCCGGTTATAGTGTGATCCACAACCATCATAGCCTGCTATATTGAATTAAACAAATCTTATCAAGGAAAAAGATTTCAGTCAATAAGAAAAATATGTAGAATTTGTGTGGCCGTTGTTCGAGCTTAGCATCATAGCCAAAAACTCACTCCAACATGTGAACTCCTAACCAGAGTATTTTAAGCCCGGACAACTTTGACCTACAATAAAGATAATAACCGGAAACGATTAAAAACGGATGAAAAAAATGTTAACAATTTGTTAAGTCTTTGTTGATTTAAAAATAATTATATTGTAAACGGACAGAAATTATTATGTAAACAAACACCGCTATACTAAGATATAAGACTAAAAGGCGGTGGTTTTATGGAAGAGACACTAGTAAAATCATATTTACAAAAATCATTGGAAGAGTGGAAAGAGGATATATCCAATTTCCTTGGTGAAATCGACAAAGAATATGAAGAGGTAGCGCAGGAGTTAAAGGTATATTCATATAAATATAACATTACGAAACAAGTGATTCAATCAACGGTAAATGAGGAGATCATCGAAAGTATTCGGCAAATGTACCATAAACCTTTTGAGGAAAGTTATAACCAACTAAAGGTGTACATACGAGATCTTGAAGAGAAACGAAAGGTTTTTCAAATGTTTATCCAAAAAATTGATGAAGTCACTCGGAAAGAATCAGCTAAATTGAATGTTTCATAGGTAAGAAGATATCCCGATGGAAGCAGCTTTTACGATATAAAGCTGCTTTTTATGATGTATAAGAACTTGAACCCGCATTCCTTCACCTTGCATATATTGATTAACAGATAGAGGAGAGGTGAAGCAGATGATCACCGCCATGATCGGCAGTAAAACCTATACACTGCCAGAAAACCTGGAGGAATATTTTCAAAGATTTCGTTCTCAAGTGATCGGAATCAATCATGAATATGAAACGCCCTATGGAAAAAAGCAAATCATTTATACGGACTGGACGGCAAGCGGGCGTCTTTACCGTCCAATCGAACGGAAAATATCTGAGGTATTTGGACCATTTATGGCAAATACCCATACTGAGTCCAATACAACGAGTTTAATGATGACCGCTATCTATAAACAATCAAAAAAGATTATAAAAGAGCATGTAAATGCGGATGAACGGGATTCGCTTATTCTTGATGGCTTTGGGATGACCTCAGTTATGAATAAATTTCAGAGAATCTTAGGGTTGCGGGTCCCCGAACAGTTAAGAGGGTATTTGCAAATTCCTGAAAAAGAGCGCCCCGTTATTTTTATCACCCATATGGAGCATCATTCAAATCAGACTACGTGGCTTGAGACCATCGGGGAGGTTGTCATTTTAGAACCTAGCTCAACCGGAGAGATTGATGTTCCGCAATTGGAGGAGCTTCTCCAGAAATATCGTGAACGTCCATTGAAAATAGGGTCTTTTACGGCTTGTTCGAATGTTACGGGAATTCAAACCCCCTATCATCAATTAGCAAAAATCATGCATCAACATGGAGGATTATGTTTTATCGATTTTGCTGCATCTGCACCGTATGTCAAAATCGATATGCATCCGGAAGATCCTTTAGAAAAGTTAGATGCGATATTTTTCTCGCCGCATAAGTTTTTAGGAGGGCCGGGAACAAGCGGGGTATTAGTTTTTGATTCAAGGCTTTATTCAAATCAGGTACCGGACCATCCGGGGGGAGGAACTGTACTATGGACCAATCCCTGGGGGGAGCATCATTATTATCCAGATATTGAACTCAGAGAGGATGGAGGAACACCTGGAATTTTGCAAGCAATTCGCACAGCCCTTTGCGTGAATTTAAAAGATCAAATGGGCGTTGGAAATATATTAAAAAGAGAAAAAGAGCTGCTTGGAATCCTATTACCACAGCTTGAAAAAATTCCAACCTTTCACATATTAGACGGTCATTTAAAAAACCGTTTAGGAATTATTTCTTTTTACATTGAAAATATCCATTATAATTTAATTGTTCGTTTGCTGAATGATCGTTTTGGCTTTCAGGTCCGGGGTGGATGCTCATGTGCCGGAACATATGGTCATTATTTATATCAGATTGATCAACCTGCTTCAAAGCAAATAACAGATAAAATTAACCATGGAGATCTATCTACAAAACCTGGCTGGGTCCGATTTTCCTTGCATCCGATTATGACAAATGAGGAAATTTGGTTGTTTATTCATGCAATAAAAGAAATTATTGCGAATATCGAGGTTTGGAAAAAGGATTATGTTTACGATCCGGCGAGTAATGACTATTTCTATATACACCATATTCGCGAGGATATGGCACCACTGTTCCGGTTAAGTGATTGATTTAAATCGGAAAAACTGCCTTTCGACCATTTGAAAGGCAGTTTTTTATTGTAAATGGATAAAGTTCATTAATACAGGAATGAGGGAAAAGCCAAAAATCAGGGTAATCCAAGCAGCAAAAATCATTGCAAGCGTTGAAAAGGTTCCTTCTTGTTCACCATATTCCATCGCTTTATTCGTTCCAGCACCATGTGCAGCCATTCCAAGTGCAAGACCTTTGGCAATAGGCGTTTTTATCGATAATCCCTTCATCACCATCGGGCCCACAACACCACCAACTACTCCAGTCAATATGACAAAAACGGTTGTTAAAGTAGGCAGTCCGCCGATTTCCTTTGATACTTCAATGGCAATAGGTGTCGTAATGGATCTTGGCAGGATACTTACAACAAAATCTGAATTTAAATGAATAAGTTTAGAAAGCCCCAATGAAGAAAAAATGGCGATCAAACATCCGGTTGTAATACTGATTAAGATGTTTCCAATATATTTTTTTATCAAAGGATAATGCTTATAGATCGGGATTGCAAAAGCAACTGTTGCTGGTCCAAGCATATAAGTAAGAATATTCGTAGACGCTAAATAGGCATCTGCGGAAACATGCATGATTTTAATTAGTCCAATTAATGCAAGCGGCGCAATCAATAATGGATGGAATAATGGAAAAGTCCATTTCACGTAAGCCTTTTTAGAAAAGCAATAAAGTATATACGTAATCGCTGTGAAAAAAATAATTTTCATAGCGCATCACTTCTTCTATGATTATAGATTTTTTCAGAAACAAATGCGGTTGTTCCCATAACGATAATCGTACTAAAAATGATTAAAGCAATCGTTTCAATCCCTTCAATGCCCATGATTTCTTTATAATTCACTACTCCTACAGCAGATGGAACAAAAAAGAGCAGCAATTCGGCGAGCAGCCATTTTCCGCCTTGTTCAATCCACTCAAGTTTTATCACTTTTAGCTTTAATGCGATAAATAATAGGATTAAGCCAATCATGGATGCTGGAATGGGGCCGTGGATAACCGACTTGATTGCCATTCCAAGTATAAGAAATAAATAAATACATGCGATTTGTAAACAAATTTTCAGTAGTTTCATCCTAACAACCTTCCTTGAAAAAGCATCATTTGTTATTACTAGGTAATGTTACGATGAAGTTAGTTATTCGTAAAATACATATTTGGAATCAGATGCATTACTTTTAGTTATAATGAAACAGCTGCTTTGCACTGAGAATAAAATTTATAAAGGTTCGAGAGGCGTATGATATATAACGCCCTTTTTTCGTAATCACGGCTAGCTTCCACGGAATGACTGGGCGCAGTTTTATAATTTTAATTTCAGGATTAAGGACACGGTGACAAATAGAATCGGGAAGGGCGGTTACGCCTAAATTGGCCGCAACCATTTCCGACATAAAATCCCATTGAGAGCTTTTATATAATATTTTCGGTTCGAAGCCTTGATTAATACATTCATCACGGACGAATTGATGCAAAGCGAATTCCTCACTGTAAAAAATAAATTCCTCATCTTTTAATTCATGGAGGTGTACCATTTCACGATCTGCAAAGGGATGATCATAATGAACTAATAATTTCAATTCCTCCTCGACAATTGGATACAGATCAAAATCTTTTTCTGAAACAGGAAGGACTGCCACTCCTAATTCAAACTCTCCCTCTTCAATACTTTTTACGACTCTTGCTCCCCCATATTCAGTTATATTGATATGTACATTCGGGTAGGTTTTGTGGAATTTTGCCAAGACTTTTGGAAAAAAGAGACTGCCAATGATAGGAGGGATGCCGATGTGAATTTGCCCTCTTGATAGATTGGTCATATCATTAAGGGTTGTAGACATTTCATCCATTAACAGCAGCATTTTCTGAGCATACTCCATGACAATTAAGCCTGCGTCTGTGATATCACTTGTTTTATTTGAGCGAATGATGAGTGGAATGCCGAGCTCCTCTTCAAGGCCTTTCATCATTTTACTAAGGGCCGGCTGTGAAACATGGAGAGATTCTGCTGCCTTTGTAATACTTTTGTGTTTGGCAATTTCCAAAAAATATTTTAACTGACGTATATCCATTTTTAATACCTCCTCTGGACTTATTATATCGATTGAATAGTAAAGTTCATAATAGCTTCTGCCTCTAATGTTGGCAACGGCAAACTTGTCCGGGCATATGCTAATAAGAAAAGTGGAAGCGCCTTGTTCAGCTCCGGCAAGTGCTGGAGCTGGACAATTCTCAAAGTTCACATATAAGATTTATGAATTAAAAAGGTGGGAAGTCATGATTCATATCGTAAAACGCGGGGAAACACTTGCGTCGATTTCTGCTGATTATCGGGTGAATTTGCATCATCTTTACGCAGCAAACCCCGGAATTGGACATTTACAGGTAGGTCAAAAAGTACAAATTCCAGGACTGCCTGACCCATATACGATTCCTTATTCCATCGATGTTTCTGTTGGTAAAAGAAGACTTGCATTATATCACAATGGAAAGTTAGTGAAAATTTTTCCTATTGCCGTTGGGAAAATGCTGACGAATACTCCAACGGGTGAGTTCGTGATTGTCAACCGGCAAATGAACCCCGGGGGACCCTTTGGAGTCATGTGGCTTTCACTATCCAAACAAGGCTATGGAATCCATGGGACAAATAATCCAAGTTCGATTGGAAAGGCCGTCTCCCATGGCTGTGTAAGAATGTATAACAGGGATGTCCTCCAGCTTGCTGATACTGTTCCGAATGGAACGCGGGTGGTTATTCATCAATAATTTCTAAAGAAAAAGGTCGATTCACAAAGAATCGACCTTTTTCTTACAGTTATTTATAGATTACGATTGAGCCGACGGATTTGTCTTTGGATTCGCCATTAACTCGAACTTTTAGGCCATAGTTACCGATATTTCGACCGGCATCTGGCATAAATGTGTTTTCGAATGAGTTGCTGTCATTAAATAATGATACAGCTGGTTGACTTGGTTCATTCAATGTTTGTACACCTGGATAGTCAATATTTAGACCGGATGTTGGATCTAAACCAAAGGCAGCATCGGCAATATGGTAGCGAGTGCTTGCTTCGGCAGTTTTTCCAGTACTTAAGAGCCATTCTAGGTCATTACCTAAGTGGGCGTCAACTACACCTAAGAATCCATCTCCAGGATGGTCACCTGTCCAGTTATCGGTATAGCTATCATCAACATACCAAACTACTAAACCTCCATCATAGCTCATTAATGATTTACCTCGTGCAATATGGGCAAGACCTTCGTCAACACCTTTATGATTGCGCCATTCAAGTAGGTAGTAGTGATCAGTTAATTTGTTACCATCCATTTTGGTAAAACCGTTTAAGGTAAAAGGAGAAGTGGTATTTTCAGCACCCTCATCTACTATCGTTTGCCCGTCGGCAACAACTTTGATGTTATCTGCAAAGAAGCCAATATAAGAGCTTCCCCAGTCAGTTGCATAGCGAAGGCGAAGTTTGATATTTTGACCTTTATACTCAGATAAGTCGAATGACTGAGGCTGCCATCCATTCGATTTTCCAGTAAACCCAGGCATTGAATTTAAGATAGTTGGATAACCTTCAGGAACCACGTCGGAACGGGTATTAGCATTCCCTAATGATTTCCAAGTTGAACCGTTATCAGTAGAAACTTGAACGAAGGCAAAATCCCATTGTGGCTCGATGTCATACCAAGCATCAAAAGTTAAATTTGCCGAAGATTTTCCAGTTAGGTCAACATCGGTTACCATGTTGCTATCCATTTCGTCAGCTTGTCCACCCCAATATTCAAAGCTTCCAGCTGCGGGAGTATTTACAGGCGTTTTCTTTTTCGGGAGGTTAACGCGTACCGCTTGGTTATTTTGTCCAAGTGGTGAATTTGCTTGGTCAAGCAAGAATTGAGTTCCTTTTGTAGAAACTTCATCCCAATTTACAACTGTTGGTGCAGTCCATTTTCCACCAAGAGTGGATTGGAAGTACTGTTTGGCAAATGGAGAGAATCCTGTTGGTTCTGCGCCAGGAATTTTTCCAGCCCATGAGCCACTAGCCATGATGGACCAATAGCCAATCGCTTCACCAGTTCCAGTATACTGAGTATCATATTCATCAGGAAGACCTAAGTCATGACCATATTCATGGGCGAATACCCCAGTGGCACCGTCTTCAGGCATAACAGTGTAGTCATAGAATCCTGGTAAGCCTTTTCCTAATCCATCTGGGTCATAGAAAACAGCCGAACGGTGTGACCAAATCGCATTATCTCCCAAGGAACCGCCGCCAGCTTCTTGTCCCATTCCGGAATGAATAATTTGTAAGTGGTCTACTAATCCATCAGGCTCCCAGAAGTTACCGTCGCCATCTAAATCATGCGGGTCTTCTAAATCATAGTCTTGAAGAGGGACGCCTGCAGCTTTTGCAGCCTCAAGAGTATCTTTAACTAATTGCTTCGAACCACCAGGTGTTACGTTATCATGGCCTCCAGTAGATCTGTCAGCACCATAGTAAGCAGCAGTGCCAGGCACTTTTAACCAGCCATAGGCTTTACCTTCAATGGTATAAGTCCCACCTGATTGTTCTTCATAAAATTGCTTTTGTGATACTTGGTCTTCACCATGTGGACCTTTAAACTCTCCTTTATTTCCAAAAATCATTTTTTCGTAATGTTCAGGAGTATAGTCTGAATAGTAGTTATCTGTTTCTTCAGGCTTAAGGTTGTTGTGTTCAAAATCTGAATACTCTACCATTATGGTTAATAGTTTCCCTTTTTTCTGTACACCAGGTGAAGTTCCTTCCTCTACCGGATCCGGATTTCCCTTTAACTGCCCATATTTGTTCCCTTTACCTTTTAAGAGACCTTTATTAAAGTCTTTAAATTTGCGCTGTTTTTCTGCATCTGCTGCCTTGACCTTAGCAGCAAGAGGGTCAGCTTGCGTTACCTTGTCTTGTTTCCCTTTTAATTCTATATAGTTTTGCAAAGCTTTTTGCTTTTCCGCAGTGGAGGCACTTTTCGAAATCACTCCACGTTTGATCAGTGAATCTAGTAACTTGTCCTCATTTACTACAGATAAATCTAGTGAACCGTAAGAGTGTGAGACAGTAGGATTTTTATGTAGTATGTCCCCCCCAGTTGAGCTAGCGTAGTTGCCAGGAAAACCTGCAAATAAGGTTCCTGCAATTACGGCTGTTGATAGACCGGTTTTTAAAAACTTTTTCAACCAAATTCCCCCTAAACTGTTTTCTTTCGATACAATTCCATAATATTCCGAAAATTATGACAAGACAATGAGACTAATTCCTTAAAATTTCAAAAAAGTTCCGAAAATGTAGTAAAATGGAATTAAAATCATAATGGGTAATTTTTGCTATTTTGGATAAGTTATTAATTTTCAAGAATAATTTCAAAAAATGCTTTTTTGCTTTAAAGTGTATGAGGAATACAGAGTTAATAATAATATTTGTGATAAATTAATTTTGAAAAAAGCACAAAAACTATTTTATTATAGAAATAGGGTAGTTTTAAAAAAGTGTTTTCAAAACGGATTGATAAGTAAAATCAAAGCGAGAGGGGATTCTTCTTTTGAAAAAGGTATATATCATACACGAAAATAGCGAGTGGACTGTTCATTTAACAAAGCGTTTAGACGAACTGGAGGTACCATACGAAGAATGGCATTTAGACAACGGGAGACTTGATTTAGCGAAAGAACCGCCAGAAGGGATTTTCTATAACAGAATGAGTGCCTCCTCTCACACAAGAGGTCATCGCTTTGCGCCTGAATTGACTGCGCAGGTTCTTGCTTGGCTTGAAACACATGGCCGTAAAGTATTTAATGGCACGCGTGCTCTCCAGTTGGAGGTAAGTAAGGTTTCACAATACTTAGAGTTGAATAAACATGAAGTGCGTACACCAAGAACGATTGCGGCTGTTGGAAAAGAACAAATTATCGAAGCTGCCCGGGAATTTGTCGGTACACCGTTTATAACAAAGCATAACCGGGCTGGAAAAGGACTTGGGGTTCAGTTATTCCAATCCATTGAGGCCCTTCGTTCCTATGTGGAAAGTCCGGCATTTGAAGAATCGATTGATGGAGTTACGTTAATCCAGGAATATATTCAAGCTCCTGAAAGCTATATTACTCGCTGTGAGTTTGTCGGTGGAGAATTTGTGTATGCAGTTAAGGTAGACACATCGGAAGGCTTCCAGTTATGTCCTGCAGATGCATGTCAAATAGGTGACCTGTTCTGTCCTGTGGGGGAAGAGGTAGAGAATAAACCAAAGTTCCAAATTATTGATGGTTTTGCAGATCCAATAATTGAAAAATATCAGCAGGTGTTAGCGGATAATGGGATTCAGATAGCTGGAATCGAGTTTATCCGTAATGTTGATGGTGAAATTTTTACCTATGATATCAATACGAATACGAACTATAATTCAGATGCTGAAGCCAATGCTGGGAAGTTCGGTATGCTGGAACTTGCAAAATTTTTGAAAGCTGAACTTGCAAAATTAAATAACTAAGATTTATTTGAAAGCTCTCTATGTAAATTGGAGAGCTCTTTTTTTGAAAAAGGGCAGATTCTCAAAGAATCTGCCCCAATTTGCTATATTATTAAGCTTTTGCAGCTTGGATTTGTAAGTTGATTTTAACTTTATCGCCTACAAGCACGCCGCCAGTTTCTAGTGCTGCATTCCAAACTAAACCGTAGTCAGAACGGTTAATGGTACCTTGTGCACTAAAACCAACTTTTTCATTTCCCCATGGATCTTTACCTTGACCTTCAAATGTAACAGCGAAAGTTTCTGGTTTAGTTACGCCACGTAATGTTAAATCACCAGTAAGGTTGTATTCACCTTCATCTGTTTTTTCAATTTTTGTAGCACGGAAAGTCATGTTAGGATGATTTTCTGCATCAAAGAAATCGGCAGAAACCAAGTGACCGTCACGATCTTTATTGCGAGTGTCTACACTTGCAGTTTCGATTGAGAATTCGATAGCTGCAGTTGTTAAGTCAGCTGGATCAGCGTCAATTGTTGCGCTGAAATTATTGAAAGTACCTTTCACGTTTGCAATCATCATATGGCGAACAGAAAAATCTACACTGCTATGTGCAGTATCAAGAGCCCATTTAGTTTTTGTCATTTTATTTCTCCTCCAGTTTTGTTTTGAAATCATTTATCTTGAAATTAAAATAACTTAATTCAAGGTAAATTATAATTTGAATACAAGTAGATTGTCAATCAATTTTCGCAAATTTTTTTCGACTTATTTATTGAAAGGAATAACAGGGGAGAAGGGATGAATGGAGGCAGAAAACAAATACTAAAATGGGCAAAAAAAAAACGCCATATTGGCGTTTTGCGTTTGAAATATTGGTTGAATGTTAAAAATAGGCATGTTAAAATTAATATTGGTCTAATTGAGATTTTTAAAGGCTATATATAAATATCCTATAATAACATTATCACATTTTTTGGTGATTGTCAAAAAAATAGGCCGAATTTTTTCTGGGGAGTGGTTCGATGAGCGATTTACAAAACTTAGACTGGCGAGCAGAACAGGATCGTGTTGATTTCGTTGTAAAGGAAATTGAAAAAAAGACGAAAAAATTCGAGCAAGGTGCCGGTAATGTCAGCTCCGATGTTCTCGAGTTACGAAAAACTTTCTGGGAAGATGTAACGGTCAATATGGATGAACCAGATGACGTTATTGAGACTGCCGCAAGTATTAAACAGCAGGCTGAATTACTTTCAGAACGGGAGCGGACACATAAACAGATTGATAAGCAGCTAAACACTTTAGCAAGATTAAAATATTCGCCCTACTTTGGTCGAATTGATTTTTGGGAGAACGGGGAAAAGTCCGCTGATCAAGTATATCTTGGAATTGCCTCACTCATGGATGAGAAGGATGAGAACTTTTTAATTTATGATTGGCGTGCCCCTATATCAAGTCTTTATTATGACTATCCTCCGGGTCCGGCTGAATATGAAACGCTTGAAGGAACCATTAAAGGGGAAATGAAATTAAAGCGTCAATTTATTATTCGGGCATCGGAAATTAAAGGAATGTTTGATACTGGGGTTACCATTGGTGATGAAATGCTTCAAGAAGTGCTTGGGAATAACGCCAGCACACAAATGAAAAGTATCGTCGCAACCATTCAAAGGGAACAAAATCAGATTATCCGCGATGAGCGAAGCAATCTCCTGATTGTTCAGGGAGTGGCAGGGAGTGGAAAAACATCTGCAGCCTTGCAAAGAGTTGCCTATTTGCTTTACCGTTACCGCGGAACATTGAAGTCGGAAAATATTATGCTGTTTTCCCCGAATCCCTTATTTAATAGTTATGTAGCCACTGTCCTTCCCGAATTAGGGGAAGAAAATATGCAGCAGGTTACCTTTCAGGAGTACTTGAACCACCGGCTTGGAAAAGAATTTGATGTTGAAGACCCCTTTTCTCAAATGGAATATTTGTTAAATGGGAAAGAAGGGCAGGAATATCTGGCAAGGGTTGAAGGTATTCGCTACAAGGCTAGTTTAGCTTTTAAAGATGTGATGGATTTATATGCTTTGAACTTGTCTAAACAAGGTTTAATTTTTCGGGATTTAACCTTCAGAGGAGAGGTGCTTTTTTCAAAAGAAACGATTCATGATTACTTTTATTCTTTGGATGCATCTTACTCGATTCCGAACCGAATGCAGTTGGTAAAGGAATGGTTATTAAGGGAATTAAAAAGAAGGGTGCGAAAGGAGCGCTCAAAGAGCTGGGTCGAAGAAGAAACACAATTTTTAGAAAAAGAAGATTACCTGGAAGTATATAAAAAATTGCAAGAAAAGAACCGGTTCACGCATAACAGCTTTGATGATTTTGACAGTGAGCAAAAGCTGCTTGCGGAAATGGTTGTAAAAGAAAAGTTTAAACCAATTTTTGCGAAGGTCAAAAGATTGAAATTTGTGGATATGCCAGCTATATACGAGCAGCTTTTTGAAGATCATACTGTGGGGGCTTTTCCTGGAGGTTGGCCTCAAATTTGTGCACAAACTCTTCAAAAATTAAAAAAGTTGGAGATTGCATATGAAGATGCCACCCCATTTGTTTATTTGCAGGATCTTATTGAGGGGCGTACTTCCAATACTTCGATTCGGCATATTTTTATTGATGAGGCACAGGACTATTCACCATTTCAATTTGCTTTCCTTCAAATGTTATTTCCCTATAGTAAAATGACCTTGTTAGGTGATTTTAATCAAGCAATTTTCTCTGGTGCAACCGGTTCTGATACGGTTTTGACCGACCTTGAAATAAGCAGTGATAAGGTTGAAAGGATTGTTTTGACAAAAACCTATCGTTCGACAAAAGAGATTGTTGGGTTTACTCGTGCTTTGATTGAAGGCGGGGAGCAAATTGAACCCTTTAACCGGACAGGGAAGAAACCGACGGTCCAGAAAGTTGAAAAGGATCAGATTGATGAATGGATCCTAAATAAAATTAAGGAAATGCAAGGTGAAGGGCATCGGACGATTGCGGTGATTTGTAGAACAGAAAAGGAAAGTAAGGCAGCCTATGAGGTATTAAAGGGTAAAATCCCTCTTCATTTAATTGAAAAAGGGACGATATCGTATGAGAAAGGGATTCTAGTTATCCCTTCTTATTTGGCAAAAGGAATTGAATTTGACGCTGTCATTCTTTACGATAGCTCACAGTATAAGGATGAACATGAACGAAAACTATTTTATACGGTTTGTACCAGGGCGATGCATGAACTGCATCTGTTTACAACGGATGGGATTAGTCCGTTAATGGAAAATGTACCACAAACTGCCTATATTTTTGACTAACAAAAAAAGCTGTATGACTCATACAGCTTCTTCTTTTTTATATATTTTTTCTTTCGTATTGTTTTTGCACTTGTTCATATGCTAAGCGGAAAATTTCTTCTTCAGATGTATTTCGGTTTGTAATCACATTCGTTAGATAGTTTTTTCCTTGGTAGGTTACCATTACATTTACTTGCAACATTAAAATCACCTTTCTTTATGCCATCAAAATCAAAACGATTCATTTTATGCCAATAATGAAATTTTATGACTTGAGATTTCGAAATGTTTTTGACAGATTTGTTATAATGTTTGTTAAAGTATATAGGTTCGGAGGCAGGATTATGTCGATGTATTTTGAAGAAATTACCCAGGATACACTTTATATTGCTCTAGAGATTCTCAACTCAAATCCAGAGTATAATCAGCTTGAAAACGGCAATGTCACTAGAACGATTGACGATATGGAAAAAGAATTTCTAAATCCACAATCAACTAGTGTGTTTATTAAATTAGATGACACCTATATCGGGATCATGGATTACTTGCTGGAAAATCCAAAAGATCAGACTCCTTGGTTAGGACTATTAATCATTCACAGAGATTATCAAGGATATGGCTTCGGTGTTCAGGCGTATGAACTGTATGAAAATGAAATGGTAGATCGAGGATTAAAATGTATCCGAATTGGTGTGATAAAAGATAATCACAAGGCACATTCTTTTTGGGAATCATTAGGATTTAATTATTTTAAAACAGCACTATGGAAAGAAAAAATTGAGATTTCATGTTATGAAAAGAAGTTAGAACAAAACTAGACGAGGCTATACTTCGAGAACCATAAATTCCTCTGCAAAATGCTGTACCTGCATTTTGTCTATTTTATTCTTCTTTAATAAAGATTCTGCAATGACAAGATAATGCTGAACCTGAGCATCTTTTTTTAATTCCCGCAGTGATACATCGCCATTCAGTAATTGGATGGCTTTTTCTTTGATGTCTTGACTGTTTGAAGATTCATAAAGAAGGAAAGCAATACATGTAACTTTATCCACAAGAACCACTCCTCATATCAAGAATCGAATTATCTATACTAATTCGACTATCATCTAAAAAACTCCTCCAAATTTCCAGAAAAATCGCAAAAAGTGGTAGAAGGTTGTTTTTTAGAGCGGTTTTTTTATATAATATTGAAGGGATAAAAGAAAAACTTTTTGTCGTGGATTTACCTTTCATCCCGCTTGGGGTGAGAGGTTTTTTACATATATAAATGCTTTAGGAGGTCTATTGTAATGAAAAATTCCTTAATTAAGGATTTGTACAGAAATACAGAAAATTATATCGATCAAAAAGTTCAATTATCGGGTTGGATTCGGACCATTCGTGATTCGAAGACCTTTGGCTTTATTGAAATAAATGATGGAAGCTTTTTTAAAGGGGTTCAAATTGTTTTTGACGAACAATTGGATAATTTTAAAGAAATCGCTAAGCTCCCAATCAGCTCATCGATTAAGGTTGTCGGTGATTTTATTCATACGCCACAAGCAAAACAGCCTTTTGAAATTAAAGCAATTGAAATTTCCATTGAAGGGACTTCGAATGTCGATTACCCACTGCAAAAGAAAAAGCACTCATTTGAGTATTTAAGGACGATTGCTCATTTACGGCCAAGAACAAATACATTTTCAGCAGTATTCCGTATACGCTCACTGGCATCTTATGCGATCCATCAATTTTTCCAAGAAAAAGGCTTCGTGTATGTTCATTCGCCAATTATTACAGGAAGTGACACGGAGGGGGCGGGTGAAATGTTCAGGATCACAACACTGGACATGGACAATCTCCCTAAAAATGATGAAGGAAAAGTCGATAATACGAAGGATTTCTTCGGTAAAGAAACGAATCTTACGGTTAGCGGTCAGTTATCCGGTGAAGCCTTTGCCTTGGCATTCCGAAATGTATATACCTTTGGTCCGACATTTAGAGCAGAGAACTCCAATACGGCAAGGCATGCAGCTGAATTCTGGATGATTGAACCAGAGGTTGCTTTTGCAGAGCTTCCAGACATTATGGATCTTGCAGAGGAAATGGTGAAATACGTGATTGGCTACGTTCTTGAGCAGGCACCTGAAGAAATGAATTTCTTTAACAGCTTTATTGAAAAGGGCTTGTTAGATCGACTTAAAAACGCCCATACTTCAGATTTTGGCCGTGTAACCTATACGGAGGCAATTGAACTTTTAGAAAAGTCCGGAGAGCAGTTTGCTTACCCTGTTGAGTGGGGATTAGACCTACAAACCGAGCATGAACGCTACCTATGCGAAAAAGTCTTCCAGAAGCCAGTATTTGTTACGGATTACCCGAAAGAAATCAAAGCTTTCTATATGAGATTAAACCAAGATGGCAAGACCGTTGCTGCAACTGACTTACTTGTGCCTGGTATCGGTGAACTGATTGGCGGCAGTCAGCGTGAGGAGCGCGAAGAGATTCTTGCCTCAAAAATCAAAGATCTCGGAATGAGCGAGGAAGATTATTGGTGGTATCTGGAGTTAAGAAAGTACGGCGGTACAAAACACTCAGGATATGGTCTAGGTTTCGAACGCTTAATCATGTACTTAACAGGCATGTCTAATATTAGAGATGTTATTCCATTCCCAAGAACAACAGGAAACGCAGATTTTTAATGAAAAACAAAAATAAAAAGAAGGCCGGAATGGTCTTCTTTTTTTGGATTTGAGTAGCGAGGAATTACGGACGGTGTAATTCCTCTTCGAAGAAAAATGTTGATGGATGCTCTTTAACAACATAAGAATATCTTTTCATGTTTTTTACGTATTGCCATTTCAAAATCGTAACCATCTCTTCCGTTCCTTTAATATATACAACCTCTCCACTATTATAGCGGTTATTTGAACTTCCCAAATTAACACCCCATTTAATATTCTATCTCCATTATACTATAGTATGAAAAAATACTCCTTGTTATAGAAGAGGAACTTTATTATTTTTTGGAAAAATATGACTCATCTATCTATTACCTTCCAATTTTGAAATAGTATGTTATACTAAATAAAAAGTGAGGTGTCATTTTGACGAATTATAAGGCGAAAAAGAGTAACCTCAAAGAATTATTATCAAAAAACAGTATGGATTTAGACAGTTTGGAAAGGAATACGAATATTCCTAAAAGTCAGCTCAATGATTATTTATCCAAGAGGGTAATGAATTTGAACAATGCCATGACTATTTCCAAAGAATTGAATTGCCAGATAGAAGATCTGTATGTTTGGTCATCAGAAGATGAATAATATTTGTTAAAACAGGCCCAAGGTTTTGAGTCTGTTTTTCTATTTTGAAAGAAAGAAAAGATATATCGTTGTTTGAAGAAGGTTCCCGTTGTTTTAAGGCATAAAAAATAGCACGCCGAGGCGTGCTATTTTAGTTAGTTATTTAAATCACATTTATCTAAAGGGATTAATTTCGTCTTCTTTGTAAATTTATATCCTAACCATAAGATGATAAATAATGGCAATCCGATATAGGAGACTAATACACCATTCCAATCGATATGGTCTCCGGTAAATGCGGAGTAGTTTTGGCCTAAAACGACGAATCCGCACACAACAAAGGCAAAGATCGGACCAAATGGGAAAAGCTTAGATTTATATGGAAGCTTGCTTAAGTCCCTGCCTTGTGCAACATAGGCTCTACGGAAGCGGTAATGGCAAATTGCAATTCCAAGCCAAGCGATGAACCCTGACATACCTGAAGCATTCAATAACCAAATATATACAGTTCCATCACCGAAGAGGGAAGCAAGAAATGCAAGAGTACCGACTAAAGTAGTAACGATTAAGGCATTAACAGGTACACCATTTTTATTTAATTTGCCAAGGAATTTTGGTGCTTTACCTTGACGAGCTAAATCCCAAAGCATACGAGTTGAGGCATACATCCCTGAATTTCCTGCTGATAATACCGCAGTTAAAATAACAGCATTCATGACAGATGCAGCAAAGGCAATCCCTGCTTTTTGGAATACAAGTGTAAACGGACTGACCGTTACATCGCTGTTTGCTAAGTTACCGTTCGTGTATGGAATCAATAAACCAATTACTAAAATAGCTAAAACATAGAATAATAGAATGCGCCAGAATACTTGACGAACAGCACGAGGAATTGCTTTTTCTGGATTGTCTGTTTCACCGGCTGCCACACCAAGAAGCTCCGTTCCTTGGAAAGAAAATCCTGCTGCCATAAAGATTCCAAGCATGGTCATGAAACCACCATGGAACGGGGCATCACCAACAGTGAAATTCTTCAAACCAATAACATGTCCGCCCATAATACCAAAGATCATTAATGTTCCAGTAATAATAAAGATGACAACTGTAACAACTTTAATTAAGGAGAACCAATATTCTGCTTCACCAAAGCCTTTAACAGAAATAAAGTTTAGTAGAAACATAATCGCTAAAAAAATGGCACTCCACAAAATAGATGGCGTGTGCGGAAACCAAAATTTCATGATCATTGTAACAGCTGCTAATTCTGCAGCAATCGTAATAGCCCAGTTATACCAATAGTTCCACCCAAGAGCAAATCCTAGTGAAGGGTCAACAAATTTGGTTGCATACGTACTAAAGCTTCCAGCAACCGGCATATAGGAGCCCATTTCGGCTAAGCTTGTCATTAAAAAGTAAACCATAATCCCAATGATTAGATAGGAAAGAATCGCACCACCAGGTCCGGCAGTAGCGATTGCGCCGCCGCTTGCAAGGAATAAACCTGTCCCGATTGTCCCCCCGAGTGAGATCATTGTAAGGTGACGGGCTTTTAAGCTGCGCTTTAATCCTGATTTTTCTTTGTTCGAGATTAGAACATCAGCACTTGAATTTTCTTTTGATACACGTGCAGTTTGCATATTATCTATACTCCTTTTCTTTGCTGTCTAGTTACAGCACCTAAAAAAAGGTGCTACAGCTCTTCTAATAGGAAGGAGTTTGGAATAAAAAATGCCACCGAAGTAGATTCAGGTGGCATATCAATACCCCGCATCATACCTTCCGAAAGATAGCTCAACACGATTGGCTGGTAGGGCTAATCATGACAGTTCTGTTCCTATTCGGAGACAGCCCCAGCATACTTTTTTAAGAGAAAAAAATACGCTTCGGCGGCTTTTCCTTTCAAACGGAGTTAACGATGTCTCTCGCATCTCGTCCGCATTACTAATAAAAACCGCGACCTCTACCTCATCGGTTTGATGAGGATTTAAATAATAAAGTTAATATATTAATAAAGTATAAATAATATTAAAGAATTGTCAATTGTTTTTCTTGAAGAATAATTTCCATCAAAATAAGGGAAAATATATCATTGAATAAATAGTACATATCCTACATAAAAATTCAATTTTATCAGGTTTTTTTCAATAATATTGGTAAAATATCCGAAAAGATTAATAAAAGAAAATTAATATTTATCTGATAATTGTATATTATTGTAAAAAACTATTAAATTTACTTGGGGACCGAGAATCGGTATGATATTTGAAAAGAATAGATAGTAGGAGGGACACTTTCTTGCAATATCTTGGAATAGTTTTCGGTTCTCTCATTGTTGCTTTTGGATTTAATCTTTTCTTAATTCCTCATCAAGTCTTAAGTGGAGGAATGAGCGGAATTTCCATGATTCTAGGGATGATAACCCCGTTAAATACGGGATTTGCAAACTTTCTTTTGAATCTTCCGTTATTAATTATTGGATATAAAATGCTCGGTAGAAGATTAATTATTAATTCAATCCTATCGGTAATCATTATTTCGATTGGTCTTTATATCATTCCTGTTCATGCCATTGCGCAAGATAAAATACTTTCTTCTATATTTGGAGGAGCTATTACGGGACTTGGGGTTGGGATGGTATTTCGCAGCTCTGGATCTACAGGCGGTTTTGATATCATTAGCATGATTCTAGCTAGAAAAATGGATTTTCCGATTGGTGCCCTTCTATCTGGAATGAACGGTGTAGTCATTATCATCAGTGGATTTTTATTCAATTGGGATTCTGCTCTTAATACATTGGTCTCCATTTTTGTTACCGGTAAAGTAGTCGATGCCATTTACACGGATCATGCCAAGCTCACCATTATGATTATTACTGAAAAAGGCGAAGAAATGCGGAAACATCTGCTATCTAATTTGTACAGAGGTTTAACCATAATGGATGGAGTAGGCGGTTACTCCAATAACAAAAGGAATATTTTAGTCACGGTTATTTCCAGGTATGAATTAAATGATGTTAAAAATCTCATCTCTGAGGTGGATACTTCAGCATTTGTTAATATTACCGAAACAATCGAAGTAATGGGACTGTTTCATCGACCCAGTCCAAATTAGTACACAAAAGGCTTGCTCCTAGTTTAAGGAGCAAGCCTTTTTAATTGCAAAAGAAAATGGGAATGATACATTACCAATGGGGGGCTTTAACAAAGAAGAATTTACGAAGAAGTTCAATGTACCGGATTCCGCGAAAAATGAAAATAAGTTCGTAAAGACGAAAAGATCCTTATCTATTGAATAAGGATCTTTCTTTTTAACCATTCAAATATGGTTCTAACTGATCCATTGCATTTTGTACAATCATCGCATTCTTCTGATACATTTCCTTTGAATTTTGACACTCTGTGGCTAGAGAAAATAGTTCTAGGTCAGCATGAGTCTTTTTCAGCATTGCCATAAGCAGAGGCCTTTGCTGCGGGGAAGGCACTTGTAATTTGTCATCATAAATATCAATGGTTAATTCCCCGTATGAGTCGACCTGTCCAATAAACACATTATCAAGTGTTACCCCGAGTTTTTCTAATTCTGTATTAAGCCAGCCACGGCTTTTCCCTGATGAACGCAATGCTTCATCTAAAATTTTCCCATCCATAATAACGGTTTGAGGCTCTTTTTCATTGGCTGTTTTCATTTGCAAATCTTTTGGGGTAAGAGGACGATTTTCTTTTTTCAATAAAGCACTCAAATTCCCTTTAGGTTCAAGAACAGCAAATTCAACATCAGCGATTTTAAAAATATCCTTCTGCCTAAGCAGGGCGGATAATTCATCAATCGTGTATTTTTCCTTCTTTAAATTTTCTTCTAAAACTCGTCCATCTTTAATTACTACAGCTCCTCTACCATCCATGACATCTCGGAATTTTTTGCTTTTTAATGAAAGGAAGTCTGCCATAAAAGTAACTAGGCCAAAAACGATGATGGCCAATGCTCCATGATATGCATTACTTTCAAGTCCAGTCACTACTTCACCGGCAATACTGCCAATAGTAATACCTGCAACATACTCAAAGAAGTTAAGTTCAGAAATTTGCTTTTTTCCAAGGAGTTTTGTGGTTAAAAATACTAGTAACAAGAAGATTAGTGATCGAGCAATAATTAAAACCCATCCAGGCATCTTTTCTCACCCCAATCCATTATCCTTTGTATTGCGGTTCTTGACGTTCAAGTTCATATACTCTTGTTTGAATGTCTTTTTTTACATGTTCAAATGTAAGGGCAGTCTCATGAAACACTCTTTTTGCATCCTCATCCAGTGAATTCAGAGCTAGAGCTGACAATTGTGCCTCAATATCCTTTATCGTTACAAGGGTTTGCTTTACGTTAGAAGCAACTGTCATGATTGATCTTCCTTTCCTGCAAGCTTTGGTATGTAATGGGATTACTTATTGAAATGAAAAATGGGTTGGCATAAACGCCAACCTATTTTGCTTATTATTGATTGTATTGGGGCTCTTCCGCCTGAATTTCCTGAAGGCGTGGCTCCAAACTATCTAAAACGGATTGTGTTTGCTGGGCAGCTTGTTGATATAGCTGTTTTGCATTTTGGTTATCAGTGGCTAATGCGAAGGTTTCAAAACTTGCTTGGGCACTTTTTAAGCTTGCTAAGGCTTGCTTTACTTGTGTTCCGACTGTCATCTAATAATCCCTCTTTCATTAATGAAATCAAATACAAAAATAGTATGCGAACTTACACATTAACCTATGTACATTTTTGTTTTCTTTTTTAAAAATTTCGCGCATATAGTTAAGCAGCAGGGATTTTCAAACATGGAGGGAAGAGTATGAGAGATAAAATAGGAAAAGATGATTTTGTACCAGGTTTTGTTCCCCATCATAACCATGGTTCTGTTGATTATACAGGTGTAAGTTCCAACCATGTCCACCAGTGCCTAGATGTAACATCGCCCCCAATTCAAACCCAGGATGGAAGTCATATTCATTATACGGAAGGGTATGTACTATTTGAGGATGGGCATACCCATTATTACAAGGCCTATTCAGGTCCAGCTATTCCTGTCGGCAATGGTATGCATGTTCATTATTATGATTTTCATACTACAGAAGAAAGTGGACATAGCCATCATGTAAAGGGCGTCGATCACCCCGCTCCAGGGTCAAAATAACGGAAACAAAAAGGTCTCTCTTCCGTAGAAGAGGGACCTTTAAGGTTTAAAAAATGATTTTTTCCAAAACAAGGGGATTCAAAGCTGTGGTTTGGTCTATAAATATGAACGCATCATAACGTTCACCCATTTGAGAAGGAACATAAATACCAAAATGCTCATATTCCGGCTGATAGACAACACCGATTGCACGATGACCAATGGTATTGTCGAATTCATGGCGATTTACATCTGTAAACAAAAGAAACTGATTAAATTCTCCACTCAAATGCATAAGATACTCCCAACTTCCATATTGAGCAGGAGGCACTTCCGTAATTTGAAAATTCAATCCCCATTCCCTCGAAGCAATGACAGTGCCGCTATAGGTACCAAATCCCACGATATAAACATCATTTTCGGAATGATTCTCCCGGAGCAATTGTCCAACATTGACCATTCCTTCGTCCTTCATGTCGGTTGCCCGAGCATCACCAACATGTGTGTTATGCTCCCAGATAATGATTTTTGCATCGTTACCATAAAAGTTGACGATTTTTTCCACTGCTTCAGCCATGTGACGATCCCGAATATTCCAAGACTCTGAATCACTTCGTACCATAATTCGATAATATTCTTCTGCATGGGCTGTAACCAGGGCGTTCACTTCCATGTTAAGGCTACCCTCAAAGTCATCCCGGTATTGCCATTTATTTTTTTGAATGGATGATAATAATTGGAGTGCTTCATTGGTGCAGTTTTCTGATAAATAACCAGCTGAAACAGCATAAGATTCATGATTACGATTATATGTTTCGAAACAGGAAAAAGCTCTTCTAGCTGTTTCAAGTTCTGGAGATTGTGTTTTTTCAAGGTAATGGATAATTTCATCCAAGCTTTCCCATAAACTGTAGACATCGATACCGTAAAAACCAATATTTTGATTACATTGTTGATTATAATCTTTTAACCATTCGATGAAACCGATTATTTCATGATTTGCCCACATCCAGGTTGGCCATCGTTCAAATGCCTCTAATACTTCTTTTACATTTTGTTTTGTTTGGCCGTATCCTTTTATATAGCGATTGATATTTTGACAAGCCGGCCAATCTCCTTCAACCGCAATCATAGAAAATCCTTTTTCCGTAATTAATTTTTTTGTTAATTCAGCACGAAGTGTATAAAATTCGGAAGTCCCATGTGATGACTCCCCTAAGAGCACATATTTTGCTTCCCCAATTTGCTGGATAAGTGGTTCTAAATCATTAATGGAAGAAAACCGTTTGGCATGTTTCTTAATTGATTCTTGCATTCCATCCATTCCTTTCATTTTAGACTAAATGAAGGTCTGGATTTAATGTTCCCTAGTCCATAAAAAAATGCTTCCCACTTTTCCATTGGGAAAAGAAGGGAAGTTTCTTGATAAGATCAGCAGTAACTTAATGTAAGAGTGAAATATTTTGTTGTTGACATACTAAAGGGTATCTATATATAATTCTATCTTGTAATAAATCAATTCGTATACGAAATATTCGATTTAGAAACCTTAGATTATCGAGGCAAAGGAGGAAGAAATGTACGAATTAAATAATGTAATTGTTGAGTCATTTTCAGAAATAAACAAGGCCATTTATCGGCTTATTAAGACTGAGGCAGACCGGATGGGAATTACGGTTGTTCAACTGAAGGCTCTTTATAGAATTTCTTCAAACCCTAAGATTGGATTGGGCGACCTAGCCGATAAATTGAGGTTAACGAACAGCACAGTCAGCGGGGTTATTGACCGATTAGTTCAAAGTGGTTTGGTAGAGCGGATTGTTCCGCCTGAAAATCGCAGAGCGGTTTCGATTCATTTAACACAAGCTGGAAAAGAGCTGTTAGATCAAGTTTATTCTTCTGAATCTACCCTAAGAAAAAAATTAAATGATGTGATGGATTTACCAAAAGAAGAAATTGAACATTTATTAAGTTTACACAGGCTTATCCTATCGAAGCTTTCAATTGAGGAGGATTAACTTTTTATGAATACTAAACGAATGGTTTTACTAAACATTTTGATATTACTTATTTTAGTTGGAGGGGGTTTTGCAGCCTATTCCTACTACAACAAAACCGTAAATTATATATCTACTGATAATGCTCAAATTGCAGGACAACAGGTGACTGTTGCTGCCCCGGCTAATGGGAAATTAACAGATTGGACAGGAAATGTAGGCGATCATTTTTCAAAGAATCAAAAAATCGGAACCATTGTATCTGCTGGAACGGGAGCGGGGGCAGCTGCTGCACCTACTTCAATTAATATAACCCTTCCGACTAGTGGAACAGTAGTACAAACAAATGCTGTGAAAAATTCCTTTGTAGCTGCCGGTACCCCGCTTGCTCAGGTATATGATCTTGAAAAGTTATGGGTAACAGCTAATATTGAGGAAACTTCAATTGATGAAATAGCTGAAGGACAAGATGTTGATATTTATGTAGATGCTTTCCCTAATACAACATTAAAAGGAACAGTAGAGAAAATTGGTCTTGCAACTTCAGGTACTTTTTCTCTTCTACCAAGCTCAAACAGTACAGGTAACTATACAAAAGTAACTCAAGTCATTCCTGTTAAAATTACAATTGATGATAACAAAGGACTTCAGATTGTCCCTGGTATGAACGTGACCGTGAGAATTCATAAGTAGGTGATTCGATGTCAATATATATCACGGTTTATGTCATTTTAAGCATATTGGTGTTATTACTGTTTAATTTTATGTTTATGAAAAAAGGAAGAAAACCTAAGAATCGTTCTGTAAAGGATTCTCCTCTAGTTGTTCAGGAAGAGAAGCACAAAAGGAACATGGAAGAAGAAGTAGAAGATTTATTAAAAGTATCTGCGATAACAGAGCCAGCATTAGAATATGTAGAAGCAAATGTAGAACCGATTGAGGAAGAGGAGTCACCAACATTATCAAGGGTGAAAGAGTCGAAAAGAGAAGTAGGAAAAGGAAAGATTCTTACAGCTTTGATGCTGGGGGCTTTCGTCGCGATTTTGAACCAGACCTTGCTCAATGTTGCCATCCCACATATCATGTCGGATTTAAATGTTTCAGCAACAACTGTTCAGTGGTTATCCACTGGCTACATGCTTGTGAACGGAATTTGTATCCCAATCACTGCCTATTTAATTGAGAAGTTTGGTACAAGAAAATTATTTATTACCGCAATTTTGCTTTTTACCATCGGATCGTTTATATGTTCATTTTCAACAAATTTTAGCCTGCTAATGGTAGGCAGGATTGTGCAAGCATCCGGTGCAGGTATCATTATGCCTCTCTTGATGACTGTTTTCTTTGCTATTTTTCCACCGGAAAAGCGAGGAATGGCGATGGGGATGATGGGGATTGTTATGCTGTTTGCCCCTGCCATCGGTCCTACTTTATCAGGATGGCTGATTGAACATTATTCTTGGAGATTATTATTTGATATTGTTATCCCAATTGGTATTATTGATTTAATCTTAAGCTTTATATGGATGAGGGATGTAACGAAAGTTACCAATCCAAAGTTTGATCTCCCAGGTGTATTATTCTCCACATTGGGATTTGGTTTCCTCCTTTATGGATTTAGTGAAGCCGGAAGTAAAGGGTGGTCGAGTGGAACGGTAGTGATCTCGCTTGTCATTGGGATCATTACATTAATTGCCTTTGTCATTCGCGAGCTTACAACTGATCACCCGATGTTAGAACTGCGTGTTTTTAAATATGATATTTTCGCCTTAACCACGATTATCAGTATGATTATTAATATGGCGATGTTTGGTGCAATGATCTTGCTCCCAATCTATCTGCAAAATATTCGTGGATTTACTGCTTTAGAATCGGGTCTTCTGTTACTGCCTGGAGCAATTGTGATGGGAATTATGTCGCCCATATCCGGTGCCTTATTTGATAAAATTGGGGCCAGATGGTTAGCCGTTGTCGGGTTAACGATAACCGTTATTACAACTTGGCAATTTTCTAGCCTTAGCATGACCACAAGCTATTCTCATATTTTATTCCTATATGTAATGAGGATGTTTGGAATGTCATTTTTAATGATGACGGTTATGACAGAAGGGTTAAACCAATTACCGCGTCACCTTGGCGCCCATGGTACTGCTGCCTCTAATACAGCTCGACAGGTTGCCGGAAGTATTGGAACAGCGTTTCTAGTTACAGTTATGTCGACTAGACAAGAGGCCCATATGGGTGAATATTCAAACCTGATTACAAGTGCAAACCCATTTATTGCAGGAAAAGTATCACAAATTGGTCAAGGGATTGCGGCGCTTGCACATGTACCTGCAGGTGCTGGTAACCAACTAAGTTTGTATATGATTTATGGGCAAACCATGAAACAGGCAACCATTGATGGAATCAATGATTCCTTCGTTGTTGCAACGGTTATTGCAGCGGTTGCACTGGTTCTCGCTTTCTTTATTAAACGTGCACGTATAAAAGAACAATAATAGGCAAAGGGCTCAGCATTCGCTTAGCCCTTTATTTCTATAGGATTATTTCCAAATATTTCACATTTTTGTCACAGGTAAATGGTGAATTCTTATTTCTCGGTGCTATACTATAGGTGTAGAGGTTAATAAAACAAATTAACATCTTAGGAGACTCAACCATACGTGTTCGTTCCGTTTGTGAACGAGTAGTAAGGTAAATTTGTACCAATATTTGGATAGGAGGAGCGATGAAAGCAACAAATTGGAAAAAGGGAATTTCTTAACTGTGAATAAACAAAACCTGAAATCAAATCAGTAAACTAGAAATTATTGGGTTCTTGGAAAATGAGATTTTAATTTCTACCGCTTAAAATTCGGGCGTAGAAAAATAACTCAAACCAAAGCGATCTTTCTAATCATATTATAGAAGCTCCCTAAGTGGAGAAACCTATTGAATGTTAAAGAAAGAATCAAAAACCAATAATCGTAACTGATTAAAATAGGGTGTCCAACCGAATTTTTAGTTGGGTTCACAAATTAAAGAGTAATAAAAATGGATTCTATATCTAAAAGCATCCTTTTGTATGGATAGTAGAATCTACACCTTTTACTAATTAATTATTTCATTGCCATGAGACTGACCAAATGAATGGAAATGAGTCTAAAATCGGTAACACACCAAAAAAATTGTTTCTTTTTAGGAATTTGAATTCCATTTAACATGAGAATTAATTCCTTCAACGGAACAAACACATATCGGCTGATGGTTCAAACCTTCTGGTATATAGGAAGGGGGAATGAATGAACAAATTGGCGGATGTCATGGTTGGGTCCCCTAAGATATTATAAACCTAAAAGCTGCCGGCCCAAACGGCAGCTTTTTATTTCTGAGCGGAAATCAACAACTAGTTTAACAGGCTATTTTTCAATGACAAAATCAAGATTAACCGCTCGGTAAAAATGTTTACTCCCAAAAAATTGGAATAATCGCTGATGTTGTAGGAAAAAATTAGTGAGGAAGGAGTGGATTTGTTTATGTATAACCGAATAGATAAGAAAAAAGAACCAACTGTTGCACCTGGAATGGATGACCAGGAAGAGTTGGAGCAAAGTGCAACGGAAGAAGAGGTTGAAAGTGGAGAATACACAAGTGTCACGACCCTTTCATATGATGAAGTAGATCCAAGTTGATTTTCAACCGTTCTGCCTGATATACCAGGCAGTTTTTTTGTTCCAATTTGGAGCAAATGAATATCAATATCAGTCATAGTTCGATATACTTAAATTAGAACATCAAATGAAAGGGGCAGGTTAATGGCAGAAATTCAAAATATCTCTATTACGGAACAACAGGAAGCGCTTTTGGAAAGAATGCAGCACCGGAGACTAACAAAAAGAAAGATATTTCAAAGAATCTTATTAATCACGCTCGGGGCGACATTAATGGGAGTTGGGCTCGAAATTTTTCTTGTTCCCAACAATGTAATTGATGGAGGTATTACGGGTATTTCCATTATGCTTTCCTATCTTACCGGATGGAAAATAGGTATCTTCCTCTTTATTCTAAACATGCCGTTTTTCTACATCGGATATAAACAAATTGGAAAAACCTTCGCTTTATCCACTCTTTATGGAATTATCATTCTTTCCATTGCTACAACATTACTTCATCCAGTCCCTGCGTTTACACAGGATATTTTGCTTGCATCTGTGTTTGGGGGGATTATTCTCGGAATTGGAGTCGGAATTGTCATTCGTTACGGTGGTTCTTTAGACGGAACCGAAATCCTTGCGATACTTTTTAACAATAAGCTCCCTTTTTCGGTTGGGGAAATCATCATGTTTTTTAATCTCTTTATTTTAGGCAGTGCTGGTTTCGTCTTTTCATGGGATCGGGCCATGTATTCGTTAATTGCCTATTTTGTCGCTTACAAAACGATTGATATCACGGTGACCGGTCTGGATGAATCTAAATCGGTTTGGATTATAAGTGACAATGCCAAACAAATAGGGGATGCCATCATGAGCCGGCTTGGCCGCGGTGTGACTTATATGAAGGGTGAGGGTGCTTATTCCGGGGATGATAAAAAAGTAATCTTTTGTGTCATCAATCGTCTTGAAGAAGCAAAATTAAAGGAAATTGTTGCTGAAAATGATGACAGTGCCTTTTTAGCTGTTGCGGACATCGCTGAAGTGCGTGGAGGAAGATTTAAGAAAAAAGACATCCATTAGAAGCTTACAAAAGCTTCTATTTTTTTCGTGGTTTATGCTAATTTCCTAACTAAGTTGATTGAAGCGAAGTGCCTGAAGCGGAAATCAACAGGCAATTTCAGCTTCGGAAATATTATTTTTCCTTGTCAGAAATGGAGTGTTTATGCGGAGATTTTTGTCGTTTGCTGATGATTTTGAAGAGAAGAAATAACGTATTTTGTCAAAAAATGCGCTTACCTAGGAAATATTATCAGAAAATACAGGAAATTCCCTCAAAAAAAAATGGCAGAATCATACCGCCATTTTTTTTTGAAATATTAAAACAATAACTCATAAACTTCATTTAATTCATGTGCCCTTTTTTCATCAAGTTCTTCTTTCGCATACATAATTTCTTTTGGCAGGATGTCATTTAGAAATTCAATTTCTTTTTGACTTAAATGGCGAACAAAGTCCCCCTCAGAGGTAAATCTCCCCTCTGACACCTTGCGAAATAGGTGGCGGCCCTCTGAATGGTGCTCGTCATTGTAATTTGATAATATTTCACGGAGATATCCTAATGTTTTATCCATTTATATTTCACCAAACCTTTCCCGTTCTTATTTTTTGACGGAAAAGCATTTATATACGTTAAAATCTTATAGAAAAGAAAAAAGAGCAAGCGCGGAGGCATTGCTCTAAACTAAATGTAATTAAAAGAAGAAGACTGGGAAAAAAGGAACACCAAACGGTACAAAGAAAGGTCTTCCGAAAAACGGCCCAGGGAAAAATCCAAACCCATAGCCTTCATTCGGTTGTTTAGAATTTAATTCAGCCACTTCAAAACCGTCTTCTTTTACCTTAACAATTTTTCCGATCACCCAATCTCCCTTTTCATTTTTAAACCGAATCATTTGACCTTCAAGTTGACGAGATCTTTCATAATTCATGCAAAAATCCTCCTTCCGTTAGGGACTTGCTATAAATTATGTAAAGGGCTCACAAGTTGAAAGGGCGAGTAACCATTCTTGTCCAATAATTACTGACAAAAAAAGCCTCCCGATTAACGGAAAAGCTCTTTTTCAATCATTATTTTGTACAGGTAATAATCCGATAGCTTAGGACATCTTGATATTTTAAAACCATATTAGCATGCATGTTGAAAATTGCAAATAATTCTGGTTCGAAATTAGCTGAAAAATTGAATTCTGGTGCATGGTTTCCTTCTGCTAAGGACTGTTTTTGTTTTTTTACTTCTATATTTTTATATCCTGTTTTTTCTAATAGTTCTTTCCAATCTTCCTCCAATAATAAAGAATCCACAGCATAAAATTGTTTAATTTCTTGCTCCTCTTGTATTGAAAGCTTTTGGTTAATCGTCATTTCATTTGCGATAAAACGTCCGCCTTTTTTTAATACCCGATAGAATTCTTTTAACGTTTTGGGTTTATTTACAAAAGCCAAGACTGACTCAGATAAGACGAAGTCAAAAGAATTGTCGGCAGAAGGAATTTCTTCAATGGATCCTTGAATAAGTTGAACTGGCAATTTCATCGTTTGAAATCGATCTTTTGCTTTTTCAATCATAATCGGATTGATTTCTACCCCTGTAACGTTTGCTTGATATTGCTGGGCTAAAAATGCTGCAGTTTGCCCTGTTCCACATCCGGCATCTAATATATGTGATTGATTTGTGATTTTTTCATTTGCAAGTAATTCCTTTGTTAATATGATACCACCGGGATGAGCACCGCCAACACCAAACTTGGCTAAAAAATCAAAATAGGTTAAGGCTCCCACCAGACACACCACCCAAATCTCTTTTTTTGCATACTATGTAAAAGGACTTGAATGGGTTCTTTTTCAAAGATTTAAATTTATTTAAAATGGATAATAATATTATTATGTAAACTGATTAGCGAATCCCATTAACTCCCACTATAAGGAATCCCCCAAAGACTCTATACTTGGAAGTGGGAGGGGATCATTTGATTTATTTACTTGGTATCATTTTTTGCGTTTTCAGTATTTATTTTTTTTATAAAGCACATAAAAATACAAAAGATGTTGTTTTAAATAATATCACGGTTTCACATTCAAAATTAACAGATAAACCACTTAATATCCTTCATCTATCCGATCTGCATCTTGAAAATATATCGATTTCCCCAGAAGAATTGTATCAAACTGTCTCAAATCAAAAAATTGATTTAATTGCGCTTACGGGTGATTTTTTGGATCGAAAAAGAAGTATACCAAAATTGGTTCCATATCTTTCAGCATTATCACGTTTGAATCCGAGATTTGGAATGTATGCTGTGTATGGCAATCATGATTATTTCTTAAAAAAAGAAAATTTTGCCCTTCTTAAACAGACATTAGAAGAAAATGGATGTATAACACTTCAAAATCAGCATGTTTCTTTTAAAGTGGATGGTGAAGTGATTAACATCATTGGAATTGATGACCATCATTCACATCGAAGTAATGTGGAAGAATCCTACCGAAACCTGCAGGAGGGCTACAATCTAGTTTTAACGCACGACCCTAATGTGGTGTTGAAAATGAAAAACTATCCGTATGATTATCTTTTATCTGGTCATTTTCATGGCGGGCAAATCCATTGGCCCAAACCATATCATTTGCTAAAAATGGGAAAGCTTATTCGGATGAACATTGTGAAAGGTTTACATTACCATGAGGGGAAGCCATTTTATATAAGTGAAGGTTTAGGCCAAACGGGAGTGAATATCCGGATTGGCAGTCGTCCAGAAATAACCTTCCATCATATTTCGTAAAAGCTGGGGAGTTTCCTCAGCTTTTATCATTTTATCTTCAAAAACATATCCTGACATTACCATAACTAAAAAGGTGATACTTAAACATCCTAAAAAGGAACACTGGCAGAAGGAGAGCAGGCCATGAGGATACGCCTAACGATTTTATGGATATGGAAATTAATTGATCCGTTATTTTATTTGTGTTCACGATTACATTATATCCAAGAAGAGAATAAGAAAAAATCAATTTTTAGAGTGAGAATTACCAAATATAAAGGGAAAAACATCATTTTATCTGACGGTACTTTAATATGCCGTAACGATCTTTTGATTAAGATTCATTTACACAATGTCCGGCTCCTAAATGAATATATAAAAATTAAAAATGACTTAAACCGCGCAAGACTAATTTATAAGGCAGTTCTAAGGTCGATGCCCTCACTTGCCCGTTATGTAAACACGCATCCAAGAGAAACGCAAATTAAGGGTATCATTGGAATCACAACGATTAATAAAGGGGTTGTACCTTTAGGATTTGAAACTTTTAGACCCAAGAACCGCCTATATCGGCGCGTCAAAAAAGTCGGCCAACTGCCTATTTTTCTGCTTACAAAATCATCCTTCAGAAATTTTCAAAAAAATAAACTGAATTATTTATTGATGTCTAAGGATAAGCTTTATCAACGGTATGGACGTAATCTCCCAGCAAATAACAATCAATGAGTACATTCCCAAACATAAGCTCAAATTAAAGTGCACAAATTAAGCTAATGAAAGGGTTAAACCTTTTCATTATAATTCGAAGGAGTGCTTTGATATGAGGAACGTTAAAATCGAACCGTTTTTCAATATGTTTAAACGAAAACGAAAAAGTCGCGGGGCTATGTGGGCTTCCCTTTTTGGTCTTGGTTTAAGTGCTGCTGTTTATGGAGTTACAAAAGGAAAACGCAAAATTTCAGCACCTCCTTTACAAAATATGCAAAATATGCAAAATATGATGAAAACTTTCACTCCTAAAACCAATATAAATATGATGGATAATGCAGCATTAACAGAGTTTTCTGAGGAGTTATTAGAAAGTGCTTTAAGAAATAAAAGACAATAGTCGAAAAAAAGTCCGCTTCAGGAGCGGACTTTTTCAATAGGGTGGATTTGGTACTTCTTTTGGCTGATAATTTATGACTTCAGAAGAATAAAGCTTAATGATTAATAAATTCCCTAATGTTTTAGCACGAATTAAAACCGGCTGATTGTACTTATTTTTAAATTCGAAATCGGGTCCAAACCAGCTGACGGTTGCATCACGACCTTTTGGGATGTAAGGAACCTCTCTAGTATGCGAAAACCGTTGGACAATCTGCAGTCCTGCATTATCCACGGCATTAAAAAGGGTGGACGATACCTGACAAATTCCTCCGCCAATATCTTCAGCATATTCCCCCCTGACAATAACGGGAGCCTTTAAATAACCTTTTGCCGCTGTTCTTTTTCCAACCACTTGGTTAAAGGAAAAATTCTCACCTGGGAAAATAACATAATTATTAATAGCCTTTACCGCCAATTTAATATTATTGGTTCTCGTTTTATTTCCTGAATTAAAGGAGGTTACATATCGGCCAATTCGTTTACTTTTTATATCGGCTAACAATTCACTATCTATTCTTGGGTAAACAGTCAGCATGGGAATTTCTAGATTAACCGAGCTATTTCCAAAATAAAAAGCATAAAATTGTTCGGTAAAAGCTTTGCGGTAAACTTGGTATCCAACCTGCTCCGGTACAATATTCCCATTTTGATCAAGCCTGGCGTCCTGTGAAGGAACAGTGAGCTGTTGATCCAGTTGGTCTAGAAAAGAAGTGTATTTTTTTTCAGCGATAATCGGTAACCCGGGATATTGATAGGAGAATTCTGCCCGTTTAACAACAGATACGGTTCGGCCATCCTTTGTAATCGACAAAGTATCCTGTGGGAGCATTTGCCCAGTATAAACCATTAACCCTAATAACCATGATAACATTATCAACCCTCCTCATTTTAGGATGGTTCGAAAAAATGATTTCATGTAATCAATTTGGAAAAAAATTAACTATTTTTCCATCTTTGCCTTTACAAATATCAAAAAGTATAATATTATCATTATTGATAATGATAATAAAAAATAGGAGCATGGTTCATAATGAAGGAATCAACCGTTGATGTGATATTGCATCCAGTTCGTATAAGAATTATACAGTGCTTAATAAACCAACAACACACTGCCCAGCAATTGAAGGAATTGCTTCCGGATATCCCGCAGGCATCTTTATATCGGAACATAAAAAAATTAGCCGAAGCCGAAATTATTCATGTGATTGAGGAGATTCCGAATCGGGGAACCGTCGAAAAAGTTTATTCCATTCACAATCCGAATAAATCCTTAATTGGCCCAGAAGAAATCAATCGATTACCCAAGGATGAGCAAATGGGGTTGTTTATTAAATTTATGGCTAATTTAATGGCGGAGTTTGAACAGTATTTACAGCAGGAAAAAAAAGATTTTGCTGCAGAGGGAGTAACCTTCCGCCAGGCTTCTATTTATTTAAGTGATGAGGAATTTTCCGAGTTTGCCCAGGACCTTGTCAAAGCTTTTTCAAAGGTAATCAATAATAAACCGTCAAAAGAACGAAGGCGGAGAACCGTTGGCACCATAATTATTCCGGATAAAAAAAATATATAAAATAATTAGGGGGAATTCCAGAATGGAATTTAGGGAGAAGGAAGTAACGATTCATAGTCAGGTAGGGCTTAAAGGAACACTAAGTTTACCAAATGTGCGTAAAGAAAAGGGGCCGGCGATACTGATCATAGGCGGTACAGGGAAATTGGACCGCAATGGAAAAGTAAATGAAAAGCTGGATTTAAAACTTTATCGCCAGTTGGCTGAATTCTTAACGTCTATAGGATTCATTAGTTTGCGCTACGATAAGCGAGGAGTTGCAGAAAGCGAAGGGGATTATTATAAAACAGGACTTTGGGATTTAGTGGATGATGCCAGAGCGGGAGTTCAATTTTTGAAAAATCTACCTGAGGTCAACTCTGATCAAGTAATCGTGTTAGGTCACAGCGAAGGAAGTATGATTGGGACGTTAGTAGCTGCAAGAGAAGAATTAGCAGGGGTCATATTACTTTCCGGCGCAGTTGTAAACTTGAGCGAAGCATTAAAATATCAACGGGATATTGCGAGCCAAGACGTGCTGACGTTAAAGGGCTTTCAAGGATTTTTACTGCGATTGCTTGGAGTTCAAAATAAAATTGAAAAACAAGCTCAAAAGTTTACAGATAAAGTCCTTAGTTCCGATAAAGAGGTAATGAAAATCGGCTTTTCGAAAATAAATGCAAAGTGGATGCGCGAACATTTTCAACACAATGTGAGAGAGGACTTAGTGAAGGTAACCTGTCCGGTCCTTGCGATTACGGGGGCAAGGGATATCCAAGCAAACCCAAAGGATTTAGAGGATCTTTCCAAATACGTACAGGGTGAATCAGAATATTATATTGTCGAAAATATGGGGCATTCCTGTAAATTTCAAGAGAAAACATCTAATATGCTTTCAGCAAAGAAGGATATCATCTCGGATTGCAATTTGCCCATTCATCCTGAACTATTAGCATTACTAGCGAAATGGTTGGAAAAACAATGTACGGTCAATTACTCTGATGAACCGGTTATATTATAGAGCCTTATGCAGTGGGGGACAAAATGTCTCTCACTGTTTTTATTAAAATCAATGAAAAATATGTAGAAAAATAGTATAGTAGCAGTAGTTGTAACAAAAAGATAGCTTATGCTAGCAGTAAGCTATCCTATATATAGGAGTGGAAAACATGACGGAAAATGGACGTGTCCAATTAAATGTAAGAGTATCGAAGGAAATTGCTGTGAAGCTGGATGAAATTGTCGAATATTATCAGGAAAACTTAAAATTTGGCCGAGTGTATAAAGGCGATGTATTAACAGATATTATCGAAAAATACTATGAGGTGATGAAAAAACAGAAACAGATGAATAAAAGATTTTAGAATATTTACAAAATTATTTGAATAATAAAATTCAGAGAGTATAATTGTACTTATAACATACCAACTGGTTAGTATGTAGAAAGAGGTGGAAAAGTGGACTTTTCATATTCTCAAAGAGTGAGAGATTTACAACAGAAATTAAATGACTTTATGGAAGCATCTATTTACCCAAACGAGCATGTATATGAACAACAATTTAATCAACAGGAAAGCCGCTGGAGTGCAGTGCCGCCAATCATGGAGGAATTGAAGGAAAAAGCAAAAGCGGTTGGTCTTTGGAATCTATTTTTACCGGAAAGTGAATACGGGGCAGGCCTAACGAATCAGGAATATGCACCATTGTGTGAAATAATGGGGCGTTCCTTGATTGGTCCTGAGGTGTTTAACTGCAATGCACCTGATACGGGAAATATGGAAGTCCTTGTCCGGTATGGCTCCGAACAGCAAAAAGAACAGTGGTTAAAGCCGTTATTAACAGGCGCCATTCGCTCCTGTTTTTCGATGACGGAACCGGATGTAGCTTCATCGGATGCGACCAATATTGAGGCAAGAATCGAACGGGATGGCGACGAATATGTCATCAATGGCCGGAAATGGTGGTCTTCAGGTGCTGGGGATCCGCGTTGTAAAGTTGCGATTGTCATGGGGAAAACGGACCCGAATGCCAATCGTCATGAGCAGCAATCTATGATTCTTGTACCACTCGATACTCCTGGGGTGAAAATTGAAAGGATGCTGCCGGTATTCGGCTATGATCATGCCCCGCACGGACACGGTGAAATCACGTATGAAAATGTTCGTGTACCGGTAGAGAACATACTTTGGGGAGAAGGAAAAGGATTTGCGATTGCTCAGGGGCGTCTCGGGCCAGGTCGCATCCATCACTGTATGCGTTTGATTGGGGCAGCGGAGCGAGCGCTTGAAGAATTATGTAAGCGCGTCCAAAGTAGAGTGGCCTTTGGAAGACCATTGTCAAGCCAAGGAGTGGTCCGCGAATGGATTGCCGATTCACGAATGGAGATTGAACAAGCTAGACTGCTAACTCTAAAGGCTGCCTATATGATGGACACAGTCGGGAATAAAGAGGCGAAAACAGAAATCGCGATGATCAAAGTGGTTGCGCCTTCCATGGCCCTTCGGGTAATTGATCGTGCTATTCAAGCCTATGGTGCCGCTGGTGTTTCTGGTGACTTCCCGCTTGCCGCTTTATGGGCAAATTCCCGGACCTTACGTCTTGCAGATGGACCAGACGAAGTCCATAGAGCACAGGTTGCCAAGCTTGAATTAAAAAAATACCAATAAAGGAGAATCGTAAAATGGAAGTATTCAAACTTTTTGATTTGACGGGAAAAACAGCAATTGTTACCGGAGGAGGCCGCGGTCTTGGTGCCCAAATTGCCCAAGGTTTTGCAGAAGCAGGGGCAAATGTTGTTCTATGCTCACGAAAGGTGGAGGCGTGCCAAGAAGTGGCTGAACAGTTGGAGAAACTAGGGGTAAAAACGCTTGCGCTAAAATGTGATATTGCCAATCCGGATGATGTAGCCCATGTTATTGCAGAAACCAAAAAGGCTTTTGGTTCGATTGATATCCTTGTTAATAACAGTGGGGCAACATGGGGCGCACCTGCAGCAGAAATGCCTCTTGATGCCTGGAAAAAGGTCATCGATGTCAATGTGACCGGAACCTTTTTGATGAGTCAGGCAGTGGGAAAAGAGATGATTGAACAGCGGTCAGGAAAAATTATCAATATTGCTTCCGTTGCTGGATTTGGCGGAACCGACCCAAGATTAATGGATGCGATTGGCTATAACACAAGCAAGGGTGCCGTTATAACCTTTACAAAGGATCTCGCAGTGAAGTGGGGGAAATACAATATTAATGTGAATGCAATTGCCCCTGGGTTCTTCCCAACGAAAATGTCAAAGGGATTAATTGAACATGGAAAAGAAGCGATCTTGGCGGGAACCCCTTTACGTCGGTTTGGTACAGATGACGATTTAAAAGGAGCCGCACTGTTTCTTGCCTCAAATGCCTCAAACTATGTTACAGGTAATATATTAGTAGTTGACGGCGGAACAGCAGCAATGTAAAAACGGAAATGCGTATTAAGGGAGCGATTGGAGATATGGTATAATTTTCTTTAGATTTATAACAGATTGCGGGGACATAGGTGTGAAAGAAAAAATTACAGAACAAAGCATCCGTTTATTTGAAAAAAAAGGCTTCAGCGAAACATCCATACAGGATTTAGTTGAGTCAATTGGTGTCACAAAAGGGACGTTCTATTATTATTTTTCCAGTAAAGAAGAATTACTTTTAGATATCCATCTTGGCTATATCAATGACTTGCTGCAGCACCAGGAACGGATTTTACATGACACCAGCAAAAGCTGTAAGGAAAAATTATTTGAGATTGTCAGTATGCTGATCACAAATATTAAAACCCAGGGACAGGCAGCAAAAATCTTTTTTAGAGAAATGAAGAATCTTAGTGAAGAACGACTTGCCATAGTCGTTCCAAAAAGAGATCAATTTCGCTTAAATATCGAAGGCTTGATCAATGAGGGGATGAAGCTCGGTGAATTCCGTCCCGATTTAAATGCTTCTATCATTACGTTTGGGATTCTTGGGATAACGAATTGGAGCTATCAGTGGTTTAATCCAAGCGGTAAATCCTCTGACAGTGAGGTTGCCGAGATTTTTGTGGAAATGATTCTAAAAGGGATTCAGGTAAAATAAAACGATGTAGAGGATATTTTACACCCCTCTACGATCGTTTACATACTGACTAGTTAGTATGCAATATGAATTTGTTGACTGAAAGTGGAGGGATACGATGCCACATCAAATAAATCATGATACCATTCCGGTTCGAAAGGGTGAGGAATTAAATCCTCCTATTCTTGAACAGTTTTTACGGGCGAATATTGAAAATTTGCCGAATTATCCGCTTGAAATTTTGCAATTTTCAGCCGGGCATTCCAATTTAACCTATCAATTAAGGATTGGGGATTGGGAAGCGGTACTAAGACGTCCGCCGCTTGGCCCTGTGGCCCCCAAAGCCCATGATATGGAAAGAGAGTGTAAAATCCTTTCAGAACTACATCCGATTTTTCCAGTGGCACCGAAACCGATATTATTTTCAAATAGGCTAGAGATTGTGGGCAGTCCGTTTTTTATTATGGAAAGAAAAAATGGGGTCGTTCTTGATAGTTCTTTTCCACAGGGTGTCGAAGTCAATAAGGAACTTTGTCGCCACATTTCTGAAGTTATGGTTGAAAAGCTCGTTGAACTGCACTCGATTGATTATCAGCAGACTCGCCTAGCTGAAATGAGTAAACCAAAGGGGTTTATGGAAAGACAGGTAAATGGCTGGATAGGAAGATATGAACGTTCTAAGACAGATCAGGTTACTGAAGTGAATACATTAATGAAATGGCTGGTTGACCATACTCCTAAAAAACACGAGGCAGTCATCATTCATTATGATTATAAATTGAATAACGCGATGTTTAATGAAGAATTAACCGAAATGGTGGGTTTATTTGACTGGGAAATGACAACAGTCGGAGACCCGCTGGTGGATTTAGGGGCAGCGATGAGTTATTGGATTCAAGCGGATGATCCAGATTTATTGAAAAACGCATTTGGAAAGCCGCCGGTAACGATTTTGGATGGATTTTTAACGAGAAATGAATTTATTGATTTATATGCTAAAAAGAGTGGGCGGGATGTGTCTACTATTCATTTCTATATGACTTTTGCCTACTTTAAGCTTGCGGTTATTTGCCAGCAAATTTATTACCGCTATCAAAAGGGGCAAACAACTGATTCGCGCTTCGCCCATTTTAATCAATTTGTGAAAAGCCTGATTCAGCATGCCGCAGGAATTCCAGGAAAGGCCCTATGAAATTTTGCGGGCTTTTGTTGGTTGCGTACTAGATTAGTATAAACAGAATGAAGAGTTAGCAATTGCCGCTTGGGTAAAATTGACTTGATTGTGCCGGCAATAATTGATGGAAAATGATGGTTGAAAATAGTGAGAGAGGAAGTTGGAAATGACTCAAGAACATCTAATCGTCGAAAAATTAGGTCCGGTATTATCTTTAATGTTAAACCGGCCGGAAAGCTTAAATGCATTTAGTCCTGAAATGATTTTGGGATTGACTAGTTCCATTCGTGATGCACAGACTGATGCGGATGTTCAGGTAATTGTTTTATCGGGAGCTGGCCGGGCCTTTAGTGCCGGCGGTGATGTGAAAACAATGGGGCAGGCAGGTCCGGCGCAGGTTTACGAGCATATCGGCAAGCTCAATGAATTGATCTTAACCATGAAGGCTGTAGAAAAACCAATTATTGCGTCTGTTCATGGTTTTGCTGCTGGTGCAGGGTTTAACCTGGCGCTCGCCTGTGACTTAATTGCGGCAGCAGAGGATAGCATGTTTGCTCTCAGTTTTTCACAGGTTGGTCTGGTTTCGGATGGCGGCGGCTCCTATTTTCTGCCAAGATTAATCGGCCCACATTTGGCTAAAGAATTTTTCTTTAGTGCAGAACCGGTTCCGGCACAAAGACTTTATGGTCTTGGCTTAATTAATTTCCTTTTTCCATTGCAAAAGCTTCAGGAAGAGACCATGAAATTGGCGGTGAAACTGGCTAACGGACCAGGCAAGGCATTTGGGAAGCAAAAGAAACTGATTGAGCATTCGTTTACGGCTTCACTTGAGGAGATTCTTGAAGAGGAACGGCTCACCCAGACGTTAATGGTACAAACAGATGATCACCAAGAGGGGATTAGAGCTTTTAAAGAAAAAAGAAAACCAGTATTTAAAGGAAAGTAGGAGATTAGATGAAAGTAATACAATTTAGTGAATATGGCGGTCCGGAAGTTCTTCAAATGGTGGAAAAAGAAAAGCCTATACCCACAGGGAGTAATGTGTTAATTGAAATTAAAGCGATTGGTGTTAATTATGCGGATACCGCACGAAGGGAAGGTCAGTATGTGGTTCCGACTCCGCTGCCATTTATTCCGGGGGCTGAAATTGCCGGTGTGGTTAGGGAGGTTGGTGATCAAGTTAAAAATGTGTCGCCTGGTGATCGGGTTGTGACCTTGATTGAATCGGGTGGTTATGCGGAATTTGCGGTTGTGGATGAACGCTCCTTGATTCCTCTTCCTGAACAATTGGATTTTCGGACTGCAGCTGCTTTGCCACTCCAAGGCCTGAGTGCTTATCATATATTAAAAACAATGGGGCGGTTGGAGAAGGGAGAAAGTGTTCTGGTTCATGCGGGGGCTGGAGGTGTGGGGACGATTGCCGTACAGTTGGCTAAGTTGTTTGGTGCGGGGAAGGTGATTGCGACGGCAAGCAGTGCTGAAAAGTTGTCGCTTGCAGCGGAGATGGGGGCAGATGTTTTAGTCAATTATACCGAGGAGGATTGGGAGCTGCAGGTTCTTGAAGCGACCGGTGGCAGGGGTGTTGATGTTGCGCTTGAAATGGCGGGCGGAGAGGTGTTTAATAAGACTCTTAAATGTCTTGGTACTTTTGGCAGGTTAGTGATTTATGGGGTGGCTAGCGGAGAGCAAAGCCGTTTTTATCCGTCTAGCTTGATGGCACGAAACCAATCGGTCATTGGATTTTTTTTGCCGCAAATTATGAGAAAACCGGCGTTATTGCAGCCGAGTTTGGTCGAGTTACTTACATATCTGGGTGAGGGCAAGCTCAAACTGACAATTGGCGGAGTTTACCCATTAGGGGAAGCGGCTTCTGTTCATCGTTTGCTGCAGTCGCGAAAAACGAGCGGGAAATTGATTTTGGAACCGTGAATTTAATGGGTGAGTAGGTTAGTTGGTGCCCGTGCAGGTGGAAAATTGAGTGTAACGGGCACTGATAGGAGTTCATAGTGCCCGTGCGGATGAAAAACTGAGTTGGCCGGGCACTGACAAGGGCTTATATTGCCCGTGCGGATGAGAATATGAGTTGGCCGGGCACTGACAGTGTCTCATAGTGCCCGTGCAGGTGAAAAAAGGGTTGGCGGGGAACTGACAAGGGTTCATAGTGCCTGTGCAGGTGAAAAAAAGGGTTGGCCGGGAACTGACAGTGTCTCATAGTGCCCGTGCAGGTGAAAAAAAGGGTTGGCCGGGAACTGACAAGGGTTCATAGTGCCCGTGCAGATAAAAAACTGAGTTGGCGGGGAACTGACAAGGGTTCATAGTGCCTGTGCAGGTGAAAAAAAGGGTTGGCCGGGAACTGACAAGGGTTCATAGTGCCTGTGCAGGTGAAAAAAAAGGGTTGGCCGGGAACTGACAAGGGTTCATAGTGCCTGTGCAGGTGAAAAAAAGGGTTGGCCGGGAACTGACAAGGGTTCATAGTGCCCGTGCAGGTGAAAAACTGAGTTGGCGGGGAACTGACAGTGTCTCATAGTGCCCGTGCAGGTGAAAAACTGAGTTGGCGGGGAACTGACAAGGGTTCATAGTGCCCGTGCGAATGAAAAACTGAGTTGGCCGGGCACTATAAAAATGGAAATTTAAGAACTTAAAATTTTTTACATTTAAATGCGACAAAATAGCAGCACCAAGCCATCAAACTATCACCAATAGCCCCGATAAGCAACAAAATCAAAACTCCCAAATTCTCCAATACCACAATCCCCACATAATACTACCTCACCAATCCCAATTATTAATAAACTATGAACAAAGTTTTAAAGAGTATGTAAGAAATACCCCATTCGGTTGATAAGCTCTAAAATTGGTATACACTTGAAATAGGTAGTTTTTCATGTAGGAGATGAATCATATTGAAAATACTCGTGATTGAAGATAATAAAAGTGTATGCACAATGATTGAAATGTTTTTCGCCAAAGAAGGAATTCAAGGAGAATTTATCAATAACGGCTTAGAAGGCTATAACCGTTTTAAATGCGAAACCTGGGACGCGCTCATTGTCGATTGGATGCTGCCGGGAATGGACGGAGTCACCATTTGCCGGAAAATTAGAGAAGAAAAACACTCGGTGCCCATTATTATGCTAACCGCAAAAGATAGTGAGTCAGACCAAGTACTTGGCCTGGAAATGGGTGCCGACGATTATGTGACAAAGCCGTTTAGTCCCCTCACATTAATGGCAAGAATTAAAGCGGTAACACGGAGATTCCAAAACCAAGTAACGGATCCCCAAGAAGAATTTCTTGAGACCGAGCATTTTAAAATCAGCAAAAATACCCGCGAGGTCATTGTCGACGGGGAGAACATCACCAATTTAACGCCAAAAGAATTTGATTTGTTATATTATATGATCGAGCATCCAAAACAAGTTTTTTCAAGAGAACAGCTGTTGGAAAGAGTCTGGGGCTACCAGTTCTACGGCGATGAACGGACCGTTGATGTTCACATCAAAAGGCTGAGGAAAAAAGTTGAAATGACAGGAAAACCTTTCTTCCACACTGTATGGGGAGTTGGATATAAATTCGATGAGTCGATTAAAACGGATGAAATTTAGGTATGCCTATCAACAATTTATTAGCCATATAAGCATTATTATTGTTGCTTTTTTAGTTTTAAGTCTATTGTTTGCCCATTATATTCAAAGTTTGGTCTATGAAAATAAGGCGGATGAACTGGTTTCATATGGCAAGGCCATTATTTCAGATATTGACCACAATCCGGAGGAAACTGGCCAAATTATCAATCAATACAGCACTGTCTTATCCAAAAGGAAAATGACCTTTAGTATGTTTGATCAAGGTTTTAATCTTTATTCGGTGGGGAAACGCGGGCCGACCATCACCAATTTAGAACCCGAGCAATTAAGGGAGATCGCCAAAGGGCATACCCTTGTGGTCAATGCCGATTATAAAACCTTTGGTTCAGAAGGCGTAACCTTTGTCGTGAAACCGTATATAAATAATGGTCGATTTTACGGTGGTATCCTCATAGCTTCACCTATTAGTGGAACAAGTGCAATGATTGAAAAAGTCAATCAATTTTTACTCTATACCATTCTCATTGCGCTGGGAGTTTCGTTTTTACTTAGCTGGCTATTATCAAGATTACATGTGAATCGAATTAAAAGGCTCCAAGAAGCAACATCACAAGTATCGGCGGGGAATTACCACGTCAGTGTGCCAGCTTCCGACTTTGATGAAATCGGCGAATTGGCCAGCGACTTTAATCGCATGGTCAATAAAATCAACCGTTCTATGGAAGAAATTGAAAGCTTGGAAAATCGGAGAAGGCAGTTTATGTCCGATGTTTCTCATGAATTACGAACCCCTCTAACGACCATCAGCGGGGTGATTGAAGGACTGAAAAACAATATGATTCCTGAGGGAGATAAGGAAAAAGGAATCAATCTTGTCAGTCAGGAAGCGAAACGATTGATCCGCCTCGTCAATGAAAACCTGGATTATGATAAAATTCGATCGAATCAAATCCAGCTTTTCCGTGAAGATATACAGCTACAGGAAGTGCTTGAAATTATTCAGGAGCAATTATATCTGCAAGCAGAAGAGAAAAATAATCAAATTGTGGTGGAAGCAGATCCTGATGTGCATGTAAATGCGGATTATGACCGCCTCATTCAAATTTTGATTAACATCACTAAAAATAGTATCCAATTCACCACAAATGGAACGATTTGGCTGAGAGGCAGGTCGGAACAGAACGATACGATTATCGAAATTGAAGATACTGGTGTGGGGATTGACCCAAAAGAAGTTGAGAATATTTGGCATCGCTTTTATAAAGCGGATATCTCGAGAACCAGTAACCCATACGGAGAGTTTGGATTAGGACTTTCTATTGTAAAACAATTAATTGTTCTTCATAACGGGGAAATTGATGTTTTTAGTGAAAAAGACAAAGGAACTAAATTTGTCATCCGTTTTAAAAATGAGAAGAATGCTGCGGTGTAAAAAGCTGCAGCTTTTTCGTATGGAGAATATAGTCGAGTTTTCATATTTTTTCTTGTTTTATTACAAAACCATTTAAAGTTTGTTAATAGTTTTGTCATATTTGTTGGATAAAGTAAGAATAAATACATGATTCAATAATAAGCAAAAGGAGATCGAAAGCTTATGAATTATAAAGACGATTTTAACCTAGAAAATGAACAAAATGAAACCAATTCCATTGACCTTACCATGCCGGCAAGTTCGCGAAACGAATCGGACGTAGAGAAACCAAATGTTGACCATGAAACCAACACACATGATTTTGATCGATCATCCTATGAGACTCATAATACACAAGAAACAAACTACAGAGAATATACTACTGCCTCTCATGGTGGAGAAGCAACCCGTTCTAAAGAAGAACCGAAAGCCAGCAATAAAAGAAATTTAAAAGGCTTCGCATCAACCTTAGCTGCAGGTGTCATCGGGTCGGTACTGACCTTAACGATTCTACCGCATACGGACTATATGAAAAATTATTTTGAGAAGGCGGATAACCAATCAGCTGCTACGGAAGTAAAACCAGTGACGGCACAGCCAACGGTGGCAAAAACTTCGGGTGCTTCCATTGCCGATACAGTTGAAAAGGTCTCAAAAGCAATCGTCGGAATTGAAAACTATCAAAAACAGCAAAGTAGCGATTTCTTTGGTAATTCCAGCCCCTCTCAAAGTGTTGAAACAGGCTCCGGATCTGGGGTGATTTTTCAAAAAAATAATAATGATGCCTATATCGTAACCAATAACCACGTAGTCGAAGGGGCTTCAAAACTTGAAATCTCTTTATATAATGGTGAAAAAACAAAGGCAGAGGTCGTTGGTACGGATGCTTTAACCGATTTGGCTGTCTTAAAAATTGATGCAAAATATGTGAATGCTACGGCGAGCTTTGGGGATTCTTCCACACTTCGACCTGGTGACCAAGTGTATGCCATCGGTAACCCGCTTGGACTTGACCTTTCTAGAACAGTAACACAGGGAATTATCAGTGCTACCAACCGCAGTATTGCTGTTGATACCTCTGCAGGAAGCTGGGATACAAATGTCATTCAAACCGATGCCGCCATTAACCCTGGGAACAGCGGTGGTGCGTTGATCAATTCACAAGGACAGGTTATTGGCATTAACAGCCTAAAGATTTCTGAGAATGGTGTCGAAGGTTTAGGCTTTGCCATCCCAAGTAATGATGCGATCCCAATTGTCAATCAATTAATAAAAAATGGAAAAATTGAGCGGCCATATATCGGCATTGGTCTTGAAGATTTAGATCAAATTCCGCAAATCTATTGGCAAAATCTGCCTAGCAGTGTCCAAAAGGGCGTAATGATTACGCAAGTGGATCCGCATTCTGCTGCTTCAAGTTCTGGGCTGGAAGTGAAGGATGTCATTGTTTCCATGAATGGTGCGAAAATTGGCTCCTCTTCCGAATTACGTAAATATTTATATACGAAAGTGAATGTAGGAGATACCGTTAAGTTTGGGGTATACCGCAATGGCAAGCTAAAAACGATCGATGTAAAGCTATCTAAATAAGCTTTCATGTTTTGATGCAAAATAAGACCTAAAGAATCAAGTCAGAGGTGATGAGATGAATCGGGTCGGAAAATATGCGAGCGGAAAGAATGTAGAGGATACCGAGCTGTTAAAAATGGTTCTTGATCTTCCAGAGAAAGATAAAATGCTGATGTGGTCTGAGGGATATATCGACATTGTCATTGAAAAATTACCAGAATATGGGCGGGATATTTTGGTGAATCGCAAGAAGAAATGGGAAGACACCAAGGCTTATTATCAGGACCAGCTAGGCGACATTCTTTCAAAGGAAGAGGTAAAGTTGAAAATGAAGAGCGAACGCAAAGAGTTCGCTCTTTTTGTCATGCAGCAGTATAAGGAATTTCAATCCTTACTGTTTTTATGCTATGACGGGAATTTAAAAGATGTTGATTTAAGGAAATTTGTTTTTCGCAGGCGATATGGTTCAAAAAAATCATATTTAAGATAGTCTGCCAGCGATAATTTAAAAGATTTAAAATTTTTTTAAAAGTATATTTACTTTTTCGGTTTAAAGTTGTAAACTTTAAAATAATTCAGACATAAACACTATTGATATAGTAAAAATAAGTTATTTTTAAAAAATAAATAATTCCTTATCACGAGTGGTGGAGGGACAGGCCCTATGAAACCCGGCAACCGCTGTTTTATTAAAACAGAAGGTGCTAAATCCTGCAGAGTGCTTACTCTGAAAGATAAGGGAGAGTCGAGGTGAAAAAGCGCTCTTCCTTATGGGAAGGGCGCTTTTTTGTTCTACATAATCATGGTTTTGCTTTTTCCTAAAAAAGGAAGAAATTATATTATAAAAATAAATGAGGGGGTTCATCATGAAGAAACTAGCATTAATTGTTACGATTTTTGCCTTTTTGTTAGCAGGCTGCTCAGGGGCAAATTCTTCTTCTTCAAAAAGCAAGGAGAAGGGTTCAGAAAAGAAGCGTGTTGCGTTAATTTTACCAGAAAAAATTGGGGTTAACCCTTTCTTCCAACAAATGGATGAAGGCGCTAAAAAGGCTGGAAAAGAATTTAACATCGATGTAAAAACCATTGAGTCAACTGACCAAGCAGCGATTGAACAAAATCTTCGTACAGCTGTAGCGGAAAATTACGATTTGATCATTACTTCATCCTTTGAATCAGAAGATGCTTTAAAGAAAGTGGCAACTGAAAATCCAAAAAAACAATTTGCGATCATTGATACAACCGTTGATTTACCAAACGTTCGCAGTGTAACCTTCCGTGAACAAGAAGCAGCCTATCTTTTAGGAGCAGCTGCAGGTCTTGCGACTAAAACGAATAAAGTCGGGATGGTTGTCGCAATCGATGCACCGTTGATGAAGAAATGGACAGGCGGCTTCCAAGAAGGATTGAAAGCAACAAATCCCAAAGCGCAATTTCTTGTAAACTATGTTGGCAGCTTTACAGACCCAGCAAAGGCAAAAGAACTTGCCCTGCTTCAAGCCTCTAAGGGTGCAGATTTTGTTGCAGGTGCTTCAGCCGTTGGTGATTTAGGCGTATTTGAAGCAGCAAAAGAAAAAGGATTCTTTACTTCCGGACAAGACGTTGACCGTACCGAAGTGGATCCAAAGCATGTTGTTCTTTCTCAATTAAAGGGAACAGATGCGGCCGCCTATGAAACCATTAAAGATTTTGCAAAAGGAACCTATAAAGCAGGAGTGGTTTCATATGGCTTGAAAGAAGATGGAGTCGGGCTAACGTATGTAACAAAAGAAAGCAAGAGTCCGCTAAATCCATTTGTTGGACAAGCGAATATCGATAAGGTAAAAGCCATTAAAGATGACATCATTTCCGGTAAGGTAACGGTAACAGACCCGTTAAAATAATCGCTTAATGCTAAATAGGGAAGCTATCTAAAGATTTTTAGAAGATAGCTTCCCTTTCACCATGAAAAACAGGTTTGAAAGGAGAAAAAAGGATGCCTCGATTGGAAATGAAAAACATGACAAAGCGTTACGGGAATTTTGAGGCAAACTCTGATGTATCGTTTACCTTAAATCCCGGGGAAGTCCATGCCATCGTTGGGGAAAACGGGGCAGGAAAAACGACACTTATGCGCATGTTATATGGATTAGAACAGCCGAGTGCCGGCTCCATTTTGCTTGATGGCAAGGTCGTTCACTTTAAAAGTCCATTAGATGCTCTAAGTCATGGCATTGGCATGGTTCATCAGCATTTTATGTTAATTCCAAATTTAACGGTGACAGAAAATATTGTCATTGGCCGCGAACCGAAGAAGGCGGGATTTTTTAATCGTAAGAAAGCGGCTGAAATGGTTTCGGAGGTTTCAAACAACTTTGGAATTCCTGTTAGACCAACCGTTAAGGTGTCGGAGTGTTCTGTCGGGGAACAGCAGCGCATAGAAATTGTCAAAGTCCTTTACCAGGGGGCCGACATCATCATTTTGGACGAGCCGACAGCGGTGTTAACTCCTTTAGAGGTAAAAGAATTGCTGAAGACGATTCGATTTTTAGCTGAAAAGGGAAAGAGTATCATCCTCATTACGCACAAGCTGCATGAAGTAATGGAAGTGGCAGATCGAGTAACGGTATTAAGAGGAGGAAAGGTGACAGGAACGTTTCAAATCGCGGATACGAATGCAGATGAATTAGCGAAAAGGATGGTTGGCCGGGATCTCGTTCAATTAAAGGATCGGAAACAAACAGTTGGAAATGAGTTTCTTAAGGTGCAAGGAATATTGGTCCAAGGGAAATCTGAAAAACCTTTACTAGATGGTATTACCTTTTCTGTTTCTGAGGGTGAGATTGTCGGAATTGCCGGTGTTTCAGGTAATGGTCAATCCGAATTGCTTCAGGCGATATCGGGACTGATCGAGGTGGATCAAGGCAGGATTGAACTAGGGGGAACGGAGATTACTCGTTCGTCCGTTAAGTATAGAAGAGAAGCGGGTTTAGCCCATATTCCGGAAGACCGCTACCTATGGGGGGCGGCAAAGGAGGCAAGTGTTGAAGAAAATGCCTTTATGGGATACCATCGCAATCCTGTTTTTTCGCGAAAGAATTGGTTATTAAAAAGAAATTTCCAACAAACCGTTCAAAAGTGGATTGGCAAATTTTCAATAAAAGCTGGGGCGTTAAACAACAACGCTGGGAATTTATCCGGCGGAAATTTACAAAAACTGATTGTTGCCAGAGAGCTCGGACATGAGACCCCTTTTCTCATTGCTGCTGAACCAACAAGAGGGGTGGATATAGGTGCAATGGAGGTCATTCATGATGCACTTATGGAAAAACGAAACGAGGGCGGAGCGATTCTTCTCGTCTCTTCTGAGTTAACTGAAATTATGTCATTATCGGACCGAATCCTTGTGATGTATGAAGGCAGAGTTGTTGGGGAGTTATCCGGGGAAGAGGTAACCGAAGAAAAATTAAGTATTTTGATGGCAGGAGGAACTATAAATGAATCGATTGAGACAACAGCTTAATGCCCTGATACAGCCGATTCTAGCCATCGTTCTTGGTCTGATTGTCGGTATGGCCGCCATTCAAATCGTCCATGGTTCGATTATCCAAACCTATACCGAAATGTGGAATGGCGCATTTGGGAACTTTTATTTCTTTACTTCTACTTTAGCGAGAGCGACTCCGATTTTACTCATCGCCCTAGGTGTCGGGTTTGCATTTCGGGCCGGGGTCTTTAATCTTGGTGCGGAAGGGCAGCTGGTTTTTGGCGGAATCGCTGCAGCCTTAACGGCTTTGTATTTACCCGGACCCGCCGCTTTGAAAATGATCGGTGCCCTTTTGGCAGGGGTTATGGCAGGAGGAGTATGGTCACTATTAGCGGGCTGGATGGAGTTAAAGTTTAAGGTTCAATTAGTTATTTCTACCTTACTCTTAAACTATATTGCTACGTATTTTGCTAGTTATCTAGTTTCAAAACCCTTTCAGGACAGGACTGGATCGGCTGCATTAGCTCAGACGAAAATGCTCGATGAACATCTCTGGCTGCCAAAATTATTCGCGGGTATGCCCGTGCACCTTGGCTTTATCATTGCCATCCTTTTTGCTATTGTGTTATATATTTGTTTCCGATTTACCTCGACAGGGTATCAAATTTCCATGCTTGGAAAAAACCCTTTTTTCGCCTCCTATGGGGGGATTCACAAGCAAAAAATTACGCTTCTCTCGATGTTTATCAGCGGGGCTTTATCAGGACTGGCCGGTACGTTTGAAATTATGGGGACACACTACCGTTTTATTGACGGTGCCTTAACGGCTCCTAGCTATGCCTGGACAGGCTTAATGGCTGCATTATTGGCCAATTCGAATCCGATTGGGACCATCTTTACCTCAATTTTACTTGCTGCATTGCAGACGGGGGCGATGGGAGTAGAACGAAATACCGATGTACCGCTTGAGATTTCTAGTGTGATTCAGGCCGTCATTATTCTATTTATATCAGCTAACTTTGCTTTTGAAGGCTTTAAAGGCATCAAGAAAAGGAGGAAGACAGATGGAGCAGCTGTTTGATGTTTCGTTGTTAAGTTCAACCATCCGCATGGTGGCTCCGATTCTGTTAGCTGCCCTGGGCGGAATGCTTTGCACCCGTGTAGGAATTTTTAATGTGGGCTTAGAAGGACTGATCATAACAGGAGCCTTCACAGCAGTGGTTGGAAATTATTATACCCATAGCCTTATTTTAGCTGTCCTTATGGCGGCAGGGAGCAGTGTGCTGCTTTCCCTTTTATTTGGCTTCATGACGATTAAAATGAAGGCCAATGAGATTGTGGTTGGGGTTGCGATTAACTTTTTAGGGCTCGGGCTGACGACGTTCTTTTTACGAACGATCTTTCATGTGAAAGGTGCCTATTACAACAAAGATATGGAAGGTTTACCACACTGGAAGATCCCAGTGATCGAAAAAATCCCTTTTTTAGGTGATGTGTTTTCAGGGCACTCCCCGCTTGTATATCTGGCCATTATTCTAGCCATTTTATTTTATATCTTTTTTTACAAGACCGTTGCAGGTTTTCGTATGCTTGCTGTCGGATTCAATGCTGCAGCCTCGAAAACAGTTGGTATAAAAGTACAGGCCTGGCAATACTTAGCCATTGCCTTATGCGGTGCGCTGTGCGGGCTTGCAGGTGCACAGCTTTCCTTAGGACAGGTAACAATGTTTTCAGAAGGGATGAGTTCCGGCAGGGGATTTATTGCTTTGGTGGCAATGATGCTGGGACAATCACATCCAATTGGAGTATTGGCTTCAAGTCTATTATTTGGATTAATGGATGCATTAAGTACAAGATTACAAGGCTTATCGGTTCCGACCCAATTTACAATGATGATCCCGTTTGTCTTAACACTTCTCGCCATGTTCTTCTTAAAGGATAAGGGTGTCGATCAAAATCAATCAGGCCAGCAAAGCTCTCGATAAGGAGGAGAATAAAATGAATAAAGCAGAAAAAATCAAAAAAATGAAGGTACCGGTTAATAATAATCCAGAATTAGCATCCCGGCTTCCACAAGGGCAAGTTCTCACAGAACGGTTCCCGATTCTTCATGAGGGAGAAATCCCAACCTATGATATGGACACATGGACGCTTAAATTATTTGGTGAAATCGAAGCGGAAAAGGTTTTAAAGTATGCAGATATTCTAGCCATGCCACAATCATCAGTTACCTGTGATATTCATTGTGTAACAAGATGGTCAAGGTTTGATAATACGTTTCAAGGCGTTCTATTTAAAGATTTTCTAAAAGCCGCTGGAGTATATCCAACTGCTAAATATGTAATGGTCCATGGGGATCAGGATTATACTGCCAATGTACCACTTGAAGATTTATTACGGGATGACTGTCTTTTAGCGCATTCGTTTGAAGGAAAGCCTCTGTCAGATAAGCATGGTTGGCCGCTCCGCCTTGTGCTGCCGCATTTATATTTCTGGAAAAGTGTCAAATGGGTGCGGGGATTTGAATTTATGAAGGAAAACCAACCGGGTTTTTGGGAACAAAACGGTTTTCATTTAAATGGCGATCCCTTTAAAGAGGAAAGATTTTCAGGAGAAGATCTGCCAATTCCAGAGGATGAATGGGAGTACAAAGATTATGACTAATAAGCTGCCAAATTTAAAAATCAATCCGGAGGAACTGCCAAAACGAGTTCTAGTCTGTGGTGACCCTTTTCGGGCAAAAAAAATTGCCTCCTTACTTGAAAATGCCACACTTTTAGCGGAAAGCAGGGAGTATCATAGTTTCAAAGGAAAATGGAATGGTGAAGAGGTAGGAGTCGTTAGTCATGGTGTAGGCTCGCCCGGTGCAGCCGTTTGTTTTGAAGAATTGGCCTTTGGGGGAGTCGAGCATATTATTCGGGTCGGTACAGCGGGTTCCTATCAAGCTGATGTTACACCGGGTAGCCTTGTCATCAGTAAGGCTGCTGTCCGATGTGACGGGCTGACGAACCAGTTAGTCCCGCAAGGTTTCCCGGCTGTTGCGGACGCTAAGATTGCTGAAGCGTTGGAAAAAGCATCGATCATGAACAAAGCTGATGTTCATTCCGGAATCACCTTGACCCTAGATGTTTTTTACCAAGGGGTTTTGGAATTCCCGCATGCACTTTATCAAAAAGCCGGTGTTCTCGCGGTTGAGATGGAAATTTCCGCTTTATATATCATTTCATCGTTAAGAGGAATGAAGGCTGGAGCAATTGTGGCCATTGACGGTTATGCCGATGCCGATTTACGAAATACATACAATCCGCATACGGACAAGGTTAAAGAGGCAGTGGATGATGGAATAAAAATTGCCCTAGATGCCTTGGTTACACTTTAAAAAACTTATTATGATGTCATCACTTCCCTCCTAAGAATATGCTATAGGTGAACAACATGGAGGTGGCGTGATGGCTGTAGTGAGGGCAAGAAAATCCGATATCGACCTGTTAGCCAGGTTGCTTCGGGCTGAAGGTGAGGGAGAAGGGGATCTTGGAATGCTTCTCATCGGGAATGTGGGAATTAACCGAATACGTGCAAACTGTTCTGATTTTAAAGGACTTCGCACCATTCCGCAAATGATATTTCAACCACATGCATTTGAAGCAGTTACACATGGATATTTTTATCAATCACCAAGATCATCTGAAAGACGTTTAGCGCAAAAGGTAATCGATGGGCAAAGATTTTGGCCCGCAAAATTCAGCCTTTGGTATTTTAAACCGGATGGTGATTGTCCAAATACATGGTATGATCAGCCGTTTGTTTCAAGATACAAGCAGCATTGCTTTTATCAACCAACATCCGAAACATGCGCGAATGTATATAATACATTTTAAGAAAAATAGAGCCGTTTATGCAGACGGCTCTATTTTTATTTGAAGGCTTTGTTAAAGGAGAATGTTGATTTCTGAACAGCGTTAATTGGAGCGGAAAATACACCTATGTATGAATTAGAATTTCATTAAATTCCATCCGGTCGAATAAGTTTTTCTCTTGGACATATATGTAGTAAAAAGAGTATTGGACAAGGATGGATTGCATGGTAAAAAAAATGGTGGTTATTGGCTTTGGGAGTACATTAATTGGCGTCGGTCTGAACGGATTTATTATTCCATTCCATTTAATTAATGGCGGCTTTTTGGGAATTAGTCTAATCATAAATTACTTATGGGGTTTGAAAGCAGGCTTGATCTTTATTTTCCTCAATTTTCCTGTTTATATGTTTGCCTTTAAATCTGATCCGCTTTATTTTGTTAACGGTATAATTGGGGCAATCATATCCGGAATAATGATTGAATTACTAATTCCATTAAATGGTGTCTTCCATTTACCGATTATGAGCAGTGTGATTATCGGTGCAGTCATCATTGGGATTGGGGTCGGGGTCATGTTAAGAAATCATATTAGCCCTGGAGGAATGGATTTACTAGCATTGCTTATGGCAAAATGGTCAAAAATCAATGTCGGTGTGATTATTTTTGCAATGGACACAGTTATCATTTTTGCTGCTCTATTTTTGCTACAAGATGCAAAACTGTTTTATTCGTTATTGATTGTCTCGATTGTTGGATTACTTGCCAGTTTGATTACCTCTTTTCGTGGGGTGCAGATTTTCATCCCATGAAATCAGAAGGTTTTTTGTCACGTTTTTTTCACTTTTTTTTCAAAAAAGCTTGCTATGATAATAGCAAAAGGAATTTTTTTGAAATGGAGTGACGAAAGTGAAGATTTTACTGGCTGAGGATGATGTCCGGCTTGGGAAGCTTATGAATCATATGCTTAAAAAAGAATTTTACCTCGTTGATTGGGTTAAGAACGGAAAAGAGGCATATGACCAAGCCGTTTTTTCCAGTTATGATGTGATTATTTTAGACTGGATGCTGCCTAAAGAAGACGGGCTTGCTGTTTGCAAACGGCTTCGTGAAAAAGGGATTAGCAGCGGGATTTTGTTTGTAACAGCGAAAGATGCAATCGAAAATATCGTTTCAGGCTTAGATGCAGGTGCGGATGATTATATTGTTAAACCCTTCGAATTTAATGAGCTTCTGGCACGGATACGGGCCATCAGTCGGAGAAAAGAAAAGCCTCTTGAAGATGTCATTACCATCCACTATTATACCCTCAATCTTCACACACATGAATTTAAACGTAATGCTTCCCCGATTGATTTAACGAAAAAAGAATACCAGCTCCTTGAACTTCTTATGCGCAACCAAAACCAAATTATGACAAGGGACGTTCTGTTTGAGAAGATATGGGGATTAGATGGCGAAGTTTCTGATAATGCTTTAGATGCTTTAGTCAAATTGGTGAGGAAAAAGATTGATGTACCCGGAAGACCTTCTTTTATTCAAAATATTAGAGGAATCGGCTATAAAGTGAGAAATTCTCATGTTTAAGCAGGTGAAAAAACGGCTAACGTTTCTCTATACAATTTCATTACTTTGTTTGCTGTTTTTGTTTATTGGAATCCTTTATTTTTTAATTTCACATGAAATCAATCAAAAACAGGTGGATGAAGTAAACGGATATTTTTCCAAAGAAAAGATGGACTTTATCGAAGACCTTTATGAACAAAAACATCGCGGTGTGGAATATGACCCAAATCGGACCATCTTTTACTATGTTTACAACCAAGAAGGCAATCTTCGCTACGGAAAAGAAGTATTTCAAAACCTCGTCGGTCAAATCAAAAAAACTGAAGGGAATTCTTCTATCAAAAGGATGGAATGGGGGAAAAAACATCTCCTGCTTGTAAAAAAAACGCTTGTCATAAATGGAGTGATGCATGGATTTGTGGTTCTTGGTATGGATATTACTGGTGAAGAGCACGTAATTCAAAACATTACATGGACGCTTGTTGGTATGACCCTATTTTTTAGTTTATTGTTTGCCTTTCTAGGATACTTTTTTGCGGGACAGGCAATGATACCCATTAAAAGAGCCTTTTTGAAACAGGAAAAATTTGTATCAGATGCTTCCCATGAGCTTAGAACCCCTTTAAGTATTTTTTATGGCTCACTTGATTTCCTGCAAAGGGAAGAAAAATTAAGTGCCTATGGTCTTGAAGTACTTGCGGATGCCAGGGTGGAAGCGGAACTGATGAACAAATTAATCAATAACCTGCTGTTTTTAGCAAGAAGTGACAAAAAGGAGCTTCCTCTGAGACTGGAAAATGTGAATCTCTCAGAGCTTTTGGAGAACACTTGTAAAAGGTTTTCTAGGAGAAAGGCTGAATCCATTGCTTTGATTACAAATATTCAAAAGGGGATTTACTTAAGATGTGATGAGCTAAAAATTCAGCAATTGATTTCTATTCTACTTGATAATGCCTTTCGCTATACAATAGAGGGAAAGATCATTGTCAGCTTAGATACCAGAATCGAGAGGTTGATAATAACAATAGAAGATACAGGATACGGAATTTCATCAACGGATCTTCCTCACATTTTCGACAGGTTTTATCGGGCTGATTTATCACGAGAAAAGGGCGGGACCGGGTTAGGGCTTTCGATTGCAAAATCAATTGTTGATGCTCACGGCGGGAAAATATCCGCCAGCAGCATAGAAGGGGAAGGAAGTAAATTTATCGTTTTTTTTAGTAGAGAAAAATAAATGGCATCCAGTTGGATGCCGTTTTATTTATTTACTGTTTTCGATCATGGTTCTGGTGAATAGCCTGTACACCCATATAGCGAGTTAAACTTAAAACGATAATTAGCGAGCTTCCGCATGCATAAATAAACAGTGCCCATGGTTCCCGCGAATCAGTTCCGATCGCAAGGCCATGAAAAACCATTAGAAACCAGGCAGGAAGTACGGCGAGGTGTAGTTTTTTCCATCTTTTGATTCCTAATTTTTTAATGAAGAATTCAGAAGAAACTATCACAAGAAAAAATAGATAAAAAGAAAGTGTGCCTAGCGCCGATTCTAGGGGTTCATTTTTAGCAGCAAACGGGATTAGCACTTCTTGTAATGAGTAAGGAACATATTGATCTTCTAATATTAACACGATGTGAAAGATGATGGTCAACAGCCCGTACCAGCCGCTGGTTTGATGAAGATTTTGGAGCAGCCCTTTATGTTTTTTCATCATGGATAGGCTGCTGCCTATCCCGAGTGAGAGAGAAACAGTTACTAGGAAAAAGGCGATAAACCCTGAGGCACGGATGAGTGTCCAGATATTAAGGTATTCGGTCATGATTAACATGTTCTCCTTTCTTAGATCATGATTTTTCCATCCTGTTGAACAAGAAGGAATGATAGACGGGTGGTGATTTGTTTCTTTAAGGCCTGTTTTTCTGTCATAAAGCAAAGTTTTGCGGCTACTTCCGCATCCAAGCAATCTTCAGTCGCTGCAGTTGCCTGAATTATTTTGCTTACGACCGGCTCTCCTGTTTTTCCGTTTAGAATATGGTGCTTTTTAATTTTCCCATGGTTCCAGCTGCGATAAATAGTATTGGAGGTAGCGATGCTGCCATTATTTATCTTGTATTGAAAAATTTCCTGATCTTCATTAAAAGGGTGGACGACCCCGACTCTCCACTCTTTGCTGCCATTCGACCATACGGAAATATCGCCGCCGCCATCGACGATGCCCGCTGCTGCTTCGCCCACCTGTTTTAGCCAGTTGGCAGCAGCCTGTACAGCATAGCCTTTACCAATGCCGCCAAGATCAATTTGCCCCGGTGAATTTCGGAACACCGACCTATTGGCGGCATCCAATTCGAATGGAGTATCCTCCAATCTTATTACCTTTGGGGTGGGAGTGTTTCCGATCTTTTCTGTATGAAATGGAAATGAATCTCGGTACCCGTGGAACTCCATTTGTTCTAATAAATAGGGTGTGAAAAGACCACCGGTTCTTTGCCGATAGGATTCTGCTTGCACTAGGACATCGAAGAGAGGAGGAGAAAGGGTTCGCTTTTCTCCAATTTTTAGTTGGTTGACTATATCAAGTTCGTTCCCCTTTCGAAAACGTGACCATTCCTTTTCGACATAATGAACCCAGCCTTGGATGACTTCTTTCCAATTTGAGATTTTACAGTTTGTTACTGCGATATAAAAAGTGGTGTTCATGGCGTCAATTGTTAAGGTATCAAGGCCATTATGATCTTCTTGTTCTACGATCACTTTTCTCGCCTCCAAGGGATGTTTCCACTCCATTAATAGAGTAATTCGACCAATCGAGCTTAGCCAATTTTCTTTCTTCTGTACTCATCGATTTCAAGGGTAAAGTGTTAGGTTGGAATCCTTCATTTGATTGATTCGAGCCGATTTGGCCAATAACAAATGCGGAAAACGCTGTTCCTGTTAATCCGATGATCCATTTCGATTTTTTTGATTTTGCCAACTAATTTCACCTTCCTTTGATAGCTTTCATGATTAATACTGATTTTTGGCTGTCCCATGAAACCCGGTATCCAATTACATTTGCTCCAACTGAGATGGGGAAGTATAAGCCGTTTTCATAGGCTGTCGCTTTGATTGGCATAGGTGTTTTTATTCCATTTACAAATGCGGCGTTTGACCCTGCTTTGATAATTAGTTCAATTTCCCCCTTTTTCATTTGAGCAATTTTACTTTTGGGATAAACTTTTAAATCCGCATCTAAAGCACCTGCTAGTGCCTCTGCGGAAACTAGCAGCTGTCCGTCACCGGGGATAAGGTACAATTTCGTTTCTCTTGTTTCAGCTAAAACTTTTACTTCGGTGGGTTCTGTGATGGGTAAAGGGTTATTCGGATTGTTCCGCGGTTCGCGCGACCAAATATTCCAATATTCGTTTTGCTGTTCAGCAGTGAATGGAGCTTGCTGCTCCTGATCCCATTCGTCCTTCTCCTCCTCATCATCACCGGATTTTTGGTAATACTCATACTTCGCATCATCATCATGTTCTTCGTGGTCATCGGCCATGACACTTGTTCCGATTGTGAAGAGCAAAATTGCTGTAAAAAGTGAAATGAGCCATCGTTTTCTTTTTTGAAGCATTTTTTAATCCTCCTTTGTGCTGTTGTAAGTAAGTTTAATCCGGCTTTCTGAAAAGTAACTGAAATCTGTAGGGAAATTGGGGGAATTTTTATATTTTTGTTAAAATAAAACCATGAAACCAATACCAGATCATTTAAAGGAAAATTTAACGATTTTATTTGTGGGATTTAATCCAAGTATTCGTTCAGGTGAAGTAGGGCATCATTATGCAAACCCAAACAACCGCTTTTGGAAAATTCTTTTTGAAGCGGGGCTGACACCAAGAAAATATGAAGCCTCAGAGGATGGGGATTTAGTAGAAAGGGGTTATGGGTTCACCAATATTGTGGCCAGGCCAACTAAGGCCGCAGATGAAATTACTAGGGAAGAATATCGTGAAGGTAGAGAAATTTTGAAAGAAAAGATTCAACGATTTAAACCGAAAGTGGTTTGTTTCGTTGGGAAGGGAGTGTATCAAGAGTATAGTGGCCGAAAAACGGCACCGTGGGGAGTACAATCGGAGTCTATGGTTTCGGGGACGATTGATTTTGTCGCGCCATCCTCAAGCGGACTTGTCCGAATGAGGATGGAAGAGATTGTGGAGATATACAGGCAACTTACTAAATTAATTGTAGAGTAAAAAACATCGAGGGGTGTGCCTTCGATGTTTTTCTATTTAAAATCCATATTTTTTTCGATAATGCGAAAGGGCGATTAACGGGAAAACATAGCGGTAGCTGTGATAGTGGATGTAAAAGGCGCCCGCCATACCTTGGCCCTTAGGATAGTCTGTTGTCCAATCCTCTTTTTCAATAGAAGAGAGTAGAAAAGAAATTCCCCTATCAATCTCTTTTGTTGGCTGATCCGAAGCTGCGATTAAGGCATCAAGTGCCCAGGAGGTATGTGTTAGCGTACTGGCGCGGAGCGGGACATAGGTTTCCCGATGATCACTGTGACAGGATTCCCCCCAGCCGCCATCATCGTTTTGAGTGCTCTTCAGCCAAGTTACCGCCTTTACGACAGCCGGTTCAGCAGCAGGGACTCCGACTGATAAAAGCCCTGTGATCGCTGCCCATGTCCCGTAGAGATAGCAAATTCCCCATCTTCCATACCAGGACCCGTCCTTTTCCTGATTTTTCAAAAGCCATTTGACAGCTTTTTTCACATCCTCATGATTGCGTGATAGATTCGTATAATTCCCGAAGAATTCAAGGGTCCGGCCCGTAAGATCTGCACAGGTAGGATCCAATAACATATACTTACCTTTTTCAACGGGTAAAAACTCAACAAGCTTTGAATTGACGTTTTTTTCAAAGGCTGCCCAGCCGCCATCATCATTTTGCATCGAAAAAATCCAATTAATCCCTCGGTCCCAAGCGTTAAGATGAGTGGAAGCGATTCTTGAAATCGAGCGCAGTGAGGCGGTGGTATCATCAACATCCGGGAGTATATGGTTCACATGGGAAAACCCCCAGCCCCCCGGCAGACTGTTAGGATTATGAATCACCCAATCACCGAACTTATGATGCTGCCTTTCTAATAAATATTGGTTTGCCCTCACAATCATTGGGTCTTCGGGTACAATACCTGCCCCCTGCAGTGCATAACCAATTAACGAGGTATTCCAGACGTTTGCAGTCGTATATTGCATATGCGGCAAGCCCTTGATCTCACATTTCATAGACTTAATTCCATTTACCGCATTGATAATTATTGGGTCTGTCTTTTTGTACCCCAGTGAAAGGAGTGCGAAAATCATTAAAAAAGTGCAGCTATAATAGCTGTAAAACGTACCATCCGGCTCTATTCGGTCGAGCATATATTTTTTTGCCCGTTCGATGGCTAATCTGTGCAGGTCACCTGGTAATCCGAGTAAATTTTTCACACCATCTTCAAGGAAGGAAAACAGCGACCGCATTTCGCTTGAACGAATCCATGGGTCGGGTGTGTTTCGGTCTATCTGCAATTCAGATAAATTTGGACTTTTTGCAGTCGTGATCGTGAACTTTTTATCTGCCAAAATCATAATGGGAGTAAGATTTGCCCTGCCGAAAACGGAAAAAGAGTAAAAGTTAACGGGGAAACTAAGCGGCAAAAGAATGATTTCAACTGGCATCGGAGAAAATTTCGGCCAGTTATATTGTCCGGTTATGGCCAGCATCACCTTTGTATACATGCTTGCTTCTTCTAAGCCGCCATTCGCCAAAATAAATCTTTTGGCTGCCCTCAAACGTCGGTCGTTCTTTTGATAATACCCTGAATAAAGTAGAGCGTAATAGGCCTCAATAGTTGCTGTCAGATTTCCTTCGCCCTCATCGTAAAATATTTTCCAGGCCCCATTCTTTTCCTGTCTGGATAATATTCGATCAGCTAACCCTTGGATTAATTCTTCATCATGTAATTCCAATGTCCTTAATAAAATAATCATATATGCATCTGTTGAAATTCCGGTTTCAAAGGGATAGTTCCATGAGCCGTCGGGAGATTGATCGTTCTTTAGCTTTCCTACAATCCAGTCGATGCCCTTACTTGCAGTGATCATCCTATTTTCTCATTCCTCTCCCATTAATGGATTCTTATCTATACATATTCCCTTTAGGTAAAGAGAATTCGTAGGGGAGGTGCTGCGCCATATTTTTTCTGCGAAATCGAGAAAAATCACCACTTGAAAGTATTACCGAAGAACTGAAGAAGAAAAGCAAACTGATGGGGAAGGCTTCTGTTCATGAAGAGCTGTTACCGAAACGGGACCGTTTGCTGTTAAAACAAATTAGGCTGAAAACCCAAGAACATAATCTAAACAATGTCACAAGGACCCGAGCGTATTTTGAATTTTATCAGTACCATCCCGAAATTCATTGGGCATTTTTAGGTCATATGGTCTCAAGGAACGGCGGCTTTAATATGACTGATTTAAAAGGAGAATTTTTGACGAGATTGTTATCGAAAAAAGAAAGGAATTCATTTTTTTCCTTTCTGGAGAGGGGGAATTGGTTGATTTTCCAGGATGCCTATCCGCAATTTTTACTTTATCGCGAAAGCCTTACTGTTAACAAACCCTTATTTTACTTATTTCCCTACCTAAATATTTCGACCTTCATGGAAACGATTTGGAATCATTTTTGGGGAAATCATGACACCTACATCCTCACGATGGCTCTAATTGTTAATGAACAAAGCTATTTAGAAAAGAGAGTCGTGCAAAACCCTCAATATAAAAAGGAGGTGTTCAATAAACTGGAGTTTAAACTGCAAGATTTGCTTTCCTTTAACCAAATTCTTTTTCCGTATGGCAATAAAAATATGGTTGGCCAAACCCTTCATCAATTTGGGTCGGTCAATGAGCGAATTTTATTAGGAAAACGATTATATGCTGTTTTATATCAGGACCGGGATATTTTTGAGGGTGTGGTGGAATGGGCAAAAAGTCATCCGCATACAGGGTCAAGAAAGGATTACTGGCCGGATGTTTTCAATCATGTCAATGAAGGAGTTCCGGGCCTGGCTTACCAGCTGCGTTTAAAATCCTGCCGTCTTCGGTCTGGTGCAAGAAAAATATTTAGTCCCAATTTGGAATCCGCTTGGAAAAATCGATCGCATCCTGAAGCGGAAAAAGGTGATTGGTTTCTTGACTGGCGAGTTGTGGATTATTTAAAAGAGGACAATGAATCTTATGATGGGGAGATCAAGAATGAATACTGTAAAACACTTGAACGGCTCGAGCTTGCCGCCCTTGCGAAAAAAGCGATATCTATTTTGGATTAAGACGTATATTCCGGCAATGCTGCTTGGCTCACTTCTTGGAACGTATTTAGACCTTTATTTTGTTGAAAAACAAATGTATCGTTTTCCAATTCGGCCCTATCCGGAAATTTTTTCGATTAATATTGTGTTCACCCTTGTGGTGCTTCCTGTCTTTATTTTTATTTATCTTTATATGATGAAAAAAGTAAATGGTTGGGGGAAGGCGGGAATTGTCCTATTTTTAAGTCTTTTCATGCCAATCATGGAAAAGTTATCAGAGATGATAGGGATGTTCGCTCATTCCAGTGAATGGAAACACCTTTATACGGCAGGAGGCTATTTAATTTTTTTAACGGTGATTTATAGCTTTTTTCATTGGATGGAGAATAAAAACAAAAGCCAAGACTAATGTCTTGGCTTCTCAGGTACAGCGTATGCGGTACCTGCCCCTTCCGTCCGTACAGTGGTTAAGTGTCCCGCAACAAGCGAATGTTCGGAAGGGGTATATATAGTTTACCACAAATTTGGAAAAAATAAATATGGTTTAAAACTTTCTTTTCTTGTTTGAAAAGTGTTCATTTAATTAGGTTCTACGTGGACATGGACATCAAAGACATTATGTTCCTTTATTAATTCATTTTCAACTTTGGTTGCAATATCATGAGCTCCACGAATATCTAAGTCAGAATTTACTAGGATTACTATGTCCACTACCACGTTATTTCCGTAATTCCTAGCCTTAATGTCTTGAACACCTTTTACACCATAACACTTAATAATCGTATCTTTATATGATTCTATTTGTTTTACATCAAAGCCATCAGTTAAATGGTGCGATGTATCTCTAAAAATCTCCCAACCAGTCTTACAAATTATGAGTCCAACAATTATAGCAGTAATAGGGTCTAACCAAGGAAGGCCAAACTGAGCCCCAATAATTCCGATGAATGTTCCTACGCTAACCCATGCATCTGAGAGATTATCCTTCGCTGCGGCCATTACCGATTGACTATTAATTTTCGATGCTAGTTTTTTATTATACCGATACACAAGATACATGATTAAAGCACAAAAGAGTCCAGTCCATGCTGAGATTAAATCTGGTGATTCAGTTTTTCCATTAAACATACTGGATATTGCTTCGAATGTTACCTGTATTCCAACGACAACCATAATAAACGATGCGACCATTGAAGCAACTGTCTCAGCTTTCCAGTGACCATAGGGATGATCATCATCAGCTGGCCGTTGTGATAATTTAAGGCCAATAAGGACTGCAATTGATGCAATTATATCTGTGGCATTATTTAAACCATCTGCTTTTAATGCTTCGGAATTGGCAACATAACCAATGATTAATTTTAATGAGGACAAACAAATATACGCAATAATACTTATTATTGCTCCTTGTTCTCCTCTTTTAAGGTCTAAATATCCTTGTTCATTCATATTTTTATCCTCCGCAATTTCTACTTTCTATTATCGGATAAAAATATCTAGTGGGTCTAGAGAAACCTTTTGTCTTTCTTCTAACTTAGTAAAGGGCATGAAACAATGTTTCTTATGGCAAACAATTGATAAGAAGATGAAAACAACTATAATACTTTACCTATAAAAAAATAAAGGGGGATTTTTAAACCCCGCCTTTTTTGAGTGCGATTTATCTTAAAGTTTTTAATGCACCGCTCCATGCGATAAGTTGATCGAGCATAGCATTTACATTATTTAGATGTAAATCTTGAGGTTTGAAATTGGATCCGTTCTCGAAATCCGTAAATAATGATAATGTTGGATGGACTCGAACATCAGCTATTAGTAATTCACCACAGATTCCACGTAAATGTTCAGCAGCCCGAGCACCGCCAGTAGAGCCATAGCTGACAATACCTGCTGCTTTATTATTCCATTCATCACGAGCAGAATCTAATGCATTTTTTAATGCACCCGTAATACTGTGATTATATTCTGCAACGATAAATACAAAACCGTCTAATGAAGCAAGCTTTTCCGACCATGCTTTTAATCCAGGTTCATCCCCCGCAGTTGTAAACACAAATGGAAGATTGAATTGGGCAATATCTACAATCTCATAATCTGCATCCCCACGTTTATCAGCAATACCTTTAACCCATTCTCCAACTTGCGGACTAACTCTGCCTTGGCGTGTGCTGCCTAAAATAATTCCTATTTTTTGTTTTTCATTTGCCATTACTTCTTCCTCCTTTGTGGATTTTCCATATAATTTGTTTAAAAGACCCATAAGATCAACTGCCTCTTGTTTATATAATTTTGCCCGTTCTCTTAATGGCCCAAACAAATTTATTATTAGTAACGAAGTCATACTCTATTCGTAAACTTAAACATATAACATTATAGGAGTGTGAATATCTGTCATTATTTGCGACTGATTTTATTATTAATCAAAGGATAAAGGGGATAATATGTGTATCGGCAACAATTAATTTATTGACTCCATTTACTCTCCAACTACACCACCCATATTTAAAGGTGCGATTCGCAAGGAGTTTATTTGCTCATATAAAAAAATAAGCCATTTGTGATTTTATTGAAAATATCACAAATGGCTTATTTTTTAAAAAAGGCCAGCTTCCCTTGCTGCTGCAATACTATTTCTAGCAAACTCTTCCGCAGACATGCCAACATTCTCCCAATGTATATACATTAAACGTGGATTTTCAAACAGCCAATGGTTATGAAATGCTGTTACGATAAGTCCTCTTTTGCGCAATGCTGCAATAAATCGATTAAGTTCTCTTTCGAGAGCAACCGATTCACCAAGATTTAAACCTTTATTTTCATATGAAGATTTTAGTGTTTGGTTCAAAATGAATGGTTTTTTGTTCACATAATCTTCACTGGTAGCAATAAATCTCTAATTGACAATCAATATCAATGAAAATACAATAGTTTTAGATGAAATTGAAATTCGTTATCAATTGTCTGACTTCACAAGGGGGATCCTTTATGGGCAAAAATCTATTACTTAAATTATCTATCCTTCTATTAATAGTAGGATTTGGGGTACATAATCCTGTGTTAGCGGCTGGAAATTCCAGTGACGATATGAAGAAAGCTGAAGTATCGGTTGATCAAGCCATCGACTATGCTAATAAAGGGAATCTTTCAGAAGCACAAAAGGCGTATGATCAATTTAATAAAACCTGGAGAGAAATTGAAGAAGGGATTAAAGCTGATTCAGCGACTGCGTACCGAGACATCGAATCAAATATGGGGCAGGTCGTCTATGCGTTTACCCTAAAAAAACAGGATCAGGTTTTACAAGCTTTAAAAGGTTTAAAAGCAGTTAATGAAAAATTTGCAAGTGGGGGTTACCCAAAAGAAGCAGGCTTTAAAAAAGAGGATATTTCTTTAGATGATTTTATAGTGTTTCTTCAAGAGACAAAAAAGGAAATTAAGGAGCAAAAGCAATCTGAAGCTCTGGCAGATATAAAAAAGGCAAGTAGTAGCTGGTTGAGCGTAGAAGGAGTAGTTGTTGCACAATCTGCCACTGTTTATAGTGATTCTGAAAGAGATTTGGTTACGATTCAAGCCATGCTTGCTGCTAATCCTCCAAATTATAAAGAAGCAAATAAAACAATTGATAACATGATAACATACCTAACCCCTTTAACTGATAAATCGGGGTACACTTATTGGGATGCAGCAATGATTCTTATTCGCGAAGGTTTAGAAGCATTGCTTGTTGTTATAGCCCTTATGTCATTTGTAAAGAAATCAGGTGAGGCAAAGGGACAAGGTTGGATTTGGACTGGAGTTTTATCGGGTCTTGGCGTTAGTGTGATTCTTGCAGTCATTGTTAAATTTGTCATTTCTTCTGGAGCGTTTGGTGACAATAATGCTCTAATCGCTGGATGGACAGGGGTTTTTGCAGCAGTCATGTTATTGTATATGAGCTATTGGCTTCATAGTCAATCCAACATCGCTGATTGGAATCGGTATATTCGTGAAAAAAGTCAAACAGCATTAACCACTGGTAAACTTGTTTCTTTAGGGGTTCTTGCCTTTCTTGCAGTATTCCGAGAAGGAACGGAAACAGTATTGTTTTATATTGGAATGGCAAGCCAAATAAAACTTCAATCATTACTAATCGGCTTTCTAATTGGAGCTGCGATACTTGGAGTCTTAGCGTATTTGATGGTGTTTGTAGGATTGAAATTACCACTTCGTCCATTCTTTATGGTGTCTAGTTTAATTGTATTTTATCTTTGTATTAAGTTTACGGGAATGGGGATTCATAGTCTTCAGTTAGCGGGATTAGTGCAAACGACAAATTCTCACAGCATCCCAAGTATTGACTTTTTTGCATTATACCCCTCATGGGAAAGTACAATTCCACAAATCATTCTTGTTCTAGGTGCAGTAACTATACTTTTATCAAAAAGGTTTAAAAACAAAAAACTTATTGCAGTAGACCAAAATACAAATGAAAGCAGGAAATTATCATGAAAAAAATAACATCATTAGTTTTAGCAATCGGTCTTGGAAGTGCATTAGTATTATCAGGTTGTAGTTCAAATGATAATAAAGTGTCTGATGGTGTAAATAAAATGCTAGACACAACTGAACAGTTATCCAAAGCAATTGATAGTGGCGATCAAACAAAGGTAAAAGAAGTTGGACCAAAACTAGAAGATCAATGGTCCTCGTTTGAAGACGATGTGAAAAAGGATAATAAAGACCTTTATGAAAAAGTGGAAAAATACCTTGACCCAACTATTGCAGGTTCAGAAGCAAAAACTCTCGACCAAGAGGCGTTGGGTTCTTTGAATGATCAATTAACTGAAACCTTGAAAGAATTAAAGGAAAAAACCAAATAATTATGAAAAAACACCGACTACTTTCTAGATGTCGGTGTTTTATTTAATTCGCTGGGACAATTCCCAGATTGAATCACTCACTTTGGAATTATCTCTTTAATTATCATTTTCATAAGTGGTTTATATTTGATGTCATTTGTTGTTGAACTTAAGGACTATGTAAAGGCTTGGGTTCTTCCTAATGGACAAAAATTACTCTTAAAGCATATTAGTATTCTTCCTGTTTTAGTTTTTGCTTTTATAAATGGTGTCCTATCAAGGAGATCGTTAAAGATCACTTCCTTTAATTGGTAAAACTAATTCTTGGAATTGTTTTTGCTATTAGTTTTATCGTGGCATTATATATTGGTTTTCTGTTTCCCTTAGCAATATAAATCTTAGAAGAGAATCGTGACACTAGTAAACCTTGTTTCACTGGTGTTTTTTTCATTGTTATTTTGTTGAAAGTTCGTTTGCTGTTACCCATTTATGATTGGTTATTTTTTTCCCAGTTATAGAAGTGTAATCAATCATATAAACAGTTGTTTGTCGCGCGGAATCGATGACAGCCTTTGCGCCTTTCATCCCTGTCATATGGTCTGCCACTGCAACCACTTCATCTCCTGGTTTATACGGTTTATCGCTGGCATCTTTAATTTCTTCATGGATAATCCATTTATGATTTGTAACTCTTTTTCCTCCGGTCGTTGGATTATAGGAAATCGAATAAACTGTAGTATCGTATGCGCCAACAATGGTTGCTTCAGCACCATTCATTCCTTTCATATGGTCAGCATGAATGATGGCTTTACTTCCAATCTTAAATTTTGGATTTTCTGCTATTTTTAAACCTTCCGGAACTTCACCTGAACCTGAATGATTCATATCTCCATGATCCATACCTTCCATGTTTTCATTGACCACTTTATTTGTGTCCTTTTTATGCTCAATTTTCTCACCATTATTCATATTTGAATGCTCATTCTCCTTATCTTCGTTTGAGCATGCTGCGAAAAATACGGCAAGGACCAAGGTAAGAAGAAATAGGGTAGATCGTTTCGTTTTCATCATTGTTACCTCCTTTAATATATTTACTCAATCATAGTACAACAAGGATGTGCAGAATTTGTGCAGAGCGCATTTGCAAAATCTAATATCCCTATCCTATTAGTGCTTTTAATGGGGTTCAAATTACCCGAATGATCAATGAAATTCTTTTATGTATGTGTGTCGTTAATACTTTTAAACCTCAGTATTTGTCGATAATATTCCGTTTACTCGAATGTTCAGATAACTTACTATTTTACATGTAGGTAATTTGTCTATAGTAAAAATGAACTGGGGGATTTTGTATGGTAAAGAAAAAAATAATTGCAGGTATTGGTACTTTAGCTTTAAGTCTTGGTATAGTGGGTTCAGCATTTGCAGCTACGACAACCTCGGATGTGAACAAGGAATTGGCACAAGTTAGAAATTCAACAACAAAGTATCATGATGTAAATGAAGCATTGAAAGATGGGTATGTACCTGTTGGTGAAAGTGTTGCAGTACCTGGTTTAGGAACAATGGGTATCCATTACATAAATTTCTCTCTTATGGGTGAGGGCAAGGTCGACAAGGACCATCCTGAAGCCTTACTTTATGTTCCAACAAAAAACGGCGTTAAGCTCGTTGGTGTAGAATATGTAGTAAGTGTAGCTGAATGGGCTGCAGCTGGACATCAAGTAGATGGTTCGGATAATCCTACTGTGTTCGGGGAATCGTTTGAGGGGCCAATGGAAGGTCATGGACCTGGGGAACCTTCTCACTTTGACAAACATGTATGGTTATGGCATGCCAATCCTTCTGGAATGTTTGCACAATTCAATCCAGCAATTAAATCTGAGTAATAATAGAAAAACACGTCAAATTTACTGACGTGTTTTTTTATGAAATATTTGTCCTTGGTTACAGTTGTTTGAAATGAAGGAAAATAGTTGATATAATAACTTCTTGGGTTAGGTATGAAAAATCAGTATTAGGAGATGAAATGGAATGGCAAAAAAAGGATACATAACAATGCAAAATGGAAACAAAATCGAATTTGAACTTTATCCAAACGAAGCACCTGGTACAGTTGCTAACTTTGAAAAATTAGCAAAAGAAGGCTTCTACAATGGACTAACGTTCCACCGTGTCATCCCTGGCTTTGTAAGTCAAGGCGGGTGCCCGAACGGTACGGGGACTGGCGGTCCTGGTTACACAATCAAATGTGAAACGGAAGGAAATCCGCATAAACACGTTCCAGGCGCGTTCTCAATGGCACATGCGGGCAGAGACACTGGCGGTAGCCAATTCTTTATTGTTCATGAATCACAGCCTCACCTAAATGGTGTTCACACCGTTTTCGGACAAGTGACTTCAGGACTTGAGCATGCAAAAGCAATGAGAAATGGCGATGTAATGGAGAAAGTTGAAGTATTTGACGAAGAATAGAATTTGAAAAAGGCTTGTCCGGAAAGGTTTTTCTTTTTGGACAGCCTTTTTTTTTGTTTTTGGAGGGAATTTCAGCTTCGCAGATAAAAGCGGGCTTTCCGCAGATAAAATTACTTTTAGCGCAGATAAATCAGCATGCATCGCAGATGAATTTTATTTTTCCGCAGATAAATAATTTAAAACCGGGGCAAATTAACTCCAAATCTTAACTTTGGAGGGTCCATATGAAGAAATTTGCTTTTATTTTCATTTCCTTACTTGTATTTTTTATCGGAACTCCTGTTTTTGCAGAAAAAAATGTAGCTTATCAATTAAAAGCGGCCATTATTATTGATGATTTCGGCGGTGGAACTGGGGGTGTCCGTGACTTTTTAGAAGGAGATATTCCGATTACAGCTGCCGTTATGCCTTTTACAGAAAAATCAAAGGAACATGCCGAATGGGCTCATAAAAATGGTTTTGAGGTCATCGTTCATTTACCAATGGAACCGAAAAGAGGAAAAAGATCGTGGCTTGGTCCCAAACCGATTACAGCAGATCTTTCCCCTGAAGAGGTAAGAACGCGCGTCGAGGAAGCGATTAAAAGTGTTCCATATGCCGTTGGGCTGAACAATCATATGGGTTCCTTAGCGGTAGAAAACGAGTCAATTGTCCGGGCGATAGTAGAAGTTGCCAAGGAAAAAGGTCTCTATATTATTGACAGTGGGACGAGCGCACAGAGTAAATTTCCAAAGGTAGCTGAAGAGTTAGGTGTTCCGCTTTTAAAAAGAGATGTGTTTCTCGATGATATTTCATCCTCATCACATGTGAGAAAACAAATGATTCGACTTGCAAAGGTGACGGAAATCAAGGGAAAAGGAATTGGAATTGGGCATGTCGGGATTTCCGGAAAAGTTTGTTCCACCGGTATTTTTGAATCTCTAGATGAATTTAATAAGCGACAAATTAAAATCGTCCCTGTGTCAGAGCTCTTTCCTAAAAAAATGAAGAAGAAAACATTTCCCCTTTATTAAAATAGGATTTAAACGTCGAGCAATTTAGGAGTCGGCGTTTTTGATTTCGAAAATTTAATTTCATTTTTTATTAAACACTTTTTAAATATTAAAAAAATTGGAAATTATAGCTTGATTGTTAGTTAATTCTGTTATAGAATAAGAAAAATTAAAAAGCTAAAATAATTTAAACACATTGAATGGGAATATTAAGGAATCTTTATTGCGTAGAGAGCTGTCGGCTGGTGAGAGACAGTCAATAAATTCCCCAACTCGCCCAGGAGTGGTAAAGCTGATATGTAGGTTTTACCGGTTGACAGCCGTAATCAAGTCATTAAGTGGGTTCGCAGGTTTTATGCGAATCAAAAAGAGTGGTACCACGTAGGCAAAGCCTGTCGTCTCTTATGAGATGATAGGCTTTTTTATTTTTACTAAACGAACGATAAAAAATAAAAAGGTGGTCGTTAGAATGAAAAACGTACAAAAGTATTCCAGAGGATATTTTATGCCCCCAGTGAAAAGTTTGAAATGGACCGAAAAGGAGTACATTGAGAAAGCTCCTACATGGTGCAGTGTGGACCTAAGAGATGGAAATCAGGCATTAGTCGTACCAATGAGTTTGGAAGAAAAGCTGGAATATTTTCAATTACTTTTGGAAGTAGGTTTTAAGGAAATAGAAGTCGGTTTTCCTGCTGCATCGGATACAGAATATGCTTTTTTACGGACGTTGATTGAAAAGGATTTGATTCCGGAAGATGTAACGATACAAGTGTTAACACAGTCCAGAGAACATATTATCAAAAAAACGTTTGAATCGCTTCAAGGAGCAAAAAAAGCTGTCGTGCACCTTTACAATTCGACATCATTGGCACAGCGGGAGCAAGTTTTTCAAAAAACGGAAGACGAAATCATCGATATTGCTGTAACCGGAGCAAAACTACTTAAGAAATATGCTGCTGAAACCGAGGGGAATTTCCAGTTTCAATATTCACCGGAAAGCTTCACAGGTACAGAGATGGAGTTCGCGCTTGATATATGCAACCAGGTACTTGATATTTGGCAGCCTACTGCCGAGAACAAGGTGATTATCAACCTCCCAGCTACCGTGTCAATGTCAATGCCTCACGTTTACGCAAGTCAAATTGAGTATATGAGTGATCATCTGAACTACCGGGACAATGTAATCCTGTCCCTCCATCCACACAATGACAGGGGAACAGGGGTTGCTGATGCAGAGCTTGGAATGCTTGCCGGAGCACAGAGAGTAGAAGGAACACTGTTTGGAAATGGTGAGAGAACAGGAAATGTCGACATCGTCACACTTGCATTAAATATGTTTTCGCACGGAGTAAATCCAAAGCTTAATTTTGAAAATATCCCTGCCATCCTTGCCAAGTATGAAGAATTGACAAGAATGAGGGTTCCTGAAAGACATCCATATGGCGGTGAACTTGTCTTTACTGCATTTTCGGGATCCCATCAGGATGCCATTGCGAAAGGGATGAACTGGCGTGAGGAAGAGGAACGCCAGTATTGGTCAGTACCTTATCTATTGATTGATCCAAAGGATATTGGAAGACAGTATGAAGGAGATATCATCCGTATTAATAGCCAATCCGGTAAAGGGGGCATTGGTTATGTGCTTAAGCAAAATTATGGGCTTGATCTGCCTACGGAAATGCGTGAAAGCTTCGGATATCAGGTTAAAAATGTATCGGATCGTTTGCACAAGGAGCTTATGCCAAATGAAATCTATGACATTTTCATCAAAGAATATGTGAATATTAATAACCCTGTTGAGTTTATCAATTACAGATTCACTCAAAATGATCAATATGAAACCAATGTATCGATCAAGATCGAAAACGTGGTTCATGAAGCTTTAGGTGTGGGGAATGGAAGATTGGATGCGATCAGCAATGTTCTCCAAACGACACTAGGTATTCAGTATAAAGATTTACTCTATAAGCAGCATGCTTTAGAAATCGGTTCGGGAGCAAATGCTGTATCTTATGTAGGGTTTACCGCATTGGATGGTGCTGTTTATTGGGGCTGTGGGATTGACGCTGATATTATGACCTCCTCTGTAAAAGCTTTGTTTAGTGCAGTTAACAACATGATCACCAGTGTCAAACCAAAAATTGAAAAAGGATATTCTCTTTCAAATAAATAAGCGGAAGTATACTTTAGACGACCTATTTTTAGAAAGATAAATTTCCGGCTTTTTAATTTTTTCCATTGTCACAATTCAAAGTTTCCGCCAAAATAAAAAGAAAAAGGCAACAAGGGAGAAGGAAACAGAAAAATGAAATTAGTTTCATGGAATGTAAACGGCCTTAGGGCTTGTGTAAAAAAGGGCTTTTTAGATTATTTTAAAGAAGTGGACGCAGATATTTTTTGTATTCAGGAAACGAAGCTGCAAGAGGGGCAAATCGAGCTAGATTTAGAGGGATATAAGCAATATTGGAACTATGCCGAAAAGAAAGGCTATTCCGGCACAGCTGTTTTTACAAAAATAGATCCGATTTCGGTAAAATATGGATTGTTAGATGAGGATTCTGAGTCAGAGGGCCGTATACTCACGCTGGAATTCGATGATTTCTTCTTGGTGAATGTATATACACCGAACTCACAACGCGATTTAGCTCGACTTCCGTTTCGTTTGCAATGGGAGGAACGAATTTTAGAACATCTTCAAAAACTAGATGCCATCAAGCCGGTTGTGTTATGTGGGGATTTAAACGTCGCCCACAAAGAAATTGATTTGCGCAATCCAAAATCGAATCTGGGGAATTCCGGTTTTACCGAGGAAGAACGCGGGAAAATGACTGGGTTGCTGGAGTCAGGTTTCATTGACAGTTTCCGGCATTTTTACCCTGACCAGGAAGGGGCCTACACTTGGTGGTCTTACATGATGAAGGTCCGTGAGCGGAATATTGGATGGCGGATTGATTACTTTATTGTTTCTGAGCAGCTGCGTGATCGTTTAGTCGATGCGAACATTCATTCATCCGTTTTGGGCAGTGATCATTGTCCAATTTTACTAGAAATAAAGTAGAAGATGATAACTTTTTCTTATCAAAATTCATAAAAAAACCGTCATTTTTTTTACCGTAGATGTGGTTTATAGTTAAATTATTCCATAACGGTTAGGGGAAATGAAAATGGATATTAAAAAAGATGTTCAACAGCAATTTGGGAAAAGCGCAGACTCCTATGTATCAAGCGAGATTCATAAACTAGGGAAAGATTTGCAAATATTGTTACAGATGGCGGAGATAAGCGGAACTGAAGCTCTTCTTGATGTGGCAACGGGAGGCGGGCATACGGCCAATGCGTTTGCGCCATTGGTCAAACAAGTGACCGCCGTTGATCTTACTTCTGAAATGTTACAGGCAGCTGAGAAATTTATTAAGGGAAATGGAAACCAAAACGTTGATTTTGTTCAAGGTGATGCGGAAAACTTGCCGTTCCTTGATGAATCCTTTGATATGATCACATGCCGGATTGCCCCGCACCACTTTCCAAACGTCGATCAATTTGTAAAAGAAGTGTATCGTGTTTTAAAGCATGAAGGGCAGTTTTTATTGGATGACAATGTGGTTCCGGAAGAGGATGTATACGACCAGTTTTATAACTTCATCGAAAAAAAGCGGGACTACAGTCATTTTCGCGCATGGAAAAAGACAGAGTGGTTAAAGATGCTTGAAATGAATGGACTGATTGTCTTTGAATGGCATCGATTTGAAAAAACTTTCCGTTTTGATCCATGGTGTGATCGAATGAAATTATCCCAAGAGGATAAAGAAGAATTAACGCAATTCATTCTTGCGTCCACGGACAAAATCAAAGATAAATTTGAGGTTAGGATCGAGAATAATCAGGTTGTTTCATTTAAAGGCGAAGCAATCGTTTTAAAGGCTAGGAAAAAATAATGAAAAAACCCTTTGCACGAAAAAGATCATTCTCTTTTTTGCAAAGGGTTTTTTGCGGTTTTTAACCGATATTAAATATCATTTAATGCCGTACCAAATTCATCAAATTCAGGTAATCTTTCGTCAGCAGCTGAATTTTCCAGATTCTGCTCTTCATTATTAACATTTCCATTTTGTTCATCCTTCTTTTGCTGGACCAATGAAACCATCTCCTTTTCTGAAGTTTTACCCATGTATTTTTCCCCAAAAAAATCCATCTTAACCTATGTTTATAAAAAGTGGTGTGGTTATATGCATCCTGCCGGAGGCGGTTGATTGTAAAAATCATACGGAATCCAAGCTAAAAAAGCAGTTATTTTTGTATAAAACAACCATAGTTATATGAGTTGAAAACCGATAAATTAAGAATATAGAAATTGAATGTTCTGAAAATACAGAGGGTTCACACGAAATGAGAGGTGAGTTTGTGAGTTTCATATCGAAAAGAATAGGTCAGATTCCACCCTATTTATTCGCGGAAATCAATAAGAAAAAAGCTGCGATGATAGCGTCAGGGGTGGATATCATTGATTTAGGGATTGGCGATCCTGACCTCCCCACTCCCAAGCATATCATCGATAAATTGGTGGAGGAGCTTCAAGATCCCTATCAATTAAAATATCCGAGCTTTACAGGGTGCGCTGAATTTAGAAATGCAGTTGCAGATTTCTATTTACGGCAATATGGGGTAAAGCTTGATCCGGAAACGGAAGTGCTGGCGTTGATCGGGTCAAAAGAAGGGATTGCCCACTTAATTCCGACATTAATCGATCCGGGAGATTACGTGTTAATCCCAGATCCGAGCTATCCCGTTTACCGGATGGCAACCATGCTTGCAAATGGACAGTATTACAATATGCCACTGACAAAAGATAACAACTTTGAGCCTGACTTTACAGCTATCCCAAAAGAAATATTAGAACAATCACGGCTAATGCTGTTAAATTATCCAGGGAATCCGACGGCAGCTACGGTGGATCTTTCATTTTTCAATCAAGCGATTGAATTTGCACAAAAACATCAAATCCCGATTGCCCATGACTCAGCATACAATATGGTCACCTTTGATGAATATAAGGCACCAAGTATTCTTCAGGCTGAGGGAGCAAAAGAGGTTGCTGTAGAATTTGGATCTCTTTCTAAAACCTATAATATGACAGGATTCCGAATTGGTTATGTGGTTGGAAATAAACAAATTATTAAGGCGCTTTCCATCCTTAAAAGCAATACAGACACAGGTCAGTTTACACCGATTCAAAAGGCAGCAGCCTTTGCCTTAAACAGTGACCAAGGCTGTGTGGCCAAGCATAATCAAATCTATAAACAGCGAATGCTGTCAATGGTGGAGGGGTTTAAATCTATCGGGGTCAAGGCGGAGCCGCCAAAGGGAAGCTTCTTCATCTGGGCTCCCGTTCCAAAGGGATATACCTCAACTGAATTTATGACGAATGTGTTAGAACAAACAGGTGTCATTCTTACACCGGGAAATGCGTTTGGTCCATCAGGTGAAGGCTATTTTCGGGTATCCTTATCCGTCCCTAGTGAGAGGTTACATGAAGCGATTGAAAGAATTAAACAAAATTTAAAAATAACGATTAGCTAAACTGGAGGGTATATGATGAAAAAAATCTTAAACTATATTAATGGTGAATGGTGTCCATCCTCAACTGGGAAATTTACTCCCGTTCTAAATCCGGCAAATGGTCAAGTTTTGGCTGAGGTAACACAATCGACGCAGGAAGATGTGGATCGTGCTGTCCAAGCAGCAAAAAATGCGCAGAAGGAATGGCGTCTGGTGCCTGCTCCGGAACGGGCAGATATTTTATATAAAGTTGGTTATCTATTAAAAGAAAGAAAAGAAAAATTGGCGCAAATTCTGACAAGTGAAATGGGAAAAGTGATTGAGGAAGGACGGGGGGAAGTCCAAGAAGCAATTGATATGGCCTTTTATGTAGCCGGAGAAGGACGGAGACTTTTTGGAGATACTGTTCCATCTGAACTTCGCAATAAGTTTGCGATGAGTGTTCGTGTTCCAATCGGTATTGCTGGACTAATTACGCCATGGAATTTCCCAATTGCGATTGCCTCTTGGAAATCCCTTCCTGCCCTTGTCACAGGGAATGCAGTGGTCTGGAAGCCTGCAACCGAAACGCCGATGGTGGCGGAGGAATTCGTTAAGATTTATGAAGATGCCGGCCTTCCTAAGGGATTGTTAAATCTAGTTAATGGTTCTGGTAGTGTCGTCGGGAATGCGATGGTCGAGCATCCTGATATCGATTTAATTTCCTTTACAGGTTCAAATGAGGTAGGAAAGGAAATTAACGGCCGCGCCGGTGCACTGTTGAAAAGAACCTCCTTAGAAATGGGCGGTAAGAATGCGATCACCGTTTTAGAAGATGCGGATCTTGATTTGGCTGTTGAAGGGATTTTATGGGGAGCATTTGGAACAGCTGGTCAAAGATGTACCGCTACAAGCCGGGTCATTGTCCACAAGGATGTGAAAGAGGAGCTTGAACGAAAGCTCCTTGCTAGTATCGAAGGATTGAAAATGGGCGATGGGCTTGATGAAAGTGTAAAGGTTGGCCCGGTTATCAATCGTTCTTCACTAGAACGGATAGACGAATATGTAAAAATCGGGCAGGAAGAAGGGGCCACGCTTCTTACGGGCGGAAGAATTGTCTCGGAAAACGGGTTAGATCAAGGGAACTTCTATGCGCCAACGATTTTCACGAATGTCACGCCAGATATGAGAATCGCGAAGGAAGAGATTTTTGGCCCGGTTGTTTCGATTATTGCCGTTAATAGTTTAGAAGAAGCCATTGAAGTCAATAACAGTGTTGAGTTTGGGCTTTCTAGTGCGATTTATTCCGCTGATGTGAATCGGATTTTCCAAGCGATGCGTGACTTGGATACAGGGCTTGTCTATGTTAATGCCGGTACATCTGGAGCGGAGATTCATTTGCCATTCGGGGGGACAAAAGGAACGGGGAATGGCCACAGGGACTCCGGCGTAGCTTCATTGGATGTGTACACTGAATGGAAATCCATTTATGTGGATTACAGCGGAAAATTACAGCGGGCGCAGATTGATAATAACTAATATTTAAAAGGAACAAAAGGAAATTAACCTGTCATTCCACAACTGGAATACAGGTTAATTTTTCATTAAGGATAGGAGAGTATACAGGATGGAAAAATTAACGGTTGTTGGTTCGGGGATCATGGGCAGGGGCATCGCTTATGTTGCGGCTCTCGGCGGCTTTCAAGTAACTCTAAACGACGTTAGCCAAGAAAATCTAGATAAAGCAAAACTCTATTTAGAAACCGAAATGACCAAGAGTGCGGATAAAGGGTTTTTAACAAGAGAACAGGCCTCAGATGCCTTACAACGAATTGAATATACTACTAGTTTAGAAGAGGCTGCCGGTGACACAGATGTTGTTATTGAAGCTGTATTTGAATTAATGGAACTGAAAGTGGAGATTTTCAAAAAATTAGACAAAATTTGTTCGGAGCATACGATCCTCGCCACGAATACTTCAACAATGAGCCCTACCGAGATAGCTGCCCAGACCTCAAGACCGGAAAAATGTATCGCGATGCACTTCTTTAATCCTGTCCACAAAATGAAACTAATTGAAATCGTCCGCGGGCTCGAAACCTCAGATGAGACGATGGCCAAAGCAAAAGAAATTGGTAAGAAACTAGGAAAAGAAACGGTTGAAGTCAATGAATTCCCCGGTTTTGTGACAAGCCGTATGAATTGTCTAATTGGCAATGAAGCCATGAATCTTTTAATGGAAGGTGTTGCTTCCGCAGATGACATTGATAAGGCGATGAAGCTGGGCTTAAACCATCCAATGGGGCCGTTAGCTCTTGCAGATTTAGTAGGTTTAGATACTAGATTACGAAATATGGAATATCTATATAAAACACTAGGTGAAAAATACCGGCCGTGTCCGCTCTTAATTAAGTATGTAAAAGCAGGCCGTTTAGGACGCAAATCCGGCCAGGGATTTTACACCTATGAAAGTTGACTTGGGGGTTCTATAAAATGAAAAGAACGATAAGCTGTGAAAAATTAAGATCAGCTGCTGATGCAATCAAATGGATTGAATATGGAGATGAACTATTAGTTGGTGGTTTCGGACTTTGCGGCACTCCCTTTACCTTAATCGATTCGATTGCAGAATCGGACCATGCCAGGGAATTGACGATTATTAGTAATAACTTAGGAGAAGCTGGCAAAGGGCTTGGAAAACTGCTCATCTCGAAACATATTAAAAAAGCAGTAGGATCGTATTTTACTTCCAATCGTGATGCGGTTAAAGCCTGGAAAAGCGGCGAGCTGGAAATTGAATTAATTCCACAGGGTACATTAGCCGAGGCGATCCGGGCAGGCGGTGCCGGCATTGCTGGATTCTATACGAAAACAGCTGTCGGGACAAAGCTAGCCGAAGGAAAAGAAGAAAGAGAATTTGACGGTGAGCGCTATCTTTTTATCAGAGGAATAAAAGCAGACGTGGCTCTAATAAAAGCGGCAAAGGCTGACACCATGGGCAATCTCGTTTATTCGAAAACTGCCCGAAATTTCAACCCGATGATGGCAACGGCGGCAAAACTGGTGATTGCGGAAGTGGATGAAATTGTCGAGGCAGGCACACTCGAGCCGGAACAAATCGTGACCCCGCATTCCTATGTAGATATCCTTGTCTTAAATGACCGCTATGAAAAAATCGGAGGTGAATATGTTGAAAGTCACGGATAAAAAACAGGATACCGACCGGATTCGAATTGCGAAACGAATTGCTTCCGAGCTTGAAGACGGTACAGTTGTGAACCTTGGTGTGGGAATTCCTACGTTAATTCAAAACTATTTAAAGCCGGATACCCGCGTCTATCTTCAGTCAGAAAACGGGCTGTTAGGGATGGGACCAACCCCGCCTAAAGATGAAATCGATATGGATTTAATTAGTGCCAGTAAGCATCCAATCACGTTTGGAACCGGTTCTTCGATTTTTTCCAGCGCCGATTCTTTTGTGATGATTCGCGGCGGCCATGTCGATGTAGCCGTGATGGGTGCCCTTCAGGTCAGTGAAACGGGGGAAATAGCGAACTGGGCAGTTCCCGGTCAGGATATTCTTGGGGTTGGCGGGGCAATGGACTTAGTGGCAAGTGCCAATAAAATTATTATCGCGATCACTCAAGTGACAAAAGACAATAAACCGAAAATAGTAAAACAGCTTAGCTATCCTATTAGCGGAATTCGGAAGGCTGAAATGATTGTCACGGAAAAAGCAGTATTTCGCATCGACAATGGCAGGCTACGATTAGACGAAGTGGCAGAGGGCTCTTCTGTAGAAGAAATAAAGAGATTAACAGATGCCGAGTTTACCGTATCGAAAAATCTTAAGAAAATGCCGGTTTAATCGAAGGGAGGTAAAACGGAGATGGACTACGCCAATATTTTAGTAAAAGAAGATCAGAATATCGGGTTTATTATCATCAATCGTCCAGAACAAAGAAATGCATTAAATGTAGAAACCTTACAGGAAATTGAAACGGCACTAGATGAATTAAGGAGCAATGAAGAAATTCGGGTTGTGATTTTTACCGGTGCAGGTGAAAAATCGTTTGCTGCCGGGGCAGATATCAGCCAGTTAAATAAAAGGACAATGCTAGAGGCGCTCCAGCCCAATATGACCTCGACCTATCGCAAAATCGAAGACTATGAAAAGCCGACAATAGCGGCCATCAATGGTTTTGCTTTAGGCGGCGGGTTAGAGCTGGCCCTTGCCTGTGATATTCGGATTGCCTCCTATAATGCTAAGGTCGGTCTGCCGGAAGTAGGCTTAGGGATTATCCCGGGTGCAGGCGGGACGCAAAGACTTACAAGATTAATAGGAAAAGGGAAGACGATGGACCTTGTCTTAACAGGAGACATCATTACTGCCGATGAGGCAGAAAGGTTGGGAATTGTCAGCAAGGCCGTTCCAGCAGAGGACCTAATGGACAGAGTAAGGGAATATGCACGGAAAATAAGTCAAAAAGGTCCGTTAGCGTTAAGGCTGGCAAAAGCAGTTGTTAACCGCGGTGCGGATGTTGAGATGGAAACCGCTCTTTATTTAGAAAAACTTGCTCAAACCGTTTTGATGGGTTCAGAGGATAAACGGGAAGGAACACAAGCCTTTCTTGATAAAAGACAACCACAATTTCAAGGAAAATAGTAGGGGGATAAGAAAATGGATTTCCAATTATCTGAAGATATTCAGTTATTAAAAAGGGCCGTACACGATTTTGTTCAAGAAGAAGTAGAAGCCGTTGCAATGGAAATTGAAGAGAATGATGAAATCCCAAGTCATATCGTGGAGGCTTCAAAAGAAATGGGCCTATTCGGGTTAAGTATTCCAGAAGAATACGGCGGCCTTGGCCTTGATTCGGTAGGGAAATGTGCGATTTATGAGGAACTTGGTAAAACTCATAACGGGTACACAACCTTGATTGGAGCACATACTGGGATTGGCTCAGTCGGAATTGTCGAACTTGGAACGGAGGAGCAAAAGAAAAAATATTTGCCAAAAATGGCGAGCGGTGAGTGGATTGGCGCATTCGCCTTAACAGAGCCAAGTGCCGGTTCGAATGCAGCTAATTTGAAAACAAGGGCAGTAAAAAAGGGAGATAAATATATTTTAAACGGCTCCAAGCACTATATTACGAATGCAGTTTGCGGGAACGTATTTACAGTAATGGCAGTTACGGATCCGGATAAGGGAGCGAAAGGCATTACCTCTTTTATCGTTGAAAAGGATTTTCCAGGATTTATTCTCGGTTCGGTAGAGAAAAAGATGGGTCTACGCGGATCCCATTCTGCTGAGCTTTTCTTCGAAGATCTTGAAGTGCCGGCTGAGAACGTGCTTGGCGAAGAAGGAAAAGGATATGTAAACGCTCTGAAAATCCTTGCCAACGGCCGTGCCGGTTTGGCTGCGAGAAACCTTGGTTCTTGTGAAAAATTATTGGAATTAAGTACCGACTATGCGATGCAGCGGGTACAATTTGAGAAAACAATTTTTGAACAACAGGCTGTACAGCATATGCTAGCAGACATGGCGATGGAAATTGAACTTCTTCGCTCCATTACCTACCGTGTTGCATGGATGGCGGATAAAGGGATGAGGGTAGTAAAAGAAGCGGCAATGGCCAAGCTTTATGGCTCTGAAGCCTATAACCGCGTTGCTGACCTGGCTGTTCAAATCCATGGCGGTATCGGTTATATGAGAGATTATCCAATTGAACGATTCTACCGGGATGCCCGGATTACGAAGATCTATGAAGGAACAAGCCAAATCCAGAAAAACATTATTGCGGCTGAATTAAAACGGGAGTTTAGATAATAGACAGGGGTGAGAAAATGAAGAATGTAGTGATTGTCGATGGTGTTCGAACCGCGATTGGGAGAATGGGCGGAAAACTGAAGGATGTTGAAGCCGACTTTTTATCCGAAAAAGTAATGCGAGAAGCATTAACAAGAAGCGGGATCAATGGTGAAGATGTAAATGAAGTAGTTTGGGGGCATGCCAAGCAAAGCTCGGATGTACCGAATCTTGCCAGACTTGCCGCCCTTCGAGCAGGTCTGCCAATTGAGGTGCCGGGATATACGGTTCATCGCCAATGCGGTTCCGGGCTTCAGGCCATTAATAACGCAGCCCAGCAAATTATGTGCGGTTTGTCTGATGTGATATTAGCGGGCGGCGCGGAAAGTATGAGTACGGCGCCTTATTACTTAAGAAAAGCAAGATATGGTTACGGGGCAGGCAATGCCGAGATTGTTGATCCAAATACAGAAAGTCAGCCAAGAGCGCAGCCAATTGAAATTTATGGTAATCTAACAATGGGGTTAACCGCAGAAAATCTAGCGGAAAAATATCAAATTAGCCGCCTAGAGCAGGACGAATTTGCATTCGAAAGTCAGCAAAAAGCCGCAGATGCGATTCAAAGCGGGAAATTCACAGACGAAATTATTCCATATGAACTAAAAGTGAAAAAGGAGAGTATCCTTTTTCAGGTGGATGAACATCCCCGCTTAACAAGCCTTGAAAAGCTAGCATCCCTAAGGCCAGTTTTTAAGGATGGCGGAACCGTAACGGCAGGAAATTCAAGCGGTAGAAATGACGGGGCTGCAGCACTTGTGATGATGTCTGAAGAGGAAGCAGCCGAGCGCGGACTTTCTCCACGTCTAAGGGTAATTTCACAAGCTTCCGTTGGGGTAGCACCTGAAATTATGGGAATTGGTCCTGTCCCTGCAACCCTCAAGGCTTTAAAGCTTGCCGGTTTGACATTGGACGATCTCGATTTAATTGAATTAAACGAAGCATTTGCTGCACAGGCACTTGCCTGTGTGAAAGAATTAAACATGGATCGGAAAAAAATAAACGTCAACGGGGGAGCAATTGCCCTCGGACATCCCATTGGCGGCACTGGTGCCATTCTTACGGTGAAAATCATGAATGAATTAGAGCGCCGCGGCGGCCGATATGGATTAATTACAGCTTGTATCGGCGGCGGGCAGGGAATTGCGACCATCGTAGAGAATTTACGAGTATAACCAACTTGGAGGGAAAAATGTATGAGTAAGCCACGTGTATTGCAAATCCTTCCCATGTATCATCAAAACGGAGAAAAGGTTTTGCTTGAGGGCGCTGAAGTCATCCAAACAAACGACTATGAGATATCCCATCTCTGCAGTCTTGTGAAAGATGTGGAGGCGATTGTTCTAAGGGCACCAGCTAAAATCACAAGGGAAGTGATCGACGCCAATCCCCATCTGAAAGTCATATCCGGTGCTGGGGTAGGTCTAGACAATATTGATGTTTCCTATGCGACGGAGAAGGGAATCCCTGTTGTTCATGCTCCCTCGGTCAATAAAGTATCAACTGCAGAACATGCTGTTATGCTGATCATGGCCTTAGCAAAGTCAGTTGTCCCCTTCCATGAAAATATGAAAAAAGGGAACTATGATGCGCGAAATTCAATTCCATCCTTTGAGTTAAAAGGAAAGAAAGTAGGATTGATTGGATTCGGGAACATCGCCCAAGAGGTTGCCAAACGGTTGAAGCTTGGATTTGAAATGGAAGTGACGGCCTGGGTGAGGGAGTTTGTTCCGGAAAAACATAAATATGCACATGAAATCGGGGTAAACATTAGCACTAGTATGGAAGAGGTATTTAGTCACTCGGACTTTATTTCCCTACATATTCCATTAAATGAGCAAACACGGTATTCGATTGATCAAAAATATTTTTCATTAATGAAACCATCAGCGTTCTTGGTGAATACCTCACGCGGGGCTGTAGTGAATCAAAATGATTTATATCGAGCATTAAATGAAGGCATAATCGCGGGAGCGGGTCTTGATGTTTTTGATCCGGAGCCCCCTTCTAAGGATTTGCCGCTATTATCCTTACCGAATGTTGTGTTAACTCCCCATGTTGGCGGGACGACGGTGGAATGTAATTATGTGATGGCCACTACTGTTGCGGAAAATGTCATTAATATTTTAAATGGCAAAAAGCCTCGGTTTATTGGCAATCCAGAAGTTTTACGGATAAAAACTGGAGAATAGGAGAAAAAATATGGATCATTATTCAATCGCCCTGCTTCCTGGTGATGGTATTGGTGTGGATGTTGTCCGCGAGGGAAGAAAGGTATTAGAAACGGTTTGTAAGCTCCACGGCGGGTTGTCATTATCCTTCACTGAATTTGACTGGAGCTGCGAGTACTATGCGAAAAATGGCAAAATGATGCCGGATAACGGTTTAGAGATTTTGAAGGATTTTGATTCCATCTTCTTGGGGGCGGTCGGTTATCCGGGCGTACCGGACCATGTTTCTCTTTGGGGATTACTTCTGCCAATTAGACGCCAGTTTGAACAATACATCAACCTCCGTCCTGTTAAACTATTAAAAGGAATTCAATCCCCGCTCGCCGGTAAAACGGCAGAGGATCTGAACTTCCTTGTTGTCCGGGAAAATAATGAAGGGGAATATTCCAATATGGGCGGCCGGATGTATGAGGGCACCGATTTGGATATGGCGATACAAAACAGTGTTTTTACCCGCAAAGGGGTGGAACGGGTTTTACGTTATGCCTTTGATCTGGCCCGTAAACAGGGTAAGAGAAAACATGTAACAGCTGCCACGAAATCGAATGGGATTAATCATACCATGCCTTTTTGGGATGAGTATGTGGAGAAGATTGGGAAGGAATATCCTGATATAACGCATAATACAGTCCATATTGATGCACTTGCGGCCTTTTTTGTCAGCAAACCGGAGACGATGGATGTCGTGGTCGCGTCCAATTTATTTGGCGATATTTTAACGGATTTAGGGGCGGCGATTGTCGGCGGCCTTGGAATTGCGCCGTCGGCGAATATTAATCCGGAAAAGAAATATCCTTCTATGTTTGAACCTGTTCACGGCTCGGCACCGGATATTGCCGGGAAAGGAATTGCCAATCCGCTGGCATCGATTTGGTGCACGAGTATGATGCTAGATCATTTAGGGCAGCCAGAGGCAGCGGCCGCGATTATGGAAGCAATGGAAGATGTTCTCCAAGAAAAAGAGGTACTGACACCGGACATGGGCGGTAAGGCGACAACGGAGCAGGTAGGGGATTATATTTGTAAAAAGCTGAGAGCACGTTTAGGGTAAACGCTCTATATTATAAAATAGTAAAAATAACCAACAGGATAGCCTGCGCTAAGCAGGCTATTTTTTATTTTTCAGTATTATTCTTACGTGAAAATTCCTTCTAGTAAAAAAGGACGAAAATTTAATTTTTATTTAAACAATTTTTCGTGAAAATTATACATATGATTCAGAATATTTTTAATTTACAATAATCCTAATCTTACAATAGATAATCAATAAAGGAGGATCAGAAAGAGAGGTGTGTCGGGAGGGCGAGTAAAAAGGTCTGTAAGCGCTTCCTCAATGCAAAATGAATTCTTTTAATAGTTTTTAAAAAGGCATTCTAAAAGATTTGTAAATAATGGAGGGGTTACATTGAAAATTCCAAAAAAAATAGCGATCACTGCTGGAACCTTACTTCTTGGATTATCACTTGTTGGCTGCGGAAAATCAAGTGAAGTAGCTGGAGGAAGTAATGAAAAATCAAAGGTGATTAAGATTGGTGTGCCGGCACCATTGTCAGGACAAAGTGCTAAGATGGGCAGCGACATCGTAAATGCCGCTAAGCTGGCAGCTTCCGAGCTCAATGAAAAAGGCGGAGTGATCGGTAAAAAAATTAAAATTGTACCCATCGATGATGCCTGTGATGCGCAGGTTGCGACCCAAGCAGCAAATAAACTAGTCACTTCTAACGTTGATGCAGTGGTTGGACATTACTGTTCTAGTGCGGCTTTACCGGCAGAAACCGTTTACAACGAAAATGGAATTCCTTTTATCACACCATCCTCAAGTAACCCCCAATTAACCGAACAAGGATTTACCAACGTATTTAGAATGATTGGCCGTGATGATCAACAGGGCAAGTTCATGGCAGATTATCTAGTCAATGTACAGCACAAGAAAAATATAGCCATCTTGCATGATAACACTACCTATACAAAGGGATTAGCGACAGAAGCAAAAGCCGGTGTAGAAAAACTAGGTGGAAAGGTTGCATTCTTTGAAGCTGTTACACCAGGAGAAAAAGATTTCTCTGTGATTATTAGTAAGCTAAAGCCGTTAAAACCTGATGCCATCTATTGGACTGGCTTTTATGCAGAAGGCGGACTGCTCATTAAACAAGCGAAAGATCTTGGGTTAAACGTTTTATTTGCGGCAGGAGATGGCAACAATGACACCACTCTCATGAAAATTGCCGGCCCAGCATCAGAAGGCGTGATTGTCAGTACGGCACCTACTACGGAATTCCTAGATAATGCAGGTGCAGGTGACTTTGTTACAAAGTACAAAGATACCTATAGCGAGGATGCAGGACCTTTCTCTTCCTATACGTACGATGGAGTAAACATAATTGCAGAAGCGATTAAGGAAGCAAACTCCCAAGATAAAAAGAAAATTATTGATACCATTCACGGCTTAAAAGATTTTCAAGGGGTAACCGGTACCATAAATTTCGATCAAAAAGGGGATCGAAAAGGCATCAGCTATATTACGACACAGGTAAAAGACGGGAAGTTTGTAGCCACACAAAATTAATAGATTAGGAGGTGCCATAATTGGATGAGTTTTTACAGCAAGTAATCAACGGTCTCACGATTGGCAATTTTTATGCATTACTTGCCCTCGGATACACGATGGTATTTGGTATTATCCGGCTGATTAACTTTGCCCACGGTGATGTTTATATGGTTGGATCTTTTCTTGGCCTAAGTATACTCGGGTTGTTTGGTTCGTTATCATCTTCCGGGGTTGGAACGTTTATATTTGCGATGATTGTTTCGATGTTCGTCACAGGTTTAATCGGTGTCTTAATTAATCGTGTTGCCTATGTACCACTATTAAATGCACCGCGCCTCTCAATCATGATATCAGCCCTTGCGGTTTCATTATTGCTTCAAAATCTAGTCATGGTTTTTTACGGCCCTAGTTTTAAGGTTTACCCCCACCTGTCGGCTGGGGGGGCTATTTTTAATAGCTCTGTAAAGGTGTCTTACACACAGGTTGGCATGCTTCTCATAAGTATTCTTTTTATGATTATCTTGCAGCTTTTTATCAAGAAAACCTTTTTAGGAAGAGCCATGCGTGCCGTTTCATTAGATCAAGATGCATCCCAGTTAATGGGGATAAATGTTCGTTTTATTGTTGCCATCACTTTTTTTATTGGTTCTGCTTTGGCGAGTGCCGCTGGAGTGATGATGGGAGGATATTATGGTCAAATAAGTTTTATGATGGGGTTCTTAATGGGAATTAAAGCATTTACTGCTGCCGTTCTTGGCGGGATTGGGAATATCCCTGGAGCTGTCCTTGGAGGCTTCTTGCTCGGAATCCTGGAAACACTTGGCGCAGGATATTTTTCTCCTGCCTGGAAGGATGTATTTGCTTTTGTAATTTTAATTTTGGTATTGGTATTTAAGCCGACTGGCCTTCTCGGAGAGCCACAAGCAGAAAAGTTGTAGGTGATGTAAGGTAATGGGAAAAAAACTATCTACTTTAACAAAGTCCATTTCTCCTATCTTTCTAATAATGGTAGTCTGCTCAGTACTCATTCCAATCGTTTATCCAGATCCATACATTATGGATGTCATGACAGGTATATTCATCTACGGAATGCTGGGAATTGGATTAAATATTGTGGTTGGATACTGTGGTCTTCTTGATCTGGGATATTCCGCCTTCTATGCTTCAGGCGCTTATGTGACAGCATTATTAATGGTAAATTTCCATGTATCGTTCTGGATTTCGTTGATTGCAGCGGGGATTGTTTCGGGAATTTTAGGTTTGATTATTGGAGCCCCAACATTACGGCTTCGCAGTGATTATCTCGCGATCGTAACTTTAGGTTTCGGTGAAATTATCCGGATTACCGCAACCAATTTGAGTTGGACCGGTGGACCAAACGGAATTTATGCCATTCCGAAGCCTTCCATCGGAGCCTTTCAATTTGCTACAAAAACGGATCTTTATTATCTGGGTTTTGTGTTGCTCATCCTTATTTTGATCGTAGCAAGCAAGTTGGGCAAATCAAGAGTTGGCAGGGCGTGGATGTTTATCAGGGAGGATGAGTCGGCAGCACAGGCGATTGGAGTGAATCTTGTACGTTATAAACTGCTTGCTTATTTGCTTGGGGCCATTTGTGGCGGTGTTGCCGGTTCATTTTACGCTGTAAAGATGTCCGTCATTAATCCAGAAAGCTTTACGTTTATGCAGTCTGTCAATATTTTGATGGTCGTGATATTAGGAGGCCGGGGAAGAAATACGGGTGTTCTGCTTGGTGCCTTTATCCTCATAGCTCTTCCAGAGTTTCTTCGCTCCTTTGACGAATGGCGCTTGGTGATATACGCTGCTGCACTTTTAGTCCTCATGATCTTCCGTCCACAGGGACTGATGGGGGTTAAATATAATAAACCGAAGAAAAAAGGAAAAGAAGAAGAGGAAGGCTTGCTTGATTTAGTCAATACACAGGAAGGGAAAGATTTCGTTTGAGTGTATTACTTTCGGCTCAAGGACTAGGTGTGAAATTCGGCGGCTTACATGCAGTTTCCAACTTGAATTTTGAAGTACAGGAAGGAAAAATAGTATCCTTAATTGGTCCCAATGGGGCAGGTAAAAGCACCGTGTTTAACTGTTTGACAGGATTTGTCAACCTAAGCTCAGGCACCGTTTTATTTAAGGGACAGCCTTTTAAAGGATTTTCTCCAGACAAAATTGTTCAAAAAGGAATCGCCCGGACCTTCCAGTCAATCCGATTATTTAAGACCTTAACGGTAGAAGAGAATGTCATGTCAGGACTTCATATTCGAACAAAAAGTAATGTTCTCTCGACTCTTTTTAATCCGCGTAAAAGCAAAAAAGAGGAGGAGTGGGTTCGAGAAGAGGTGAAACGTCTTCTATCATTTGTTGGTTTAGAGGATAAAGAAACGATTCGGGCGTCTGATCTTTCATATGGGGAGCAGCGAAAATTGGAAATCGCAAGGGCACTGGCGACCAATCCGGCGATCCTACTTTTGGATGAACCGGCAGCTGGAATGAACCACAGTGAAAAAAACGAATTAAAGGAACTAATCTATTCAATCCGGGACAGCGGTACAACTGTTGTCATCATCGAACATGATATGCAGCTCATCATGGAGATATCCGATTGGATTATTGTCCTTCATTATGGGGAAATGCTTGTTGAGGGTCTTCCTGAAGATATTCAAAAGGATCCACGTGTAATTGAATCATACTTAGGTGAAGAGGGATAGAAATGTCAACGGTACTTGAAATCCAAAATGTTTCAGTTTCCTATGGAAAAGTTCCTGCACTGAAAAATATATCGCTTCAGGTTAAACAAGGGGAAATTGTCGCCTTACTTGGTGTCAACGGTGCAGGTAAATCTACGACGCTTCGGACCATTTCAGGACTGATCCGGCCTAAAAGCGGGAGTATTCATTATAATGGTGAGCCCATTCATAAAAGAAATGCCCATGAGATTGTAAAAAAAGGATTGATCCATGTACCGGAGGGAAGACGCGTTTTTTCCACGATGACAGTAGAGGAAAACCTTCAGCTTGGAAGCTATTGTGCAAGAGACCATTTACATGATGGGTTAAAAGAGGTGTATGAGTTATTTCCAAGGTTATTTGATCGGAGAAAACAGTTATCCGGAACCCTCTCGGGAGGGGAACAACAAATGCTTGCAATGGGAAGGGCGATGATGGGGAAGCCAAAGCTGCTGCTGTTGGATGAACCGTCGATGGGCCTTGCACCCATTATTGTTAGGACCATTTTTGATACCATTAAAAAAATCAATGAAACCGGAACGACGATTCTCCTGGTAGAACAGAATGCCCGAGCTGCACTTCGATTAACAAAACGAGCATATGTGATGGAATTGGGGGAAATTGTTCGTGAAGATGAAACTGAAAATTTAATCCAAGACAAAGTGATTGAGAAAATTTACCTTGGCGGATAAGCAGGACAGAAGAATAGCAACTGACGCATCATTTTTCATTCATACAAACAGGGGATATCCCAAGGTGATTCTTGGGATACCCCCTGTTTATTTAGGTAGATGATATATCTGGTTCCTTTAACAATTTAAAGTATGAATGAATGGGCTGATGTGTTTTCTAGTTTGGAGTTTTTGATCGCAAAATATAACAGCAGACAATGTTCGAAGTTCGTAATATCTAAAGAGGTTAATTCACTAATTTTTTCTAGTCGATAAACTAAGGAATTTCGATGGAGAAATAGGCTCCGGGCAGTTTCGCTAATATTCATATTACATTTACAATAGGTGATAAAGGTGCTAGATAGGGTGGGAAAATTAACATGTTGATAAAAACAGGTCATTTTATCGGAAAGTCGTTCCGCTATGTAGGGAGGTAAATCTGTTCCAATTAGTTCTAGAATAATATTCAAATCATTATAATGGTAAACCTCAGGAAAAATATTTGTTTTTTTACCGGCAATTAACGTTTTAAGTGATTCCTCATAGGATTCTTTAATTCCATTAATCCCTTTTTTCATGCTTCCAATCGAAATTCTTGCATTAAATTGATATTTCGATTGAATATATTCACTCATCCGGCTAATTTTGTGTTCCAATTGTTTGTTAAAACTTTCAGAGGACTCGGCTGCATCGATTGCTTTTATTAAAATAAATTGATCTAATGTCAATAAGGAAAGGATATCCTCTTTATTGTCTATTAAATAGTGCCGCAGTATATCCATCATATTATCCTGTAAAAATTGCCATGAAAACGTATTGGGTATTTTCGGTTGTGTTCCAGTAAATTGCTCTGACAGCATATCCATTTCGATAATGAGGCAGACACGTTTGAACTCCTTATCTAGATTGTAACCAAGCATTTTTCCAAAGCGAATGATTTGGCTCATGTCTTCGATTGTATCTGAACTCAGGAGATAATGGACCAAATGATCCAATGATTTGGATTCAAGAATGCGGATTTCCTTCTTTAAGTATTCATGGCACAGCAATTCCACATGACTCTTCACAAGTTGAGCATATTTTTTCACTTCTGCTGGATTTCCAACAATCCCTAACACACCAACGGTTTCTTGATTAATAATGATGGGGGCAGCTACACCTGGTAGAACATTATTAAGATCCTTAACTTCATCATACTCGTAACAAATCGTTTCCTTCCTTTTTAACACATCGATGGATGCCTGATGAAAACTTCCTAAGCGGTTTTCGTCATTTGACCCAATAATATATCCCTTATCGTCCGTAATACTGATTGGATATCCAATGATTCTGGAGGTATTCTCCACAATCGTTTGGGATATATCCTCTAAGAAAGCCATTTTACCACTCCTTTTAAACGAAAAAATCCTTGATTAATACATTCTAGATATGGCGTGAAAATCCCTTGTTAAAATTGACTATTAAAACAATTCTAATTATTCAATTTACCGTAAAAAATGCACATAGATTAAGAGTTACGAAATGAGTACAGTAGTACTATAGGGTGAAACTTCCATTAGCGAATGCTTTTTCGATCCCGACGCGATTTCTATCCCAGCTGTTAAATAATATAAATGAAGGGCAGGAGTTTTCCATGACAAATCGATCGGATATTATCATTATTGGTGGTGGAGTGATTGGTTCAAGTATCGCGTATCACTTATTACAGGATGGTTTTCATGGCAGGGTAGTCCTATTTGAGAAAGATGGTCTATACGAATATGCTTCTACTCCAAGGAGTGCGGGTGGTTTTAGGCAGCTTTATACAACGGTGGTGAATATGCAGCTTAGTAAATATAGTCTTCAAATCTATAAAGATTTTTCAAAATCGATGGCCATCGACGGAGAAGAAATGGAAATCGACTTTAAACAGCGAGGCTATTTATTTTTAGCAACAGATGAAATGATGCCCAAATTCGAAAGGCATTTAAACCTGCAAAATGAAAACGGGATCAATTCGCAGTTGCTCGATACAAACGACCTGTTGAAGATTATTCCAGAACTAAATACAGAAGATTTAGCCGGGGGCCTCTTTTGTTCAGAGAGTGGGTATTTGGACCCTTACTCTGTCATGCAGGGATATATTCGAAATGCAAAAAGATTAGGAGCGGAGTATATTTATGACGCTGTAGACAGTCTTATTACCGAGCAGGATCACATAAAAGGGGTAAGGCTTGCGGATGGACGTGAATTTTTTTCACCGGTTGTCGTCAATTGTGCCGGTGCCTGGGCGTCTCTTTTGAGTGAAAAAGCTGGTCTGCCTCTCCCAGTCGTCCCCCTTCCAAGACAAATTTTTCAGTTTGATATTGAAACACCGCTGCAAAACTATCTTCCGTTAACCATGGACCCAACAGGCGTATATTTCCGACATGAAGGTGAGAAGTTTATTTCCGGGTATGCCGAGGAAATTGAGCCTGGAATTAATTTTAAATGGAGAAGATCGGCATTTGTTGAAAACATATGGCCGGTGCTAGCCAATCGAATCAAAAATTTTGAGAATGCGAAAATCGAAAGAGGCTGGTCCGGGCTTTATGATTTTAACACCGAGGACCATAATGCTATTTTAGGGAAATATCCGGCGATGAAGGGGTATTTTGTGGCTTTCGGCTTTAGCGGGCATGGAATGCAGCAGGCACCCGCTGTCGGAAAATGTCTCTCCGAATTGATTCGCTTGGGTAAATATGAAACCTTGGATTTATCCCCATTAAGGGTAGAACGATTTGCAGAAAACCAACTAGTTATTGAGGATGCGATTTATTAGTTTACGAGAACCATAGTTTCTGTGGGGAGTGTTTCCTTCTGAAGCTATGGATTTTTAACCTCGGTGTCATGACGCTGTTGGGGAGGCATTTCGTTTTGGAACAATGAGCCTTTGATAGTGCCCGTACAAACAAAAATTCTTCGTGTATGGGCACTATGAGCTTTTGATAGTGCCCGTACAAACAAAGAATCTCTGACTATGGGAACAATGAAGCTTCGAAAGTGCCCGTACAAACTAAGATTCTCAGAGTATGGGAACAATGAGCCTATGACAGTGCCCGAGCAAACAAAGATTCTCTGACTATGGGAACAATGAAGCCTCGATAGTGCCCGTACAAACAAAAATACTACGAGTATGGGAACAATGAGCCTATGATAGTGCCCATACAAACAAAAATTCTTCGTGTATGGGAACAATGAGCTTTTGATAGTGCCCGAGCAAACAAAGATTCTCTGACTATGGGAACAATGAAGCCTCGATAGTGCCCGTACAAACAAAAATACTACGAGTATGGGAACAATGAGCCTATGATAGTGCCCGAGCAAACAAAGATTCTCTGACTATGGGAACAATGAAGCCTCGATAGTGCCCGTACAAACAAAAATACTACGAGTATGGGAACAATGAGCCTATGATAGTGCCCATAAAAACAAAAATTCTTCGTGTATGGGCACTATGAGCTTTTGATAGTGCCCGCACAAACAAAAATACTCGGTGTATGGGAACAATGAGCCTATGACAGTGCCCGAGCAAACAAAGATTCTCTGACTATGGGAACAATGAAGCCTCGATAGTGCCCACACAACCAAAAATCCCCAGTGTATGGGAACAATGAAGCCTCGATAGTGCCCACACAACCAAAAATTCTCCGTGTATGGGAACCATAAGCCTTTGATAGTGGCCGGGCAACCAAAAATTCTCAGTCTATGATGAACGATGAAGCCCGGATAGTGCCCGCATCAACTAAAATTCCTGACTATGGGAACTATGGGGGTTTTACCGAAGTCTTAGTCAACAAAAAAAACATACCAAAATAAAAAGAACCTGCCTAGTGCACAGGTTCCATTTTCGCTTCCTCATAGCATTGAATTGCAGTATAGAGGAGCATACAATGTTCAAAGCTGCTAGTATTGAGAGAGGTAATTTCGCTAATTTTTTCGAGTCGATAGATAATCGTGTTTCGGTGGATAAATAGATTCCTAGATGCCTCACTTAAATTCATATTATATTGGCAAAAACCAATAAAGGTAGCGGATAAAATCTCATAATTATCCTGTTTGATCAAAGGGGCAATAAATCTTACCAGCTTTTCTTTGTAATCAGATGTCAGTTCTTTCGGTAGAAGCCTCCAGAGCATTTCCTGCTCATTATAAATATGAATTCCCGAATCCCGGTTAAATTGCTTTCCGATCGACATGGCTTTCACAGCATTATGGTAGGATTCGGCAATACCACTCAGAGTGCTGCTGATATTTCCGGCTGAAATACCAGCCGTCACACCATATTTTTTTGCAAGAAACGTATTGATTTTTTCTAGTTTATTTGGCAAACCTTCCTCTAAAGCTGAAAACGAGCGGGGATAAGGGAGTGCCTTGATGACAATTAACCGTTCCAGACTAAGAAATGAAATCATATCATCATTATTTTCTTGAAAAATTAATTGGAAAAAGCTTAAAAGCTCTTTTTGGAAATATTGCATTGGAAAGCTTTCATAAAAATCGTCTGTTCCTTTTTTGGCGGAAATCTTTTCGGAAAAATTATTTATATCGATTAACAGACAGACCCGATTGGTATGTAAATCAAATTCTAGCAGTTTAGCAGATTGAAGAATTTGTTCATTGATTTCATTCATGGATTCTCGATAGTGAATGAGTTGGTGGACAAACATTTCCACCATTTTTTCCTTGAGATCCACCATTTCCTTTCGAAAGGCTTCTTGGCACATCATTTCTACTTGATTCTTAACAAGCTGGACGTATTTCTTTACTTCCTTTGGATCGCCGACAATCCCAAGAACACCGATGACTTTATTATTAAATTTTAATGGAGTTGAGACTCCTGGAAGGATTCTCTTTTCGATTTCATTTTTACAATTGACAACCGTATTTTTTCTTATGACTTCCAGGGAAGGCTGATGGAAGAGCCCAATTCGATTTTTATCGGTTGAACCAATAATGATTCCTTCTTTGTCCGTGATACTGATCGGATATTGCAATATTTCACTCGTTTTTTCTACAATATCTTGGGCAATGTGTTCGAGGATTTTCATATCTTAAACTCCTTTCAATCAGCCATCGTTAGAGGTGAATTTTGGATAACACATGAATGACTAAACAAAATTTCTCTATAATTTTACCATTCTTGCACTAAATGTACATTTTATTTAGAAAATTTAAAATTTTACTCTTAAAAAAAATCCGCAACCAAAATTGGCAGCGGATGGGAATGGTATATTTAAAAAATTTCATCTAGGTCTTTATATCCGTTATAACGGAAATCAATACTTGTTATAGAGTGCTTAAAATGGTTTTCTAGGGCTATTTTTAAATTCGCTCCATCTTTATTTTGGATTAATTCTAAAATATTACGGTGTTCATCGGGACTAAAAGGTTTTTGTCCTGGGTTTGAATAAAATTCATCAAAAAGCATGAGATAAATATTTGTTTGGTTAATCAGTCTCTCAATAAACTCATTTAAAAATTTATTATTACATTTTTGAGTAATAGCAATATGAAAAGCTTTATTGGCGTTTACAACATCCTCAGGAATAGGATTCCTTAGACTCTCTTTTTCATCTTCTAGGGTCTTCTTAATCGTAAGATAATCATTTTCATCCATAACAAACATTGATTTCTGTACTGCTAAAAATTCCAATTTTGCACGTAATTCATATGCCTGAATAACCTCTTCCTTAGAAGGACTGGTTACAAATGCACCGCGATTTGGAATCAAATCTACTAACCCTTCAAGTGATAACTTTTTAATCGCGTTCCGAATAGGGGTGCGACTAACGCCTAAAGTATTCGAAATATTATGTTCCACTAATTGCTTACCTGGTGCCAGCTGACGACCTAATATTGCAGCTCTTATTTGGTCATATACATGTTTCTCAACGGTTTTTTCTTTCATATGACTTTTCACCTACTCTGTTTTATTTTATCAAACCAAGTATTTTATAGCAATATAGCAATATTTAAAATATTCAAAAAATATTGACAACTATATAAGTAGAGTATACACTTTAATTAATTGTACTACAATCTGGGACGACAATTTGGAACAACATTTTTTTATTATGAGAGGAGGAGCCATTCTTTTTATGAAAGCGCTTTACTAATTAGGTAAAATACCGAGGAGGAGTTTATATGAAAAAAGGTTTGTTATTGACGATTATTGGATTATTGATCATCGGTGTTCTATCAGCCTGTAGCGGGAAAGAAGCCAGTGGGAATAGTAAAAATAGTGTTTTAGACCGGGTAGAAAAATCAAAAGTATTAAAAGTAGGATTTGAAGGAACCTATCCACCGTTCAATTTTTTAAATGATGATCAAAAGTATGATGGTTTCGATGTGGATATCTCGAACGAAATCGCTAAACGTCTAGGTGTGAAGACGGAGTTTGTCGCTACAAAGTGGGATAGTCTTCTTGGTGGGTTAAAATCGGATAAATTTGATATTATTATCGGCCAAATGTCTGTAACCGAGGAACGTAAAAAGAGTGTTGATTTCACCAATCCATATGTAGTTACGGGTTCAGTCTTAGTCACTAGGAAGGATACCAATAATATTACAAAGCTAGAAGATATTAAAGGGAAAAACGTTGGAGTAGGTGGGGGAACAACATTTGAGGAAGTCGCAAAAAGTGTGGATGGAGCAAATGTAAAGTTATATAAATCTGTAAATGACTATATTGCGGATTTAGCGAACAAAAGATTGGACGTCATTATCAATGACCAATTATTAATGAGCTACAACATTAAAGAAAAGAATTTACCAATTAAAATCACAAGCGGTATTTTAAATAAAGATGAAATTGGGATGGCTGTAAAAAAAGAAAATGGAGATTTTGTTGAGAAAGTGAATACCACCCTAGCTGATATGAAGAAGGATGGAACATACAACCAAATCTACAAAAAGTGGTTTGGTACAGAGCCATTGGAAAAATAAATGATTGGGTTTTGGAAATGAATAAATGATTAATTAAAAGGTTAATAGGAGGTAGAAATGATGCGGGCAGTCGTTTTAGGAACAGGAATGATTGGAACAACAGTAGTGAGTGAACTGGTGAAGTTTTCAAATATTGAATCAGTAACGGCAGTCGATGCAAATCAAGATAGTGTGAATAAATGTTTGGAAATTGCCAAAAACTCGAAAGTGATTGGAAAATGTACTTCTTTAGGATCGATTGAAGAAATCAAAAGGGTGTTACTAAATGCAGACGTTGCTGTCGCATGTCTACCACATTCATTAAGTTTACCGGCTATTCAAGCGGCTATTTCAGCAAAATGTCATCTTGTAGACTTAGTCGGTTCTAAAATTGAAGAAAAATTAGAATTGGATGAACAAGCCAAAGAAGCAGGTGTCATTATAATGCCGGGATGTGGGGTTGCACCGGGTATTACAAACTTTTTGGCCGCACAAGGTATCGAAATGCTTGATGAGGCCGATGAAGCGGTTATGGTTTGCGGCGGAATTCCTAGATTCCCAAAACCTCCATTATGGTACCAGGTGGTTTTCCGGCTTGAGAGTGTGCTTGGTCTCTATACAAGACCGGCAAAGGCAGCTGAAAATGGGAAGCTTATAGAATTCCCTCCTCTTTCGGGTTTAGAAAAAATGACTTTCCCAGAACCTGTAGGGGCTTGTGAAGCCGTCATTACGGATGCACATAGTACAGCCTATACACTAAAAGATAAAGTGAAAAAATTATATGAAAAAACCGTTCGATATGAAGGGCACTGGGGGAAAATGGATACTTTAAAAGAATTAGGCTTTTTTGATGAGGAGCCAATTGAAGTGAATGGGAATTATTCAAGTCCACGTGCCTTTACAGAGAAAATCTTGGTTCCAAATATGAAAGGAGAGTCAAAAGAGGATATTACGGTATTAAGGGTAGAGGTTAGCGGTCTAAAAGCTGGACAGCAAGTGAAATATACATGGGAAATGGTCGATTTTTATGATAATGAACGTAATATAACTTCTATGGCTAAAACGACTGCTCTTCCGGCAATGTTACTTGCCAATTGGATTGCTGCTAAAAAAATAAACGAAGTAGGAATTGTTCCCGTTGAAAATGTGATCATCGGGGAGCGCTTTACCCGATTTATGGAAGAATTAAAAGCTTTAGGAATTGAAATTTCGTTTCGTGAAGAGGTTCTAGTACCGAATCGTTAATCATCCACCTTTTGCAGTTTCATAGATTGATGTTTGTTAGACTGGAGGAAAATTCATGGATTTTTCAATAATAATAGAATCCCTGCCAGCATTATTACATGCGACATTAATGACAATTTTTTTAGCTGTAGTTTCCATTTTAATCGCTCTCGTCCTTGGATTTTTCACAGCATTGGCGAGGATATCCAACCTAAAACCTTTGGCTAAATTGGCTGCCTTTTATGTTTCCATTTTCCGTGGAACTCCATTACTTGTACAGGTATTCGTCATTTATTATGGCCTGCCGCAAATTGGTATCGAAATGGAACCGATCCCCTCCGGAATCCTTGCGTTGAGTTTAAATGCAGGAGCGTACTTGTCGGAATCTTTTCGTGCTTCCATATTATCTATCGATAAGGGCCAAATGGAAGCATCGGTTTCATTGGGAATGACCTATGGTCAGGCCCTAAAAAGAATTATCTTGCCTCAAAGCCTTCGAATTGCAATTCCAACTATGTCAAACACCTTTATCATTTTAATTAAAGATACATCCTTGATCTCCGTTATTACCGTTACAGAATTATTGCAGATGTCGTCATTACTCATTGCGAAAACATTTGAACCATTAACCATTTATTTATTGGCAGCCGTGCTGTATTGGATCATTATCGCCTTTTTCTCAAATTTATTAGACAAACTTGAAAAACGCTCATCTCAGCATATAACACTTGGTAATTGATATAAAAAACTTTACAGGAAGGAGCGGGGCAATGAGTATAATCCAGTTGCAAAACCTTAAAAAGAAGTTTGGCGATCTTGAAGTCCTTCATGGAATCGATCTTTCAGTAAATAAAAGTGAAGTGGTTGTTCTAATGGGACCAAGTGGGTCGGGAAAGTCAACGCTATTGCGCTGCCTTACATTTTTAGAAGAACCTACCGAGGGGATTATTAAAATTGGGAAGCATATGTTACCAGCAGATGAAAAGCTAACCCGAAAACGGAAAAATGAAATCAGGTCGTTACGGCAAAGCACAGGATTTGTATTTCAGCAATTTAATCTTTTCCCACATAAAACAGCCATTGAAAATGTGATGGAAGGACCTATTGTCGTACAAGGTGTTCAGCGTGAGGAAGCTAGAAAGTTCGCTCAGACCCTTCTTGAAAAAGTAGGTTTAGGAGAACGGTGTAACCATTATCCTTCTCAGCTTTCAGGTGGGCAACAACAACGTGTGGCAATAGCGAGGGCACTCTCTATGAAACCGATGGTTATTCTTTTCGACGAACCTACTTCTGCATTGGATCCAGAACTAGTTAGAGAGGTACTACAGGTCATGAAGGATTTAGCGCAAGAGGGGATGACAATGGTTGTTGTAACACATGAAATGCAATTTGCCAGAGAGGTTGCTGATCGTGTCATTTTTATGGATGGGGGAGTCATTGTCGAACAAGGATCTTCAGAAGAAATTTTCAACCATCCAAAGGAAGAAAGAACAAAAAGATTCCTTATGAAGGTAATATAAAAATAGAAAAAACTGCAGTTCTACTTTGGTAGGACTGCAGTTTTTTATTAAGTTAAGAAAATCAACTGTGTTTTTTCCATGAAAAAGAAGAAAAAGCAGCCGAATTCTTTGGAAGGATTGCACAGGAAACTCTTAATTTTCTGTATTTTTTAGTCGATTTTAGTGAAACAAAACAAAAAGCGATTTCTCTATTTCTGTTTTTTTAGTTAAACTATACATATGATTCAGAATATTTTTAATTTACAATTACCTTATTGTAATGATAACAATATGAAAAAGGAGGTAATGCTTATGAACAATAAAGAAGTTAGAGTAAGTGAAAATCTTAGTGAAGCCTATACATTGCCCTCATGGCTCTACACAAAGCCTGAAGTTCTTGAAGTAGAAAAAAGAGAAATCTTTTGTAAAACCTGGCAATACGTTGGTCATATTAGTCAAGTAACCAAGCCAGGTGATTATTTTACCACTGAAGTGGCCGACCGCCCGATTATTGTGAGCTGCGGACAGGATGGGGAAATTCATGCTTTCTACAATGTGTGCACACATCGCGCAGCAAAGTTAGCAGAAGGGGAGGGAAATAAACAAGTCTTTACCTGCCCCTATCATGCCTGGACATTTCGGACAGATGGCTCTCTGTTAAGAGCGCCAAATATGGGAGGATGTGAACATTTTGACCACCAGGATTTTTGTTTAAAAACGATCCAACTAGAAATCATCCAATCTTTTATTTTTGTCAATTTAGACCCCGATGCTCCTTCCATGGTATCTCAATTTCCGGATTTGTTTAAACATGTAGAAAAATATGATTTGAGCAAACTCAAGAGAATTCGTGTAAAAGAAACGATTTGCAGATCGAACTGGAAAATTGGGATTGATAATTATCTTGAATGCGACCACTGCTCGATTGTTCATAAAACTCTAGTTTCTAAGCTTGATATGAAACTATACGAGATGGAGATGCAAGAATACTATTCTTACCAAGGCACTCCGTTAAAAGGAAAAAATAGTGACTTTGGACTTGGCCAAGGGGGCAGATATTATTGGCTCTATCCAAATACCTGGTTCTCTTTCGATCCTGGTCCTGCAAATCTATCAATCCACCAATCGATCCCAATAGATCATAAAACCACCAAGTATGTTTATACGACCTTTTTCATGACCGACGAAATTACGGAGGAAGAAGAAGAACTTATGGCTATGGATCAATTGGTCAGAAAAGAGGATTTAGATATTTGTGAAGTGGTCCAGAAAGGGATTGAGACTGGAGCTTATACGCAAGGAAGATTTTCCCTTACTGAAAATTTAGTTCATCAATTCCATTTACTGCTGCAAAGGGATTTAGAAACAGTTTTGCCATTGCAAACTGCAAATCCATCCAAGACCTTTTAAGAGATAGAAATATCTCTTAATCATCACCTCTGTGTAAGCGCTTCCTTAATAAAAATCATTTTGTGGAAGATAGGTGAGAAAATGGAAGATAAAAAAGTAGAATTGAAACGGGCGATGAAGAGCAGGCATTTATTTATGATGTCTTTAGGGGGAATCATTGGAACGGGCCTGTTTCTCGGGTCTGGATACGCAATCGGTGAGGCCGGTCCATTAGGAGCGATCCTGGCCTATCTAGTCGGCGGCCTTCTCATGTATTTAGTCATGGTTTGTTTAGGGGAATTATCCGTTGTCATGCCAGTGTCCGGGTCTTTCCAAGCCCATGCGACAAAATTTATTGGACCTGCTACCGGGTTTGTGGTCGGCTGGGTCTACTGGTTGAGCTGGGCCATGTATGTAGGACTTGAATTTACAGCAGCCGGTGTGCTGATGAAGCGATGGTTTCCAGATGTTCCGGTTTGGATTTGGTGTGCAATCTTTATTGTCCTTCTCTTTTCTATTAATTCTCTTACGACAAGAACCTTCGCGGAAACAGAGTATTGGTTTGCAGGCATTAAAGTTTTAGCTGTCATTATGTTTATTTTAGTTGGGTTGGGAGCTATGTTCGGAGTCATTAGTCTGAAACATGAATCCTCCCCATATTTTACCCATTTTCTTGGTGATGGATTGTTCCCTGCCGGTATGGTTGGTGTTTTCGTATCAATGATGAGTGTAATTTATGCTTTCCAGGGATCGGAAATTATGGGAGTGGCAGCAGGGGAAACGGAAGAGCCGGAAAAAAATATTCCGCGGGCGATTCGAAATATCGTCTTCCGTATTTTAATTTTCTATGTATTAGCGATGTTTGTATTATCAGCCCTTGTTCCATGGAAGAAAGCCGGTGTTCTTGAAAGTCCGTTCGTTACTGTTTTTGATATGGTAGGGATTCCTTATGCAGCAGACATTATGAATTTTGTTATTTTAACCGCGATTCTTTCCGTTGGAAATACCGGACTGTTTGCATGTACACGTGTGATGTTTTCATTAGCGGAAAATGGGATGGCCCCGAAAGCGCTTGGCAAAATTAACAAACGCGGAATTCCTTTTAACGCTTTATTAGTAACCTTAATTTTTGCGTTATTATCCCTTCTGACTAGTGTAGTGGCAGCTGATACATTGTTTGTTGTTCTATTGGCAGTCAGTGGAATCGGTGGAACGCTGACATGGTTAGCTATAGCGGTTGCCCAAATGGGATTCCGAAGACAATATATTAAAAATGGCGGTAAAGTGGAAGATTTGAAATATAAGGTTCGATTCTATCCATTTATTCCGATTCTCTGTATTATCATGTGTATGTTCATTTTCGGCTTTATGGCCTTTGATCCAACACAACGTGCATCCTTATATTGGGGATTTGGCTTTATAGCTGCCTGCTACTTATATTATTACCTTTGGTTCAAACGAAGAAATATCACGCTGCCAATTCATCAGGAAACCAAAGCGATTGGAATTGAGACGGAAGAGATCTAATGATTGGATTGGGAGGATGGATGAATGGAAAATGAAAAAGATTATGATGTGATTATTATCGGCGGTGGATTTTCGGGGGTTACCGCTGCTCGGGAGTTAAGGCAATTAGGACATCGTGTCCTGATTTTAGAGGCTCGCGATCGTCTCGGCGGCAGGACATGGATTGACACTCGTCTAGGTTCGGAGCTCGAAATGGGGGGAACGTATGTCCATTGGCATCAGCCGCATGTTTGGACAGAAATCACCCGCTATGGCTTGGAACTAGCTACAGGTCCAAAAACGGAAACGGTCTATTGGATTGCTGAGGGGAAAACACACTCTGCCCCTGCAACCGAATTTAAAAATAAGCTAAGGAATACGGTTGAACGGTTAATGAGCGAGAGCATGAAATATATGCCTCTGCCATTTGAGCCTTTACATTCGCCTGATTTTAGAGAATTGGATGGGGTTACAGCGGCCCAGTTTATGAAGGATTTTGGTCTCACACAGGAGGAATATGATATTTTGCACGGCTGGGTAGCCTCCGATTACTGCGGTGCTCCTGAAGAAGGAGCAGTAACACAAATCTTCCGCTGGTGGATTTTTTCACGCGGAAATTGGGATACGCACAGTGCCATGGTATCGAGTTACCGGTTGAAAAAGGGGACAAAGGCTTTGGTGGAGTCTATTGCAGAAGATGCTGACGCTGAAATCATGCTTTCAACCGTTGTGAAAAAAATCGAGCATGATGAAGATTCTGTTGAAGTTACGACATTAGATGGTTCTTCTTTTACGGGAAAGGCTGTTATTGTCACGGTACCGCTTTCGACACTCCAGGATATTGAATTTGTACCGGCGCTTTCTTGTGAAAAACAGGCTTCTTCCAAAGAAGGTCAAACTGCGAAAGGGGTTAAAGTTTGGGCGCTCGTAAAAGGGAAGTACGACCCATTTGATGCTCTCGCCCCAGGCAGTTATCCGTTAAATTCGGTTCACGTGGATCGGTATGCGGGTGATGATACAATTGTGGTTGGGTTCGGACCAAGTGCGGCATTGCTTAGCCCAACTGACAAGACAGGAGTGGAACAAGCATTAAGGCATTGGATTCCGGATATTGAGGTGCTAGAAAGTACTGGTCATGATTGGGTTAATGATGAATTTTCCAGGGAAACCTGGCCGATGTTAAAGCCGAACCAGTTGACCACCTATCATAAGGAATGGAATACGCCGGAAAATAATGTGTTTTTGGCGGGGACCACTTATGCGAATGGCTGGGCGGGCTTTATTGATGGTGCGATTGAGAGTGGGATAACGACGGGGAGAAAGGTGCATAAACACCTTACCCGCGAGAAGGCACGTAATCAAATGTATCAAATAAAGTAATATAAGAAGGAATACACGGGATTTTTTGGCCCGTGTATTTTTTTGCTGTGATTGGGTTCATTTGTTTGATGGTTTCATTTCCCGGAAGGGGTTTGGATTGGAGGAAAAGGTAAAAGGAAGAGGGTTGCATTGCCCGAATGGGGCTTGGATTGGAGGAGAAGGTAAAAGGAAGAGGGTTGCATTGCCCAGAAGAGGTTTGGTTTGAATGAAAAGGTAAAAGAAACAACAAGTCATTTCCAAAATAAGTCCATCTTTTAAGACAGAGGGTAAAAGATCTTGCAAAACAAACAAATAGATTAATGGAAGAACATTATTTAATGGGACAGGATATTTTAAAGTAAAAAAATTATCTTGCTTAAATGTGTTAATGATGTTAAAGTATAAAAGTCGCTGAAAAACAAACAGTTTTTAGATGACACATTCAAAAAAAAATATTGACATTTTAAATGATATGTTAGTATAATAATAAAGTCGCTTCTGAGCGATTGATTAAAAAATGATTCAACTTGTTCTTTGAAAACTAAACAAACAAAAACGTCAACAAACAATAATAATCATGTTTCTTCTATTATATAGAGAACGTGAGCCAACGTAACAAAATGAGCTATATCAACTTTCTTGGAGAGTTTGATCCTGGCTCAGGACGAACGCTGGCGGCGTGCCTA